>NZ_QULN01000001.1 GCF_003481705.1 Butyricicoccus sp. OM04-18BH
ACCTTGTTCATATCGAACAAAATTTTAAGCACATCGTTGTTTAATTTACAAGGTGCAATCCGCTGTTTTAAGAAGCTCAGCTTCTCATTCGCAGCTTATTTATTATATCAG
The DNA here is from genome assembly GCF_003481705.1 of Butyricicoccus sp. OM04-18BH. GTDB lineage: Bacteria > Bacillota > Clostridia > Oscillospirales > Butyricicoccaceae > Agathobaculum > Agathobaculum hominis. The sequence goes on from NZ_QULN01000001.1 coordinate 112, forward strand.
ATGAAGTTTCGTTTGTCAAGAACTTTTTCAAAACTTTTTTTCGAGGTTTTTGAAGCAATTCTCTCAAAACTCAAACTTTTCTGATCGCCGTCTCTTTCGAAACAGCTTGTTTATTATATCAAACCGAAATCCGTTTGTCAAGAACTTTTTTCGTTCTTTTCAAGCCGCTTTTCAGCTTGACCGCCGCGCCTCTCAGCGACAGCTTTAATAGAATACCACAGCACTCCCCCTCCTGTCAACAAAAATTTTCAGGTTTTTTCATATTTCTTAAAACTTGTCGTTTTCTGTTTCCTCTGTTATAATAAATATAGAACGCTGCGCACCAAACCGCAGCGTTATCTATACTTACCATAATCATTCTAAAGAGGTGCTTCTCTTGCCGATAAAAATTCCCGACAGCCTGCCGGCGCGTGCGGTTCTCGAGAGCGAAAACATCTTCGTTATGACCGAACACCGCGCAACGACCCAGCGCATTCGTCCGCTCCGCATCGCCATTCTCAATCTGATGCCGCTCAAGATCGTGACCGAGACGCAGATCCTGCGCTGTCTGTCCAACACGCCCATTCAGATCGAGGTCGACCTTATCCAGACCAAGACCTATCATTCCAAGAACACGCCGGAGGATCACCTCCTGACGTTCTACAAGACCTTTGACGACATTCGCGACCAGAAATACGACGGCTTTATCATCACCGGCGCGCCGGTCGAGCTGATGCCGTTCGAGGAGGTCGAATACTGGGACGAGCTGGTTGAAATCATGGAATGGACGAAAACGCACGTTCATTCCACCCTGCACATCTGCTGGGGCGCGCAGGCCGGTCTTTATTACCATTATGGTATCCCAAAGTATGAGCTTTCGCATAAAATGAGCGGTATTTTCAAGCATCATGTGCTGTTCCCGCACGAACCGCTGATGCGCGGCTTCGATGATCTGTTCTGCGCGCCGCACTCGCGCCACACCGAAGTCCGCGCCGGCGACATCCGCAAGCATTCCGAACTGCGCCTGCTCGCGGAGTCCCACGAGGCTGGCGTTTATATCGCAGAGGCCGTCAACGGCCGGCAGATTTTCGTGCTCGGCCACGGCGAATACGACTCGGACACGCTGAAAAAAGAGTACGAGCGCGACCTCGCGAAGGGCCTCAACCCCGATGTGCCCAGGCATTATTTCCGCAACGACGACCCGTCCGCGGATGTTCTCGTTACCTGGAAGGCACACGCACACCTCTTCTACACCAACTGGATCAACTACTACGTCTACCAGACTACCCCCTTCCAGCTGGAAAAACTGTAATAAAAAGCTCTGTTCTGCTGGTTTTCACCGCGAACAGAGCCTTTTTTTAATTCATTTTCGGGAACAACTCCTGATCGATGACCGCATCGAGCGTCATGCCGGCATATGCGACCTGCGCGAGGCCGTCGATAAAGCGGGAGACTGCCGCGAGCAGCACGGAGATATTGTCCGCCACAAACGGGATGATCTTGTCCAGGTCGAGAGAGCCGTCAACAAGCGTGTTGTGCTTGAGGTAGATCTGGCCCGCCTGCTCATAAAAGCCGAATGCGCCGAGCGCACAGAAGCCGTTGCAGTAGTCGCACGCGCGGCGCAGCTGGTTCTCGTGGCCTTCCGGCGCGCCCTGAAACAGTGTCACGAAGAACTGGAGCAGACCCATGTTCTCGTCCGGAAGCTGCATCGGGATAAAGCACGCCTCAATGACGACATCCTTCGCGACCTTGCCCTGCCGCATCGCCTCGCAGCGGAGAATAGTCGGCGCGCCCTCCTGCTGCATGATCTCCGCACGGAAGCCGTTCTGGTTCAGCACGTCATTCATACAGCCTAAAATCTGATTTTGCTGTTCAGTTTTCATTTTTTCCCCTTCTTTCATTAACGCAGAATACAGGGTGGGCCAAGTTCAGCCCACCCTGTAATAAAGCGGAATTTTTACTTTACACCGATATCCGTACGGTAATGCACCTTGTCAAAGTGGATCTTCTTGACGTCGGCGTAGGCCTTCTGAATGGCCTCATCGAGCGTGGGCGCAGTCGCAGTCACGCCGAGGACACGGCCGCCGTTCGTGACGAGCTTGCCGTCCTTGACAGCGGTGCCTGCGTGGAACACGAAGGAATCGGTCACATCGTTAAGACCCGTGATCTCCTTGCCCTTTTCGTATGCCTTCGGATAGCCGCCGGAAGCCATGCAGACGCAGCACGCTGCGTTGTCTGCCCACTTGATGTCGATATCCTCGAGCTTTTCGTCGATGACGGCATTGAAAATATCGAACAGGTCGGTGTCCAGACGGGACAGGACTGCTTGGGTCTCCGGGTCACCGAAGCGGGCGTTGTACTCGATGACGCGCGGGCCTTTCGGGGTCAGCATCAGACCGAAGTACAGCACACCCTTAAACGGACGGCCCTCTTTTTCCATCGCAGCAACGGTCGGCTTGAAGATGGTCTCCATACACTCCGCCGCGATGTCGTCGGTGTAGAAACGAGACGGCGAGAAAGCGCCCATGCCGCCCGTGTTCGGGCCTTCGTCATGGTCGTAGGCACGCTTGTGATCCTGCGCGGAGGGCATGGTCTTGAGGTGCTTGCCGTCCACGAACGCAAGAACAGAGACCTCGGGGCCGGTGAGGAACTCCTCGATGACGACGCGCGCACCGGCACCGCCGAAGGCACCGCCGTCGATCGCGTCCTTGACAGCCTCGATGGCGTCCTCCTCGGTCATGGCGACGGTCACGCCCTTGCCGAGCGCCAGACCATCCGCCTTGACAACGATCGGCGCACCGTTCTTCCTGATGTACTCGATCGCGTCCGCCGAGTTCTCAAAAACGGCATAGCCTGCGGTCGGGATATTGTATTTCTGCATCAGATCCTTGGCAAAGGACTTGCTGCCCTCGATGATGGCAGCGTTCTTGCGCGGACCGAAGGCGCGGATGCCTGCGGCCTCGAGCGCGTCAACCATGCCGAGTGCGAGCGGATCATCCGGCGCGACCATAACGAGATCCGGCTTGTTCTCCTTCGCGAACGCGACCATGCCGTCGATGTCGGTCGCCTTGATGGCAACGCACTCTGCCTCAGCGGCGATGCCGCCGTTGCCCGGGGCACACCAGATGTAGTCCACCTTGGGGCTCTTCTTCAATGTATGGACGATGGCGTGCTCACGGCCGCCGCCGCCGATAACCAAAACTTTCATTCTTGTTCCTCCGTTTGTAGGTATATGCGCTGTGCGCGGAACATTTCTACGATCAGTGCTACTGTGCCGATGGAGATGCAGGTATTGGCCAACGTCCACACGGTGTTGAACAGATAATCGTTCAGCCAGCCGGGGGCGCTGACGAGCACGAGGATGTAGCCCGCACTCCAGATCACCAGCAGGACCCATTCGGGCAGGGTGCTGTGGCCGATTTTGTGCATCTGGTCTTTTACGCCCATCAGCAGCATACAGCCGGTGAGCAGCAGCGGCACAAGACCGATATAGTACAGCGCGATGCGCAGCAGTCCGGGCGGAATAACGGCCGGGCCGAGCGCAAGCGAGAATACCATCTTGACATCGGCTGCGATGCTTGCCCGCATATACCAGCGCGACACGCCCTGCACGGACAACGCACCCGCCGATACCAGCGCGAACGCCAGCATCTGCAGCGCCCAGTTGTCCTTTGCGGCAAGGCAGAGCAGAAATCCGCCTGCGATGGCTAAATAGGCATAATAGCCCTTGAGCAGTTTCATTTTTAGTGATGGAACAGGCGCATACCGGTGAACGCCATGGTGATGCCGTACTTGTTCGCGGTCTCGATCACGTTGTCATCGCGGATGGAGCCGCCCGGCTGTACGATGTACTCGACGCCAGACTTGCGTGCACGTTCTACGTTGTCGCCAAACGGGAAGAATGCATCCGAGCCGACGGTCACGCCGGTGTTCTTCGCGATCCATGCCTTCTTTTCCTCTGCGGTGAGCACCTCCGGCTTGACCTTGAAGGTCTTCTGCCATACGCCCTCTGCGAGGACATCCTCGTACTCATCCGAGGTATAAACGTCGATCGCATTGTCGCGGTCCGGGCGGCGGATGCCGTCAACGAACTGGAGGCCGAGGACCTTCGGATGCTGACGAACGAACCAGTTGTCCGCCTTGCTGCCCGCGAGGCGCGTGCAGTGGATACGGCTCTGCTGACCTGCGCCGACGCCGATGGTCATGCCGTCCTTGACGTAGCAGACCGAGTTGGACTGGGTGTACTTGAGCGTGATGAGCGCGAGGATCATGTCGTGCTTTGCGCTCTCCGGCAGATTCTTGTTCTCGGTAACGATATTGTTCAGCAGGCTCTCGCTGATCTCGTAGTTGTTGTAGCCCTGCTCGAAGCGGATGCCGAAAATATCACGCTGCTCGATCGGCTTTGGCTCGTAGTCCGGATCGATCTTGACCACGTTATAGCCGCCCTTGCGCTTGGTTTTCAGGATCTCGAGCGCTTCTGCGGTGAAATCCGGGGCGATGATGCCGTCAGAGACCTCGTGTGCGAGGTAGGATGCGGTGTCCGCATCGCAGGTATCGGACAGCGCCGCCCAGTCGCCGTAGGAGCACAGGCGGTCCGCGCCGCGTGCGCGGATGTAGGCGCAGGCGATGGGAGACAGCTCCTTGTCGGTATCGACGAAGTACATCTGCTTCTCAATATCGGTCAGCGGCTTGCCCAGCGCCGCGCCGGCCGGAGAAACGTGCTTGAAGGAAGCCGCTGCCGGCATGCCGGTCGCCTTCTTGAGCGCGCGGACGAGCTGCCACGAGTTGAAGGCGTCGCAGAAGTTGATATAACCCGGCTTGCCATTGAGAACCTCGATGGGGAGCTCGCCCTCGGTCATGAAGATGCGAGCCGGCTTCTGGTTCGGGTTGCAGCCGTACTTTAAGGCTAATTCTTTCATAAATAGTCCTTTCTGCTCATCAGATCGCAGTTATTCTGCGTTCTTGTTGCGGATCTCCTGCTCATATTCGCCGGTCTCGAGGTCGACGTAGCGGACGAAGAGCGAGACCTTGTTCTGCTCGTTGAGGCTGTTCCAGAGCAGGTTGGTGAATTCCTTGATCGGCAGCTCGATGCGGATGCACTTCGGCTCGCCGCGGAACGGCGGCAGCGGGTCGCCGTCGCACTGGTAGGTATGAATAAAGTGACCCAGACCGGCAACCGGCTTGTCATACTCGTAGAAAAAGCGCTTGTTCGCGGTGCGGTCCGAGGTGAAGTTCTTGAGGATGGACAGGCTGTAGGAGCCGTCCGGGTTGACCACGCCCGAGATGCGGGAGGTATAGTTCGGGGCATCCGGCTCAAACTGACGGGTGCGGAGCGCCTCAAAGTAGCTCTTGCCCTGCTTGAGGAAATCGACGATGGTGTCGGTCTGGTCGCCGTTGGTCACGACGAGCGTGCCGTCATACAGGCGGACCGGATGATAGATGATCAGCGACGGGTCGACCATCTTCGACGGGTCGAACGCCTCGGTGCGGATGCCGTCCTCGGTCTCGGTGAACACGCGGTTGCGGCTGTTCTCCGAGCGGCCCATGATGAAATATGCGATGACATTCTTTTTATTGTCCGACGTGCGGCCGAGAATGATGCCGCGACCCGGATAAGCGTTGCTCATCAGCTCCTGGCCGATGTCAAAAACGTTCTTGCTCATAGCTGTCACTCCTGTCTTGTAACGATGGCGCCGCTGACCGAAAGTCTGCCGGCGCAGAAATCCGACACTGCCTGCGGCAGCAGGATCCATTCCGCATTCTGCATCACGCGCTTCTGAAGGCTCTCCGGGGTGTCTCCCGGCTCGACCTCGACGGCCTTCTGCGCGATGATCGCGCCGCCGTCTACGACCTCACTTACAAAGTGTACGGTCGCGCCCGTGACCTTGACGCCCTTGGCGAGCGCCGCCTCATGCACACGCAGGCCGTAAAATCCCTCGCCGCAGAACGACGGGATGAGCGACGGGTGGACATTGATGATGCGGTTTTCATATTTTGCACAAAAGCTGTCGGGCAGCACGGTCATAAATCCCGCCAGGACGATAAGACCGATCTCCTTTTCGCGCAGCAGCGCGTCGAGCGCCTCGCCGTAGCGCTCCGCCGAGTCGTATTCCTTTCGGCGCAGCACGGCGGTCTCGATGCCTGCCTTCGCCGCCCGCTCGAGCGCGAAGGCGTTCGGATTGGACGAAACGACAAGGCGGATGCCGCCGTTTTCGATCTTTCCCGCCTCCTCGGCGTCGATCAGCGCCTGAAGGTTGGTTCCGCCGCCCGAAACCAGAACTGCAATATTAGTCATTTGTATTCTCCAGAATTTTCGCACAGTCGTGCGCGTTTCGATGGGAAACGGGCGGCAAAGCGCCCGTTTCCGTCTGTCGTTAAGATTCACTCCTACGCAGATTGTCGGCGAAACGTCAGTTTCGCGACAGTCTTATACCAGCTCTACACCCTTATCGCCGGCAGTGCACTCGCCGATGACGAACGCCGTCTCGCCCGCAGCGGAGATCGCTGCGACGGCACGGGAAACGTCCTCTGCTGCGACAGCCAGAACCAGACCTGCGCCCATGTTGAACGTATTGTACATATCGCGCTCCGGGATCTTGCCGGTCTTTGCGATCAGGTCGAATACCGGCGGAACCGGAACGGCCTTCTTCTCGATCTTCGCGACGATGCCCTCCGGCAGCATGCGCGGCACGTTCTCATAGAAGCCGCCGCCGGTGATATGGCTGATGCCCTTGACGTCTACCTTGCCGATGAGCGACTGGATCGCCTTGACGTAGATCTTGGTCGGGGTCAACAGCTCCTCGCCGAGGCTCTTGCCGAACTCATCGATATAGCGGCGGACCGACTTCTCGTTGATGCCGAGGGTCTTGCGCACGAGGGAATAGCCGTTGGAATGTACGCCCGAGGACGCAACGCCGATCAGCGCATCGCCCGGCTTGATGGTCGTGCCGTCGATCATCTTTTCCTTATCGACCATGCCGACCGAGAAGCCGGCCATGTCGTACTCGTCTACCGGATAGAAGCCCGGCATCTCGGCGGTCTCGCCGCCGATCAGCGCGCAGCCTGCCTGACGGCAGCCCTCTGCGATACCGGAAACCATCTGTGCGATCTTTTCGGGCTGGTTTTTGCCGACTGCGATATAGTCGAGGAAGAACAGCGGCTGTGCACCGCAGCAGGCGATGTCGTTGACGCACATGGCAACGCAGTCGATGCCGACCGTGTCATGCTTGTCCATCAGGAACGCCAGCTTGAGCTTGGTGCCCACGCCGTCCGTGCCGGAAACCAGAATGGGGTCGGCCATGCCCTTGAACTCCGGGCGGAACAGACCGCCGAAGCCGCCGAGCGTACCCATGACGCCCTTGACGTAGGTGCTCTCGACCATCGGCTTCATCAGCTTGACTGCCTCGTAACCTGCGGTGACGTCTACACCGGCTGCCTTGTAGCTTTCAGAACGGCTCTCGCTCATATTTACACACTCACTTTCATTTACTCTTTGTTGCTGAGAGGGATTTCCATCTCAAACATATTCTTCTCCGCCTCATCGGGTACCGGAATGGGGTACTCGCCCGAGAAGCAGGCATCGCAGAAGCCGAGCTTGCAGCCGACCGCGATCTTGCGGCAGGCCTCGAGCGACAGGAAGCCGAGCGAGTCTACGCCGATGATCTCGCGCATTTCCTCAACCGTGCGATTGTGGGCGAGCAGCTGGCTGCGCTCGGGGATATCCGTGCCGAAGAAGCAGGGATGACGGAACGGGGGCGCGGAAATGCGCATATGGACCTCGGCCGCGCCTGCGTCGCGCAGCAGCTTGACCAGACGGCCGCAGGTCGTGCCGCGAACGATCGAGTCGTCGACCATGATGACGCGCTTGCCCTCGACCGCGGTGCGCAGGGCGTTCAGCTTGAGGCGCACCGAGCGCTCGCGCTTGTCCTGACCCGGCTGAATGAAGGTACGGGCGATATAGCGGTTTTTAATGAGACCGACGCCGTACGGGATGCCCGAGAACTTCGCGTAGCCGATGGCCGCCGGGATGCCCGAGTCGGGCACGCCGATAACGACGTCCGCGCCGACCGGATGCTCAATGGACAGATACTTGCCGGCCTCCTGACGGGCAAGCTCGACCGACGCGCCGTCGATGATGGAGTCCGGACGGGCGAAATAAATATACTCAAATACGCAGGCGGAGGTCTTGCACTCAATGTCGCAGTGCATCGAGCGCAGCTCGCCGTTTTCTACGACGCAGACCTCACCCGGCTCCACGTCGCGGATAAACTTCGCGCCGAGCGCGTCGAGCGCGCAGGTCTCGGAGGCGAATACGTAGCAGTCGCCGTCCAGCAGACCGATGCAGAGCGGACGGAAGCCGTGGGGGTCGCGCGCAGCGATGAGCTTGCGCGGAGACATGACGACGAGCGAATACGCGCCCTCGATGCGCTTCATGGTGCTCAGCACGGCCTCCTCGATGGAGGCGCACTTGAGGCGCTCCTTGACGATGGTGTAGACCAGGACCTCGGTATCGTTCGAGGAACGGAAAATGCCGCCGTCCAGCTCGATCTCGCGGCGCAGCTCGCCCGCGTTTACGAGGTTGCCGTTGTGCGCAACGGCGAGGTTGCCCTTGACATGGGTGATGGAGATCGGCTGTGCATTCTCGCGGCGCGTGTCGCCGGTCGTAGAGTAGCGGACATGGCCGATCGCCATGGAGCCCGGCATCCGGTCGAGCGTTTTCTGGTCGAAAACGGCGCTGACCAGACCGACATCCTTATGGCAGTGAATGACGCCGTTCTTGTTTACGGCGATGCCGGCTGCCTCCTGACCGCGGTGCTGCAATGCGAACAGCGCGGTGTAGGCGTCGTGTGCGGCGGAGATTTCCTTGCCCTCGGGCGCCGCGATGCCGAATACGCCGCACTCCTCGTGTACCTTGTCAAACGGAGTGCTGCTCTGTCTTTTAATACGATATTTCATAGAATATTTAGCCTTTTCCTGTCCGTGCGCGCGGCTTACTTGCCCATGACGCGCTTCATGATCTCCTGATATGCCTCTTCGACACCGCCCAGATCGCGGCGGAAGCGGTCCTTGTCGAGCTTCTCCTTAGTGGTCTTGTCCCACAGGCGGCAGGTATCCGGGGAGATCTCGTCCGCCAGAACGATCTTGCCGTCGGCGGTCTTGCCGAACTCGAGCTTGAAGTCAACGAGGATAACGTTCAGCGAGTCGAAGTACTGCTTCATGACCTCGTTTACCTTGAAGGCCATGGACTTGATGGTCTCGATCTCCTCGCGGGTCGCTGCCTTGAGCGCTACCGCATGGTAAGCGTTCATCAGCGGATCGCCGAGGTCGTCGTTCTTGTAGGAGAACTCGATGGTCGGCTCGTCGAACACGATGCCTTCCTCAACGCCGAAGCGCTTTGCGAAGGAACCGGCGGAAATGTTGCGGATGATGACCTCAAGCGGTACGATGGAAACCTTCTTTACCAGAGTTTCGCGCTCGGAGAGCTGCTCGACGAAATGCGTCGGCACGCCCTGCTTCTCCAGCAGCTGGAACATATGGTTGCTCATGACGTTGTTAATGACGCCCTTGCCGGCGATCGAGCCCTTCTTGAGGCCGTTGAATGCGGTCGCATCGTCCTTGTAGTCTACGATGACCAGGTTCGGGTCGTCGGTTGCAAATACCTTCTTGGCCTTGCCTTCGTACAGCTGTTCTTTCTTTTCCATGTCCAATTCCTCCATTTTAATATATGTGTGTTAATTTGAAACTACTGCGGGACCGGAAGCGCTGCTCCCGGTCAGCGTTTGCAGGTTGTACGCCGCGCCGTCAATGGAAGCGGCGGAGCGCCTTTACCTCGCCGGGGATACGGGGTTACGCGAACTGTGCGCGAACCTTTTCGTCCTTTGCGGTCACTTCCGCTGCCATGTCGGCCTTGAAAGCCGCGAGTTTGGCTGCGAGAGCCTCATCCGACAGCGCGATCATCTGCGCTGCGAGGATGGCTGCGTTGTCCGCGCCGTCGATCGCAACCGTTGCGACCGGGATGCCCTTTGGCATCTGCACGATGGAAAGCAGGCTGTCCATGCCGCCCATCACGCTCGTCGCCATCGGAACGCCGATGACCGGGAGCGTGGTGTAGGCTGCGAGAACGCCGCCCAGATGCGCTGCCTTGCCCGCCGCCGCGATGATGACGCCGAAGCCCTCCGCCGCCGCATTTTTCGCAAGCTGCTCTGCGACAGCCGGGGTGCGGTGTGCCGAGCAGATGCGGACCTCAACGGGAATGTCGAAGGACTTCAGGCGATCGATGCATTTTCCCATCACCTTGAGATCGCTGTCCGAGCCCATGACGACCAGAACCTTTTTCATGTGGTACTCCTCCTCAAAAACAAATTAGGACACGGAGATATACCCGTGTCCTAAAGATGCTCAATTAGCTGCACCGATGCCAAAAAAATTGCAGTAATCCCCGAAAACGCAGAACTGTGCGATTGCATTTCGCTTTAAGAATACGCTGCCGGTCATGTGCTGCACCTCTTTCCTGAAACTATCGGTGGTGTTACAACAATATTCTATCGAATTAAACCTTGCAATGCAAGGCTTTTACACGTTTTTTCTTTTCTTTGTGCAAATGCCCAAACTTACCCGTTACTTTTCCGGGCTTTCGTGCAGAACGCCCTTTTTATACAGAACGTCCTCCATCTGCCGGACACGCTCGGTCCACGAACACTGCTCGCCGTAGGCAAGGCGCTTTTCGACCTTTTCCGGCGCATTTTCTCGTGCCGCCTCGTCGCACAGCGCGAGAAATTCGTCCGCATCATGCGCGATATACACCACATCCCTGAAATCCTCGACCTGAAGCGGCTCACGGGTCGAAACGACCGGCTTGCCGGTCGCGAGATACTCATAGAACTTGAGCGGCGAAACGTCCTTGGAGAGCGCGCCCGCCCGGAATACGTTCAGACAGACGTCCATCTGTGCGAGGTAGGCCGGCAGCTCGGGCTGCGGTACGAGTCCGTGGAACACGATATTTTTGTACTGCTTCAGATGCGACAGGTCGACGCCGGGCAGCGTGCGGCCGATGAGGAAGATGGTCGCGTCCGGGCGCTCCTTCGCGAGCTTTTCGATGAGCGCGTAGTCGATGCACTCCTGCAGCATGCCGACAAAGCCGTAGACCGGATGCTTCAGCCCCTTCATGTCCTCCGGACAGGACAGCGCGTCCTTTTCGGTCTGCACGCGCGAGAAGATCTCATAGGCCGCGCCGTTCGGGATCATTTTCGTGGTCGGGTTGATCTTTTCGAGCGTCTCCGCGAGACCGACCGCAGTCGCGAACACCTGATCCGCCGGCTTCGCAAGGTCGCGCTCCATGCCGTCCACGACCTCGGGCGTAATGTGTCCCTTGTAGGCAGAATGGCGGTCTACGCAGTCATAGACCAGACTGCTGTGCGGCACCTGCTCGACGATGTCGCAGGAGGACGGCGAATAGCACCACAGCACGGTCTCGTCTCCGAAGCCGTGTTCGCGCATCTTCTTCCGGACGAAAGCTGCCTGCCGCTTCTGGTTGAGCTTATTTACCCAGCGGAACTTGTTGAAGAACGGCAGCACGGGCGGCAGGGCATAGACCGTGATATTCTCATGCCCTTCGACCTTTTCGCCGGGCTGCCTGTATTTGCTGATGTAGGCGGATGCCTTTTTATCCTTGAGCGGCGCGATGATCGACACCGGAGGGTCGAAATACAGCACCTCGCTGTTCCGCAGCCGGCTCATGACGTTCTGCTTGCGCGTCGGCAGCGGATGATAGTTGGTTGTCGAAAGACAAACGACATGGTTTTTCATATCATAACCCCTTTTGGTTGTTTAAGCGCGAAGAAAACACAGACTGCCGGTCAGATGTCAGTCCCCGGACAGCCGGAGCAGCGCAGCTGCCCCCTTTACGTTTTCCTGTTCCCTGTCGCGCAGCATTTCCGCCGTGCGGTGCACCTCGCTGTCGAGCGCGCCCGAAACGCACTCGTCGATCAGGCGGCACAGCTCGTCCGCGCGGACGGAGGAGAGCTGAAGGCAGGTCCGGCTGCCGATATACTTGAGGAAGCCGTCCACCTTGATGTCGTAGCTCATGCCGACGACCGGCACGCCCTGCCCTGCCGAGAACATCAGCGAGTGCAGGCGAATGCCCACGACGGTTTTCATGCGCGCGAGAATGCCGATGGTCGTCTCGATCGGCTGGCGGATGCGGACCGCGTGCCACGGGCAGTGCAGCAGCGCGCCCACGCGCTCGGCCGGCATAAGGTCGCTCGGGAACTCGATCGGCACGAACACCGGCGTGAGGCCATGCTTTTCATAGGCATAGTCCGCCGCCGCCGCGATCTCGGGCAGCGCGTCATCCAGTCCCTTCCAGTTGCGCAAGCCGAAGCCGATATAGCTCCCGTCCGGGTCGATGCCGCACTTTTCGAGCGCGAGATTGACGATCTCGTGCGGCGCGGGCGTCAGGATGATGGTCGGGTCGGCGGACACGCAGATATCCGGATGCACAACACCCATTTCGCTCAACAGCGTGCGGGAATTGTCGTCGCGCAGCGTGATGCGGTCGACCGAGGCGTCGATGGTCTTTGCGGCCATCCTGCGGTTGGCCGCGCGGTTGATCGGGCCGATGCCGCAGCCGTACATCATGACCTTGCAGCCGCGTTTTTTGGCTGCGCGGAGCGTGTAGCAGTAATACCACAGCGAGCGCGTCGAGGTGACGTCCTGCATGAGCGAGCCGCCGCCGTTGATGTAGAGCGCAGCGCGGCGGAACTTCCGCAGTACGGAAAACACGTTGAATGTATAGACCGCGTTCGTGCGGTAGACCACACGGGTCTCGCGCGGACGGCGCGACATGACGGTGATGGTGCGCAGCGGATCGAGCTCGCGCATCTCCTGCACAATCGCCTCAAGAATGGCGTCGTCACCCGCGTTGCCGCGTCCGTATGCCCCACAGATGACGATGCTCTCGCGCTCGTCCTTCGGCCGGTGAAAGCGCGCGATGACATGGCGGTAGTTCGCCTCCTGCCGCTCGCACATCTTGTCCTTGGAAAAATCCCGGGACGCCTTGGCGTAAAGCGCCTCCGCGAAGGTATGGCGGAGCGCCGCATCGTTCGCAAGCCGCGCCATGTATTCCGCGAGCTTTTTGTCGTCTCCGACCGGGAAGATATAGCCGTTCTCGCCTGTGTCGATGAGCTCCGGCATACCGCCGACGTCCGAGCAGATGGTCGCGCAGCCGGCGCACACACCCTCGAGAATGGAGTACGGGAAGGTCTCGGACACCGAGGACAGCAGATTGATGTCCATCGCACGGAAAAACGGCATGACGGGCGAAACCCAGCCGCAGAACGTCACGCGCTCGCGCACGCCGAGCTGGTCGCACAGCTTTTTCAGCATATCTGCGTCCTCGCCGTCGCCCGCAATGAACAGGCGCAGCTGCGGCGCGGTCTTAAGCGCCTCCGCGAAGCCGCGCACGGTCGTCGCGATGTCCTTGACGGCGGTCAGACGCGCCGCGATGCCACAGAGCACATCCCCCTCCTCGATCTCCGCGCCGTAGGTCTCGCGGAGGTAGGCTGCACGGTCGAACTCGCCCTCCGGGCGGTTGAATTCCATGCCGTTGTAGATCTTTACGATGCGCTCCGGGTCAAAGCCGCGCTCGATGAGTGTGCGCGCCATGCGGTCCGCGACCGGCTGATAGAAGTCGAGAAAGCGCAGCGCGATGGCGTTTGCCGTGCCGAGGGTGTGCTGCTTGAGCGGACTGCCGAGGTAGTCCAGACGGTAGTCCGAATGCACGGTCGTTATGATGGGGATGTGGCGGCTGCGCCGCACCATCGCGCCCATCAGGTTCGCGCGGCCGCCGTGGCAGTGGATGATGTCCGGCTTGAACTCATCCACCAGATCGCGCATGGTCCGCGCCGCGCGGAACGGATTGTGCCGCTCGATGACGCGCACATCAATACCCCGTTCTCTCGCCTCGTCCGCGAACGGACCGGCCCGGAACGAGATCAGCATGACGTCGTTCGTCCGGCTCAGTCCGGTTACGGTATTCATAATCTGGGTCTTGGCGCCGCCAACGTCGCCGCCGCCCATCACATGCATCACTCGCAAGTCTGTATCCTCCCAGCTGTATACGTTCAGATAGTATCAGTATACCACACTGCCCGGTCAAATGCAAAGAAAAGGAGTCTTCCGCGCGGCCGCCGGCGCAAAGACTCCCTTGTTTTTCGCTGTTTACTTGTCCTTGAGCAGGGTATTCAGCTCGTCCATAAAGGTATTGATATCCTTGAACTGGCGGTAGACAGACGCAAAGCGCACATAGGCCACCTCGTCGACCGAGCGCAGCTGCTCCATGACCAGCTCGCCGATGGTCTTGCTCGAGACCTCGCTCTCGAGCGCACTGAATACGCGCTGCTCGACATTATCCACGATCTGCTCGAGCTGCATGAGCGAAACCGGACGCTTCTCGCACGCCTTGACCAGACCGCCGAGCAGCTTCTGCCGGTCATAGGGCTGCCGCGTGCCGTCGCGCTTGACGAGCATGAGCGGCATACGTTCTACGGTTTCGTATGTGGTAAAACGCTTGAAGCACTTGAGGCATTCACGCCGACGCCGGATGCTCGTCCCCTCATCGGTCGGTCGAGAATCAACAACCTTGCTGTCATCATGGCCGCAAAACGGACATTTCATTCGGCTCCACCCCTTCATGATACAATAACCTGTAATACTCTGCGGATATTATACCACCTGTTGTATCTCCATGTCAACAACTGCACTTCAATTTAGGGCAATACCGCATAATTGAACAAGAGTGATTTGCGAGTGAATTTTGCGTACTGACGAGGCACAGTTTTGCGGTAATACTTGATGTATTACCGTGAAACTGCAACAAAGTCAGGGCACAAAATTTCCGCAAAGCACCGCCGCTTTAATTGTGCGGTGTTGCCTTAGTATACAAGCATGAAAAAGGACACCCGAAGGTGTCCTTTTTGCATGATCAGATGCGCTTTTTGCGGAACTTCTTGCGGAATACGTTCCACAGGCTGCAAGACAGCAGTACCGAGGACCAGCCGCCTGCGAGGATACCGACGATCAGCGGCAGGGTGAACTGCTTGAGGGACGGTACGCCGAGGATGAATACCATGCCGATGGTGAACAGCGTGGTCAGCGTGGTGTTGATGGTACGGCCCATGGTCTGCCATACGCTGCGCTCTGCAACAGACGCGAAGTCCTCGCGGCGCGCGGTGCGCAGGTTCTCACGAACGCGGTCAAATACGATGATGGATGCGTTGATCGAGTAGCCGAGGATGGTCAGCGCCGCTGCGATGAAGTTGCTGTCGAGCGGAATCTGGAGCCATACGTAAACGCTCAGCATGATGAGCAGGTCATGAATCAGGCAGCAAACCGCAGCCATGCCGCTCGTCAGCTCGAAGCGGAAGGTGATGTACAGCATCATCAGCACGATAGCAAGTACCGCACAGACAACGGCCGAGCGCTGAAGGTCGGAGCCGACCGACGCAGAAACGTCGTTGTTGTTCAGGATGTCGGTATCAGCCAGGCTGTACTGCGAAAGCATCTTGTCGATAACAGCCGCACGCTGCTCAGAGGTGATCGAGGTCGAGCGGATAAGAACGTCCTCGTTGCCGTCGCCGGAGGAGGTGACGGAGGAAGCGTCCACGCCGGTCGCGTCCTTGAACAGGTCGGAAACCTCGGTCTGGATATCCTGCGTTACCACAGTGTGCATGTTGAACTCCATCTCGGTGCCGCCTGCGAAGTCAATGCTCAGGTTGAACAGGTTCTTGCCGAACGGCAGAAGAATGAGGGCAACCAGACCGGTGACAACGAGAAGTGCGGAAATGCCGCCGAAGATCTTGAAGTTCTTGAGGATAGCAAAGCGCTGCTTGCCTGCCTCGCGGTCGCGCAGACCGTAAGCCTTCGGATTGCGGATACGGAAATCAACCATGCGGTTGAGCAGGAAGTGGGTAACGGTCAGTGCGGTAAACATGGAAACGATAACGCCGATGCCAAGGGTGGTAGCGAAGCCGACGATCGTACCGGTGCCGAGGAAGAACAGCACCGCACAGGCGATCAGGGTGGTGATGTTGGAGTCAAGGATTGCGGTGAACGCACGCTTGAAGCCGGAGTCGATGGCGCTCTTGACGGTCTTGCCGTTCTTGAGCTCTTCCTTGACTCGCTCGAAGATAATGACGTTTGCATCTACCGCCATGCCGATGGACAGGATGATACCTGCGATGCCCGGCAGGGACAGGTTAACGCGAACGAGGCTGAAGATGAGCGCTTCAATTACCATGTAGAAGCACAGTGCGATGGACGCGACCAGACCCGGGATGCGGTAAACGATCAGCATGAACAGCATGACGAGCGCGATGCCGATCAGGCCGGCGATCAGGCTGGTGCGCATAGCGTCGGCGCCGAGCTGCGGGCCGACCGAGCGAAGCTCTACCTGCTTGAGGGAGAACGGGATCTGGCCTGCGTTGATCAGGTCAGCCAGCTCGGATGCGCTGTCGCGGGTGAACGAGCCGGAGATGACGCAGCTGTCGCTGTCGATCTGAGAGGAAACGGACGGAGAGGAGATAACCTGATTGTCCATGACGATGGCCATGATGTTGGTGCCGTCGGTGCGGGCTGCAATATTGCCGGTCGCCTCGGCGAACTTCTTCTGGCCCTCGGAGGTGAACTGCACCTGAACGTAGTGAACGTCGGTGACCTCGTTGCCGGTCGGGCGGCCGTAGCCGTAGGTTGCCTTCTTGATGTCCGAGCCGGTCAGCCATTCCTTGCCGTCAGCGTCGATAAAGGTCAGCTGAGCGGTGGTGCCGAGGGTCTGGACAGCCTCCTCCGGGTTGGTGATCTGCGGGATCTCGACCGTTACGCGGTTCTCGCCGGTCAGGGTGACGGTCGCCTCGGTGAAGCCCTTGTCGGTCAGACGCTGACGAATGACCTTCTGGACCGAGTTCATGTCGTCGGCGAGGTTGGCCTGATTATAGCCGTCCGGGATCTCTGCCTCATAGACAATGCGGGAGCCGCCTACCAGGTCAAGACCCAGACGGATGCCGTTTTCGTTGTCGAGGACGCTCGGGATGATCGCCTTGAGGGACGGTGCAGCGGTGGTGTCAGCGGACTCCGCCGCATCAGCCGAACCAGTGGTGGTTTCGGCAGAAGTATCCGTGCTGTCGGATGCTGCGTCCGTCTGCGTGTCCGCAGAGTCGGACTGGGTGGTCTCTGCATTCCGGAAGGGCATGGTCCAGCCGCCCGGAATGTACACTCCCGTTACCGCCGTAACGCCGAGAAAACAGATCAGCAGCAGTACAGCGATAAAGGAAACTACACTCTTTTTCAATGAAAGTGCCTCCTTAATGGTTGATTCGTAACTGAATAAGTATAGCGCAAAAGCGCAGAAAAGTCAATCGCACAGTCGTGCATCCGGGGCAGATTTCCGCCTCGGATGCCGCGAGTTTTACAGATTGATCTCTACCTTGATCTCCTCGCCGGTCAGATAGGGCGCGATCGCCGGGCGAACGCACTCGGAAAGGAACTCATCGACCTGCGACGGGCAGCGGCCGATGTAGGCGGACGGGTCGAGGTGCTCGAGGATCTGCTCGCGCGTCATGCCGAACATCGGGTCGCCTGCGATACGGTCGACCATATCGTTCTCGAGGCCCTCCTCCTTGATGCGCTTGCCGGCCGCCATGGAGTGCTCGCGGATGCGCTCATGCAGCTCCTGACGGTTGCCGCCGCGCTTTACCGCGTCCATCATGATGTTCTCGGTAGCCATGAAGGGCAGCTCGTTCATCACATGCGCCTCGATGACCTTGGGGTAAACGACAAGGCCGGAAACGACGTTGATCATGATGCCGAGGATAGCGTCGACCGCGAGGAACGCTTCCGGAACCGAAATACGCTTGTTCGCGGAGTCGTCGAGCGTGCGCTCGAACCACTGGGTCGCGGAGGTGAACGCCGGGTTGAGGCTGTCGGTGATAACGTAGCGCGCGAGTGCGCAGATACGCTCGGAGCGCATCGGATTGCGCTTGTACGGCATAGCAGAGGAACCGATCTGGTTCTTCTCGAACGGCTCCTCGACCTCCTTGAGGTGCTGGAGCAGGCGCAGGTCGGTCGCGAACTTGGACGCGGACTCCGCGATGCCGGCGAGGGTCGCGAGGGTCTGCGCGTCGATCTTGCGCGAGTAGGTCTGGCCGGAAACCGGAACGACGCCCGCGAAGCCGAAATCGTCCGCGATGCGCTTCTCAAGCTCCTTGACCTTGCTCTCGTCGCCGTCGAACAGCTCCATGAAGGAGGCCTGCGTGCCGGTCGTGCCCTTGCTGCCGAGCATGCGCAGGTTCTCGATGCGGTATTCGACCTCGCCGAGGTCCATCAGCAGCTCGTTCATCCAGAGCGTCGCGCGCTTGCCGACGGTGGTCAGCTGCGCCGGCTGGAAGTGGGTGAAGCCGAGGGTCGGCTGCGCCTTGTGCGCGTCGGCGAACTGCGCGAGCTTGTCCAGAACGGTCGCGAGCTTTTTGCGCACGAGCAGCAGACCCTCGCGGATCTGGATGATGTCAGTGTTGTCGCCGACATACGCGCTCGTCGCACCGAGGTGGATGATGCCTGCGGCCTTGGGCGCGACCTTGCCGAAGGTGTAAACGTGTGCCATAACGTCATGGCGCACCTCCTTCTCGCGCTGACGGGCCACATCATAGTCGATATCGGTGATGTGCGCCTCCATCTCGTCCACCTGTTCCTGGGTGATGGGCAGGCCGAGCGCCATCTCAGCCTTCGCCAGCGATACCCACAGGCGGCGCCAGGTCGAGAATTTCATGTCCGAGGAGAAGTTATACAGCATCTCCTTCGAGGCATAGCGCGAAGAAAGCGGGCTTTCGTACACGTTGTTCATGTCTTTTTCGTCCTTTCCGGTGTAGTTTACTGATTATTCGAGCAAAACAACAGCCTTTTGGCAGTCTGTTTTCAGTTTACCACTTTATCGGTCGATTTTCAAGAATAACCGCCCTTCTTTGCGCTATCTTGTAGCAATAAACAAAGAACCGCCGATACTGTCGAAAAACTTCATTTTTCCGACAATATGTGTTCTGACTTCGCAGAACACGGATCGTCCGAACGTTCCCATACGGAAACATTCTCCCTCCTAAGGCAGGAAAGCCGAGGCATATGTCCCCGGTTTTCTTGAAATCACTGCGCGATTTCTCGTTCCGTGTGCGCTGCCGCGCGGCTGCTGTTCCTGCATGAAAACAAACTTTATCGACAGACCGGAAGCGGCACTCCGGAAGGAGTGCCGCTCAGCATCTATTCGGTTTTCAGGCGTTTTTAATGAACACTTCCAGACGGTCGAGACCCTTGTCGATCTCGGTCAGCGAGGTCGCGTAGCTCCAGCGGACAAAGCCCGGAGCCGCAAACGCGGTGCACGGTACGGTCGCAACCAGGCCCTTTTCGAGGAACAGCTGAGAGAAGTCCTCGGCGGACTCGATGACCTTGCCGTACATGGTCTTGCCGATAAAGCCGGTCATGTTCATCATGACATAGAACGCACCCTCCGGCTTGATGCAGGAAACGCCCTCGATCCTGTTCATGCGCTCGACAAGATGGTCGCGGCGCTTCTCGAACGCTTCCTTCATGACCTGCATATCCTCCTGCGGGCCGGTCAGCGCAGTGATGGCCGCGTGCTGAGAGATGGTGCTCGGTGCGGAGGTGGAGTGGCTGAGGTAGTTCGCCATGACCTTGGCCAGTGCGGGGTTGGAGGCCGAATAGCCGATACGCCAGCCGGTCATTGCATAGCTCTTGGACACGCCGTTGACCAGAATGGTGCGGTTCTTCGCGTCCTCGCTCAGCGAAGCAAAGGAAACGAACTCGTTGTTGTCGTATACGAGGTTGCAGTAGATCTCGTCCGCGATCACGTAAACGTTGCGGCGGCAACAGACCTCTGCGATCGCCTCCAGCTCCGCGCGGGTGTAGACCATGCCGGTCGGGTTGGAGGGAGAATTGAGCATGAATACCTTGGTGTTGTCCGTGATGGCGGCGTCAAGCTGCTCTGCGGTGATCTTGAAGTCCGCTTCTTCGGTCGCCGCGACGATGACCGGGACCGCGCCCGCCTGCTTGACCATCTCGGAATAGCTGACCCAGTACGGCGCCGCGATAACGACCTCATCGCCCGGGTTGCACAGCGCCATCAGCGCGATATAGACCGAGTGCTTTGCGCCGGAGGCAACGACGATCTGCGTCGGCTCATAGTCCAGACCGCAGTCCTCCTTCAGACGGTAGCACGCCGCCTTGCGCAGATCCATCAGACCTGCGGCCGGGGTGTACTTGGTCTGGTTGTTCTCAATAGCCTCGATACCGGCCTGCTTGATGTGCTCCGGGGTCGGGAAATCCGGCTCGCCGGCGCCAAAGCCGACAACATCCTTGCCTTCTGCCTTCATCTGCTTGAACAGCGAGTCGATAGCGAGCGTCGTAGACGCCTGTACACCCGCTGCAATTCTGGAAATCGGTTTCAATGCCACTGCTCAGCACTCCCTTATATCTCTCAAAAAAATTGTCTTCTGTATTTTTTATTATATGCTTCCCATTGTGATTTTGCAAGTCTGCGCTGCAAAAACTGCAAAAATATTCAGATAGAAAAAACCGCCCCCGAGGGCGGTTTTGTTTGTGGAAACAGTCTAAATTCAGGGGCGGCGCGCAGGGTCATGCGCAAAGATGATGAGCGCCGCACCTTTTTCGATCGTCACGGAAAAGCTGCTGCCGGGCGCCGCTTCGTTCGAGATCGAAACCATGCCGGCGCGCGTGACCCGTCCGTTTTCGAGCGGATACTTTGCATTTTCAATCGTAACGCCCGTCAGAACCGCGTCCAGAGGCACAATGGAGAAATACCTGTAAGCTGACGGCATTATGAATTTTTCCCGTCCTCCCTCATGCAAAACGATGCGGTTGCAGCTGTCGAGGATGGTCAGGCGCCCTCCCATCTCTCGCGCCTCCTCGAGCAGCGAGAGATTTGCGAGCATATGGTCGATGCGTCCGCCGGTCGCGCAGACGAGCGTTGCCTCGCGGCAGCCGCGGCGGAACACCTCGCGCAGACAGGACTGCGTGTCGGTGTCGTCCTTCTCGGGCTTCAGCCGGATGACCTCGTCTCCCTCGGTCTCGGGCATGGAGTCGCAGTCCGAGATCATGAAGTCCGGGTGCAGGCCGAGCGCGCGCGCGTGGCGCAGACCGCCGTCGGCGCAGGCAATGAGCGCGTCCGGATGCTCCCCGAGGAACGCGCGGATGTAACTGTAATCTGTTTCGGGCGCGGCTGCAAAGATCAGCGCGTGCCGCCCTTCGTAAGCTCCCATTCCTTCAGATCCTTTACGCTTTCATAGAGTTTGACATAGCTTTCATGGCGCGTTTTCGCGATTTCGCCGTTTTCGACCGCCGCAAGGATGGCGCAGCCCTTTTCCTTGACATGGGCGCAGCCGGTGAATCTGCACCGGCCGAGATAGGGCGCGAACTCCGGAAAGGCGTATTCCAGATCGCGCGCCAGCACGAGATCCATCTGCTCGGTCTCGAACGAGGAAAAGCCCGGCGTGTCCGCGATATAGCCGCCGCCCTCGATAGGATGCAGCTCGACATGGCGCGTGGTATGGCGGCCGCGGCCAATGCGGTCGGAGATCGCGCCGACCTCCGCACCGAACGAGCTGTCGAGGCGGTTGAGTACGCTCGACTTGCCGACGCCCGAGTTGCCTGCGAAGGCGGATACCTTTCCGCAGATGCGCTCGCGCAGCGCGTCGATGCCGTCGCCCGTCCGCGCGCTCACGCGCAGCACCTCGATACCGCTCTTCCGGTAGGTCTCATACAGCTCGTCGCCCGCGTCCGCGTCGGTCTTGTTGATCACGACGAGCGGCGTGATCTCCTTGTGTACCGCGATGGCCGTCACCTTGTCGATGAGAAACGGGTCGGTCACGGGAGGCGCGGCGCTCGCGACCGCTACAACAAGGTCGAGGTTCGCGACCGCCGGACGGATGAGGCTGTTTCTGCGCGGCGCGATGCTCATGAGATAGCCCGTCCCGTCCGGCTGCACCTCAAGCTGAACGCGGTCGCCCACAATGGGTTTCCCAACGGTCTTGCGGAATTTTCCGCGCGCCTTGCACTCGATCAGCCCTTCCGGCGTATCCACATAATAAAATCCGCCGATGCCCTTGAGAATAATGCCTTCGGTCAAAAATACGCTTCCTTTCCTCATTCTGCAAGGGACGCAGCCGCGCAGTGTGCGGTGCGTCCCTTTGTGTCGTTTAATTGAAACTGTACGTCTGTGTCGTGGACGAGCCGTCTACGCTCACCGTGACCTCATGGTCGCCGGCCGTAGACTGCACGGTGACGGCGATGCTGCCCTGACTGGTGGATGGAGTGTCGTCATACTGAATGACGCCGTCTACATAGATCACGACATGGGCGGTATCCGCGCTGTCGGGCAGCGCTACCGGAATGGTCGCGCTTCCTTCCGCCGGTGTGGGCGGAAGTCTGCCCGGCGTGTCGTCCTCGCTCGAACCGGTGTTGCCGCCGGTCGTGCCGCTGTCCGGCTTCTGCTCGTCGGCCTTTTTGCCCTTGGAGATCTGGATATTGACCGTCGTGCCCTGATTTACCGAGCTGTTCGCGTCGATCGACTGCCATACGACCGTGCCCTCCGGCTTGTCGCTCTCGACCTGATCGACCGAGCCGAGGCTCAGACCGCGCTCGGACAGCGCACGCTGCGCCGCCTCCTGCGTCATGCCGGTCAGGCTCGGCACATCGGCGGATTTTTGCTCCTTGCCGAGGCTGATATAGACCGTCAGCGTCTCGCCGCGCGCAAGCTCCGTGCCGGCCTCGGGGTCGGTGCGGATGACCTTGCCCTCCTCGACGTCGTCGCTGTATTCCTTTTCTTCCTTGAGCTCGATGCCGTGCGCGTCAAGCGACGCCGCCACGTAATCGAGAGATTTTCCGGTAAAGTCGACCACCTTGTAGGTATCCTTGACGTTGTCGCCGCCGGCCGAGACCGTGACGGTGATGACCGAGCCCTTGATGGCCTGCTGGCCCTCGTCGGGGTCCTGGTCAAGGATCTCTCCGGCCGGGCGGTCGGATTCCTGCCGCGAGGAGGCTTCCTTGATCTCGAAGTTGTTCATGACATCGGAATCCGCGTAAACGTCATCGATCGTGCGGCCGATGAGGTCGGGAACGTCGATTTTCGCGGATTTGCTGCCGCCGGTGAACATGAGCACCGCAACGACGAGCAGCGAGATGACCGCGACGACCGCGACCGCCATGCCGGCAGCCATCGCCGGGCGCTCGCTCAGCTTTTCGAAGAAATCCGACGACTCCCGCTCGCGCACAGAGGTGCGGCGGCGCGCCGGAGCCTCCCGGCGTGCGCTGTGCGGTTCACTGCGGCGGCGCGGTGCCGCCGGGATGGCGGCCGTATCCTCCGCTGCCGCATGACGGGCGGCGCGCTGCACCTCCCGTCCGATGACCTGCGTCTCGCCCGAGCTGTCGTCCGAGGCGGTATAATAGAACTGCGTGTCCGGGTCCTCGCGCACGCGCGCAAGGTCGGCGCACAGCTCGTCCGCCGAAGCATAGCGTCTGCTGATGTTCGCGCACATCGCGTGCATGACGATGGCGTCCAGTCCCTTCGGGATGTCCGGGACCAGCTCGCTCGGCATCGGCGGCACGGCGTTGATATGCTGCATGACGATCTGGAGCGCGGTCTCGCCCTCGAACGGGAGCCTGCCGGTCAGCATCTCGTACATGACCACGCCGAGCGAATAAATATCCGTGCGGTAGTCGATCTTGCTGCCCTTGGCCTGCTCGGGCGAGATATAGTGCACCGAGCCGATGGCCTCCTGCACCACGCGCGTCTCCTGCGTCGTCGCGAAGGACGCGATGCCGAAATCGGTCAGCTTCGCGGTGCCGTCGCGCAGGATGATGACGTTCTGCGGCTTGATGTCCTGATGGATGATGCCGCGCGAATGCGCATGAACGAGGGCGCTCGAGATCTGTTCTGCGAAGAAAATGCTCTCCTGCCACGACAGACGGCCCTTCTGCTGCAAATATTCCTTGAGGGTCACGCCTTCGATGAGCTCCATCACGATATAATCCGTGCCGTCCTCGTTTCCGACGTCATAGACCGAAACGATATTGTGATGGCTGAGCTTGGCGACAGCACGGGACTCGATGGCGAAGCGCTTGCGAATGTCGGGGTCCTTGGCGAACTCCTCCTTGAGGATCTTGATCGCCACATATCGTCCGAGTACGGTATCGCGCGCGCGGTAGACTACCGCCATGCCGCCGACGCCGACCACATCGATCAGCTCATAGCGACCGCCGAGCAGCCTGCCGATATACTTGTCGTTTTCCATGAGGGTCACGCCTCCTGTTTCGCGCCGCAGGTAAACAGCGCGACCGTAATATTATCGCGGCCACCGCCCTCGAGCGCGAGGGTCAGCAGCTCCCGGCCCTTATCTTCGAGCGTGCCTGCGCCCGCAAGCACCTCGGCGATCTTCCCGTCCTCGACCATGCCGGTCAGGCCGTCCGAGCAGAGCAGAAGGATGTCGCCGTCCGCAAGCGTCTGCTCAAACAGGTCGCCCTCCACCGTCGCATCCACGCCGACCGCCCGGGTGATCAGATTTTTCTGCGGATGGGAGCGCGCGTCGGCTTCGCTGATGCGGCCGAGGCGGCGCATTTCTTCAACGTAGGAATGATCCTCGCTGATCTGGTGCAGCATTCCGCCGCTCATGATGTACGCGCGGCTGTCGCCGACGTTCATGATGCTCGCGCTC
The DNA here is from genome assembly GCF_003481705.1 of Butyricicoccus sp. OM04-18BH. Taxonomy (GTDB): domain Bacteria; phylum Bacillota; class Clostridia; order Oscillospirales; family Butyricicoccaceae; genus Agathobaculum; species Agathobaculum hominis. The sequence goes on from NZ_QULN01000001.1 coordinate 24,873, forward strand.
CCGCCCTGCACGAAGGCGCCGACAAGCGTCGTGCCCATGCCGCGGAACTCAGGCTGGCGGCCGGCGAGACCAAACACGGTGTCGTTCGCCCGGTCGAGGGCGCGCCGCAGCGTCTCGTGGCGCATCGTCTCGTCCGCACCAGCCTCGAGCGCCGGCTTTGCCTCCTCGACAAAGCGTTCCGCCGCAAAACGGCTCGCGACATTGCCTGCGTTCGCGCCGCCCATGCCGTCGCACACGAGAACGAGCGCGCTGTCCCTGTCCGGGCACGCTTCGATTCGGTAAATATCCTGATTGGTCGGACGCACGCGCCCCTTATCGGTAATTCCGAAGTATTCCATTGCCTTCTGCCTCCTCAGACACAGGTTATCCTTGCTCCTTCATCTCGCGCCGACGAAGCTGACCGCAGGCGGCGTCGATGTCCGGACCGAGCTTTCGTCTGACGGTCGCGGTCACGCCGCGCTTTTCGAGCGCCTGCTGAAAGCGGCGCACGGTCTCCGGCTTCGAGGGCGAGAGCGGACTTTCCTCCACTTCGTTGAGCGGGATGAGGTTGACATGACCCGGCCGGCCGCGGAGCAGCTTCGCGAGCTTTTCCGCCTGCCACGGCCGGTCGGTCTTGTCCCGTGCCATCATGTACTCGTAGGAAATCCGGCGGCCTGTGGTATCGAAATAATACCGGCACGCCTGCATCAGCCGTTCCACGGGATAGGCGTCGTTGACCGGCATGATGGACGAACGGGTCTCGTCGTCCGGCGCGTGCAGCGATACCGAAAGCGTGATCTGAAGCTTTTCCTTTGCCAGTGTCTCTATTTTATCAGCAATTCCGCTCGTTGACAAGGATATATGCCGCTGTCCGATGTTAATTCCCTCCGGGCAGCTGACAAGGTGCAGGAATTTCAGCACGTTGTCGTAGTTGTCGAGCGGCTCGCCCGTGCCCATCAGCACGATATTCGAGACTTTTTCGCCGCTGTCCTTCTGCATGAACAGGATCTCGTCCAGGATCTCACCGGCGGAAAGATTGCGCTTTTTGCCGTTCAGGCCGGACGCGCAGAATTTGCAGCCCATGCGGCAGCCGACCTGCGTCGAGACGCAGACCGAAACGCCGTGCTCGTAGTGCATGAGGACGGACTCCACGCAGTCGCCGTCGCGCATACGCCACAGGTACTTTACCGTGCCGTCGACCCTGCTGACCTGCTTGCGCGCGACCTCGGGAACGGTCAGGATGAAGTTCTCCGCGAGCCGTGCGCGCAGCTCCTTGGAGAGATTGCTCATCTCGTCGAAGGAGGAAACGCCCTCGTGCAGCCACTTGAAGATCTGTCCTGCGCGGAACGGCTTTTCCCCCATGTCCTTCAAAGCCGATTTTAATTCATCTATCGTTAAACATTTGATTTCTGTCATGGCTCTTTCAATTTCCAATCCGTTTTAATTTCGCAATAAAGAACCCGTCCGTGTCGTGTTCGGGAGGCAGGAGCGTCACCATGCCGTCCTCCCGCCCGCCGCAGACTGGATGCGACCACGGCGCGGGCGCGAACTCCGGATGCGCCGCGAGAAAGGCGCGTACCACGTCCTCGTTTTCGCGCTGCAAAATCGTGCAGGTCGAGTAAACGAGCGTGCCGCCCGGTTTAACGTACCGTGCGCAGTTTTCCAGAATGGCAAGCTGCAAAGCAGGCAGCTTTGCGATCTCGTCCGGGTCCTTGTAGCGCGTTTCCGGCTTTTTGCGGATGATGCCGAGGCCCGAGCACGGCACGTCGCACAGCACGGTATCCGCGCTCTCCGCCCACTCCGCGCGGAACGCGGAGGCGTCCTGAAGCTCGGTGCGGATGTTCGGCAGACCGAGCCGCACGGCGCCCTCTTGAATGCGCTTCAGCTTGTGCTCGTAGATGTCGCACGAGGTCAGGCTGCCCTTCCCCTGCATTTTCTCCGCCATCGCGAAGCTCTTGCCGCCGGGGGCGGCGCAGCAGTCAAGGACGGCCGTGCCCGGCTTTGGGTCGGCGACGAACGCCGCGAGCGCACTCGCCGCGTCCTGCACGGTGATGCGTCCCGCGCGGAACGCCTCGGTCGCGGCCGCGTCGCCGCCCGTGCACAGCAGGATGTCCGCGAACGCGCGGTGCGGCGTGACCGTCATCCCGGCGCGCTCGAGCTCGGCCTTCGCCTCGTCCGGCGCAGTCTTCATCCTGTTGACGCGCACCGAGACCGGCGTGTCGGCGTTGTCCGCCTGACAGATGCGCTCGGTCAGCTTCTGACCGAACTGCTCGGAGAGCAGGCGCACGAGCCATTCGGGATGGCTGTACCGGAGCGCGTAGTAGCTCTCCTTGTCCGGGCAGTCGAGCCGCGGCAGCGCGTTCTTTTCGACCGCCTCCGCCGCTTTTCGCATGACGGCGTTGGCGAAGGATACCGTGCGGTCGTTCGCGTGGCAGTAGTGCCGCACGAGCGAGACTGTTTCCGCAACCGCCGCGTGCGCCGGGATCTTGTCCATCAGAATGAGCTGATACAGTCCCATGCGCAGACACGCGAGCACGCGCGGCGCGATCTTTTTAAGCCGCAGAGAGGAAAACCTGCGCAGATACCAGTCGAGCAGCAGCTCGTTCTGCACCGTGCCGTAGGTCAGACGCGCGGCGAGCGCAGCGTCCCGGCCGTCCAGACCGGCGCGGGAGAGATAATGATGCAGCGCGCCGTCCGACCACGCGCCCTCCTCCGCCATGGAAAACAGCGAAAAAGCGGCGACCTCGCGCGGCGTTTTGGGTCTTTTATCGATCATCGCGGTTTCTTCCTCCGAAAATGAGCAGCAGTCGGAGCAGCTGCGCGAGCGATACCGCAAGCGCTGCCACATAGGTCATCGCAGCCGCCGTCAGCGTTTTTTTCGCCATGCCGTACTCGTCCTCATCGAGCAGACGCGCCGAACCGATGGCTTCGAGCGCCCGGTGAGAGGCGTCAAGCTCGACCGGCAGCGTCACGAGCTGGAACACGGTCGAAAGCGCAAACGCGATGATGCCGACCTTGATGAGCACACCGAAATTCAGCACGAGACCCATCAGAATGAGCGGCATGGCGGCGGTCGCGCCGACCTGCGTCAGCGGAACGATGGCGTTGCGCAGACGGATGGGCGAATAGCCGACCGCATACTGCACCGCATGGCCCGCCTCATGCGCGGCCACGCCGATGGACGCGACCGAGGTGGACTGATAGACCGACGCGGACAGGCGGATCGTGTTCGTCCGCGGATCAAAATGGTCGGTCAGCTTTCCGGCGACATATTCGATGTTGACGCCCGACACGCCGTTTGCACGCAGCACGGCCTGAGCCGCCTGCGCGCCGGTCAGCCCTCGGCGGCTCATGACGCGCGAGTAGCGGTTGAACGTGCTGTTGACCTGCGACTGCGCCCAGAACGCGAACAGCACGCACGGCAGCACCAGCACGATATAGTACATATCAATTCCGTAATAACCCATATACGGCATGGAAAAACCTCCCTTGATTGCTGGGATTACTCGCCCAGTCTGCTGCCCTTTTCGACGGCATGGCCGCGCAGGAAATCGGTCGCCTTCATGCGTTTGCCGCCGACGAGCTGAATTTCGGTCAGCGTCAGCGCGCCCTCGCCGCACGCAACCGTCAGACCCTTTTTCGGGTCGGCCTCGAGCACTGTGCCCGGCTCGCCGCAGCCGTTTGTCTGCTCGGCCGCATAGATCTTGAGCCGCTCGCCTGCAAGGCTGGTCAGCGCGATCGGCCACGGATTGAGACCGCGCACCAGACAGTCGAGCTCGCGCGCGGACTTCGACCAGTCGATGACCGCCATCTTCTTGTCGAGCATATGCGCGTAGCAGCTCTCCGCGTCGTTCTGCGGACGCGGTGTGATCTCATTCAGTCTGACGAGCGTTTCGGTCAAAAGTTCCGCGCCCGACTGCGCAAGGCGGTCGAACAGCTCGCCGGCAGTCTCGCGTGCGCCGACCGGCGTCTCGCTCGTCAGCAGCATATCGCCGGTGTCCAGTCCCTCCGCCATCAGCATGGTGGTAACGCCGGCTTTCTCGTCGCCTGCGATGACCGCCCACTGAATCGGCGCCGCGCCGCGCCAGCGCGGCAGGAGCGAGCCGTGGACGTTGATGCAGCCGCGCGGCGGAATGTCGAGCACGGCCTTCGGCAGCAGCTTGCCGTAGGCGACGACGATGATGACCTCGGGAGCAAGCTCGCGCAGACGCGCCTGCTCCTCCTCTTTTTTGAGCGTATCCGGCTGAAAGACCGGGATGCCGTGCGCGAGGGCAAGCTCCTTGACCGGCGGCGCGGTCAGGATCTGCTTGCGGCCCTGCGGCTTGTCCGGCTGCGTATAGACCGCCGCGACCTCATGTCCGGCGTCCAGAAGCGCCTGAAGGCTCGGTACGGCGAAATCCGGCGTACCCATGAAAACGATCCGCATTACTCTTCCTCACCGTCCTGCATCTGCTCGACATCGACATATTCCTCGACCTTTTCGATGAACAGGTGGCCGTCGAGGTGCTCGGTCTCGTGACAGAAGCACTGTGCGACGATGCCCTCGCCCTCGCGCTCGAACCAGTTGCCGAAGCGGTCCTGTGCGCGGATCTTCGCCCATGTCGGACGGGTCACATAGCCGTAAACGCCCGGAACAGACAGGCAGCCCTCTACGACGCGCTCCGCGCCGCGCTGCTCGATGACCTCGGGGTTGACCAGCTCGACCATCTCCTCCGGGTCCTTGTTGACGTCGAGGAGCACGACGACGCGGCGGAGAATGCCGACCTGCGGGGCGGCAAGGCCGACGCCGCCCGAGTTTTCCAGCGTCTCGCGCATATCGTCGATCAGTACATGCAGGCGGTCGTCGAACTTTTCGACCGGACGGCAGTGCTTTGCCAGCTGTTCGTCGCCCTTGGTAAGAATTTTGCGAAGTGCCATGATTATTTATCCTCCAAATTCAGCTTTTCTGTGTAGATATTGAGTGTTTTCTGTATAATGTCCCCGTCAAGCTCGGGAAACGGAACGACCGGCTTCGGCTCGCCCCCGCCCACGTGCTTTTCAAACCACGCGACGTCGTGCCATGCGCCGAACTTCCAGCCAGATTTATGCCAGACGCCCGCATCCTCAAAGCCGAGCTTTTTCTGCATCCGCACGCTCTTTTCGTTCGGCATGGTCACGCAGCTATAAAGATGGCGAAGGCCCTGCATCTCGAGCAGCTCGATGAGGCAGGCGAGCAGCACCGTGCCGATGCCGCGCCCGTGCGTGCCCTGCTTCAGGTAGACGGACAGCTCCGCGTCCCAGTCATACGCCGCACGCTCACGGATGCGGTGCGCGTAGGCGTAGCCGATGATCTCGCCGTCCCTTTCGCACACGAGATAGGGAAACTGCGCGGCGGTCTCGCGGATGCGGTCGGAAAACGCCGCGTCCGTCGGCACCTCGTACTCGAACGTGATGGTCGTGTCCATGATGTACGGTGCGTAGATCGCGCAAAGCGCCGCGCCGTCCTCCGCCTTCGCTCTGCGAATAATGAACTTGCTCATGGGTATCGCTCCTTGCCGAGATCAATGAAATAGAAGTCCGGGGTCCGCTTACAGATCCGGGTTGCTGTCCGCGAAAACGGTCACGCCGCGGTTGCGGCTGTCGAGCATGAACTCGCGCAGCACGCCCGAGACCAGACCGCGAAACCGCGCGCTGTCTCTCGCGCGCATGGTCAGATGGTAGCGGTAACGCCCCATGACCTTGACGACCTGCGCCGCCGCCGGCCCCAGAACGGGCGCTTTTACGTCCGCATACTGGCCCTCCATCAGGCTGAGCAGGCGGTTTTTGAGCGCGAGCAGGCTTTTCAGTACCTGCTGCTCGACCTCGCCCGCCGCGGTCAGCACCGTAAACGTGCAGACCGGCGGACAGCGCAGCGCCTCGCGCGTTTCCATTTCGCTTTCATAGAATTTTTCGTAGTCCTGCCGCGCTGCGGTCAGAATGACCGGATGGGTCGGACTGTAGGTCTGGATGACCGCGCGGCCGGTGTCGAAGCGCCGTCCGGCACGCCCCACGACCTGCGTGATGAGGGAAAACGTGCGCTCCCTCGCACGGTAATCCTGCGCGTAAAGGCTCTGATCCGCGTCGAGCACGCCGACGAGCGTCACGTTTTCGAAATCCAGTCCCTTCGTGACCATCTGCGTGCCGAGCAGGATGTCCGCCTCGCCCTTCGCAAAGGCGGAAAACAGCTTTTCGTGCGCCCCCTTGGTGTTCATCGTGTCCGCGTCCATGCGCAGCACGCGCGCGTCCGGGAAGCGCTCGTTCAGCTCCTGCTCGACGCGCTGCGTGCCGGGGGTCTCGGTGAACAGCTCCTCGCCGCCGCAGACCGGGCAGGTACCCGTGATCTTGACGGACGCGCCGCAGTAGTGGCACATCGCGCGGCCCGAGGCCGAATGATAGGTCATGTTCGTCGAGCAGTGCGGGCACTCGGGCACCCAGCCGCACATCGCGCAGCCGATGACCCGGCTGTTGCCGCGGCGGTTGAGGAACAGGATGGCCTGCCGGCCGCGGTCGAGCGTGTCGAGCAGCTCGCGCTCGAGGTCAGCGCCGATGACGCCCGAGCGTCCGGCTCGTGTCTGCCCGCGCATATCCGAGATAAGCACCTCGGGCAGGCCTGCGCCGAGGAAACGTTCGGTCAGACGGAATACCGGGTATTTTCCCTGTTTCGCGCCATAATATGTCTCGACAGACGGCGTTGCCGAACCGAGCACGAGCAGCGCGTCCGCCTGCACGGCGCGGTATTTCGCGACGTCGCGCGCATGGTAGCGCGGACTCTGCTCGGACTTGTACGCGCCGTCCTGCTCCTCGTCGATGATGATGACGCCGAGGTCGCGCACGGGCGCGAACACCGCAGAGCGCGTGCCGATCACGACGCGCGCGCGGCCGATCTTGATCTTTTTGAAGCTGTCATAGCGCTCTCCGGCAGACAGCGCAGAATGCAGCACCGCGACCAGATCGCCGAACTGTGCGGCGAACTGCCGCAGCACCTGCGGCGTCAGTCCGATCTCCGGGACGAGCACGATGGCGCTCTTTCCGGTCTCGAGCGCGTGCGCGATCAGGCGCAGATAGACCTGCGTCTTGCCGCTGCCCGTTACGCCGAACAGCAGCGCGGCTTGCGCCTTCGGCTCATCCATGAGCGCGGCCATGCCGTCATATGCCTCCTGCTGCTGCGCGGAGAGCACAGGCTTCGCCGCGCGCGGCACATCGGAAAAGTCCGGCGCACGCATCCGCTCCTCGTAGCGCACACGCAGAATGCCCTTCTTTACCATATCGCGCAGGGCAGCGTCGCTCGCGCCCGTCATATAGGAAAGCTCCTTCTGGCTCATCCAGATACCGTCCGCGAGCGCGGACACGACGTCCTGCCGCGCGGCGCTGCGCCGCACCCGGCTCATCGCTTCATCGGACTCCATGTCGAGCGCGAGCATTTTTTCGGTCTTATCGCCGGTCTTCTGCACGGTGTTGCTGTGATAGACGAGGATCCCCTCGCCCGCAAGCGCATCGAGCGTGCGCCCTGCGCCCTTTCCGAGGCGTTCGCGTATCTCGACGAGCGAAAGCGTCTGTCCCGCCGTGTCGAACAGGCGCAGCACCTCGCCTTCCTCGCCCTCGCGCGCGTGCAGCGCCGCCGGGTCTGCATCCGGGGCAAGCGTGTACATCTCGTTCCGCCGGAACCACAGTCCGGCCGGAAGCATGGCGCGCACGCAGTCGAAGTAGGTACAGTACAGCCGCTCGCGCATCCACGCGGCGAGCTTCAGCTGCTCCTGCGTCAGCACCGGCTGCTCATCGAGCGCTTCCACGATAGGCTTGAGGCGGTATTCGCCCGTGTCCTCGCGAAAGGCGAGCACAACGCCTTCTGCCCGTTTATTGCCAAAGCCGAACGGCACGAGAACACGGGTGCCGATCTGCACCTGTTCCCGCAGCTCGTCCGGCACACGGTAAGAATATAACTTGTCGATCGCGTAGGTCGCCGCATCCAGAGCGACAGCACAAATGGTTTCCGCCAAGGATCGTCACGGCCTTTCCTGCTGTATATAATGGTTTATGCCGCAAAAGGCGGAGCCGGTCACTCCGCCCTTGCAGTCTGTTATCTCCGGCTCATGCCGAGCAGACGGTCGAGGATGAGGTCCGCGAGGTCTGCCTTGCTCATGATGGACGGCTGTTCCCGGTGTCCGTCCGCGAACAGGAGCGTTGCGATGTTGGTGTCCGTGCCGAAGCCGGCGCCCTTGTCGCGCAGCGAATTCGCCACGAGCATATCGCAGTTCTTGCGGCGCAGCTTGCTCTCCGCGTTGTCGAGCAGGTTCTGCGTCTCCATCGCGAAGCCGCACAGAAGCTGTCCCGGCCGCTTGTCCACGCCGAGCGCCGCCAGAATATCCGGGTTTCGCGCAAGGCGGATGTTCAGCTCGCCGTCGCCCTTTTTGAGCTTTTCGTCTGCGGTCTCCGCCGGGCGGTAATCACCGACAGCGGCGGCCTTGATGATAAAGTCCTGCTGCGCGGCGCGGGACAGGACCGCATCGTACATATCGCGCGCCGACCGGATGTCCACGCGGTTCACGCCCTTCGGCGTGTCGAGCGCGGTCGGGCCGGACACGAGCGTAACCTCGGCGCCGCGCATCGCCGCGCGGCCCGCGATGGCGTAGCCCATCTTGCCGGTCGAGTGGTTGGACAGAAAACGCACGGGGTCCATCGCCTCCTGCGTCGGCCCTGCGGTGACGAGCACGTGCTTTCCGGCAAGATCCTGCCCGGTCAGCGCCTTTTCGATGCCCCAGAGCAGGGTCTGCGTGTCGGGCAGCTTGCCGCGGCCGCTGTCACCGCAGGCGAGATGGCCTGCCGCCGGGTCGATGATATGGAAGCCGCGGCCGCGCAGCGTTTCCAGATTGCTCTGCGTCACCGGGTTGTCATACATGCCGGTGTTCATGGCCGGCGCGACAACGACCGGCGCCTTGGTTGCGAGCAGCGTCGTCGTCACCATATCGTCCGCGATGCCGTGCGCCGCCTTGGCGATCACGTTTGCGGTCGCGGGCGCGATGACGAACACATCCGCCGCCTTGGCGAGCGAGATATGCTCGACCTCCCACGGGAAGCTGCGGTCGAAGGTATCGACGACCGCCCGGTTGCCCGAGAGCGTCTCGAACGTCATGGGCGAAATGAACTGTGCGGCGGACTCGGTCATGAGCACGCGCACCTCCGCGCCGTTCTGATGCAGCTTGCTCGTGAGGTCGGCGGCCTTGTACGCCGCGATGCCTCCCGTCACGCACAGAACGACGGTCTTTCCTGCAAAGCGCATCGCTTAGCGGTCCTCCTCCGGAATATCGCCGTCGTCGAGCTCCTCGTCATCGAACTCGTCCATACGGCGGCGGGAAACCGTCGTTTCGCCGTCCTCATTCTCCTCGTCGGAGTCCGACGCGCGCTCCTCGTCGTCGAGGTCGTCGTCAACGTCTACCATTGCGGCGGCGATCGGGTTGTTTGCGGTCTTGATCGGCTCTACGCGCGGACCCGGACGATAAACGATCTCGCCGGCTGCGATCTCATCGAGCGCGAGCTTTACCGCCTTGTCGGTCAGCGGCACGCCGCTCTGCTCCGCCTCGTCGGCAATGTCGCGCGCGCGCTGTGCGGCCAGATTGACCAGCAGATAGCGGTTGCCTACTCGTTTCATCAGTTCCTGCATCGAAGGGTTCAGCATTGTAATCAAATCTCCTTATATTACCCAGTGTATAATTTTATCTGTAGTTGCCAGTGTTATCGACGGGAGGCGAGAATGCCTTTGATCTCGTCTACCGCGCGGTCTACCGTGTCGTTTACGACCACATAGTCAAACCTGTCCTTCTGCTCCAGCTCGCCCTTTGCGGTCTCGAGGCGCTTCTGCACCTTGGCCTCATCCTCGGTGCCGCGGCCGCGCAGGCGGCTTGCCAGCTCCTCGAAGGACGGCGGCGCGATGAAGACCATTACGGCATCCGGGCGCTTTTTCTTGATCTGCATCGCGCCCTGCACCTCGATCTCCAGAATGACGTCAAAGCCCTCGTCGAGCTTTTCGTTGACCGGCGCCTCGAGCGTGCCGTAATAGTTGCCGACATACTGTGCGTGCTCCAGGAACGCGCCCTGCGCGATCCGGTTCTCGAAATCCGTCTTTTCAAGGAAATAATAGTGCACGCCGTTCTGCTCGCCCGGACGGGGCGCGCGCGTCGTCGCGGAGATCGAGAAAAACAGCCGGTCGTCCTCGGCAAGCAGCCGGCCCAGCACCGTACCCTTGCCTGCGCCGGACGGGCCGGTGAAAACATACAGTGTTCCCTTACGCATCCTCTGTTGCTCCTTCCTCGGTGTCGCCGGCGAAGCGCGCGGCGACGGTTTCGGGCTGAAGTGCGCTCAGCACAACATGGTCGCTGTCCATGATGAGCACCGCGCGTGTGCGGCGGCCGTAGGTGCCGTCGATGATCATGCCGCGGTCGCGCGCCTCCTGTACGGTACGCTTGACCGGCGCGGAATCCGGGCTGACGATCGCGATGAGACGCGACGCCGCCACCATGTTTCCGAAGCCGATGTTGATGAGCTTCACTTCGGTCTGCCCCCTTTTCTCATGCCGCGCCGCGTTTTTCAGACGGCACAGCCGGTTTGATACGATATTTTATTCGATATTCTGAATCTGCTCGCGGATCTTTTCGATCTCGCTCTTGATGTTCACGACGGTCTGCGCCATCTCGACATCGTTCGCCTTCGAGCCGATGGTGTTCGCCTCGCGGTTCATCTCCTGCACCAGAAAATCCAGCTTGCGGCCGACGGGCTTTACCTCGTTCAGCATGCCGTCGAGCTGATGCAGATGGCTGCGCAGGCGCACGGTCTCCTCGTCCACCGCCGTCTTGTCCGCGTAGATCGCGGCCTCGGTGACGATGCGCGTCTCGTCGATGTCCGTGCTCTCGAGCACCTCACGCATACGCGCGAGCAGCTTTTCGCGGTACTCCGCGACGCGCTCGGGCGAGCGCTTCTCGACCTCGCCGACCAGCGTCTCGATGACGCAGGCGTGGTTTCTGACGTCCTCCGCAAGCTTTTCGCCCTCGCGCTCACGCATCTGGTCGAAGCCGTCGCAGGCCTCGGCAAATACGGTCAGAACGTCCTGCGTCAGCTCGTCCGCATCCTGCTCGATGCGCTCCGAGCCGAGCACATCGGGGAGCTTTGCGAGGCTCATGACGGTCACATCGTCGCGCAGGCCGTATTTTTCGGACAGCTCGCGCAGCGCCGCCAGATAGCGCTCTGCGAGCGCGTGGTTTACCGTGACGGAAAGATCGCCGCCCTCGTCGGTCTCGACGCTGACATAGATTTCGGTCTTGCCGCGTGCGATGCGCGCGGCGGCCGCCTTCTTCACAGCGTCATCCAGAAAGCCGAACTGGCGCGGCGCCTTTACCGTGCAGTCCAGATAGCGGTGGTTGACGGCGCGCAGCTCGACGGTAACGGTGCGTCCATGCAGCACCTGTCGCGCGCGGCCGTAGCCGGTCATACTCTTCATTTTATCTCTTCCCCCTCAGGAAAATCCATGTAATATAAACGCATTTCCATGCGGAACAGTCAAATTTTCGGCAGATACCGCCGCACAAAGCGGATGAAGCGCGTCAGGACGGCATCAAAAACGGCAAATCCGATGTTCGCCGCGAACCAGAACGCCGCGAGCGCGAAAAATCCGGGCATTTCCAGCTGCGGAAACACGCCCTTTGATACGAGCGCACCCAGCACGGCGAGCACAAGATTCGCATATGCCAGCTTGAGCGCCATGCGTGCGCCGGGGCGTGCGCGGGTCTCGATGAGGTATTTTACAATGGGATACAGGCCGCAGACGGCGATATAGGCCGCCGCGACGCTCTTTCTCGGCACGAGCATGAGCGACAGCGCACCCGCCGCCGCATAGACGGTGAGCGAGGTGCGCAGCGCGAAGCTGCGGATGAGCGGCACCGCGGATACGACGCCGGCCGAGATGCACAGCGCAGGCGCTGCCTGCGGAATGAGTCCGCCGATATACAGCAGCACGACGGCAAACCCCGCGAGCAGTCCGCCGCGCGCAATTTCCCGTGTGTTCATATCAGCAGCCGCCTCCTGCGCAGCAGCCGTTCAGACAGGTATTGCAGCAGCAGTTGCAGATGGCGAGCTGAACGCAGTAATCACAGGCGCTCATCTCCTGCATCGGACGGTAGCCGCCGTAGCCGCCGGTCATGTTGAGGTTGTTCAGCGCGTTGTGGTATTCCGCGTTGCCCGGGTCGAGCTCACAGGCCCTGATGTAGGCGCGCTGCGCCTCATCGTACCAGCCCTTGCGTGCGTAGATCGTACCGGTCAGGAAGAACCACTCGGCGTCGCGGCCGGACGCACGGGTGAGCAGGCTCTCGGCCATGTTGAGGTTGCCCTGATTGATGGCCTGACGCACCTGCGCGTAGAGCGCGGCGTTCGGGCCGGCATAGGTCCGCTGGCCGCCGTAGCCCTGGCCGTAGGTCTGACCGGTGCTGCCTGCACCGGCGCCCGTCTTGCCCGAGCGCTCGCTCATGATCGTATCGTAAGCCTCGTTGATCTCCTTCATGCGTGCTTCTGCCAGGTCGGCGAGCGGATTATTGATATAGTTGTCCGGATGATACTTGCGCGCAAGCTCACGATAGGCGCGTTTTACATCGTCATCACTCGTCTGCGGCGTTACACCGAGTACCTTATAGGGATCCATGCTTTCCCCTGCCTCCGTTCGGTTGGTATGTGCCGTCGAGCACCTGTCTCGTCACGGTCGGCATACCAAGAAAAATGATATTGCGGATGATCTCCGCATCACGCTGCGCATCCAGAAGGTCGAAGGCCGTGCATACGTCGGCGAGCGACCGCTCCAGTGTGCGCTCCAGCGGTTGTTTTATGTCTGTGATGTCGGGCGTTTTCAGCGCGTAGCGCTGCACGAGCGGATTATACGCGCCCGTTTTCATGTCCTCCGGGACGTCCTGCGCCGCGTCGAGCAGGTAAAGCCACCGTCCGGCATGGTAGAACATCTGCCGGAGAACGCGCTCCCGTGCGTCGCCCGTATGCGGCACGACCGCCGCCGTCATCCGGGCGGAAGCGTCCGCTGCGCGGTCCATCGAAGCGCAGTTTTCGTTTTCGAGTACATGCAGCTCATCGAGCGCCGCGCGGATGTCGCGGTCGGCCTCGGGCAGGCGCGCCCTCGCTTTTTCGTAGCCGCGCCGTCCAAGGCGGCACAGCACGGCGGCGAGCAGGCGCTTTGCGCCCTTTTCGTCCGCAAGATTGTCGCGGAATTTATGATAGCTCAGCAGCACGCTCGCATCCGCCGCGAGCGCGAGCGCGTCATCGGGCGCGGCGCAGACCCGTTTCGTCACCGGGTGCGCGTCGCAGCGGCGGCGCTCGGTCTGTGCCTTCGGCGTCTCGCCGCTGCCGACGACAAGAGCGTAAAAGGTCATGTCATAGCTGAGAAACATTGTATAGAACCGGCCGTACCGTGCGCGGATGGCGTGGCACAGACCGCAGTACACCTGCTGGAAGCGGTCCGCTTCTTTCACCTTCAGCTCGGACTTCACCGGTCGGATAAAGCCAAACATCGCATAACCCTTTCGCGCCGTCTTTTCGACAGCATAATTTCCGCGAAGTAAGCCATAATTTTCCACTTAGTGCTCGTGACAATGCTGACCTTCTCGCGGTATCAATTTATTTTACCGAACTTTCGCGCATATGACAAGGGCGAACACGGAAAATTGGCGAAAATTCATAAAAAGTTCAGAGAATTCATGCGGCCGGATGGCTCATTTCCGTTCGCGGGGCCGCACGTTTTCCCTCTCACAGCACGAAAACCGAGATCATTCTCCCGGTTTCCGCATAATTTCGTTTTTTTACAGCCTGTGCGTGATCTCGAACGGGACTTCGCCGTTCTGCTTCATCCTTCTGCTGTAAAAGATCGCGCCGATGATGCCGAGCGCGAACAGCACGCCGCCGGCGAGCGCACCGGCCGCACCGCCGCCGGCCGCATTGCCGATGGCGTAGCCGATGAAGAACAGCACAAGCGGCAGCATATAGACGAGCGCCGCAAGGCCGAGCACGCGGCCGGTCTCGCCCTCGATGAGCACGCGGTCGCCGATGCCGGCATCGGTATGGTTGCGCGCGGTGACGTAGAGCGTCTGGGTCTCCAGACCGCCGCAGCCGCCGCACTTGGCGCAGTCATGGCCGCACGCCGAACGGCGCGTTACCTCGACCTCTGCCCTGCCGCCGGGGAGCAGCTTTTTGATAGTTCCCTGTTGGGTCATTTTAATTCAGTCCTTATTTTCACTCTGGTAATTGCTTACTCTGGTTTATATTCTTCCATGATGCGGAACGCGGCGCGGATGCCGTCGACTGCGGCGGACATAATGCCGCCTGCGTAGCCTGCGCCCTCGCCGCAGGGAATGAGTCCGGCGACGCCGAGGCCGAACAGGTCCTCGCCGCGCTTCATGCGTACCGGGGATGAGGTCCGCGTCTCCGGGCCGGTCAGCAGTGCGTCCGCCGCGTCATAGCCGCGGATCTTCCTGCCGAAGTACGGCAGGCTGTCGCGCAGCATGGTCTGCGCGAAATCCGGCAGGCTCGCCGCCGCGCGTCCGGGCTCCACGCCGACCGGATAGGTCGGCTCTACCGCGCCGAGACTTTTCGTCGGCCTGTCCGCAAGGAAATCGCCCACGCGCTGACACGGCGCGCGGTACGAGCCCGTCTGCGTATACGCCGCGTGCTCGATCTGACGCTGGAGCGCCACGCCGCCGAAGGGCGTTCCGTTCTCGAAATCCTCGGGGTCTACCGAGACGGCAAGCGCCGCGTTGGCGTTTTTGCCGCTGCGCGCATGATAGCTCATGCCGTTGGTCACGACCGTATCCTGCTCGCTCTGCGCCGCGACGACCACGCCGCCCGGGCACATGCAGAACGAATAGCACGCGCGTCCGTCCGCGCGCCGCGACAGGTTGTATTCTGCCGGCGGCAGCAGCGGATGACCGGCGAATTTTCCGTAAAGCGCCCGGTCAAGCTCGCTCTGAAGGTGCTCGATGCGCACGCCGACCGAAAACGCCTTCGGCTCGAAGTAAACGCCGTTTTCATGCAGCGCAAGGAACGTATCGCGCGCCGAATGGCCGACCGCGATGATTGCCCGCTCGCAGGGGATGTCCATGCCGTCCGCGCGGACGGCGGTCAGCGCGCCGTTTTTCAGTGAAACGCCGGTCAGCGCCGTGCGGAAATGCACCTCGCCGCCGTTCTTCACGATCTCGCGCCGCATCTCGCGCACGACATCCTTGAGGATGTCCGTGCCGACATGGGGCTTGGCCTTTTTCACGATGTCCGCCGGAGCGCCGTGCGCGGCGAGCGTTTCGAGCACGGTCTCGCACAGCGCATCGCCGATGCGTGTGGTCAGCTTGCCGTCCGAGTACGCGCCCGCGCCGCCCTCGCCGAACTGGATATTGCAGTCCGGGTCGAGCGCGCCGCCGCTCCAGAACGTATCTACCGCCCTGTCGCGCTCGTCCATATCGCCGCCGCGCTCGAGTACGATCGGGCGGAAGCCGTGCCGGGCGAGCGTGTACGCCGCGAACAGTCCGGCAGGGCCGAGACCCACGACGACCGGACGGTGCGCAAGGCGCTTTTCGCCGTGCGGAACGGCAGGCCTTACATTTTCCTTATAACGCACAGACGGCATCTGCAGCTTTTCCGCAAGTGCCTTCTCGTCGCAGGGTGCGTCCAGACGCACCGAATATACGCGGGAGATCTGGCCGCGGCGCGCGTCGATGCTGACGCGGCACACCGCAGCCTCGGTCTCCGAAGATAGCAGTCCGGTCAGACGGCGTGCCCTGTCGAGCGCCGCCGTCTCCGGCTCGTCAAACGGCAGCCGGATGCCGGTCACAAGCAGGCTCATTCGCCGTCCTCCCCGTTTTCGCCGGTCCAGCCGGAGGAACCGCTGTCCGCTCCGCCCGAGCCGTCCTCTGTGATCTGAATTTCCACCTCGATGTCCTCTTCCACGAGCGTTACGTCGCTCGGCAGACCGATGGCCGCCGCGATGCCCTTGACCTTGTGTCTGCCGGTACCGAGCGATACCGAGTCGAACGTCAGGCCGATCGACAGGCTGTCGGTCGCGACCTCCTGCAGCTCGCTCTCGTTGCCGCGCAGCTCGATCTCGACCGAGCCGGTGAGGATCTTGACACTGTACGGCGTGGTGTCCGCCGAGGTATCGTTCGGGGCGAACTTGGAGACCTGCACCTTGCGCGTCGCGATGCCGTCTACGGTTATCGTCACCTTTGCCTTGTCCGGCTGACCGTTTTCGAGCGAAACGCCCTCCGGCAGCTTGTCGCGGATGGACAGCTCGATCGGCACGCCCGTGCGCACGCTGCCCAGATCGATCTCGCCGAGATTGAGCTCCTTGAGGTCGCCGAGGGACGCCTGATCGCTCGTCACGACCTTGACGCTCTCCGGATTGATGCTGTACTTGACCTGATGCGCAGTCAGCTTGCCGCCGTCCTTGAGCGTGACGGTCAGCGGCAGCGTGTCGATGTTGTACATCGGCACCGTGACCTTGATCTTCTCGGTCTTGCTCGTGATGTGCTGCGAGGCGACGACCGTGCCGTCCCTGTCATACAGCGTGACCGGACATTCGATATTGGTCAGCGTAGACTCCGCGCCCGTCACGTCGATGACCGCGACCGCCTTGGCCACGTTCGTAAGCTCGGCCGCCGGGCCCTGCACCGTGATGGTGCTGACCGGCGAGGTCGGCTTGCCGGCGCGGCAGCCGTCCGCCGGGGTGCCCGTGACGTTCACATCGACCGGAATGTCCTTCGTATCCACCTTGTCCACGCGCACATGCACCTTGGACGGGGAGATGTATTCCACCTCGAGGCCGGAGCGGCTGACCGTGACCGAAACCGGCAGATCATACTCGTTCGCCTCGGTCAGGCCGGAAATATCGACCGACGCCGCGATCTGGCTCGCCTTGATGTCGCCGAGCGTCTTGCTCGGGCCGCGCAGCGTGATCTTTACCGTCGAGTCGGCGCCCTCGATAAGCGAGAGACCGGTCTGCTGCTGAAGCACCGCTGCGCCGCTGATGCGCACCGGAATGTTGTCGAACGTGCGCGGACGCTCCGGGTTGTCCATGTCCATGACGACCGCCCACAGGACGACCGACAGCAGCAGCGAGAGCAGGCGCAGCGAAATATCATGCTTCTTCAGAATGTTCTTCATTTGCCTGCGCCTCCCTTCCACATATCACGAATCGCGGCAAGGCGGCTCTTTTCCTGCTTTTCGCTGTCGAGCAGCTCGTTTTCGAGCAGCTTGCGCAGCATATCGGGGGACAGATGGCGCTTGAGCATGCCGCCGATGGCGACCGAGATCGAGCCGGTCTCCTCGGAGACGACCACGAGCACGCTGTCCGCGCTCTCGCTCATGCCGACCGCCGCGCGGTGGCGCGTGCCGAGATCGCGCGACAGACTCTGGTTTCCCGAGAGCGGCAGCACGCAGCCTGCGGCGCAGACACGGCCTGCGCGCACGATCATCGCACCGTCATGCAGCGGACTATTCTTGAAAAAGATGTTTTTGATCAGCTCGGCGGACGGCGCGGCATCGACCATGGTGCCCGTCGAGATGATCTCGCCCAGACGCTCGCGGCGCTCGAACACGATGAGCGCGCCGGTCTTGGTGCGCGACATATCCGCGCAGGCGGAAACGGTCGCGGTGATCATGCTCTCGACCTCGTCCGGTGCGTCTGCCGGCACGATCAGCCGGCTGAAGTTGCCCTTGCCGATCTGCTCGAGCAGACGGCGCAGCTCGGGCTGAAACACGACCACGATCGCGAACAAGCCGACATTGAGCGCCTGCTGGAGCAGCCACGAGATCATAGTCAGATGCAGCATGCTCGCCAGCAGCATAATGCCGACAAGGATGATGATGCCCTTGATCAGGCGCTCTGCGCTCGTGTCCTTGAGCAGCTTCATGACGCGGTAGATAATATACGCAACGATCAGTATATCGAGAATATCAATGAAGGATATGGTGCGGAACTGGTTGAACGCGCTGAAAAACGAGTCCAGCACCGTTCTCCAGTTCAGCCTCCCGATATCCTGGGAAAACAATGTATGAAATGTACTCATAAAGTCTCCTGTCCCTTTTATGCCGCTGCCCCTGCGCACAGGAAGGGGCAGTGTTTTGAAAAATCACAGCAGGCCGCTGCGGTTTTCCTTTTTCGATCCCCGTCCGGCCATACTGATATTATCGTATCACAAATCCTTCTTTCTGTATAGCGCGTTCACAATTTTTTTACCAATTTGAAAGCTTCGGCCGCCTGCTCGGCCTGCCCCGGCGTCGAATAAAAGGAGAAAGACAGACGGACCGTGCCGGTCTCCTCCGTGCCTGCGGTGCGGTGGGCGAGCGGAGCGCAGTGAAGACCGGCGCGCACGGCGATGCCTGCGTCCGCCAGCTGCGCGGCAGCCTGCTCCGCGGGAACGCCCTTGACGCGGACCGAGAGCACGCCGGTCTGCGAGGGATGGCTGAATACCTCGAGCCTTTCGTTCGTTTCGAGTGCACGGGCCAGCTCGTGCACGAGCTTTCTCTCATGTGCGGCGATGTTCGCCGCGCCGACCGAGCGCACGAAGCGGATACCGGCGGCAAGCCCGGCGATGCCGGGGACGTTGGGCGTGCCGCTCTCCTGCGCGTCCGGCAGAAAATCCGGCTGGTTCATGCTTTCCGACAGGCTGCCCGTGCCGCCCGCCATGAGCGGACGCGAGGCCAGACGGTCATCGAGCGCGAGCAGCAGTCCCGTCCCCATCGGGCCGTACAGCGCCTTGTGACCGGGCATGCACACCGCCGCGAGGCAGGGAAAGCGCGAGACATCGAGCTCGAGAACGCCGGCCGACTGCGAGGCGTCCAGAATGAGCGGCACGCCGGCCGCGCTCAGCAGCCGCCCGATCTCGTCGAGCGGACAGACCGCGCCGAACACGTTGGAAACGTGATTCAGAATAAACAGCTCCGTCCCTTCCCCGAGCGCCCTTCTGACCTCCTGCACCATGCGCTCCGGCTGCCAGAGCGGCGTGTGCAGCACGGCCGGGTCGATGCCGTGCAGCGCGAGCGGCCGCATGACCGCGTTGTGCTCGAAGCCGCTCACCGCGACCTTCATCCCCGGTCTTGCGAGCGCATGGATAGCGATGTTGAGCGCGTGCGTGGCGTTCTGCGTAAATATGACGCGCGACGGGTCGTATAGGCCGAACAGTGCCGCCGCCTGCTCGCGGCAGTCGTATACGAGGTCTCCTGCGCGCTGCGCCGCCGCATAGCCGCCCCTCGCGTACCCGGCGGCGCCTGTAAGCGCACGATGCACCGCTTCCCCGACCGCACGCGGCTTGACGAGCGTCGTCGCGGCGTTGTCCAGATAGTTCATCCTTTCTCCCCCTCGTATTCTATGCGGCAGGGCACGATCCCCAGCACGCGCAGCCGCGCGAGCGCTTCCCCGGTCTGCCGTGCCTCGATGCGCACCGCCCAGCCGCAGGATTCGGTGCGTGTGTGACGCGGCGGCCTCACTACCTCCGCAGGAATGCCGAGCCGCCCGAGCTGATGCTGCATCCCCGAAGCCTCGGTCTGTCCCCGACAGACCAGCAGAGCAAAATTCATATCAGCGCCTCCCGTTGTCCACAGCCTGTGGATGTTTCCGTGCATTCAGGTTTTCCGTGCACGTGAACTTTTCTCTTTCATCTTATGTTGAAAACCGTGTCCGGGTGTGTTATCCTAAAAGCAACGCAAAATATATAAAGAGGTGTCACCCATGCAACTTTCCGACCTTTCTCTGCGTCTGCACGCGCTTTCCGTTCTGCGCGGCGTACTCAGGCTCCCGCTCGTGAACGCATACGCCGAGACGCTTTCCGCCTTTGACCGCTCTGCGGCCGATTTCGCGGACCGCTACGGTGCGCTGTGCGCGGCACGCTTCGCCTGCGGCGATATTTCCCGCTTCTTTTTGAACGCGGTCCACTTCGACGTCAACACGCTGACCGACACGATCGACGCTCCGGCAGATGCTCTGCTTGCCGCCGCGACCCACGACATCGAGGTGCTGAACGGCCTGCTCGCTCTCTCCGGCAGTCAGCTGTGCGAGGCGGCAGCTCTGCATTTTGATGCGGATGCGCTGCATTCGCTGCCCGATTTCGCGCCGTCCGCCGCGCTTCCGTTCACCACCGGCGCGGAGCTTGCCGGCTACTACCGGAGCGAGGGCTACGGCTTTTTCGCGCAGTCCTCTGCGTTCTCCATGCAGGACGACGGCTCGGCGCTCCCGATCGTCCATCCCGACACCATCCGCCTGCATGACCTGCCGGGCTACGAACGCCAGAAAAAGCAGGTGCTCCAGAATACCCGCGCCTTCCTCGACGGCAAGGACGCGAACAACATCCTGCTCTACGGCGACAAGGGCACCGGCAAATCCTCGACCGTCAAGGCGGTCGCCAACGAGTATGCCGACCGCGGCCTCAAGATCATCCAGATGTCGCCGCGCCATATCACCTGTTTCCCCAAACTGTTCGAGCAGACGCTCCGCTCGCCGTTCCGCTTTATTGTATTCCTCGACGACCTGACCTTTGACCGTGAGGACGACAATTTCGCGGCCCTCAAGGCGTTCATCGAGGGCGGTCTCGCCGGCAAGCCGTCCAACCTTGTCATCTACGCGACCTCCAACCGCCGCCACCTCATCCGCGAGAGCATGGCCGACCGTCAGGGCGACGACGTCCGCGTTCGCGACACGCTCGAAACCGTAACCTCCCTGTCCGACCGCTTCGGTCTCGAGATCACCTTCTCCGTTCCGGACAAGGACGAATATCTGTACATCGTCGAGCAGCTCGCCGACGAGAGCGGTCTTGCGCTCGAACGGGATGAGCTGCACCTGCTCGCTGAGCGCTTTGCGCTGCGCCGCAACGGCCGTTCGCCGCGCACCGCACGCCAGTTCATCAGCCAGCAGCTCGCCGAGCGGTACGGCAACGCATAAAAAAGGAAAACCGGGGCAATGCGCCTCGGTTTTCGTGCTTTTACAGAGGGAAAGCCTCCGCACGGGAGCTTTCGGACAGCCGTGCTCCGCGCAGGCAAGACACAAATCATCAGAAAAGCGTCGGCTGCGCCGACAAAAAAAGAGAGACTTTTCAGTCTCTCTTTTTTGATGTCTATTAAAGGCCGGTCGGAGTGATCGCCTCGAAGTCCTCGAGCTTGCCGCCGTTCATGAAGCAGTCGATGATCTGCTTGCCAAGCGGATCGAGGTCCGGCGTATCGAACTTTGCCAGCTCCTTGCGGAAGAAATCGGTCAGGATCTTCGCGCCTGCGTCGTAGCCGTCGGTGCCTACGCGGTCCTGCGTATCGACGCGCAGGTACTTGGAGCGGATCTTCTGACCGTCGATGGTCAGATCCTTCATCGCGTAGCCGAGCAGCGGGCAGCGTGCCGGCTCCAGATGCTCTCTGCGGATCTTCGCGCCGCCGTGGCGGGCCAGATACTCACGGGAGATCCATTCAGCCGCAAAGCCGACCTTGTATACGCCGATGTGCTGGTTCGGGATGAGCACATAGCGGGTGTTCGGGCTGTCAACGATCTGATGCAGCAGCAGGTTTGCCTGTGCGACGCGCTTGCCGGTCGCGAACGGCCAGTAGGAACCTACGCCCTCGCTCTTGAGCTCATTGCCGGTGACGATGGACGGGTTGTTGAAGCCGCGCGGCGCGATCAGACGCCACAGCCATGCCAGTGCCGGCGGAATGATGTGCAGCATACCCATGATGCCGTAGTTCGGGTTGTCACGGGTGGAAGGGGGCATACGGACGCCGAAGGAGCGTACATCGACCTCAACCGGCTCCTTGACGATGTTCGGAACATCCCAGCGCGGAACGATGGCGCGCGGGTTGGAGCACGGCTTGCCGTTGGAATCCAGCGTATGCTCCCAGATCAGCAGGGTCGCGCCCGGATGGCCTTCCATGTTGAAGAAGCACAGCGGCTCCTTCGGCTCGGTGCAGATGCGCTCGTAAACCGGGTCGCAGCCGTAATGGGTTACGCCGTCCATGCGGAGGAACCAACCGTCCTCGCCGTCGACCAGAACCAGCTTGCCGGAGTTGTTCTGCACGCCCGGATAGCAGGTCGCCATATCGTCGCATACCGGCTCGATCTTACAGGTGGAGCCGATGTGCAGGTAGGTCTTCTCGCCCGTTACCGTGTTGGTGGAGAGGAGGACCTCGCCGTCCGGCTCGCGCGCGATGTCCTGAAGCATCTCGCTCTTGCCGCCGCCCGAGGCGCCCTCGTGCATGATGACCAGCTCGTTCTCATACGGCGTGATCAGACGGCCTGCGGAGGTATGGCAGGTGGTCCAGCCCTCCTGCTCGCCGATGTCGAGCAGGACCGAGTAAACACCCTTCTTGGCAGACGGACCCGGATAGAGGTTGTAGGAAAATACTTCGTGGCAGTCGTCCAGACGGTTGTGGACAACGACCTGCTTGCCCTCGAAATGGGTGTGACGGAACGGGGGCGCAACGTAGATGATCGCGCGCGGCTTGTAGCCCTCGGTCTCCTCTGCGTTGACAAAACCCTGAAGATGTGCCAGTGCGAAAGCGAAAAATGCGCACTGCTTCGGGCAGACGAGCATGGAGCCGTAGCCGTATTCGTTGCCGCCGGAATTGAACGGCATCAGAATAAGCTCCTGCGTCTTGAACCATTCCATGGTCTCCTGACGCAGCTTGTCGAACTTGTAGCCGTAAACGTCAGCAAAGCGCTTTTTGTCGGTCGGCTTGTCGTCCGCGATGCGCATGCAGTCCGGCTCGCGGCGGCGCATATAGTCCTCGGTGAAGTTAACGGATGCACCGTTCTTGCAGCGGACAACGTCCGCTTCCTTGAACAGACCCTTGCCGGGTACGTCAAATACAACGTCGTACACATCAGCATGCTCGGGACCGAATACCATGTCGTACAGCTCTGCCTTGCTGGTCGGCACGGAAACGCCCTTGCAATTTTCGATCACGTCGGTCAGTTCCTCTGTGAACGTGAATTTCTTGAGCAGCGAGTTCATCAGTATATTCCTCCTTACACACCGGAAGCGCTCTTCCCAAAACAGCTCCCGATGCTGTCCATAGCCTTGGCGGTCAGCACCTAAGGCCCATTGTTGTTCGTATATAGCATACCGCAAAACCCTCGGTCTCGTCAACCGATTTTGCGCAATTTTGCAAGTTCCACTTCAACTTCTTGCAGAATGTACAAAAGTATTCTATATTTCGAGTGCTTTCTTGTCACGGACACTTGTCCGCGGGAATGCACATCTGCGCACAGCCTCAGCGGACCTTGTATTCCTTCCACACCCGCTCGACCGATACGCATTTTCCGCCGCGCTCGATGTCGAACACCGCGCCTGACACCGCGCAGTCGCCCGGCGCGGTCTTGAAATACTCGGTCAGATCGCCGCGGAACATGGCGATGGACTGCTCGATACGCACGCCGAGCACGGAATGATACGGGCCGGTCATGCCGAGATCGGTGATATAGCCGGTCCCCTTGGGGTTTACGCGCTCGTCCGCGGTCTGCACATGGGTATGCGTGCCCCAGACGGCGGAAACACGGCCGTCGAGGTAATATCCCATGGCGAGCTTTTCGCTCGTAGCGTTCGCGTGGAACTCAACGAGCGCGACGTCATATCTGCCCTCGTTTTCCTTGAGGATGCGGTCGACGCACAGGAACGGGTTGTCCGGGCCGTATTTCATATCGCAGCGGCCGATCAGATCGATGACGAGCAGGCGGCTGCCCTGCGGGCCGTCAAAAATGCCCCAGCCCTGCCCCGGGCTCTGCGGCGCGAGGTTGGCCGGACGCAGGATGTCGCTGTGCTCGTCGAGATACGGAACGATCTGCTGCTTGCCGAAGGCATGATTGCCGAGCGTCACCACATCCGCTCCGGCGTCAAAGATGTCCTCTGCCTGCCGCGGCAGCACGCCGTTCCCGGCGGCGTTCTCGCCGTTGACGATGACAAAATCCGCGCCGGTGTCGCGCTTTATCCTGCGCAGCAGCGCATGCAGCGCGTCAAGTCCGGCTTCGCCGACGACATCGCCGATGGTTAAAATTTTCATAGGCTTTCCCTTCATAAATGCAAAAGGAGCCGCTGCACAAGGCAGCAGCTCCCGGTTGATGTTCGGTTTTCGGCTGTTTTTTAGTCGAACAGGGTGGAAACCGAGGTCTCCTCGTAGATGCGAGCGATGGCTTCGGTGAATACCGGCGCAACGGACAGCACGTTGATGTTGTCGAGCTTCTTCTCGCTCGTCAGCGGAATGGTGTCGAGGATGGTCAGCTCCTTGATCGGGCTCTCCTTGATGCGCTCGATCGCCGGGCCGGACAGAACGCCGTGGCTTGCGCACGCATAGACCTCGGTCGCGCCGCCGCGCTCTACGAGCGCCTCAGCTGCATGCACGAGGGTGCCTGCGGTGTCGATCAGGTCGTCGACCAGAATGCACTTCTTGCCCTTGACGTTGCCGATGATGTTCATGACCTCGGAAACGTTCGCCTTCGGGCGGCGCTTGTCGATGATCGCGAGCGGCATATCAAGCTTCTGGGTGAACTTGCGCGCACGGGTAACAGAACCCAGATCGGGAGATACGATAACGGTGTCCTCGGTGCCGACGCCGAACTTGCCGGCGATGTACGGGATGAGCACGGACGAGCCGAGCATATTATCCACCGGAATGTCAAAGAAGCCCTGGATCTGCGCTGCGTGCAGGTCCATGGTCAGCACGCGGTCTGCGCCTGCTGCGGTGATGAGGTTCGCTACGAGCTTCGCGGAGATCGGGTCGCGCGCCTTGCTCTTGCGGTCCTGGCGTGCGTAGCCGAAATACGGGATGACCGCAGTGATACGGCCTGCCGAGGCACGCTTGCACGAGTCGATCATGATGAGCAGCTCCATCAGGTTGTTGTTGACCGGGCCGCAGGTGGACTGAACGAGGAATACGTCAGAACCGCGAACGGACTCCGAGATCGAAACCGAGATCTCGCCGTCAGCGAAGGTCGAGATGGTTGCCTTGCCGAGCGGCAGACCCAGAGCGGATGCGATCTGCATCGCAAGCGCAGGATGGGAGTTGCCGGAGAAAATTTTGATATTTTTTCCGTGAGAAATCATTGATTTGCCTCCGTCATAGTATTTTTTATCCGGTGATTTATTTATCTGTATCTGTTATTTCTTTTCATGCGCTGCACGGCGGCGGTCATTCCAGCCGTCGAGCGTGGTCTGACGCGCGCGCGCGACCGCGAGCGCACCGTCCGGTACGTCCTTGGTGACCGTGGTGCCGGCCGCGGTGAACACGCGGTCGCCCAGCTTTACCGGGGAGACCAGATTGGTGTTGCAGCCGATGAAGCAATCGTCGCCGATGACGGTCTGGTTCTTAACGTAGCCGTCATAGTTGACGACAACCGTGCCGCAGCCGAAGTTTACGCGCTCGCCGACCGTTGCGTCGCCGATGTAGGTCAGGTGCGAAACCTTGGTGCCGTTGCCGATGGTGGACTTTTTCAGCTCCACGAAGTCGCCGATGCGGCAGCCGTCGCCGACCACGCACTGCGGGCGGATATAGGCGAACGGGCCGACCGTTACCTTTTCGCCGACCTTGGATTCGTAGACCTGCGAGTTGTTGACCGTAGTGCCCGCGCCGATCTCCGCCTTTTCGAGGATGGAGTTCGGGCCAATGACCGCGCCTGCGCCGACCTTGCAGCCGGGACGGATGTGGCAGCCGGGGAGAATGACCGCGCCGGGCGCGATGTCCGCATCCGGGGCGATGTAGGTATTCGTCGGGTCGAAGATCTGAACGCCCTTCTTGATGAGGCCGAAGTTGATGCGCTGCATCATCGTGGTCTGCGCCATGAAAGATGCCGCGCCGTCGTTGATGGGGTAAATCTTATTCGTGATGGCGACGCCCTTCTGCGCACCGGCCGCGACCGCCGCCGCGACCAGACCGTCGAGCGTATCCGCGCCGCTTTCGAGCGCCTTTTTCAGCATATCGAAGGTAAAGAGAGCCGCGAAGCAGTGCGTATCGCGCGGAACAGGCTGACCCTCCGCGTCAAAGCCCTGCTGCTCGGCCGCAAGCACGCTGACGCCGTAGCCGGTCGTGACATGCGTCTCCGCCAGATGGAAGAGCGCGTCCTCCTCCGCGAGGCCGAACGGCGCCGCGAGCACCAGCACATGACCGCATTCCGGCAGCGCCTTCAGCGAGGCAAAGCGGTTGTTCTTATCGAGCGCAAGGCTCTCTGCTCCCGCAAGCTCCGGCTCCCGCTCGTCATGCACAAAATAGCACTTTTCCACTGCATCCGGCAGCGCATCCCGTACCGCGTCGCCCGCCGTGCCGAACAGCACCGGACGCGCGTAAGCGGAAATGCCGCTTTCGTCAAACAGGCCGCCAACAAGGGCGGCAGTCATATTGTCCATTTCAGAAGTCCTTTCGTTCCATAGGGTCTACCGACCCGATTTTCCGATTATAGTTTTATTATACAACAGTACATGGCAAATTGCATCATCATTTTTTGATAAATTTCCGGTTTTGTCGGAAAGATTTTCGTCCGCGCAGATAAAAAGAGCTGTCCGCACCCGACGGACAGCCCCAGAAGTTCCAGTTTTTTCATGTTTCTTCAATACGGAAGGTCAGGGCAAAGTGCGCGTCCTTCGCATTTTCGTTCGTCTGCACGAGAAAATTACCCTCGCTGTTGTCCGGGTCCAGCCACTTGAGCCCCTTCATCTCGATTTTCTGCGTGACGGTGAGCGAGCCGAGGTTCCGCGTGTAGCTGTCGCGGTCGCTCGTAATATCGCTATTGAGAGACAGCAGGCTCAGCTTTTCGTGCGGCAGGCCGTAGGCGTAGAGCATCATAGTCTTGACGTCCGTGCCCGGCACATAGCCAACAGCCTCCACGTCCATCTCTACGTGCATCTCGACCGCCGTCACATAGCCGTCCGCATCGGTCTCGACCGTGCAGGTCGGCTGCTCCTTGCGGGCGTTTTGGAGCGTTATGACCATCCCCTCCGTGCTCGAGTCTTCCCCGAGCGTGCCGTCCGGGCGAACAATTCTGCCCCACTGGTGGTAGCGCTGCATATCGTTGCAGTTGTCCACATACTGCGAGAGCGTCATTCGTCCGCGGTTGTGCGGCAGCGAAGCGTGCAGTCCGACGCCGAACGACGCGCCGTAAACGAGCGCGGCCGCGAGAATAAACGCCGGCACGCGGTACCACTTCATTTTTGTCTCGCGCATCACGATGCGGCAGCCGTTTTCCTCGTCCCAGGGCATTTCCTCACGCTGACACAGCTGATAGTTTTTCCACAGCTTGTAAATGATCCAGAGTGGGAGATACCAGCCCATGCCGTCCGTGTAGACCAGCCATGTGCGGGCGAAGGCGGTGCGGTACGCGATTTTCTCGCCGTTTTCTGCTCGGACGCGCAGACCGAACAGCCATTTGCCCGGCGTCGTGCCCCAGAAGTGCAGCAGCACCGGCTCGATGAGCAGCATCAGCAGCACGCCGACCGCCGTATCAACCAGCGTAAACAGCCAGTTAGCGTAAAACCCGCTGCCGAGGTTCAGGCGGAAGATGCACCGCGCTATGGCGTTCCAGAGCAGACCGTAAATCAATAAATCGAGCCACCGCGCCGCGTACCGCCGCCACGGGCAGGGCGCAGAGAGCGTCAGCATTTCGGGCGCGTCTGCGAAAAACATACTCATAGAAATCCCTCCTTTGCCTTTTCTATCCTGCTTTCAGTATAGCAGAACAGAAACGCAAAAGATATTGCTGTTTTGCACAGACAGCGCACCCAGTTGTGGTAAAAACAGACAAAAGCGCGACGGATTTCTCCGTCGCGCCAAAGGGGTTCGTTTTTTTACTTGACTTCTTCGACCGGGATGCTTTTCAGCAGTTCGCTCGGGCCGCAGCCGGAGCACTTCGCGCAGTCGTGCATGCACGCCATCGGGTCATCCGGGTCCTCCTCGCGGCCGATCTCGAGCAGCGTCGGGTCGCCCTGCTTCTCGCCCACGAGGAACTTCGCTACCGCTTCCTCGGCCGAGCCTTCGCAGCCGGGCACGAGCAGCACGCCGATCATTTCGAGCGCGTTGCGGATGGCGAGGCCGAGCGAGCCGCAGATCAGCACATCGATCTGCTCCATGCTCGCGAGCTTGATGAGGTCGGTCGTCGAGGTGCCGCGCACCTCCGCCATGTGCTTGCTGACCGGCTCACGGCCCTCGGTCGTGACGACGAGCACCTGTTTGCAGGAGCCGAGGTTGGACGCGATCTGACCTTCGTCGAATGCTACGCCGATTCTCATAAAAGACCCTCCACGGTCGAAAGCGCGCCGGAGAGTGCGTCCGGCAGCTTCGCGTCCTCGATCTTGCCGGCGTCGACCGCCTCAGCGAGCTTCGGATCGATCGGCAGCTTGGCCAGAACCGGCAGCTCGTAGTGCGCCGCAACCTCGTCTACATGGCTCTCGCCAAAGACGGAAATATGCTTGCCGCAGTCCGGGCACTCCAGATAGCTGTAGTTCTCGACGATGCCGAGCACCGGAATGTTCATCATCTTGGCCATCTTGACCGCCTTGCCGACGATCATGGAGACCAGATCCTGCGGAGAGGTGACGACGATGATGCCGTCCACCGGCAGGGACTGGAATACGGTCAGCGGTACGTCGCCCGTGCCGGGAGGCATATCGACAAACAGGAAGTCTACGTCGTCCCAGACAACGTCCGACCAGAACTGCTTGACGGTCTCCGCGATGATCGGGCCGCGGTAGATGACCGGATCGTCTTCGTGGGGCAGGACGAGGTTAATGGAAATCATCTGAACGCCGCCCTCGCTGCGCGCCGGGATAATGCCCTCCTCGCAGCCTTCGAGCTGGCCGTGTACGCCGAACGTCTTCGGGATAGACGGACCGGTAATGTCGGCATCCAGCACGCCGCAGGTGTAGCCCTTGCGCGTCATGCCGACCGCCATCATCGAGGTCAGCAGGCTCTTGCCTACGCCGCCCTTGCCGGAAACAACGCCGATCACCTTGCGGACGGTCGCAGCCTTGTTAGCCGCGACCTTGAGGCTCTTCTCGCCGCCGCAGTTCGACGAACAGCTGTCGCAGTTGTGCGAACAACCCATATAAAACATCTCCTAACATATCGTTTCTTGCTATGTATCAGTATACCCTATTCCTCTCTTTTTCGCAAGCAGAGCCGCCTCTTTTATTTTTTTGAAAACAACGAGAAAGCACCGTCTCGCCGGGGGAAGCGAAAACGGTGCCTGCTCATCCAGTATACAGATTTGAAAAAGGGGGTAAAAAAGAGAAATAAAAAAATCGGTAGGTCGTCAGCTTCATCGGGATTGCGGCTTCCCTTGCTGACAATGTTAGTATACCGCACTCCGCGCCGCAATGTGTGAACAGTTTTTGAACAGAGTTTGAAAGATTTGTTTCGACAGAAAACCGCCCCTCCGGACAGACGAAAACGCTCCGCACCCGGCAGGGGGATGCCGGATTTGCGGAGCGTCTTCGCTGTTCGAAAAAAGAGGGGAAAAGAAAAAGAAAAAAGAATCAAACTTGTCTGTCGATCGGAAGAAGGGGGGAACTTCCTTTCGACATATTCAGTATATCGCACTTCCCGCGCCGATGTGTGAACCGTTTTTGAACAGTCTTTGAAAAATTCTTAACAGCGCTGACGCGACGATCAGAGCACGTTTTCCTGCAAACGGACAGAAAAACACCCCGACTCGCGGGGGAACGAGTTCGGGGCGTTTTCCGTCATTCACAAAATAAAAGGGGGTAAAAAAAGAGAAATAAAAAGATCGGTAGGTCGTCAGCTTCGGGATTGCGGCTTCCCTTGCTGACAATGTTAGTATACCGCACTCCGCCCCGTAATGTGTGAACAGTTTTTGAACAGTCTTTGAAAGATTTTTAACGGTTCTGCATCCGGCTCTTGAGCATGCGGATATCGTCTCCGAAAAATCGCAGCTGCTTGAATTCGCCGAGCAGGCGCGACGCCACGGCAGGCGAATAGCGCTTTTTCAGCTCGTCGGGCAGCAGATTGGTGTTGACGATCATCGGACGATGCGCCATCAGGCGGTTGTTGATGAGGTTGTAAAGTGCGGAGACCGTGAACGCGGTGCCCATTTCGGTGCCCATGTCGTCGATGATGAGCAGGTCGGCGCGCTCATACCGCGCCGCGCGCTCCGCCGCCGCCGCGCCGTCGCCGTTGCCGAACTTGATGGTCTCGTAGGCGGCGATGATGTTGATGGCGGTGTCGTAGGCAACCGAAAAGCCCCGCGCCGAGACCGCCTCCGCCACGCAGGTGGAGAGAAAGGTCTTGCCGAGTCCGGTCGAGCCGTACAGCAGCAGATTGGGTGAGTTTTCGCCGAAATTCCGTGCATATGCCTTGCACTCAAACAGATTGACCCTCATGTTTTCCAGCGGTGAGTCGTGCATATTAGGGTCGATCCGCGGCGAATAATAGCTGAGATTGAACTTTTCAAAATTCTGATCCTCGATGGGAAGAACGGAGGAAAGCTGCTGCTTGAGCAGACGGGCATAACGGCGCTTGACGCATTCGCAGGTCGCCGCGCCCTCATATCCGGTATCGCCGCATTTTTCGCACATCGGCCTGTTCGTCAGCCAGTCGGCCGGCAGACCCAGACCGCGCAGCAGGCGCGAACGCTCCTCCTGCAAACTGAGATTGCGTTCCCGCAGCGACGCGATCGCCTTTTCCGGGTCGCTTCCCTGCTCGAGTGCTGCGCGGAGCACCTGAATGGCGGTCGCAGAAAGCTCGCGGTCGATGGCGCGGATACGCGGCTCCCTTGCATAGATGTCCCGGCGGCGCGCCTCCAGCTCGTCCTCATGCGCCTCGCGATCGCGCTCCAGCTCTCTGCGCGCCGCAGAAAGCAGTTTCTTATCATAAGCCATTCGCTTCCGCCTCCTTCATTCTCCGTCTGATCTCTTCCTTTTGCGCGAGCCATGCCTGCTCCCAGTCCGCGAGCGTACCGCTGTCCGTCGGCTGCGCCTCGGTCTGGCCGACAGCGACCGCCGCCGTGCGGCTCTCCGGCTCGAGCGCCGTGATCTCGCTGATGGTATGTACGCCGCTCTTTTCCCACTGGCGCAGGATGCCGAGCGTATAATCCAGACTACGATGACCCTGATGCGCCTCGGTGCGGCGGACAGCCAGCTCGACCGACTCCGCCGGGAAGCCGTGCGCGAGCGCAAAGCGGCAGACGCGCTGCTCCTTGGGGGCCGGCTGCGCCGGGTCCGCGCCGAGCGCACGGTAGAGCGCCTCGATGAACGGCTTTTCGCCCACGCGCCGCGCCAGATACTGCTGCGCGTCCTGCGCGTTGACGATGCCCATGTCCGCCCACTGATAGGTCTCGCGCCTGATGTCAGACAGGCGCACCTCGCCCTTTTCGTTCTTGAGGTAGCTGAGCAGCTCGATGATCGCGCCGCCGTCCAGTCCGAGATGATCATAGGCGGTCAGCAGGCTGCGCAGCATGCCCTCGGTGAGCGCGCGGCCGAAGGCGTTCTCCGCGGCATCGCATACAGCGGAAAACTCGCCGTCCTCGTTTCGTGCGCGGCGAAGCTCGGCCGCTGTGTACTGCGGCGCAGCATTTTCGCTCTTTTCGGTATTTTTCGTCTCGGCAGCAGGCGCGCTCAGATTGTTGAGCGTGAACGCCGCGCGCTCGTAGCGCTCGTCGGATAAATGGAGCGCACGCGCAGCCGTCCGGCCGTCCTCGCTGCCGTGACGCAGGATATAAAGGTAAAGCAGCGCAGCGTCGCCGTCACCGACCGCGATCAGCTTGTCAAGTGTATCGCACCGCGCCACGCGCAGCTCGCCCTCGGGCAGCAGCACAGAGGTCATAGGCTTGTCCTTCCCTTCCGTCGATTTTTCTTTGCATTCCATTATAGCACAGTTCCCCCGTCTTTTGAAAGGGAAACAATTTCATGAGCCGACAGGATATGATAAAATACAAAGGAAAAGGCTTCAGCACGTTTCGCACTGAAGCCCTTTTTTCTGTTTCAGGCCGGATTACTTGACCTTTTCTTCCGGCTTAACGTCCTTCATGGACAGGTTTACACGGCCCTTGTCGTCGATCTCCATGACCTTGACCCAAACCATGTCGCCTTCCTTGACGGCGTCCTCGACCTTCTCGATGCGGTGGTCAGCCATCTTGGAAATGTGAACCATGCCGTCCTTGCCCGGCAGCAGGTTTACGAACGCGCCAAAGTTCATCAGACGAACGACCTTGCCGTAGTAGATCTCGCCCGGCTCCGGCTCCTTGACGATCGCTTCGATCATCTTTCTTGCCTTGTCAGCATCGGTCGCCTTGACAGCGGCGATGGTGACGGTGCCGTCATCCTCGATGTCGACCTTTGCGCCGGACTCAGCAACGATGTTCTGGATCACAGAGCCGCCCTTGCCGATGACCTCGCGGATCTTGTCCGGGTTGATGTGCATGGTGGTCATCTTCGGCGCCCAGTCGGAAACGTCCTCACGCGGCTGCGGGATCGCCTTGAGCATGATCTCGTCCAGAATGCCGTAACGCGCAACGCGGCACTTCTCGAACGCCTGCTTGATGATGTTCGGGGTCAGACCGTCAACCTTGATGTCGACCTGAATCGCGGTGATGCCCTTCTTGGTACCTGCTACCTTGAAGTCCATGTCGCCGTAGAAGTCCTCAACGCCCTGAATATCGGTAAAGGTGGTCTCCTGACCGCCGTCGGTGATCAGACCGCAGGAAATGCCGGCAACCGGCGCCTTGATCGGAACGCCTGCATCCATCAGAGCCAGCGTGGAACCGCAGACAGAGCCCTGAGAGGTGGAGCCGTTGGAGGAGATGACCTCGGAAACCAGACGCAGCGCATACGGGAACTCGCTTACCGGCGGGATGACCGGCAGCAGAGCGCGCTCAGCCAGAGCGCCGTGACCGATCTCACGACGGCCGGGGCCGCGGGACGGACGGGTTTCGCCGACAGAGAAGGACGGGAAGTTGTAGTGGTGAATGTAGCGCTTCTCCTTCTCCTCGAAGATGGTGTCGAGCTCCTGTGCATCGCCCAGCGTGCCGAGGGTGCAGAGCGTCAGAACCTGGGTCTGACCGCGGGTGAACATACCGGAACCGTGAACGCGCGGCAGAACGTGAACTTCAGCAGCCAGCGGACGGACTTCCTCCATGCCGCGGCCATCGACGCGCTTGCCGTTTGCCAGCCAGCGGCGGACGATCTTCTTCTGGAGCTTGTCCACGCACTCGCCGAGGTTTGCGCCGTGCTCTTCCTTGTACTCGTCGGACAGGGTCGCCTCGAATGCGTCAACGATCTCGCGAACGCCTGCGTCGCGGACGGTCTTGTCGTCGGTATCCATAGCGACCTCGAACTTGTCGTTGCACTCTGCCTCGAGCTTGTCGAACAGGTCGTGGTCGATGTCGTGATGCTCATACTCGAACTTCGGCTTGCCGATCTCGTCCTTGATGGACTGGATGAACGCGCAGACCTTCTTCAGCTCCTCATGAGCCTCCATGAGGGCGTTAAACATCTCGTCCTCCGGAACTTCCTTCGCGCCGGCCTCGATCATGACGATCTTGTCCTTGGTCGCGCACAGGGTAACGTCCATCTCGGAAACCTTGCGCTGCTCGGAGGTCGGGTTGATGACGGTCTTGCCGTCGACGATGCCGACCTGGCAGCCGGCTACAACGTAGTCGAACGGGATGTCGGAGATGGAGACCGCGATGGAAGCGCCCAGCAGAGCGACTACCTCGGGAGAGTTGTCATAATCGTTCTCGAGGACGGTGCAGACGATGGAAACGTCGTTGCGCAGGTCTTTCGGGAACAGCGGACGCATCGGGCGGTCGATCTGACGGGAGGACAGGATCGCCTTCTCGGACGGACGGCCCTCGCGGCGCATGAAGGAGCCGGGGATGCGGCCTACGGCGTACATGCGCTCCTCGAAGTCAACGGAGAGCGGGAAAAAGTCGATGCCGTCGCGCGGCTTTGCGGATGCGGTAGCGGTAACGAGGACTGCGGTCTCGCCGTAGCGGACGAGGCAGGAGCCGTTTGCCAGCTGCGCCATCTTGCCGGTCTCGACGGTCAGCTTGCGGCCGGCGATCTCGGTCTCAAAAACGCGGTAGTTTTTGAAGTCAAAGTGGTTGATATTTGCCATTTTGTTTCCTCCTTTGATTTTTGGAGGGCGGCACCGGCTTTTAGCACTTGAAACAGGAACGAAGATGCCCTCGTCCCTCTTTCAAACGCTAAAAAGCAGGTTTATGCCGCCCGGTTGATAAACTTCCTTGGGGAAAGCAGATGCTTTTTTCGCAGGTATAGAAACAGGGGAGCAGACTGCTCCCCTATAAAACGTTTCTTACTTACGGATACCCAGCTTAGCGATCAGAGCGCGGTAGCGGTTGATGTCCTTCTTCTGCAGGTAAGCCAGCATGGAACGGCGCTGACCAACCATCTTCAGCAGGCCGCGGCGGGAGTGGTTGTCCTTCTTGTGAACCTTCAGGTGCTCGGTGAGCTCCTTGATGCGGGCGGTCAGAATTGCAACCTGAACCTCCGGGGAACCGGTGTCGGTAGCGTGGGTGCGGTTTGCCTCGATAACGGCAGTCTTGTCTTCCTTACGGATCATGTTCGTTTTCACCTTTCGAAAATATGATTTTTGTACCCTCAGGCTGGGCCGCGGCTTGGTGAAATGGAGCGATAGGAACGCGTCCGGTTATCCGACAGCTAAGCATGGGGCAACAGTATATATAGGATAACACACCGCACGCCTTTTGTAAAGAGAAATCCGCGGAAAATCTGCATCTTTTCTGCCGAAAAACGCGCTCTTTTCCTGCGTGCTTCCGTTGCGCGCAGGACGGCCTGTAACCGTCCTGCAATTTTGTACAAATGTTAACAAGGTGTAAACTCGATTTTGTGAATTTTTTATCTTGCCGTCCGACCGGGAATCGATGTATAATGTGTTCACAAGTTCGGTGGTAGGTTTGAGACTACTCCCTGCCGCCGTTTTTATTTATTGCCAAGAAACGCGACGGGGCGGTGCAAATGCGCGGCCTGATGTCGCGTTTTTCTTTTAAGCAGTCGAAAAACTTCGTTTTCCCGACAAGCTGTGTTCTGACTCCGCAGAGCACGGACGTCCGAAAGCTATCAAATAAAAGGCACGCCGTCGGCGTGCCTTTTGCGCGCTTTGCGCGCTATCTCCTGCCGCATTTTGCCTTCGGCAAAACAGGCAGGACAGGCGCTCCGCAGAGCGCCGCTTAAAAATCTCCAAGAAAGTCGGGGCGTGTACCTGACTTTCTTACCTCTGCCCGCGCCGCGGCGGCGCGGCCTCGTCCGCTGTGCGGACGAGAGGGGGTTATCGCCCCCGGTTTCGTCAGGAACCGGGGGCGTATCTAAGGGGGACAGCGTCCCCCTTAGAGCAGCTCGAGATTATACGAGAGCAGCGACCGAAGCCGCTTCATGCCGCGCGACTTGTGCCGCGAAACCGCAGACTGCGTGATGCCAAGACGCGCCGCGACCTCCTTGCCGTTCATCCCCTCGACCGTCTCCAGCCGCAGCACCTCGTACTGCCGCGCGGTCAGCTCGCTGCGCATCGCCTCGAAAAATGCCGTCCGGAATGCCGCGCGCAGCGTGCTGTTCTCCTCCCCGAGATCGCGGATATAGCTTTCATATGCACAGCGGTCATACTGCCGTTCGCCCGACATACTCCCCCTCCTTTTCATAATAATTCTCCATTTCGAACGCCGCCAGACGGCTCTCGTTTATCATTTCGTTCAGCATGCGTATGCGCCGCATCAGCCTGTATTTCACTTCGTACTGCTTCGCGTGACGCTTTGCCGCCAGAAGCTGTTTCTTGCGCAGTTCGAGCAGCGCCGTGTTGCGGCGGTATTCCTGAGCCATTTTGCAGAGTTCCATGTTGTACCTCCCGTTCGCACTTTCGTTTATCGAACATTTGTTCGTTTCTCTTAATTCCATAATACTTCAAATCAGAAGCAATGTCAATAGAAAACAGCAGGCTTGTGTCCTGTTTTTCGGACTCATTGCATATACTGTCCCAGAGAAACGAAGGGAGATGAGACCTGTGCGCCGACTGCTGTTTACCGCCGTGCTGCTCGTGGCGGCGCTTTTCCTGCTGCCCGTGCTCTGGCCGCAGGATATTTCACATGAATCTGCCGAAGGCGCCGCCGAAACGCCAACCGTTTCCAAAAACGAAACGGTGACTGTGCAGATTGACGGCAAACCGACCGAGCTTACGCTCGAAAGCTATGTAGAGGGCGTCACCGCCGCGGAGATCCCGGCAGATTTTCCGCGTGAGGCGCTGCGCGCGCAGGCGGTCGCCGCACGAACCTATGCGCTGTGCAAGCTGTCCCGCGGACGCCCGGACGCCCATCCCGAGGCCGATCTGTGCGACGATTACCGCCACTGCGCCGCCTACCGCAGTCCCGCAGTCTCCGTATTCGGCACGGATGAAATCTCCGCCATCCGTGCGGCCGTCCGCGACACCGAAGGCGAAATCCTGACGAGCGAGGGCGCACCCATCGCGGCGGTATTTCACTGTGTCAGCGGCCCGCGCACCGAGTCCGCCGCCGATGTCTGGGGTGAGGATGTCCCCTACCTGCAAAGCGTGGTCAGTCCCGGCGGCACGGCTTTTGACGGCTACGAGAGCGCTGTCACTGTTTCAGCAGACGATTTCCGCGAAAAGGCCGGCTCCGCCTTCCCTGCCGCCGATCTTTCCGGCCCGCCCTCCGCCTGGTTCAAGGCCTCGGTCCGCTCGGACGCCGGCGGCATCAAAACCGTAAAGCTCGGCGGCGTCACGGTCGAAGGCACGGCGGTGCGCGAGCTGTTCGGCCTGCGCTCGACCAATTTCACGGTCACGACCGCCGATGACTCGCTTACCTTCCACACCATCGGCTACGGCCACGGCGTCGGTCTGTCGCAGTACGGCGCGAAATACATGGCCGAAAACGGCGCGGACTACCGCGAGATCCTCGCGCACTACTACCCCGGCACCGAACTCACCCGGCTGGGCGCATGAAAAAAGCCGCCCCGACCGAAAAAAGTCGAAGCGGCTGTAAAAGGCTTGTAGATAAAATTTAATAAAAACACATACCGCGCGGCAGCGCGTATGAAATAGAATTTGCAAAGCAAATTCCACAAAACCGGGGGCGTGTACCTCGGTTTTGTGACTTTAAGAGGGAGAAAGTTTCTGAATAGGAACTTTCGGACGTCCGTGTTCTGCGGCGCGAAGCGCTGTCAGAACACAGCTTGTCGGCGGAACCGTGGTTCCGCGACAGTTCTTTAAGCGTTTTCCGAGAACTCCGCCAGACGCAGGCCCTCATTGTGGTCGGTCGCGTAGGTGATGTTCCACGGCGAGGTGAACAGCAGGAGCGTGTTGCCCCTGAGGTCCTCGACGATCTTGGTGTCGCTCGTCAGCTGGAGGCGCTTGACGTCAAAGTCCTCCTCGTCGTTCTCGACCCAACGGACATGCTCATACGGCAGGTTCTCGCGGATGATCTCGACGTTGTACTCGTTCTTCAGACGATACTCGAGCACCTCGAACTGGAGCACGCCGACAACGCCGACGATGACCGACTCCATGCCGGCATTCGGCTCGCGGAAGATCTGAATCGCGCCCTCCTGCGCGATCTGCTCCACGCCCTTGACGAACTGCTTGCGCTTGAGGGTGTCCTTCTGACGAACGACGGCGAACAGCTCGGGCGCGAAGGTCGGGATGCCGGAGAACACGCACTTATGCTTGGGGTCGCACACGGTATCGCCGATGGAGAACACGCCCGGGTCAAAAATACCGATGATGTCGCCTGCGTAGGCCTCATCTACGATCGAGCGGTCCTGCGCCATCAGCTGCTGCGGTGCGGCAAGCACCATCTTCTTGCCGGACTGAACGTGCAGCACGTCCTGACCGCGCTCAAACTTGCCGGAGCAGATACGCATGAACGCAACACGGTCGCGGTGCGCCTTGTTCATGTTCGCCTGGATCTTGAACACGAACGCGGAGAAATGCGGGTCGAACGGGTCGATCACGCCGATGTCTGCGGTGCGTGCAGTCGGCGGCGGCGTCATCTGCAGGAACTTCTTCAGGAACGGCTCGACGCCGAAGTTGGTCAGAGCGGAGCCGAAGAATACCGGCGAAAGCCTGCCCTCGTGCACGGCCTTGAGGTCGAACTCGTCGCCCGCGCCGGAAAGCAGCTCCACATCGTCGATGAGCGTCTGATACTGATCCTCGGGCAGCAGACCCTCGAGAATGGGGTCGTCAATGGACATGCGCTGCGCCTTGACCTCGTGGCGGAAGTCCGCACCCTCGAAGGCGATGACCTCATCGTCCATGCGGTCGTATACGCCCTTGAAGCGCTTGCCCGAGCCGATCGGCCAGTTGACGGCATAGGTACCGATGCCGAGCTCGTTCTCGATGTCCTCGAGCAGCTCGTACGGGTCACGCGCCTCGCGGTCCATCTTGTTGATGAAGGTGAAGATCGGCACGCCGCGCATCGCACAGACCTTGAACAGCTTGCGCGTCTGCGCCTCGACGCCCTTGGATGCGTCGATGACCATGACGGCGGCGTCCGCCGCCATCAGCGTGCGGTAGGTATCCTCGGAGAAGTCCTGATGGCCCGGAGTATCCAGAATGTTGATGCACTTGCCCTCGTAGCGGAACTGAAGAACGGAGGACGTGACCGAAATACCGCGCTGCTTCTCGATCTCCATCCAGTCAGAAACCGCATGGCGGCTGTTCTTCTTGCCCTTGACCATGCCGGCCTCCTGAATCGCTCCGCCGTACAGCAGGAATTTCTCGGTTATGGTTGTTTTACCGGCGTCAGGATGCGAAATGATCGCAAATGTGCGCCGATTTTCAATTTCTTTCTTCAGATCAGCCACAGGCTTTTTTCCTCCCAAATATAAATTTCAGCGAAATGTTCACAGAATGTACACAATTGTTCCGTATCATAAAAAATGTGGAAAGCGTAAGATCCCCCCACATGTTCTTGCTTTCTACTCTCTATCCTACCTTTTATTGCGGGAGCGGCTGGGCGAAAGCCCGGCTGTTCCTGTTTTTTTTGCGCTCTTCGCGCGCGATAGGGGGTATCCAATACCCCCTATCTACAAAATCCGGTTCCGCAGAAACCGAATTTTGATACCCCCGGACGCGCCCCAAGGGCGCTGAGTCGAGGTATAAAATGACCGGCAAAGCTGGTCATTTTATAATATTACACAATATACAGCAAGATTGAGAGCCGCCTACAGCTCCCGGCGGCCCTCGAGAGCGCGGGTGAGCGTGACCTCATCGACAAACTCGAGATGTCCGCCGACCGGAATGCCGTAGGCAAGGCGCGTGATTTTAATGTCGAACGGCTGGAGCAGGCGCGAGATATACATCGCGGTCGCTTCGCCCTCGGTGTCCGGATTGGTCGCGAGGATGACCTCCCGGGTGTCCTCGTCGGCGATGCGCTGCACCAGCTCGCGAATGCGGATATCGTCCGGGCCGACATGACCCATCGGCGAGAGCGTGCCGTGCAGCACATGGTACAGGCCGCGGTATTCCTTCGTGCGCTCGAAGGCGATCACGTCGCGCGGGTCTGCCACGACGCAGATGGTCTTCTGGTCGCGCGACTTGTCCGCGCAGATCGGGCACTCCTCGCTGTCCGTGAGGTTCTGACAGCGTTTGCAGGTGAAGGTCTTTTCCTTCGCCTCGCGGATGGCGCTCGCGAAGCGCTCCGCGTCCTCCTTTGGCATATCGAGCACATGGAACGCCAGACGCTGTGCGCTCTTCTGGCCGATGCCGGGCAGTCTGGCGAACTCCTCAATCAGCCGCTCGACCGGTGGTGCGAAGTAATCCATTACAGCAGGCCGCCCAGACCGCCGCCGAGGCCGCCCGTCAGTGCGGACATCTGGCTCTGCGACTTCTCGGTCGCCGCCTTGAGCGCCTCGTTGACCGCCGCGACAACGAGATCCTGAAGCATATCGATGTCGTCCGGATCGACAACATCCGGCTTGATCTCGATGCTCTTGAGCGTGGAGGTGCCGGTAACGACTGCGGTCACCATGCCGCCGCCCGCCGTGCCGGTGGTCTCCATAACGGCGATCTCCTCCTGTGCCTTGAGCATATTCTCCTGCATCTTCTGCGCCTGCTTCATCATTGCCTGCATGTTCATGCCGCCGCCGAAGCCGCCGAAATTCTTACCCTTTGCCATTTTAAGTGTCCTCCTTAAAGTGTCTTTATGTCAACGTCTAAATTCTTCGCATGGTCGATGAGTTCCTCTACCATGTCGTTTTTTTCCTGTATGATCTCGTCTCCCGCCTCACGCACGCGGACCTTGATTGGGCCGCCGTTCAGCTTCGCCGCCTGTTCCCGAATGACCGCGAGTGTCTCATCCTTTTGCGCGAGGATATAAGTCATTCTGTCCTCGCAGAGGATGACGAGCGCGCCGTCCTCGAGCGCGCCCTTCGCGCCGAGCTTGATGTTCGTCAGTGCGCCGACGTTGATCTTGCCCATCAGGGCATCCAGCAGCCGCGCCCACTGCGGCCAGAGCGTCAGCGTCGGGCCGGCCGGTTTGCCCGGCTTCGCCTGCGGTGCCGGCTCCCCGTCGATCAGCGGCGGCGCGTCCTCGTCGCCCGGCGGCGGGGGTGCGTCCTCATCTCCCGGCGGAGGGGGCGCCATGCCGCCGCTCTGCGGCGTCTGCACGACCTGCACCGGCACGCCGTTTTTGAGCTTTTCCTCGAGCGCCTCGACGCGGCCGCCGAGCGTATCATAATTCTCCGCGCCCAGACTGCACAGCCGCACGGCGCACAGCTCGGCCTCTACACGGCGGTTCGCCGCCGAGCGCATCCGGTCGAGCGAGTCCCCGATGATGCGGCTCCACGCGATAAGCGTCGAGGCCGCGAGGCCGTCGCACAGTCCCTGAAGCGTTTTCACCGTATACGCCGGCGAGATTAGCGCGGAAACATCAGTTCTGCTTGTCTTGACGAGCAGCGCGTCGCGTATCAGGCCGAGCATCTGATCAAATGCCGCCGCAAGGTCGCGGCCTGCGCTGTAATATTCCTCCAGCAGCGTCACCGCCGCCGCGAGATCGCCTGTCTTGAAGTGCTCCGCAAGATGAATGCCGTCATCCTGCCCCATCACGCCGAGCGCCGCCGTGACCGTCTCCTCGTCGACGGCGCCGGCCGCCGCTGCGCGGTCGAGCATGGACAGCGCGTCGCGCATCGCGCCGTCTGCGAGGCGGGCGATCAGCCGCGCCGCCCCCTCGGTCAGCTCGATACCTTCGCCTGCCGCGACGTCGAGCAGACGCCGCGCGATGTCCTCCGCACCGATGCGGCGGAAGTCGAAGCGCTGACAGCGCGAAAGAATGGTCGCCGGGACCTTGTGCAGCTCGGTCGTGGCGAGGATGAACAGCACGTGCTCGGGCGGCTCCTCGAGCGTTTTCAGCAGCGCGTTGAACGCGCCGATCGAGAGCATATGCACCTCGTCGATGATGAACACGCGCTTTTTGACCTGCGCGGGCGTATAGCGCGTCTCGTCGCGCAGGTCGCGGATATTGTCGACGCCGTTGTTGGACGCCGCGTCGATCTCGGTCACGTCGAGCACCGAGCCGTCCAGAATGCCGCGGCACGCGGCGCATTCGTTGCACGGGTCGCCGTTCACCGGATGCTCGCAGTTGACCGCCCGGGCGAGAATTTTCGCGCAGGTCGTCTTGCCCGTGCCGCGCGTACCGGTGAACAGATACGCATGGCTGAGTCTGCCGCTCTGAAGCTGAGCGCGCAGCGTGTCGGTGACATGCTGCTGTCCGATCACGTCCGCAAAGGTCTGCGGCCGCCATTTGCGGTATAAAGCCTGATACAAAGCGAAACCCTCCCTCCGCAGTTCCTCTCATAAAAAAGAGACGGGCGTAAGCCCGCCTCAAAGCGTTCTCTCGCGAACTTTGTCCGCACAGTTCAACCTCCGGTTCATTCAAGGTTGATAAGAACCGCGTCTCCGACGCGGCATAAAACTGCATCGCGGAGCGATGCAGCAAATCGCCCAGCTTTGCCGGGTGATTTGCTCCCCGACTCAGCCGCCCAGGGCGGCGTCATTCGGGTATCAAATCACGGTTTCTCCGGAACCGTGATTTGTATATAGGGGACTTTTGAAGTCCCCTATACTTTCGTTCAGTGCTCCACAAGACCGCACGCAGGCAATTCGAAAACACACACCCGGCTGCCTTTCCGCATTTCGGACTCAAGATCGGCAGCTCTGCGGCACACGATGGTTTCTGCTTAATGCTGCTCGGTTCCCCGCCTGACATGGTTCACAGTCCTCCGTTGCGCAGTACCGGTCTCTCATCGTCCTGTGAGTGGCTGCCTCGCCGCATATGCGACCCTCTTTGTCTGCACGACCCCTGCTGAAGCGGATTGCAGGTTCAAGGCACCGCTAACGCCCCGGTCTGTGCGGCCTTGTGCAGCACTGAACGTTTTTCGGGAGGAGAGCTGCATTCGCGGCCCTCCGCCCGTCTGTATTTACTTTTCTGTGCCGGACTGTCCGGCATACCGAAGATCAGCTCTCCGGGTCTCCCTCTGACGGATCGGGCGCCGGTTCGGGATCGGGCGTCGGTGCAATGTTGCCGCCGTCGTCATCACCGCCGCTGCTGCTGCCGTCATCACCGCCGCTGCTGTCGCCGCCGTCACCGCTGTCGCCGTTTTCATAACTGCTGTCGCCGTTATCGGTCGAGTCGGTGCTGCTGTCGGTGTTCGAGCTGTCGTCGCTTTCCTCGTCGTCATACTCGTCGTAGTAGTCATCCATGCCGCTCGTCTCGAAGTCGTACTTCTCCTCGATGTTTTCATGGCTGCATGTCTGCGTCGGAACCTTGTCCTTCCAGAAGCGGCCGGTCGCTGCACGTCCCGCCTCGCGGCAGGCGCCGGATGCCAACAGGCCGGTATCCATGCAGTAGGTCTCCTCGACGAAATCCTGCGGATGCGAGTCAAAGACAAGACCGCTGTCGTCGGCATGAACCTTTTCCATGACCTTGAGCCAGATCTCCGCCGCGTTTCGGCCATACAGGCCGTCCAGACGGTAGTTATGCTCATAGCCTACCCAGACCGCCGCAGAGTATTCCGGCGTTACGCCGCAGAACCAGATATCCGTGTTCGAGCTCGTGGTACCGGTCTTGCCCGCGGTCTCCACGCCGTCGATCTGAATGCCGTAGGCGGTACCGTGTGCGGTAACGTTCTGCAGACAGTCGAGCATATCATATACGGTATGGACGTTGGTAAAGCCCTTGTCGGTATAAGGAGTGTTTTCAAGAACGGTGTTGCCCTCGTTGTCGAGCACCTTCGTATAGGTGCGCGTACCGCCGAACACGCCGTCGTTGATGAAGGTAGAGTAGCCGCCAGCCATTTCGCGGACCGTCACGCCGTCGGTCAGCGCGCCGAGCGCCAGAGGCGCCAGAGCGATATCCGACTGGACTGTGCCGTCCTCGTTGGTACGGCTGCCGACCAGCTTGATGTCGAGCTGGTTGGTGAGGAAATCATAGGAAGCCTGCGGTGTCAGTGCGTTGAGCACCTGTACCGAGACGGTGTTGAGCGAGCGCGTAACGCCTTCCTTGATGGTCAGGGAGCGGCCGGTCGGGTACTTGCCGTCGTTCATCGGCCACGGCATACCGTCCTCGCCCTCGGAGAAGGCGCGGTCGTAGATCGTCGTGCTCGGAACGATGATGCCTGCATCCATCGCCGGGCCGTAGCTTGCCAGCGGCTTGAACGAGGAACCCGGCTGGCGGCGTGCATCGGTCGCAAAGGAGAACGAACGGCTGAGCGTTTTCTGGCCGCGTCCGCCTGCGATCGCGACGATATCGCCCTGCTTGTCCGTGATGACCATGGCGCTTTCCGGCACTTCGCCGTACTTTTCCGTGTTCGGGAACGCGGAATCATCGGTATATACGCTGTCCAGAGCATCCTGAACCTTGGTATCAATGGTCGCATAAATCTTGAGGCCGCCGGAATATACCATATTCTCTGCGACCAGCTCGGAATAACCCTTCTGCTCCTTCAGATCGCCTATGACGTCCTTGATGACCTCATCGGTGAAGTAGCTGTAGGTAGACTTGACGTCCTTCTGGTATTCCTCGTAGGGACGGTAGTTCAGCTGCTCGGAAACGGCCGCATTGTACTCGTCCTCGGTGATCATCTTCTGATCGAGCATCTGCGACAGAATGGTCTCCTGACGCGATTTTACTTTATCGGGATGGTTGTATACGTCGTAGATGGACGGATTGTTGGTCAGGCCGGCCAGAACAGCGCATTCCGCCAGATCGAGCTGCGAAACATCCTTGCCGAAGTAACGGTCCGCCGCGGTCTGCACGCCATAGCTGTTGTAGCCGAGGTAGATGGTGTTGAGGTACATGACGAGGATGCGGTCCTTGTCGTCGATCTCCTTTTCGAGCGCAAAAGCACGAAAAATCTCGTTTACCTTGCGCTTAATAGAGTAATCCTTGTCCTCAGTGATGTTTTTGATGAGCTGCTGCGTGATCGTCGAGCCGCCGTACTGGTCGCCGCCGAGCACCCAGCCCTTGACCGCGCCGAGCGTGCGCCACCAGTCTACGCCGTGATGCTTGTAGAAGCGCTCGTCCTCGATGGCGACGACGGCGTTCTTGAGATTGTCCGGAATTTTGTCGCTGTCGACCCATTCGCGGTTCTCGCGGCCCTTGATGGTCTCATAAACGGCCTCCTCGCCTGTCTCCGCGTCCGTCGTATAGATGAACGAGTTGAGGTTCAGGCCGAGACCCTTGCTGATTTCGGAAGCAGTTTCCTTCGCGGACGGGTTGATGCTCGTA
The DNA here is from genome assembly GCF_003481705.1 of Butyricicoccus sp. OM04-18BH. Taxonomy (GTDB): domain Bacteria; phylum Bacillota; class Clostridia; order Oscillospirales; family Butyricicoccaceae; genus Agathobaculum; species Agathobaculum hominis. The sequence continues at coordinate 69,628 of NZ_QULN01000001.1, forward strand.
TGAACATAGAACGCAAATGCAATGCCGCAGAAGCAGCCGCACAGCACGCCGACGAGCACTAACGTCAGCAGCAGGCGTCCGAAAAACCGTCCGATGACCGATCCATTTTTTCTTTTTGACAATTCGGTATCCTCCTTGCCCGGCAGCCGAAGGCCGCAGGGTATGCCCGGCAGAATGCGCACGGGCAGCTGTCATTTACCTGTACAGGTACGGACGTTTTCACCGCCCGTTTTGTTCCCGCACGGCTGAAAAAACGCCCGCAGAATGAAATATCCCCATTTTCGTCCCTGTGCCGGGACAGAGCGGGAATACAGTATTATAGCGGTCTATGCCATTATAACACACAAGAGCCGAAATGCCAAATTATTTTTACAGAACTTCGCGGAATAGACAAAAATTTTGTGGGAATACTCAAATCACGCAGTCTCTCTCTTGTCTATTTTAGGAATTACATCTGTAACGGAGGTTTTGTCAATGATACAGGGATTTTTTCTGCTCGCACGCCGTCAGGCGCGGCAGCGCGCCGCCGCGCTCCTGATCTTTCTGCTCCTTGCCGCCGTCATGCTCGTCCTTGCCGTGCGCGCCGTCCGTGTGCCTGCCGCCGTTCCCGCAGACGCCGCTTCGCTCGTCGCCGGTACGGACGGCACGCACCTGACCATCTCGCAGAACGGCGAGGTCATCCTCACGACGGCGATCGATGTGCGCACGCTGCCGAGTGCCGACCGGGAAGCGCTCCGCCGCGGCATCACGCTGCAAAGCGAGACCGAGCTGACGCAGCTGCTCGAGGACTACTCGTGACGCACCTTCATTCCGCCTTTTCGCCTGCGAGCTCCTCGAGCGAGGCGAAGCGGTAGCCGAGCGCCTCCCACTTTGCGAGCAGCTCATCGAGGATGCGCGCGTTGGTCGCGCTCGTCGAGTGCAGCAGCACGACCGCGCCCGGATGGATGCGCGGCACGAGCTTGGAAAACGCCTGCTCATCGGTCGGCTGATCGTCGGTATACCAGTCCACATAGGCGAGCGACCAGAAGATCGTGCGGTAGCCGAGTTTCTGCGCCATGGCGAGATTGCTCTCGCTGAATTTCCCCTGCGGCGGACGGTAGAATTTCTTCATCTCCTCGCCCGTGAGTTCCCGGTATTTGTCCGCAAGGCCGTCAAGCTCCGCCGAAAACGACGCTTCGTCCTGTATCGCGGACATATCCGGGTGGTGCAGCGTGTGATTGCCGACGATGTGTCCCTCCTGCACCATGCGGAGCACGAGCTCGGGCGCGGTATCGATATAGTTGCCGACGACGAAAAAGCAGGCCGGTGCGCTGTGCTTTTTGAGCGCGTCCAGAATCGCTGCTGTGCAGCCGTTCTCATATCCGGCGTCAAACGTCAGATAAATAACCTTTTCCGCCGGATCGCCCACATAATACGCATCCCACTGCCGCAGCTCTCCGGCGGAGACGTTGCCTTCGGGCTGCTGCCCCTCCGCGCGGAACGACAGTCCCCAGTTTCCGTCCGCCGCTGCGGTCTGCTCGGTCTTTCCCTGCGGGAACATCATGAAAAGCGCCGCGACGACCGCAAAAGCCGCCGCTGCCGCCGCGACACGGCGCAGCATGGAGCGCGTGATGGTGATGAACATTTCTCTCCCCTCCCTCTCTCCATGCTACGCGGACGCCCCGGAAATCATGACGGTTTTTCGCGCCGAAATCCGTTCAAAAGGGCAATGGACAGTTCAGCGGCATATGTAGTACAATAGAAAAATAAAGCAGTATTCACACCTGCATACAAAGGAGGATCTCTATGAAGCATAAACGACTGCTCACTGCCGCTCTCGCGGCGTCTCTTGCCGTGTCCTCGCTGCCCGCAGCGCTCGCGCTCGACACCGCGCCGCCCATGTACCAGCAGTTCGGCTACGACAGCGTGGAGGCGTACACCTCCTCCTATGATTGGTGGTTCGACAAGTTCAGCTACGATCAGGCGAGCGACTGCTACCGCCGCCATCTCGACGAGATACATAGCGACCCGTCCGTCGCGCTCCGCTTCCATGACGCCGAGCAGAGCGACCTCGAGGAATGGCTCGACAGCGGTTACTGGGATGACCGCGAGGCCTTCTACCGCAGCACGGCGCTCGACATGACGCTTCAGGACGATTTGTACGCCGTCCCCGCACTCAGCGTGCAGCTTTCCGGCAAGACGCTCACGTTCCCCGACGTTCAGCCGTTCTTCGAGAACGGCCGCACCATGGTACCCTTCCGCACGGTCGCGGAAGCGCTTGGCGCTGAGGTCGGCTACGACAGCGGCACGGTTTTCGCTTCGCTTGACGGCACGGTCTGCCGCTTCGCAATCGGCGGTGACACCCTCACCGTTTCCGACAGGGTGACCGGCAAGGTGCTGAAAACCGTTCCGCTCGACGCCTCGCCCATCGAAAAGGACGGCCGCACCTGCGTCCCCGTACGTTTTCTCGCGGAAAGCCTCGGTCTGACCGTCGAATGGGACGACGGCGCACAGTGCGCGGTGCTGTATGACCGGGACGCGCTGCTCGAGAGCATCGACAGCGGCTTTACGACCGCGAACCGCTGGCTCGCCGCCGTGCCCAGGCTGCAAAATGCCGATGCCGTGCGCATGGGGCTCACCGCAAAGCTGGACTGCACCGCGTTCGACACGATCAGCGGCGACAAAAAATACAGCGCTTCGGGCACGATGACGCTCATCTCGGACGGAAAAAGCGCCTCGCTCTCTGCGTCCGCCGATCTTTCCGCACTCGCGGGTCTTCTCTCGTCCGACCTTATCAGCAGCGCGGATGGCCCGACCTCGCAGCTCTTCTCCGCGTCCATGCTTTCCTATTATAAGAGCGCTCTCGGGAACGCGGCGTTCGACCTGATCTACAACGCCGATACGGACACGCTGTATGTGCGCAGTCCGCTGCTGTTCTCTGCACTCACCTCGAGCAGCGGTACGGACAAAAAGACGGACGGCTGGTATTATGAGGAGCATTTCAGCGAAAAGACCGCGCTCGGCGATCTTTTGACGCTGTACCGGAACGCTGATACCCAAAACACCTGCGGCGCGGCGCTTCTCGCCTCCGCCGAGGCGTATGCGGAGGAATACGGCGGCTGGAGCGGCTTTTACAGCTCGCTCGAGGACAGGCAGCAGAGCCTGTCTGCTGTACTGGGCGATGCGGTGTTCACGCGCTCGGGCGATCGCTGTACTGCGCAGCCCTCGGTCAAATCTCTGCTCGGCGGCGAAGAGGATGATATGGTCGGCGTCAGCGGAAGCTATACTCTCAACACTGCCACCGGCGCGGCGTCGGGAGATCTGACCCTCGACATCAAGGGCAGCCTGTTCCCGGTTGCCAACCGCACCCGTCTGACCTTTGATCTCTCCGGCACGAGCGGCAGAATGACCCTCTCCAACCATCTGCGCAATCAGGGCACGCTCACGTTCGATCTCTCGCTCAGCCTCGCCCCGTCCTCGGCACCGGTTTCCGCGCCGCCGAAGGACGCCGTGCTGACGCCGCTCGACGAGCTGAACTGAATACCAGACCAGAGGGAGGAACTAAAATGAAAGAATATCAAAACCTGATCGGCAAGATCATCATCGCAGCCGCCATCATCATCGCGGCGGTCATCATCGCCGGTGCGATCGAAAGCGCAGGCGTCAACATTCATCAGGGGCTTGCCTATGCGGGCGAAATGCTCCGGTAGCATAGCCGCCTTCCTCCTTCGACAGTCTAAGGGCGCACCTCGGTGCGCCCTTTTCATATGCACCTGCGCGTGCTATAATAAATAATTGTTCAAAGTATGTTCACATTGTTTTCAACAAACTGCCACACAGCAAATTTACAATAGAGACAGTAAACGATAAGGAGGCCATTCAAATGGACGACTTCAATAATAAATTGGAAAACGAAAACCAGACTGCCGAAAACAAGGCAGCGGAAACCCAGACTCCCGCCGCAGAGCCGCAGGCACAGCAGAACGATTCTCCTGCGCAGCCGCAGCAGACCGAAACGCCGCAGGCGCAGCAGCAGCCACAGTCCGGTGAGGAGCCGCGCACCCCGTTCCAGACGCCGGTGCAGCACCCGGAGTATCTGTCTCCGCGTGAGCGCAGCAACGCACAGCAATTCCAGTCCTCCCAGCAGCCGCCGATTCAGCAGACACCGCAGCAGCAGAACGGCATTCCGTACAGTGACGCATGGCATCAGCAGAATCAGCAGAACGCAATGCCGCACCGCAGCAGAAAAAGCGGCCGCAGGCTCGTCATCGGCCTGTGCAGCGTCGCCGCGGCCTGCCTTCTGTTCGCAGGCGGCGCGGTAGCCACCTATTTCGTCACCGGCAGCAGCCAAACGGACAGCTCGGCATCTGCCTCGACCGACAACAGCTCCACGCCGACCATGCAGATCAACAGCAAGCCCTCGGACAGCGGCAGCGGCGATGCGACGGACGGCTTAGCCGGCGAGGACATCTACAAAAAGGTCAGCCCCTCGGTCGTATCCGTTATCTCGACCACGAGCGAAGGACAGGGCAGCGGCTCGGGCGTTATCATGAGCAAGGACGGCTACATCATCACCAACAACCACGTTGTCGAGGGTGCGCAGTCGGTATCCGTCCAGCTGAGCGACAGCTCCTCACTCGATGCGACCATCGTCGGCACGGACGAGCAGACCGACCTCGCCGTTATCAAGGTCAGCTCCTCTGCCGAGCTGACCGCCGCAGAGTTCGGCGACTCCGACCAGCTGGAACCGGGCGAATATGCTTACGCGATCGGCTCCCCCGGCGGCGTTCAGTTTGCGAACACCATCACCGGCGGCCGCATCTCCGCGATCAACCGCGACCTTACCGTCAATGACCGCGTCATGAGCCTGATCCAGACCGACGCTTCCATCAACAACGGCAACTCCGGCGGCGCGCTCATCAACAAGTACGGTCAGGTCGTCGGCATCACCTCGGCGAAGCTGTCCGGCAACGCCTTCGGCAGCGCGACCGTTGAGGGCATGGGCTTCGCCATCCCGATCAACACCGCAAAGGATATCGTCGACGAGATCATCCAGAACGGCTACGTTTCCGGCCGGCCGTCCATCGGCATCACCGGTCAGAACGTCGAGTCCGCAGACGGCAAGGTGTCCGGCGTGCAGGTATATTCCATTGATTCCCGCGCAAAGGCAGCCAGCGAGGGTTTGCAGGTCGGCGACGTCATCACCGCTGTTGACGGCACCCCGACCCCGACCATGGACGACGTGAACACGGTCAAGGAAGGCAAGAAGGCGGGCGACAAGCTGACGCTGAGCGTATACCGCATCTCGACCGGCAAGACGCTGAACATCACCGTTATGCTGACTGATGCGCACGATCTGGAGGGCGACGATCCGGCTGAGACACAGCAGCAGAACCAGAGCCAGAACGATAATTACGGCAATTACGGCAATGGCTACGGCAGCTTCGGCGGCTTCTCCTCCCCGTTCTCGAGCTTCGGTTGGTAAAACCTCAAGACAATAATAACAAGGGCATGGACTTTCGTCCATGCCCTTGTTTTGTCGACAGTCTTTTTATATCTTCGCGAGCGGAAGCGTAAACTCGAATTCGGTCTCTCCGCCGTCCGAGCGAACGGAGATCTCTCCGCCGTGCAGATTGATGATATTCTTGACGATGTACAGACCGAGGCCTGCGCCGGTCTTGTCCATCGAACGCGAACGATCCGCCTTGTAGAAGCGGTCGAACACGTGCGGCAGATCCTCGGCGGAAATGCCTGTGCCGGTGTTCGAGATAGAGAACGCACAGAAGTCGCCCTCCGGATGGGCGCGGAGCGTCAGCCTGCCGCCCTCGTCGATGAACTTCACCGCATTGTCCACCAGATTGTATACCGCACGGTACAGATGGTCACGGTCGCCCATGACGATCAGCCGGTCATCAAGCTCGCACTCTACCTCCAGCTTCTTTTTCTCGATCTTCTGCTCGAAGGAGAGGATGATCTGGCTCGTCATGGCGGAGAAATCGAACGGCGCCGGACTGAGCAGCAGCTCACCCGACTGGATCTTCGCTGCGTCGAGCATACGGTTGACCATGCGCGACAGACGGCGCGTCTCCTCCGCGATGATGCGCAGATACTTGTCGCGCTGCTCCTCGGGAATGGTGCCGTCGATCATGCCGTCCACGAAGCCGCCGATCGTCGTCATCGGCGTTTTGAACTCATGGCTGACATTCGAGATAAAGCCGCGCGTCAGCTCCTCGAGCTGATCGAGGTCGCGCGCCATGTTGTTGAACGAGACCGCCAGCTCGTCGATCTCATAGCAGTGATTGTCCTCAGGAACGCGCACATCGAAGTTTCCGGAGGCAAATTCCTTCGCCGCCGCCGCGATATTCTTGATCGGGCGCGTGATATGCTGCGATAGAATGAACGAGATAATGAGCATCGCGGCGAGCGTCACGAGCAGGATGAGCACGAGCGTCTGCGTCGAATGCCGCACTACGCCGGCCGTTGCCGGGTCCTCGCAGGATACGAAGATGAGCGCCGCGACATTGCCGTCAGTGTCGCGCACGCAGCTGCCGACTGTGTAGCTCGTCGCCTCGGTCAGCACACCGACCGAACCGACCGCGGCATAGCTGCCGCTGCGTGTGACCTCGGAGACCACCTCGGCCGGCACGCGGTAGCCGCTGACGCTGTAGGTGGAGCCGTTCGGATGCGCCGCCATCTGCACCTCGCCGCTCTCGTTCGTGACGAGGACGGTCAGCTCGTCCTCCTTGGCGATGCGCGCGATGGAGAGCATGTACAGCTCGCGTATCACGTCCGAGTCCGTGCCCTGCATGAGCTTGCTCTGCTCGGCAAGGGTCTGAACCGTGGTCTTCAGCTCGGTCTGCTTGGCGCGCAGCGCGTAGCTCGCCATCTGATGATAGAACACGCTGCCGGCGAGCGTGAATGCAACGACGATCAGAATAAAGTGGGTCAGGTACTCCTTGAAGAAAAAGCTGCGTTTTTTCATCGCTTACTCCTTGGTCTCGAACTTGTAGCCAACGCCCCAGACCGTTTTCAGCTCCCATTTATCCGACACGCCCTCGAGCTTTTCGCGCAGGCGCTTGACGTGCACGTCGACCGTGCGCGTATCTCCGAAGTAGTCGAAACCCCACACCTCATCGAGCAGCTGTGCGCGTGTGAATACGCGGTTGGGACTGGAGGCGAGGAAGTACAGCAGTTCGATCTCCTTCGGGGGCGCGTCCACGCGCTTGCCCTTGATGACGAGATCGTAGGCCTGCTTGTCGATCACGAGATTGTCGAACGACAGCTTTTCGGGTGCGTCATCGGGCGCAATACGGCGAAATACCGCGCGCACGCGTGCGATGACCTCGGGCATTTCGAGCGGCTTGACGATATAGTCGTCCGCACCCATCTCCAGACCGGAAACGCGGTCGGCCGTTTCGCCCTTGGCGGTCAGCATGATGATCGGCACGTCGCTTTCCGCGCGGATCTCCCTGCAGACCTCCCAGCCGTCCATGACCGGCATCATGACATCGAGCAGCAGCATATCCGGCTTGTCCGACTTCCATTTTTTAATGCCCTCGACGCCGTTTTCAGCCTCGAGGACGGTATATCCCTCGCGTTCGAGATACAGGCGCAGCAGCTCGCGGATGTTGGCCTCGTCCTCGACAATGAGTATCTTTTTTGGCATAGTTCTCCCCCCTGCTTTCGATAAAAATATCTATGATAATTATAACGCAGCCGGAAAGCGATTGCATTAACAAAATGTTAAACCGCTCAAACTTTTTCCGCCGAGAGCACGGTCAGCACGCCGTCCGCAACGGTGAAGCGAACCTCGAAGCCGCCGAAGGGAAAGCCGTAGATGCGGCCCGCCTCATGCTGATAGCCGGGACGGGGGTCCTGCGCGAGAACGCGCAGCAGAGTCTCCCGTTTTTCCTGCGGCAGGGCATCCAGAACGCCCTCCGCGCACTCGACGCGCACGGCGTCCCCCGCGAGGGCAAAGCTGCCCGACGCCTCGGGATGCGAATCGGTGTAGGCGAGATAGGGCTTGATGTCGAAGATCGGCGTACCGTCCATCAGGTCCGCGCCCGAAATATGCAGCACCGCGCCCTCGTGCGTGCCGTATTCGACGCGGTGCAGGCGGACCGAGGACAGGCCGATGGCGTTCGGCCGGAAGGGCGAGCGGGTCGCGAACACGCCGACGCGGCGGTTGCCGCCGAGTTTGGGCGGACGGACGGTCGGAGACCAGCTCTCGCGCACCGCTTCGGAGAACTGCCAGATGAGCCAGAGATGCGAGTATTCCTCGATGCCGCGCAGCGCGTCCGCGTTGCGGTATTCCGGCTCGAAAACGATGCGCGCCGGCACGTCGGCAAGGCCGCTCTGGCGCGGGATGCCAAACTTGGTCGGAAAATCCGTGCGGATGCGCGCGATGATATGTGTCATGACGGTTTCAGACATAGACGTACCTCTTTTCGGAAACGACGGCTGACGGCGGGCGGCAGCTCGGCTTTCATTTGCCTGCATTCAGAATTTTTGAAAAAAGAAAACCACTCACAGAAGTGAGTGGTTTCGTTGGTGGAAGTTAACGGGCTCGAACCGCTGACCCTCTGCTTGTAAGGCAGATGCTCTCCCAGCTGAGCTAAACTTCCATTTGGTGACCCGTGGGGGAATCGAACCCCCGTTACCGCCGTGAAAGGGCGGTGTCTTGACCGCTTGACCAACGGGCCAAGAGAAAAAAGTGGTAGCGGTAATTGGACTTGAACCAATGACCTTCCGGGTATGAACCGGACGCTCTAGCCAACTAAGCTATACCGCCGTTTGCTTTTCTCATCGTCGCCCTCTCGCTGACGACTTGTTTATAATACACCATAATCCGCGAAGTGTCAACACTTTTTCGAAAAAAACTTTAAGAAATTTTTAAAAAGATTTTCCGGCCCGTTTTCCGCTTTCGGAACGCGCTCCTCCCCGAGGCTGTCGAGCGCCTGCTCGCAGAACACGCGGTCCCACTGATGCGTCTCGGCAAGCTGCGCCGCGTCCACCAGAAAGAACTCCTCGGAGACGTACTGTCCCCGGTCGGGGACCGGATCGTCAAACGTGCAGTCGACAAACCAGGTCCTGCCGTCCAGACGCACGGCATTCCAGCCGTGGTTCATCTGCTCGGAGGCAACGTAGACCGCCGGGATGCCTGCCGCATCGCACAGCATGGCGTAAGCGCGGCCGTAGCCGGCGCACACGGCCCTGTGGTCGAGCAGCGCGCCGTCCGCCGAAAACGGCGCCGTCGAGCCGTCAGGCTGCTCCTGCTGCTCGGTATCGACATCGTATTCGCACATCCGCACGAGGGCGTCATGCAGCGCGCGCAGCTTCTGCTCGGCCGTCATGTCCTCCGCGATGCAGTCCGCGGCGAGCGCCGCAGCATAGGCCTTCGCCTGCGCCTGCCGTCCGGGGCGCGACACCTCCACGCGCAGGTCGGTCGTTTTGTTCGCGCGCACGGTCGCGTGCAGCGCAAAGGCATAGGGCCAGCGCGCCTCCAGCGCGCGGTAGACCGTGTCCGGGTCCACCTCCGACGAGCGGAAGCGCACCGGCTCCTCTCCTGCCTGCTGGAGCAGCTCCGCCGCCTCGAACGGCGTGCTCACGCGCTCCGCCGACAGGTACGGATACCATACAAGTCCTGCGCTCACCGCGAGCAGACACAGCAGCAGCGCCCAGACTGTCCTGCGCATCCGTGTTCCCTCCTTCTCAAAAGCAAAACGGCGGACGACTGCGTGAGCCATCCGCCGCATCCTGCGAACAAATAGATTACATCAGCTTGACCGTGTAGTAAACCGCGGTCACGAACAGGTATGCCGCTGCCACACCCATCACGACGATCATATGCGTCGGAGCGAGCAGGACGACTGCGGTCAGCACCGCCATGAGGATCGGCGTTACGGTCATCATCAGGAAGGCGTTGCTGCTGAAGCGTGCCTCTGCCTTTTTGCCGGTGTTCTTCGCCTTGCCCTGTCTGCCGCGAACGGAATGGACGACAGCGATCTGCGCAACGGTCAGAACCGCCGCCGCGATCAGAACGGCATACGCCATCCAGGTGAAGTTCGAGGAAACGAGGGCGCGGTGTACGAGCCACATCATGCCGAGCGCCGCACCGCAGTCCACGGTGATCACGAAGAACTCGGTCGAATAGGAATGGTAGACCAGATAGAATACCGCGAGAACGGGCAGGATCACATAAAGCGCCTTGATCGGAGCGATGCCGATGTAGCTGATCGCGCTCATGCAGACCGTCATGACAACGCTTGCGATCAGCAGATTGCGTCCGCAGATAATGCGGCGGGAGCCGTTTCTGCGGCCCGTGCGCTCCATGCCGAGCATGACCAGACCGCCGACGACGCCGATGATGCCGATGGCGAGCAGGATCTTGGTAACGATGAGACCGATCATGAACGTGCTGCCGTAGTTGAGCAGGCGCTGAAGGATCATCAGCACCAGAACGCCGAGCAGGCACACGCTGAACACGGTCAGCACCTTGTTTGTTGTATATTCTTCCTCAGAAATTGGCTTTTTGCCCACATTGCTTTTTGCCAACGAAGTACACTCCCTCTTTTTACATATTTCCGCCTGCGTACAGCACTGCTGCCAGCGCTGCGACAGGCGCGGTCTCACACCGCAGGATGCGCGTGCCGAGCGAAACGCTCGAAAGACCTGCATTCTGTGCCGCCTGTACCTCTTCGGGCGCGAAGCCGCCCTCCGGGCCGACGACGAGCGAGACCGTGTCCGAAACGCCCTGTCCTTCGAGCGTCTCGCGCAGTCCCCTTGTCTCATGTTCGTAGAAAAACAGCGCCGTTCCGCTGTCTGATGCCATGGCGAACGCCTTTTCCGCGCTCTCCACCGCAGTGACGACCGGCAGATAGCCTCGTCCGCACTGCTTTGCGGCCTCTGCTGCGATCTTCCGCCAGCGCTCGACCTTTTTATCGGTCTTGTCCGGGCGGGACACACAGTTTTTCGACAGGAACGGTACGATCTTCCGCACGCCCAGCTCCACCGATTTTTGAATGACGAACTCCATCTTGTCGCCCTTCGGCAGCGCCATGAACAGCGTCATGTCCTGCCGGGGTTCGGTCTCCGACGGGTGCACCGCCTGCACGCGGCAGACGACCTCGTCCTTTTCCGCCTGCTCAACGGTACAGTCGAAATCAGTGCCTGCGCCGTCGCACAGCGTCAGCGTCTCGCCCGGTCTGAGCCGGAGCACACGGCCTGCATGGTGCGCATTTTCGCCCGTGAGCGTATAAAGCTCACCCTGCGGTCTGTCGTCGATGAAAAATCTTGGCATGCAAACTTAACCTTTCCTATTCTAACAAATTATCGGCCTTTTGGCAAGGGAACAATCAACAAATCATTCCAAAAATCATTTTTTCGCGGTGAACGCGCTCCAGTCGTCGCTTTTCGCGTGATTTACGACCTCGAAACCCGCCTTTTCGAGCGCCGCACGAACCTCGTCCGCTCGTTCGTTCAGGATGCCCGAGCAGATGAGCGTGCCGCCCTCGGCGGTTTTCGCGAAGAACATCGGCGCCATGCCGATGATGACGTCCGCCACGATGTTCGCAACGATGACGCTGTAGCCGCTGCCGATGTCCGCGGCGAGCTTTTCGTCGCGCAGCGCGTCGCCGCACAGGCCGCGGCCGATGCTGACGTGGTTCTTTTCTGCGTTCTCCTGCGCCGTGCGCAGGCAGTTTTCGTCGATGTCCACGACCGTGCGCACCTCCGCGCCGAGCATGGCCGCAGCGATGGCGAGGATGCCCGAGCCGGTGCCCATGTCGAGCACGGTGTCGCCCGGCTTTACGTTGTCCTCGAGCGCGCACATGCACAGCTGCGTGGTGTCGTGGCTGCCGGTGCCGAACGAGGACGCCGGGTCGATCTCCAGAATACGGCGGCCCTGCGCGTCGTCCACGGTCTCCCACGACGGCTTGATCATAAAGGAATGACCGACCGGGAACGGCTTGAAATACTGCTTCCAGCCCCACTCCCAGTCCTCCTGACGGGTGAGCGCGGTCTCAGTGACCAGACGGCCCCAGGCGTGCTCCTCGTCGCGCGCCTTGAGGTTTTCGAGCGAGGTGCGCAGCGCCGCATACTGCTTCGCGCCGGCCTCATCATCCGAAAGATAAATCTTCAGACAGGTCTCCTGTGCGCGTTTTTCGCGCACCAGCTCCTCGTCAACATAGTCCCAGTAGATCTCGGTATCCTCGAGAAATTCCTCAAAGTCTGCGGCATCCTCGAGCACATAGCCCTCGATGCCGTTGTCCTCCAGAACCGCCTCGACCGGGCCGATGCCCTCGGTGGTGGTGTAGATGGTGACTTCTCTCCAGTCCATCCGTTCTCTTTCCTCCTTGTTATCGCCTCATTATAGACGTATCCGGGTCTGTTTTTGTTCCCCTTACAGGCGAACCAGACCGTATTTTCTTTCCCAGTAATGCACGACCTCATCCGGCTGCTCCCAGGTGCCGTCGTACAGCGCCAGACCGGGGAACACGCGCAGGCCCTTTTCGAGTAGGTCTGCGTTCTCCGCGCACAGGCAGATCGGGCGCGAGATCATATACCGGCATTCCTCGAGCGCCACAAGGTCATCCTCGGTCTCGAGCAGGAGCTTGAACGCGCCGGAGTCATCCTCTGCCTCGAGCAGATCCTCGCCCAGACGCGGGCCGCATTCGATCTCGTCGGAAATGTCGATCGTCGGATCGATGAAGTGCGCGTTGGTGCCGTCGGGCGCGAGAATAAAATCGTCGTGGTCGCGCACGATGCTGCGGCAGTCCGCCTTCTCGTCGAGTGCGCGCAGGAGCGCCGGAACGCTGTCTCCCTCCGCCGGAACAACGATCTCCGTGTTATAAAGCGGCAGGTTTTCGTCGATCCATGCGGACGGAACGCACACGCCGAGCGACAGCCGCGCATAGGGCGCGGTCCTTTCGAGCGCTTCAGAGAGCTCCTCCATGCTGCGGGCGCGCAGGATGACGGTCGTCACGCCGATGCGCTGCAGAACGCCGATGGCCGCGCGCACGTCCGTGCCGTCCGCGAGGTGTCCCTCATCGTCCTCGAGCGTCAGCTCCGCGATGACCGTCCGGCCGCAGATGTCGCCGAGCGCCAGCACCGCTGCGCGCAGAGCCGCAAAGGTCTCCGAGCCGCGCAGATAATAAAATGCAGCGTCCTCGTGCAGTCTGTCGCGAAAAGCGTCCTTGCACAGACCAATATAGTACAGCGTTACCGGGCGTTCGGTGTCCTCATCCTCTTCGTCGGGTACAGGCGGGCAGTCGAGCGCAATGCCGACCGGAAGCGGATCGAGCGTCCTCTCCCATTCGTCGCAGGCGGCTCCGTCCGGGGCGACCGCCCCGGCAAACCGGTCCGGGTGTTCCCTCCATAAGGGAACGTCGTCCGGAGAAGTGAGCATAAGCTGCGGCTTTCGGCCGCTCTGACTTAAAGGTACGTCCACGATAGTTGTTCCTCCCATGCAGACATTTTAATATATCTTTGTGTCGTTTTTATGAATTTCGTTTCCATGTTCCGTCCGGACGCACGGAATACTGCTGCGGCTTTGCCGCCGCGAGACGGCAGATCTCGAGCGCCGACTGCATCTGCATATCGAGCGTGTAGGTCTTGCCGGAGAGTGCGGAGATCGCGTCCGAAAGCGCGGAGAGCATCTCGGGCGAAGCGTAGGCCGCCGCCGGCAGGTCATAGCTGCTGCAGAAGCCGTTCACGGCATCGAGCACATCGCCGTTAAAGGTGTTCGTCGGCTCGCCGATGAGGCCGAGCAGCTGAAGACGCTCGGTCATCGCGTAAATATTGTCCGAGACCTCGCCGAAGTACATGGTCCCGCTCGTGTCGAGCGCATGGAGTGCGTCCTCGCGCACGCTGACCGTGCTGTTGCCGACCTGGATGTCCGGGGTCAGGCCCCTGCCCTCCCAGCAGCCCTGTCCGGGCAGCTCCATTTCGAGCGTCGTGATGACCAGCTTGTCGCCGTTGATGAGCGGCAGGTGCATCTGCCCCTGTCCCTTGCCGTAGGTCTTTTCGCCGACGACGGTCACGTTTTTCGCGGTATCCTGAAGGATGCCCGTAAGCAGCTCAGCCGCCGAGGCCGTGCCGCCGTTGACGAGAACGACGATCTTGTTCAGCGGCAGACCGCCGCCAGTCGAGACGGTCTCCTCCAGACCGCCCATGTCGTCGCGGTAGCGCACGCCGGCGAGCGTCACGCCCTTGTCCGGCGTCATGGCGTTGGCGATTTTGAAGGCGACGTCGATCAGACCGCCGCCGTTCCCGCGCAGGTCGAGCACGACCGCACGGGTATTTTTCTTCGCAAGGCCGTTCCAGATCTCAGAGAACGCCTGCCAGTCGTTTTCCGAGGCGAACGAGCTGATCTTGATATACTCGACGCCCTGCGTCAGCGTGCTGTTCGAGACGTAGACCTGATTGACCTGACGGCGCGTGATCGTGACCGTGATGTCGCGGCCCTGACGGCGCACGGTCACGCTGACCGTCGTGCCCTCCTGCCCGCGCAGTCTGGACGCCACATCCGCCGTCTCCGCGCCGCTGACGTCCTCGCCGTCGATCTTCACGATAAGGTCGCCGATCTGAAGGCCGGCCTCCTCGGCCGCGGAATAGCGCATGACCTCGCCGATCTGCACGCCGCCTGCGGTCTGCCGCAGGCCGACGCCGATGCCGACAAAGCCCTCGAGCGTGGAAAAGCCCTGCGAATACTCCTCGCTCGACAGATACATCGAGTGGGTGTCGAGCAGGCCGAGGATATCGTTGATGACATCATACATCTCCTCGGGATGCTTTTCCAGATATTTGTTGATATAATTCTGAAGCACATACGGGTCATGCTCGGTCTTGATGCTGAACGCATCGATCAGGCTCCACACGCCGTCGAACCACGTTTCGCTCTGTCCGTCCGCCGTGATGGCGCCTGCCGGCGCGGTCAGCAGCGCCGCCGAAAGTGCCAGTGCCGTCAGTTTTTTCGCTGTTTTTTTCATGAGATCTTCTCCTCACGCACGCGGCGCGGCTCGATTGAATTACATCGACTCCGGTGCGTCAACGCCGATGAGCTTCAGCACGTTCTCGATGGTCTGCTTCGCTGCAAGGCACAGGGTCAGACGCGCGTCGCGCACCGCCGGCTCTGCGTCCTTGATGCGGCAGGCGTTGTAGAAGTGGTGGAACTGCTGTGCCAGAGCGACGGCGTACTTGTTGAGGCGAGACGGGTCGCGGCTGACCGCCGACTGCACGATCTCCTCGGGCAGCAGCGCGATCTGCTTGATGAGCTGGCGCTCGTCCGCGCCGGTCAGCACGGAAAGATCGGTCTTTTCTGCGTCCGGCAGCGCGATGCCGCTCTCCTGTGCGTTTCTGAGCACGGAGCAGATGCGCGCGTGCGCATACTGAACGTAGTACAGCGGATTGTCCGAGTCCTGCTTGATGGCAAGGTCGAGGTCGAACTCCATCTGGGTCTCAGCGGCGCGGGAGTTGAAGAAGAAGCGCGCTGCGTCTACCGGGATCTCGTCGAGCAGATCGGTCAGCGTCAGGCTCTTGCCGGTGCGCTTGGACATACGGACGACCTCGCCGCCCTGCATCATGCGGACGAGCTGCATGAGCACGATCTCCAGACGGTGCGAGCCGTCGAGACCGAGCGCATCGAGCGCGCACTGCAGGCGCTTTACATGGCCGTGATGGTCCGCGCCCCAGATGTTGATGACGCGATCGAAGCCGCGCTTCTCGAATTTGTTGCGGTGATACGCAATATCTGCCGCAAAGTAGGTGTAGAAGCCGTTCGCGCGGCGCAGAACATCGTCCTTGTCGCAGCCAAAGTCGGTCGAGCGCAGCCACAGTGCGCCGTCCTCGGTCTCGTAGGTCGCGCCCTTCGCGGTCAGCATGTCGATGGTCTCCTTGACGTAGCCGCTCTCATGCAGAGTGGACTCGCGGAACCATACGTCGTAGTTGATCTTGTAGCGCTTGAGGTCGCGCTCCATGCGCGCGATATTGGTCGGCAGACCGTAGCCCTCGATGATGGCGAAGCGCTCCTCCGGGGTCTTTTCAAGCAGACTGTCGCCGTACTGCTCGACCAGATCGTGCGCGAGCGCCTTGATGTCGTCGCCCTGATACCAGGAAGCGTCGAACTCGATCGCGTCCTCGCCCTTTACCTCCTGAATATAGCGGCCCTCGACCGAATGCGCGAACTTGTCGACCTGATTGCCGGCGTCGTTGATATAGAACTCACGGGTCACGTCGTTGCCGGACCAGTCGAGCACGGAGGACAGGCAGTCGCCCAGAACGCCGCCGCGTGCGTTGCCCATGTGCATCGGGCCGGTGGGGTTGGCGGAAACGAACTCGACCATGACCTTCTCCGGCTTTGCAGCCTTGGTGCGGCCGTAGTTTTCGCCCATCTCGAATACACCGCGGACTGCCTTCTCGTACCAGCTCTGGTTCAGGGTAAAGTTCATGAAGCCCGGGCCTGCGATGGTCACGGTGTCGAAGATGCTGCCCTCGAGCTCGAGGTTCGCGACGATGCCCTCTGCGATCTTGCGCGGCGCCATGTGCAGCGGCTTTGCGCACTGCATGGCAAAGGTGGACGCCCAGTCGCCGTTGGAGGAATCCTTCGGGGTCTCTACTGCAACCGGCGGGATGCTGCCCTCGGGCAGTTCGCCTGCTGCAACAGCCTTGTGGTAAGCTGCCTCGACGACACGGGTCGCCTCAGCGCGTGCGATTTCATATGCGTTCATTCGTACACTCTCCGTTTTATTTAATGATATGACTTGATTTATAAGACTGTCAAAAAACTTCGTTTTTCCACAGACCGAACTTTAGGCATCACCGCGCCTCGTCAGTGCGCGAAATTTACTCGCAGGTCGCTCTTGTCCGATGATGCGGTATTGCCTTTATTATTTTATGATACGACCATTTCAAAATGGTGTTCGCCCATCAGCGAGTTGTCCACCTCGACGGTGTAGTCGATGACGAGGCGGCCGCCGTTTTCGCCGACCGTGTTGCTTACGCGCGACGTATGCGTCGCGATCGTCATGTCCTGCCCGATGGGGGTCTGATACAGACCGATATGGCGCTCATCCTCGGAAAACAGCATGTGCGATGGGAAGGTTCCCGTGCGGATGAGGGTCACGGTCTTGCCGTCGAGCTTGACGGTGGTCTTGGTGCCTTCGAGGCCGGTCAGCTCGCTTTCCTCGTAGGCGATATAGTATTTTCCGCCGCGCTCATAGAGCGTCGCTGCGGTTTCAAGGTTGACACGCTCCTCGTCGCAGCCTTCGAACTGCTGCCGCGAACGGATGGTCAGCCAGACATCTTTTTTCATGCTGTCAAATGCTCCTAATCAAAACCTGGAAATATCGACGAGTCCGGCGTTGGTCTCGACGTCCTCCTGCAGGAACAGTCCTGCAAGGCGGTCAAAGCCGGCCGGGTCGTCCGAAACATAGTACCGCGTGCCGCCCGGGCCGTCGTTCGGGTTGAACTGGGTCGAGGCGAGGTTGGCGGCCTCCGCGCCCGAGTCGATGAGCGTCACGTCCGGACCCATATAGTCGGAAATGACCTCCTCGAGCAGCGGATAGTGCGTGCAGCCGAGGATGAGCGTATCCACGCCCGCTTCCTTGAGCGGCGCGAGGTATTCCGCCGTGACCGTCTCGATGACGATATCGCCCCGGTGCACTCTGCCGTTCTCGACGAGCGGCACGAACAGCGGGCACGCCTGCGTGAACAGGCGGAGCGTGCCGTCCTTTTTATGCAGATATTTTTCGTATGCGCCCGACCGCATGGTCGCGGCGGTGCCGATGACGCCGACCCGGCCGTTTTTCGTCATGGTCATAGCGCGTCGGCAAGCGGGTTCGACCGTGCCGATGATCGGAATGTTGTTCTCCTCCGCGAGCAGATCGAGCGCCACAGACGAGACCGTGTTGCAGGCGATGACGATGGCCTTGAGGTCGAACTGCCGCAGGAACGCAACGTCCTGCCGCGCATATTTCACGATGGTGTCGCGGCCGCGCGTGCCGTAGGGCACACGGCTCGTATCACCGAAATAGATGATGTTTTCCTTCGGCATGAGCGCATGCAGGCGGCGCACTGCGGTCAGACCGCCCATGCCCGAGTCGAACACACCGATCGAGCGGTTGTCCGGCGCGCGTTTATCCATGATGCTCCTCCAGCGCCAGAGAGATCAGGCGGTCGAGCAGCTCCGGATAGCGGATGCCCTCGTAGTCGAACAGCTTGGGGTACATGCTGATCGAGGTAAAGCCCGGAATGGCGTTCAGTTCATTAAATACGACCTCGCCGCCGTCGTGCGTGACGAAGAAATCGACGCGCGACAGGCCGCGGCAGCCGAGCGCGGTGTAGACGCGCAGCGCGTCCTGACGGACGGTCTCGAGCTGCTCGCCGGTGATGTGCGCCGGGATGTACAGGCGGGAGCTCTCGTCCTTGTACTTCGCATCAAAGGTGTAGAACTCCTGCGTCGGCGCGATCTCGCCGACCGTAGACGCCTGCGGATGCTCGTTGCCGAGGACCGCACACTCGACCTCATGGCCGTCGATGAACTCCTCGACGAGGACCTTGCTGTCCATCTTGAACGCCTCGGTCAGGCCCTCGGCCAGCTCAAGTATGTTGTTTGCCTTGGCAACGCCGACCGACGAGCCCTGCGAGCACGGCTTGACGAATACCGGGAACGAGCCGAGCTGCTCGGCCGCCGTGCGGACAACGCCCTCGGGGTTGCACGCGAAGTCGCACGCGAGCGCGAGATAGTAGCGCGCCTGACGCACGCCCGTGCCCTCGACGACCTTTTTGGTCAGCGACTTGTCCATCGTGTTCGCGCTCGCCGCAACGCCGCAGCCGACATACGGGATGCCTGCCAGCTCGAGCACGCCCTGCATGGTGCCGTCCTCGCCGCCTACGCCGTGCAGCACGGGGAACACGCAGTCGAGGCGGACGAACTCGGTCTCACCCTCGCGCAGCAGCACGAGGCCGTGGATGCTGCGGTCGGGCGGCAGCAGCGCCGGAACGAGGTCGTTTCTGCTTTCCCATGCGCCGGACTCGATCGCGTCCGCGTCGCACTCCGGCAGATAGTACCACCTGCCCTCGCGCGTGATGCCGACCGCATGAATTTCATATTTCGATTTATCAAGATTGCGCAGAATGGATGCGGCAGACAGGCACGAAATGTCGTGCTCACTCGAAATGCCGCCGAATATCACAGCCAGTTTCATTTTTTCTGTTACGCCCTCCCAGTGTTTCTTACTCATACTTATACGTATACCATTATACGCCATCCCCCGTTCGATTACAATGTAAAAATACATTTAAACGCGCATTGTTCACACAAAATTTATATTTTTGCAGCGCCGTTTTTGGCTATCCTGCGACTGTCTCTTGACGAAACTGTAAAAACAACGTATGATAAGGAAAAGGAGTTTTGACTTATGAACGGTAAAAGACTGTATCGCAGCGAGAGCAACCGCATGCTGTGCGGCGTCTGCGCGGGCATCGCAGAGTATTTCAACCTTGACCCGACGCTCATCCGTCTGGCCTGGGCGCTGTTCTGCGTCCTCGGCGGCAGCGGCGTGCTCGCCTATATTCTTGCCGCCATCATCATCCCGCCCGAAAGCCGGGTCTGACAAGCAAAGGAAGTGACCGCCATGAGCGAAAACGATAAGATCACAGAAGAAACCGCAAACGACACCCTGCCGGCCGAGGTCGAGACCGACCTTGCAGAACAGGAGACCGATGTCATGCCTGCCGAGCCGGAGGAGGAGGAAATCGCCCCCGAGGACGTCAAAATCTTCGGCATGCCGCGCCATGTGTTCCACTGGACCGCGATCGGCGCCGCCGGCGGCTATATCCTGGCCGGCGTTGTCGGCATCATCGGCGAGCAGCTGCCCGGCTCGCTCTTCGAGACCATCTCGGGCAAAACGAATGCGACCGTCTGGGCGGTCGTTGTAGGCGCGATCGGCTACTTTTTCAGCTCCCGTGCGTACAAAAAGCGCAAGGCCGCTGAGGAAGCCGAGAAAAATACAGAACAACTGTGAGCAAAAGCAGCGGAACGCAAAAATCCGCTGCTTTTTCCTTATGAAATGGAAAAGGAGATTTATACATGCCGATTTTTGACCGATATCATGCCGACTCCCCCGAAAAAGCCTATGTCTATATCCTGCGGTGCGCGGACGGGACGCTGTACTGCGGCTGGACGAACGACCTTGCCGCGCGGCTCGACGCGCACAACAGCGGAAAGGGCGCGAAATACACGCGCGGCCGCGGCCCGGTCGAGCTCGCGTACAGCGAAATGTTCGGCACGCAGAGCGAGGCCATGCACCGCGAGGCCGAGATCAAAAAGCTGAGCCGCCCGCAAAAACAGGCGCTGCTCGACCGTCAGACCGGCGGCGAAATGTTGACCGTCTACGACGCGGCCGACCGTCCCTGCGGCGCGCGTCCGCGCTCCATCGTCCACGCGCAGGGTCTGCGCCACCATGTCTGCCATCTGTGGGTCGTGGGCGTACGTGACGGCGTGCGCGGCATCTGGCTGCAAAAGCGGCAGAACGACCGACCGCTCTATCCCGGCTTCTACGACCTGACCGCGACCGGCCACATGGACCCCGGCGAAACGCCGCTCACCGCCGCGCTGCGCGAGGCACGCGAGGAGGTCGGACTGCACGCGGACGAAGCCGATGTCACGCCCGGCGGCAGCTACCGCCAGCGCTATTACCGCGCAGACGGCGGCTTTGACGATGAGCTTTCGTTTGTCTTTCTCATGCGCCGGGACGGCGTGCCCCCGTTCGCGCCCGGCCCCGAGGTCGCCGAGATGGTGTTCGTGCCGCTCGAGGACTTTGCCCTCGCGCATCTCGACCCTCACGACCTCCCTGCGCGCGGCATGGACGGCGTTCCCCTCACGCTGCCGCACGAAAAGCTCGCCTGCCTGCACGGCGAGGAATGGAACGGCGTGCGCGAGATCGTCGAGCGTCTGCTCGATGATGACCATTCGTAATATCTCTATTTTTTATTACAATCAGGCGATAAACCACCCCGGCGCAGCTCTTGTGCGCCGGGGTGGTTTTATACTTTTCGTTATATTATACGTTTCGTTATTTCTTGAGGCTGCCCTTGGCGATGTTCTCCTTGAGGATGCAGTCGGTCAGCTCGTACAGCTTTTCCGAGCCGAGGCGGCTCTTTCGCTGGCGGCCGTAGACCTGCTCGGCGTTCACATCATGCTCCGCCCAGTCGCTGCCGCCGTTCGAGTTGTTGAGCAGGAGCGGCTGGAGATTGTCCATCGTGTGCGCAAAATGCGCCTCCGGGGTCTCGTCGGCCTCGAATTCATCGAAGATCGCGCTGAGCGTCTGCTTCTGATCATCCGGCAGCAGCGAGTACACGCGCTCCTTTGCGGCCTCCTCGCGCGCCTTCTGCGTCGCAAGCCCCTCTCTGTCGTAGGCGTAGGTATCGCCGGCGTCGATCTCCACAACGTCGTGAATCAGGCACATCAGCATGACCTTCGCCACATCCACCCGCTCGTTCGAATATTCCTGCAAAAGATATGCCATAATGGCCATATGCCAGGCGTGCTCCGCGTCGTTTTCGCGGCGGCCATGCCCCGAGAGATGGGTCTGGCGGAATACGTTCTTCTCCTTGTCAAGCTCGAGAATAAAATCAAGCTGGCGTTTCAGCCGTTCGTCCATGTTTACCGCTCCTCGCTGTATTGTCGTTCTCTCACAGTATAGCACACTGCGCCCGCCCCGGCCAGTCCTCCGGCGTTTGTTTTTTCGTCCGCTCTTCGGCATATCTCTACATTTTCTTGACATTTCGCATAATTCTCTATAAGGCGTAAACAACAATATTAAATTACCGCCCCAAACAGAGCCGTTCTCCCGCTCGGTTTGGGGCTGCATTCTGTCTGGAGAGTGATGAACCTTGGCTGACAGCTTGATTGAACTGCATGACCTCAAAAAAGAATTTGACGGGACCCCGGTGCTCCGGGGCATCTCGCTCGACATCAAAAGCCGCGAGTTCGTAACCCTGCTCGGTCCGTCCGGCTGCGGCAAGACCACAACGCTGCGCATCATCGGCGGCTTCGAGCAGCCCGACAGCGGCGACGTGTTCTTCGAGGGCAAGCGCTTAAACGACGTTCCGCCCTACCGCCGCGAGATCAACACCGTTTTCCAGCGCTACGCTCTGTTCCCCCATCTGAACGTTGCAGAGAACATCGCCTTCGGCCTGCACATCAAGAAGATGAATCCGTCCGAGATCAAGCTGAAAACGCGCGAAATGCTCTCGCTCGTCGGCCTTTCCGGCTTCGAGGCGCGCGATGTGACCAGCCTGTCCGGCGGCCAGCAGCAGCGTGTCGCCATCGCGCGTGCGCTCGTCTGTGAGCCGCGCGTGCTGCTGCTCGACGAGCCGCTCGGCGGCACTCGACCTCGGCGCAACGCCCCGTCAGGCGCTGCACAGGGTCATCCTGCCCGAGATCATGCCCGGCATCGTCACGGGCGACATCATGGCGTTCACGATGTCGGTAGACGATTTCGTCGTTTCCTACTTCACCGCCGGCACGACCAATCAGCCGCTTTCGGTCGTCATCTACTCGATGACGCGCCACCGCATGACTCCGAAGATCAACGCGGTCTCGACGCTGCTGTTCCTGTTCGTCCTTGTGCTGCTCGTTATCATCAACGTGAGCCAATCGCGCGACGAAAAGCGCCGCGAGGCCGCACGAAGGGGAGGCTGCATCATGAAACTGCTCAAGCGAACGCTCGCTCTGACGCTCTCCGCCGCCATGGTGCTCGGACTGCTGTCCGGCTGCGGCAGCGACGCCTCCGCGAATGTCCTGAACGTCTATAACTGGGGCGAATATATCGACACAGACCTGCTCGACCGGTTCGAGCAGGAGACCGGCATCAAGGTCATCTACAACACCTTCGACTCGAACGAAAACCTGTATTCGCGCATCCAGACCACGAGCTATGACGTGATCATCCCGTCGGACTACGCGATCTCGCGCTTTATCGACGAGGATATGCTCCGGCCGCTGAACTTCGACAATATTCCGAACATGAAGTACATCGACGAGAAGTACACCCATCTTGACTTCGACCCGGAGCAGAAATACTCGGTGCCGTACACTTGGGGCGTAGTCGGCATCGTCTACAACACGAAATATGTCGATGAGGCCGACACCGGCTCGTGGGATCTGCTGTGGAACCCCAAATATGCGAACCGCACCGCGATGTTCAACAACTCGCGCGACGCGCTCGGCATCGCGCTGATGTACCTCGGCTGCTCGCTCAACACCACCGACCGCGACGAGCTGCGGCAGGCCGCCGACCTCATCATCGCCGGAAAGCCGGTCTATCAGGGCATCTGGATGGATCAGATATTAGAGAAGCTGCCGGCCGAGGAGATCGTTGCTGCGCCCTACTACAACGGCGACGCGGTCACGATGATCGACGAGAACCCCGATCTCGCGTTTTACGTCCTGAAGGAGGGTACGAACCTGTTCGTGGACGCGATGTGCATTCCGAAGAACGCGAAGAACGTGGAGGGTGCGGAGAAGTTCATCAACTTCATGTGCTCGACCGAGGCGGCGATGGCGAACTGGGAATACATCGGCTATTCCAGTCCGCACACGGGCGTATACGAACAGCTCGACGAGGAGACCAGAAACGATCCGCTGTACTTCCCGGACACGAGCGCCTATCCCACCGAGGCCTACACGAACCTTCCGAAGGACATTTCGCAGTATTATAATGATCTGTGGGTCGATATCCTGACCTAAATTCCAGGGGGGACGCTGTCCCCCCTGGATACGTTTTCGGTTCCGGAGAAACCGAAAACGATACCCCCCTCTCGTCCGCACAGCGGACGAGGCCGCGCCGCCGTGGCGCGGGCAGAGGTATAAAAGTCCGGCAGAGCTGGACTTTTATGGGGAATTTGATGCGGCGCTCTGCGAAGCGCCTGTCCTGCCTGTTTTGCCGAAGGCAAAATGCGGCAGGAGAACGCGCCCGAAGGGCGCGAAAAAGGCACGCCGTCGGCGTGCCTTTTCGTTTAATAGAATTTGCTTTGCAAATTCCAGCCCGTAGGCCTCTAACCTTGAAAATATTAAATGAGAGCAAATCCGGGGGCGTGTACCTCGGATTTTTGACTTTGAGAGGGAGAAAGTTTTCGCATGGGAACTTTCGGACGTCCGTGTTCTGCGAAGTCAGAACACACTTACCGGCAGAACATGAGTTCTGCCGGTAAGTAAAAGAGTAAAAGCGGTATGGTTTTGTTTATCAGTCGAACTTCTTGTACAGTATGCGGACCGAGTTGAGTACGCACAGCATCGCGACGCCGGTATCTGCGAACACCGCGAGCCACATGGAGGCGTGGTTGGTAAGGCCGAGCACCATGACGAGCAGCTTTACCGCGAGGGCGAAGATGATGTTCTCCTTGGAAACGATGTTCGCGCTGCGTGCGATATTGACCGAGGCCGGGACGGAGCTGAGGTCGGCCTTCATGAACACGACGTCCGCCGCCTCGATGGCGGCATCGGCGCCGCTGCCCATCGCCGCGCCGACGTCCGCGCCTGCGAGTACGGGTGCATCATTGATGCCGTCGCCGACGAACATGACCGCGCCGTTCTTCTCACGGATCTCATTCAGTGCAGCCAGCTTATCCTGCGGCAGCAGGCGTGCGTGCACCTCGTCGATGCCGATCGACTGCGCGACCGCATCCGCGCTCGCCTGACCGTCGCCGGTCAGCATGGCCGTGCGCAGGCCCTGCGCCTTCATGCGGCCGATGGCCTGCTTCGCGTCCGGCTTTACGGTATCCGCGATGTCGATATGACCGAGGAACCTGCCGTCGAGCGCCAGCAGCACCTCGGTGCTGCCCTGCGTGCCGTGGTAGCCGGAAAGATCAATATTGCTGTGCTCCATGAGCTTTACGTTGCCGCAGAGCACGGTTTTTCCCTCGACCGATGCAATGACGCCCTCACCGGCCAGCTCGCGGATGTTTTCTACCGTGCTATTGCCGTGCTCGGCGCCGCGCTCCTCATAGGCGGTGAGGATGGAACGCGCGATCGGGTGGGTGGACGCGCTCTCGCACTTCGCCGCAAGCCACAGCAGCTCGCCTTCGTTCAGCGGAACGCCCTTCGCCGGGACGATATTCTGAACGACGAAGTTGCCCTTTGTGATGGTGCCGGTCTTATCCATGACGATGGTCTTTACGTTATTGAGCGCCTCGAGCGACGCGCCGCCCTTGAACAGGATGCCGCGCCTCGAGCCTGCGCCAATGCCGGAGAAGTAGGTCAGCGGCACGCTGAGCACCAGCGCGCACGGGCACGAGATAACGAGGAAGGTCATGGCGGTGTATACCCATTTATGCCACTCGCCGGTGAACAGGCTGGGCACGATAGCGGTCAGCAGCGCGATCGCGACGACCGCCGGGGTGTAGACACGGGAGAAGCGGGTGATAAAGCGGTCGATCTTCGGCTTGCGCGCCGCAGCATTTTCCACGCTGTCCAGGATGCGCTGCACCATGCTCTCCGCAAGCACATGCGTGACGCGGATCTTCACGGCGCCGTCGGTGTTGACGCAGCCGGAAGTCACCCTGTCGCCGACGGTCACGCGGACCGGGACCGGCTCGCCTGTGACAGCCGAGGTATCCAGACGGGTCTCGCCCTCGCTCACCTCGCCGTCGAGCGGCACGCGGTCGCCCGGACGGACGAGCACGATGTCGCCCTCCGCCGCGTCCTCTGCCGGGATGACCGAAATGCTTCCGTCCGCCCCGACAAGGTTTACCGTCTCCGGACGCAGGTCGATGGCGTCCATGATCTGTCTGCGCGAGCGGTCTACGGCGCGGTCCTCGAAGTATTCGCCGACGCGGTAGAACAGCATGACGCCGACCGCCTCGTCGAACGAGCCGACCGCCCATGCGCCGATGGTCGCGACAGCCATGAGGAAGTTCTCGTCAAACACCTGACCGCGTCCGATGTTTTTGATCGCGGTCAGCAGAACGTGGCGGCCGAGCAGCAGATACGCCGCGACCATCAGAACGATTTTGACCGCCGTCACCGGAATGACCAGACCCGCGACAAAGAGCGCCGCGCCGATCAGCATTTCCGCGAGAGGGTGACTGCCTTCCTCGTCCTCCTGCTCCTCCTCGGGGGCGATGACCTTGACCTCGCTCTCGATATTCGAGCAGATTTCGCGGATTTTCGGGAGCAGAGCGTCCGGGTTTTCGCCCTTGACGCGCAGCTGTTTGGTTTCGTAGACGAGCACGCAGTCGTCGATGCCGTCGAGCTGGCTGATCTGGTGCTGCATCTTGGCGGCGCAGTGGGCGCAGCCGAGGTTTTCGAGCGTGTAGACACGCTGGCCGTTTTTGCCGTAGTGTCTGGGCGCGGGAGCAATGACCTTCGCCTCGCTCTCGATGCCCGAGCAAATCTCGCGGATTTTCGGGAGCAGGGCATCCGGGTTTTCGCCGGTCACGCGCAGCTGCTTGGTTTCAAAGACAAGCACGCAGTCCTCCACGCCGTCCAGTTCGCTGATGCGCTCCTCCATCTTCGCCGCGCAGTGTGCACAGCCGACATTCTGAAGCGTATAAACGCGCTTGACGCTGTGGCCCCCTGCGGCGTGCTCGTGATGATGGTGGTGGTGATGCTCGTGGTCATGTCCGCAGCAGCAGTCATCATCATCATCGTGATGGTGGTGATGATGCTCGTGCTCGTGGTCGTGGCCGCAGCAGCAGTCGTCGTCATCATCGTGATGGTGGTGATGGTGATGCTCGTGGTCGTGACCGCAGCAGCAGTCGTCGTCATCGTCGTGATGGTGGTGATGATGCTCGTGCTCGTGGTCGTGACCGCAGCAGCAGTCGTCGTCATCGTCATGGTGGTGATGATGCTCGTGCTCGTGGCCGCAGCAGCAGTCATCGTTATCATCGTGGTGGTGGTGATGGTGTTCGTGCTCGTGGTCGTGACCGCAGCAGCAGTCGTCGTCATCGTCATGGTGATGGTGTTCGTGCTCGTGGTCGTGGTCGTGACCGCAGCAGCAGTCGTCGTCATCGTCGTGGTGGTGGTGATGGTGATGCTCATGGTCGTGACCGCAGCAGCAGTCGTCATCATCGTCGTGATGGTGATGATGCTCGTGCTCATGGTCGTGGCCGCAGCAGCAGTCGTCATCATCGTGGTGGTGATGGTGGTGATGGTGTTCGTGCGCTTCTTCTATTTCCTGTGCGTCCGCAGCGGCTTTTTTCTTCTCCTCTTCTGCCATTGCTGTCGCCTCCTTATTCGGAATAACATATGAACAGTTGCTCATATGTTCATGTATTCATATTAAAACACACAGGCTGCTTTGTCAATATCCCCTGTCTAAAAATATGCACAAAAGAAATCGACCAAAACTGCACATTTTGCAAGATATTCCGCGTGCCGCGTCATTCCCCGCCTCCGTTTTCTTCTTCTGCGGCAGCTGATGCGCTGAGGCAGGCGTCCGTCAGCCTTCATTATGCAGGATATATCTCTGCATTATTCATTTCCGTTTTGTTTTTCCTTAATTATCACCTCTCAAACGATTGCAAGTGAATTATTTTTCTGTTATACTTGTATATATTAAATACAGGAGGATATTGAGGACATGAGAAACATCTGGCATGACATCGACCCCCGTGCAATCACGCCGACCCATTTCACCGCAGTCATCGAAATATCGGCCGGCAGCAAGAAAAAGTACGAGCTGGACAAAAAGACCGGGCTGCTGCGTCTCGACCGAATCCTGTACACCTCGACGCATTATCCGGCGAATTACGGCTTTATTCCGCGTACTTATGCCGATGACGGCGATCCGCTCGACGTTCTGGTCTTTTGCTCGGAAACGCTCGACCCCATGGTCGAGGTCGACTGCTACCCCATCGGCACGATGCGCATGATCGACGGCGACGCGATCGACGACAAGATCATCGCCGTTCCCTTTCAGGACCCAACCTGGAACTTTTACAAGGACATAAGCGAGATTCCGCCGCACTGTGCCAGCGAGATTTCGCACTTTTTCGAGATCTACAAAGCGCTCGAGCACAAGCACACCGCGACCTCGGACGCACTCGGCAGCGAGCAGGCGCAGGAGGTCATCCGCCGCTGCATCGAGCAGTACGAAATTCATTTCTGCGGCAGGGTAGAGCCGGCGCTCGAACTGTAAAACGCCCAAGGAGGACCGCATGAACTATTACTTTGCCCCGATGGAGGGCATCACCGGCGCAGTATTCCGCCGCACCCACCACGAATTTTTCCCCGGCATCGACAAATATTTCATGCCGTTCATCACCCCGACGACGCAGGAAAAGCTGACGCCGCGTCAGAAGCGCGATGTGCTGCCCGAATACAACGAAGGCGTACCGGCCGTGCCGCAGCTGCTCACCCGGACGGCCGCCGACTTTATCTGGGCGGCGAACACCCTCGCCTCACTCGGCTACGCCGAGGTCAACCTCAATCTCGGCTGCCCGTCGGGCACCGTGACCGCGAAGGGCAAGGGCGCAGGCTTTCTCGCCCATCCCGACGAGCTTGACCGCTTTCTGGATGCCGTTTTCTCCGCCTGCACGGTTCCGATCTCCATCAAGACACGGCTCGGCGTACACGATCCGGCGGAATTTGAGGCGCTGCTCGAGATTTACAGCCGTTATCCTGTTGCGGAGCTGACCATTCATCCGCGCGTGCGGCAGGACTTCTACAAGGGCCGCGTCCGCGAGGACGCCTTCGCCGCCGCGCTGCCGCGCTGCCCCATGCCGGTCTGCTATAACGGCGATCTGGTCAGCGAGCGCGGCATACGGGAAACGATCGAACGCTATCCGGCGCTTTCCGCGCTCATGCTCGGCCGCGGCCTGCTCGGTGACCCCTCGCTCGTGACGCGCGTCCGCGGCGGCGAACGCGCCGGCAGCGCCCGGCTTCAGGCGTTTCACGATACGCTTTTCGCGCGGTACTGCGAGGCGTTCGGGGACAGCCGCATCGCTATGCTCCGCATGAAGGAGCTGTGGTTTTACTTCGGAAACCTGTTCGAAAACAGCGAAAAGCTCCAGAAATCCATCAAAAAGGCAAAAAATGCCGAGGAATTCGAGCGTGCGGCGGCGGCACTCTTTCGCTCGTGCGAGGTGCGCGGGAATGTCGTTCCGGCGTGGTTCCGCCCGGCGTAACGCTGTGCGTCCTTGCGCCGAAACAGACTATGCACAATATCCAAATCAGACAAACGATGCGAAATACTTGCCATATGCAGGCGAACGCATCGTTTTTCTTATGCAAAGATACCGGAAAATTCCGGGAATGTTTTTCCAAACCGCCGTTTTTTTACCCTGAACGCAGTTTTTGTCTGTTTGCGCCCGGTTTTTTTCGGCGTTTTGCCTGCTTGCCTGCACCGCGCTTTTGTGCTACCATAATACCAGACAGATTTCCTGCAACTGACGGACAAGGTGGAGCGCAAACCACCGGGGAGCAGGAAGTTCCGTATCAGAGACAGGTGCGCCTGTACCTGTTTTCATGCCGACCGTCTGGGCAGTGTCGTGATTATTTTTAACGCGATGCTGTCCTTTTTTGTTGCTCTTTTGGGGGCAGAATAAAAGGGACAGCGACCACAAATGGGAGGAATATTGCAATGAACGCATGGAACAACTTCAATGGCGGCGACTGGGAGACCGGGATCAACGTCCGCGACTTTATCCAGAAGAACTACACCCCGTATGACGGCGACAGCGCTTTCCTTGCGCCGGCTACCGCACGCACAACCGCTCTGCGAGAGAAGTTCGATGCCCTGCTCGCCGAGGAGCGCGAAAAGGGCGGCGTCCGCAACATCGACACCGAAACCGTCATCACCATCACCGCGTTCGGCCCCGGCTACCTCGACAAGGACAGCGAGATCATCGTCGGCCTCCAGACCGACGAGCCGCTGAAGCGTGCGTGCAACCCGTTCGGCGGCATGCGTATGGTGCGCGACGCCTGCAAGCAGTACGGCTACGAGGTCTCCCCGAAGATCGAGGAGGAGTTCAAGTATCACAAGACCCACAATGACGGCGTATTCTCCGCGTACACCAAGGACGTCCGCGAGGCGCGTCATGTCGGTCTGCTGACCGGTCTGCCGGATGCCTACGGCCGCGGCCGCATCATCGGCGACTACCGCCGTGTTGCGCTGTACGGCGTGAACCGTCTGATCGAGGAGAAGCAGAAGGACAAGGACGCGCTCGGCGAAGTACCGACCACCGAGAAGGAGATCCGCTGTGCAGAGGAGCTTTCCGACCAGATCAAGGCGCTGAAGGACATGATCGCGATGGCGGCGTCCTACGGCTTCGACATCACCCGCCCGGCGGAGAACGCGAAGGAGGCCGTTCAGTGGCTGTACTTCGGCTACCTCGCCGGCATTAAGGAACAGAACGGCGCCGCGATGAGCCTCGGCCGCACCTCCACCTTCCTCGACATCTACTTCGAGCGCGACATCAAGGCCGGCCTCATGACCGAGTCCGAGGCGCAGGAGATCATGGACGATTTCGTTCTGCATCTGCGCATGGCGCGTCACCTGCGCACCCCGGAGTATAACGAGCTGTTCGGCGGCGACCCGATGTGGATCACCGAGGCGGTCGGCGGCATCGGCGAGGACGGCCGCCATATGGTAACGAAGAACAGCTACCGTATGCTCAACACCCTGTACAACCTGAACGCCGCAGCCGAGCCCAACCTCACCGTGCTCTGGAGCGAAAACCTGCCGGAGAACTGGAAAAAGTTCATCGCAAAGGTCTCTATCGACACCGATGCGCTCCAGTATGAGAACGACGACGTCATGCGCCCGTACTACGGCGACGATTACGCCATCGCGTGCTGCGTTTCCGCGATGCGCGTTGGCAAGGATATGCAGTTCTTCGGCGCACGCGCCAACATTGCGAAGCTGATGATGATGGCGATCAACGGCGGCCGTGACGAGAACAAGTTCGAGCAGGTCGGCCCGGAGATGCCGGTCATGGAGGGCGACGTTCTCGACTACGAGGAGGTTCTCCGCCGCATGGACATCTACCGTCCGTGGCTGGCCAAGACCTACGTCTCCGCGATGAACACCATCCACTATATGCACGACAAGTACGCCTACGAGAAGAGCCAGATGGCGCTGCATGACACCGAGGTCCGCCGCCTGATGGCGTTCGGCATCGCCGGCATGAGCTGCATGGCAGACTCGCTCTCTGCGATCAAGTATGCGAAGGTAAAGCCCATCCGCAACCCGGAGAACGGCATTATCGTCGATTTCGAGATCGAGGGCGACTTCCCGAAGTTCGGCAACGACGATGACCGCGTAGACAGCATTGCCTGCGAGCAGGTCGAAAAGTTCTATCAGGCGCTCACCCAGTTCCCGCTGTACCGCGGCGCGATCCACACGATGTCCATCCTGACCATCACCTCCAACGTCATGTACGGCAAAAAGACCGGCAACACCCCAGACGGCCGCCGTCACGGCGAACCGCTCGCGCCGGGCGCGAACCCGATGAGCGGCCGCGATGTTTCCGGCGCGCTCGCCTCCCTCAACTCGGTCGCAAAGCTGAGCTACACCTACTGCCGCGACGGCATTTCCAACACGTTCTCCATCACGCCGGGCGCACTCGGCAAGACCGAGGACGAGCAGATCAATAACCTCGTCTCCATCATGGGCGGTTATTTCGCGCAGAACGCGCATCATCTGAACGTCAACGTTCTCAACCGCGAGACGCTGATGGCGGCCTACGAGCATCCGGAGCAGTACCCGAACCTGACCATCCGCGTTTCCGGCTATGCGGTAAACTTCTACAAGCTGAGCCGCGAGCAGCAGCGCGAGGTTATCTCGCGTACGTTCCACGAGGCGATCTAAAACCTCTAAGGGGGACGCTGTCCCCCTTAGATACGCCCCCGGTTCCTTGCGAAACCGGGGACGATAACCCCCTCTCGTCCGCACGGCGGACGAGGCCGCGCCGCCGCGGCGCGGGCAGCGGTATGGTTCCGCGGCAAAGCCGTGGAACCATTTTATTTTCATCTCCATTGCGAAAGGACTGTGACAGGATTGACCGGCAACATTCATTCCATTCAATCTCTCGGCGCGGTCGACGGGCCGGGCGTGCGCTATGTGGTATTCATGCAGGGCTGTCCCCTGCGCTGCGTCTACTGCCATAATCCGGATACGTGGCTGACCGAGGGCGGCACGCCGACCGACGCGGACGAGCTGGTGCGCAAGGCGCTGCGCTTCCGTCCGTACTGGAAAAACGGCGGCGGCGTGACCGTGACGGGCGGCGAGCCGCTTCTTCAGGCTGAATTTATCGCGGAATTCTTCGAAAAGCTCCATGAATACGGCGTTCATACTGCGCTCGACACCTCGGGCGTCGGCAATCTCGCACAGGCCGAGAAGGTTTTGGAGCACACCGACCTTGTGCTGTGCGACCTTAAATTTCTCTCTAAAGCCGACTACCTCAAAAACTGCCGCGCGGATTACGGACAGATCGAGCGCTTTTTGCAGCTGACCGCGATGAAGGGCGTACCGCTGTGGATTCGGCATGTGGTCGTGCCCGGTCTCACCGACTCGCTCGACCATCTCCGCCGCGTCAAGGCGAAGGCGGAAAGCTATCCGAACTTCGAAAAGCTCGAATTTCTGCCTTTCCACAAGCTGTGCATAGAAAAATACGACCGGCTCGGCCTCGAATTCCCGCTGCGTGATACCCCTGCCATGACAAATGAACGTTTAAGCGAGCTGCTCGCGCAGCTGTAACGAAAAAGCACCTCTCCGAGGTGCTTTTTGCTATTCTAACAATAAACTCTGGCTTTCGCACAGAAATATTAGCCGCGCGGCAGCGCGCATAAAATAGCGTTTGCTGCGCAAACGCAAAAAAACCGAGGACATGCGCCTCGGTTTTTTTACTTTAGGAGGGAGAAAGTTTCTGTATAGGAACTTTCGGACGACTCGTGTTTTGCGAAGTCAAAACACAGATTGTCGGAAAAACGAAGTTTTTCGACAGTCTTTTAAAACGCGAAATTCGTCTTGACGCGCCAGATGTTCTGCGCATATTCTGCGATGGAACGGTCTGCCGCGAAGCGGCCGGAGTTTGCAATGTTCATCAGAGCCATGCGGTTCCACTTCTCCTGATCGCGATAGGCCTCGCTTACGCGCTGCTGCGCCTCTGCGTAGGACGAGAAATCCTTGAGGCTCATGTAGCGGTCAGCCGGGCCGCCGTTGCCGCCGTGGAGCAGCAGGTTTGCGATGTCGGTATAGTCTACGCCGTCGCCGAAGCCGCGGATCAGCTGATCAAGCACACGGTGGATGACCGGGTCATTCTGATAAATGAGCATCGGCTCGTAGTTGCCGGAGGCGGCGAGCGCCTCAGCCTCGGGCGTCTCCATGCCGAAGATGAAGATGTTGTCACGGCCGACAGCCTCGCAGATCTCGACGTTTGCACCGTCCATGGTGCCGATGGTCAGCGCGCCGTTCATCATGAACTTCATGTTGCCGGTGCCGGATGCTTCCTTGCCTGCGATGGATATCTGCTCGGAGACCTCAGCCGCCGGCATGATCATCTCAGCGAGCGATACCTTGTAGTCCTCGATGAATACGACCTTGAGCTTGTCGCGGACAGCCGGATCGTTCTCGATCATGTTGGAGATCGAGTTAATGAGCTGAATGGTCTTTTTCGCGACGGCATAGCCCGGTGCAGCCTTGGAGCCGAAGATATAGGTGCGCGGAACGAAAGCCATATCCGGATTGTCCTTCAGCTTGTGGTACAGGCTAATGATGTGCAGGATATTGAGCATCTGGCGCTTGTACTCGTGCAGACGCTTGACCTGTACGTCGAAGATCGAGTCCATGCTGACCTCGATGCCGTTGTGCGCCTTGATATAGTCGGCGAGGCGCTGCTTGTTGCGGCGCTTGATCTCGCCGAGCCTGCTGAGCAGCTCCTTGTCGTCCTTGTAGTTCGCGAGAACCTGAAGCTCGGACGGATGGGTGCGGTAGCCGGTGCCGATCTTGCTCTCGATCAGCTCAGCCAGCTCCGGGTTTGCCTCGCACAGCCAGCGGCGGTGTGCGATGCCGTTGGTAACGTTGCAGAACTTGGAGGAGTAGATCTTGTAGAAGTCGTTGAATACGCGCTCCTTGAGGATCTCAGAGTGCAGCGCGGATACGCCGTTGATGGAGAACGAGCCTGCGATAGCGAGGTGCGCCATGCGGACGCGGCCGTCGGCGACGATCGCGAGCTTGGAGATCTTCTGGAAGTCGCCCGGGAAGTAGTTCCACAGCTCCTTGCAGAAGCGCTCGTTGATCTCATGGATGATCTGCATAACGCGCGGCATGAGCTCCTGAACCAGGCTTTCCGGCCAGCACTCCAGCGCCTCGGGCATAACGGTATGGTTGGTGTAGGCGACAGACTGGCTCGTGATGTTCCACGCCTGCTCCCACGACATATCGTTCTCATCCATCAGGATACGCATCAGCTCGGGGATAACGAGCGTCGGATGGGTATCGTTGATATGGAGCACATGCTTGTGTGCAAAGTTCTCGAGCGTGCCGTACTTTGCCTTGTGCTTCGCGCAGATGTCCTGCAGCGTTGCAGAAACGAGGAAGTACTGCTGCTTGAGGCGGAGAGACTGACCCTCGCGGTGATTATCCTCCGGATAAAGGATCATCGAAATGGTCTCGGCCATTGCGTGCTTTTCGACCGCCTTGAGGTACTCGCCCGAGGAGAACAGCTTCATGTCGAGCGCGATCGGGCTCTTTGCCTCCCACAGACGCAGACGCGCGATATTGTTCGTGTCGTAGCCGGAGATCGGCATATCATACGGCACGGCGAGGACCGGGGTATAGTCGTGATAATCCACGATCAGCTTGCCGTTCTCGTCGAAATGGGTGTCGATGGTGCCGCCGATCTTGACCTCGCGGGTCTCGTCCATCGCCGGAATCTGCCATACATCGCCGGAGGCGAGCCAGGAGTCCGGCAGCTCGACCTGCTTGCCGTCCTCGATCTTCTGCTTGAAGATGCCGTGCTCGTAGCGGATGGAATAGCCGGTGCCGCGCACGCCCGTGGTGGCCATGCCGTCCATGTAGCACGCCGCCAGACGGCCCAGACCGCCGTTGCCGAGGCCCGGGTCAGCCTCCTGCTCGAAGATGTCCGCCATCTCAAAACCCATGTCTTTGAGCGCTGCGGTCAGCGCGTCGAGCATGCCGAGGTTGTAGGCATTGTTGCGCAGGCTGCGGCCTACGAGGAACTCCATGCACAGGTAATGAACCTGACGGTCGCCGTCACGCTCTACCTCGTTCTGGGTCTCGATCATGTTTTCGGTCAGCGCGTCGCGGATGACGAGTGCGCATGCCTCATAGATCTGATCCTTCTTTGCGTCCTTGACTTCGCACGCGAAGTGGCGCTGCAGCTTGCCTGCGATGGCTTCCTTGAGCGCAGCCTTGGTGTACTGTGTCTTTGCCATTGTTTCTCTGTCTCCTCACATATATTTGGCGGCGCCGCGGCCTTTCGCTCCGCGGAACCGCTCTAAAAGCGCCGATTGCGCTTTTACTGGTTGCCCTGCGTTACAGAACCCCTTTCCGTTCTGCTTTTGAGGCAATACCGCGTTCATTGTGCGGTGCTGCCTTTTGCTGTTTACCAGCCCAGTGCGGTGTGGTAAACCTCGATGTAGCGGTCAGCCGAGCTGTCCCAGCTGAAGTCGCTCTCCATGCCCTGCACCATGAGCTTCTTCCACGCCGGCTTGTTGAAGCGGAATACGCCGCAGGCCTCACGGATCACGTGCAGCATGTCGTGCGCATTGTAGCTTGCGAAGCTGAAGCCGTTGCCCGTGCCTGCGTAGTCGACGAAGGCATGGACGGTGTCCTTGAGGCCGCCGGTCTCACGGACGATCGGAATATTGCCGTAGCGCAGCGCGATCATCTGCGCCAGACCGCACGGCTCGAACTTGGACGGCATCAGGAACATATCCGCGCCCGCATAGATGCGGTTGGCCAGATCGCCCGAGAACATGATGGACGCCGAGACCTTGTCCGGCCAGCGGCGCTTTGCCTCGATGAACATCTGCTCATACTTCCAGTCGCCGGTGCCGAGCACGACAAGGCGTACATCGTCCGAAAGAATGTCCGGCAGAACGGCTTCCACGAGGTCGAGGCCCTTCTGGTCGACGAAGCGGGTGACGATGCCGATGACCGGCGTGTTCGCGTCGCCCTCCAGACCGCAGAGCTTCAGCAGCTCGGTCTTGTTGACGAGCTTGTCCTCGGGGGTCTTCGGGCCGTACTGCTTAAAGATTTTGGTATCCGTCTTCGGATTGAAGGCATCCATGTCGATGCCGTTGAGGATGCCGTGCAGCTTGTAGCTGTTCATGCGCAGCACCGAGTCGAGACGGTAGCCATAGTATTCGGTCTGGATCTCCTCGGCATACGAGGGCGATACGGTGGTAACGGCGGTAGACGCGACGATTGCAGCCTTCATGAGGTTGACGTCGCCGTCCATTGCCATAAAGCCGGAGCGGAAGTGCGCGTCATCGATGCCGAGCACGTACTCCAGGATCTCGCGGCCGTAGCGGCCCTGATACTGGATATTATGGATGGTGAAAACGGTCTTGATGTTCTCATAGAACGGACGGGACGCGAACATCAGATTGTAGTATACCGGCACCAGAGCGGTCTGCCAGTCGTTGCAGTTGATGACGTCCGGCTTCCAGTCGAGGTCGGGCAGCACCTCGAGCACCGCCTTGGAGTAGTACGCGAAGCGCTCTGCGTCGTCGTACTCGCCGTAGATCTGACCGCGCGCGAAATAGTACTCATTATCAATGAAGTAATAGGTCACGCCGTCCTTTTCGTAGCGGAAAATGCCGCAGTACTGGTTGCGCCAGCCGAGACGGACATAGGCGTTCTTGATGTAGAAGAACTTTTCCCGCATCTCCTCGCTGATCGCGGAGTACAGCGGACAGAACACGCGCACGTCATGTCCCTTTGCCGCGAGGGCCTTGGGCAGAGAGCCTGCCACGTCGCCCAGACCGCCGGTCTTGATGAACGGAGCGCATTCGCTGGTTACATACATGATTTTCATAAATGCCGAGCCTCCCCTCAGGCTGAGGCATGGGGACCGAGTGTCCCCGTCCTCATCAGCAAGTGCGCCGGGACAGCGTTCACCGCCCGGCGCACTGCTTATATCTTTATTATACTCGTTTCCTGTATCCTGCAATATAGGGATTTTTCACGAACATTTCTCCTGCCGGAGCCGTTTTTTCGCCCGTCCCCTGTACATTTTACAGAAAACACTCAGATTGTGGAGTTTTTGGCGATCGTGATGGGATAGTTCTCGTGACCCATCATCGTGCGGCCGTTGCGTACCACGACGTTGCGGTCAGTCACGACGTGCTTGAGCGAAGCCTCGCTCAGGATGCGGCCGCCCTCCATAATGATGCAGTCCTTGAGCACGGCGCCCTTTTCGACCTCAACATCGCGGAACAGCACGCAGTTTTCAACATGACCCTCGATGCGGCAGCCGTCAGCGATCAGGCAGTCGTCCACCTCAGCCTCATCGCCGTAGTAGGTCGGCGCTTCATCCTTGATGCGCGTCAGGATCGGACGGGTGCGCTTGAATACCTCGTCGCGAACGTCCTTGTCGAGCATATCCATGTTGGAGCAGAAGTAATCCGCGGTATCCTCGATCTTGACCGCATATTCGTTGAACAGATAGCCTGCTACCGTGCCGTCGATCAGTGCACGGGACAGGAACTCGCGCTCGAAGTGGATGCAGTTATGGGTCACGCAGTCGGACAGCATATGGATGAGGTACTGGCGGTTCATGACGTAGACGCCGAGCGAAACATGCTTGCACTTGCCTTCGTTCGAGTCGCCGACGCGGATGTCGACCGCTTCCTTCTTGCGATTGAGCTCAACATAGGTGGTGAACGGCGAATCCTTCTGCTTCTTGGTGCAGACCATGGTCAGATCCGCACCCGATTTCTCGTGGCGCTCGATGACCTCGTCGAGCGGAATATTGGCAACGATGTCGCCGTCCGCGATGACAACGTAGTCCGCCTTGTTCTTCTGGAGGAAGTCGACCGCGCCGGCCAGCGCGTCGATCTTGCCGCGGTACTCGCCGGTCACGAGCGGAGACGCCTTCTTGGAATAGGAATACGGCGGAAGGATGGTGACACCCGAGTTCTTGCGGGACAGATCCCAGTCCTTTGCGTTGCCGACGTGGTCGATGAGGGACTGATACTTGTCCTTCATCAGGATGCCGACGCGGTAGATGCCGGAGTTCACCATGTTGGACAGCATGAAGTCCACGATGCGGTAGCGGCCGCCCCACTGGACTGCGGCGACCGTGCGGTGCTCGGTCAGCTCGCGCAGATCGTTATCGTTATCAAATGCAATAATAATGCCTAAAACACTTTTCATCCTGCGTTCTCCCCCTTACTCGGCGTCCGGAATATCTTCGTCAGCCATTTCCTTTGCGGCGAGCTTGACGTTCTCGCCGATGCGGACGTTCTCCGCGACAACGGCAACGCCCCACTTGTCTACGTCGCATTCGGACGGGCCTGCGCCGATCGATGCGCCCTTTGCGATGACCGCGCCAGAGGCGACGATGGCATAGCGCACGTTCGCGCCCTCCTCAACGACTGCGCCCGGCATCAGAATGGAGTATTCGACGTTTGCGTTCTTCGCGACCTTGACGTCCGAGAACAGGACCGACTCGGAAACGTTGCCCGCGATCTCGCAGCCCTCGCTCAGCAGAGTATGCTGTACCTTCGCGCCCTTTGCGGTGAAGTGCGGAGGCGAACCGGTGGTGCGGCCGTAGATCTTCCAGCTGTCGTCCGACAGGTTGAGGCCGGAATTCGGAGAGAGCAGATCCATGTTCGCCTCCCACAGGCTCTCGATCGTGCCGACGTCCTTCCAGTAGCCCTCGAAGCGATAGGAGACCATCTTTTCGCCGTTTGCGAGCATCGCCGGGATGATGTCCTTGCCGAAGTCGTTGGAGGACTTCGAGTTTGCCTCATCCTCCTCAAGATACTTGCGCAGCTTCTTCCATGAGAAGATGTAGATGCCCATGGAGGCGAGCGTGGACTTCGGCTCCTTCGGCTTCTCCTCGAACTCGTAGATCGTGCCGTCCGGCTTGCAGTTCATGATGCCGAAGCGGGAAGCCTCGGAGAGCGGAACATCGAGCACCGCGATAGTCGCGTCCGCGCCGGTCTCCTTGTGCTGGCGGAGCATCTTGTTGTAGTCCATCTTGTAGATGTGGTCGCCGGACAGGATGAGAACATATTCCGGATCATAATCCGCGATAAACGGGATATTCTGATAAATTGCGTTCGCCGTACCCTTGTACCACTCCGAAGCCTTGCCGCGCTGATACGGAGGCAGGACGCTGACGCCGCCGCGCAGGCGGTCGAGGTCCCACGTCTGGCCCGAGCCGATGTAGGCGTTGAGCACGTGCGGCTCGTACTGGGTCAGCACGCCGACCGTGTCGATGCCGGAGTTGATGCAGTTGGAAAGCGGAAAATCAATAATGCGGTATTTGCCGCCGAACGGTACAGCCGGCTTTGCAACATTCTTGGTCAGAACATACAGGCGGCTGCCCTGGCCGCCTGCCAGAAGCATAGCGACGCATTCCTTTTTACGGTACATTTTACCTCTCCTTTTTGCCTTTATCTGTATAAATAAATTTTATTTATCCTCTTTTATCGTCGTGACCGCGGTCTCGCTCTTCACGGCAACGGCCTTTTCACCCTTGATCGCGACAGCCTTTTCGCCCTTGACCGCAACGGCCTTTTCGCCCTTGACCGTGACCTCCTTCGGTCCGGTCCGCGCCACCGCCTTTGTACCGGTTTTTACGACCGAGGTCTCGCCCTTGACCGCGACATCGGCTTTCGCCTTCACCGCGACCTCGGCCTTTGCCTTGACCGCAACCTCGGCTTTCGTCTTTTTCGTTACAGCCTTGGTCTTTGCAGCCGTCCTGCGCGCCGGCTTTTTCTCCTGCTTTTCCTGCTCCGCGAGCTTTTTCGCGGCCTCGATCTCAGCTCTGGTGCGGCGCTTTGCTTTGGGCTTGCCCTTGAAGAACAGCACGCCGAAGCGCGGGATTTTAATATTGATGGACTGCTCCTGACCGTGCAGCGGCTTGCTGTCGGTCTTGACCTTGCCGTTTGTGATGCCGCTGCCGCCGAACTCGGACTTGTCCGAGGTGAAGATCTCCTCATAGGTGCCCATGATCGGCACGCCGATGCGGTATTCCGACTGCTCCTCCGGGGAGAAGTTGACAACGACGACAATATCCGAGCCGTCCTTCGCGATGCGGCGGAAGGCGATGATGTTGTTGCGGTTGTCCTCGTGGCTGATCCACTCGAAGCCGTGCCAGTCGGTGTCCTGCTCCCAGAGCTGCGGCGTTTCCAGATAGAAATGGTTGAGCGCCTTGACGTAGGCCTGCATCTGCCGGTGCGCCGGATAATCGAGCAGCATCCAGTCCAGGCCGCGCTGATACGCCCACTCGGAGAACTGCGCGAACTCGCCGCCCATGAACAGCATCTTC
Organism: Butyricicoccus sp. OM04-18BH; assembly: GCF_003481705.1. Lineage (GTDB taxonomy): Bacteria > Bacillota > Clostridia > Oscillospirales > Butyricicoccaceae > Agathobaculum > Agathobaculum hominis. The sequence continues at coordinate 110,077 of NZ_QULN01000001.1, forward strand.
TTACCCGGATGCGCGGCCATGTAGCCGTACAGCGCGCGCAGACCGCCGAACTGGTTTTCATACGGGGGCGGCATCTTGCCGATGAGCGAGCACTTGCCGTGCACGACCTCATCATGCGAGAGCGGCAGGATATAGTTTTCGGAGAAGGCATACATGAACGAGAACGTGATCTTGTCGTGCATATCCTTGCGGAAGAACGGGTCGGCCGAGCAGTAGCACAGCATATCGTTCATCCAGCCCATGTTCCACTTGAAGTTGAAGCCCAGGCCGCCGTCATAGCCGGGCTTTGTGACCATCGGCCACGCGGTGGACTCCTCCGCGATCATCATGACGTCCGGATGATCGGTCAGTATGTACTCGTTGAGCAGACGCAGGAAGTCGACCGCTTCGAGGTTCTCGCGTCCGCCGTGGATATTCGGCCGCCATTCATTCTGGCGGTTGTAGTCCAGATACAGCATGGACGCGACCGCGTCTACGCGCAGGCCGTCCATGTGGAACTTCTCGATCCAGAACATTGCGGACGAGAACAGCAGATTTCGCGTCGAAACCTTGCCGTAGTCGAACACGCGCGTACCCCATTCCTTGTGCTCCATCTTGAGCGGATCGGCATACTCGTACAGATGCGAGCCGTCGAACTCGACCAGACCGCAGCCGTCCTTCGGGAAGTGAGCCGGAACCCAGTCCATGATGACGCCGAGGCCGGCCTGATGCGCCTTGTCGATCAGGTACATGAGGTCCTTCGGTGTGCCGTAGCGGCTGGTCGCGGCGAAATAGCCGATGACCTGATAACCCCACGAGCCGTCGAACGGATACTCGGTCAGCGGCATGAACTCGATGTGCGTGTAGCCCATTTCCTTGACGTAGGGCACAAGCCCGTCCGCCATCTGGCGGTAGGAATAAAAGTTGCCGTCCTCGTGCATCTTCCACGAGCCGAGATGGCATTCGTAGATGTTGACCGGACTGGAATACGGCAGGTGGTTCTTTCTCCACTGGAGCCAGCTGTCGTCGCCCCATTCGTAGCCGCCGATGTCATACGCCTTGGTGGCGTTGCCCGGGCGAGTCTCGAAATGGAAGCCGTAGGGGTCGGACTTGTCGAAAACGTCGCCCGACTTGGCCCATACGCTGTACTTGTACGCGGTATATTCCGCGATATTCGGAATGAATTTCTCCCAGATGCCCTGCTCGTCGCGGGTCATGTAATCGGCTTCCCGGTTCCAGCCGTTGAACTCACCCATGACCGACACGTTCGCCGCCTCCGGCGCGTATACGCGGAACAGATATCCCTGCTCGCCGTCCTGCACGAAGGGGTGTGCGCCCATGTAGTCATAAGCTCGGCAATCCCTGCCCGAGTAGAAAAGCTCGCTGCGCTTTTCTACGGCCGGGGATGCGGATTTCTTCCTCATACTGCATCTCTCCCTTATTTTCTCTGCCAGAAACAGTGCATTTCGGAAACATTTTCCGTTTTTTCCATTTTCTCAGCAGTTCCCTTTTCCTCTTTAGACATATCCAGTATAACGCAATAAAAAAGAAAAGTCCAGCAATTTTACACAATCGCCGGACTTTTCTTTTTTATTTTTTGTTCGCTTTACACAGTGTTTGCCGGGAAATGTCGAGAAAACGTACAAATCACCGGCAAAGTGTTTATAAAATATGACGACGGATCAGATCGAGCGCCGTGCTCGCCGCCTGCATTCGGACGCGGTCGCGGCCGAAGGAGGAATTGGTCTTGCGCGTGAAGAACTTTCCGTCGTACCACACGCTGATATAGACCAGACCGGCCGGCTTGTCCTCGGTGCCGCCGCCCGGGCCCGCGATACCCGTGATACCCACGCCGATATCCGCGCCGAGCGCCTTCGCCACGCCCGCCGCCATCTGCTCTGCGGTCTCTGCGGAGACTGCGCCGACCGTGTCGAGCGTTTCCTTCCTGACGCCGAGCACGTTCATCTTGACCTCGTTGGCGTAGGAGCACACGCCGCCCAGATAATAGTCCGAACAGCCGGGAACATCCGTGATGCGCTTGGAGAGCAGGCCGCCCGTGCAGCTTTCCGCGACAGCGAGCTTGAGGCCCTTCTCGCGCAGGCCGTCGCCGACGACCTGTTCGAGCGAGTCGACATCCACGCCGTATACGTCGTCGCCGAGCAGCTCGACGATCTCTCTGACCACCGGCTCGAGCAGCTTCTCGCACTCCTCGGTCGTGTCCGCCTTGGCGGTGACGCGCGCGAAGCACTCGGACGTCTTTGCGTAAGGCGCGATGGTCGGGTTCTTGCTCTTCTCCATCATGTCGTGCAGGATGTGCTCCATGCTGCTCTCGCCCAGACCGAATACGCGGATGTTGTGCGAAACGATGCAGCCGCCCGCCAGCTTGTACAGATACGGCATCGCGCATTCCTTCCACATCGGGTTGCACTCACGCGGAGGACCGGGCAGCATGAGAACGTGCTTGCCGTAGGCCTCAAAGGCGCAGCCGGGCGCCGTGCCCCAGAGATTGGTGAACACGGTGCAGCCCTCGGGCAGCCACGCCTGTTTCTCGTTGTTTTTGGTCATTTCACGGCCGATCTTGTTGAAAAACTCGGTCAGACGGTCGAGCGACGGCTGATGCAGCGCCATTTTCTTGCCGAAAACCGTCGCAAGGGTCTCCTTGGTCAGATCGTCGAGCGTCGGCCCGAGGCCGCCGGTGGTGATGATGATGTCCGCACGGTCGCGCGCGGTCTCAATGACATGACGCAGACGGGCCGGGTTGTCGCCGACGACCGTCTGGTAAAATACGTTGATGCCCAGCTCGGAAAGACCCTGCGAGATCAGCTGCGCATCCGTGTTCACGATGTCACCGAGCAGGATCTCCGTTCCGACTGCGATAAGTTCTGCGTTCAATGTAATTTCTCCTTCGTGGGTATCGGCAGCGCGTGCACGCACTGCCATATGATTCTCGATAAAAGCGCAGCTCTGCCGCGCTTTTATTCCGCTGCCCGCGCCGCGGCGGCGCGGCCTCGTCCGCCGTGCGGACGAGAGGAGGTTATCGTCTCCGGTTTCTTCGGAACCGGAGACGTATCTAAGGGGGACAGCGTCCCCCTTAGACTTTTCTCACGGCAGATGTACGATCTCCACGCCCTTCACCGCTTCGTCCACGAGCGCCTCAACATCCAGATTGCTCTCCGCCTCGAGAATCTTCGGCATCTTGGGCTTGGTGTTCGGGTGCTTGGGCGTAAAGACGGTGCAGCAGTCCTCATACGGCAGGATCGAGGTCTCGAACGTGTCGATCTTGCGCGCGATGCGGACGATCTCCTCCTTGTCCATGCCGATGCAGGGACGGAATACCGGCAGCTCGCATACCGCGCCGGTGACGGCCATCGCCGGCATGGTCTGGCTCGCGACCTGACCGAGCGACTCACCGGTGATGAGCGCGCCGCAGCCGTACTCAACTGCCACCCGCTCGGCAATGCGCATCATGAAGCGGCGCATGATGAGGGTGAACAGCTCCTCGTGGCACTTGTCGCGGATTTCCTCCTGAATTTTGGTGAACGGCACGACCATGACGCTCATGCGGCCGCACCATGCGGTCAGCTTGCGGCCAAGCTCGAGCACCTTTTCCTTGGCGCGCTCCGAGGTGTACGGATAGCTGAAGAAGTGGATGCCGACCAGCTCCAGACCGCGCTTGGCCATCATCCAGCCCGCGACCGGGGAGTCGATGCCGCCGGAGAGCAGCAGCGCTGCACGGCCGTTCGAGCCGATCGGCATGCCGCCTGCGCCCGGGACCGGGCCTGCATGAACGAAGGCATACTTCTCGCGCATCTCGACATTGACGACAAGGTCGGGATGGTGCATATCCGGGCGAACCTCCGGGAACAGGTCGGCAAGCTCGCCGCCGACGTGCTGGCTGATCTCGGTCGAGGTCATCGGGAACTTCTTGTCGCCGCGCTTGGTCTCGACCTTGAAGGTCTTAGCCGCCGCAAAATTGGCCGCGAGGTAGTCCTTTGCGGTCGCAATGACGCTTTCGAGCGTCTTTTCCGGGCAGACCGCCGCGCGGGAAATGGTCGCAAAGCCGAATACACGGCACGCGCATTCCATGACGGCGTCCGCGTCCGCTTCCTCGGGAATTTCCACGTAAACGACCGACTGACGCATGGAAATTTCGCAGTCCGCTACGTGCGCCATGCGGCGCTTGAGGTTCTTGAGCAGACGGTCCTCGAAGGTCTTGCGATTGAGTCCCTTGAGGACGATTTCGCCGCATTTGAGCAGTAATACTTCTTTCATATATGTTCTCCTTGATTTATTTTACGATTTCGCGTTCCTCGGCGGTCATCAGCTCATCGTGAGTGCTGCTTTCCGAGCCGAACTCCAGCTTGGTTTTTACATAGTCATCATCCGGCAGGTTGAACACCTGCGCCAGATAGTTCAGGTAAACGTCGGCCATCATTTCCAGCTTGCCGTAATCGGTCTCCCACGGCACGAGCGACTGCGTGCCGACGCTGACCGTGCCGTCCGCGCGGCGGTCGATTTTGACCGGCAGACTGCACTCCTCCGCACGCTTTTCCGCGGTCTCCGGCAGGCTGTCATAAAGGCCCTCCATCCAGAAGCGGCATTTGCCGTCGTAAACGGCGAGCTGCTGCTCCGAGCCGTCCGGCCGGGTGATGGTTTTGTATTCCATGTTATTCTCCTTGTTTTTCCTGTACTTCAATCTGTCCGCGTGCCGCCGAAACGACCACGCAGTATCTTTCTCCGTCTTTGAAGGCGCGGAAACCGTACCAGCCGAGCGGATCTTTTTCCTCCGGCATGGTGCAGCCGATGCCGGTGCCGTCCGGAAGGGTATCCCAGAATGTGCCGTTAAATTCGACCTTGAAGCGGTACAGGTCAGTGTAACCGGCCTGCTCGACCAGATTGCGTGCCTGCGATACCGTAATCGGGTGTACGACCAGCAGGAACGCGCCGAGTGTGAGCAGCATCCAGAGCATCATGAACGTCGCAGTCCACGGTTCCGCGCCGTTATCTCCTTTGCGCAGGAAGAAAATGACGTAAACCACGCCGTATACCACGCAGAACCAGCACAGAACGTTATACGGTTCCTCGATGGTGGCGAACAGAACGCTGCCGAAAAGGATGCAGTACAGCAGTTGCAGCAGTCGAACGCGCACAGCATTCTGCGGACGAGTCTCCGGCTCCAGCGTGCCGGAATAGCCGGCAGCATGCGCGATCCAGACGGCGCAGAACAGCCCGGCATAGCCCGGACTTTTCAGCAGCAAGCCGCCATACACAATAAAGTGCAGCAGGAAAATCAGTGCGGTGCAGCCACAGCAGATGAGGGTGTTGAAAACATACGATTTCTTCATAACTCGCACCTCCGTCCACGTTTCTAACGGTTAACGTCTGAACATTTTTGCGCCTTTTTAACGGCATTGATAAATGCGTCTACATCTTCCTTGCCGTCCGGTTTGGTGATGGTTTTGTATTCCGTGTAAGATTAAACTCCTTGTTTTTGTTCCTCGTCAATGGTTCCGCGAAAATAAGAGACAAGAACACCGTATTTTTCGCCATCCTTATTGGCGGAAAAGGCGTAATAGTCGGACCGTTCACCCGACTCCGGCGACGGAACATAGATAATCGCTCCGTCCGGTCGTCCATCTTCGTGAGCAAGATTGCCGTCCGCATCCACCTTGTAGTAAACGCAGTCGGTATAGCCTGCCTGCTCGACAATACCCTGTGCCTGCGATACCGTAATCGGGTGTACGACCAGCAGGAACGCGCCGGTAACGCACAGTGCGAGCACCATAGCAATGGAATAGGCCGCCGAGTTGTCCTCTCGATGTACCAGTTCGATAACGGTCACTGCAATCCAGAGCAGGAAAACAATCCAGTTATCGAGGGAATACGGGTCGATACACAGCACATACGGGATGGTGCCGAGAGCGGCGCACCATATCAGCTGACAAAGCCGTGTGACGATATGGTTAGGCGGAAACCAAGGTTCCCGAGACCCGCCGATGCGGCCTGTGGCGGCAGCTATGAAAACAGCGCATATGATACCGATCAGCAAGGGTTTTTCGAGCAGCACACCGCCATACACAATAAAGTGCAGCAGGAAAATCAGTGCAGTGCAGCCGCAGCAGATGAGGGTGTTGAAAACATACGATTTCTTCATAACTCGCACCTCCGTCCACGTTTCTAACGGTTAACGTCTGAACATCTTTGCGCCCTTCTTGACCGCTGCGATGAATGCGTCTACATCTTCCCTTGTGTTGAATGGTGCAAACGAAACGCGCAGTGCGCTGTCCGTGCGCGTTTTCGGCAGACCGAGCGCCTTGAGCACACCGCTCTGCTTGCCCTTGGAGCAGGCCGAACCGCTGGAAATGTAAACCTCGTCCCCCTCGAGTACATGCAGCATGACCTCGCTCTTGCAGCCGGGCATGGAAAGATTGACAACATGCGGAATGTCGCCCTCGCCGTTGATGACCGCGGTCGGCAGCTCCGCCTCTACCTGCTGACGGAGATAGTCGGCCAGCTCCTGCACATGGGCGTAATCCTCGTCAAAATGCGCCATGCGGATTTCGCACGCTTTCGCGAACGCCGCGATATTCGGCACGGCCTCGGTACCGGGACGCATACCCTTTTCCTGTCCTCCGCCGAAGGTCAGCGGCGGCAGGCGCAGGCCCTTTTTCACATACAGCGCACCGATGCCCTTGGGCGCGCCGATCTTGTGGCCGGAAACGCTCATCAGATCGCAGTTCCACTTCTTCGGCGTGAGCCGCACGCGGCAGAGACCCTGTACGGCATCAATATGGAACAGCGCCTTGGGTGCTTTGGCCTTGAGCAGCTTTCCGAGCTGCTCGACCGGCTGCACCGTGCCGATCTCGTTGTTGACCAGCTGGCAGGACAGCAGAACCGTGTCCTCGGTCAGCGCTTCGCTCAGCACCTCGGGCGTGATGTGGCCAGTCGCGTCCGGCGCGAGGAATACCACATCAAAGCCGCTGTCCGCGAGCTGCTTTGCGGTGTTGATGGTCGCGGCGTGCTCGATCTCGGTCACGATGATGCGGCCTTTTTTATGGCGGTTGAGATGCGCCGCGCCGTGCAGGCTGATATTCGTGCTCTCCGTGCCGCAAGCGGTGAAATAGACTTCCTCGGGCAGGCAGCCGAGCGCGGAGGCAACCGTTTTGCGGCTGTCCTCGAGCAGATGTGACGCCTCGAGACCCATGCGGTGCAGGCTCGACGGATTGCCGAATTCCTCGAGCATCGCGTGCACTGCCGCTTCGGCGGCCTCGGGCAGTACGCGGGTCGTCGCCGCGTTATCCAGATAATGCATAATAAAACGAACTCCTTACCGGGTGCGCCGTCCTGTGTCGCAGCACACCTTCTGTTATAGATATTTTACAACGCAGTGCCGTCTTTTACAAGACAAAAACGTGCAAAACAGGTTGAAAACCCTTGTAGTCTATGCTATACTTTATCATGTATGACGTGATAAATCTACGTCCCATATAGAAAGGAAGGAAACCTCATGCCAGGTAAGGTTATTCTCGGCGCTCAGTGGGGCGACGAAGGCAAGGGCAAGTTCATTGATATTTTCGCAGGCAAGGCTGATCTTGTCGTGCGCAGCCAGGGCGGCAACAATGCCGGCCATACCGTCGTTGCAGGCGGTGAAAAGTACAAATTACAGCTCATTCCGTCCGGCATTCTGTATCCGGAGTGCGTAAACGTGATCGGTCCGGGCGTTGTCGTCAACCCGAAGGCAGTCCTCGGCGAGATCGACGGCCTGCACGACAAGGGCGTTTCGACCGACAAGCTGTTCATCGACGCGCGCTGCCACTGCATCATGCCGTGGCATCTGGAGCTTGATGCGCTGAGCGAGGCGGAGAAGGCCAAGGAAGGCACCGCCATCGGCACCACCAAGAAGGGCATCGGCCCCACCTACATGGATAAATCCGAGCGCAGCGGCATCCGCATGCACGACTTCATCGACGCAGAGCGCTTCGAAGAGGTCATCCGCGAGACCTGCGCGCGCAAGAACCGCGTGATCACCGGCGTTTACGGCGGCGAGCCGCTCGATGCAGACGCGATCATCGAAGAGTACAGGGCCTACGCAGACCGTCTGCGCCCGATGGTACGCGATACCACCGTTATGACCTATGAGGCCGTCAAGGCCGGCAAGGAAGTGCTGTTCGAAGGCGCGCAGGGCACCCTGCTCGACCTCGACATGGGCACCTATCCGTATGTCACCTCGTCCCATCCGGTCGCAGGCGGCTGCTGCATCGGCTCGGGTGTCGGCCCGACCGCGATCGACAAGATCATGGGCATCTTCAAGTCCTACACCACCCGTGTCGGCGAAGGCCCGTTCCCGACCGAGCTGTTCGATGAGACCGGCGACTATATCCGCAATGCAGGCGGCGAGTTCGGTACCGTTACCGGCCGTCCGCGCCGTACCGGCTGGTTCGACGCTGTCGTTGCACGCTATGCTGTCCGCGTAAACGGCCTGACCGACGTTGTCATCAACAAGATCGACCCGCTGCGCGGCCTGCCGAAGCTCAAGGTCTGCGTAGCCTACAAGCTGAAGAACGGCGAGACCGTTACCGAGTTCCCGGCGAACTTCATGGATCTCGTTGACTGCGAGCCGGTTTATGAGGAATTCGACGGCTTCACCGAGGACATCACGAACTGCCGCTCCTTCGACGAGCTGCCCGCGACCGTTCAGGCATATATCAAGGAACTCGAGCGCATCATCGAGTGCCCGATCACCATGCTCGGCGTCGGCCCGGCACGCGATCAGGTCATGGAAATTCATATCTGATTTCCGAGTGAAAAAGCAAGGGACTGCCTGCGGGCAGTCCCTTTTTCTGTGCCCCATTGGGGCTTACTCCTCGGCTTTGGAAGCCTCAGACTTCTTCCCTTTTCTGCCCGGCTTGCCGATCACGCTCTCTATGTACGCCGGAACCTCGTGAAACGGAATCCCCAGCGCCACCGACAGCTCGCCGTGCAGCAGCTCCTCCGCACGCTTGCGGTAGCGCTGATCGACCTGACTCAGCCGGCGGCCGCTGCGCTTGCTCTTTGCGTAGACCGTCTTGATGAGCTGCACCAGATCCCCGCAGTCATGGCTCTGCAGCACCTCCTGATAGTGCTCGCTCGACAGACGCATGCTGTGGCTCGTGAAATGGTCGACCTCGATATTCGGAATATCACGCACAAGCGTCTCAGCCTGCTCCCTCGAGATGACCGGGCGCATGAAAACCGGCGAGTCCACCGGAATATAGATGGTCTCTGTGCCCGTAACGGGCGTCAGCGTGTAGTACTGCCGATCCGCTTCATCCTCGAAGGGCGACGGCTTGACCTCGTCCACGCGGCATACGCCGCTCGTACCGTAAACGATATAGTCCCCCGCTTGATACATGATAAACCTCCTCTGCGCAGCAAAAAAACATTCTATCTGTAATAATTATAGCACATTTCGCAGAAAAATGTAAGTTTTATTTTAGATTTTCATGCGGCAGGTAAAAATGCAGATGGTCGCGCACCTCGCCGTTCCACAGCAGCTCCGCACGGTGCAGCCTGCCCTCATACGCAAAACCGCACTTTTCGAGCACACGGCGCGAACGCGCATTATCCGGGTAGCAGGTCGCGGAAATGAGGTCGAGCGACATCCTTTCAAAGCCGTATTCCGTGACCGCGCGAAGCGCCTCGGTCATATATCCCCTGCCCCAGTACGCCGTGCCGAGCGAATAACCGACCGCGCGCACTGAGCCGTACTGCCGCGCACTGTCCGCAATCAGACCGATCGAGCCCATCACCCGCCCGTCCCCGCGCCGCTCGATCGCCCATACCGTCGGCTGGTCGAGGAACATGAGGTGCAGCACATCATACGACTCCGTCAGGCTCTCATGCGGCTTCCATCCTGCGTTCAGGCCCACCTCGGGCGCGGAGGAATTATCGTAAATTGCCTGCACATCGTCCTCCCGGAACGGGCGAAGGCGCAGTCTTGTCGTTTCAAGCGTCATTGCTACATCTCTCCTTTGCTTTTTATTCTATCATGTCCGGACGTTATTGAAAAGAGACTGTCGAAAAACTGCATTTTCATTTTTCTCCATAAAATTCATTTCTCCTATTGCTTCTCCGCTTCCTTCATATTACAATTAAGACTATACCGCAATCCCTGAACAGAAATGACCCGGGAGCAGATTTTGTGCATCGACGAGATACGGTTTCCCGTGATTCGGGAAGCCGCCGCACGGTCAGAACACAAGATCTCCGCAAAGCACCGCAGCTTTTATCGTGCGGCGCTGCCTTAAAATATCAAATCAACACAGGAGGCAATGAGAAATGACACTGAAGGAATTCTATGAACAGATCGACGGCAGCTACGAGGATACCCTCCATCGTCTGCCGAGCGAGGCGCTGGTTCACCGCTTCGTCCTCAAGTACCCTGCCGACCCGAGCTTTGCGCAGCTGCGCGAGGCCGTCGCGGCCGCAGACTGGGAGAGCGCGTTCCGCGCCGCCCACACCCTCAAGGGTGTCGCGCAGAACCTTGGCTTTGACGCACTCTACCGCGCGGCCTCCGCTCTGACCGAGCATCTGCGCGGCGGACAGCCGCTGACCGAACCGCAGCTCCTCGACGCGACCACGGCCGAGCATGAGCGCGTTATGAGCGCTATCGAAGCGCTCGGATAAAACCATATAAATACAAAGAGAGCACAGATTTTCATCTGTGCTCTCAGTTTGTCGATAAAGTCCGTTTTCACGATACAGGCACTGCCGCGCGGCAGCGCGCATTGAATAGCGTTTGCTGTGTAAACGCATCAAAACCGGGGGCGTGTACCTCGGTTTTGATACTTTGAAAGGGAGAAAGTTTCCGTATGGGAACTTTCGGACGTCCGTGTTTTGCAAAGTCAAAACACAGATTGTCGGAAAAACGAAGTTTTTCGACAGTCTCAGAGCACAGATTTTCATCTGTGCTCTCCTTTTATGCCTTTGCGGCAGTCTCATTCAAATTTCAGCTGATCCTCGGTCAGCAGTGCGCCGATGGACGGGATGCTGCGGCAGCGGTAGCGCGCCTGGTCGAGCAGGTTCGCGTCTTCCGTGCGGCAGGCGCGGGTCACGGTGTGCTTGCCGCGCAGCACCATAGTCTGCACGCCCTGCGTCGAGCGCGTCGCCTTGATGTCGAGCATGCCCGCGCGGAAGGTCAGCGCGCGGTTTGCGGTCGAGAACATGGTGATCTCGGTCTCGTCATCGACCGGGAAGAAGAAGCCGACGGCCGGAGACTTATCCGAATATGCGCCGCTCAGGCGGCGGCGGTTGGTCTTGGTCTCGAACGACTGGAGCGAAAAGCGCGCCGCCTTGCCGTTCTGGAACGCGACGACCATGCTGCCCTTGTAGTCGCCCGGGAGCAGCGCGTAGAGCGGCGTTTCTCCCTCATCCATGCCGAGCTTTGCCGGCAGGTAATCGCCCAGAACGGACGCCTTGCTGTCGTCGAAATCATACAGACGCGCCTTGTACGCCTGCTGCATGCTGGTGAAGAAGATGATCTCGCTCTTGTTGGTCGCCTCGATGCTCCAGACGACCTCATCGCCCTCCTTGAGCTTGTGGTCCTGCGACATACGCCACGACTGCGGCGTGATCTTCTTGAAATAGCCCTCGCGCGTCATAAACAGAAGCACCGGATAATCCTCGATGTGGTCCTCTTCCGCGAACTCGGTCACCTTGTCCGCCCGCACGATGCGCGTTCTGCGCTCGGACGGATACTTTTTGATGACCTGCTCGAGCTCTTTTACGATGATATTTCGGATCTTCGTCTTGGATTTTACGATCTCCTCGAGCTTTTTGATCTCGTTCTCGAGCGCCTCGGTCTCCTGCGTGCGCTTCAGGATATATTCCTTGTTGATGTTGCGCAGGCGGATGTCCGCGATGAACTCGGCCTGGATCTGGTCGATGTCGAAGCCTTCCATCAGGTTTGGGATGACCTTCGCGTCCTCCTCGGTGCCGCGGATGATGGCGATCGCCTTGTCGATGTCGAGCAGGATCCTGCGCAGACCGAGCAGCAGATGCAGCTTGTCCTTTTTCTTGCCGAGCTCGAAGAATACGCGGCGGCGGACGCATTCCGTGCGCCACGACGTCCACTCCTCTAAAATCTGCTGTACGCCCAGCACGCGCGGCATGCCGCCGATGAGGACGTTGAAGTTGCACGAGAAGCTGTCCTGGAGCGTCGTCAGCTTCATCAGGCGCGCCATCAGCTTTTCCGGGTCGGTGCCGCGCTTGAGGTCGATGGCGATCTTGAGGCCGGAAAGGTCGGTCTCGTCGCGCACGTCCGCGATCTCGCGCACCTTGCCGGTCTTGACCAGCTCCGCGATCTTGTCGATGATGGCCTCGATCGTGGTGGTGTACGGGATCTCCGTGACCTCGATGAGGTTTTCCTTCTTGTCGTACTGCCATTTCGCGCGCACCTTGAACGAGCCGCGGCCGCTTTCGTAGATCGCGCGCATCTCGCTCTCGTCATAGATCAGCTCGCCGCCGGTCGTGAAGTCCGGCGCCGGCATGGTCGAGAGGATGTCGTGCTCCGGGTTTTTAATGCACTCGATCGTCGTGCGGCATACCTCCTCGAGGTTGAAGCCGCAGAAGTTGGACGCCATGCCGACCGCAATGCCGGTGTTGGCGGAGACGAGGATGTTTGGGAAGGTCGTCGGCAGCAGCGTCGGCTCCTTTATCTCGCCGTCATAGTTATCCACAAAATCCACAGCGTCCGTGTCGATGTCGCGGAACAGCTCGGCGCAGATGCCGTCGAGCTTGGCCTCGGTGTAACGCGGCGCGGCGTAGGCCATATCGCGCGAATAGACCTTGCCGAAGTTGCCCTTGGAGTCGACAAACGGCGTCAGCAGCGCCTCGTTGCCGCGCGTCAGACGCACCATCGTCTCATAGATCGCCGCGTCGCCGTGCGGATTGAGCTTCATGGTCTGGCCGACGATATTCGCAGATTTCGTGCGGTTGCCGTTCAGCAGACCCATTTTATACATGGTATAGAGCAGCTTGCGGTGGGACGGCTTGAAGCCGTCGATCTCCGGGATGGCGCGCGACACGATAACGCTCATCGCGTAGGGCATATAGTTCTCGCGCAGCGTATCCGTGATGCGCCGGTCTACCGAGGGATGCTCTTTATATACTTTCGGTTCATCATTTTTCTTTTTTGCCATTTATAAATCTCCTGTTCGGGATCGTTTTTTCCGGTGAGCGCCGCCGAGCAGCGTACCGAAAGGCAGGAAGGACAGCAGCACCGCCGCAGCGAGGCCGCCGCCGAACCCCAGCAGATACATCTGCGGCAGGCGCAGGTAAATGACAGGGTCGTGATGGGTCGTCCAGACGTTCCACAGGCGCAGCACCATGGGATGAGCGAGGTACAGGCCGAAGGAATGCCGGGCGATAAAGCGCACGGGCGCCGGAAGTGTCTGGCACCGGCTGCACAGCGTCCACAGCATGAGCCACGTCGCAAAGACGTAGACCAGAAGGTCGGGACGCAGCGAGGATGCGCTGAGCGAGGGGAACATATGGTTTGTCAGCAGCACCCCGAGCGCCGAGAGCAGCCACACCGGTACGCTCACGCAGAGCGGGCAGCGCTGCCATTTCTCGTGCAGGCGCAGCCAGATGCCGCCCGTATAGAACAGCGTCCAGCCGAAAAAGAGGCGGACCAGCGAAAGCGGCGCGTGAAACATCAGCATGCCGTTCGCCTGACACGCGAGCAGCAGCTGCATGCCGAACGTCGCGGCCGCCGCACACAGCATCAACCGCCGCGGATGCCTCTGCATCGCGATACAGAAGAAATCCGCCAGCAGAACAAACTGCACAAGGATGAATATGTAATACAGATGGACATACGCGCCGCCGGTCAGCAGATCGAAGAGCGGATGGGCGTGCGGCGTGCCGCACAGCGCCTCGAGAACGAGATACGCCGCTGACCAGAGAAAATACGCCGGCAGCACGCGCGACAGGCGGCGGCGCACTGCCGTCCGGCCCTGCGGCTCGAATTTTCCCTCCGCGAGCGCACCTGCGTGACCGAAGCCGGTCAGCACGAGGAACATCGGCACCGCAAAGCGCGAAAGCTGATTCCAGACCAGCTCCGCGTCGGTCGTCTGCCCTGCCGAAACGTGTATCATCACGACCGCGAGCGCCGCCGCCGCCCGCAGTCCGTCCATTTGTCGAAACCGCATTGTTTTCCCCCTGTGAAATGCTTAGGGCAACACCGCACAATGAAAGCTGCGGTGGTATTGCCTTAGGAAATATCCGCCAGCTCCAGATAGTCTGCGCCGTGCTCCGCGATGTATTCCTTGCGGCCGGAGAGGTTGTCTCCGAGCAGCAGGTCGAACATCTCGCTCGTTGCGGCGGCTTCATCCGGCGTGATGCGGATGAGGCGGCGCGTTTCAGGGTTCATGGTGGTCTCCCACATCATGTCCGCCTGGTTCTCGCCCAGACCCTTGGAGCGCTGGATGAGGATCTTCTTGCCCTCGAGCTTTTTGAGGATAGCCGCCTTTTCGGTCTCGTCGAAGGCGAAATAGCTCTTGTCACGATAGGTGATCTCGTAGAGCGGAGACTCCGCGATATAGACATAGCCCTGCTCGATGAGCGTCGGGACGAGGCGGTAGATCATGGTCAGGATCAGCGTGCGGATCTGGAAGCCGTCCACATCGGCATCGGTGCAGATGATAACGCGGTGCCAGCGCAGGCTGTCGAGGTCGAACGCCGACAGATCCTTCGCCGCCTTGCCGCGCACCTCGACGCCGCAGCCGAGGACCTTGAGCAGGTCGGTAATGATGTCGTTCTTGAAGATCTTGTCGTAATCCGCCTTCAGGCAGTTCAGGATCTTGCCGCGCACGGGCATGATCGCCTGAAATTCGCTGTCGCGGCCCTGCTTGACCGAGCCGAGCGCGGAGTCGCCCTCCACGATGTACAGCTCGCGGCGCGTAACGTCCTTCGTGCGGCAGTCAACGAACTTCTGCACGCGGTTTGCCAGATCGATGTTGCCGGACAGCTTCTTTTTGATGTTGAGACGCGCCTTTTCCGCCTGCTCGCGGCTGCGCTTGTTGATCAGGATCTGCTCAGCGATCTTGTCCGCCTCAGACTTGTTCTCGATGAAGTAGATCTCGAGTCCCTCCTTGAGGAACTCGGTCATCGCCTCCTGAATGAACCTGTTCGTGATGGCCTTCTTGGTCTGGTTCTCGTAAGAGGTCTGGGTCGAGAAGCAGTTGGTCACGAGCACAAGGCTGTCGAAAATGTCCTGATAGGTGACCTTGCTCTCGCTCTTGTTGTACTTGTTGTTCTGCTTGAGGTAGGCGTCGATGGCGGAGACGAACGCCGAGCGCACCGCCTTGTCCGGCGCGCCGCCGTGCTCGAGCCACGACGAGTTGTGGTAGTATTCGATGCGCGAGACCGCCGAGGAGAAGCAGAACGCACAGGACAGCTTGACCTTGTATTCCGCCTTGTCCGCGCGGTCGCGGCCGCGCCGCTCGCCCTCAAGAAACTGCACCGAGGTCAGCGGCGTTTCGCCTGCCAGCTCGCCGACATAGTCCACGATGCCGTTCTGGTACAGGAATTCGGTGGTGTCGAATTTACTGCCGCTCACCTGATTTTTCAGCACGAATTTGATGTGGCTGTTGACGACTGCCTGACGCTTGAGCGTATCGAGGTAGTAATCCACAGGGATGTTGATGTCGGTGAAAACCTCAAGGTCGGGCTTCCATCGGATCGTCGTGCCGGTCTTTCTGGCGTTCGTCGGCTTTTTCGTGAAGCCTTCCTTTGTGCCGGTCCTGTTTTCGCCTTTTTCGAAGTGCAGGCCGTACTCGAACCCGTCGCGCACGATGGTGACGTCCATATATTCCGAGGAATACTGCGTCGCGCAGGTGCCGAGACCGTTCAGACCGAGCGAAAACTCATAGTTTTCGCCGGTGTCGTTCTTGTACTTGCCGCCTGCGTACAGCTCGCAGAACACGAGCTCCCAGTTGTAGCGCTGTTCCTTTTCGTTCCATTCGACCGGGATGCCGCGGCCGTGGTCGGACACCTCGATCGAGCCGTCCGCATAGCGGACAGTCGTGATGTCGGTGCCGTAGCCCTCGCGCGCCTCGTCGATGGAGTTGGAGAGGATTTCGAACACTGCGTGCTCGCAGCCCTCCAGACCGTCCGAGCCGAAAATGACGCCCGGGCGCTTGCGCACGCGGTCCGCGCCCTTCAGCGAGGATATACTGTCGTTGCCGTAAGACGGCTTTGCTTTACTCATATACTCTAACCCCTATTTGAAGTTCTGAAATCCATAACTTATATATTATACGCTATTCCTGCGTTTTTTGCAACATTCATTCCGCTGCTGCGCGGGATGCCGCCGTCCTTGCCGAAAAATCCGACGCCGGCGCCGCAGGAAACGCCCCTTTTAGTATAGCACAAATGTTCGTCTTTTCAAGACAAAAAAATGCACATCTCTCGATGCGCACCGGCCTGCCGAACCTTACGGAGACTTCGGCAGGCCCATCTATCTGAAAGGAAGCGAAAGGGGGAGAAAACGCTTCTTATGTTTGGACTGTCCGGGAGCCTGCGCGGTATTCCGTCCCACAGGGCCGAACAGATTTTAATGGTCGGCGCTCTAAAAGCACCTCAGAAAAGAATTTCCCATGAAATATCTATTTTCAAAGGGGATTGTTTCATTCCCTTGCTGTGATTCTATGATACCGGTTTTTCATGTCTAAAGTATGATAGAATTTTGAAGAAATCGTAAACACTCCATGTCTGTTCCGTGAACTATGCTGTCGCCGGACTTCGTCCGGCCGACAAGCAGTGTTTTGACAGCGCTACGCGCCGCAAAACGCAAACGTCCGAAAGTTCCCATACGGAAACTTTCTCCCTCTCAGAGTATAAAAACCGAGGTACACGCCCCCGGTTTTTACGGTTTTGCAAAGCAAAACCTATTTCAAGCAGTCATGCCGCAGGCATGACTGTTGCGCACACTCTGTGTGCGCCATTTCCGCCCAATCTTGCCTTCGGCAAGGAGGGCGGACAGGCCTGCCGCAGCAGGCCGCATTAAATTCCCCGTAAAAGTCGGGGCGTGTACCTGACTTTTACTCCGCTGCCCGCGCCGCCGCGGCGCGGCCTCGTCCGCCGTGCGGACGAGAGGGGGGTATCCCCTCCGGCTTCTCCGGAACCGGAGGGGTATCCAGGGGGGACAACGTCCCCCCTGGACAGCGGCGGCTCCGCCCGCCGCGCATAAGAAAAGAGCAGATGCATAGCATCTGCTCTCTGGAAATTCTATTTTAGCGGAACTTCTTCTTCTTAGCGCGTGCAGCCTCAGACTTCTTGCGGCGCTTGACGCTCGGGCTTTCATAATGCTCACGCTTACGGAGCTCGGAAAGCGTACCCGCCTTTGCACACGAACGCTTGAAACGACGCAGTGCGCTGTCAATAGATTCATTTTCCTTGATGCGGATCTCCGACACAGTTTTCCCTCCCTCCGCGCGTTCCTCTATGGAGGACGCTTTGCACAGCTTCATCTGCCACAGGCACATAAAACCGTAAGAATATTATATCTGTTTTTCCCGTCCGTGTCAACAAAAATCTTTCACGAACGAGCAGATTTTGCGTTTTTTATTTTACGACCAGGTTTACGATCTTGCCCGGGACAACGATCTGCTTGACGATCTGCTTGCCCTCGATGGCGTGCTGAACCTTTTCCTCGGCCAGTGCAGCGTCGATGGCCGCCTGCTTGTCGGCGTCGGTTGCGAGCTTGATAGTGCCCTTGAGCTTGCCGTTTACCTGTACCGCCATCTCGACCGTGCTCTCGACCGTCTTTGCCTCGTCGTATGCCGGCCACGGCGCGACGGAAAGCAGTCCGGTCTCGCCGAGCTGCTGCCACAGCTCCTCGGTGATGTGCGGAGCAAACGGATTGAGCAGCGCGAGGAAGGTCTTGTACTCGGCACGGTTTACGCCCTTGTCGTAGAACTCGTTGAGCATGGTCATGAGCGCTGCGATCGCGGTGTTCGCCTTGAGGTTGTCCGCGTCCTCGCCGACCTTCTTGATGGTGCGGTGCATGAGCGCCTCGTGCTCCTTGGAATACTCGTCGCCGTCCTGTACCTTTTCAGCCAGAGACCAGACACGCTCGAGGAAGCGGCGGCAGCCCTTGATGGACTTCGGGCTCCACGGAGCAGCCTTCTCGAAGTCGCCGATGAACATCTCATACAGACGCATGGTGTCTGCGCCGTAGGTGTCTACGATTTCGTCCGGGTTGACAACGTTGCCGCGGCTCTTGGACATCTTTTCGCCGTTCTCGCCGAGAATCATGCCGTGGCTGGTGCGCTTTGCATACGGCTCTCTGGTCGGCACAACGCCGATGTCATACAGGAACTTGTGCCAGAAGCGGCTGTACAGCAGATGCAGCGTGGTATGCTCCATGCCGCCGTTGTACCAGTCGACCGGCGACCAGTATTCGAGCGCTTCCTTGGATGCCAGTGCCTTGTCGTTGTGCGGGTCCATGTAGCGCAGGAAGTACCACGACGAGCCTGCCCACTGCGGCATGGTGTCGGTCTCGCGCTTTGCCGGGCCGCCGCAGCACGGACAGGTGGTGTTGACCCAGTCGGTCATGTGTGCAAGCGGGGATTCGCCGTTGTCGGTCGGCTCGTAGGTGTGCACGTTCGGCAGCTCGAGCGGAAGCTGATCCTCCGGCAGCGGAACGTAGCCGCACTTGTCGCACTTGACGATCGGGATCGGCTCGCCCCAGTAGCGCTGACGGGAGAATACCCAGTCGCGCAGCTTGTACTGTACCTTTGCGCGGCCGATGCCCTTCTCGCCCAGCCACTCGATCATTGCCGGGATCGCGTCCTTGACGGTCTTGCCGTTCAGGAAGTCGGAGTTGACCAGAATGCCGGTCTCGTCCTTTGCGGTGAACGCAGCCTTCTGCACGTCCTCACCGCCGGAAACGACCTCGATGATCTCGCAGCCGAACTTCTTAGCGAACTCCCAGTCGCGGTCATCGTGCGCCGGAACGGCCATGATAGCGCCGGTGCCGTAGCCCATCAGAACGTAGTCGGAAACGAAAATCGGGATTTCCTTGCCGTTTACCGGGTTGATTGCGGCAACGCCCGCCAGCTTGACGCCGGTCTTGTCCTTGTTCAGCTCGGTGCGCTCGAAGTCGGACTTGCGGGCCGCTTCCTCGCGGTAAGCGCGGACGTCGGCGATGTTTGCGAGCTTGTCGCCCCACTGCTCGATCATCGGGTGCTCCGGAGAGATGACCATGTAGGTCGCGCCGAACAGGGTGTCCGGACGGGTGGTGTAAACGGTCAGGGTGTCGCCCTCGGTGGTCTTAAAATCTACCTCAGCGCCGGTGGATCGGCCGATCCAGTTCTTCTGCTGAATCTTGACGCGCTCAATGTAATCGACGTCGTCCAGATCGTCGATCAGGCGCTGTGCGTACTTGGTGATGGCGAGCATCCACTGGCTCTTGGTCTTGTGAACGACCTCGCTGCCGCAGCGCTCGCAGACGCCGTTGACGACCTCTTCGTTCGCCAGAACGCACTTGCAGGAGGTGCACCAGTTTACGCTCATTTCCTTCTTGTAGGCGAGGCCCTTCTTGAACAGCTGCAGGAAGATCCACTGGGTCCACTTGTAGTAGCTCGGGTCGGTGGTGTTGATCTCGCGCGACCAGTCGAACGACAGGCCGAGGCTCTTCAGCTGGCTCTTGAAGCGTGCGATGTTCTTCTTGGTGACCTCAGCCGGATGCACGTGGTTCTTGATGGCGAAGTTCTCGGTCGGCAGGCCGAAAGCGTCCCAGCCCATCGGATACAGCACGTTATAGCCCTGCATGCGCTTTTTGCGCGCAACGATGTCGAGCGCGGTGTAGGAGCGCGGATGACCGACGTGCAGGCCCTGACCGGACGGGTACGGGAACTCTACCAGTGCATAGAACTTTTCCTTGTCCGAGCCGTTCTCGGCCTGAAAGCACTGCTTCTCGTCCCAGATGTCCTGCCACTTCTTTTCTACTTGTTTATGATCGTACTTCAACGGATTTTCCCCCTAAAGTGTTTTATATAAAAGCGCGACAATGCGGCGGACACGGTCTATGCGCGCCGCCGCCTGTCGATTTTTTACTTATCCTCGATGCCGAGCTCCTCGAGCGATACCGGCGTGCCGTCCTTCCACAGGTTCTCCAGATTGTAGAACTTGCGTGCCTCCGGCATGAATACGTGCAGCACAGCGCAGCCGTAATCGAGCAGCATCCACTGCGCGGACTCATAGCCCTCGGTGTGGTCGACCATGACGTCGTGGTCATACTTGAGATGCCACTCTACGTTGTCTGCCAGCGCCTTGACCTGAGTGGTCGAGGTCGCGGAGCAGATGACGAAATATTCGGTCAGCTCGGTCAGGCGCTCAACGTGCAGGACCTCGATGCCCTGCGCCTTTTTCTCGATCAGCGCTTCACAGATCGCCTTTACAGTTTCTTGTGCAGTCAAATTCATAAACTCCTTTTCGCGGCGCAGAGCGCCTGTATCCTGTCGGAGAGCCGCAGATTTCGCTCTGCGGCCCCGTTGTATTTACTGATTATGCTTCCGGATCTACCGTGCCGCCGCCTTCGCCGCCGGTCTCACCGCCGGTCTCGCCGCCCGAATAGTCTCCGCCGCTCTCGCCGCCGGATTCACCGCCGCCGGTCTCGCCGCCCGAGATCGATCCGCCGCTCTCGCCGCCGGATTCACCGCCGCCTTCGCCGCCGGTCTCACCGCCGCCGGCTGCGCCGCTCGAGTAATCTCCGCCGCTGTTATCCGGCTCTTCGTAGCCGCTCTCGCCGCCGCCCGAGTAGTCTCCGCCGCTCTCGCCGCCCGAATAATCCGAATCGTCCTCATAATAGTAGCCGCCGCCGGTGTCGCCCCAGACATCCTCATCCTCGCCGGCGCTGACGCCGCCGCTGTAACCGGAGGACGAGCTCTCCGCCGGACCGGTAACCATGTCGAGCGTGGTGATCGGCTCCCCATAGGGGTTGAAATACTTGTTGACGAGCTCGAGCGTTTCCTTCAGCTTCGGGAAGAAGAAGGAATACTTGTACGGGTCGCTGCCCGCGTAGCTCATCGCGCCGTAGCCCGGCAGAGTGAAGAACTTGAGGTTTGCGTTGTCGATCTGAAGCGCCTGCTTGCCCATCCAGAGCAGCTCGCCAGTCGTGAAATCGGTCTTTACGTTCTTGGATACCGCCTCGGCGATTTTCGGGATTTTGGTCGCATTCTTGACCTGAAGGACCTGTCGCGCCAGCTCCTTGAGGAATTTCTGCTGATTTTCCACGCGGCCCTCGTCGCCGTTGACATACTGCTTGGAGTAGTCGTTGTTGTGGCGCCAGCGCAGGAACTCGACGGTCTGCTTGCCGGTCAGATGCTGCATGCCCGGCTGAAGGTCGATGTCGAGGTGCTGCGAGGGGTCGTGATATTCCATGCGGAACGGAACGTCATAATCCACGCCGCCGATCGCGTCCACGATGGCCGCGATGCCCTCGAAGTTGACGATGACGTACTTATCCGGCTGAAAGCCCATCAGGCGCTCGATCTCGACCTTGGTCTGCTCGATGCCCTTCTTGGTGGCGTAGGCCGCGTTGATCTTGCGCCACGCGCCGCTTTCGCCGTTGTTGCACATGGTATCGCGCGGAATATTCATAATGTTGATGGTCTTGTCCTTGGTGTTCATGGTCGCGACCATCAGCGCGTCCGTGCGCGTCTGGTCCTCATCGACCGCGCCGACGACAAAGGTGAACACATCGTCGATGCGCGTGCCCTGATTGAGCAGGCTGCTCGTATCGACGCGGTCGCCGTTGGTCTTGTCGTGGATCGTGTCTGTTGGCGGGCGCACAAAGAACACATAGTACGCCGCGCCGCACGCGCACAAAAGCGCGATGAGCACCGCGATCACGATCGCCGCGATGCGTTTTTTGCTGTGCTTCTTCGGTGCGGCTGTCCGGCCGCCCTTTTTCCCCTGAGGCTTGGGCGCAGTCTGCGCTTTCACGCCGCTCTGCGCCGCGGCCGGTCGTTTTTTTGTCTGTCTGTCCGAGCGGCCGTTATGCTCGCCGCTGCCTCCGAAAAGTTTCAAACGGTTCCTGCCTCCAGTTCAGTTCCGGGAAGGCTTTTCTGTCTCTCAGGCCTTCTCCTCGTCGCGCCAGCGTACTCCCTGCCGGATCATGTCATTGTATGCGGCAATGGTGTCGCTGTGGATCAGCTTGCCTCGCGTGATCAGCTCGATCAGCGTTTGGTCATAACAGTAGAGCAGCGCACGGTCTATGCTGGTCTCGGCCAGCTCCCGCGCCTTTTCGACGCCGGGAAAATCGCGTGTCTCCTCTATGTAGTCCGCCAGATAGAGAATTTTGTCCAGAATGGTCATCTTCGCCCTGCCGGTCGTGTGGCAGGCAATGGCGTCGCATACCTCGTCCGGCATGTGATATTCTCTGCGTGCGATCGCTGCGGCCGTTTTTCCGTGCAGCATTTTCGGCTCGCTTTTTTCGACGGTACACGGTATTATACCGTATTTCTCACATAAATTCAACTGTTCCTGCGGAGAAAGATGTTTTGTTATGTCATGAAGGATGCCTGCGGCTCCGGCAAGCTCCGGGTCGCCGCCGTATTTCTTCGCCAGAGCGATCGCGCAGCGTTCCACCCCGAGAGAGTGCTCATAACGGTAGCCATGGAGCCTTGAAAGGATATCTCTGCGCATTTTCTCGTCACACAACATAACTTTTGCCCGCCTTTCTGTGTAGTTGAGGTTGAATTATGTATTTCAGGCACCGCGTTTTTCTGTTGCCCTAAAACCCGTAAAGGTGCTCCCGCTCGATATAATCCGCGACCGCAGGCGCGGTGAAGCGGTGCAGGTCGCCGCCCTGCCGCAGCTCGGTCGAGGAGACCGTGAGACTATCGCCCGGGACGAGCTCGATTCTCGCGCCCAGCGTTTCGCGCAGCTGCGCCGCCTTTTCGCGCAGCGCGTCCCAGTCCTCGTTTTCCCGTGCGCACACGGCGAGCGTCGCCAGACGCGCGATCTCGTCCGGCGCGCGCCAGCTTCGGTCGAACGAAAGCAGCATATCCGTTCCGACGATCAGATAGAGGTCGGTCTCGCCGCGCCCGTGCAGCGCGCGCAGCGTGTCCACCGTGTAGCTCGCGCCGCCGCGGTCGATCTCGAGCGTATCCAGCTGCGCCCACGGCCTGTCCGCCGTCAGGCGGCGCACCATTTCACACCGCGCCTCGGGCGAGGCCGTGTTTTCCGGCAGCGCCTTGTGCGGCGGAAGGTTGGTCGGGATGAACAGCACCCGGTCGAGCCTCAGCGCATCATGCGCCAGCTCGGCGGCGTGCAGATGGCCGAGATGCGGCGGATTGAACGTTCCGCCGAGTATGCCTGTCCTCATTTTACAAGAACGATCTTGCGCTTGTCCTCGTCGCTCGACTGACGGTAGACAACGAACTTCGAGCCGATGCACTGTACGGCATCCGCGCCGGTCGCCTCGCAGAGCGCCTCGGATACCGTGCGCGGCGTGAGCATCGCGCTCTCGAGCACCTTGCCCTTGACCAGCTCGTGGGACTCGAGCAGAGCGTCCAGCTCGCGCTCGACCGCCTCGGTCACGCCCTCCTTGCCGATGATGAGGGTAACTGCGAGCGGATTTGCCAGTGCACGAAGCTGTGCACGCTGTTTGGTGTTAAGCATGTATTTTCTCCTTGAAATCAGTTATATTTTATCCTTCAGTACGTCTCTCAGCCTGCCGAGCGCACGCGCACGGTGCGAAATGCGGTTCTTCACCTCGGGTGCAAGCTCACCGAACGTGCACTCGTACTCCGGCACATAGAACAGCGGATCGTAGCCGAAGCCACCTGCGCCGTGGTTTTCGTGCAGCAGCTCGCCCGCGCATTCGCCCCGTACCGTGACGGTCTCGCCGTCCGCGAGCACGCACGCGATCGCGCACACAAAGCGGCACGCGCGGTCCTCTTTGTCTTCCATGTTCTTCAGCAGGAACGCATTGCGGTCCGCATCCGTTCCCTCGCAGTAGCGGGCAGAGCGGATGCCCGGCGCGCCGCCGAGCGCGTCCACGCACAGACCGCTGTCGTCCGCGATGACCGGCAGGCCGGTGAAGTCCGCGGCGGCTTTCGCCTTGATGCGCGCGTTTTCCTCAAACGTCGCGCCGTTTTCCTCCGGCTCGGGCGCACCCTCGGGCAGAGACGCGACCTCGATGCCGAGCTCGCCCAGAATGGCCGCCATTTCCTTCAGCTTTCCTTTATTATGGGATGCCAGTACAAATTTCATGTTTGGTTTTCCTCTTTTATTCGCCGAGCACGCTTCTCTGGATCTCGCACAGTCTGGAGCAGCCCTGCTCGCCGAGCGCCAGCAGCTGATCCAGCTCGTTCCGTGTGAACGGACGGCCTTCGCCCGTGCCCTGCACCTCGATGAACTCGCCCTTCGAGGTCATGACGACGTTGCAGTCCACGATGGCATGGCTGTCCTCGGCGTAGTTGAGGTCGAGCACGGCTTCGTCCTCGAAGATACCGACCGAGACCGCCGAAACCGCTGCGGTGAGCGGCATTTTCTCGATCACGCCCTCGTCGACCAGCTTTCTGCACGCGAGATAGAGCGCCGCATAGCCGCCCGTGATGGACGCGCAGCGCGTGCCGCCGTCCGCCTGGATGACGTCGCAGTCAATGGTGATCTGGCGCTCGCCGAGCGCCTCGCGGTCGACGACCGCGCGCAGCGCACGGCCGATCAGACGCTGGATCTCGCTCGAGCGGCCGTCCAGCTTGAGCGACTTGATGTCGCGCTTTTTGCGCGTATTGGTCGAGCGCGGCAGCATCGCGTACTCCGCCGTGACCCAACCGAGGCCCTTGCCCTCGAGGAAGGGCGGAACCTTTTCCTCGACTGACGCGGTGCAGATGACCTTGGTGTTGCCCATTTCAGCCAGCACCGAGCCCTCCGCATACATGGTAAATCCGGTCGTCAGCTTGACCGGGCGCATTTCGTCCTTCGCTCTTCCGTCAGGTCTTGTCATTCCTGCTCCGCTCCTTCTTCTTCATTTTCGCTGTCACCTGTCATCTGCTCTGCCGGCGGCAGGATGGCCTCGAGGAACGCCGCGCGGTCGAAGTCGATCAGATCGTCGATGCCCTCGCCGACGCCGACGAGCTTGACCGGGACGCCGAGACCGGCCGAGATGGCGATGACGATACCGCCCTTGGCGGTGCCGTCGAGCTTGGTGAGGATGATGCCGGTCAGCTCGGCCGCCTTGTTGAATTCCTCCGCCTGATGGACGGCGTTCTGTCCGGTGGTCGCGTCGAGCACGAGCAGCGTCTCGCGCGAAGCGTCCGGCAGCTCGCGCGAGATCACGCGGTCGATCTTCGCCAGCTCGTTCATCAGATTTGCCTTGTTGTGCAGGCGGCCTGCGGTATCGACGATAATGATGTCGCTGCCGCGCGCCTTCGCCGCCGAGATCGAGTCAAAGACGACCGCCGCCGGGTCTGCGCCCTCGCCGTGCCGGACGATGTCCGCACCCGCGCGCTTCGCCCAGATCTCGAGCTGGTCGGCCGCCGCCGCGCGGAACGTGTCCGCCGCGGACAGCATGACCTTTTTGCCCTCGCTGACGTAACGCGCCGCCAGCTTGCCGATGGAAGTGGTCTTGCCGACGCCGTTGACGCCGATGACCAGAATGACCGCCGGCTTGCCCGAAACGTCGAGCGGCTGGTTGTCGAGCATGTTATCGGTCAGCACCTCGCGCAGCAGGTCGCGCAGCTCGGAGGCCGTTGTTGTCTTGCGCAGCTTTGCACGCTTTTCCACCTCGGCGACGATCTTCGCGGAGGTCGACGCGCCTACATCCGAAAGGATGAGCGCTTCCTCGAGCTCCTCGAGAAGATTCTCGTCGATCTTGACGAACGCCGCGAACACGCTGTCGAGCGAATGGCTCACCGCGTCCGAAGTTTTCTTAAAGCCCTGCTTGATCTTATCAAAAAATCCCATGTTCTGCTCCTGTATCTATAAGATTGTTCCTGCCGGTCTGCGTTACATACCGTAGTAATTTATGCGCCAGTTTTCCCAGTCCACACGGTCGATGCGCTCGCCCCAGAGGACATAGCCGCGTGCGTATGCCCAGTGCTGGAATTCCGCCGGATGATGCGCCGCGTAGCCGTGCGTCGTGATGCAGCCGTTCGGCAGCCGAGTTTCCACATCCAGCCGGTACGGATATTTTGAACTCCGCATATCCATGCTTTACACCCCACAGTCCTGCGTCATTTTATCGTGTTTTTCAGCCGTTTCTCCGCCTCTGCGAGATTGAGCATGAGCAGCTTCGAAACGCCCTGCTCCTGCATGGTCACGCCATAGAGCATATCTGCTTCTTCCATTGTACCACGTCTGTGCGTAATTACAATAAATTGTGTGAAATCTGTTAATTTTCGTATATATTTCGCATACCGCTGCACATTCACATCGTCGAGCGCGGCTTCGATCTCGTCGAGCACACAGAACGGCGCGGGGCGCAGCTTGAGTATCGCAAAGTACAGCGTGATGGCCACAAACGCCTTTTCGCCGCCCGAAAGCAGCGTGATCGTTTTGACCGCCTTGCCGGGAGGCGACACGCGGATGTCGATGCCGCACGAAAGGATGTCGCTCGTGTCCGCGAGCGCAAGCTCCGCATGGCCGCCGCCGAATATCTCGCGGAAGGTCTGCCCGAACAGCACGTTCAGCCGGGCAAACTCCGAGGCGAAAATCTCCTTCATGTTGACCGTCAGCCGGTCGATGACCCTGTACAGCTCGCGCTGCGCCCGCTCGAGGTCGTCCTTCTGCTCGCCCATGAAGGCATAGCGCTCGCGCACCCGGCGGTATTCCTCCACCGCATCCGGATTGACGCTGCCGAGCTCCCGTATTTTCCCGCGCAGCTCGTGCGCGCGTTCGCGTGCGGCGGCCGGGTCATCAAGCGGCTGCGCAAGCGCGGCGGCCGGTGTGGGCGTCAGCTCGTAGCTTTCCCACATCCGGCCGAGGAGCTGCGCCTCCTCGGCCTTCAGCTGTCCTGCGCGGTTTTCCAGACGCGAGGCCTCGCGCTCCATGCCGAGGATCTGCTCGCCTGCATCCTGTGCGTCCCGGCGCACGGCAGTCCGCCGTTCCTCGACCTGCTCACGGCGCTTTCCGGTCTGTTCCAGCTGCTCCCGCAGCGTGCGCGTCAGCGTCTCCGACCGTTCGTGCGCCGCCTTCTCCTCTGCAAGCTCGTCCTGTATGCGTTCGCACTCACACTCGTAGCGTTTGATGCTGTCCGCCGCGCCCGAAAGACCGGCGTCCGTCTCGCATCTGAGCGTCCGCATCTGCTCGAGCGCCCGTTTTTCACCGGACAGCTCGGCCTCTGTGCGCGTAAGCGCGGTACGCTGCCCGGCAAGCTGCGCTTCCTGCTCCGCAGCCTCGGTACGGAGCCGCGCGAGCGCGTCCCGGCAGGTCTGCACGCGCGTTTCCGCGTCCCGCAGCTGCGTTCCGGCCTGCGCTTCCCTCGCGTCGAACGACGCGAGCACCTCCGCGCTGCGCTGCTTTTCGGCCTCCATGCTGCGCTGCTGCTGCATCAGCTCTTCCTGCCGCGCCTGTGCGCTCCCGAGCAGCGCCCGGTGCTGCGTACACGCGGCAGCAAGGGCGGCCTGTGCTTCCGCCTGCCGCCGCAGGGCTGCATTCTGCGTTTCGCACGCGGTTTCACGATCGTGCAGCTGCTTTTCTGCGGCTCGAAAGCGCTGCTCTGCCGTTTTCCGTGCGGCTTCACAGCGTTCCGCCTGCTCTTCGGCAGCCCTCAGCCGCCCTGCACGCGCCAGCGCGCCCGTTCCGCGCGACGCCGAGCCGCCCGTCATCGCGCCGCCCGGCTGGATGATCTGGCCGTCGAGGGTGACGATGCGGAAGCGGTGTCCGCGCGAACGCGCCATCGCCAGCGCCGCATCCATATTTTCGCACACGACCGTGCGCGCGAGCAGGCTGCGCACGACCGCGCCGTATGTCTCATCAAACTGCACCAGCGTGTCCGCCGTACCGCAGCAGCCGCGTTCGCGGTCAAGTCCGCTCTCTCGGAGCGACGCCGGGCGGATGGTGTCGAGCGGCAGAAAGGTCGCCCGTCCGCCGTCCGTACGGCGCAGGTATTCGATGCACGCCCTGCCGTCCTCGGCAGAGCCGACCACGATCGACGATGCAGATGCGCCGAGCGCGGTGTCTATCGCGATGACAAAGCGGTTTTCCGTCGAAAGGAGCGCCGGGACCGGCCCGTGCACGCCCGAAAGCCTGCCGCGCCCGGCCTGCTGCATGACCGATCTGACCGACCGGGCAAAGCCGTCGTAATCGCGCTGCATATCGCGCAGCATGGCCGCGCGGTTTCTCGCGTCGGTCAGCGCGCTCTCTGCCTGTCGCAGTGCCGTGCCGAGGGCGTCCGCCTCCGCCTTCGCCTGCCGCAGCGCGGCGTCTGCCTCGCTGGCCTGTGCCTGCGCCTGCCGCAGGGCGGTTTGCCCTGCGGATACGCGGCTTTCGAATGCGGACTGCTCCTCCTGTACAGCCTTCAGGCGGTCACCTGCGTTTTCGAGCGCGCGATGCAGATCATCCTGCTGTCCGTCCATCCCGGCCAGACCGGTCTGCGCGGCGGTGCGCTCGAGCGCAAGCGTATGCTGTTCATTCTGCGCCGCGGCGCGGGCCTGCTCCGCCCGCTCCAGCGCGGCGGCCGCCGCACCTTCCGCTTCCCTGTGCTGCGCCAGCCTGTCCTCCTGCGCCGCAAGGCGCTCTCGCGCCTCTGCGCTGCTCTGCTCCAGCTCTGCGATGCGGGTTTCCTGCGCAGAAAACTGCTCTGCGAGCTTTTCCGCCTGCTTTGCGCGCTCCTCGTTCTCTCTGTGCACGCGCTCGAGGTTCGCGCGGCAGTTTTCGAGGTTTGCACGCAGCACCGCAATGCGGCTCGCCTGCCCGGCCTCGCGGCTCTCCGCCTCGCGCAGCGACGTGCGCAGCGCTTCGGTCTCGCGGTCGATGCCATGCAGATCAGCCGTCAGCTGCTCCGCCTGCTGATAGCGCCTTTCCTGCTCGGATTTTGCATTTTCCAGCTGTCTGCGGCAGACTTCTGCGTCGCGTGAGCGTTTTTCCGCCTCGCTTTTCAGCCGTTCGAGCTGTTCCAGCCACAGAGACACCTCGAGAACGCGCAGTTCATCGCGCAGAACAAGGAATTTCTCCGTTTTTTTCGCCTGTTTTTCAAGCGGCTCGAGCTGCCGCCCCAGCTCATCATACAGGTCGCGAATGCGCGTGAGGTTGTCCTCGGTCGCGGCAAGGCGGCGCTCGGCCTCCTCCTTGCGGGCGCGGAATTTGGTGATCCCGGCCGCTTCCTCGAATACGCCGCGCCGATCCTCGCTCCTGAGCGACAGGATTTCATCGATCCGCCCCTGTCCGATGCTGGAATAGCCGTCGAGGCCGAGACCGGTGTCCATGAACAGTTCGCGGATATCCCTGAGGCGGCAGTGCTTTTTGCCGAGGCTGTATTCGCTCTCGCCCGAGCGGTAGTAGCGGCGCGTGACCATGATCTCGGCGAACGGCGAGCGGAAAATACCGGCGGAGTTGTCGAGGATGAGCGAGACCTCGGCAAAGCCGACCGGACCGCGCTTCGCCGTGCCGCCGAAGATGACGTCCTCCATTTTCGCGCCGCGCAGCGACCGCGAGGACTGTTCTCCGAGCACCCAGCGGATCGCGTCCGAGATATTCGATTTGCCGGAGCCGTTCGGACCGACGATCGCGGTCATGCCGCCGAGAAACTTGATCTCGGTGCGGTCGGGAAACGACTTGAAGCCCTGTAAGATCAGGCTCTTGAGAACCATGTTCCACCTCGAAGATATAGATAAAATATTTTACCACTTCCGATTTAACACTGTCAACCGAAACGTGAGCGTACGGATTCATCGTAATGTTGATATCCGAATGTCCCATGATATATTGCAGGCTTTTCGGGTTAATATGTTTTTCCGAGTCCAAGCCCAATTTCAGATATAGAGGACTAATAACTTCAAAATTGTAATGAAAAATCCCACTTGAACTTTGTGAGATCAAGTGGGATTTTATGAATGTAATCATTGTGTTGAAATTAAGATTATTTCCTCATCAACTTATCAAAAGATTGTCCCCAGCTATGAACGACTTGCTTGTCAACATTTAGCGGCCATGTTGATGGAAATAGTTCCGCTTCTGCCACTTCATCATGGCTTAAGCGGTTATCCACTTGATCAATAATATCCAGATCCAGCTGTACATGAATAGCAGACATACATATTTCCCCGTCAGTAAAGGCAACAATACTCTGAAGATGAGCACCTTCAGGCATTTTGAATTCAAGCGGAAATTCATATACATATACAGCTTTCTTTGATTCACCAGCGATATGGATATTGCTTTCTTGCAGAAAGTGCGGGTCTATACCTTTTATATTACCGCTAGACTTGGCTAGACCTGAGGAATTATCTTCATTTGTTAGGTGGTTGTACATTTCACAAAAATCTTGTAGGGATATCTGATATGCATTAACATCTTTTGAACTTTGAATTGTCCACCCAAATGATGTGGTCATCATAGACGCGATATCTTGCATAGTGTACTGATCTTTGGCAAATTGATTAGTCCAACCTCCTGCAAAAAAAGCACAGCACATGGACAGAAGCCAAATTACAATGATGAGGATCTTTTTCATTACACACCTCTTGGTGGTCAGACGATATTGATATATCCGATACCACTTTCTCAATATAATCATCTCTTAGGTTAATTAAATTTTTATACTGTTATCATATACTCTTTCCTGAAAAATAGCAATTCGAAAGTCAAACAAAAACAAACAAAATTGATTGGTACATATTTCTAAAATCTGCGATATATAAAAGAATAAAAAAACCGGCACAGTTTTTCACTGTGCCGGTTTGCCGGTTTGGTTGTCTTCTGAAATTTTTAGGGCAATACCGCATAATTGGACAAGAGCGATTTGTGTGTAAATTTTGCGTGCTGACGAGGCGCGGTTTTGCGGTAATACTTGATGTATTACCGTGAAATCGCAACAAAGTCAGCGTGCAAAATTTCCACAAAGCGCCGCAGCTCTAATTGTGCGGTGTTGCCTTAGCAGCCCATGATTTCCAAAGCCTTCTTGGCGGCAAGCTGTTCCGCTTCCTTTTTGCTTCGGCCTGTGCCGGAGGCAAATACGTTGGAGTTGAGCAGCAGCTCCATGGTAAACCGCTTGTCGTGATCCGGGCCGGACTGACCGGCGAGCCGGTACTCCAGCGTTTCCTGCTTGTTCTTCTGCACGATCTCCTGGAGCATGGTCTTGTAGTCCTTGAACGCGCCGCCCGCAATGGCGACGTCTACCTTGTGCGGGATGAAGCGCAGCACGAACGCGCGCGCCGGCTCGATGCCGCCGTCCAGATAGATCGCGCCCAGAAGCGCCTCGGTCGCATCGGCCAGGATGGACGGGCGCTTTCTGCCGCCGCCGTTCTCCTCGCCGTGACCCAGACGGATCTCCTCCGGAATGCCGAGTTCCCTCGCGATCTCGCACAGCGCACCCTCACACACGACCGCCGCACGCAGCTTGGTCAGCTCGCCCTCGGGCAGCTCCGGATAGTGCGTGTACAGGTAATCCGCCGTGACAAAGCCCAGTACGGAATCGCCAAGAAACTCCAGCCGCTCGTTGCAGTCCAGATGCGTGCCGTGGTGCTCGTTGGCATACGAGGAATGCGTCATCGCTTTCTGCCGCAGGCTGACGTCCTTGAATTTATAGTCGATTTTGAGCATGGTTTCACCTCCTTTCGCCGTTTTTTTGCTTATTCAACCGTCATGTACTGAATATTTTCCTTGACCGCGTCGATCATGCCGGACTTCGTGTAGGCGATCGCGCGGCGGACAGCGTTCATCACCGCGATCTCGTTGGACGAGCCGTGCGCC
Organism: Butyricicoccus sp. OM04-18BH; assembly: GCF_003481705.1. Lineage (GTDB taxonomy): Bacteria > Bacillota > Clostridia > Oscillospirales > Butyricicoccaceae > Agathobaculum > Agathobaculum hominis. The sequence continues at coordinate 141,961 of NZ_QULN01000001.1, forward strand.
TTGATGACCGGCTTTGCGATGCCGAGGAAGGGCGCGCCGCCGACCTTGTCCTGATTGAACATCTCGCGGAAGTCATCCATGCCCTTTTTGCACAGCAGATAGCCGATCTTGGTGCCGGCCGAGGCGGTGAACACCTTCTTGATCTCGTGCGCCATGAATTTCGCCGTGCCCTCGACCGTCTTGAGCAGAACGTTGCCCATGAAGCCGTCGCAGACCGCGACATCGCACGCGCCGAGCGGTACCTGACTGCCCTCAACGTTGCCGACGAAATTGAGCCTGCCTGCGTCGCCTGCGGCCTTGAGCAGCGCATACGCCTCCCTGCGGAGCGGATCGCCCTTGGTGTCCTCGGTGCCGTTGTTGACCAGACCGACGCGCGGCTTTGCGATGCCGTTGTTCTTCTCCGCGTACAGGGACGCGAGGAAGGCGAACTGGAGCAGCATTTCCGCCGTGCACTCGGTGTTCGCGCCGGCGTCGCACAGCATGACCTCGCCGCCCTCGCAGGGCAGGACAGGCGCGAGCGCCGCGCGGCGAATACCCTTGATGCGGCCGCCGTACAGCGTCGCGCCGGTGAGCAGTGCGCCGGTGTTGCCGGCAGAAACGAGCGCGTCGCCCTCGCCGGCTTTGAGCAGCTTGAACGCGACCGCCATGGACGAATCCGGCTTGCGGCGCAGAACGGTCGCCGGGTCATCGTGCATATCAACGATATCCGAGGCCGGCATGATGGTCAGATGCTCGGTGTTCTCCAGCCCATGCGCGCGCAGCACGGCGGTGATCGCCTCGGGCTGGCCGACGAGCAGGATATCCTCGCCATATTCCTTCGCAGCGAGCGCCGCGCCCCGGACGGTTACGTCGGGTGCATTGTCGCCGCCCATCGCGTCAACGATGATCTTCATTCTCAAAGCTCTCCCTTCAGACTTTCGATGCGTTCGAGTGCCCGCTCGGAAATCTTTGCGTTTTTCTCCCGCTTGCCCTTGATCTTGTAGCCAAGCGGCTCAATGATGCCGAAATTGATGTTCATCGGCTGGAATTTCGTGACCGTGTGGTCGGAAATATAGGATGCGAGCGCGCCGACGGCGGTAAAGCGGTCGAGCTGCGGCATCGGTCTGCCGAGCACCTCCATCGCGGCCGCCACGCCTGCCACCCAGCCGGAGGCGGTGGACTCGATATAACCCTCGACGCCGGTCATCTGACCCGCGAAGCGGATGCGCGGCTCGGCTTTGAGCGCGTAGGTCGCGTCGAGCAGACGCGGCGAGTCGAGGAACGTGTTGCGGTGCATCACGCCGTAGCGCACGAACTCCGCGTTCCGGAGCGCCGGGATCATAGAGAACACGCGCTTCTGCTCGCCGAATTTGAGGTGGGTCTGGCAGCCGACCAGATTGTACAGCGTGCCGTTCGCGTTGTCGCGGCGCAGCTGAAGCACCGCATAGGGGTCTTTTCCGGTCTTGGGATCGGGCAGTCCGATCGGCTTGAGGATGCCAAAGCGCAGCGTATCATAGCCGCGTCGCGCGTTGACCTCGATGGGCATGCAGCCCTCGAACACCTTGGAGTCCTCGAAGCCGTGCACCGGCGCCTCCTCGGCGGTGGTGAGCGCGTTCCAGAATGCGTCATACTCCTCGCGCGAGAACGGGCAGTTGATATAGTCCGCCGTGCCCTTGCCGTAGCGGGAGGCCTCGTAGGCGGAGTCCATGTCGATGCTCTCCGCGGTCACGATGGGCGCAGCCGCGTCGTAGAAGTGCAGGAAATCGCCGCCCACCTTGGCGTGGATGGCGTCGAACAGCGTATCCGAGGTCAGCGGGCCGGAGGCGATGACGACGCGGCCCTCCGGGATCTCCGTTACCTCACCGTAGACCACTTCGATATTCGGATGGTTCCTGATCTGCTCGGTGACGGCTGCGGCGAATGCCTCGCGGTCCACCGCCAGTGCACCGCCTGCCTCGACGCGGTTCGCGTCCGCGCAGGACAGAATGAGGCTGTCCAGACGGCGCAGCTCCTCCTTGAGCAGGCCCGCCGCGTTGGTGAGCTCATCCGAGCGCAGCGAGTTCGAGCAGACAAGCTCTGCGAAATCGTCCGAGTGATGCGCCGGGCTGTGCTGCGACGGCTTCATCTCGCACAGGCGCACGGAAACGCCGCGCTGCGCGAGCTGCCATGCAGCCTCACAGCCGGCCAGTCCCGCGCCGACGACGGTAACGGTATTATTCATCCGGGTTCTCCTTTGCCGTGGTCTTTTTCCTTGCGGCAGGCTTTTTCGCCGCCGCCTTTTTCTCGGCGGCCTTCTTCGCCTTCTCCGCGGCCTTTTCGGCCTCATATTTTGCGAGCGCCTTTGCGTACTGCTCCTGCTGCTTTGCAGTCAGCTCCTGCACGGCCTCGTCCTTGAGCTTTTTGAACTTGTTCGTGGTCTTGGTCATCCACGGAAGCGTCTTTTTGACCGTTTTCTTTTTCGCCGCAGGCTTTTTCGCTTCCTTCGGCGCCTTTTCTGCGGTCTCGCCGTTCTTTTCGGCGGCTTCCTTCGCGGCGGCGCGCTCCGCAGCCTTGGCCGCGCGCGCCTCACGCATTTTGCGGCGCTTCTCGGTCTCCTCGGGCGGCAGACCCTCCTTGACCAGCTCGACGAAGCCGCAGCCCTCGCGCAGACATACGTCAGTGACCTCCTTGGAGTCGCGGTCGGTATGGCGGAACAGCGAGGAGTCGCAGTTCGGGCACTTGGTCTTGAGCGGCTTGTCCCAGGTGATGAACTGGCAGGCCGGGTATTTGTCGCAGGAATAGTAGACAAAGCCGCGCGCGGACTTTTTCTTCACGACCTTTGCGCCGCAGACCGGGCAGGCTGCGCCCGTATCCTCGGTGATCGGCTTGGTATTCGTGCATTCCGGGAAGCCCGGGCAGGCGAGGAACTTGCCGAAGCGGCCGGACTTGATGACCATATTGCGGCCGCACTTGTCGCAGATGACGTCGGTCACTTCGTCCTGGATCTTGATGCGCTTGCCCTCGAGATCGATCTCGGCCTGCTTGAGCGCGGCTTCAAAGCCGTCATAGAAGTTGTGCAGCAGCTGGATATAGTTCAGCTTGCCCGCTTCAACCTCGTCCAGCTCGTGTTCCATGTTCGCGGTAAACTCGTAGTCCGCGACCGACTTGAACTCGTCCACGAGCAGACCGGTAACGCCCTCGCCGAGCGGCGTCGGACGCAGTGCGCGGCTCTCCTTGGTGACGTAGTCGCGGTCGATGATGGTCGAGATGGTCGGCGCATAGGTGGACGGACGGCCGATGCCGCGCTCCTCCATCGCACGGATGAGCGATGCCTCGGTATAGCGCGCGGGCGGCTGCGTAAAGTGCTGCGACGGCTCGAGCTTCTCGGCGGTCAGCCGGTCGCCCTTGTCGAAGCGCGGCAGCGGCTTTCCGGCGGCGTCCTGCTTCTTTTCGTCGTCCGTGCCCTCCTCGTAGACCGCCGTAAAGCCCGGGAACGCGACCGTATGGCCGGAGGCGCGGAACACCTGTCCCTCGCAGACGATGTCCGCGGAGACCGTGTCGAGGATGGCGTCCGCCATCTGGCAGGCGACAAAGCGCGACCAGATCAGACGGTACAGCTTGAACTGGTCGGGCGAAAGGTACTTGCGGATCTCCTCGGGGAGCAGCTGCACGTTGGACGGGCGGATGGCTTCGTGCGCGTCCTGCGCGCCCGACTTGGTCTTGTAAACGCGCGGCTTGCCGGGATAGTAGTCCTCGCCGTAGCGGCCCTTGATGAAGCCTGCCGCAGCAGCGGTCGCCTCGTCAGCCAGACGGAGCGAGTCGGTACGCATATAGGTGATCAGACCGGTAAGGCCGTACTCACCCAGCTCGATGCCCTCATACAGCTCCTGCGCGATGCTCATGGTGCGGCGCGGCGTCATGTTCAGCTTGCGGCTCGCCTCCTGCTGGAGGGTCGAGGTGATGAACGGGGGCGCCGGGGTGCGTTTTTTCTTGCCGCGCTTGATCTCGCCGACGGTGAACGGCTTTCCGGTGACGGCGTTCACCACGCGCATCGCCTGCTCCTCATTCTTCAGCTCGGCCTTGCCGCTGCCGTCGCCATAGTAGCGCGCGGTGAACGTTCCGCCGTCCTCGGTCGCGAGCAGCGCCTCAATCGACCAGTATTCCTCGGGCACGAACGCGCGGATCTCGTTTTCGCGGTCGACGACCAGACGGGTCGCGACGCTCTGCACACGGCCTGCGGACAGGCCGCGCTTGACCTTGCGCCACAGGAACGGCGAGAGCTGATAGCCTACGATACGGTCGAGGATACGGCGCGCCTGCTGCGCGTTGACCAGATCGATGTCGATGTCGCGCGGACTTGCGATGCCCGAGCGGACAGCCTGCTTGGTGATCTCGTTGAAGGTCACGCGGCGCGAATTGCTGTCTTTGAGCTTGAACAGCTCCTTGATATGCCACGAAATCGCTTCTCCCTCGCGGTCAGGGTCAGTCGCGAGATAGACGAAGTCCGCCTTGCGGATCTCGCTGCGGATTTCCTTGATGACTTTATCTTTACCCTCGATCGGCACATATTCCGGCTTGAAATCATGCTCCAGATCGATGCTCATTTTCTTTTTCGGCAGATCGCGCAGATGTCCCATGGACGCCTTGACCACGTAATCCGCGCCCAGATACTTGCCAATGGTCTTTGCCTTGGCAGGAGACTCCACGATTACTAACTTAGACATAAAAACCTCCGGGTTTTCGGAAAACGGCTTTCCGTTTCCTGTTTGGTGCGCACGATGCGCTGACAGGCGCTGCGCCTGTCATATTATCTTTCTTTTCTTCTTACTCATTCCTGCCCTGCGAGACGGACGTTCGCCGCGTCGCGCTCGAGCACGCCCTCCATCTCGAGGGTTGTGACCATGCACATCAGCCGCGGCGCGGGCAGACCGCAGCACTCGACCAGCTCCTCCAGACTGTGCATGCCCTCTCCGACCAGACGGACGATCTTCTGCTCGTTCTCGTCCAGTCCCTCCGGCATGGTAAACGCCGGTTTTTCCGGCGCCGGAGCCGACGTTTCCGGCACGGGAGCCGGTTTTGCAGGCGTGCGCCGTTGGGACGCAGTGCGCTGCTTCGGCGCCGTCCGCGCGACGGGCGGGCGGGTATAGGCATGAAATGCGGCCGCGCCGCCGGGCAGCAGGCTCGCATACTCGCGCACGAGCGCCCTCGGGTCGTTCAGCAGGGCGGCCTCGCACCGCTCGATGAGGGCGTTGCACTCTCTGGACTGCGGCGCGCCCATTGCACCGGGGACCGCATAAACGTCGCGGCTCTGGTCGAGCGCGTGACGTGCGGTGATGAGCGCGCCCGAGCGCGCGCTTCCGGCCTCGACGATGACCGTCGCGACGCACAGACCGCTGATGATGCGGTTGCGGCTCTTGTAGTTGAGGCCGTCCGGCTCGGTCCCGGGCGGATATTCGCTGATGACCGCGCCGGAAAGCAGGATATCGCCCATGAGGGCGCGGTTCTGCGGCGGATAGCACACATCCGGTCCTCCGGCGAGCACCGCAACCGTCAGGCCGCCTGCGCGGAGCGCGCCGCGATGCGCCGCCGCGTCGTTGCCGAGCGCCATGCCGCTGACCGTGACAAAGCCGGCCTTCGCCAGCTCCGCGCCGATCGTCCCGGCGACCTGCACGCCGTAGCTCGTCGCCTGCCGCGTGCCGACGACCGCGATGCCCGGCATGGTGTCGAAATCCGGCCACCGGCCACGGATATACAGCACGACCGGCGGGTCCTCGATCTGCCGCAGGCGGTCCGGGTAGGCGGCGTCCGAAACGGGCAGGATGCGGATGTCCTCGCGTGCGCACTGCGTGATGACCTGTTCCGCCTCGTCCGTCGATTTGTCGCACAGCAGCTCGATATGCTGCCGCCGCAGACTGGGACAGCTCTGCGCGAGCATTGTGCTGTCCGCGGCGTAAACCGCCTCGGGCGAACCCATGCGGCGCAGCACCTCCGCGCGCAGATAGTTTCCCAGACCTCGCTTGAGGGATAACCAGACATAGCTCAGCAGTGACGACATGCCCTTCCGCCTCCTTATTTCGTCATTTCATAGATCACGATCGCCGCCGCGACGCCTGCGTTGAGCGACTCGGCGCGGCCGTGCATCGGGATGATCACGCGCCGGTCGGACAGGCGCAGCGCGCGCTCACTCACGCCCCTGCCCTCGCTGCCGATGATGACGGCGGCCCGGCCGAGCGAAACGCTCGAGAGCGGCACGCTGTCCTCGTGCAGCGCGGTCGCGTAGACCGGCAGACCGGCCGTTTTCAGCAGGGCGAGCGCGTCCGCGAGCGGCAGCTGCACGCAGGGCAGGCGGAATACCGCCCCCATGGTCGAGCGGACGACCTTGGGCGAAAACGGGTCGGCGCAGCCTTCGCACAGCACTACGGCGCCGAGGGCGAACGCCTCTGCCGTCCGCAGGATCGTGCCAAGGTTGCCCGGGTCCTGCAAGCCGTCGAGCAGCAGTACCTGCTCCCTGTCATCGAGCGCCGCTGCGTCCCACTGCGGCTGCATGCAGGAAAAAATAACGTTCTGCGGACTTTCCACCTCGCTCGCGAGGCGGAACAGCGCGTCCTCCGCGCAGTACATCGCTGCGCCCTGCTTTTCCGCCTGCCGCAGCTCCCCGTTCTCGAAGCCGCGCCGCACGAGCACGGTCTTGATCTCCGCGCCCGAGCGCAGCGCCTCGGTCAGCATTTTTTCGCCCTCGCACAGCATTTCGCCGGTCGAGCGACGGTATTTCCTCTCCCGTCCGAGCCGCGCCAGATGCTTGAGCGCAGCGTTCTGACGGCTCTGTATCTCTATCACTTCAGTTCCACCACTTTGTTCACATTTTTATTCGTACCGAGAATGAGCAGCAGGTCATTTTCCGCGATGCAGTCGTCCGGGCGCGGCGTGACGTCCACATGGCTGCCCTCGCCGTGGCGGATGCCGAGCACGTTTATGTCGTACTTCGTACGCACACCCAGCTGGCCGAGCGACTTTCCGACCCAGCTTTTCGGCGTTTTGATCTCCAGGATGGAGAACTCGTCCGACAGGCCGATGAAATCGACCACGTTCGTGCGGCCAAGGTGCTGCGCGAGCCGCTGGCCCATCTCCTTCTCCGGCTGAATGACGCGGTCCGCGCCCACGCGCTCGAGCACCCGGGCATGCAGCGCGGAAAGCGCCTTGCAGACGACCTGCTTCGCGCCGAGCTCCTTGAGCATGACCGTGATGAGGATGCTCGCCTCGACGTCCGTACCGATGGCCACGACGCAGCAGTCGAAGTTGCGCACGCCGAGCGAGGTCAGCACGCTCTCGTCCTGTGCATCGCCGCAGACAGCCCGCGTGACGCTGTCCGCGATGTGCTGCACGTTTTCCTCGCTGTTGTCGAGGGCGAGAACCTCATGTCCGAGCGAGCCAAGCTCGCACGCGACCGCCCGGCCGAAGCGGCCGAGACCGATTACCAGAAAGGATTTCATTGCTTTCTCCCTTTTATCCACAGGCTGTGTATATTTTTCGTGGATTTTCTTTTTTTCTGTTCAGCCGATCATGACATTGCCCGAGGGGAATTTGAGCTTGGGAGGCTCACTGCGGCGCAGGAATACCGCGACGCCGAGCGTCAGTACGCCCACGCGGCCGAAATACATCAAAACGATCAGCATGATATGCGACACCGCCGAAAGCGACGGCGTGAGCGACATGGTGAGGCCCACCGTGCCGAAGGCGGAGGCGGTCTCATACAGGCACAGGTTCATCGGCGCATTTTCGATAAACGCAATGACGCACGCACCGCCGAGACTGATCGTCACGCCGATGACCGTGAGCGCGACCGCATTCATGATGCTGCGCGGCTCGATGGTTCGTCCGAAGGCCGTGACCGACGTCCGTCCGCGCAGCGCGCTGACCGCGCTGAGTGCGAGCACCGCCACCGTCACGGTCTTGAGACCGCCCGCCGTCGAGCCGGGCGAGCCGCCGATCAGCATGAGCACGCACGCGACCGCCTGCGAGGGGCCGGTCAGCGCACTCTCGTCGATGGTGTTGAAGCCTGCCGTGCGCAGCGTCACGCTCTGAAACGCCGCCGCGAGCAGCTTGTGCGGCAGGGTCATGCCGCCGAGCGTCGCCGGATTGCTCCACTCAAACAGCAGCGTCAGCAAAAAGCCGCCGCCGAGCAGGACGCCCGACATGGCGAGTACGAGCTTGCTGTGCAGGCTGAGACTGCGGAAGCGCCTGTGATCCCACACATCGCTCCATACGAAAAAGCCGAGACCGCCGAGCACAATGAGCGCCATGATGGTCAGACTCACGAGCGGGTCCTCCGCATAGTGCACGAGCGAGCAGAACGGATCGTCCGGCGTGCCCATGAGGTCAAAGCCGCCGTTGCAGAACGCCGATACCGCATGGAAAACGCCCATGCCGACGCCGCGCAGCGGCCCGAACTGCTGCACGAAGCGGATGGACAGCAGCGCCGCGCCGACACCCTCGAACAGGAACGTGCCGACCAGCACGCGCCGCATCAGCCGCACGATGCCGCCACTCGAATCCAGACCGAAGCCGGCTCCGATGACCATGCGCTCGCGCAGCGTGATCGTGCGCCGCAGCAGCAGCGACGTCGCCGTCATGACCGACATAAAGCCGAGACCGCCGATCTGGATGAGCAGGAGAATGACGCATTTGCCGAAAAGCGACCAGTGCACCGCCGTACCGACCGTGACCAGACCGGTGACGCAGGTCGCGCTCGTCGCGGTGAACAGCGCATCGATAAAGGGCGTTGCGCGGCCGCTCTTTGCGGCGCAGGGCAGCATGAGCAGCAGCGTTCCTGCCAGAATAATGAGCGCGAAACCAACAGCGATCACCATCGCCGCGTGCATCGCGCGGCTCTTCGGCGCTCGCCTTCCAACGCCTGTCACAACCGCATCCCCCCTTGCCTTTCCTATATATAATAGTCTCATTCAGCGCTTGTATCACATTTAATAAAAGCAGATTGCGCGTCTCCTGTCAAGGCAAATTTTCTGAATTTTCACGTTTTCCCCCGACCCGACCCCGAAAAAAGCAACATCCCGTCCGTTTTCCGCCTTCGTTTTTCATCCATAAAATCCATATATCTCAATAAAATGTCAAAAAAGGCACGCTTTCGCGTGCCTTTCCGCGCCCCTGGGGGGCGCAATCCCCTGCCGACTTTTGCCGAAGGCAAAACAGGCAGGGCAGGCGCTCCGCAGAGCGCCGCATAAAATTCCTCATAAAAGTCCAGCTCTGCCGGACTTTTATACCTCTGCCCGCGCCGCGGCGGCGCGGCCTCGTCCGCCGCACCCCAGGGCACCTTCTCTTGCCCTTTCAGGGCAATTCACCTTGTGCGGACGAGAGGGGGGTATCACCCCCGGTTTCTCCGGAACCGGGGGTGTATCCAGGGGGGACAGCGTCCCCCCTGGAGAGAAATCTCAGTGCGCCAACAGCATCCTGTCATTATCCAGCTCCGCACCGCACGCCTCACGGTACAGCGCGAGCAGACCCGGCACATCCAGCCTGTCGCGCGTCTCGCCCGACAGGTCAAGCACGATCCTTCCGCGCTCGAGCATGATGGTGCGCGTGCCGAGCGACAGCGCCGCGCCGATATTGTGCGTGACCATCATGGTCGTGATGTGATTTTCCGCCACGATGTCCTGCGTGATGTGCAGCACGCGCTCCGCGACCACCGGGTCGAGCGCCGCCGTGTGCTCGTCGAGCAGCAGCACGCGCGGCGTGTTGATCGTCGCCATCAGCAGCGTTACCGCCTGGCGCTGTCCGCCCGACAGCAGGCCGATCCGCGTTTTCATGCGGTCCTCCAGACCCATGTCGAGCCGCGCGAGCTGCTCGCGGAAAAACGCGCGCTTTTTGCGCGGCAGCGCCGGTGCGAAAAGGTGTCCGCCTGCTCTTGCATACGCGAGCGCCACGTTTTCCTCCAGCGTCAGGTCGGGCGCTGTGCCGCGCATCGGGTCCTGAAAGATACGCGCGATGCGCTTTGCGCGCTTGTGCTCGGGCAGGTAGGTGATGTCCTCGCCGTCGAGCGCAATGCGTCCCCTGTCCACGAAAAAGCTGCCGGAGACCGCGCCGAACAGCGTGGATTTGCCCGCGCCGTTCGAGCCGATGACCGTGACGAACTCGCCGTCCTGAAGCGTGAGATCGATACCGCACAGCGCGTGATGGGCGCTCGCTGTGCCTGCGCCGAAGGTCTTGTCGAGCTGTTTGAGCGTCAGCATACGCGGTTCTCCTTTCTCTCGCGGCCTGCACGGACCGCTGCGGCCGCTGCCGGTACGGCGAGCGTCGCCGCGACGATGAGCGCCGAGAGCAGCTTGAGCGAGTTCGCGCTCATCAGATTGTAACGCAGCGCGAGCGCGATGATGATGCGGTAGACGACCGAGCCGAGCACCGCGCTGACGATGCCGATCACGATGCCGCGCCTGCCGCAGATGACCTCGCCGATGATGACGGACGCGAGACCGATGACGATCATGCCGCTGCCGGCGCCGACGTCACCAAAGCCCTGACACTGGGCGAGGATCGCGCCCGAGAGCGCGACCAGCGCATTCGCCAGCGCAAGCGCCGCCCAGCGGACTGCCGTCGTGTTGATGGAGGAGGCGCGCACCATGTCCTCGTTCGAGCCTGCCGCGCGGATGCACAGGCCGCCGACCGTCTGGAAGAACAGCGTGACCAGCACGACAACCACGACCGTGACCAGTCCGACAGCCGGCGCTTTGCCGCCGAGCACCTCGAAGAACTTGGGCGCGTCGAGCAGCGACACGTTCGGGCCGCCGAGGACCGTGATGTTGACCGTGTACAGTCCGCTCATCGTCAGAATGCCTGCGAGAATGGGATGGATTTTGCAGTGCGTCTGCAAAAATCCGGTCACAACACCGGCCACCGCGCCGGCCAGCGCACCGGCCAGCAGCCCGGCGAACGGATGCGCCGCCGCGCACAGCACGGTCGAGATCGCCATGCCGAACGTAAACGAGCCGTCGACCGTGAGGTCGGGCAGGTTCAGGATGCGGAACGTGATGTACACGCCGACCGCGAGCAGTGCGTATTCAAGACCGAGCAGCGCCGAGTCCAGAAAGAAGTTCATGGTTTATCTCTCCCCTTTTTTGCGGCGTCTCAGCCGCCGATCACCGTTACCGAGCCGTCCTCCGGCAGCGCGATGCTGAGTGCATCGGCTGCGGCCCTGCTGCAAACGTACTGGAAGTCGCTCATTGCCTCGGCCGGGACCTCGGAAACGTCCTTGCCGTTCAGAATATCATATGCCATCTCTGCGGAGCGCTCGCCGAGCTGGGTGTTGGAAACCGATACGCACGCGAGAGCGCCCGACTTGACCATGACCGGGTCAGAGCCGTAAATCGGGATGCCTGCTGCGTTCGCCGCCTCAACGACCTGCGCCATCGCGGACTGCACGGTGGAGTCGATCGGGATGTAGATCGCGTCAACCTTGCCTGCGAGCGACTGCGCCGCCTGCTGCACCTCGTTCGAGGAGGCAACGGTGACTTCCTCATAGGTGTAATCCGTGGTATCGAGGTATGTCTTTGCCTTTTCGGCGGTCAGAACGGCGTTCTTCTCGCCCGAGCAGTACAGGATGCCGATGTTCTTGACGTCCGGGGTCAGCTTGCCCGCGAGCGTGAAGATCTCGTCGACCGGAACGATGTTCGAGGTGCCGGTCGCGTTCTTATCCGGCTTTGCCATGTCGACCATGATGCCTGCCGCCACCGGGTCGGTCACGGAGATGAAAACGACCGGCGCGGTCACGCCCGCATTGACGACCGCCTGCGTCGCCGGGGTAACGATCGGAACAACGAGGTCGTAATCCGCTGTCTTGAGCTCGGACGCGATCGAGTTGAGCGTGGACATATCGCCCTGCGCGTTCTTCACGTCATAGGTCACGCCGTCGCCGTACAGCTCGGTCAGCTTGTTCTCGAAGCTGTCGATCATCTCGGTGAACGCATCGTTGTCGACCAGCTGAACGACCGCGACCTTTGCGGTGTCGCCTGCCGCGGCGCCGGTGTCCGCATTTGCGTCCGCGCCGGTATCCGCAGAGGCATTGCCGCCGCAGGCGGTCATGGTCAGAAGGCTTGCGCCTACGAGAAGTGCTGCTAAAAACTTGTTTTTCATGGGGTATCTCTCCTTTGGCATGTCGTCGAGGACAAACAAAAAACGCCCGTCCTCAGAATTTCTTCCAAGGACAGGCGATAAAATCATCCTGCGGTGCCACCTTGCTTCGCGCCGTGCGGCGCGCACTCATCGGAACGCTAACACGCTCCTTCTCCGTAACGGGGAGTCCCGTTGCACTATACTGAGCCTTGCGGCCGTTCCCGTGCACCCTCTGCGGTCCATTTGTCCGATGCGCTGCTGCCGGGCTTCCACCGCCCCCGGCTCTCTGCAAACCCGCTTACCGGTTTTACTTCCGCTTCTTCGGTTTGTGATGGGTCCATTGTACCACGCACTTCAGCACGTTACAAGACTTTATTTTTATGAATTTTTGCTATATCATAGAAGCAGTGTTTGTACAGTTTTTATAATATGCCGCGCAAGCATTTCATATCCGATCAAAAAAGAAGGAATTGACCCATGATACGACATATTTTGTTCTGGAAGCTTCAGGAGGAGTACCGCGAGGGCGAAAAACGCCGTGAAGCCGAAGCGCGCCTTGCGGCGTCCGTCGAGACGCTCGCCCCCATTCCCGGCCTGCACAACGCAAAGATCGGCCCGAACCTCGCCGGCGGCGAATACGATCTCGTGTTTTACGCCGACCTGGACGACAAGGACGCGCTCACGGCCTTCCGCGACCATCCGCTTCACGTCGCGCACCGCGAGCGCTGCGCGTCGCTCGTCACCGGACGCCTCGCCGGAGATCTTGAGGTCTGAGGCTGTCGAAAAGCTTCGTTTTCCGACAATCTGTGTTCTGACGAGCGCAGAGCACGGACGTCCGAAAGTTCCCATGCGGAGACTTTCTCCCTCTTAAAGAATGAAAACCGAGGCACATGGCCTCGGTTTTATGAAATCGCTGCGCGATTTCTATTTCATGCGCGCTGCCGCGCGGCTGCCGTTTCGGCGTGAAAATAAACTTGATCGACAGACTGAGCCGGGGCTATGCCCCGGCTTTCGTGCTTTTGGAGGTTTCTGTCCGGCGTCCGGCTGTTACAGCATCCTGCCGCGCAGCAGGATGGTATGAATATTCAGCTCGTCGTCGAGCAGAACAACGTTTGCGAGCTTTCCGGCCTCGAGAGAACCGTAATCGTGCTCGATGCCGAGCGCACGGGCCGGATTTGTCGAGGCCGCCTGCACGGCCTGACCGAGCGGAATCCCCATGCGCACCGCGCTCCGGACGCAGTCCATCAGATTGGTGGCGGAACCGGCGATCGTGCCGTCATGCAGCGTGGCGAGATTGCCGCGCACGGTGACAGCCTGTCCGCCGAGCGAGTATTCGCCGTCCTCGAGGCCGGTCGCCATCATGCTGTCCGAAATGAGGATGACACGGCCGCCAAACAGGGTAAAGACCGCGCGGACGACCGAAGGATGAATGTGCACGCCGTCCGCGATCAGCTCGACCGCGACGTTTTCGCTGTCAAAGGCCGCGCCGATGACGCCCGGAGCGCGATGCGAAAACGGCGGCATGGCGTTGTACAGGTGCGTGACCTGCCGCGCGCCGCGGCGGAATGCCTCGCAGGCTGTATCGTAATCCGCCTCGGTGTGGGCGAGCGAGATGCGGACCTCGCCGGACAGCTCCTCGATGGTCTGCATCGCACCGGGCAGCTCGGGCGCAAGATCGCACAGCTTGAACAGACCGTTCGCCTGCTCCTGCACGCGGCGGAACATCGCGGCGTCCGGTGCGTGCAGATAGGCGCCGTTCTGCGCGCCCTTTTTCTTTTCCGAGATGAACGGCCCCTCCATATTAATGCCGACGAGCGCGGCCTCGTGCGGCTCGGCGCTCCATGCGGCGGCGGCCTGTGCGATCTGCGTCAGCTTTTCCTCGGGATAGGTCATGGTCGCCGGACAGATGGCGGCGACGCCGTTCTGCGCCTGATAGGCGGCAAGGGTCGAGATCGCTTCGGCCGTGCCGTCGCAGAAATCGCGTCCCATGCAGCCGTGGAAGTGCAGATCGACCAGGCCGGGGATGGCGTAGAGACCGTCCATGTCCACCGCGTCGCCGGTCTCCCCGGCGGCAAGGATGCGGTCATCCGCGACCGCGAGACTGCCCGTGCGGAACGTGCCGTCGGGCTGATAGATTTTCAAATTACTGAACTGCATGAAATCTCACCTCAGAGAAGATCGGTACAAAGAGAGAGCGCAGCCTCGTCCGCGACGATGGAAACGTCGGTGTGAAGCTGAAGGATGGATGCCGGAACGCGCGGCGTTACCGGACCGAAGAAGGCTTCGCGGACGGTTTTCGCCTTGTTTTCGCCCGAAACGACGAGAACGATGCGGCGCGCGAGCATGATGGTCTGCACGCCCATGGTGTAGGCCTGACGCGGCACATCATCGGCCGAGGCGAAAAAGCGCTTGTTCGCCTCGATGGTGGACTCGGTGAGGTTGACGCAGTGCGTGCCCTTGGAGAAATACTCGTTCGGCTCATTGAAGCCGATGTGGCCGTTGAGACCCATGCCGAGCAGCTGGAGGTCGATGCCGCCCGCCGCTCTGATGGCCGCGTCATAGCGGCGGCACTCCCGCTCCGCGTCAAGCTGTGCGCCGTCGGGCAGGTTGATGCGCTCGTTCGGAACGTTCACCGCATCAAAAAAGTTCTTGTGCATGAAGTAGTGGTAGCTCTGGTCGTGATCCGGGGTCAGACCGCGGTATTCGTCCAGATTGAAGGTCGTGCAGGCGCCGAAATCGACGTCGCCCTTGTGATACCACTTGATGAGCTGCTCGTAAATGCCGATGGGCGAGGAGCCGGTCGCGAGACCGAGCACGGACTCCGGCTTCAGGATGACCTGCGCGGAGATGATGTTCGCGGCCTTGCGGCTCATGTCGTTATAGTCTTTTGCTCGGATGATTTTCATAATTCCTTACCTCTTTCGTTTTGTCAGAAAACAGAAGGGGCAGGCTTTCGCCCGCCCCTTCCATTGCGCGGAGCGCAATCTGGTGATATGCAAACAGATATGGTCGAATGGATTTTAGAGCATCTTTGCCATTTCGTCGGCTACGAACTGAACCTTGGTGCCAATGATGACCTGAATCGCAGTCTGAGACGGGCGCATTACGCCTGCAACGCCTGCGGCCTTGATCTTCTTCTCGTTGACCTGCGTGCCGTCCTTGACCTCGATACGCAGACGGGTGATGCAGTTGTCGAGAGATTCGACGTTCTCCTTGCCGCCGAGGCCTTCGAGAACGGCCGCAGCGATCGCGGTGAAGTCGTTGTTCGCGAGAGTCGCGTTCTTGTCTGCTTCTGCGAAATCAGCCTCCTCATCCTCACGGCCCGGGGTCTTGAGGTTGAACTTGGTGATCGCGAAGTAGAATACCAGATAGAATACGACGAATGCCGCGATGCCGAGCGGGATGATCATCAGGGTGTTGTTCGCCGCCGGCAGGAAGGACGAGAATACGAGGTCGGTCGCGCCTGCGGAGAAGCAGAAGCCTGCGCGGAAGCCGACGTAGTAGGTGATGACGGTGAAGATGCCGTACAGAGCTGCATATACAATATACAGCGGGAAGCACAGGAACATGAAGCCGAACTCAAACGGCTCGGTAACGCCGCAGATGAATGCGCAGATCGCAGCGGACAGAACCAGACCGATGGCAGCCTTCTTGTTCTTCGCGGTCTTGATCATAGCCAGAGCCGCGCCGAATACGCCGAACATCATGCAGGGGAAGAAGCCGGACATATACATGCCGAGGCTCCAGGTAACGCCGTTCTGACCGCTAACGTCGCCGGCCCAGTAGTGCGACAGGTCGCCGAGGCCGATGGTATCGAACCAGAATACGTTGTTGAGTGCGTGGTGCAGACCGGTCGGGATGAGCAGGCGGTTGAGGAATGCGTAGATGCCTGCGCCGATGCCGTCCATGCCGATGATGGCTTCGCCGACAGAAACGAGCGCGCCGAAGATGATCGGCCAGACGAACAGCAGAACGACGGATACCACGATGGAAACCAGACCGGTTACGATCGCAACGCAGCGCTTGCCGCTGAAGAATGCCAGCCAGTCGGGAAGCTTCGCGCTCTTGAAGCGGTTGTAGCACGCAGAACCGATGATGCCTGCGATAATCGCGATAAAGACGTTCTGGATCTTATCGAACGCGAGCGTCTTGACCGGATCGTCTGCGATGGCCGGCATGAGCGTGGTGACGACGCCGGTGCTCAGCAGATTGGTCATCATCAGCCAGGAAACCAGACCGGCGAGAGCGGATGTACCGTCTCTGTCATCGGACAGACCGACCGCGACACCGATAACGAACAGCCATGCCATGTTGTCGATCAGCGCGCCGCCCGCCTTGACGAGCAGGAAGCCGATGTTGTACAGCGCACCGCTGGTCGCCGCGCCCGGTACGCCCATAACGCCCGGGGCGATCGCATAGCCGAGGCCCATCAGAATACCGCAGATCGGGAGCGCTGCTACCGGCAGCATGAGTGCCTTACCTAATTTTTGCAGCTTTTTCATCATAATAGAGTCCCCTCCTCTTTGTAAATGCCGCATTTTTGCGGCGCCTTGTGAATGACGATGTATTCCGTAACGAACTGCTTCGAGGAAAATACATCTGAACGCCGTTTCCCGAGAGCCGAACAGGGAAAACGGCTTATTTCATCGCCCGCAGGGCGAAATGAAACCGTGTTTACAGGTTATCCTGAAGGAATTTTTCGAGAGAAGCGGCAGCCTCCGCCTCGTCCGCGCCCTCGATGGTGAGCTTTACGGTGTCGCCCTTCTTTGCTCCCATGCTCATCACGCCCATGATGCGCTTGGCGTCGACCTCCTTCTTCGGAGAAGCGATCATGATCTTGGAGGCGAATTTGGACGCTTCCTTGACGAGCATGCCGGCCGGACGTGCGTGGATGCCGAGCTCATCGGTAATCGTGTATTCGAATGTTTTCATGGTGAAATATCTCCTTTTTACTTCTTTTCGAGCGTCAGCAGATCGTCGCCTGCCTGAACGCTTCCGGCATCTACGGTCTTGACCGAGGCGAACGCATCGGGGTTGCATACGATGACCGGCGTTACGACCTCGTAGCCTGCCTCGCGGATGGCGTCGATGTCGAATTCGATCAACGTATCGCCCTTGCGGACGGTGTCGCCCGATTTGCATTTTGCGGTGTAGTGCTGTCCCTTGAGGTTGACCGTGTCGATGCCGACATGGATGAGCAGCTCAGCGCCCTCCGACGTGGTCATGGAGACCGCGTGTCCGGTATCGAACATCATGTCGACCGTGCCGTTCGCCGGAGCGACGATTCGTCCCTCGCTCGGCTGTACCGCGGCTCCGGGGCCGAGGATGCCCTGCGCAAAGGTCGGGTCGGGAACCTCCGTCAGCGGCACGACCATTCCGGAGACCGGAGAGGCGATCGTGATGCCGGGCTGGGAAAACAGGTTTTTCAGCTTGCCAAACATGATACATTCACACTCTTTCTGCATTGGACTGTCGTCCACATAGTATGTCGGTTGAGCAGATAAAACATGCGAAAAAAAATAAAAAACCAAATTCCATCGCCTATATACCGTCTTACTGCAAAGACTGGTGCGAGAAATCTGGTTTTGCCCGCCGAAGCGGTAACAATCCATAAAAAGTCGAAGGGACGCTGCCCTTCTGGAAATGCCTGCTATCTACTTGTTGTTTTCATTGTAACAGAATAAAAATCCGTTTGCAAGCACAAATCGACGGTGGACCTGCCAAAAAAAAGCGCCATTTTTCTACACTTTGCACAAAAACAGCCGTCACCGCCTGCTTCCGGGCAGAGGCGAGGTCATTTCGCGCTGCATCCAGAACAGCAGCATGCCGACGATGTATTCCTGCTCGGCGGCGGTCAGCGCGCGCCCGGAGGGGATCTTATGCCATTTTTCCAGACAGCCGCGACAGCAGCAGGCAGTCGCGTGCTGCGCGATAAAGACCGGATGGCCGCGCATGGGCGTCTGTTTGCCGTCATTCGGGATAAAGGCGGGCGCGAGCCGCTCTGCGACCAGCTCGGCGGCGTGGCGGCGCATGGTCTCCCATCCCCTGTCGCAGATATACTGGCGGTCCTTCAGGCCGAGACGGAAGCGGCTGCGGAAGCGCGAGCGCGAAAGCGCGGCGGAGATCTGCGCATAGCGCACGGTGTTTTCTGCAAAATTCATGGAAGCTCGTCTCCTTCTCTTCTCTATTGTAAAACATGACAAAGAAAGATGCAAGTGCCGCCGGCGAGATGGCTATTGTGCTGTGAAAGCCGCGGTTCATCCTGCCTTCATTTGGCAAAACAGCCGGAGAGTAGCGAAGAGTACAGTGCGTGCACGGGCACGCATACGCAAAGCGTTTTCGGAAATTTACACAAAAAACAGCTTGCGTATACGCTCTCAGTAGTGTATAATTACAAGCAGGGAAGCAATCCCATCAACAAACGCCCGTGCGACAGGCAGGGGTAAGGGAGTGTATATCAATTATGGCCAATTATCCGGTAAACAAGATCCGTAACGTATGTCTCATGGGCCACGGCGGCGACGGCAAAACCTCGCTCGTCGAGAGCCTGCTTAATATCTCCGGTGCAACCGACCGCGTAGGCAAGATCGCCGACGGCAACACGGTATGCGACTTCGATCCCGAAGAAATCCGCCGCAAGTTCTCGATCTCGACCGCAGTAGCGCCCGTAGAATGGAACGACTGCAAGATCAACCTGCTCGATACCCCGGGCTTCTTTGATTTTGAAAGCGAAGTGCAGTGCGCGATGCGCGTTGCAGAGTCCGCTCTGATCGTCGCGACCGGCAAGTCCGGCCCGGGCGTCGGCACGGAAAAGGCGTGGGAGCGCTGCGAGGAACAGGCAATGCCGCGCATGTTCTACATCTCGAAAATCGACGAGGAAAACTCGGATTACTATACCTCTCTGCACAAGCTGCAGAAGCAGTTCGGCGTATCGGTAGCGCCGATCGTTGTCCCGATCTTTGAGGGCAACCGCGACACCGTCGGCATCGTCGACTGCGTTATCCGCAAGGCCTACCGCATGGACGGCAACAAGCGTGTCGAGATTCCGATCCCCGAGGACATGAAGGACCGCGTCGACCAGCACCGCGCGGCGCTGTGCGAAAACATCGCAGAGCTGTCCGAGGATCTGATGGAGCGCTATTTCGCAGGCGAGGAGTTCTCGGATGAAGAGCTGATCGCCGGCATCCGTCAGGGCGTCAAGGATCTGGTCCTCGCGCCGGTATTCTGCGGCACTGCTGCGACCGGCATCGGCTCCTACGCGCTGCTCAAGGGCATCGCGGACTACATGCCGTCCCCGGACGAGAAGCCGGTAGAGCTGTGCGAGGACGAAAAGGGCGAGCTGATCGAGATCAACTGCGCACCGAACGGTTCGACCTGTGCATTTGTATTCAAGACGGTCGCTGACCAGTACGGCCGCTTCTCCTACTTCAAGGTCATGTCCGGCGAGGTCAAGCAGGATATGACGCTCGTCAACAAGCGCGCGGACGCGAACGAGAAGATGGGTCACATCTTCACCGTCTGCGGCAAAAAGACGGCCGAGGTCCCGGTCGTCGGCTGCGGCGACATCGGCGCGGTCTCCAAGCTGGTCACGACCAAGACGGGCGACACCCTGTCCATGAGCGTGCGCAAGGTCGAGCTCGAGCCGGTCGAGTTCGCGCCTCCCTGCTACACGCAGGCGATCACAGCCAAGGTCAAGGGCGCCGAGGAGAAGATCTCCACAGGTCTGTCCCGTCTGCATGACGAGGACCCGTCCTTCGAGACCGAATTCAACCCCGAGACCAAGCAGCACCTCATCTCCGGTGCCGGCGATATTCAGCTGGACGTTCTGTGCTCCAAGCTCCGGGACAAGTTCGGCGTAGAAGTCACGCTGTCCGCTCCGATCGTACCGTACCGCGAGAAGATCCGCAAGCCGGTCGTCGTCGAAGGCAAGCACAAGAAGCAGTCCGGCGGCCACGGTCAGTACGGTCACGTCAAGATGGAGTTCGCACCGTATGCAGAGGGCGATTATCTGTTCCAGGAAAAGATCTTCGGCGGTTCGGTTCCGAAGAACTTCCATCCGGCTGTCGACAAGGGCATCCGCGAGGCCATGGAGCACGGCGTGCTCGCCGGCTATCCGATGGTCGGTCTGCGCGCAACGCTGCTCGACGGCTCGTATCATGACGTAGATTCCAACGAGCTGTCCTTCAAGATGGCAGCCCGTCTGGCCTACAAGTCCGGCATCCCGCAGGCATCTCCGGTTCTGCTCGAGCCTGTCTGCTCGATGAAGGTCGTTATCCCGGATTCCTACATGGGCGACGTCATCGGCGACCTCAACAAGCGCCGCGGCCGCATCATGGGCATGAACCCGCTCGACGGCGGCAAGCAGGAGATCGTTGCAGAATGCCCGATGGCAGAGCTTGGCGACTACGCGATCAAGCTGCGTTCGATGACGCAGGGCCGCGGTTCGTTCGTTTCCAAGTTCGAGCGCTACGACGAGGCGCCGGCTCCGGTACAGGAAAAGGTCATCGCCGATAACAAGGCCCGCATGGAAGCACTGAACAAGGACTAAAAAGCGCATAAACCTGCCCCGGCAGGCATACACAAGCAACACAGCCACGGCGGTTTCATCTGCTGTGGCTGTTCGCGTGGTGGGGTAAATCGGAATTTGTGGAATTGAAAAAATCGGAGTTTGGAGGAATGTTTCATGAAAAAAACTATAACGGTAGCGTTTTGCTTTGTGATGCTTCTTCTCTTTGCGGGATGCGGAAAAGGTGATATATCAAATGTGAAAATTGAGTATGGAACATCTTCCGTTTACTCAAAAGAAGATATGGATGCTGCTATTGAGGTTATAAAAGAACAGTTCAGTTCATTTGAGGGCTGTGAACTGCATAGTCTTTCTTATGTGTCGGATGAAGAATGCAACAAGGCAGAAAATATTGAATGGATGAATGATTTAAGAGCGGATGATAGTAAAGAAATCTTTACGCAATGCATTGCATTTAATAGCAGCTTCCGTTCGCCGAAAAAAGGCGGCGATACATGGAATGCTGACGAAGAATATACCTGGACATGGTGGCTTGCACGAAGCGAAGACGGAGAATGGAAACTGATGACTTGGGGCTATTGATAAAATAAGAAATTTTAGCTTTTCATAAATCCACGAAAAAAGGCACGCCTTTGGCGTGCCTTTCGCGTCCCTCCGGGACGCCGCGCACACATTGTGTGCGCAATTTCCTGCCGTATTTTGACCTCGCCAAAACAGGCAGGACAGGCCTGCCGCAGCAGGCCGCGTAAAATTCTCCGTAAAAGTCGGGGCGTGTACCTGACTTTTACACCTCTGCCCGCGCCGGAGCGGCGCGGCCTCGTCCGCTGTGCGGACGAGAGGGGGTTATCGTCCCCGGTTTCGTAAGGAACCGGGGGCGTATCTACGGGGGACAGCGTCCCCCTTGGAAGCCTGCGTCATTCCATGACGCGGGCAATATGTATCGTCAGATACAGCAACTCGTTGTCCCCGGCGCGAAAGCCCTTTTCGGTCAGCACATAGCTGCATATTTTTTCGGCGCAGGCGAACGCGCAGGGATACTTGAAGCGCACGACCTCGAGCAGATCGGTGTCCTCATCGCCGTATTTCTGGCTGCCGACGATGCGGCGCGCAAAGAATTTCAGATGCGTGATAAATCGGTAGTATTCGATGGTCGAGCTGTCCGGCTCGGCACCGTAGACCTCGCGCACGATGCGCAGCGCGGCCTGCATCAGGTAGGTCATGTCGTAGACCTCGCGGATCTCGCCGCCGATCTGCGCGTTGACAAAGTGCATGGCGATAAACCCGGCTTCGTCCTCGGTAAAAGCAACGCCGGTCTCCTCGAGCACGATCTCGTTCGCCTTGAGGCCGACCTGATATTCGTCCTTGTAGAACTGCTGAATGTCCCAGAGCAGCGGATTCTGGAGGCGGATTCCCTCCTTGTAGCGCGAGATCGCGCCCGAAATATGGTCGGGAAGGGTGACATAGATGCTGTCGGACAGCTCGCGGCCGAGCGACAGCTTCGCATGGTTGATGATGCGCTCGCTCATCATGAAATGCGGCAGAGGGATACTGGTGACAAGCTGTTGAAAGCGGCTCGAAAGCTGGTCGGAATGCAGGGAAAAACGTTTTTCGACCTTCGCCTGACAAACCTCGCCACCCGGCCTGCACCCGAAGCCGAGTCCCCGTCCCATGAGCACAGTCTCCGCGCCGTTCTCATCAAGGGCAACGACGACATTGTTGTTCAATACTTTTTGTATCTGCATTCAGTTTTCCTTTCGTGCGGTGCAGACCGCATCCAGAGCCTCGCGTGCAGCGCGTACTGCGCCTTCGTCACACCGCCAGAGCTCAAATTCATTCAGTCCGGGAATACCCATCGGGACGTTTTCGCGACGGAACTCCATGCCGCTCGGCACGGCTGCCTTCGCCGACAGATGAAAAGCGTCGGCACCGGTCTGCGGTGCGAGCGCGCGGATCACGTCCGCGTTCACGCCGCCGCCGATCAGGATGCGCAGCCCTTCCCCGCTCTCCGAGACCAGCTCGCGCAGCAGCGGTGCGCCGTCTGCGCAGCGAGCCTGCTGCCCCGAGGTGAGGATTGTGTCCACGCCGAGCTTCTTTGCCGTGCGCAGCGCCTCGTGCGCGTCGCGGCAAACGTCAAACGCGCGGTGGAGCGTGACCCCGCAGCCGTCGCCGCAGGCCATGAGCGCACTCATGCGCTCGGCATCGAGCGTACCGTCCGGATTCAGCATGCCGATGACGATGCCGTCCGCACCCAGACCGGCAAAGCGCGATGCCTGACGGCAGAGCAATTCAAACTCGTCCTCATCATACAGAAAATCGCCTGCGCGCGGACGCAGCAGCACACGGACGGGAATATCGACCCGTTCGCGTACCATGCAGAACAGATCCTCGTCCGGCGAAAGTCCGCCGAGCGGCAGCGCGGAGCACAGTTCAATGCGGTCCGCCCCTCCCCTTGCTGCGTTTACCGCAGAGCCGACGCTGTCTGCGCAGACTTCGAGCAGTCCAGCCATGCGCATCATCCCTTTCCTTCTCTTTTTCTTACATATTTGATTAAGTATAGCACTCCGCAGCGGTACGGTCAATGAATTTTTCTCTAAGAAAGCGGTAAATCTGTAAATTCTACTTGCAACCTATCGGAAATTTGATACAATAGATTTGTGCCGTCTGTCCCTGCAGGGACGGCGGAAAAAAGATCGGACGGGGGACGCTCCCCGGACCGGGGAGGAGACATGAAAACCTATGAGCAAGGTGGAGCAGTATATCACGAGCATCCCGGACTACCCGAAGGCCGGCATCATCTTCCGTGATATCACGAGCGTACTCAAGGACGCGGACGGACTGCGGCTGGCGGTAGATGAGATGACGGCGAAGATCGGGGATACGGAATTCGATGCGATCGTCGGACTGGAGTCGAGGGGCTTCCTGTTCGGTATGCCGATGGCATACAATCTGCACAAGGCCTTTATTCCGGTCCGCAAGAGCGGCAAGCTGCCGCGCGCGACCTCGCGCATCGCGTATGACCTCGAATACGGCTCTGCGGAGATCGAGGTGCACCGCGAGGACATCACGCCGGGTATGCGCGTTGTCATCGTAGACGACCTCATCGCAACGGGCGGTACGCTCGAGGCGGCGGTACATCTGGTGGAGCAGCTGGGCGCGAAGGTCGTCAAGATCGTCTGCCTGCTCGAGCTGAAGGGTCTGCACGGCCGCGACCGCCTGACGTCCTGCCCGACCGAGGCCGTCGTATCCTACGAAGGGAAATAAATCCGTAATCAAGGCGAAAGCCTAAAATTAAAGGGGGAAAAACGATGTTTGAACGCATATTCAAGCTATCGGAACACAAAACCACTGTAAAGACCGAAGTCATGGCCGGTATCACCACCTTCATGACCATGGCGTACATCCTCGCCGTCAACCCGAGCGTGCTCGGCTCGACCGGCATGGACACCACCGCGGTCCTGCTCGCAACGGCTCTGGCGTCCTGCCTCGGCACGCTGTGCATGGCGTTCATGGCGAACCTGCCGTTCGCACTGTCCGCCGGCATGGGCCTCAACGCCTTCATGGCCTACACCGTTGTCGCGGGCTACGGCTACTCGTGGCAGGTCGCGCTGCTCGCGGTATTCATCGAGGGCCTGATCTTTATCGTCCTGTCGCTGACCAATGTCCGCGAGGCGATCTTCAACGCCATCCCGCTGACGCTCAAGAAGGGCGTTTCGGTCGGCATCGGCCTGTTCATCGCGTTCATCGGCCTGCAGAACTCCGGCCTGTGCGTAGACTCCGCAACGCTGGTCGGCATCATCAGCTTCCCGGAGAACTTCCACACCGCAGGCATCTGCGCGCTGCTGACCCTCATCGGTCTGTTCTTCACCGCGGTATTCTACACCCGCAAGATGAAGGGCGCCATCCTGTACGGCATCCTGCTGACCTGGATCCTCGGCATGCTCTGCCAGGTGACCGGCCTTTACGTTCCGACGCCGGACGCAGGCTTCTATTCCCTGTTCCCGAGCTGGGGCATGACCGACTTCTCCAGACTGGGCCTGACCTTCGGCCAGTGCTTCAACGTGGACTTCAGCGCGGTCGGCATCGTAAACTTCATCGTTGTCATCTTCTCGTTCCTGTTCGTTGATATTTTCGATACGCTGGGTACGCTGATCGGTGTTGCCACCAAGGCGAAGATGCTCGACAAGGACGGCAAGCTGCCGGGCATCAAGCCGGCTCTGCTGGCGGACTCCATCGCGACCTCCGCAGGCGCAATTCTGGGTACCTCGACCACCACGACCTTCGTTGAGTCCGCGTCCGGCGTTGCAGTCGGCGGCCGCACCGGTCTGACCGCGCTCGTTACCGGCATCCTGTTCCTCGTTTCCACGCTGTTCGCCCCGATCTTCACCGCGATCCCGTCCTTTGCGACGGCTCCGGCGCTGATCATGGTCGGCTTCCTGATGGTCGGCACGGTTACCGAGATCAACTTCGATCTGGATAACCTCACCGAGTCCATCCCGGCATACCTCGCCATCATCGCGATGCCGCTGTTCTACAGCATCTCCGAGGGCATCTCTCTGGGCGTTATCTCCTATGTCCTGCTCAACCTCGCAACCGGCAAGGGCAAGAAGGTCGCTCCGCTGATGTACGTCCTGGCAGTGCTGTTCGTACTCAAGTATATCTTCCTGTAATAACCATACAGAAAATAAGCAAAGGGGCCGCTCTGCGGCTCCTTTTACTGTCGAAACGGCTTCGGTAACGCGATGTTACCGGTCTGTTTCGGCATTCTTTTTATATTCCATTATATCTTCTACCCGGCAGTCGAGGATTTCGCAGAACATTTCAATGGTATGCGTGCTGACACTCTCGTTCCGCTTCAGCCGAGTGCCCGATGGCAGAGCTCGGTGATTACGCCATCAAGCTGCGCTCCATGACACAGGGCAGAGGCTCGTTCGTTTCCCAGTTCGAGCGCTACGATGAAGCACCGGTTCCGGTACAGGAAAAGGTCATCGCAGAGAACAAGGCCCGTATGGAGGCTCTGAACAAGGAGTAATCCTTACATCTGAATAGAAAAACCGGCTGCGGGAGCAGCCGGTTTTTTTGTTATGTGCTTGATTCACTCGTGTCCGTTGTCTGCTGGATTTTTTTGAGTGAAGTGATACGCGAGAGTTCAATGTACCAGTTTCCACCGCCGATATTTTCAATCGTTCCGGTGACTCGGATAACATCGCCTTTCCTAAGGCTGCTCAATGCATTATAGTCCCAGTGGGTGAGTGTGTAATCTGAATAACTGAAGCGGATAAGACTGATATAATCCTCAATGGCCCAGTCGCTGATAGAGGTAACTTCCATCGTAACGGTTGCAGTCTGTCCTGCATAGGTGTTTTTTGCGGCGACCGGGCTTTCATCGTAAAGTGCATTTATGTCCCTTGCGCTTATCTGTGTGCCGTCCGCCAGCGTGAAAATACCGTAGCCGTTCTGTTCATGCAGGCGTTCATTTCGCGCAGCATTGAATGAGCGGACAGCATTCAAAGCAACAATAATAACCAGCAGGATAAACCATATTCTCCGATAGAAAGGTTTGCGGCGAGGCTGTCCGCATTGCGGGCAGATTTTTGCACCGTTGGACAACTCTGTGCCGCATACTTTGCAGTGTGTCAGTTTGGCCATAAAATCACCTCTTTGTTTTTCGACAATACCTAATAAGAAAAACTGCGGTATTGTCTTAAAGAAAATATAACACATATGTGTTCGAGTGTCAACAAATGTATTCAAAGGCGGAGAAAAGATATACTACACTCAAACTGGGGTGTAGCTATGAGCCAAAACCAATTAGATTCGCGGCTGGTAGGCAGGGTGCTCGCACGACTGCGCGCGGAAAAAGGAATCACACAGGAGGTGCTGAGCGGTTTGTCTGACATCGGCAGAACACATCTGAGTGCCCTTGAGCGTGGTGAGCGCAAGCCGACACTGGAAACTCTGTATCGCATCAGCAATGCGCTGGATATGCCCATGAGCGTGATTGTTGCAGAAATCGAAAAGGAAATTCGTGAAAATTCGTAAAAATACGGTTGAAGCAACTGCCGGTTTACGCAAAACCCGTGCAATCTGCCGTGATAACGCCGCGACTATGCGTAAAACGCGAGTCGATACCGTTCCTTTATGCGAGTTACTTACGAAGTAGGGCCGTAAGGCCCGTTCGCGAGGCTGCTGAGGGAAAGGCAGGAGTTCAAAGAGGGAGATGCACTCATTTAATCCGCGCACGGCGCGGGTTAGATGTTTAGCAGTCTACGGGCAAAACCGTAGGTTGTCTATCCTCTTAGGCGCCCGCGCCGCGTAGGCGGCACCCGTTCCCGCCGTCCGCAGGCGGCGAAACTCCCCAGCCCGGAAACGGCGTATCGCTCACGCAACTCGTCTGCACCAGAGAAGGATTTCCGAGAAGTAGAAAATCAAAATTTTCTACGTCAAAAACGGTGGTTTTTGAACCGTGTTTTTTGTACGCCGAGTCTAACTCGACCACTGGACGGATGCACAAAAATATGCTACAATTTCGTTAGTAAAAAAACACGGAGGTGTCGTGCGATGCACAGTACCAGAAAGATCAAGGAAGATCTCATTTATGTTGGCGGCAGCGACCGCCGCCTGAGCCGATTTGAAAACCTTTTCCCTATTCCGCGCGGTGTGTCCTACAACAGCTATGTCCTGCTCGATGACAAGACCGTGCTGATGGATACGGCGGACGAGTCCATCAGCCGCCAGTATATCGAAAACGTTGTCCACGCGCTGGACGGCCGCTCGCTCGATTACATGATCGTGCAGCATATGGAGCCGGACCACTGCGCGATGATCGACGCGATCATGAGCCGCTACCCGGAGGCCAAGCTGGTCTGCACCGCAAAGGCGGCGCAGATGTTCGCGCAGTTCTACGACCTCGATGTTTCCGACCGCACGCTCGTCGTCAAGGAAGGCGACAAGCTCTCCACCGGCGAGCATACCCTGCATTTCGTTCTCGCGCCGATGGTACACTGGCCGGAAGTCATGGTCACCTACGACGAAAAAGACAAGATCCTGTTCTCTGCGGACGCATTCGGCACGTTCGGTGCGCTGGCAGGCAATATTTTCGATGACGAGATCACGTTCGACGACGTCTGGATGAACGACGCACGCCGCTATTACACCAACATCGTCGGCAAGTACGGCGTTCAGGTGCAAGCTGTCCTCAAGAAGGCCGCGGCGCTCGATATTCAGATGATCTGCCCGCTGCACGGCCCGATCTGGCGCGAAAACCTCGGCACGCTGCTCGAGAAGTACCAGAAATGGAGCACCTACGAGCCGGAGGACAAAACCGTCATGATTGCCTATGCGACCATGTACGGCAATACCGAGAACGCGGTGAACGTTCTGGCGAACATGCTCGCGGACAAGGGCGTCAAGAACATCGCGATGTACGACGTTTCCGAGACCGACGTCTCCGAGCTTGTTGCGGAGAGCTTCCGGTGCAGCCATATCGTGCTCGCAGCGCCGACCTACAACGGCGGCGTTCAGCCGAAAATGGAGGCATATCTGTCCGACATCAAGGCGCTCGCTCTCCAGAACCGCACCGTCGCCATCATCGACAACGGCACTTGGGCGCCGACGGCGGGCAAGCAGATGCGTGCCGTCATCGACACCATGAAGAACATGACCGTGCTCGAAAACCCGATCACCCTCAAGTCGGCCCTCGCAAAGAACCAGCTTGCATCGCTCGATGCACTGGCAGAAGAGCTGGCCTCTCAGGTCAACGCGTAATACGGTTTTTCGACAGGTAAAGCTCCCCCGGAAACGGCGGGAGCTTTTGTTCTGCCCGCCGCCTCCCCCGCATAAGATAGACCAAAAGCAGGAGGGACGTTCCATGATCGTAATTGCAGCAAAGGTTTCGGTAAGAAAAATCCTGGCGTGCGTGCTGGCAGCCGGCACGGTGCTGACAGGGGCGGCTGTGCTCCTGCCGGCGGACGCGCAGCCGGCGGCGGCAGCTTCGGAGAATATGCGCCTGGACGTCAAACTGCGCACGAATGAGCAGCGCGTTGCCCTCCTGCGCGACTGCGGCTGGGAGGTCATCGAGGAGCCGCGCGGAGAACGGGAGGTGCAGATCCCGGAGGAATTTGACGAGGTGTACGACAGCTACAATCAAATCCAGCAGGCGCAGGGACTCGACCTCGCGCCCTACAAGGGCAAACGCGCGACGCTCTACACCTACGAGATCACAAACCACCCGAGCGGCGAGCAAGGCGTTACCGCAAATCTGCTCGTCCGGCGCGGGAAACTTATCGCGGCCGATGTATCCTCGCCGCAGGCAGACGGCTTCGTGCACGGTCTGCGCGAGCATCCGTCCGAACCGCAGGATACCCCCTGACAGGCCGCCGACAAAATGCACAACTACCGGAAATCTGTGCAATTCAACGAAAACGTGTTCGACATATTAGCGTATGTATAGAACATTTTCGGGGGATTGCACTTTTTTTATATTTCCCTATTGTGCAAAATGCAAAAAAGCGTTATACTATATTCAGTATTCGATTGGCGGGGGAGACAAAATGCCGAAGATGCGATTGGACAAGCTGCTCAGTCACCTGAACTGCGGCAGCCGAAAAGAAGTGCAGAGCTTCATCCGTGCAGGCCGCGTTGCGGTGAACGACACGGCGGAGCGCGACCCCGCAGCCAAGGTCGATCCGGATGCGGACCGCGTGTCGCTCGACGGGCGCGAGCAGACCTATCGCGCGCAGCGCTACTATATGCTCAACAAGCCGGCCGGCGTCATCACGGCGAGCCGCGACGAGCGGCACGGCACCGTGCTGGAGCTGTTCCCCGAGAGCCTGCGGCGCGGCCTGTTCGCGGTCGGACGGCTCGACAAGGACACCGAGGGCCTGCTGCTCGTGACCGACGACGGTGCGCTCAGCCATGCGCTGATGAGCCCGTCGAGGCACGTTTCCAAGGTCTACGAGGCCGAGCTCGACGGCGTGCTCGTCCCCGACGCGGCGGAGCGCTTCGGCGCCGGACTGACGCTGCGCGACGGCACGGTCTGCCGACCGGCGCTGCTCGAGCTGCTGCCGGACGGGCGCGTGCGCGTGACGCTGCACGAGGGCAAGTACCATCAGGTCAAGCGCATGATCGCGGCGTGCGGCGCGACGGTCACGTTTCTGAAGCGTGTGCAGCTCGGCGGCGTGCGGCTTGACGAAAGCCTTGCTCCGGGCGAATTCCGCGAGCTGACCGAGGAGGAGCTCGGCGCGCTGCGGCCGCCGGACGGCCTGTAGAAGAAAGGCTGAAACCGGCGTCTGCCGAAAAATCAACAAATTTTTTTAAATATTTTGTACAAAAACGCGGAGACATGTGATATAATGTCTTAAAATACACACGAAACATAGAATGTTCTTGTAGAGAATGTTCATAGAGGGAACATCGGACGGCGCGGGAGAGCGCCGTTTGCATGACAGAAGAAGTTGAAAAAGACGGGAAAGGTGATGGAAATGGCTTCGAGATTGTTCCAGTCGATTGTTTTACAGATGAAGGACACGGTGGATCGCACCATTGGCATTGTGGATGCGAGCGGCGCGGTCGTCGCGTGCACCGATCTGCCCCGTATCGGTGAAATGCGCGAAGAGGCGATCACTGAGCTGGGTTTTGCAGGAGAAATCGTCCGGTTCGGCGGTTATACCTACCATATTACGGGAGACCGTTCCTCGCGTCTGGAGTATGCGGTATTCGTGCAGGGCGAGGACGAGCTGGCGCGCAGCATCTGCTCGCTGGTGGCGGTATCCATCAACAACATCAAAACGCTGTATGACGAAAAGCACGACAAGGCGACCTTTGTCAAGAATATCATTCTGGACAACATCCTGCCCGGCGATATTTACATCAAGTCCCGCGAGCTGCATTTCGGCAACGATGTGCCGCGCGTGGTCTTCCTCATCCGTCAGCAGGAGCCTGCCGATGTAGCGGCGATCGACGTCGTGACCGGCATGTTCCCGGACAAGCAGAAGGATTTCGTTCTGCATATCTCGGAGAGCGACATCGTTGTCGTCAAGGAGGTCAAGACAGGCAGCGAATCCAAGGAGCTCGTCAAGCTCGCCTCCTCCATCGAGGAGACGCTGATGAGCGAGCTGTCGGTCAAGTGCCTCATCGGCATCGGCTCGGTATCCTCCCAGATGAAGGACATCGCAAAGTCCTTCAAGGAAGCGACCACCGCCATCGAGGTCGGCGCGGTATTCGACACCGAAAAGAACATCATCAGCTTCGAAAACCTCGGCATCGGCCGTCTGATCTATCAGCTGCCGATCACGCTGTGCGAAATGTTCCTCAGCGAGGTCTTCAAGAAGGGCTCGATCGACTCGCTCGATCAGGAGACCCTGTTCACCATTCAGAAGTTCTTCGAAAACAATCTGAACGTTTCCGAGACCTCGCGCAAGCTGTTCGTACACCGCAACACGCTGGTCTACCGTCTCGAAAAGATCAAAAAACTGACCGGTCTCGACCTGCGCGAGTTCGATCACGCCATCGTTTTCAAGGTCGCGCTCATGGTCCGCAAGTATCTCGCGAGCCGCGAGGAAGCCGTCCGCTGACATCCAAAACGGACAAAAACCAGCACAAGTTCACAAAACTTTCACGAAAAATCGTCATTCTGCGCAGAATATGCTGTGTTTCGCTTCTTGCGCAGGAGGGATTTATCTGCTATAATTATCAGAGGTGTGTGGAGAAATGCACACCTCTGTATTTTTTTGTTTGTTACGAAGTCATCGAGGAGGAACGCTTTTGATCCGGATGAACGATGTCACCGTCGTATACGACAACGGTATCCGCGCGGTGAATAAAGCCAGCCTGCGTGTGGACGAGGGAGAGTTTGTCTTTCTGGTCGGCGCGTCCGGCTCGGGCAAAACGACCATTATCAAGCTCCTGACGGCCGAGGTGCGGCCGACCGAGGGCAAGGTGCTGGTCAACAACTACAATATCGGCGAGATGAAAAAGAGCCGTATCCCGTATCTGCGCCGCACGCTCGGCGTAGTCTATCAGGATTTCCGTCTCATCAAGACCAAGACGGTTTACGAGAACGTCGCGTTCGCGATGCGCACCATCGGCGCGAAGAGTAAGGCGATCAAGCAGCGCGTGCCCTATGTGCTCGATCTGGTCGGCCTCGCGGACAAAGCGAAGGAAAAGCCGATGAATCTTTCGGGCGGCGAGCAGCAGCGCGTTGCCATCGCGCGCGCCCTCGTCAACAACCCGCGCCTCATCATCGCGGACGAGCCGACCGGCAACCTTGACCCGGCGCGTTCGCTCGAGCTGATGACGCTGTTCGAGAAGATCAACGAGCTGGGCACTACCGTCCTGATCGTCACGCACGAAAAGGGTCTGGTAGATGAGTTTGAAAAACGAGTCGTCATGATCGACCACGGTTCGGTCGTCAGCGACCAGACAGGTGGGTACTATCAGGCATGAGACGTTTTGGTTACTATTGGAAGGAAGGCCTGCGCAACATCTTCAAGCACGGGTTCATGTCGATCGCGGCGATCGCCATCATGGTCGCCTGTCTGATCCTGACCGGCACGGTGACGCTCATCGCGTACAACATCGACCTGAGCATCGTTGACCTGCAGCAGTCCAACGAGATCGTCGTCTGGATCGACGAAAATCTCACGACGCGCGAGGCTAAGGACCTTCAGCCGCAGTTTGAGAAGATCGGCAATATCGCGACCGTGGAGTTCGAGGACCGCGATGTCGCGCTCGAAAAATACCGCGAGGAGCTGGGCGAGGACGCGAGCATCCTCGAGGACTACAATTCCTCGAACAACCCGCTGCGCAACAGCTACATCCTGACCCTCAAGGACTCGACGCAGGCCGAGGAGACCATTTCGGACATCGAAATGATCGAGGGCGTAGCAAATGTCCGCGCGGATGAAGCGGTCATCAGCAAGCTCATCCAGATCCAGCACGTATTCAACATCGTCGCTCTCGCGATGGTGGTCGGCCTTGCGGTCATCTCGATCTTCATCATCTCGAACACCGTAAAACTCGCCATGTTCGCGCGCCGCGAGGAGATCTCCATTCAGAAGATGGTCGGCGCGACCAACTGGTTCATCCGCTGGCCGTTCGTCATCGAAGGCATGATCATCGGCCTTGTGGCCGGCGGTCTGGCGTTCCTGGCTGAGTGGGGGCTGTACACCGAGCTGTACAGCGTCGCAGGCGGCGTCATCCCCTATTTCGAAATTCTGCCGTTTGAAAGCCTGAGGTGGCTCGTTCTCGCCGTTTTCGCCGGCGCAGGCGCGCTGTTCGGCATCGGCGGCTCGGTAACGAGCATCCGCAAGTTCATGGATGTCTGAGAACAAGGAGAACGATCATATGATGAAAAAGAAAACCGTACGCCTGATATCCGGCGCTGTTGCAGGCATTCTGGTCGGCGCAATGCTCGTGTCGGTCGTTGCCTCGGGCATCGTTTATGCGGGCGCGGCCTCGAGCGCAGAGCTCAAGGACAAGCTCTCCTCGCTCGAGGACCAGAAGGCTGAGATCAAGAAGGAGCTCGACTCGACCGCAAGCAAGGTCAGCGACGTCGAAAAGACCCGTGCCGCGCTCCAGAAGGAGATCACCCTCACCAAGGAGGAGATCGAGACCGTAAAGGCGTACATCGAGCGCCTCCAGCAGCAGATCGACGTCAAGTCCACCGAGCTCGAGAGCGCACAGAAGGCGCTCGAGGCGAAGGAGGAGAATTTCTCGCAGACCGTCCGCACGACCTACGAGCAGGGCGACATCAGCTATCTCGAGGTGCTGCTCAACTCGTCGAGCTTCTCCGATCTGCTCAACCGTCTCGACATTGTGTCGACCATCATGGACGACAACAAGAAGATCGTCGCGGAGTATACGGCAGCCAAGGAGGACATTCAGCAGAAGCGTGATGACCTCCAGAAAACGCAGGACGAGCAGGTCCAGTATCAGGACAACCTGAACTACAAGGCCGAGGAGCTGAAGTCCAGCGAGGCACAGCAGAAGGCGCTTCAGGAGAGCCTGGAAGCCTACCAGAAGGAGCAGAAGGCCGAGTACGAGCGCATTACGAACGAAATGGACTCCGTAAGCGACCAGATCGCCGAGCAGTCGCGCAAGGAAGCAGCGGCGGCAGCCGCAGCAGCAGCGGCCGCAAAGAAGAAGGGCACCACGAGCAATCAGGTCACGACGACCGGCTCGGGTACCGTGACCCGTTACAGCGGCACGTTCACTTGGCCGCTGCCGGGCTACACCTCGGCGTCCAGCGCCTACGGCTGGCGTGTCCATCCGATTTACGGCACCCGCAAGTTCCATAAGGGCGAGGACATCCCGGCGCCGACCGGCGCAGCCATCGTTGCGGCGGCTTCCGGCACGGTTACGACCGCAGGCTGGGTCTCCGGCTACGGCAACTACACCGTTATCAATCACGGCGGCGGCGTCATGACGGCTTACGGCCATCAGTCCGCGATTTACGTATCGGTCGGTCAGACGGTTTCCGCCGGCCAGACCATCGGCGCAGTCGGTTCGACCGGCAACTCCACCGGTCCGCATCTGCACTTCGAGGTCTACGTCAACGGCGCAACGCAGAGCCCGATGAGCTATTTCAGCTAAGTACATCAATTCTTGGGGAGAGCGGTCCACGCTCTCCCTTCTTTCATGGAGGAAAAACGATTGAAAAAACTGCGAAAAATACGGGTGCCGCTCGCGGCGGCTGTGCTGCTGTGCTTCGTATCCGCCGGCGCGTCGCTCGGCGCGGAAAGGCTGCTCTGCGGCTGGAAAACGAGCGCTGTCGAGACCAAGCTGCGCGAGATCGACCGTCTGGTCTCGGAAAAATATATCGGAGAAACCGACAGCGGGAGCGTTGCGGATTACGCGGCGGTCGGCTACGTGACGGGCCTCGGCGACAAGTGGTCGAGCTACATCCCGGCCGACCAGTACGAGGCCTACCGCATGAGCAGCGAGGGTACGGGCTGCGGCATCGGCGTTTCGGTCACGAGCACAGCGGATACGGTGCGCATCTCGATCGTCTATGATGACTCACCTGCGGCGCAGGCCGGCATCGTCAAGGGCGATTACATCCTCGGCGCGGAGGGTCTCACGGTCGAAAAGGACGGCGCGAATGCGGTCATCTCCGCGATACGCGGCGAGGAGGGTACGGACGTCTCGGTGACGATACAGACGAGCGCGGGCGAAACAAAAACGCTCACCATGAAGCGCGCGACCGTCACGCAGAAGATGGCGTGGGGCGAGATGCTTTCCGGCAATACCGGCTATATCCGCATCGAAAACTTCCACACGGGCGTGGCGAAGCAGTTCCAAAACGTGCTCGACACGCTGACCGGCGAGGGCATGACCTCGCTCGTTATCGACGTGCGCCACAACGGCGGCGGTAAGGTCAAGGAGATGAGCGAGATACTCGATCCGCTGCTCCCGGAGGGCACGATCATGACGCTGCGCGAGAAGGACGGCCACGAGACCGTCTACTCCTCAGACGCGGATATGATCGACCTGCCGATCGCGGTGCTGATCGACGACCAGAGCATTTCGGCGGCCGAGTTCTTCGCGGCGGCCTTGCAGGAATACGAGCGCGCGACGCTCGTCGGCACGCACACCACCGGCAAGGGCCGCGCCCAGCGCACCTATGTGCTCTCGGACGGCTCGGCGGTCAACCTGTCGGTCGAGGAATATTTTACGCCTAAGGGAAAAAGCCTCGCGGACACGGGCATCGCCCCCGACATCGAGACCGCGCTCACCGATGAGCAGACCGCGAACTTCTATTTTCTCGGGACGGACGGCGATCCGCAGCTTCAGCGCGCGCTGAGCGAGGTGCAGAGTCTGAAAAACTAACCTGTAAGGCAGGGCAAAAGACAGTTTTTTCTGCCGAATATGTGGAAAATGCGTCTGCTGCCTTGACACATCGCGCAGCTTTACATATAATAAAATGTACTGTACAGTCCCTTTGGCAGCGTCTGCGCGCCGGAGGAGACTGATTATTGATGAATAAGAAGGGTTTGCAGATATGGCTAAAGAAATCAAGCTGACACAGGAAAGCCTGGACGCTTATAAGGAAGAACTCGAATACCTCAAGACCACCCGTGCTGACGAAGTCGCAGAGCAGCTCAAGGAAGCGCGCTCCTTCGGCGACCTTTCCGAGAACGCCGAGTACGATGAGGCGAAGAACGAGCAGGGCAAGCTTTACTCCCGCATCGCAGAGCTCGAGGAGATCATCAAGCTGGCGGTCGTCGTTACCGGCGATACCTATGCCGCAGACGAGGTCTCTCCCGGCTGCCGCTTTGTTGTAAAGGATCTGGAGTTCGACGAGGAGGAGGAGTACCACTTCGTAGGCTCGCAGGAGGCTGACCCGATGGACGGCAAGATCTCGGACGAGTCTCCGTTCGGCAAGGCAATGCTCGGCAAGAAGGTCGGCACGGTCGTCGAGGTCGAGGCCCCGGCCGGCGTGATCAAGTACCAGATCGTCAAGATCGAAAAGTAAGCGCGGAAAAATTCCGTTTACAGGCGCGTTTCCTTAAAAACGCAGATAAATGATACAGAAAGATGGGGAAACTATGGCAGAACAGCATCAGGCGCAGGAGCAGCACGAGCAGACCGCAGAGGAGCTGCACGAGCTCAAGCGCATCCGACGCGAGAAGCTGGCCGAGCTGCAGGCTGCGGGCAACGACCCGTTCCAGCAGGTTCGCTTCGAGCGCGATCACTATACCAGCGACATCCACGAGCATTTTGACGAGCTCGAGGGCAAGACCGTCCGCCTCGCAGGCCGCATGATGTCGAAGCGCATCATGGGCAAGGCATCCTTCTCGGACATGACCGACCGCTACGGCCGTCTTCAGCTCTATATCAAGCGCGACAACGTCGGTGAGGACGTATACAAGGGCTACAAGAAGTTCGACATCGGCGACATCATCGGCATCGAGGGCGAGGTTTTCCGCACCCAGAAGGGCGAGATCTCGGTCGCTGTCACCGAGCTGACCCTGCTCGCCAAGAACCTCAATCCGCTGCCCGAAAAGTGGCACGGCCTGAAGGATACCGATATGCGCTATCGTCAGCGCTACGTTGACCTGATCGTAAATCCGGGTGTGCGCGACACGTTTGAGAAGCGTTCCGCCATCGTGCGCGAGATCCGCAACTTCATGGATTCCCGCGGCTTTATGGAGGTTGAGACCCCGTGCCTCAACACCATCCCGGGCGGCGCGGCTGCCCGTCCGTTCATCACCCATCACAATGCGCTCGACATCGATATGTACCTGCGCATCGCGACCGAGCTGCACCTCAAGCGCCTGATCGTCGGCGGTCTCGAGCGCGTGTACGAGATCGGCCGCATCTTCCGCAACGAGGGCATGGACACCCGTCACAACCCGGAATTCACCACCATCGAGCTGTATCAGGCCTACACCGACTATCAGGGCATGATGGACATCACCGAGGACATGGTCATCCATGTCTGCGAGAAGGTCCTCGGCAGCACCAAGGTCATGTATCAGGGCGTTGAGATCGACTTCTCCAAGGGCTGGAAGCGCATGACCATGGCCGAGGCGGTCAAGGAATATGCCGGCATCGACTTCATGGCTCTGTCTCCGGAGGAGGCGCTCGAGGCCGTCAAGGCCAAGGGTCTCGAGATCGAGCCGGGCAAGGAGAGCTGGGGCGACCTGATGAGCCTGTGCTACGACGAGTACGTCGAGGCAAACCTCATGCAGCCGACCTTTATCACCGATTATCCGGTCGAGATCTCTCCGCTGGCAAAGCGCAAGCCGTCCGATCCGCGTCTGACCGAGCGCTTCGAGTGCTTCGTTTACGGCCGCGAGCTGTGCAACGCATTCTCCGAGCTGAACGACCCGATCGACCAGAAGGGCCGCTTCGAGCGTCAGGTCGCTCTGCGCGCCGCAGGCGACGAGGAAGCGGGCATGATGGACGAGGACTTCATCAACGCGCTGGAGTACGGCATGCCCCCCACGGGCGGCATGGGCATGGGCATCGACCGTCTGGTCATGTTCCTCACCGACGCCGCTTCCATCCGCGACGTCCTGCTGTTCCCGACAATGAAACCTTTGGACTAAAAAGTTCGAAAGTTTGCCGTGTTTGTAGGAATTTCTGCATGATTATGATACAGAAAAGCCGGGCTGTATGCCAACGTGTGCCAAGCGTATGCCAATCCGTGTCGAAGTCGGTAGAATGCCCCAAAAATCACACATTTGCAAAAGTTTTACCGTCGCATCAGAGTAATCTGGTGCGGCGGTTTTTGCGTTTACAACTGATTTCGTGTACTGAAAAATAACCTCTGTTTCCAATGTGGAAGCAGAGGCTTTTTTTATGTTCCAAAATTTTTTGAAAAATCTCAAAAGTTTTTTATCAGTTTTTGAGGTTGAAGGTTGTAGTTGATTAGTGAGAGGCAAAGTTGATGGCCTCCCGCAGAACTGAATAACAGTCATCAGGTACGTTACCTGCACCGAGGGAAACCTCAAGCCGCTATCGACGGTGCGCCATGATTCCGGAAACGGAGGAGCGATCCAACCGATTCGATTGAAATCCGGACTGCTACCGGCGGAGGCGATGAAAGGTGCAAGGGATAATGATACTTCCGTAATTCGCGGCCCGGTCATAAAGAAGGCGGGGAGGTGAGATGCCTATGGAGCTGGTTCGCAGCCAGCCGCCTGATGATGCCCGGCACACAGGGCATAGAGAAGAACAGTGTGCGTACATAACCCAAAGGAGGAAAATGTTATGAATGAAGAATTAACTCTCGAAAAGCTGGCAGATCTGGCAGTCCATTACCCGGAGTACCTGATTGATGCGGCGGCAGAACACTTTAACGGTGATGAATGTAAACTGGAGGCTATCGCGGTTGTGGTCAGTGGACTTAACGATCTGTATATGCCGAGTTCCACACTGCTCTTTATTCGGGTGCTTTCCAAAATGCTTGATATGGAAGTTGAACTTCCGGCTGAACTGATGGACGACCCGTATCTCTGCGCATGGTTTATGCGTGAATTCGCCTATTGGCTGCTTCGGTATGTGGATGACTACTGCAAACTGTCGCAGGATGAGTGAGCGCCTGGGCGCTCACATACATAGCTGCCTGATTCAGACAGCTTAAAATGAGAAAGGAGGAAACCAATATGGAACAATGCAGAGTAATCGCAATTACCAATCAGAAAGGCGGCGTTGGAAAGACCACCACAACGGTGAATCTGGGTGTCGGCCTGGCGAAACAGGGAAAGCGAGTGCTGCTGATTGATGCAGACCCGCAAGGCAGTTTAACAATCAGCCTTGGAGAGCGTAATCCGGATCAGCTGAGCGAAACACTCTCTGATGTAATGGAATGCATCATCAACGATAAGTCGTTACCGGAAAACTTCGGGTTATTGAGAAGTTCGGAGGGCGTTGACCTGATGCCTGCGAATATCGAACTGTCCGGTACAGAAGTCGGCTTGTTCAATGTGATGAGCCGAGAGTATGTGCTGAAAAGCTACATTGATTCGGTCAGCAAAAACTATGACTATATCCTGATTGACTGTATGCCGTCACTCGGCATGATGACCATCAATGCGCTGGCAGCGGCTGACCGGGTGATTATCCCGTCGCAGCCGAGTTTTCTGTCAACGAAAGGTCTGAATCAGCTGATGCACTCGGTTGCCAAGGTCAAACGCCAGATCAATCCACGTCTGAACATCGATGGCATTCTATTGACGATGGTGGATAACCGAACTAACAACGCAAAAGCCATTTCTACGGCGTTGAGAGCCGCTGTAAGCGATCGAGTCCGCGTCTTTGATACGCAGATCCCCTTTTCTGTTCGTGCCGCTGAGAGCGCCCAGGAAGGGCAAAGCATCTTTGCCTATGATAAGGGCGGAAAGGTTGCGGCTGCGTATGAGGCGGTGACGAAGGAGGTGTTGGAGCATGAGTCGAAAGAAAGACATCGATCTCGATCTGACGGGGTTCGCTGAACTGTTTATGAATGATGA
Source organism: Butyricicoccus sp. OM04-18BH (assembly GCF_003481705.1). Lineage (GTDB taxonomy): Bacteria > Bacillota > Clostridia > Oscillospirales > Butyricicoccaceae > Agathobaculum > Agathobaculum hominis. The sequence continues at coordinate 181,522 of NZ_QULN01000001.1, forward strand.
GGGGCGCGCAGAAAGTCGCTTGCCGCGTATCTATGATATTCCCTTATCTGAGATTGACGATTTCCCGAACCACCCATTCAAAGTCAAAATGGACGAGGACATGAACCAGCTTGTGCAGAGCGTGAAAGAGCGCGGTATTATCACGCCGGTTACGCTTCGTCAGAAAGAAGATGGCCGGTATGAGATCGTGTCAGGGCATCGACGGCGAAAGGCTTGTGAACTGGCAGGACTGGAGCGCGTTCCCGCAGAAATCAAGGAGTTGTCCAGAGATGAAGCAATCATTCTGATGGTGGAATCCAATTTGCAGCGCTCAATCATTCTTCCGAGTGAAAAGGCGTTCAGCTACAAGATGCGTCTGGAGGCGATGAAGCGACAGGGTCAGAGAACGGATTTAACTTCGACACCAGTGGTGTCAAAGTCGCGTAGTAATGAAGAACTTGCTGAACAGATAGGAGAAAGCAGAGAACAAGTCAGACGCTATATCCGCTTGACAGAACTCATTCCTGAGCTTCTGGATATGGTTGATGAGAACAAGATTGCGTTTCGTCCTGCGGTGGAGCTTTCCTATCTGACGGAAACGGAACAGCACAATCTTCTGAACAGCATCAGCTACAATGATGCCACGCCATCACTCCCGCAGGCCATTCGGCTCAAAGAGTTCTCCAAAGCTGGAAAGCTGAGTGCGGAGGTCATCGAAGCGATTCTTGGTGAGGAAAAGCCAAACCAGAAAGAGAAAATCAGTTTCAAGGCAGAACGGCTGCGTCCGTATATTCCCTCGACAGTGCCGCTGGAAAAGACCGAGGATTATATCATCAAGGCGCTGGAATATTATCAGCGTGCAAGGGAGCGGCAGAAAAGGGAACAAGCAAGATAACCTTCATCATGGGGAAAGTATGCCCATTTGCGGTACAACTGTCCCCACTTCCCTGCTCTTTCATTCCCCCTCTCACACTCTCCCCTTTAGTAAACCATCTGTATTACTACCTGAGAAGTAAGTATAGGGGCTGCAAAATCGCGAAGGAGGTGGTTGCAATGTAGCTATGATTGGGCACAAGAAAACAGCGGCGGATTTTCCTCCACAGCAAGGACTGTGGAGTTTTTTCATGCCGCAAATCAAGACAAACGGAGGTATCTCAAATGAAAGCTAGAACGAAAAAGTTCGGCACGAGAGCCGTTGCCATGCTGCTTTCGGCAGTGACGGCATTTTCGCTGTTTCCTGTTTCGGCTGGTGCGGCACAGGTAAACAGCTATCACGATCCTGCGGAGCACTGGATGCAGGCTTCCGGTCGAACGAATGAGCTGGATGTCAATGCGGTTGTAACGCATGAAACCTTCAACTGTGGTGTATGCGGTAAGGCAACTTCTTTTCAGGCGTTCCGCATTCCGGAGTATACGAGGGACGGACAGACTGCTATGAACCGGAATGTGAAGTATTCGGACGGTACGATGGTCGGCGGCTCGGGTACGGGCACGATCCTGGATGGCGTTCCCGGTCAGAACGCGAGCTATACGGGTTATCACTGGACGAAAGCCGTGTGTGAGATCTGCGGTACGGTCAACAGCAACATGAGCATTAACGATTATGGTTTCGGCAAGAACGTCTATTGGCTCTATGACTGTGACTCGAAATTCATGCAGGAACTGCCCGAACAGAAAAACTATGACTATGTGGACAGTACCTATCACAAGGTCACAACGACCGGCGGTGAGTATTGCGCGTTCTGTTACGGCACGAATCACACCAAGAGCAGTGTTCTGGAACGGCATGACATGGAGAAAGAAATCCTTTCTCAGCCTGCCAATGGCCGGTTTGCCATCGTAGAGAAGTGCAAGGACTGCGACTACGCAAAATACGAGTATGTGGGTGCAAAGTCCGTTGTTGCCAGCTACTACGGTGTTGTGGACGGAGCACCGCACACCATCAGTGTGACAGACCTTTCTGATGCCGGTGTACGCACGGAAATCCGCTACGGCAACAGTGCAGACAGCTGCACAATGACCAGCGCGCCGAACTATACCGACAAGGGACAGTACGATGTGTATTATCAGATTACCTACACCTATCAGGGCGTAGAGATGACCGAGAACGGTGTAGCAAACGTCTGGCTGCATGATGAAACCACTAAGGATGACGGTAAGTGCAGCTGCGGCTGCTCTGACCCGAACTGCGGCTGCGAGGATAAAAACTGCGGCGGCAACTGCTGCACAGATAAAGGCTGCGGAGAAAAGCATCATTTCACGCTGCTGGATTCTGTAAAGGCCGGCTGCAAGACGCTAGGTTATGATCGTTATTTATGCACAGCCTGTGGAAAGATCGAAAAGCGCGATTATGTAGATTCTCTGGGTCATGTATGGCAGAGTGTAAAGATTCGCGAAGCCACCTGCGAAGCAGACGGCAAGCAGCTGGAGCTGTGCTCCCGCTGTGGTGAAATGAAAGAAACGGCAACGCCCAAGGGTGAGCACAAGTTTGAAACCCATTCGGTTGCGGCTACCTGCACCAATCCCGGCTATACCGTTCGTGAGTGCTCGATTTGCGGAGAGCGGCACATCGAAGATATTACTGCGACTCTGGCACACAAGTACGAAGACCATGTGATTCCCGCCACCTGTGAATATGGCGGCAAGACCATTCATCGCTGCGATGGCTGCGGCAGTGCATTCGTAACAGATTATACGGAACCGCTCGGCCATAGCTGGGACAAGGGTACTCTGGTGACGAATGCAACCTGCACCGGTGAGGGCGTGATGGAATATCACTGCGTTCGCTGCGGTGAGCACAAAATCGAGGGAAATGCTGCTGCCGGTCATGTTCCCGGTTCTGCGGCTACCTGTACGGAGCCTCAGCTTTGTACAAAATGCGGTGCGGTTCTGAATAAGGCACTGGGCCATGACTATAAGACCGAAATCACTAAGCCGACTTGCACGGAGATGGGTTACACCATGATGACCTGTACTCGCTGCGGCGATTCCAGCAAGACCGATTATACCAAGGCAACCGGTCACAAGCCGGGTGACTGGATCATCGATAAGCAGCCTACTGCGGACTCCGAAGGCAGCAAGCACAAGGAGTGTACTGAGTGCGGCGAAAAGCTGGATACGCAGCCGATCGAGAAAATCTACAACAGCGGTATGACTGACAGCAAGGGCCAGGCTGTTGTGGGCGGTTATCTGGTGACGGTAACGGATACGGAGGATAAAACGCCTGTTTCCAATGCGTCCGTGGTGCTGAACAAGGACAACAGCATTTCCATCCGTCTGCCGAACAGCAGACTGCTGGACTATGATGATCAGACCACTGTTCTGGTACAGCTGGTAAAGGATAAGAGCGCCGTTCAGGGTATGCGTATCGCTGTGACCGACAAGAATGATAACTATGCAGCAGATCAGACCGACAAGGCCGGTCAGATTACGGTTCCCATTGGAAACGGAAAGACCAACGAGGATGGCAAGATTACGGAGGGTTACGAAGATGCAGATCGTGACCGCTGGACGCTGACGATCAAGGTGGTTCACACTGACACCGGACGTCCGATTCAGGGTTCTGAGGTGTCCATTGGCAAGACCGGCAATATTACGGTTGAACTGCCCAAGGGCGTTGATATGGACAACAAACATCAGGTGACGGTGATTGTAACCGACCCGCAGAAGGTGCCGCAGAAGAATATCAATGTGATTGTGAAGAACGATCTGGGTGACAAGGCCACCGGCAAGACTGATAAGAACGGTGAGGTTACGGTTCCCGAAGTCGAGAGAACGGAACATCACAGCGCTTATGTCGTTGGCTATACGGACGGTACGTTCGGACCGGAACGCAACATGACCCGAAGCGAAGCAGCGGCGATTTTTGCACGACTGCTGGCAGATAAGAATGGGGACAACATTTCCCCTGTGGCAAAGACCAAGTTCAGTGATGTGCCTGCGTATGCGTGGTACAGCGGCTATGTGAAATACCTGAACAACAACGGTGTGACCTATGGCCACAGCAAGACTATTTTTGCGCCGGACGAGCAGATTACCCGTGCCGAGTTTACAACTATGGCGGTCCGCTTCTTTGATGTGTACGGCGATGGTGATGCTGAAATCATGGAGCAGTTCAAGAGCTTTGATGATGTGAGCGACGGCTACTGGGCGGCAGAGTATATCAAGGCCGCTGCAAAGCATGGCTGGATCACCGGCTATGGGGACGGTTCGTTCCGCGCTGACCGTCAGATTACTCGCGCAGAGGTCATGACGATTGTGAACCGACTGCTTGGCCGTGCGGCTGATCTGGAGTATGTCAGCGATAATCTGAGGAAGCTGAACACCTTCCCCGATGTAAGCCGCCGTTACTGGGCGTACAGCGATATTCTGGAAGCAGCAAACGCACACAATGCCATTCTGGGCACTGAGGAAAGCTGGTACAAGTAAGGCTTTCCAGTGGTCTGTCAATCGACAGGCCACATACATACCGTTTGCATATTTGCAAACACTTCTTACGGCATATATGATGAAGTCAAGAGAAAGGAGTGCTTGCAAATGTTCAAACGAGAGAATACAGTTCAGCTGGAAATCACATATAAGGAATTGCAGATGCTCCGGAGATATCTGCTCATCTGGAGAAATAAGCTGCTGGCGCAGGGACATATTACCGATCCGGTTGATGAACTGCTGGTCAAACTGGGCTGAAAAGCGAATAGACTTACATACATCGGCTGTTGCTGTGCAATGGCCGATGTTCTTTTATCCAGGAGGAGGGTTGAAAATGAGAAAGCGTGTAATCTGCGGCACAGCGGCAGCAGCGACTGTCATTGGTGTATTGCTTTGGCGCTGGTGGCGAAAGTAGAACAACACCCTGTCCATTATGGACAGGGTGTTGTCATGAGAATTACTTGATCCAGACAGAGGCGGGGTCGAAGTTGCTGAATGTGCAGCCGGATTGTGCAAAGGCAGTGCCGAGATTATAAGAACCAAAGCTGAAATACATGGTGATTTCGGAGCCGAGGAGGTCAGACTGAGCCTTCAAAGCCATTTGTTCTGCCTGCGCCTTCAGATCAGCGGCATTCATTGACTTCCACCAGCTTTTGAATTTGTCCATGGAAAGCGGGCCGGAATAAACGGCAGTGAAGATATGCTCATTACCGTATCGGGTGACCGGCTTTTCCGTGACCGTCCACTGAGAGGAAAAACTGCCAGTTTGATTAGCGGCCTGTGCAGCACCGTCAACAGTAGCCATGTTTTTGGCCGAATCATAACCGACGGTCAGACCATATGCTTCAGCCAGCGCACGAACCGGTGCATAGGTCGTGCTGTTGTAAGTGAAAACAAGAGCATCACGACCCTGTGCATCTTTAGGCTGAAAAACCTCGCCGTTGACCATGACCTGTGCCGGCTGGACGTTGAGGGTGATAAGACCGCCGGCTGCAAAGGCGGAAACTGTTGCAGAACTGATCAGCAGAGCCGCCAATGCACCGGACAGAAAGTATGTAATTCGTTTCATGGGAGTACCTCCGATTCATTTTGATGAATTTAGTATAAGGGCGAAACTGCACAAGCGCAAAGGTACGGCTACATACACTGCAAGCAGCGTATAAAATCACATAGATGAGGAGGAAAGACGATGGATATTGAAGTAAGACCTGCCACAAAGACCGAGCAGATGTACTGCTATACGCAGTCTGACCAGATTATGGGACAGACCGGCTGTATCGGTCATTTGCGTGCAGATATGGGTGACAGCGGCGATCAGTTCTTTCATGACTGGACCAGTCATTGTGAGAGGCTTCTGACGCCCGAGTTTGATGACGAGTTTAATCAGTTAATCAATCAGCTGAGAGAAGATGACGGTTTTCTGAAAAGCAGAGCGGCGGTATCAGCGTACTGTTACCGTCAGATCGACAGTGCGATTGACCTTGCGGGTCAGGATTTCGCGTTCCGTGCGGATACAAAGGATTATTCTTATCTTCTGCGGCTGAATCCACAGAAAGGAATGTATACGGTTTACTGCTACTGCTACAAGAGAGAGTTTCTGGACCATCATTTGCATCAGGCAGAAAAAGGGATTCGCTTTATCACATCGGATTATACGGCGCTCTTTCGCCTGCCAGATGGCGGTAAAATTCGTATCCTGCGGCAAGACGGAACCCATATAGACAGGGTTTGCAGGTACATCGACGATTACCATGTAGAAATCGGCTCCAGCTGGGACTCGATATATCATATCTGCCAGTTTGCCGAACAGATGGAACGTTGCCATAACACGGTGCTGCCGCTGGATACGATGGAGAATACTACCCGAAATACACGCAGCCGCCCAAAGGATCGAGGTGATGCGCGATGACAGAGCCGAAATACCTGATTTGGAGCAATTACTCGTTGGATTACGAGGATTGGCGTGAGGACCTGGAGGCAGAGTATCCCGAACTTTCCGAACAGGAACGGGAGGAAAAGATGTATGAACGGAATAGCGAATATCTGGACGATGAACGCATGAATCTCGATATTCAGCTGGATAAGCCGATTCTGGTGATTGTCGATCTCGGCCTCTGGAATGGACGTTACAGCGGCTACAAGGAAATCAAGAGCGGCAACATCAAGGACTGCCTGTTCTCGGAGTGCGACTATGTAACCTGGTATGTTGACAGGCTGGGTGATATGCGCTGTGATGCGGTTCACCATGATGGCACCAACCATTATCTCTATCGAACCTATAAGGACGGTGTCAGCGATGCGAAGATTGAGAATCTGAAAGAGAAAATTTATCGCGGCACCGCAACAAGGGCGGATATTACGCGCATAACCCGCCGGCTGGGCGATGAAATCGGCAAGGTCTATGGCTGGGATTTCCCGAAACAGAGCTTGTCAAGTGTGCAAAGAGATGCACGATGATGGAGGAAGGAGCGTATGGATAAGAACGCAGCACTGTGCGTGTATCTGAAGAAATATCACACCGGAAAAGAAAAAGCTGTTCCGAGCACAGAGCTGGAGCAGCTTTTTTCCTTGAACGGGCGTAACCTGCGCCGCAAGATCAATCGCTTGCGTCAGGATGGCGTTCCTATTTGCAGTGACCGGAGCGGATACTACTTTGCAGCAAATCAGGAAGAAGTGAATGCGACGGTCTTTCGTTTGACTGGACTGGTGACGAAAATATCCAATGCCCGGACAGGACTGCTGTATTCTTCGCTTTTAGGAGAGCTGCCGATTCCTGTTGAAGTGACAATTCAGATTGATGATGGAGGTGAGCGAGATGCCGAGCAAGTATCAGGTGATCACGGAGATGGAGGCGGAACATCTGCGGACTTTGACAGTGGATACGAATCACTATATGGACTTCTTGACCACTGCGGCGAATAATTTCAAATATTCGTTTCAAGAGCAGCTGCTGATTTTCGCACAGAAGCCTGATGCGACAGCCTGCGCCGAAGTCAGCTGGTGGAATAAGCATGGCCGCTGGGTTAATCGCAATACCAAAGGCATTGCGCTGCTGGTCGATACGGATGCACCGTATAAGCTGCGTCATGTGTTTGATGTATCCGACACCAACAGCAGAGCGGGCAAAGAAGTTCCCATCTGGAAGATGGAACAGAGATTCGTTGAGCCTGTCAAAAAGGTTTTGGCAGAACGATATGAGGTTGATACCCATGAGTCACTGGAGGATTGTCTGCTCAATGTGGCGGTCACATTCGTTAATGATAATTATCAGGATTATCTGGCAGAGCTGATGGAGGCAAAAGCGGGCAGCCTGCTGGAAAAGCTGGACGAGGACAATACACGCCTACAAATGCTGACCGCACTCAGTTACAGTGTCGGCTATATGCTGCATATCCGCAGTGGACTTCCGGGCAGAGCATATTTCGGAAATTCTCTGGACAAGGTCTGCAATTTTAATACGCCAGAGGTTATCTCCATTCTGGGAGCAGCAGTCAGTGATATGTCTGAGGTTCTGCTCCGCGAAATCGCAGTTTTAGTGCAGGATTTGCAGCGAGAAGAAAGAAATCAGAATCGCACATTTGAGGTTCCGGCGGACAGCCGGTATGATGTGAACAGAACAGCAACAACAGAAGGGAGCGCTGAATATGGAAGTGACCTATCACAAGGAGGGCGAGTATTATCTGCCGGATCTGATCGTGCCGGAGGCACCGAAGGTTGGGAGGTATGGAATGCTGCGGCGGAGATTCCTTCGGGAGAACCGGAACGGCACGTACACAGCGATGCTGCTGACCGGCAAGCTGAATCAGCACCTGGAGGAGATCGACCGTCAGGCGAACGAGATGATGGAAACGCTGACCGCGCAGATGGCAAAGCAGGAGGGCGTGAACGAGAGCCTGAAAGCGGAGAACCAGATGAAGTGGGTCGGGCTGATGAACAACATCCAGGCAGCAGCGGAGGAAATCGTGCTGAAGGAACTGGTGTACCGGTAACGCGAGATATTGGCGCTGCCACGATGCGGGCCGTTGGCTCGACCGGATTGGAGGTCTTTCACGATGAGTGGTACAAGGACTCCAAGGCGCCGTATTACCACTCCGATGAGGAAAAGAATGAGCTGCTGCGTACCAGTGATGCGCTGAAAGGCCATCGGACAGAAATCGCTTCATTTTTTTCTGACCATGAGGACAAGAATGAACGTGCAGATTTTATCAAAACGTTCTTTGATAACACGTTCACCGAAATGATACTGAGCAACGGTCAGCGGGCAGGCTATCGAGCATTTGACACAGTGTTTATGATGTGGCGAGGCTCGGCAAGCGACCCGGATCAGAGAGTGATTATGAAGTGGAGCACGGTTGCAGACCATATTACCGGAATGATCGTGCTGCATGAGTGGCTTTCACCGGATGAAGCAGTTTTGCCCAGCGTAAATGAACAGCTTTCTCTGATTGGCGAAGCCGAGTCCAAAAAAGACTCGGCTTTTGTTATGCCGCAAGACGCGATTGATTATGTACTCAGCAGTGGCAGCGGATTTGAAGACGGAAAACGGCGCATCTACCAACAGTTTCTCAAGCAGGAAGGAACAGAAGCGAATGTTCGGTTTCTGCGGCGAGAGTACGGAATCGGCGGCCATTCTGATGCCATTCCCGGTACAGACTACTGGCTGGAGTATGATGCAAAGGGGATTCACCTCAGCAAACTGCATGATGACGGCAGCAAGGCAGTTAATCTGTCCTGGAATATTGTTGAGAAGCGCATTGGTGAGTTGATTGCACTGGGACGGTATCTGAGTAAGGCAGAAATTGAGCGAATCAGTGCGGAACAGTCTTCAACGAAAGCGGATCAATCGACTGCTGCCCCGGCAAATGAAGAAGAACCGGTGCAGCGGCACTACTCACTTGGCGATAAGGTTTATCTGGGCGTTAAAGAATATGAAATTCTTGCAATCGACGATCATATGGTTCGGTTGTATGATTCGGAGTACCCGCTGTTCAACGAAGAACTGAGCCGCAGTGACTTTGATCGGCGCATTGCAGAAAATCCGCTGAATGACCAGCCGAAAGAAAGCAGTGGCGAACAAACAGCAGATGTAAAACCGCTGGCTGTTGGTCGATTGGACTATCTGGACTCGAACGGACACGTCGGGGAACAGGTGGAATATGATGACGAAACCCAGCTTGTCGAGCAAGTCAAAGAAGACGTAGATACAGGTGCACCGTTTACCATTACCTTGTATCGTGACCAGAACGGCACTACCATTCCACAGGATTTCCTGACAGACCTTGGAACACCGCCAAAGGGCTTTGCAGTCGTGGACTACGCAGAGGGACACAGAGAATATCTGCTGAACGAAAGCATACGCATGATCAACCTGTACGCGCTGGAGTGCTTTGAGGAGGAAGCGGATTTCAGCGACTTGACCGCAGTGCCGCTGGCGTACAGCACAACGGGTGACGGCGAGCATAGTATTCAGGTGGATGTAGATCTTGAGAACAGTCGTATGCTTTATGCGGTGGACAATGAAGAAATTGCCCGGATTCAGTTTGCGGATTTGGGTGACCTGAATGAGTCCCTTGCAAATATGACATTCGATGAACTCATTGCCTTTGGTGAAAACGAGTATGCTGCACAGCGCCAGAAGCCAGAGCAACCGAAGGAAACTTTGCTTATACCACCAGCTGCAAGGAAAAAGGAGATAGCGGCACCGCTGACACTGCTGCCGGAAATTCCGGATGCAGAACGCGCAGAGTACCATATTTCCAATGATCTGCTGGGTGTCGGAACGCCGAGGGAGCGATATGCACGAAATATCCGTGCCATTACCACGCTGAAAAAAGTGGAGGCCGAACACCGGCTGGCAACGCTACAGGAGCAGGAAGAACTTGCTCAATATGTTGGCTGGGGTGGGCTGTCAGACTGTTTCGATGAGCGCAACAGCCATTATGCCGAGTTGAAAGCACTGCTATCCGATGACGAGTACGAAGCCGCGCGCGAATCGACGCTGACAGCGTTCTACACACCGCCTGTTGTGATTCGGTCGATGTATCAGGTTTTAGAAAGGCTTGGATTCCAGCGTGGTAATATTCTGGAGCCGTCCTGCGGTGTTGGCAATTTCATCGGTATGCGTCCGGATAATCTGTCCGACTCGAAAATCTATGGCGTGGAGCTGGACAGCATCAGCGGACGAATCGCGCAGCAGCTATATCAGAAATCGTCTATCGCTGTTCGTGGGTTTGAAAAAACAGATCTGCCGGACAGCTTTTTTGATGCCGCCATTGGTAATGTGCCGTTTGGCTCTTTTAAGATTGTGGACAAGCGGTATGACAAGTATAACTTCCTGATCCACGACTATTTCTTTGCCCGCACTATGGATAAGGTGCGGCCCGGCGGTATTATCGCGTTCATCACCAGTAAAGGCACGATGGATAAGGAAAATCCGTCTGTACGCAAATATCTGGCACAACGAGCGGAGCTGCTCGGAGCAATCCGACTGCCCAATAATACGTTCAAGGATGCAGCGGGAACAGAAGTCACCACAGATATTCTCATTTTGCAAAAACGTGATCGCATGGTCGATCAGCTGCCGGAATGGGTCAACCTTGGCATTGATGTAAATGGTTTGCCCATGAATCAGTATTTTGTAGATAATCCGAATATGGTGCTTGGAACCATGCAGGAAGTGAGCGGTCCATATGGTCCGGAAACGGCCTGCTTGCCGACTAACGGCAGCAGTCTGGAAGAGCTCTTGACGGATGCAATTCAAAATATCAATGGGTCTGTGATGGAGTACGAAGTTGATGACCCGGAAAGTGAGGAGGAAGATCGCTCTATCCCGGCTGACCCGTCCGTACGCAACTTCAGCTTTACTGTTGTAGATGGTCAAGTCTATTATCGGGAAAACAGCATCATGCACCCGGTCGATTTGTCTGTAACCGGCGTAAACCGAGTTAAAGGCTTAATTGCAATCCGCGAGTGTGTCCGTAAGCTGATCGAATATCAGACAGAAGATTACCCGGACACAATGATTCAGCAGGAACAGACTAACTTGAATGCCCTGTACGATGCATTTGAGAAGAAGTATGGGCGCATCAATACCAGAGCAAACAAATCTGTTTTTGCTGATGACAGTTCCTTCTGCCTGCTTTCTTCCTTGGAAGTGCTGGATGACGAGGGAAACTTCGTGCGCAAGGCAGATATGTTCAGCAAGCGCACAATCCGGCAGCACACGGAGATTACCAGCGTTGATACCGCCTCGGAAGCTCTGGCAGTTTCTATGGGCGAAAAGGCAAAGGTGGATATGCCGTATATGATGCAGCTGACAAGTAAAACGGAAGAAGAAGTATTTGCAGATCTCAGTGGTGTCATTTTTCGGAATCCGCTCTATGAGGAGAACGGCACTCAGGCGAAATACCTGACCGCAGATGAGTACCTTTCGGGCAATGTGCGTGAAAAATTGGCGGTGGCGCGGAGACTGGCAGAAAGTGAGCCGGTATTTGCAGCGAATGTGACCGCGTTGGAAGAAGTTCAGCCAATGGACCTGACTGCAAGCGAGATTTCGGTTCGTCTTGGCGCAACATGGCTTCCGGAAGATGTGGTGCAGGAATTCATGTATCAGCTGCTGGACACGCCGTATTACGCACAGTGGAAAGTGAAGGTGCATTATTCCCGCTACACCGGCGGGTGGAATGTAGAGGGCAAGTCCTATGACCGCAGCAATATCAACGCGATCAGCACCTATGGTACAGATCGTGTAAATGCTTATAAGATCATTGAGGATACACTGAATTTGCGGGATGTGCGTGTTTTCGACTATGTGGAAGACGAAAACGGAAAACGAGTACCGATCCTGAATAAGAAAGAAACAGCAATTGCACAGGGTAAGCAAGAATTGATTAAGCAAGCGTTTCAGGACTGGATTTGGAAAGACCAGCCGAGAAGAGAACGGCTGTGCAAGCTCTACAATGAGCAGTTCAACGCATTGCGACCCCGTGAGTATGATGGAACTCACTTGAAATTTGTTGGTATGAACCCCGAAATCCAGCTCCGGCAGCATCAGCTGAACGCAGTTGCACACATTCTCTACGGAGGCAATACGCTGCTTGCACATGTTGTGGGAGCAGGGAAAACCTTCGAAATTGTTGCCGCAGCTCAGGAGAGCAAACGGCTTGGACTGTGCCGAAAATCGCTGATTGTCGTGCCGAATCACCTGACAGAACAGTGGGCGGCAGAGTATTTACAGCTGTACCCTTCTGCCAACATTCTGGTTGCAACAAAGAAAGACTTTGAAAAAAAGAACCGCAAACGCTTCTGCGGCAGAATTGCAACCGGCGATTTTGATGCCGTTATTATTGGCCACAGCCAGTTTGAAAAGATTCCAATGTCCGTTGAGCGGCAGCGTTATATTCTGGAGCAGCAGTACCATGAAATCATGGACGGTATCCGAGAACTGAAAGAACAGAACGGAGATCGTTTCTCGGTCAAGCAGTTGGAACACTCTAAAAAAGCAGTGCAGGCAAAGCTGAATAAGCTGAACGACCAGAGCCGGAAAGATGACCTTGTTACCTTTGAAGAACTAGGTATTGATCGACTGTTTGTGGACGAGGCACATTACTATAAAAACCTTGCCGCATTTTCTAAGATGCGGAATGTGGGCGGTATCAGTCAGACGGAGGCGATGAAATCCAGTGATTTGTATATGAAAAGCCGTTATCTGGACGAGATTACTGGTGGCAGAGGCACAGTATTTGCGACGGGCACCCCAATCAGCAACAGCATGGTGGAGATGTACACGATGCAGAAATATCTTCAGTATGGAACGCTCAAAGAGAAAAACCTGCTGCACTTTGATGCCTGGGCAAGCACCTTTGGCGAAACTGTTACTGCCATTGAACTGGCACCGGAGGGGACTGGGTATCGAGCGAAAACACGCTTTGCCCGGTTTTATAACTTGCCGGAGCTGATGTCGATGTTTAAGCAGACGGCGGATATTCAAACGGCGGATATGCTCAAGCTGCCGGTACCGAAAGCAAATTATCACAATGTTGTGCTGAAACCGTCGGCGTATCAGGTGGAAATGGTAAAGGACCTCTCGGAACGAGCTGAGCGTGTGCGTAATCGTATGGTTGATTCCAGCGTAGACAATATGCTGCTTATCACCAACGATGGCCGTAAGCTGGCACTGGATCAGCGACTGATGAACCCTATGCTGCCAGACGATGAGAATGGCAAAGTCAGTGCCTGTGCAAAGAATGTATTTGAAATCTGGCAGAAAACTGCGGAACAGAAATCAACACAAATGGTGTTCTGCGACCTGTCAACGCCGCATAACGATGGAAATTTCAATGTCTATGATGGCATTCGGGATAAACTGCTGGATATGGGTATTCCCAAAGATCAGATTGCCTATATTCATAATGCAGCCAGTGAGGCGCAGAAGAAGGAACTGTTCGGCAAAGTCCGCAGCGGCGAAATCCGAGTGCTGATTGGCTCAACGCAGAAAATGGGTGCCGGTACGAATGTCCAGAAAAAGCTTATCGCCCTGCACCATGTCGATTGCCCGTGGCGACCGTCCGATTTACAGCAGCGCGAAGGCCGCATTATCCGTCAGGGCAATGAGAACCCGGAAGTTGAGATTTACACCTATGTAACAGAGAATACATTCGACAGCTACCTCTATCAGATGGTTGAGGGAAAGCAAAAGTTCATTGGTCAGGTCATGACTTCCAAAGCACCGGCCCGATCGGCGGAGGATATTGATGAAACAGCATTATCTTATGCCGAGGTGAAAGCACTTTGTACCGGTAATCCGTATATCAAGGAAAAGATGGATCTGGACATTGCAGTTCAACGGCTGAAAATGCTGAAAGCAAGCCATTTGAGCCAGAGATATGCACTGGAGGATAAGATCGCAAAAGCGTTTCCCGATCAGATTGCGGCGCTGGAACAGAAAATCAGCGGATACAAGAGTGATATTGAGCTGCGAGAGGCACAGACAATGCCGAATGAAGACGGTTTTTCTTCAATGGAGGTCGAGGGAACCGCCTATATCGAAAAGAAAGCTGCGGGCAGCGCATTGCTGGCAGCGGCGCATAATATGACAAGCCCTGATGCGATTCCAATCGGAATGTATCGGGGCTTTGCCATGGTCCTCTCGTTTGACACCTTTGCAAAGGAGTATCGACTGAATCTGAAAGGCCAGCTCAGTCATCCGATTTCTCTTGGTACAGACCTGTTTGGCAATATCCAGCGCATTGATAATATGCTTGCCGGATTGGAGAGCGATCTCCGGCAGTGCGAAGCACAGCTGGATAATGCAAGGGTTCAACTGTCCAATGCCAAGGCGGCAGTGGACAAGCCGTTCCCGCAGGAAGATGAACTGAAAACCAAGCTGGCACGACTGGATGAACTGAACATTCTACTCAATCTGGATAAGCGGGAGAATGAAATTGTGGACGGCGAACCCGATGAGGGGGAGCCGAAAGAAAAGAAACGCGAAATGGAACGATGAGGAGATGAGAGTTTGACAACAGCAATGAGTCTCGGCCTGCTGTTTATCGCTAAGATGGCAGACAACGCCTTGAGCACCGTAAAAACGATTATGATTCAGAGAAACCGGAGTCTGCTGGCAGGCGTAGCAATTGCGCTTTCCAGCTTTCTTTATTTCTGGATTACACGCAGTGTGGTTCTGGCAGATAGCATGTTGACTACGCTGACTGTAGCAGTGGCCAGTGGTGTTGGCTGCTTTTTGGTCAGCGGCATCAATAACAAGCTGTCCAAGGATCGCACCTATGTCAATGTGGTGATGTCTGATGATATGGCAGCGATGCAGGACTTTCGGGATTACCTTGCCAAACACCATATTACCAATGTTGCGTCAGATAGCTATACGCTGGACTGGAATCGCAAGACGCTGACCGTAACAGCATACGCAGAAACCAAGGAGCAGAGCCGAATCATCAATTCATATATGGAGAACTCGGATACCAAATATAAACGGGTGATTCATAAAGCCTGAATGAACTTGCGTAGGGGAATCTCCTCCCCTACCCTACATAGCTGCTTTCGTATCAGCTGTGAATTGAAATTAGGAAGGTGATGAAAATGAACAACGAGGAACTGAATACTGCGCTCTATCAGAAGATGGAGCGTGAGCAGGACAAATATCGCAAGTGGCTCGTTCAGTGTCCGCCAGAGGAAATTCTTTCCCATGCTTATGAGTATGTTGTGCGCGAGGATATTCTGATGTCTATGGAAGAATTGAATCTGCCGGACGATCAGGCGATGGCACTGCTCAAACAGCGTGGGCCGCTCGACGACGTATTCAAGGATTTCAGCAAACTGGAAACCGACTACATGGAAACGGTGCGCGGTGCGATCGAGTCGTTTGCAGAGCGGAAAGCGGCAAAGGACCGGAACTGGGAGGCGAGGTAATGCCGGTTGTATCAAAAGAAGAAATCGCCAATGCCAGAAAGATGGATCTGCTGTCATACCTCAGAGCGTATGAACCGGGCGAGTTGGTGCGCTTTTCGGGTGAAACGTACTGTACCAGAACGCATGATTCGCTGAAAATCAGTAACGGAAAGTGGTATTGGTTTTCGCAAAATATCGGCGGTCGGTCGGCGCTGGATTATCTGGTTAAGGTGAAGGAGATGTCGTTCCCGGAGGCAGTGAAAATGCTCAACGGGCAGGCTGTTCAGCCGATATGCTACGAGAAACCGCCGCCTGCCCCGAGAAAGCTGCTTTTGCCGTTATTGGACACCAATACAAGCAAAACAGAGGCGTATCTAAAGAGCCGAGGAATCCATCCGCAAATCATAGCATATTGCATTCAACACGGATTGCTGTTTCAGTCAGAGAACGCCAATGATGTTATTTTTGTCGGATACGATACCAAAGGAACCCGGCGTTATGCAGCGCTGCGCTCCATGACTACGGATTACAAGGGTGAGGCAACCGGCAGTGATAAGCACTTTTCCTTTGCACTGGTTGCGGATGACAGACCAGTTAGAGAGGTTCATGTCTTTGAGGCCGCGATTGATGCCATGAGCTATGCATCGTTGAAAATCATGTATCACAAAGACTGGAGAAAAATCGCGTATCTGTCGCTGGCAGGCGTGTTCGCGAGTAAACGGGCGAATGTAGTGCCGGTAGCGCTGGAGCAGTTTTTGAAAGACCACTCGCAGATTACGAAGGTGGTTCTGCATCTGGATAATGACCGGGTGGGTCGGCAAGCGGCGGAAAGTATTATGGGCGGCTTAGATAAGAAGTATACGATCCTGAACCGCCCGCCGCGAGCCGGAAAAGATGTGAACGATTATCTGCGAATGGAGATTGTAAATCGGAATGGAAAGGAGCGAGAACGATGATGGACATTATAATCTATCAGATCAATTTGAGCAGAGATGACGACCGGGTTGCGTACTTGGGACTTTCTCAGCTTGATAAGTTTCAGGGAAGTTCGGAAGTAAACAGTGGGATTTACGATAAGGTGTTTGAGGGAGCGGTTGAGGTCGATACGCTGGAAGGCGTATATCAGATGTTCAACTGTGACTGCCCGGAAGATTTTCAGGGACACTCGCTGTCGGTTTCTGATGTGGTCGAGATTGTTAACGGTGAAAATGCTGGCTTCTATTTCTGTGACAGCATTGGCTTTCAGCCTGTGAAGTTTGAGCCCGAACAGACACAGAAACTGGATACGAGAACGATGCGAGTTGTTCTGGTGGAGCCGGGCAAGGCAGCGCGTGTTGCAGAGATTGATGGTTCTCTAGAAGGAATGCAGAAAACGGTTAGCGGTTATATTCAGGCGGTCTATCCGTTTGAAGAAACTGTGTGTCTGGTCTGCAATGAGGAAGGCAAGCTGCAGGGACTTCCGCTGAACCGCGCCTTGCGGGATGAAGACAATCGCATCTATGATATTGTGGCGGGAAACTTTTTTGTGTGCGATTGCAGTACGGAGAACTTCAAGAGTTTGAGCGAGGAACAGCTGAAGCGCTACACCGAAAAGTATAAGCGCCCTGAACGATTTGTGCAGATTGATGATCAGATTCTTGCAATTCCGATGCCGGTCAAATCGGATAAGGAACGGGAGCGCTGAAAAAGGCAGAATACCGAACTGCCGTAAGAGAGCATAGCGGTATCGGTCTAACAAGCAACGGATTTGATTGTGCAAATCCAGCTTGACAGGGGCGAGAACCCCTATGACCCCTATTGGCTCTAACAGAATGAATAAAAAAGGAGAACGCAGGCTGTCGTGGGAAATGACAGTCTGCGTTCTTCAAGTTTCACGCTTGTAATGTGGTAGAGGTTTGTAGGGCTCTCTCTGATATTTGGAATAGCGGTCTGACGATGGGGAAATCGAGTTGCAGAGCGTTTCAACATCATAGTGAATGGGTGCGCTTTGAACAGCATCTAAGAGGATTCGTTCCAAATGCTCGTATTCAGATAATTGATCCAGTGATGCCATGACGAAAGAATCACGGACGTAACCAGCACTGGCGGCGAGCAATTCCTGATCCATGAAATAGCCGTGCTGCTCGACAAAAAAAGTCATCATCATTACTACGGTATGAGTATTGCCCTCGCGGAAAGGATGAACCTGCCAAATACGAGGGAAGCATCGACTGATAGCACTTACAAATTGCTCACGAGTCAGACTATCCCAATTCGGCTGGTATAGTGCGGAAAATGCACTTTCCAAATCATTGGGAATTTCCTCATCATTGCTATACCAAACACTGCGACCAGCTAACAATCGCTCACGCTTTTCAATGTTGATAATGCGGTATTTGCCAGCCCAATCATATAAATCGCCAAAAAGAAAATGGTGGATTTCACAGAGACCCGATGGGGTGAAGTCATGAAAACCGCGTTCGTACAGGAGCATCATGTTTGCCCGACTTTGCTCTGCCTCGATTCGATCAAGTGTGTTCTCATCTTTAATGCCTAACGAATTACGGAGAACAGGCACATCGTCATACAAGTATAAATCAGCCATTTTGGTGTACCTGTGATGCAATCTTTCGATGAAAAGACATTAGTGCGGATTTCATTTGTTCGCCAGTAATCTCGCCTTTCGCCCAGCTAAGAGAAAGCATCCGGGCATAATCAGAAACTGGTGCACCTTCGATTGCATTAATTGCATCAGCGGTCTTTACTGCCGCAACACGTCTATTAAACTGCTGTGTAGTCATAAAATCAACTCCTGACCACAGTATACCATGCTGACAATTAGAAAGGAAGAAAAATATGCGTAAGAGAAATTGCCGTGTAGAAATCTATTTTACCAAGGACGAACTGGAGAGCCTGACCAAGAAGGTTCGCAAGTCCGGCCTGTCCCGTGAGAGCTTTTGCCGCCACCTACTGAATGGCGCGGAGATCAAGGAAGCGCCTTCTGCAGACGTGCCGATGCTGATCAATGAGGTGCGTCGCGTTGGCTACAACATCGATCAGATCCTGCGCATGGCGAATGCGCGCGGCATGCTCGATGTACCCAAGCTGCGCGAAGCGCTGACGGAGAACCGCAAAGTTGAGAAGATGATTACGGCGGCATATACGATGCCGGAAGACTGATATGGCAGTCACTTCAATTTGGCCGGTCAAGAGTCGCTTGGACCATGTGATCAATTATGCGCGAAATCCGGCGAAGACAAGGGAAAGATCTTTGGTGGTACAAGCTTCACTTCATGCAATTGACAACGTGATTGAATATGCGGCGGATACAATCAAGACGGAGGAACGCGCATATGTTTCGTGCCTGAATTGCCGAGAAGACGATGCAGCAGCGCAAATGATGGAAACGAAACGATACTGGGGAAAACCTGATGGGCGGTTGTGCTTCCATGGGTATCAGTCTTTTGCGGAAGGTGAAGTGACAGCGGAAACCGCCCATGCAATCGGAGTGGAATTAGCAGAAGAATTGTGGGGAGAACGATTTGAAGTTGTAATTGCTACACACTGCAACACAGGCCATTACCACAATCATTTTGTAATCAACTCGGTTTCATGGGCAGACGGCTATAAGTTCAATAATTCGAAGTCGGATTATGCCGAGATGAGAAAAATATCAGATCGCTTATGTCGAGAGCATGCAATTTCTGTGATTGATGTGCCGAGCGGCAAAGGAAAACACTACGCACAGTGGTCTGCCGAAAAGAATGGCAAACCAACGTACCGCAGCATGATTCGCGCTGATATTAACCGGGCAATCCGGGCATCGACTACGGAACGGGATTTTATCCGCATCATGCAGGAGATGGGGTATGAACTGAAGACGCGCGGAAAGAGTGGTGAGCCGCTCAAATACCCCGCAATCAAGCCGCCGGATGCCAAAGGATATTTTCGCTTTCACAAGCTGGGCGAGGAGTATTCGCTCGATGCGATTAAAGATCGTATTTTGGACAACATCTCAAAGCAGTATCCGTTTCCTGCTGTAGAGCATCATGCACCACGTAAATATCGAGTGCGCGGAAACATGCGCAGATCAGTGACAGGCCTTCAAGCCCTGTATTTTCGATACTGTTATGAACTGCATATTCTGGTGAAGCATCCGACATCCGTAAAGCGGGTGTCTTTTTTACTGAAAGAGGATGTTACCAAACTGGATCGACTGGATGCGCAGACAAGGCTTTTGGCAAGAAACCACATCCGTACAGGTGAAGATTTATCTGCATATCAATCAAATGTAGAAGCTGCGGTACAGGCACTCGTTGGAAAACGACATGAATTGCGAAATGAACTGAAATGCGTTAAACGCAGAAATGGTGTTGATGATGCAGTCAAGGCACAGATTAAGGACCTGACTGCGGAGATCAGAGCGAAGCGAAAGGAGGTGGTTTTATGTAGTGAAATAGCAAAGCGTTCCGAACAAGTGCGAGAGAAGTTGGAACGGCTGAATAAACAGAAGAAACTGGAACGAAAGGAGCGAGATGAGCATGAGTTATTCGGGCGACGCGGCAGAACAGGTCGTGAGAATGTCGCTGGAAGGGGCTGAAGTTGCCGCCAAAATCACCGGTGCAGGCGCGAAACAGGTCGCTGTTCTTCTGTATGCCATTCTGCGTGAACAGAAAAAGACCAAGGGTAAGACGCGGCTGACGAATATGCTGCGAAGCGGCAAAGAACTGAAAGTCTTTGCTGTGAAGGACACTGATCTGAAGCAGTTTTGCGAGGCATCCAAGAAGTATGGTGTGCTGTACTGCGTGCTGAAGGACAGGAATGCTGATGACGGTATTACGGATGTGATGGTTCGAGCGGAGGATGCAAGCAAGATCAACCGCATTTTTGAGCGTTTTCAGCTTGCAACGGTTGATATGGGCAGCGTTAAGAGTGAAATCGAACGCAGCCGCCGCGAGAAAGCCGCAGAGGAATTTCCGGAACCGGAGCGCAGCGCAGCCGAGTCGGATAAAACGGCACAGTTGGTAGATTCCATGTTGCAGAAACCGGACAAGGAGCAAGAGGGGCATACACCAAACCCCGCACAGGCTCGGACGACAAAATCCCCTCAGTCCGAGCCTATCTCAAGGCCCAGCGAACGAAGCGAGCGGGATATCTCTAATCGAGAACGGGTACGGCCATCTGTACGGCAGGAACTGAAAGACATTAAGGCAGAGCAGGCTGCGAAGGCCGCAGAGAAAGCGAAGGACCGTGCTGAGAAAATGCCTGCGACTGAGCATCATGCCCCAAAGAAGAAGCGCAGGAAGAGAAAGGAGCGTTGAGCATGGAAAACAATGACGGTCTGGTTCAGAACAGCAATGCTGAACCTTTTGATAAGGAAAAATGGGCAAAACAGAAACGTGAGGAGCGCAAAGTTGTCTATCAAATGATTGACGATGCAGCGGTCGCGGCAGTCAGCAGCGGTGAGAAGTTTCAGGCGTTTCTGAATATTCAGGCGCAGTTTGACCGGTATTCTGCCAGTAATGCGCTGCTGATTGCCCATCAGTGTCCGGATGCGACGCAGCTGGCAGACTTTGCTGCCTGGAAGAACACTGGTGTTCACATCAAGAAAGGGGTTTGCGCCATCAACCTTCTGGAACCCGGACAGGAATATACGAATCAGGACGGTACGGTTAAGACCTCTTACAAGGTGAAAAAGGTGTTCGATGTGTCGCAGACAACGGCTTTGCAGAAGCATGAGACGTTGGTATCCCATGATAAAAAGTTGCTGCTGAATGCGCTGGTTGATCATCGGCCTTGCGAAATTGAGGTTTCGGACGACCTGCCGGAACGAGTGAATGTACTGTATCAGCCAGCGGACAGCAAGATTTACGTTCGTCAGGGCACGGATGCAGAACCGCTGTTTCGCGGACTGGCACAGGAAATTGCAAAGGTCCATCTGAAACAGAAAAAACTGACCTGCTGCAACCCTGCCTTTACGGCATATTCGGTTGCGTATGTGCTGTGCAGGAAAAATCAGCTGTCCTGCGAGACGTTTCGTTTTGATCGAATGCCAGCGGAGTTTGGCGGTATGGACGCCAAGAGCGCAAGACAGGAGCTTAGTACGATCAGGCGTGTTTCCAACGTGATGATTGGTGATATGAACCGAGTGCTGGATACGCATGACCGGAAACAGCCGCAAAGAGAGAACGCCAACAGAGAGGAACGGTGACAAAGATGGCATCTGATAAGAAAGTTGTAACGCTGGAGGAACACGAGCAGCGGCTTATGGTGCGTGGTCTGGCAGATTACCGTAACGATGCAATCCGGGATGGTAAGCCGACGGACGATATTGATGACTTGCTTCTCAAAGTGATCGACGCACCGCCCAAACGGAAACGGGGGCTGTGGCGGAATGAAGCAAGATAAGTTTTCGCCAGTAAGCCTGATCTGCTATGCCTGCGGTTGCATACCGGTCATCTGGATAGCGCTGTTGTTCGCTCCGTATTTAGATGATGGATTGATCGGTTTGATTAAGAATGCCGGTGCCGCATTTGCAAATCCGTTTCATATCATGCTTTGTAGGGATAGTCTCCGAGCTGTCCTTATTTTTCTACTGATTTACGGGTTGGCTTTGGCGGTATTTCTCTCGAGTGACCGAAATTACCGCAGGCGCGAGGAGCATGGTTCAGCACAGTGGGGTTCTCCAAGGGAAATCAGTCGAAAGTATGCAAATAAGGCTGCGCCAGAAAATAAAATCCTGACGCAGACTGTTGCAATCGGACTTGATGGTCGAAAGCACCGACGAAATCTGAATATTCTGTGCTGCGGCGGCAGCGGTGCTGGCAAGACGCGCTTTTTTGCAAAACCCAATGTGATGAATGCGAATACCAGCTTTGTTTGTCTTGACCCAAAGGGCGAACTCCTGCGCGATACAGGCAATCTTCTGAAATCCAAGGGCTATGAAATTAAGGTGATCGATCTCATCAATATGGAGAAAAGCCACTGTTACAATCCGTTTGTCTATCTGCGGAATGATAATGATATTCAGCGCCTTGTGACGAACCTGTTTAAGAATACCACACCTAAAGGCAGTCAGTCGCAGGACCCTTTCTGGGATCAGGCGGCGCAAATGCTTCTGCTGGCTCTAATTTTTTATCTTCATTATGAAGCTCCGGAGGACGAACAGAACTTCCCCACGGTGATGGAGATGATTCGAGCGGGTGAAGTGCATGAGGACGATGATGGTTTTGTTTCGCCGCTGGACGAACTGTTCGACCGACTGGAGATGCGTAATCCGGAGCACATTGCCCTGAAATATTATCGCAACTACCATTCTGGCAGCGGCAAAACGCTGAAATCCATTCAAATCACACTGGTTGCCAGACTGGAGAAGTTCAATCTGGAGTCCCTTGCTGGTATTACGCAGACCGATGAAATGGAGCTATGGAGCGTAGGCGAGAAGAAAACGGCTGTGTTTGCAGTGATTCCGGATAATGACAGCAGCTTCAATTTCCTTGTCGGTATGCTGTACACGCAGCTGTTTCAACAGCTTTACTACCAGGCAGACATTGTTCATGGCGGCAGACTGCCGGTTCATGTGCATTTTGTGATGGACGAGTTTGCAAATGTCGCCCTGCCCGATGAGTTTGATAAGCTGCTGGCTACGATGCGCAGCCGTGAGATTTCAGTGAGCATTATTATCCAAAACCTTGCACAGCTGAAAGCATTATTCGAAAAACAGTGGGAAAGCATCGTGGGCAACTGTGATGAGTTCCTGTATCTCGGCGGTAACGAGCAGTCTACGCATGAATATGTGTCCAAGCTGCTCGGCAAGGAAACGATTGATACGAACACCTATGGACAATCCAAAGGTAGAAACGGCAGCTACTCGGTCAACTGGCAGATCACAGGCCGAGAGCTGATGACACCTGATGAAGTGCGTATGCTGGACAACCGCTACGCACTTCTTTTTATACGCGGTGAGCGACCGGTCAAAGACTTCAAATACGATGTTTTGAAGCATCCGAATGTGAAACTCACCACAGACGGCGGTATGGAGCCTTACCAGCATGGACAGGACACACGCAGTATCGCATCTGTCGTACTGGACGCTGAACTTGCTAAAAAGGCAGAGAAACTGACCGTTTCCAGTCAACATGACTTTGTGCTTCTCACAGAAGAGGAGCTAGAAGAACATTTCAAGAAGATGGAGGAAAAACAACATGAAAAACAAAAATGAAAACCGAAAGCCGGTGCCTGACAAGGTGAAAAAGGGCTTCCGTCGCTACTGTACGGCGGTGATGGCTGTGGCAGTGCTCTGCTGCTGCACCGTCCCGGCGTTTGCGGCAGACGATCCGCTGGCAGTGATCAACAACCTGAGTGATTTTATTTTCGGCTTGATTCGTGCCGTTGGTCTGATCCTGCTTGGCTGGGGTATCGTGCAGGTGGGTCTGTCGCTTCAGTCCCATGACCCCTCTCAGCGTTCTAACGGCTTTCTGACGTTGGCAGGCGGCATTGTCATCACCTTTGCCAAGGAAATCCTGACGCTGATTACCGGCGGCTAAGATACGTTATCCAACAGTTTGGGGCAGGCATGATGCCTGCCCCGGAAGGAGGTGCTTGAAGTGTCGGATAACTGGGTCGTACAAAACCTGACCAATGCGCTGGAAACATGGAATGATAAGC
Organism: Butyricicoccus sp. OM04-18BH; assembly: GCF_003481705.1. GTDB lineage: Bacteria > Bacillota > Clostridia > Oscillospirales > Butyricicoccaceae > Agathobaculum > Agathobaculum hominis. The sequence continues at coordinate 205,981 of NZ_QULN01000001.1, forward strand.
TGTCAGAGATTTGGCTGCTCATTACGCAGTCCCCGGAAAACTTTAAGGGCGGCGCGATTTGGAGCGTGATCGTCAGCATTCATGGCGCACTCCAGGCGATTGGATATGCGCTGCTGGTGGTGTTCTTTGTGGTTGGCGTGATGAAAACCTGTGGCAGCTTTGCGGAAATCAAAAAGCCGGAACACGCAGTAAAGCTGTTTGTGCGGTTCGCCCTTGCCAAAGGACTGATTTCCTATGGCATGGAATTGATGCTGGCTCTGCTCAATATTGTACAGGGCGTTATTTCTTCGATTATGAATGCCGCAGGATTTGGAGGAGCACAGCAGACGGTATTGCCACAGGAGATTATTACAGCCGTAGAAGAATGCGGCTTTTTTGAAAGCATTCCTCTGTGGGCCGTCACGCTGATCGGCGGACTGTTCATTTGGGTGCTGTCTTTTGTGATGATTCTGAGCGTTTACGGACGCTTTTTCAAAATGTTCATGTATACGGCAATCGCGCCGATTCCACTGTCCAGCTTTGCAGGAGAACCAAGCCAGAACATCGGTAAGAGCTTCTTAAAAGGCTATGCAGCGGTTTGCCTGGAGGGAGCGATTATCGTCCTTGCCTGCATTATATTCAGCGTATTTGCGGCATCGCCGCCGGTGGTTGATGTGGATGCGGCAGCAGCATCCATGGTATGGAGTTATATTGGCGAACTGATTTTCAATATGCTGATTCTGGTTGGCTCGATAAAAATGGCAGACAGAATTGTGCATGAGATGATGGGACTGTAAGGAGGGAAAGGCATTGGAAGTTAAAATCAATCGAGAGATTCGGAACTATACCGAATCCATGTTCTTCGGACTGTCTATGCGGCAGTGCGTGTTTACAGTGCTTGCAGCTAGTGTAGCGATTCTGCTGTACTTTGTCCTCAAACCGTATGTCGGCACAGAAACGGTTTCATGGATGTGTATCCTTGGTGCTGCCCCGTTTGCTGCTATGGGATTTGTGACATATCACGGTATGACGGCCGAGCAGTTTGTATGGGCATGGCTGCGGTCAGAAGTGCTGGAGCCAAAAGTCATTCGATTCCAGTCGAATAATATCTATTATGAAGCGTTAAAGCCTGAGCTGGAGAAGAAAGAGAAAGAGGGAATGAAGAACCATGATTAAGAGTATTCGTACCATCATGAAGCAGGATAAGGAACGCTACAAGGTACCTCGCAAAGTGCAGGATGTCATCCCTATCAGGCGCATCTGGCCGGACGGTATTTTTCAGGTGGGCAGCAAGTTCACTAAGATGTATCGGTTTACGGATATTAACTATTTGGTGGCCTCCCGCGAGGATAAGGAGAGTATGTTCCTGACCTATTCGGAACTGCTGAACAGTCTGGACAGCGGCGCGACTACCAAACTGACGATTTATAACCATCGTCAGAACCGCGCCAGCTTTGAAAAATCCATTCTAATGCCGATGAAGGAGGACGGACTGGACCAGTACCGCAAGGAATATAACCAGATGCTGCTGGACAAGGCTACGGGCGCAAACGGTATCATGCAGGAGAAATACCTGACGGTCTCGGTAGCCAGAAAGGACGTGGAGGAAGCAAGAACGTATTTTTCACGCATTGGCGCTGACCTGTCGGCACATTTTGCAGCGCTCGGTTCCAAGTGTATGGAACTGACGGCGGCAGAACGCCTGCGTATGCTGCATGATTTTTACCGTGCCGGTGAGGAAACTACGTTTGACTTCGACATTAAGAGCATGGCGAGAAAGGGCCATGATATTCGGGATTTTATCTGCCCTGACTCCATTGAAAAGAACAAGGATCATCTGATTCTGGGCGATCAGTATTGCCGGGTGCTGTTTCTCAAAGACTATGCCAGCTACATTAAGGACAGCATGGTTACGGAACTGACTGACCTGAACCGCAATATGATGCTTTCCATTGATATTCTGCCCATTCCGACCGATGAGGCAGTGCATGAGGTGGAGAGCCGCCTGTTGGGTGTGGAAACAAACATTACGAACTGGCAGCGCCGCCAAAATGCAAACAACAACTTCTCTGCTGTTGTTCCGTATGATATGGAGCTTCAGCGCAAGGAGAGCAAGGAATTCCTTGACGACCTGACCACCCGTGATCAGCGCATGATGTTCGCAGTGCTGACAATGGTGCTTACGGCAGATACCAAGGAGCAGTTGGACGCAGATACAGAAACCGTACAGGCGATTGCCCGAAAGCATATGTGTCAGCTGGCTGTGCTGAAATATCAGCAGCTTGATGGACTGAATACAGTGCTGCCAATCGGCTCTCGCAGGATTGATGTTTTTCGAACGCTGACAACGGAAAGCCTTGCAGTGTTTATGCCGTTCAAGGTACAGGAAATCCAGGATAAGGGCGGCATCTTCTTTGGAGAGAATGCGATTTCGCATAATCTCATCATGTGCAATAAAGCGAACCTGCTGAACCAGTCTGCATTTCTGTTGGGTGTGCCTGGCAGCGGCAAATCGTTCAATGCAAAGGAGCTGATTACGTTCCTGATTCTGAATACCGATGATGATATCCTGATCTGTGACCCGGAAGGAGAATATGCGCCGCTTGCGGAAGCAATGGGCGATATTTCGTCTGTGATTCGTGTTTCGGCTGGCGGTAAGGACAGACTGAATGCCATGTACATGGTTGATGGCTACGGCGAAAACAACCCGATTGTAGTGAAATCGCAGTTTATCATGTCGCTGGTAGAGCGTATTGACCCGAACGGTGTCGGTCCGCAGCAGAAGTCCATCATTGACCGATGCGTTGCGGCGGTGTATCAGGAAGCGGAGCAGTCCGGCACAGTGCCCACGCTGTCAACACTGCGTGAAATGCTGCTCGATCAGCCGGAAGAAAAGGCCAAGGACATTGCGCTTGCACTGGAGCTGTTTACCACCGGTTCTCTGGATATTTTCGGTCATAAAAGCACGGTCAATCTGGACAAGCGGGTGGTTGTGTTTGACATTCATGGACTGGGTGAACAGTTGAAGCCGATCGGCCATCTGGTCATTACGGATACCATGCTGAACCGCGTAACGCTCAACTGGAAACGCGGCAAGCGCACGCATGTATTCATTGATGAGTTCCATGTCATGTTTGAAAACGAGTTCAGTGCGGCCTTTTTCAATTCGGCATGGCGGCAGTTTCGAAAGAGAAATGCGTACCCGACCGCTATCACGCAGAATGTGGAGTATCTGCTGGATTCCGTTCAGGCAAGTACCATGCTCTCTAACTCGGAGTTTATTGTCATGCTCAATCAGGCAGCATCCGACCGTGAAAAGCTGGCGCATTTGCTGAATATCTCGAATGAGCAGATGAGCTATATCACCAACGCAGATGCAGGCTGCGGCCTGATTAAATATGGCAGCGCACTGGTGCCGTTCATCAACCGTTTTCCGCAGAATACGAAACTGTATGAGCTGATGACGACCCGACCTGGTGAGGGTCAGTTTGCACACGGGCAGGAGTAATCCTGCCCGTTTCTGCGTATGGAGGTGAGTAGGAAAATGCCAAAGATCAAGACAAGAGAAAAGGTGCAAGGCATTAAGACGTTGGATAAGGCGGCGGTTGCGGGAGAACGCATGAAGGAGGTATATATCCGTTCCAAAGAACAGTTTACAAATTTGACAGATGACCGTTCGGAAAATCCCAATGCCTATGCTGGGGACAAGGTGCAACGAGCAGCGGAAAATGCGGCGGAAGATACTGCTCGTGTTGCTGCGGCTGGTGCAAAACTGGCAGTGAAAAAAGGAACAGCGGCAATCAAGCAGCGCAGGGAACGATATGCGGAACCGATGCAGGAGCCGGCGATGCCCAATCAGCCATGGGGTGAAAATGACATCACACCTCAGAAACAATCGCAACGGCAGGCTGCAATTCGTGCACAACAAGTGAAAACGAACCGGAAAACTGCCGGAAAAGATGCTCCGAGAATAAAAATCGGACAGCAGACTGTGAGTAGAGTTTCAAATGACCCGGTGGAACAGGGACGTACATTGGCAAAGAGCAAAGCTGCCAAGAAGTTGAAATCTGCTCGAATCAAAGAGCGGCAGTCTGCGATTGCAGGTTCAGATCGGACTATTAAACCTGCCGAAACGAGTTTCCATGATTGCGTAGTGCATGGTTCACAGCATAGTGCAAATCCAGAAAAAAGCGTCATAAAGTCGAGAGAAACAGTATTGCACAGCAGCAAAACTGCTGCAAAAGAGGCAATTTCGCCTAAGACAACTCGGTTGAGAATCAAGACTGCTGCACGAAGGGTGCAGTCAGCCAGACAAACAGCGCAGTATGCAACTGCGGTTCAGCATCGTTCGGCGGAGGCTGCAGTGAAATCTGCTGAAATTTCGGCCCAGACATTTCGAGCAGCGACAAAGCGGACGGCAACCATGTCTAAACGAGCGGCAGAAGCCACGAAATAGGTGCTTAGGGCAATTATTGCCGGTATGCGGTCGATGGTTGCGGCTCTGACTGCCGGCAGTGGAGTGACCTGCATGGTGATTGTTGTTGTGTGCTTGATTGGCATGATGGCAGGCTCCTGCTTTGGTATCTTTTTCTCAGGCGAAGACAGCGGCACTGGCATGACCATGCGGGACGCAGCACGAGAAATCAATCAGGAGTATAACGAGAAGATAGAAAAAATCAAAACAGACAATCCCTATGATAAATTGATCCTATCCGGTTCGAGAGCCACATGGCCGGAAATCCTTTCGATTTATGCAGTAAAGACCACATCCGACCAGAGTGATGGTCAGGAGGTGGCATCAATGAATGATATGAAGCTGGAGCTGCTGCGTAAGGTCTTTTGGGATATGAACAGCATTTCCTATCGTGTGGAGCGCCATACAAAAGGTAGCGGCAAAGATAAGACAACGGTAGTATATCTGTACATTACAATTTCGCATAAAACTACTGACGAGATGGCAGATCAGTATCATTTTAATGCTGACCAGAAAAAGCAGCTGGCAGAATTGTTGGATGAGAAGTATCGGTCGCTTTGGAGTTCCGTACTTTACGGTATCGGAACAGGTGATGGTGAAATCGTGACAATAGCGCTGTCGCAGCTTGGTAATGTGGGTGGTCAGCCTTACTGGAGCTGGTACGGCTTCACATCACGTGTGGAGTGGTGTGCTTGCTTTGTCAGCTGGTGCGCGAACGAGTGCGGCTATATTGATGCGGGAGTGATTCCGAGCTTTTCGCTGTGCAGTGATGGTTCGGACTGGTTCAAGGCACGCAGTCAGTGGCAGGAGCGTGATTACGAACCGTGTGCCGGTGACATTATCTTCTTTGACTGGGGCGGCGATGGCGTACCGGATCATGTGGGTATTGTCGAAAAAACGGAAGGCGGTACGGTGTACACCGTAGAAGGTAACTCTGGCGATGCCTGTCGGGAGAATAGCTATCCAGTAGGCGATGCGCGAATTTATGGGTATGGAGTGCCGATGTATTCATAATGATGAAAAATTCGACACCCAGTGTTAAGTGCAATACTGGGTGTCGGATAACTTGTATGGGAGGATAACATGAAAAGAGCAAATGCAAGAAACTACGGACACGAGGTAAAGGGATATATCATTGCAAATGGTATGACATTGACGTGCATGGCTGCACAGCTCGCTGAAAAGTACGGGCGGAGCAGCTGTATGCAGAACCTGTCCGGTAAACTGCGTCGCGGCACTTTCAGTTATACTGAAGCTGTCGAGATTGCTGATATTCTCGGCTATGATATCGTATGGAAGAAAAGGAAGTGTTGACAATAGCAGAGATTTACGGATATGTCCGAGTTTCAACGAAAGAACAGAATGAGGACAGGCAGATGATTGCACTGAGGGAATTGGCTGTGCCGGAGAGAAATATCTTTATAGATAAGCAATCGGGTAAAGATTTTGAACGGCCACAGTATAAAAAACTGCTGCGTAAAATGAAAAAAGACGATCTTCTCTGCATCAAGAGTATAGACCGTCTGGGACGCAATTATGAGGAAATATTAGCACAATGGCGGATTCTTACGAAAGATAAAGGCATCGACATTATGGTTTTGGATATGCCACTGCTAGACACCCGGCGCGGAAAGGATCTGATGGGAACCTTCCTCAGCGATATCGTATTACAAGTGTTGTCCTTTGTTGCGGAAAACGAGCGTATTAATATCCGCCAGCGGCAAGCGGAAGGTATCGCGGCTGCAAAAGCGAAAGGGGTTCGCTTTGGGCGACCCCCGAAACCTTTACCCGGAAATTTTGAAGAGGTGTATCGACGTTGGGAAAAAGGCGAAATAACAGGCACAGCCGCAGCGCGAGGATGCAGAATGCCGTTGTCTACCTTTCGCAACAAGGCATTTAAAATCAAACAAAGTATAAAATGAATTTAACCGAGAATGCGAGAATGTGTACTTTTTTGTTAGTCAAAGTAGACATTGTACATAATAAAGGTTTAATAGTAGTAATTCCTATGAAACCGTGCTATAATAGAGAAAAATTATAGGCAGTGAAGATGCCAAAAAGTACACCTTTTGGCATCTCGCAACTGTCATTGCACTGAAGGAGGACAGAACAGCATCAATGCGGCGGACGAAAGAACTGCCGCGCAAGATCAGAAACCTGTCAGAATATCGCCTTATTGGTCTTATCTTGGCAGGTATTACTATGTGTAAAGGAGCATTTGATGTGAAAACGAAATTATTGTCATGGCTGTTGACACTGAGTCTGCTCATGACCATGCTTCCGACTGCTGCGCTGGCCGCTGCGGCTCCCGGAACAAGCAGCGGTACAGTTATATATGTATCCGAAACCGGCGATGATTCAGCTGTCGGCGACGAGAACGCACCCCTTAAAACAATTGGTGCGGCATTTACGAAGGCAGCTGACGGAGATACGATCTGCCTGCTTTCTGATATTAAACTAGTTGGAAATCTTGTTCTGACCGGTGATAAATCAGTAACGCTGGCGGGCAAAGCCGATGAAACTGCAAAGAAGATTACCTATCAAAAAGACACTTCTACTGACCTTTATATGATTGAGGTTGGTGTTGAAAACGGCACAGCTACAGCGACGAACCTCACGCTTGAAAATATGACGATTGATGCTGAGGCACAGGATATTCGCTGCATCCGTGTTTGCCCTGAAAGCCAGCTCACATTAGAAAACGGTGCAACGGTCTGCAACGGACGTGCAGTTCATCGGAGCGGTCATTCAGGAAACACAGGAACAAATGACTGGGGCGGCGGTATCGTAGTTGATAGCACTGCAAAGCTGATTATGAATGATGGCTCCGCCGTAACCGACTGTTTTGCTGAACAGGGCGGCGGCATCTATCTCAGCGGCGAGATGGAGCTGAACGGCGGTATGCTTAGCGGAAATACCGCAGTTGGTGATTACTTTGATACTGACCATACACAAAGTGCCCATGGCGGTGCAATTCTGATTCGTGCAAATCGTGCTGACTATGATGAGAGTTATGATGCTCCGGCTAAATTGACTATGACCGGCGGAAACATTCAAAACAATAAAGCGGCAAGTGACCGAAGTGCTTTTGGCGGTGCGGTTGCCATTCTTGGTACACCAAAAAATTCTGTGGATTTGACCAACGAATTTATTATGACCGGGGGTACGATTTCCGGCAATACAGCCGGATACGGTGGTGCGATCTCTGTTTATGCGGCTGATCGCTATTGGAACGGCAATGCAAGCGTCAAGATTTCCGGTAATGCGGAGATTACCCAAAATACAGGCCGTAATGGCGGTGGCGCGATTGCTCTGTGGACCAGTAAAGCAGATGATTACTCCAGCACCGTAGAAATGAGCGGCGGTACGATTTCGGACAATAAGACATTCTCTAAGGGCGGCGGTGTTTTCCTGTACGGCAAGGGAGACTCGTTCTACATGACCGACGGCAAAATTTCCGATAACGAAGCTAAACAAGGTGGCGGCATCTTCATCAATGATACAGACGCGGCTGCTTATCTGCTGGGCGGTACCATTCAGGACAATAAGGCAACTGACGGATACCCCCACTATGATGATGCTTCGGAGCGAAGCTATTACGGAAACGCAGTTTACCAGGATGGCAGCCTCTATCTTGACGGCACAAAAGCTAACATCAGCGGCGATATTCGTATCGGCTGCCGCTTTGATACAAGCGGAGGAATTTCCACCAACCGTTTTGTAACTTTGGTCGGCGCATCGGATACGATGAACGATTATGAATTGACTTCTTTTAAAAATGAATCCTTGGATGGCAGAGTAGTTGTTGCCCCCGGTGCGATTACTTATGGCACAGCAACCTATAGCGTAGCAGATGCCGAGCCGTATCTGTCGCATTTTACACACAACCATAAGGGAATTATTTCAGATACTGATTATACGGCAGAAACGGGAACTTCTTCTCAGGCGAAGAGCCTTGTTCTGTACGGAGCAATCCAAAAGTTTTCTGTTACCTACACAGACGGTATCGGCGGCACCAGCTTTGCGGATGAGGTAACCAGCGACCTGCGCCGTGGAACACCCACCCCTGCATTTACCGGCGGAACGCCGACTCGCAGCGGTTATACCTTTACCGGCTGGGAGCCGTCCGTAGCCGCAACGGTAACGGACAATGCCGTTTATACCGCACAGTGGGCAAAGAACAGTTCCTCCTCCCATCATTCGACCCGCTATACGCTGCACTATGAGTCGAACGGCGGCACGGCTTACAAGGATGAGCGCTATTCTTCCGGCACGAAGGTGACGCTCGATAAGACCCCGACCCGCGAGAGTTATACCTTTACCGGCTGGTATGCGGATAAGGAACTGACTCAAAAGATCAGCAGCATCAAGATGACCAGCGAGAAGACCGTCTATGCTGGCTGGAAGGCATCCACTGTGCCGGATATGCTGAACGGCGATGACCACTACGCCTATGTAGTCGGTTACTCCGATGGCACTGTCCGTCCGAACGCGAACATCAGCCGCGCCGAAGTTGCAACGATTTTCTTCCGCCTGCTCAAGAAGGAAGTTCGTGATGGCAACTTGACCACTGAAAATATATTTGCTGATGTAACGAATGGACAGTGGCACAACAAGGCGATTTCCACGATGGCGAAGCTCGGCATCGTCAAGGGCCGCCGTGCGGACCGCTTGGACCCTGATGCCTCGATCACTCGTGCGGAGTTTGCGGCAATCTGCGCGCGCTTCAACACCAAACCGGTTGAGAACAGCAGCAGCTTCTCCGACATTTCCGGTCACTGGGCGGAAAACGAGATCGAGAGAGCGGCGGCGTTCGGCTGGATTTCGGGCTACCCGGACGGCACGTTCCGCCCCGACGCCCGCATCACACGCGCTGAGGCTATGACGATGATCAACCGCGTGCTCTGCCGTATGCCGCAGAGCGAAAGCGACCTGCTGGACAGCATGGTAACGTGGCCGGACAACAAGCCGTCCGACTGGCACTATCTCGCCGTGCAGGAGGCCACGAACAGCCATGACTTCAACCGTCAGGGCGAGGTCGGCGAAAGCTGGACGAAGCTGACGAGCGTCCCCGACTGGAAGCAGTATCAGTAAGGGGGAGAAATTTATGAAAAAACGAATCCTATCAGGGCTGTTAGTAGCGGCAATGCTGCTCACATCATTGCCAACAGCCGCATTTGCGGCGGATGATACGAATGCTGAAGCGCCTGACACCGGTGAAACCCAAACGATCCTACCTCAATCAGAGGAGGATGCGGAGCAGTCGACTGTCACCGCGCCAAGCTATGAAGTATCTACTACAGCTGAACTCAGCAACGCGCTAACGCAGATTGCGGTATCGGAGTCTGGTGAAGCTATGATCGTACTGAAAGCGGATGTCAATGCTCCGGCAGAAAGCAATGTTGCGTCCTTCGGCGCAAACGGCAAGCATATCACCGTTTGCAGCACGGCAGGCAATCTGTTTAAGCTTAATATGGCGAGTCGTGGTATTCTGACCGGTGACTGCACCTTTGATAATGTTGATGTGACCGGCAGCAGACTGTTCTGCAACGGTTATCGGACGATTTTCACCGAAAACGGTCAGATCCATTTGAGTGAAACGCTCTACGGCGGCGGTTACAAAAAAACGGTAGCCAGCACCTATGTTGTGATTGCGGCAACCGGTTATATCAACCCGACTTCTTCGAGTGGTTTGCACGACGTGATCGGCGGCTCCTATCAAGGCTCCGTTGAGGGAGATACCTATTTGGAAATCACGGGCGATATTCAAATGCAGAGCGGCAACCATCTGAACCCCGGCTGCATGAAGGGCGACGGCAGCAGCGGCGATGGCAGGAACGTGCCCGATGTCTATGTCGGCGGCAATGCTACGCTGATTTATGACAACAAAAATAGTACCGCTACCGCGTCTCCCTCAATTGAAGGCACATACGGCTGCGAAATGAAGGGGAATGTTACTCTGGATGTTCGTGCAGGCAGTGTAGTGGGCATTGCCGGTACGGAGGAGCCGCTGGAGAAATCCATCATTCGCGGCGATTTGCATATTATCGCAGGCAATCCTGATTATGAGAATACCGATCGGATTCTGCGGTTAGGTAGCAACTGGCCGATTGTCGGCGCAGGCAACCGCTTTGCAACCTATCCCGGTGTTGAGGGCAATTATACGGTAGGCGGCAACATTACAATCGACACCTATGAGAATGTCTGGAGCTGGGATAAGGGTGTAGACCCTACGACTGATCACGACAAGTGGTATGATATTCCTGAAATCTATGGCGCCATCCGTGGCAATGTTGGTGGTAGCATTACTATCAATGCTCATGGTTCTCATGTGGAAAATATCACCGGTGCATCGGATTCTTCGACGGTCGGCGGCGATGTGACCATCAACGCCACGAATGTTGAGCTGAAGAACTACTATTATGAGGACCCGGATTACGATGAGGGCGATATTTATGCAAATTACAGAAGTATAATCAATGGTAAATGCGCCATCAATGTGGATGGCGGCGATGTAAATATCGTTCGGTTGACCAATGGCAAAACGGTCAACGAGGATTCACAGATCACGATTACCGGCAGTCCCAAAATCCGTACTGGCGTACTTTCTACTTCTAATTATGACAAAACCCCGAAGAATGTAGCTGTTACGCTGACCGACTGTACTGCAACAATTCCGTTTATTCAATCATCTACGCATACCCGTGTGACCAACAATTCTGATGTGAAATTAAACGGCTTATGGCTCACAGGCAGTTTGACAGTTGACGAAGGCAGTATTCTCAAAACCGATGATTTAGACGATATGGAACTGTCTGGCAATGTGGTCGTAAACGGTACATGGGAACAGCTTTTTATCAACAGCTCGAGAGCAGCGGCCTATGATGTCACGATTGCAGGGACGATGGCAGTTGGGAAAAGCGGTAAATATATTGGTCACGGTTCAACTCATGTTGCTGGTGATGTGAATTCCTGTGGCATGATGGCGTTGATGAAGCCGTCTGAGTTTGGCGGGAACTATGCAGGCACAAACGCAGAGCTGCGCTTACCGGCAGTCGTGACGAATTACACAGCTGCTGATATCCCGTTGAAAATCGGCGGTCTTTCCACCGGCACCACCACGGTCAACACGATGGACCCCGCTGACTGGCAGACTCTGAAAAAGCCTGCACTTGGTGACAACTACATTCTTTCCGAGAAAAACACCGATTCTCCCGCGCAGAATGTGTTTGTACTGGGCAATGCCGATGCCGTGGAAGACGGCTGGTTCCTCAAGCGCATGGCCGATGCCGATGGCTCGAACAATTACTATATGTGGCAGGTGGCAAACGGTATCCGCGTCATCTTCGATAAGAACGGCGGCGACACCGAAGCCTCTCCGCGTATTATGTCGCAGGAGAAGGTTGCAGGCAGTGCAAACCATTTTGACCTGCCGACGACCAATCCGACCCGCAGCGGCTACATATTCACGGGCTGGAATACTAAGGCAGACGGTTCGGGCGATGCCTTTACTGCTGCGACCGATGTGACCAGCAATATTACGGTTTATGCCCAGTGGAAGGACAGCACGACTTATTCCGTAACCTACAAGGACGGCGTGGATGGCACTGTCTTTGCCGATCAGACGACCGCTGATCTGCACGTCGGCGATACAACACCGGCTTTTTCCGGTACACCGACCCGCAGCGGCTACACCTTTACCGGCTGGGAGCCGTCCGTAGCTGCAACGGTAACGGACAATGCCGTTTATACCGCACAGTGGGCAAAGAACAGCTCCTCCTCCCATCATTCGACCCGCTATACGCTGCACTATGAGTCGAACGGCGGCACAGCTTACAAGGATGAGCGCTATTCTTCCGGCACGAAGGTGACACTCGATAAGACCCCGACCCGCGAGAGCTATACCTTTACCGGCTGGTATGCGGACCAGGCACTGACGCAGAAGATCACAACCGTGACGATGAACAGCAACAAGACGGTCTACGCAGGCTGGGAGGCTACCGGCGTACCGGACAAGCTCAACGGCGATGACCACTACGCCTATGTGATTGGCTACTTGGACGGCAACGTTCGTCCGAACGCGAACGTCAGCCGCGCTGAGACCGCGACGATCTTCTTCCGACTGCTCAAATCCGACATCCGTGACGGAAATCTGATCGCCGACAACGGATTTTCCGATGTTTCGGACGGCCAGTGGCACAACAAGGCGATTTCCACGATGGCAAAGCTCGGTATCGTCAAGGGCCGCCGTGCGGACAACTTTGACCCCGATGCCTCGATCACCCGTGCGGAGTTTGCGGCAATCTGTGCGCGCTTCAACACCAAACCGGTCGAGAACAACGGCAGCTTCTCCGACATTTCCGGTCACTGGGCGGAAAACGAGATCGAGAGAGCGGCGGCGTTCGGCTGGATTTCGGGCTACCCGGACGGCACGTTCCGCCCCGACGCCCGCATCACCCGCGCTGAAGCCATGACCATGATCAACCGCGTGCTCTGCCGTATGCCGCAGAGCAAAAGCGACCTGCTGGACAGCATGGTAACGTGGCCGGACAACAAGCCGTCCGACTGGCACTATCTCGCTGTACAGGAGGCCACGAACAGCCATGACTTTGACCGTAAGGGCGAGGTCGGCGAAAGCTGGACGAAGCTGACGAGCGTCCCCGACTGGAAGCGGTATCAGTAAAAAAGTTAAAACGATATACAGGAAATTTAGTACAATAGCGTTATTCGAAAAGGACATTATGAATAAAAGAATTATTGCAAGTATTTTGACGGTTATAATGCTCATGACCATGCTTCCGACTGCTGCTTTTGCGGCAGACGGAGAGAGCACGGAGACAGGTGACTCGACCACCCCGGAAGCCGCCATTTATCTCGACCAGCAGCATGGCGCAGATGATAATGACGGACTGAGCAAAACGACTGCTGTAAAGACGATTGAAAAGGCAAACGAGCTAGCAAACGAAAAGAATATCAAGGATATTTGTCTTTCAAGTTTTTATCAGGTCACGGGGACGGAAACTTGGGACCTTGGCGGAAAGACACTGCACCGCTATGGGCTCGGCGGCTATATGATCGAACTCGTCAGTGCGTCTGCCTCGCTGACACTGAGTAACATTGTGATTGATGGCGCAGAGTGTACTGTGGATGCAACACACGCTGCGGAAACCGACTCGATCATCAAGGCGGCGAACGGCGGCACCATCGTGCTGAACAGCGGCGCAATTTTACAGAACAATAAGGCAATGCAGTTTGGTTCCGGTATTTTGGCGAATAACCGCGTCAACATAACGATGGAAGACGGCGCAATCATTCGTAACAATACAAACCGCAACTACGAATTGGGCGGCGGCATTCTGATTGGCAACGGCAGCACCTTTACCATGAACGGCGGCGAAATCAGCGGCAATACGGCAAACGGTGGCGGCGGTGTCGCGATCATCGGCTCAACGATGGTCATGAACGGCGGCACGATCTCCAACAACAGCACCTACAAGACATCCGGTCAGGGCAGTTACGGCGCCGGTGTTTATGTTGCGGACTACGCCAACGCAAGCGGCGGCGATACATTGTTTACAGCTACCCCAGCCTCTTTTGAAATGAACGGCGGCAGCATTTGTGACAACACCGCGCTTGATTACGGTGGAGGTGTTCTCACCTTCCCGCAGCAAAGTAAGAAAATTACAATCAATATTAACAACGGCGAAATTTCCGGCAATAAGGTTACAAAGGGAAGCGGCGGCGCAGTCGCAGCATTCTTCGATGATACTGAGCTAAATATCAAGGGCGGCACGCTAACGGGAAATAGCGCGTATCAATTCGGCGGCGGTGTCTTTCTGTATCAAGCAACGAATGTAACGATTTCCGGCGGTACGATTTCCGAAAACAAAGCCTTTCGGGGTGGTGGCGGTGTATGCTTGCGCGAAGGCTCTGCTGTTAAGCAGACCGGCGGCTCTATTGAAAATAATGTTGCAAAAGTAGGCGGCGGCATTTACAGCGGCACCTATACCATGACAGGCGGTGTCATCAAGGATAATAACAATTCTCTGACCGAGGAAGCACGGCTTTCGACCAGAGGTGACGGTGTTTTTGTAGGAACTGCCTTCAATCTTGGGAATGATGCTGAGATCAGCACGAATAACGATGTCTATCTGACAGCGGGCGACTCTATTTCCAAGGAAGGCCGTTATATCAATGTAATCTCCCCATACACGGGCGCAAGCACCGCAAAACCGATTCAGATCCACAGCGAGGATCGCACGGTAGAGAATACCGAAATTGGTACGCAGCTTGTTCGTTATATGACGGACGCAGGCGGTGAAGCTGCGGCAGCGACGGCCGATGCGGACGGTATTTTCGTCCCGAGCTGGAAAATGCCGGAGGGTCTGGCCATTGGACAGAGCAAGGCGGCAGGAAAGACCGACTGGATGACCTACGTACCGGCTGTTAAAATCCAGTATCAGTGGGTCAGCACGGATAACCCCAACGATGTAACACCCCCTGCGAATGATTATATCCGTACCGGCAGAGCATATACGGCGAAAGCACAGCAGAATTCCCACCAGGGATATACCTTTGATGGCTGGTACACGGATACCACATGTACAGTGCCGTATGTGAACGGTACGGTTCTGAATACGGATACGGTTCTTTACGGTCGCTGGAAGGCGGAGCACGGCAATCTGTCCGTTGCCAAGACCGTAGCCGGAAACAACGGAGATACCTCCAAGGCGTTCAACTTTACCGTGACGCTCGGCGATACCGGCATCAACGGCACATTTGGTGAAATGACTTTTGCCGATGGAGTCGCAACCTTCGTTCTGAAGCACGGTGAGAGCAAGACTGCTGTCGGACTGCCTGCAGGAATCACTTATACCGTAACCGAGGCGGAGGCAGATAAGGACGGCTACACCACAACGTCTGTCAACGCCAGCGGCAGTATCATCAAGGATGACACCGCAGCGGTAACCTTTACTAACACCCGAAACAGTTCCTCCTCCCATCATTCGACCCGCTATACGCTGCACTATGAGTCGAACGGCGGCACAGCTTACAAGGATGAGCGCTATTCTTCCGGCACAAAGGTGACGCTCGACAAGACCCCGACCCGCGAGAGTTATACCTTTACCGGCTGGTATGCCGACAAGGCGCTGACGCAGAAGATCACAAGCGTAACGATGAACAGCGACAAGACGGTCTATGCAGGCTGGGAGGCTACCGGTGTGCCGGACAAGCTCAACGGCGACGACCATTTCGCCTACGTCATCGGCTACCCGGACGGCAAGGTACACCCGAAGGGCAATATCAGCCGCGCGGAAACGGCGACAATCTTCTTCAGACTGCTCAAAGCGGACATCCGCGACGGAAATCTGACCGCCGACAACGATTTTTCCGATGTTGCGAACGGCCAGTGGCACAACAAGGCGATTTCCACGATGGCAAAACTCGGCATCGTCAAGGGCCGCTGTGCGGACCGCTTTGACCCCGATGCCTCGATCACCCGTGCGGAGTTTGCGGCAATCTGTGCGCGCTTCAACACCAAACCGGTCGAGAACAACGGCAGCTTCTCCGACATTTCCGGTCACTGGGCGGAAAACGAGATCGAGAGAGCGGCGGCGTTCGGCTGGATTTCGGGCTATCCGGACGGCACATTCCACCCCGACGCCCGCATCACACGCGCTGAGGCTATGACGATGATCAACCGCGTGCTCTGCCGTATGCCGCAGAGCGAAAGCGACCTGCTGGACAGCATGGTAACGTGGCCGGACAACAAGCCGTCCGACTGGCACTACCTCGCCGTACAGGAGGCCACGAACAGCCATGACTTCAACCGTCAGGGCGAGGTCGGCGAAAGCTGGACGAAGCTGACGAGCGTACCTGACTGGAAGCAGTATCAGTAATACAACAAGGAATTTTCGGAGCAGTGGCTCTCAAAGAATGACAACATCCCCTCTGCTACTCCAAGACGGCAAATATCTATACATTCACCATGCTTGCGGCATAGTGAGAGTAGAGTTGTTTTTCCCCGTTCAAGACACAGCCAGAGTTAAGGATGTTGCGAACGATTCCTATTTTTCACGGAAAGCTGGGGCATTTGCCCCAGCCTTCTCCAAGCGCTTGACCACTGGTGGAGCGCTTGGAGAAGGTTCTCAGAATGATACCATATATTCCGCGCAAAGAAAGATTTACTGATTGATACAGAGATAGACAAAGGAAATTGCAGATATGGATATTCACAAAAACTTGAATCAGACCACAGAACTGGATAGCGCACGGAACGATCTGTCAGTGGAAAAGAAGCTGCTTGACTGTATTGAAAACCTTGTCATGAACGATGACTTCACAGCAGCGGTCAACTCTGGGCTGACGACTATCCTCGAATATTACGATGCGGATCGTACCTACATATTTGAATTTCAATGGAAGGAAAATCTTACTCGGAATACCTACGAAATTTGCAGAGATGGTATCTCTCCGCAGATTGAGAATCTGCAGACAGTGCCCGTTGATGTAGTAGCACGATGGGTGGATAGTTTTGAGGACCAGGAACAGAATACCATCATCTTTATCGGAGATGTTGATGCACTCAAGGATGATCCTACCCACCGCCTTGAGTATGATTGCCTGCATCCGCAGGGGATCAAGAGTCTTATTGCCGTTCCCATTTTTATAAATGGCAAACTGCACGGCTTTCTTGGAATCGATAATCCCCGTAGCCACATGGATGCGCTGACGTTGTTAACGCAGCTTACTTATATCATTGCAAACGAGCTGCAAAAGCGGCTGCTTACAGAAGCACTGACGAAAAAAAGCTATCAGGACCCGCTGACCGGTCTAAACAACCGCTTGGCCTATGACGAGATGTTGGATCATTTGCGCGGAAAGGAGTTTCCGGTAGGCGTAGGATTTTTGGACATCAATGGGCTGAAATGGATCAACGATACGCTCGGTCATGACATGGGCAACAAAGTGATCCAAAAGATTTGCACTATTCTCAACGAGCACATCGAACAGCAGTATATCTACCGCATCAGCGGCGATGAGTTCGTTATGATCTGGCCAGATGTTGATTATAAGGTTTTTATGAGCGCCGCAAAAAAACTGGAGGCGGCGCTGTTTGCCGAGAAAAACATTGCATCGTTTGGTTTTGTATGGGGAAAAGAAGAAGATACGGGTATTGCCGTTCGCAAGGCAGAGAAAGCAATGCAGACAGCAAAGAATAAGTTCTATGCCGCAAATGCCGAATTAAAAGATAGTCGCCCCGGCTATCTGGACGCACTATTGCAGGAGTTTCGGGATAGCACCTTTATCCCGTATCTACAGCCGCTTTACAGCATCCAGTATAACCGTGTTTATGGTGCAGAAGTTCTCGTCCGCAAGATTGATCCGCATGGTAATATCCATACACCCGTGGAATTCATCAGCATCATGGAGTGCGAGCACATGATCTCTATGGTGGACTTCACAATGCTGCGACAAGCCTGCGAACTGATCCAAAAATGGAAACCTGTATGGCCAGATATTGTACTCAATGTGAACTTTTCACGCAACACACTGATGGAGCCAGACTTTCTGGAGCGGATTGATCAAATTCTCTCCGAGACCGGTGCTGACCCGGCGCAGCTTATCTTTGAGATCACGGAATCTTCGCAAAACATCCAGCTGGAATCCCTGTGCAGCCTGTTGGATGAAGTGAAACAACGAGGTATTTCGCTAGCGATTGATGACCTTGGCACCGAGGCTGCCTGCCTAGAAATGCTCTACCTCCCGCAGATCAGCGTTGCAAAAATTGATAAAAGTTTGATCGACAAGGCTGAACACATCGACCGCGAACAACTTGTTATCAGACATCTTATCGACCTGTGCCACGATTTGAATATGCGCTGTGTGGCAGAGGGTATCGAAACAGACAGCCAGATCGAATTACTGAAAAAACTCGGATGTGATAAGCTGCAAGGCTATAAGATTGGTAAACCCATGCTGCCGGAAGACTTCCTTCGCCAGTTTGGAAATAATCGATAAAATAACAACAGCGACATTAAGCATGCTATCGAAGGATAGCAATTCAAATAATACACGAAAACAGGAAAACGGATTATATTGCTGCATATTCTTACTTTGTCAGTGTCGGCGGCAATGATTTCTTTCAATATTGCTTAAGCTGTTCTGGCGCATTGAGTGTCTCTCTGAGCAAAAAATCCACATCGCACGCTTTTCTTTGTGGGGATGTTTGACGGTTACGAACAAAAACAGGCTGCTTTTTAGCAGCCTGTTTTCGTGTTACGGGAAGTTATGCGTTTTCATCATAGACTTCGATATCACAGTATTGGTGAGCGATCAAACCGCAGTTTTTCAAAAGCAGTTTCCCTTCAATTATACGAAAAGTTCAAAGGTAGAACAAAAGTATAGCATTTCCCCTTTAAAATGCTTACAGTCTGTAATTTTGAAATCAGAAGTTTCAATAATGCAGTGTAAAGGATCTACGAAAAGCACCGTTTCAGGCCGTTTCAAAATTATAGTAGCCGAAATCTCTGGTGTCATTTGTGGTGTCAAAATCCAGGTGGCAGCAGCAGCTAACATGAAATGACACTATTTTAACGAAATTGATGTCATTTTTTAGATGATCTCGTCCGTATATCTAAGATGGGGATGGGCGAGTTTGCATTAAAATAAAGATTTAAGGCTCTAGTCTCCCTGTGTAAAAATTGATTAAATTTCCAAAATATGCAAAAACTGTTTGATAAAATCCACTGCATCTTTTAACAAGGGCCACAGCTTTGGTGCGTTGACGGATATCGAGCAAATTTGTGAAACCTTTGATAGCATATCAGAGAATCGTGATTTTTTCTTGTCCGTTTTACTTTCATGTGCCAATTCTCTTAAATCGACTTCTACTTTAGATAGTAGTTCCAGAACCTCTTTTTCCTTAACTACGTTGCTACGTTTTGCCGAATTAAATCCATATTGCACTTTTTCAAAAAGCGCCTCTAACTCATCGTTTTCGCCTTCAAAATATCCATCAAATTCACCGGCAACGACTTTTTCTTTTATTTGATTTACATCTTGCTGAATAGACTGCGGATTTAATGTCGAATCGGATTCTGTATAAAATAAAATATTATTTTGGTTTGCCATTGATATTCCTTCATTATTTTGAATATTTCCAACATTCCCGTTGATAACTATTCCCATATTAGATTCCTCCGTGATTATCCCTTCACGATACCATAATAATCTTCTCAATTCATCACAAGTTGTTGAATCGCTATAATCTTTCAATATTTTGGTGATTTCCCCGCTTTCTTTTTCATGATCAATTAGAATTTGAATAAATAGTATCACCAAGGGTAACTGTTTATCATCGTTCTCATCTAATTCTAAAAATGCACTTGCTATTGGATATAACATTTCCCCTAATGGATAATGTGCACTACAAATGCCTCTTAATATACCCATTTGCACAACTTGAGGGTAAATCAGAAAGTCTTCAAGAATATTTATAATATGATCCACATTTTCTTGAATATAATTTTCATCTTTAAATAATCCTGTATAGTACCATGCTAGACTTTTAGATGGTAATTTTTTTGCATCATATGGATTGATTTCAATTACTTTTACATTGACTTTTTCTAAAGTAGAAAAGGCCCATAAAGCATATCTTTGAATGCTGGTATCTTGCAACAAAGAATTCATCACGTTAGCGTTGATCAAATTCGAATAATCTCTCTTTTTTTGTCGATTATAATTACAGCCAAAAACTTTGGTTAACCACATTTTAGACAGAAAATCTTCCCCATCAACAATATGATTGATTTCTTGAGCGTTAAGCATATTTGAATTTGAAGAAAACAAGGTAGAGCATAAAGTATATGTTTGCTGTGATATTTTTGTATCTGGACATTTTTTATATAACTCGTGAAGCATATCCGAGTTATAAGATCTTGACACAATCGCCAATATCCAACTAATATTTTCTGCATCTTTTTCGAATCCAGATTTCAAGTTATGAATGCAACGATTTACCAATGCACGATTTTGTTTGTAAACAATGAGGTGATATGCCCATTTCCTGATTTTATAATCATCGTTCTGTACAACATCATATAGTACTGCACATAAATCTTTTGAACAGACATTATTCATACGTTGACCATATTCTAACTTAGTAATAAGATTCTGTAATGCAATTTTTATCAGTTGATTGTTGTTAGATACCAGATTTTTTCGTATTGAATCATATTCGGCCTTAGTGATATAAAATCCTCGCATTCCTAGCATAATGACCTCCATCATCATATCTAAAAATACGACACCCCGATCTTCAATTTTATGGAATTTATATCATAGCTCAATGATATACCATAAAAACTTAGATTAGGGTGCCACAGATATAATAATTATGGTGATATGAATCAAGGATTTATTTCTTTCTCACGTTTTTTGAAATCTAAATATCTTTCATAGTAATGAGTGGCTACTGCACTCTTCATATCAAAAGACTCAGTTTTATTGAAATAAATCCTTGTTTCTTTTTCATTAATAACAGTTTTTAAAACTTTTATCATGCCGATGCAACCCTGTTCTTTAACGATTAATGGAATTTGGAAACCTATTGGATAAATGCGTTTTTCACTCTTTATTGTATAGAATAGGTTTTCTTGCTCTTCAAGTATTTTATTTTCATTAGCGACAACCATAAACCAATTAAACTCAATAATCATACCCATGTAGCAAATCTCCTTTGAAATATCTTTTGATGTTAGAAATTATGTTAAAATTCTGTATTCTGCTTTTTCTAATAAAAGGATATCTTAGATTGCCTTTTTTGTCAAGGTGAATCATGTGTGACAAAAATATTATGTAGAAAGAATAAGTTTATGAACAACCGAACAATCCACCGAACCGCCCTGTCCGGGCGGTTATTTTTATGCCCTGAGATCGTCACTCACCATGCCCGCCCGCCGCCGGGATCTGTGCAGGCCATCAACCAACCATCAAAAGGAGGACAGCTTATGTACTATCACACCTGCCCCTACTGCGGGGCGAATTTGGACCCGGACGAACGCTGTGACTGCTTCTCCCGCATCCGTGGGAAATCCCCAAAGTGGAACAGCATGGACGGCGTGCGGGCGCGGGGGCGCAAGAGGTCCGGCCGTGTCCGCACTTAAACTCGGCAGTCTCTTTGACGGCATCGGCGTGTTCCCTCTCGCCGCGTCCCGCTGTGGCATTGTCCCCGTGTGGGCCAGCGAGATCGCCAGAGCGCCGGTATCCATCACCAAGCGGCATTTCCCTGAAATGCTGCATCTGGGCGATATTACGCAGATAGACGGCGGCAAAATACCGCCCGTGGATGTGGTCACGTTCGGCTCGCCGTGCCAAAATCTGTCGCAGATCGGCAACCGTACCGGTCTGGCAGGCAGTAAATCCGGCCTGTTCTATCAGGCCATGCGTATTATTGAGGAAATGAGGAATGCAACAGATAACCGGTATCCAGCTTTCGCTGTCTGGGAGAACGTCGCGGGAGCTTTTGTGTCAAATGACCGGCTGGATTTTGCAGCCGTGCTCCACGCATTCACAGGTACCGAGATTCCAATGCCTGATAGTGGTATCTGGGCGCACGCCGGAATGGTGCGAGGGGGACGGGCTGATACCGCTTGGCGGCTCATGGACGCCCAGTATTGGGGAGAACCCGCTCTTTCGCAGCGTAGGCGGCGGGTGTTCGTCGTGGCGGATTTTGCAGGAGAACGTGCCGCAGAAGTATTATTTAAGCCCCGCAGTATGCTCCCGTATCCTGCGCCTTGCGGCGAAAGCAGGCTGCCCGCCGCCCGCGGAGATCGAATACCTGCTGCTCAAGCAGGGCGGCAGGTACCCGTCGTGCGTCCCTTCCAGCTCCGGCGGATGCGGTCAATGGCAAAGCAGGGCGATCAAAAAGGTTTCCGCACGTGTTTCGGCAGAAACGGCGAACCCTTCCCAACTTTGCTTGCCAGTGTAGGTCAGCCCTTCGCATTCTGGTATGAGGGAAAAGAGCAGGACGGTTTTATCCGTGACCTTACGCCCTTGGAATGTGAACGGCTCATGGGCCTGCCCGAGGGCTGGACGGCATACGGCTGCAAGGATGAACCCATCAGCAACCATGCCCGCTGCTTTGCGCTCGGCAACGCGATCGCCCTGCCCTGCGCGGAGTATATCATGGCGGGTATCGCAGAAGTAATGACAGAATAAACCATAACAGCAGTTTGGAGGTAACATTATGAATTTACTGTTTGTAGTCCCGGACAAGGAAAAAGACCTTGGCAATCTGGAATTTGGCGGGCCGGAACAGGCCAGCCGTGAAGATAAAAAGCGTGTCGGGCGGCAGGAAGTTGTTGTCCAGCGGCGGTACAAGCTGTTTTCGGATGTACAGCGTGCGGACGATATCGAAGTCGTGATCCCGGCGCAGGCGGGCGAAAAACATTTTGACTATATGGAGCCGGTGCAGCTTGTCAACCCGTGGGTGACGGCGGAAGGTTACGCGATCAACGGGAATGGTTATATAGATTTTATTATCCACGCGGATGATATCATCAAGGCGTAAGGAAGAAAGGACGGGTATTGTTTATGGCAAGATTCGGAAATGGATTTACAGGGAGACATGTCCCTACGCTGGGTGAGCTGCGCTTTTCTTCCATGCGCCGTGAGGTCTATGTGCAGAATGAGGACGGTACGCGGTCGGATGTGGTAAAAGAACGTACCTACGATCTGAAAAGCAAAACGCAGGGCCGCATGATCCAGGTGAGTATCCCGGCCAGCGTCCCGGTCCGGGACTATCCGTATAATGCGGTGGTAGACCTCGTGGGCGCGAAATTCGGCGCTGTGGCGCACGCGACGTTCGGCGACAACGCAGATGTAGACTGGTATATCAAGGCGGAGGATATCGTATTGGTCAAGCCCGAACCGGCTTCTGCGCCGAACAGCGGGCAGCCCGCCCAGCCGCGCAAGGACAACCCGCCGGAGAAGAAAGCGTAAGTGATATGAAGCTTTTCCGGTATCGCGGCAAGCGTATCCGTCCGGCAGATAGGGATTTGGTGTTCCGGTCTGCCTGTTGTGTGGTGCTTCCGGTGTTCCTTGCGGCTTTCGCTTTACTCAACTTGAAAACCATCCTGCAAACAGACTGGCGCAGGCTGTTCATGCTGGGCGTCGGCGGCTTT
The DNA here is from genome assembly GCF_003481705.1 of Butyricicoccus sp. OM04-18BH. Taxonomy (GTDB): domain Bacteria; phylum Bacillota; class Clostridia; order Oscillospirales; family Butyricicoccaceae; genus Agathobaculum; species Agathobaculum hominis. The sequence goes on from NZ_QULN01000001.1 coordinate 229,624, forward strand.
GGTTGGCATATGCCGTATCTGCTGCTCAGTAGTATTGTGTCGGCGGCGGTTGCTGGGACAGTGCTTGTCCTGCTGTACCGTCTATTCCCGGATGTCGTGCGGCAGCTCATGCACCGTCAAAAGCTGGCGCGCATGGTGCTCGAAAATCAGTGGTACGAGCAGGCCGAACGGACAAAGCAGGACGGCTTTTTCAAGGATTTACCCAGTCCGGATACAAAAACGAAGATAGCCCGTTTTCCACGGATGTATTACCGCATGGAAAACGGGCTTTTGCATTTTCAAGTGGAAATCACGATGGGGAAATATCAGGAACCGCTGCTTCATCTGGAAACCAAGCTGGAAAGCGGCCTGTACTGCGAGCTGGTCAGCCGCGAGCTGCGGGACGGGTATGTGGAATATACCCTGCTTTATGACATGGTGGCAAACCGTATCCCGATTGCCGAAGCGAAAGCCGAGGGCGGGCGTCTACGGCTGATGAAGAACGTCTGGTGGGAGTATGACACGCTCCCGCACATGCTGATCGCAGGCGGTACGGGCGGCGGCAAGACGTATTTCATCCTGACGATCATCCAGGCGCTTTTACAGACCGATGCTGTGCTGCATATTTTAGACCCGAAAAATGCTGATCTGGCAGACCTGTCTACTGTGATGCCGGAGGTGTATTACCGCAAGGAGGATATTGCTGCCGGTGTCAGCCGGTTTTGCGACAGGATGATGCAGCGAAGCGAAAGCATGAAATCCATGCAGGGCTATAAGACCGGCGAGAACTACGCCTATCTCAGCTTGGAACCGCACTTTTTGATATTCGACGAATACGTCGCGTTCATGGAAATGCTGAACACGCGCGAACGTGAGGACGTATTAAACAAGCTCAAGCAGATTGTCATGCTGGGACGGCAGGTGGGATTCTTCCTGATCCTCGCCTGCCAGCGCCCGGATGCAAAGTATCTCGGTGACGGTATCCGTGACCAGTTTAACTTCCGTGTCGCGCTGGGGCGTATGTCCGAGCTGGGATACAGCATGATGTTCGGTGAAGTGAAGAAAGAGTTTTTCTTCAAGAACGTCAAGGGGTGCGGCTATGCAGATACCGGTAAGGGTGTCATTACCGAGTTTTATACGCCGGTCGTACCCAAAGGGTATGACTTCCTAAGGGAGATCGGCACACTGGCGGCTGGACTAAAGCAAGTGTGTTCAGATAGGGATATAATGGAGGATTTGCAGTGAATGACAAAGTAGAACGCTTCGTTACAACAAAGGATAGGGACGAAAATATTACGGGAATGGTGCTGTTTCCATACAATGAGGACAAGATAGCAACATGGTTTCATGTAAACGAGCTGGATGAATTGCAGTTCGTAGGAGGTTCGGCATCTGATCTCACCGTACCGGAATTTAATCAGGTCATGCGGGAAGCAGACGGACGGATGCAGAAGGTCGAAAGCAGTATTGACGCTGCTGTGCGTTTCCTTGAAGCGAAGATGCGGGATAATCCGGAGCAGAAAAAAGTTTCCGAAATGGTCTGGCTGGGGTTTGAGGATGCGGCAGTGTGGGAGTTCTGTATGCAGGACAGTTACCGTCCAGCGGATGAGCATGTCGAACTTTCCTTTTCCGGCATACTCCTGCAAGTGACATACCATGTATAGCATTTCTGTCTGCACGCCCCGCCCTGCCGCGCGCGGTGTGCAGCGCGAAAGCCGCCAGCGCGGCAAGGGCGGATGGCGGGCGCGGCGAAGCCGCGCCCGCGTGCCTGAACCCCCTGTATCTAACAGGGGGGTACAAATCGCCAATGGCCAGCCGCTTTACAAAGTAGAAACCCTGATGCCGTCTGGATTTTGGGCTTTTAAGGGTTATGTCAAAAACGGGCGTCAATGTCACATGACGCAGAAAGGAGACCATCTCATGGAAAACAACGAATGGATTTGGCATTTCCGTGAAGAACGGGAACGCAACGGTATTTCGCGCAAGGCGGTTGCCGCTGTTGCAGGTATTTCGCGTGAATACCTGTGCCGTCTGGAAACCGGAAAGCTGCCGGTGACAGACAAGACAAGGAAAAGGCTCGCCGCGGCGCTCAAGACCCTGTACCCAGACCCGCTTAACCTGATGATCGACTATGTGCGGGTGCGCTTCCCTACGATGGACGCAAGGCATATTATTGAAGATGTGCTGCGGCTCAAAATGAACTATATGGCGCAGGAAGATCACGGGCTTTATTCCTATTCCAGTATGTATGTGCTGGGCGATATTGCGGTCATGACTTCACCGATGGAGGAAAAAGGTGTGCTGCTTGAGCTTAAAGGCAAGGGCTGCCGCCAATTTGAAGCCTATCTGGATGGACAGAAAAGAAGCTGGATTGAATTGTTCCGGATGTTTCTCGATGAAAAAGCGGTTTTCAAGCGGATAGACCTTGCAATCAATGATCGGGCGGGGATTTTGGATATCCCCTATCTGTGTGATAAATGCGACCGCGGGGAATGTATCTCGGTATTCCGCAGTTTCAAGGCGTACCGCACGGGCGGGCTTGCACATCTGCGGGAGGAAAACAAGGAAAGCATGGGTGCGACGCTGTATATCGGCTCGATGCAGTCTGACTTGTATTTCTGCATTTACGAAAAGGCATATGAACAGCTTGTGAAAAAAGGAATCCCCGTTGAAGATGCGGAAGTCAAAAACCGGTTTGAAATCCGGCTCAAAAACGACCGTGCTTTCTATGCGGTTTATGATCTGGTGTCTAACGAAAGCCCCGAAGATACTGCATTCGGCATCATCAACCGGTATGTCCGGTTCGTGGATAGGGATAGCCGTAAGCCGCCCGAAGATTGGCCGCTGAATCATATGTGGTCGGTGTTTATTGGGGAACATCGTGACCGGCTCAAACTGACGACTGACCCTGAGCCGTACAGCCTTGAAAAAACGCTGAACTGGCTGTCCCATCAGGTCGCGCCGTCGTGGAAGATGCTGCTGGAGTTAGACCGCAAATGCGGGACAAATATCATGGAAGAAATGCTTGCGGCAACCGAGCTGGCAGATAAGCACCGCAAGATCATTGAACAGCAGCTTCAGGAAATCGGGGATGTTGTAATTACAGAATAAAATGCAAGCAAAAGTTTAATTACAAGCGGAATGGAGGAATATTAGCCTATGAATTTCGGCGTCAACCTTTACAACTGGTTTCTTACGAACGCCCAGTCTCTTGTGCTTATGGCGATCGTGGTGATTGGTATTTATCTCGGCTTTAAGCGCGAGTTTTCCAAGCTCATTGGTTTTCTGGTCGTGTCGCTGATCGCGGTCGGCCTTGTATTCAATGCGGCAGGCGTGAAAGACGTTCTGCTCACGCTGTTCAATCAGATCATCGGCGCATAAGGAATGGGGTGTGGATGTGCGCTATCGTCAAAACCGTATCAAGATGCTGCGCAGGGCGCGTGGTATCACAGTAAAACGACTTGCGGTACTGGTAGGCGTATCACAGAGTATGCTTACAAACTATGAAAATGGAAGCAGTATACCGAGAGATCAGGAAGTATGGGACAGGCTCGCAGTGTATTTCGGTGTGTCTGTCCCTTATCTCATGGGCTTTTGAGTTTGATGTAACGGCTGGTTTCAATGTGAGACCGGCCGTTTTTATGCCTGCATGGTGGAGGTGAGAATGGATTATGGAAGAAATGCGGGTATATGTAGCGAACCTCGGCAAATACAACGAGGGCGAGCTTGTCGGCGACTGGTTTGAACCGCCCATAGACTATGACGAAATGGCGGAGCGCATCGGCCTGAACGAATTTTACGAGGAATACGCCATCCACGACTACGAGCTGCCCTTTGAGATAGACGAGTACACGCCTATTGAGGAAGTCAACCGCCTGTGTGAAATGGTGGAGGATTTGCCGGAGTATATCCAGGATAATTTACGTGAACTGCAAGGCTATTTCAGCAGTATTGAGGATTTGTGCGACCATCAGGACGACATTATCTATTACCCCGGCTGCGAAGATATGGCGGATGTAGCGCGTCAAATGGTGGAGGAAGGTTATATCTCCGTACCAGACCACCTGATATACTACTTTGACTATGAAGCGTATGGGCGCGACTTATCTATGGAGGGTACGTTTGTTGAAACGCGGAATGGTGTGTTTGAGATCGCAGTTTAACCGTTTTCTCTTTCGCCCGCCGCTGTGAGAATGGTGTGGGGGTGTGTCCGGCTGTGGGTAACTGCATGGCAGTTATCCATAACCGGGCGCAGGGGGCGAGGAAAGACGCAGGCGGCGTGGGCCTCGTTCCTCGCCCCCTTACCCATATATTTTTGGAAAACAGGAGTTAGAACAAATGAATCATACTAAAGATGCCCGCCGTATCGGCCTTGTCGATGTGGACGGGCACAACGGTTTCCCGAACCTTGCGTTGATGCGGATTTCTGCATGGCACAAGGCACTGGGTGATATGGTCGAGTGGTGGGACGGGATGCTGCCCTATGACCGCATCTATATGAGCAAGGTGTTTACCTTTTCACCGGATAACGATACGGTCATGCAGTCGGATGAGATCATCAGGGGCGGTACCGGGTACAGGGATTACGGCAGCCTGCCGGAGGAAATAGAAGCCATGCCGCCGGACTACTCGATTTACCCGCGTTACCCGTATGCTGTCGGTTTCCTTACGCGCGGCTGTATCCGTTCCTGCCCGTGGTGTATCGTCCCGCGCAAAGAGGGCGGCATCCGCCCTGCCGCGACATGGCAGGAGATCAAGCGTCCGGACAGCCGGACGATCATTTTTTTGGACAATAATGTGCTGGCGCACGAGCACGGTTTGCAACAGATAGAGGAAATGGGCCATGCGGATGTGAAAGTGGATTTCAACCAAGGGTTAGACACCCGGCTTATTACACCGGAGATCGCCGCAATGCTCGCTAAGCTGCATTGGGTGAAGTATGTGCGGCTGTCCTGTGATACGTCTGATATGCTGCCTGTGATCGCGCAGGCCGTCGCCTATCTGCGGGAAGCCGGTATCGGTACACACCGCCTGTGGTCGTATATGCTGGTGCAGGATGTAGAGGAAGCGTATCACCGCGCGCTTGTCTTGAAAGCATTAGGCATCCAGCCATTCGCACAGCCGTACCGGGACTATGACGGCGGGTGTGAGCCGACAGCAGAACAAAAGCGGTTTGCCCGCTGGGTAAACCGCAAAGAAATATTCTATACCTGCGGCTGGCATGAGTACCGCAGACGGAAATAGAAAGAGGTGCAATGATGTGAAGAAAATACGAAGTTACAGCAGTATCTGGTCTGTTGAGAAAGTCATATACGCGATCAATGATATGCGCCTGCCGTTCCCCATCACCTTTTCGCAAATGGCTTGGTTTGTCGCCTGCGAGTTTGCGGTGCTGGCGCTGGGCGGACTGCCGCCGCTCTCCATGATAGACGGTGCGCTGCTCAAGTATTTCGGTATCCCCGTCGGCGTCACATGGTTTATGAGCCAAAAAACGTGGGACGGCAAGAAGCCGTTCAGCTTTGTCAAGTCGTATACGGCCTACCTGCTGCGCCCTAAACAGACCTTTGCAGGCAAGGCAGTAAAATTCCGCAAGGAGAAAACAGGACAGCCCATTACGGCGGTTAGGAGCGTGATAATAGATGCAGTATCCGATTAAATATATCGAAAACAACCTTGTCTGGAACCATGACGGGGAATGCTTCGCATACTATGAGCTTATCCCATACAACTACTCGTTTTTAAGTGTGGAACAGAAAGAAGCGGTACACGATGCGTTCCGTCAGCTTATCGCCCAGAACAGGGACGGCAAGATACACGCCCTGCAGATCAGCACGGAATCCAGCATCCGTGCGGCGCAGGAGCGTTCCAAGGCGTATGCTTCCGGCAACCTGCGGGAAGCGGCGCTGCGCCGCATAGACGGACAGACGGAAGCCCTTGTCTCCATGATCGGGGAAAATCAGGTGGACTACCGGTTCTATATCGGCTTCAAGCTGCTGCTGAACGAGCAGGACAGCGGGAATATCGGCCGTCAGGCGGCAAATATCTTTTCCGGTTTCCTGCGGGATGTGAACCATACCCTGATGGGTGATTTCGCATCCATGCCGAATGATGAAATACTGCGCTATCAGAAGATGGAAAAGCTGCTGGAAAGCAAGATTTCGCGCCGGTTTAAGGTGCGGCGGTTGGATAAGGATGATTTCGGCTATCTGCTGGAACACCTGTACGGGAAAAGCGGCACCGCGTATGAGGACTATGAATTTCATTTGCCCAAAAAGAAATTAAAGGGTGAAACGCTTGTCAAGCGGTACGACCTGATCAAGCCCACGCGCTGCCTGATGGAAGAATACGGGCGGTACCTGCGCATATCGCATGATGACTGTGAGGCGTATACTGCTTATTTCACGATCTCGGATGTGGTCGGGGAGCTGGATTTCCCGTCGTCCGAGATTTTCTATTATCAGCAGCAGCAATTCACGTTCCCCGTCGATACCAGCATGAATGTTGAGATCATCACCAACAAGAAAGCCCTGTCCACTGTCCGCAATAAGAAAAAGGAATTAAAGGATTTGGACAACCATGCGTGGGAAAGCGGGGACGAGACCAGCACATCAATTGCGGAAGCACTGGACAGTGTGAATGAGCTGGAAACCGAACTGGGGCAAAGCAAGGAAGCCATGTACAAGCTGTCCTATGTGGTGCGCGTCACCGCGCCGGACGAGGAAGAACTCAAGCGGCGGTGCAATGCGGTACGGGATTTCTACGACGATATGAACGTCAAGCTGGTGCGCCCGGTGGGTGATATGATCGGCCTGCACCATGAGTTTATCCCGGCAAGTAAGCGGTATATGAACGACTATATCCAGTATGTTACGAGTGATTTCCTTGCGGGTCTCGGTTTCGGCGCGGCGCAGATGCTCGGGGAAAAGGACGGTATCTATCTTGCCTATGGCGTGGACACCGGCCGGAATGTGTATTTGCAGCCCGCGTTGGCCAGCCAGGGCGTGAAAGGCTCGGTCACAAACGCGCTGTCTGCGGCGTTCCTCGGCTCGCTCGGCGGCGGCAAGAGCTTTGCCAATAACCTGCTGGTGTATTACGCGGTGCTGTACGGCGCGCGGGCGCTGATCGTAGACCCGAAAGCGGAGCGCGGGAACTGGAAGCGTGATTTCCCTGAGATCGCGGACGAGATCAATATTGTCAACCTGACCTCGGACGAGCGCAACCGTGGGATGCTGGACCCCTATGTCATCATGCGCCGCCCCAAGGACGCGGAAAGTCTTGCGATAGATATTCTCACGTTTTTAACCGGCATTTCCTCGCGGGATGGCAACCACTTCCCCATCCTGCGGCGGGCGGTGCGCACGGTCACGAACAGCAAACGGCGCGGCCTGTTCTGTGTCATTGAGGAATTACGCAAAGAGGGTTCACCGCTTGCGGTGAGTATCGCAGACCATATTGAGAGCTTCACGGACTACGACTTTGCGCACCTGCTGTTTTCGGATGGGAACATCAAAAAGTCCATCAGCCTTGAAAAGCAGCTCAATATCATACAGGTGGCCGATCTGGTGCTGCCGGACAAGGGTACTTCGTTTGAGGAATTTACGACGATGGAGCTTTTGTCTGTCGCCATGCTCATTGTTATCAGCACCTTTGCGCTGGATTTCATCCATACGGACAGGAGCGTGTTCAAGATCGTGGATTTGGATGAAGCATGGTCGTTCCTGAACGTGGCGCAGGGCAAGACGCTGGCAAACAAGCTGGTACGTGCAGGCCGCGCCATGAATGCAGCGGTGTATTTCGTCACGCAGAACGCGGCAGACCTCGCGGACGAAAGTCTGAAAAACAATATCGGTCTGAAATTCGCGTTCCGCAGTACGGACATTGTGGAGATCAAAAAGACGCTGGAATTTTTCGGCCTTGACCCTGAGGACGAGGGTAACCAGAAGCGGCTGCGGAACCTCGAAAACGGACAATGTCTGATGCAGGACTTATACGGGCATGTGGGCGTCGTGCAGTTCCATCCGGTGTTTGCGGATTTCCTGCATGGGTTTGACACAAAGCCGCCGATGAAAGCCGGGGTGGCAGTATGACGTACGGGAGATATAATTTCAGACAGATAAAGCGTACAGCGGTTGCCTTGCTGATGATAACGGCAATCGCTGTTTTGCTGTTTACTGCTTTTTGCCCGTCTGCGGGCGCGGTGGGGCTGGTGGATGATAGTGTGGATGCGGCGCACGAGTACAGCCGCTACCCGCTGGAAAATTACCAGCTTGACTTCTACGTTGACAACGGGTGGGATTGGCTGCCGTGGAACTGGATAGACGGCATCGGCAAGCAGGTCATGTACGGCCTGTACTGCATCACCAACTTTATCTGGACGATCAACCTGTATCTTTCCAACGCATCCGGCTATCTGGTGCAGGAAGCATACGGGCTGGATTTTATTTCAGATGCGGCGGACGAGATCGGCCGGAACATTCAGTCTATCGCAGGCATTTCGCCCAGCGGACTTTCTTCGGATGGGTTTTATGCGGGATTCCTCCTGCTGATTATCCTGATTGTTGGCGCGTATGTGGCTTATGTTGGTCTGATAAAAAGGGAAACCACAAAGGCCGTACGCGCGGTGATGAACATGGTGATGATCTTCGTGCTGTCCGGTGCGCTGATCGCCTATGCGCCGGACTGTGTGAAGCGCCTGAACGAGTTTTCCGAGGACGTCAGCACAGCGAGCCTTTCGGTTGGGACAAAGATCGTCCTGCCGGACGCGGAGAACAGCGGCGCGGACAGTGTGGATTTGATACGGGACAGCCTGTTTTCCATCCAGGTAAAGCAGCCGTGGCTGCTTCTGCAATTCGGCGATACGGACACGGACGCGGTAGGCGAAGAACGCATTGATAACATCCTATCCGCGAGCCCCAGTGAAAACAATGGCGAGGATCGGGAAAACGCAGTCAAGGCCGAGATCGAGGACAACGGGAATACAAACCTCACGGTTACGAAAACGGTGAACCGGCTCGGCACAGTGTTTTTCCTGTTCCTGTTTAATATCGGCATTTCGGTGTTCGTGTTCCTGCTTACCGGCATGATGATCTTCTCGCAGGTGCTTTTCATCATCTATGCGATGTTCCTGCCGGTGTCGTTTGTGCTCAGCATGGCGCCGACGTTCGAGGGCAGCAGCAGGCGCGCGGTAATCAAGCTGTTCAATACGATCCTGGCGCGGGCGGGTATTACGCTTGTCATCACGGTGGCTTTCAGCATTTCCACGATGCTGTACCGCATTGCAAGCGGCTATCCGTTTTTTATCATTGCGTTTTTGCAGGTGGTCGTGTTCGCGGGGATCTATTTCAAGCTGGGCGACCTGCTCAGCATATTCTCCCTCCATGACGACGGTGCCCGCGGCATGGGCAGGTATATCATGCACCGCCCGCGGATGTTCCTGCACCATCAGCTTCACAGGCTCAACCGTACCATGCGCGCGGCGACGGCCAGCAGACCGAATGATGGCGGCAGTGCGCAGAACAGCCGTTCCAGCAGCGCATCAGGGGGAGCATACCGGTACCGCAGTAACCGGCCGAACGGTGGAAGCAGCGGGGCATCACAGCCGGGTGCTGTACACAGTTTACCGGAAACATCTGCAAAGGAGATTACGTCTGGTGGGGTATCCCATACAGAGGGCTATGCGGATAAAGCCGTTTCGGCTGATGCAGAGAACCGCAGACCGGATGCCCCTGCGGTTTATCTGCTTGGCGCAGCGCGGCAAGTATCCGGACAGTCCGAAACGGATATGCCGCGGCAGGCAGCAGATTCGGATAGTGCAGCGCCGGACAGTGCGCACAGGGCGACAGAAAGCAATGCGCGCCCGATGGCAGTCCCGGTTTCTCACAACTATGATATTTCGGATAGGAAAAATATGAAACAGGCGGAGCAGTCGTCCATACACGCAAGGCCGGCCGTAGCAGCTCCAGCGGCAAAGCCGGTGCAGGAGGAAGGGCAGCGGACAGCGGCAAAACAGCCTGCCCCGCCACAGCAGGAGCGCCCTGTCAGCCCGGTACACAGTACAGAGACACAGCCGCATGAGCGTCCGGCAGCGGTGGCAGCGCCGAAACTCGTATCATCTACAGGTAATGCGTCAAGCAATCCAGCGCCGCACAAGCGTCCGCTGGCAGCACAGCCGGTAAGTACAGTCCAACAGGCCGCGCCGCAGACAGAAGCGGCAAAGCAGCCCGTCCATGTCGGGATCCGGAGGACGGATGCAGTAAACCGTCCGGCTGTGCGGCAGGACGCAGAGGGCAAGCCTGTTATGCCTATGCAGGAAAACCATGCCGCGCGGGAACAGGACAAACCGGCGGTTTCGCGGCCTGCGGTGAAGGGTTCGGTTGTATCAAAGCGGGCTTCCGCAAAAGGGAAGGCGGGAAAGGCACAGCGGAAAAATGCTTCCTCTCCGAAAAACAGGGGGGATAGCAATACCAGCCGTACAGACAGCACGAAGGACGGGGGCGGCGGCAGATGAAACTGAAATATCTTGCGCTGCCCCTTGCAGGGCTGTTTGCCGCCTTTTTCTGCCTGCTCCTGTTGGTTGCCCTCCTGTTTGCATCAGACGAGGACGGCGGCAGGGGCGGCATTTACTATGGCGGCGCAAACCTGTCTGCCGAGGTGCTGGCGCACAGGCCGATGGTGGAGCGGTACGCGGCGCAGTACGGCATTTCCGAGTACGTCGATGTCCTGCTTGCGATCATGCAGGTGGAATCCGGCGGTACGCTGGAGGACGTGATGCAGTCGTCAGAATCTATGGGCCTGCCGCCAAATTCTCTGGATACAGAAAGCTCAATCCGGCAGGGCTGTGAGTATTTCTCGGAGCTGCTTGCCAAGGCGGACCGGCTCGGCTGCGATCTGGACAGCGTGATACAGGCGTACAACTACGGCGGCGGGTTTCTGGATTATGTAGCGTCGCACGGCGGCAAGTACAGCTTCGAACTGGCGCAGGCGTTTGCAGAGGAAAAGTCCGGCGGGGTGCGTGTTACCTACAAGAATGAAATATCCATCGCGGAAAACGGCGGCTGGCGCTACAACTACGGCAATATGTTCTATGTCCGGCTGGTATCGGAGTATTTGTATGCCGCACAGTTTGATAACGAGACCGTAAATGCGATCATGAATGAAGCACTGAAATACCAGGGCTGGGAATATGTCTACGGCGGTGCGTCCCCGACAACATCCTTTGACTGCTCCGGCCTGACGCAATGGTGTTATGGCGTGGCGGGTATCACGCTGCCGCGCACCGCACAGGCGCAGTATGACGTGACCCGGCACATCCCGTTCGGGGACGCCCAGCCCGGCGATCTGGTGTTCTTTCAGGGGACGTATAACTGCGGCGATTATATCACGCACGTTGGGATTTATGTGGGCGATAACCGGATGTACCACGCAGGAAACCCGATCGGGTTTGCAGATTTGACCAGCGCCTATTGGCAGGCGCATCTGGTCTGTGCCGGACGGGTAGGACAATGAATGACGAAAGGCAGGAAAATGATATGTTCCAGAATAGAAACAAAAGTCAGGAGAAACAGAAAAAACCGCGTGTCCTCAGCATTGGGACGCGGCGGCCGGTGGTGATCGCGCTGTGGGCGCTGCTTATCTGCGCGTTTGCTTTCGCGGTGTATAAGGATTTTACAGCGGTGGATACGCATACCGTCCATGAAACGACGGTAGTGCAGGAGGAAGTCACGGACACGAATGCAATAGAGAGCTTTGTGACCAATTTCGCCAAGGTGTATTACTCATGGGAACAGTCTGCGGCTTCAATAGAGCAGCGCACGGAAAATCTGAAATATTATCTCACGGACGAGCTGCTGACCCTGAACGTGGACACGGTGCGCAGTGATGTGCCGGTATCTTCTAAAGTGGAAGATGTGCAGATTTGGTCTGTGGAAGAAATTGGGGATAAAGTGTATAAAATTGTCTATTCTGTGTCGCAAAATGTCATAAACGGGGAGGAAAGCAGTGTTATAACGTCTGTTTATGAGGTTTCCGTGTATGTGGACGATGCGGGCGATATGGTCATCATCCAGAGCCCTACAATCACGGGCAAGCCCCAAAAGTCCGGCTACGTTCCTGAAACTGCCGAGCCGGACGGTACGGTATCCGCGGAAGAAACTACGGAGATCACAGAGTTTTTGACCACGTTTTTCACGCTGTACCCAACGGCGACGGAACAGGAGCTTTCTTATTATGTCAGCGGTGGTGCGCTGCCGGTGATTGGGAACGACAGCTATGTGTTTGCGGGGCTGGTGAATCCGGTCTTTACCAAGAACGGCGATGCTGTGACGGCGAATGTGGCGGTGCAGTATCTTGACCAGCGGACGGGTATGACGCAGGTGTCGCAGTTTACGTTGCATCTGCGGCAGGTTGAGGGGAATTGGAAAATCAGTTGTTAATATTAGAAAAACCATCCGTCCAATGGGCGGATGGTTTCCTTTTTATCAGTCATAGCTGATTTTACCGTTCTTATCACAGGTTATAGACATAGTGAGTTTTTTCCCGCCTGCATAATTGAAAGTGCAGTAGCCGGATACTTTGTTCCCCGACCGCGACGAATCGCCGGAATAACCATACGAGGAGGAAGCGGACCAGCTATCGGCCGTTGCCTTAGAAGTTACAGTATCATACTGAAATGTTCCATTCAAATAGAACGTGCCGATATAGGTGTTTCCATGATAAGCATCAGCTTTAGATGTTGCGGTTTTCTGATAAATGGCTCTGGTTGCTGCTTCGGGAACATACTCAGTTAGCGTTACTTTCAGGTAATAGCCGTCTCCACAATCAATAATTGTGGTGTTGGAAACATCAGCAGCAAAGGCTGGAATTGTAAAACATACAAGCATAAGAACTGCTAAAACTATGGAACAAATACGCTTTTTCAAAATGAAGCCTCCTAATTTTCTAACATTTCATCAGAAATAAGTTGCCCGTCGCTTTCTGTGTTAGAACGAGTAAAATAGAAATCTCCGCGTATAACTTGCTGTGCATGTATGTAATATGCAGCCAGCAATAGTAACAATACGATTAAAATGCCTATTACGAGAGTAATGACAAATCGATGCTTGCGCTTGCTAACAGCAATTTCAGTCTCGTCAACGCTTTCCAGCAGTTGTTCTGCAATCTGCTCAGGATTACCAACTTTTGCACATAGTTCGTTGTATGACAATTCCGAATAAGCCGATAATTCCTGTTTCAATCCGTTCAATAACTTGGAGCGTGTTGCTTTAGAACAGATTAGTTTGCGGGAAACTGCACGTACATATTGACGCACAATCTTATCCTCCATCATGCGTTGCCACCTCCGGTGTTTTGATGAATTTGCTGTATCGCTTTAGACATTTCAGCATAAACGGCCTCTATCTGTCGCAAATACGATATCCCATCGGAAGTGATTTCGTAATACTGGCGGACACGGTTATCGTCTGAAATCGCTTTTTGGCCTTCGCACACATACCCTTGAGATAACAGGCGTTGGATTACAGGATAGAGCAGAGAAATAGTATATCTGCCATCACTGCGTTTAGATATCTCTCGCATCATCTCATAGACATACATTGGTTGCTCAGATAGCAACAAAAGCACGAGCAAGGGATTCAATGCGCGTTTGAAGTAATCTGCAAAGGAGTGGCCAGTATCCTTGGTAGATTTGCTTTCCTTTTTCATGGCGCCACCAAACATGTTTGTTGAAATTATACTATCACATCATTTCAGTTTCGTCAATATTTAGTATTGCTTAATAATTTGCATTTATATATAATTGGATTATCAAATTACATCATATAAAACAGTTTTTTACAAAGGGGTGATAGAAGAATATACTTTAGGAAGATTTACTATCTAATCGAGAAAGAAGGGTGAAGTATGTATAGTAAATGTAAAAGAATGGTTGGTTTATTACTGATCTGTGTCCTTGCATTGGGAGTTTCAGCCGCTGCGTTTGAAACGCAGATAGAGCCTCGTGATAATTGGCATGATTATACCGGTGAGCTTCCGGCGGATACTGGTGATGTGGAAGTTTCAACAGTTAAAAAGGCATATACAAACAACTATTTTGCTGTGTCTTGCAAATCATCGCGATCCGGATTAGGTTCTGTAAATGTTTGGACTGAAACCGGTTGGGGGGTAAATGCTTCATCTCCCAATCACCCCATTACCGCAAATGGAATAATTAATAATGTGAATTATACTAACAAACCGTCTATTCAAACTGAAGTCACACTGAATATTGATAATAATAGCGTTACCTCTACCACTTATCCAATTGAGGGTAGGTGGTCTCCATACTAAGCGTATTGCTATTATGAATTTAAGTTAAACGTATTGTATAACATATTATATGAAGATACCTTGGGGAGTGCTTATATGGCGACTTCCCAAGGTTATTTATGAGGTTAATATGAGTTGCTTAAGAATAGATATCAAAAGGTTATATAATTCAATTACTGTAAGGATAGTTTTGGGTGTGCTGTTTTTTTTAGCAATTGTAGATCCCTTATATTCTCGTTTTTTAACGCTTGATTCTATGTTTGCTTCATACTATGGAATCAACGCTTACCAGTATTGGCTTTTCAACTTTCCCGGTGGCATTGGATTTAAAGTTTATCATGCACTGTTTTTACTTCTTCCTGTATTATCGACTGGTTTTATTCTATTTTATGATCAGAAAACCTCTTTCAAAATATATAACATTGTTAAACAAGGTAGAGCAATATATTTGACTTCCAAGGTTATATCTGTGTTTCTTGTTACAATGGTAAACTCAATTGTCTCTTTTTCTATAAATATTTTAATAACATTTTCCATATTTCCACAAAATTCGATCATGACAGATGTCTATCGGATGTTTATTCCTATTGAACATTCTGCAGCAAATTTTTTTTACGAAATTTCACCTGTTTTATCAGCAGTTTTTTTCGCATTTTTAAATTCCCTGGCACTGTCTGTATTGGCGGCTTTAACTGTTATTATACATATGATATTTAGATTTCCAAACATATATGTGGCTTTTTTCGTTCCCTCTATTTTATGCCTATTAATAACTTATGGAAGTGACTTTTTACTACCTAAACGTTTTGTCTTACGAAATTTTTTGCAGCCGTTGAATTCGTGTTACGAAGGAGCTGCGCAGCTTAAGGACATACTATTGGTTTTAAGTGGATATTTTATTCTCGAAATATTATTATTTACGATTGCTTATAGAAGAAATAGGGATATAATATGATTCTATTTAGTCACAAAAGTAAATATTTTATTTGGGTGGGATTCCTTTACTTTATATTCCCGTTATTATGTATTTCTTTTTTTGCTGATACGCAAGATTTGTGGTTCAAAAACATTTTCTCAGACAAAACATTTGTTATGCTTATTATGCCTGCATTTGTGCTTGGTGCTGTCATAATAGATTCTTCTATCAGTCCAGTTATTATGGTACGTACAAAAAATAAGTTACATTCATTTACTTTGTTGCGTGATCAGCAGTATTGGTTTGCAATAATTTATACCATTATTTGGATGCTTTCTATCATTTTCATTACTCAGATTATTTTCGGAAAAATTTATGCAATATCCTTTTGGGGGTTAATTAGAGAATTTGCAAGATGTATTTGTGGATTTATTATATTTATAAATATATCTTTAATTATAAAAGTAAAATGCAAGAAAAAATATATGGCAGCATCATATATTGTAGTCTATATTTTTTTTACTGCAGAAATTTTTTCGATTGTTCCACTATTAAATAAGTTTTTCCCAATTAATATATATTTGATTTTTAGCTGGTTATTTAGAGATACTATAATAAGTTATTTAGTTATCGCCGGCTGGATAAGTGTTACATATTATCTTGGAAGAAAATCGTCCAAAAATATGGATGTCCTTTAAATGATAATAGTGTTGGAAAGAGGATATTATGCTTATTAAATTACAAGATGCTACAAAAATACTTGATCACAGATTTGTAATTAATAATATAAATTTTGAGTTTAAAAGTGGAAATATTTATGGGATTGTTGGACAAAATGGTAGTGGAAAGACAATGCTTCTACGAGCTATAGCAGGGCTAATCTGTTTAAATCGTGGTACTATTACTGTAGATGGCAAAGTTTTGAATAAAGATATATCTTTCCCGCCTGATATAGGAATCATTATTGAAAAGCCTGAACTATTACCATATCTTAGCGGGTTAGAGAATTTAAAATTACTTGCAGAGATAAGAAACATAATATCTTATGATGATATTAAGCATTATATGGATAAATTCGGATTAAATTTCAACTCCAAGCAGATTGTAAAAAAATATTCTTTGGGAATGAAACAAAAATTAGGAATTATTCAAGCAATTATGGAGGATCCTTCCTTACTTCTTCTTGACGAACCATTCAATGCGCTTGATGCAGAGTCGGTAGATATTTTGCGAAGTATATTACTTCAATACAAAGAACAGGGAAAATTAATCATTTTAACTTCCCATCATCAAGAAGATATAATGTCAGTCTGTAATCAAGTTATCCATTTACAGGATGGATGCATATTAAACTGATAGCAAAAATATCATAAAGATAATGCCGCTTCAAGATGAGGCGGCATCATTTCTGTTATAAGTGGTTATAATGTATTCTACTAATTCCGGCGTTAGTCCGCATATATCGGCTATTTGATAAAGAGTATAGCCGCATTGAGCATAGTCCTGAATCTCAGTTGCTGGATGCAACAGCAGCGCCATAAAACGGTTCGCTTCTGTTTCCAGCTTGTTTACAGAATAGAGCGTGTTTGCTCTCAGAAATGGTGTATTGCTTTTCGGGTGTAAGATTGCATGTCCTAATTCGTGCGCGCATACTTGCCGCTGTCGCTCTTTTGAAAGGTCTTGATTGATATGTATGAACTTGATTCTGTGTGTGCGGCTGTAATATCCTCTGATACTTCCAAGGGGTTCGTGGAGAACTCGAATACCGAGTTTTGCAGCGATTGTGAACGGGTCTCTGGTATCACATTTTCGGCATAACATATCGACCTTATGCTTTATTGACAATATGCAGCACCTCTATTTCATTTCCGGTACTTTTTTGGAGTAAACTTTTGCTTGGCAATCCGTTTGGAAATTTCAAGCTGGTTTTGCAGGCTAATGCGCAGGAGTTCCCGCGTTTCATCGTCGATTGGCTCACCATCAAACATCAGGCTTGCTTCGGCGTCGCCAAGATCACCTAAAATCATATCCAGTCTTTTTGCTATGTCACGCTCGTCCCGCCTTGTCAGGACGGGCGTTTCTTTTTGCTCCATGTTAAGTAAAAATTCAATCGGCACATTTAGGTAATCGGCAATTTTTGAAAGGTTTTTAGTAGAAAGGTTTTTCTTTCGTCCCACTTTGAGATCGGACAGCGATGCACGGCTTATTTTACATTGCCTGCATAGCTCTGTAACTGTAATTCCTTTTTCCGCGCACAATGCAGCTATTTTGTTGTACAACTCTGACATAAAATCACCCGTCCATTTGTAGTATATGCCAAAATTACGTAAAAACGAAATTTTACACGTTGACACTTACGCGACAGAATAATATAATTCACTCATAGATTTCGCTAAAACGTAATTTATAGAACAAATATATAATATTACACTTTTATGTAAATGTCAATAGAAAGGAAGTAGTTGACCATGAAAAAAAGGGAACTTTGCTCGTTTGGTAAAAAAATTAACCATCGGCTTATTGCTCTTGAGCAAAGCAAAGGCTGGCTGATCGAAGAAGTCAAGCGGCACACAGGGTTATATTTTGACCGCTCCTATCTTCGCAAAATCGAAACCGGACAGCTTGCGACGCCGAAAATCGTGGATGCGATATGCGAAATACTTGGCATCGCTGTTCAGGGTGATTATACCAAAAGGAAAGACCAATAAAATGTACTTTTTGAAAAAGGAAAGCGGATTACATATGCACCTTGAAAATTGAATATACAGGCAGCAGATACAAAACTGTTTGCGCCGAGCTGCGGTACCCATGCGCGGGGACGCCGGACAAGTCCGGCAGAGCGGTAAACCATGACGGTACGAAATACGGGGCGGCACCCGTAAAGCGACGACACGCAGACAGATAATGAGACTTCCGCCCAGCCACAGACACAAGCAATGGGGGCGGCTGATGTGAGAACCACGCAGAGGTAAAACGGCCTATGGAATCGTTCGCCAGCGATCATCTGTCTGCTTCCCCACAAGCCGGGGCGTTGAGAACAAATAGGCTTGGCAGCAGGAAAGGATGTGTCTAAAGTGTTTTAAGGTTTTGCGGCAGACGGGAGATTACTGTCTGTCGCGCGTACATCACAACAAGCAGACAGGATGTGAATG
This sequence comes from Butyricicoccus sp. OM04-18BH, assembly GCF_003481705.1. GTDB lineage: Bacteria > Bacillota > Clostridia > Oscillospirales > Butyricicoccaceae > Agathobaculum > Agathobaculum hominis. The sequence goes on from NZ_QULN01000001.1 coordinate 247,972, forward strand.
AAATGCCAGATTGGGAAATCCAACCAAAGAAACATAAATACGAGGTTGGCGAACGTGTATTAGTGCGGCCCGCAATCATAGATTGTATCTGGGCAAAAACCAGTTGCCGTAAGACCGTACCTGCTACTGTTATCTTTGTCCATCCGGACGACCGGTTCATTGTAGCAGAATATCAGGTATGTGCTTCGTTCTTTGGCAGGACGGTATCTACGATACGGGAAAGTTTTTTAATTCCAAAAGTTCAGTGTTTGGAGTGGGAGTGAAATAAATGTATAAACGTGGTGATGTGTTTTGGGCTGATCTCAGTCCTGTTATTGGTTCAGAACAGGACGGCGTGCGTCCTGTTGTAATTTTGCAAAATGATATTGGAAACAAATACTCGCCTACGGTGATTGTAGCGCCGCTTACAAGCAATTTGCATCGGGACAAGCATCTTGTTACTCATGTGCCCGTCTGTATGCAGGGCTTGCCGCAATATTCGGTTGTGTTGTTAGAACAGATACGGACAGTAGATAAAGCACGACTGGGGAATTTTGTCGGTGTAATGGATAAAGAGACATTGAATAAGATTGATGAAAGTGTGATGTGCAGTTTGGGGCTGACGGATGGATTTAGAACATAGAGCAATCGCCCGTCTGCGGTTGGCAGCGGAAATGAGCGAAGCCTATTACGGTAAGCCATTGATTATTACAGTGAGTGGCGGGAAAGACAGCGATATATGCCTGTACCTTGCCGCCGCTTCCGGTATCCGCTATGAGGTCATGCACAACCATACCAGCGTGGATGCACCGGAGACTGTATACCACGTGCGCGAGCAGTTCCGGCGTTTGGAGCTCGCCGGTGTGAAATGTACTGTCAATTACCCGACTTACAAGGGCGTACCGGTCAATATGTGGATGCTTATACCGCAAAAGCTGATGCCGCCCACAAGAACAGTAAGATACTGCTGTTCGGTGCTGAAAGAAAGCGGCGGCGCTGGCCGCATGATTACGACGGGTGTCCGCTGGGCGGAAAGCGCCAGCCGCCGTACCAAACGCGGCATTTACGAGAGTATGCCGCACGATCTCAGCAAAAAGGTCATTATCAACAACGATAATGCAGATACCCGCCTTTTGTTCGAGAGCTGCAAATTGCAGGCGAAGCGGGTCTGCAATCCCATTGTGGATTGGTCGGACTATGATGTGTGGTCGTATATCCATGCTGAGAGAATACCGATAAATCCGCTGTATTCGTGCGGCTTCCATAGGGTCGGTTGTGTGGGTTGCCCGATGGCAGGACGTCGAATGCGTCTGTTTGAGTTCGGCCGGTATCCCACGTATCAGCGCGCCTACATCCGTGCCTTTGAGCGAATGCTCGAAGAACGTGTTGCACGCGGCAAGCTCGACAGCACATGGCGTGCTGGGACAACTGGCGAGGATATATTCCGCTGGTGGATGCAGGACCGGAATATCGAGGGACAAATGAAGATTGAGGGCTTTGACGGATAGAGCCCAGGTATGTACCGTGCGGATTCCCGCGCGGTTTTATTATATACACGCCAAATTTCAAGGGGGTGGTTCCAGTGTGCTACTCGGTGCATGGTTAATCCATGCAGTATCGGTTTGGAAATAAGTTTGAGATGGAGGGATGAGGAAATGGATTTTTTGAAGAAACGGCTCAAGCGGCTTACGTCGATGGGGCTGGCATTGCTCTTGTCTGCGTCGGCGTTTCCGGCCACGGCCTTTGCCGCGTCGGACAGCACCAGCACGCTTGCCGAAGTAACGGCAAAGTATATCGACGCGGAAAACGGCAAGGAGATTGCCGAGCAAGAGATATATAGCGTAACACATGAGGAACGGCAGCCGCAGGAAATCGAGAACTACACCTACGTCGATTACACGGAAAACGTCGAGTACGTCTACTCCCATAAGGATCTGACTTATATTGTCGGCTACCCGGACGAAAGCGTGCGGCCGGATGCTTCCATGACCCGTGCAGAAGCAACTACGGTCTTTTACCGTCTCTATGACGGCGAGTATCCAGAGTTTGAGCGCCGCATGTCAAACGGCACGTTCGAGGACGTCAAGACGGATTACTGGTTCTACAAAGAAGTCGAAACGCTGTATAACATTGGAATTGTAGACGGCACGGATGAACACAAATTCTCGCCGGATGCGCCCGTCACCCGCGCGGAGTTTGCCGTCATGGCGGCGCGGTTCGCCAATTTGGACTACGAGGGCGGCAATCTCTTTGACGACGTTCCCAACGGCCATTGGGCGTACAGCTATATCAATGCAGCCGCAAACGCTGGCTGGGTAGAGGGCTACCCGGACGGCAGTTTCCGGCCGGATGAGCCGATCAGCCGTGCCGAGGTCGTGCGGCTGGTAAACGGTATGATTAACCGTAACGTCACGCTGGACAAGCTGAAAGAGCTGGGCATCGAATGTCCGTACAATGATCTGGTTGAGAATCACTGGGGTTACTGCGATCTGATAGAAGCCAGCATTCCGCACAGCGCGGAAGAATGGCACGGCCTCAGCTACAATGACGGTATTTACAACATCATCGTTGAAAAATTCATAGACCAGAACGGCAAGGAACTTGCTGAAACTGTCACCACAGCGGGCAAGGAAGAAAGTTCACCCAAGGTCATCCCGGCATACGAGTACCGCGGCTATATCCGCACGATCGTTTATCAGTACACGAACGGTGATGCGATCCCGTCCATTGAAAAGACGGCGAACGCCAAAACCGCCAATGTAGGCGATACCCTGACCTATACGGTGAAGCTGACGAATGATGAAGCAGCTTCTTCCGCGTGGAAAGAAGTCGTCCTCACCGACGAAATTCCGGACGGCTTGACTTTCGCGGATGGCAGCGTGTACGTAGAAAGCAAGGCGGCAAAGCACTCGTTTGAAAACGGATTGCTTTCTGTCCCTCTGGGCGACATTGCCGCAGGTCAGACGGTTTCAGTCACTTTCAAAGCAACCGTGAACAGCGATATGTACAACCAGACGATCTACAACACCGCAGTCGCCGAGGGCGCAAACGGTATCGTTAAGGATGAAAGCGGTAGCGAAACCGGCAAGTATGAGGACACAGACGACGGTGTTTATATCAACAAGGGCGACACCGCGCCCTATGTGGAAAAACGTGCGGACAAGCCTTCCGCCGAGGTCGGCGATAAGATCACCTATACCGTCACGCTCGGCAACGCAGAGGGTGCCGTTTATGAAATCGAAAACGCTTCCATGACCGACATTATCCCGGCGGAACTGGATTTTGTGGACGGCAGCGTGCAGGTAGACGGTGTAAGTACAGGTTATTCATTCGATAACGAGACCCGTACCCTGACCGTGCCGCTGGACAGAATTGCACCGAATACAAAAACGACGGTTACTTTTGCAGCGACCGTCAATGAATCGGCCTACGGCAAAACAGTTTACAACACTGCGGTCATGTCCGGTGACAATATTTCGGACACCGAGGGCACAGACGACGGTGTTGCCATCGGTGACGGTAAAGCCCGCCCCAGCATTGAGAAGTCGGCGGACAAGTCCTCTGCCAAGGTCGGCGACAAGATCACCTATATTCTGACGCTCTCTAACAGCGAGACCGCGACTGTACCCGTAGAAAATGCGGCCGTTACTGATGTTATCCCTGCTGGCCTGACGTTCGAGTACGGCTCGGTCATGCTGGACGGCAGCGGCACGAGTGATTTCACCTATGATGAAAATACCCGCCTGCTGACGGTAAACGTCGGCAGCATTGAGCCGGATACCAGCCGCACGGTTTCCTTTGTGGCGACCGTCAACGAAGATGCCTACAATACGACGATTCAGAACCTTGCCACCCTGACTTCGGACAACACCGAGCCGGTACAGGACAAGGACGACGGCGTTGTCGTTGCAGACGGTATGACCGACCTGTCCATCAACAAGAGTGTTGATAAATCTTCTGCTCGTGTCAGTGATACTCTGACCTACACGGTACAAGTCTCCAATGGTGCGGGTGCAGAGGTAAATATCCGCGACACGGTGATGCGGGATGCTATCCCGGATGGCCTGACCTTCCGCGGCAACGTCACAGTGGACGGCTACTCAACGGTATATCAGTATGACAATGAAAACCGAACCCTTTCTGTTCCGCTGGATGCGATCGCCCCCGGCCAGACGAAAACTATTTCGTTTGATGTGCTGGTGAACAGTGATGCCTACGGCATGATGATTGAGAACACGGCGGTCGCTTCCGGCAGCAATGCGCCGGATACGGAGGACACGGATGACGGCGTCACCATCGAGAACGGCACGCCGGACGGCCGTGCGGGTGCAAAGTCAGCCAATAAAATGACCGCGCGCGTGGGTGATACAATCACCTACACGATCACGCTGGAAAATAGCGCAATGGCAACGGCGGACTGGACCGGCGTTACCGTGACCGATGCTCTGCCGGATGGTGTGACTTTCACAGGCAACGTCCAGAAAGACGGTCAGGCAACGACGGAATATTCCTACGATTCATCTTCACGCACGCTGACGCTCACGCCTTACGCAATCGCACCGGATACGCAGGTGGTGTACACCTTTGATGTGACGGTAGACGAGGGTATGCAGGGCGAATTTATCGTCAATACGGCTATTCTGACGGATGGCAACGAGCAAACGCCGCTTCCGGATGCAGGCGTGCAGATCAACAAGGGCGAAGCCGACCCGATTGTAACTAAGTCCGCGAGCGTGACCAAAGCTGATATTGGCGATATGTTCACCTATGAGATCACGGTCAAAAATGGCGATAAGGCTACTGCGCCGTGGAAAAACGTCGTGGCATACGACACGCTTCCGGCTGGCGTGAAGTTGATCGGCAACGTGTATCTGGATGGTAAGGTGGCGCTGCATAAGCTGAACGGTAACGCGCTGTCCGTGCTGGTGGGTGATTTGGCTGCAGGCGAAAGCGTAGTAATCTCCTTTGATGTGCAGGTACTTGACACAGCGGCCGGTACGACCCTTCAAAACAGCGTGGATGTGACCGGCGATAACGGCATCGGCACGGCAACAGATGACGGCGTAACCGTACCGGAGGTTGAGCCGCAAAACCCTAATGATGCCACCGGCTTCTATGTCACAAAAGATGTGGATAAGACGGTGGTTGATGTAAGTAAGGATGCCGACGAAGTATCCAGAACGGCAACATTTACGGTTATTGTTGGAAATCACAGTGATATAATGTGGGAAAACGTCGTGCTGAAAGATACGCTGGATACCTCTGTGGTAACGCCTGTTTTGCAAAACAATGTTTATGTGAACGGAGTCCTAAGTAATAAATGGAGTTTTTCAGGCAAGGCATTCACTCTGGAATTGGGTGACATTGCACCCGGCCAATCGCATAAAATTTTGCTTACCGTCCGCTTTAAGAACGATGCAGGCGGCAAGACCTACGTCAACTATGCGACCGGAGAGGGCGATAACGGCAATGCTATCGGAAAGTCGCCGGAAGTTGAAATTATCAGCTCAGTTGCTGATTTGATAACTGATATTCATTATCAGCTTTATAATGGTTATGACGAAAATATGTGGCGACCCGCAGACCGTATTTCACTGCAAGAAGCGTGCATCGTAGCATATCGTCTGATTTCCAACGGCGGGAACACGTGGCTGGACCGTGGCACGGTGACGGTGCCGGACTACGAGTTCAGCATCCCCGAAGAAGCAAAATATTTTGTCTCTATCGGTGTGCTGCCCGCAAGCGTATTCGACACAACGAAAATGACCGAAGATGTTGATTACGAAATCAATTATGAGGTTTCGGAAAAAGGCTATCTGCGAATCTGGGCTACCTCGGAACAGCTTAATACGCTTGTGAAGTATATCACTGGCACGAATGCAGGGCTCAGCGGTGATGTGTCCCGCCTGAATTTTGCCAAGCTGATTTGCCAGCTTACCGGACGGGATACCGACCCGGATACCTCGGCTTACAGCGGCCATATCCAATATTTCACGGATAGTGGTTCTTCTGAGGACCTGATTACTGAAGTCTCGCACGAACACGATTATGTGCTTGACACAGACGGGAATGAGTATTGGATTTAACAATTTTATAGGAAAAGGCAATCCCTCGTTTCGTTGTGAAACGAGGGATTTGCTTACCGATTATTTAATTCTGTTATTGTTAGTTTATCAAAAAGCTGCAAAGCGTACACTTTCTCACCTTGGACATAGGCAGAGACAGCAGTAGTTTTTGAACGGGTGTTGAGCATATTTTCTCGATGACCTTGTGAGCCATACCATTTGTTTAAGTTTTCCTGCGCATTGGTTGTAATTAAACCTATGAGTGCATTTTCAGCATTGCATCCATAACCAACAGATGCGAACACCGAGCCATCCGGTCTTGTATGAGAAATATCCCCGTCTCGTTCGTCAACAATCCAGATTTCGCGGGAACGAGTGTCCGCCCATTCCTGTACTTTCAACGAGTAAGTCAGACGTGGCAAACCGTTTTCTTCGCGCAGGTCGTTGATGGCGTCAAAGGTGGCATTGGACAGGTCATAATCCCAATAGCCGCCGTACTCGTCTACCGCAGATTTGCCGATAGGGCGTAGACTGATTTCATCTGTTACGGTCTGGTTATCGTCTGCGGTTTCGTTGTCGGTATCATCCGGCACAGGCTGTCCGTCTGGTGAAACCGGTGTTTCCGGCTCCGTCGGTTCATTTGCGTCCAAGATGTTTTCCGCGTTCATCAGCATTGTTGCGACTTCGGCACGAGTAGCTGTCCCGTGCGGATTTAACTTTCCGTCCGAGCCGCTGACAATGCCCTTGTTGACGCACCAGCTCATGGCGTTTGTTGCGTAACGGGAAACTGATTGATAGTCCGAGAAATCATAGTATTTATCTGGTATAAAGCCGGTATCTGTATCAAGGCCAAGGTGGTCCGCGTAGCGGTACAGGATGGCCGTAAGCTGCTCGCGGGTGATCGCATCATTCGGGCCGAACTGCGTATCGCTGTACCCGGTAACGAGGTCATTCATGCGCGCCCAGTAGACAGGCGCGCTGTAATAGGCGTTTGTATCTACGTCTGCATAGGGGTATCCCCAGTTGCTTTCGGGCATATCAGGTGAACCTGCCAGTCGGTACAGGATGGTCACGATCATGCCGCGGCTGGTAGTTGCGTTCGGGCTGAACGCCGTATCCGATGTACCATTCATCAGCCCGTTTTCGCAAACATAGTTGACCGCATCGTGATACCAGTCCGACGGACGGACGTCCGAAAAGTTTGAAACATTGGCGGCGCCTGCCGAACAGGTAATAGCTGCCGCACACAAGATAGATGTGATTTCTTTTTTCATAAAGTCATACCCCACAATAAAGAACAGAAAAGTTTATCATGGTTTCATTATATCATGTTGCTGTCCGTTCCGGTAGCGGGCATGGCGCACAAAAACCATGTGGGGATTTTGAATTGCAAACGAGATGCAGTAAATTGTTGCTGCATAGATGATAACCAATACGCAGGAGGGCTGTGGTTTATGGATTATAAAATTTTGACGCAGGACGATTTGCTTGAGTTGTTCCCTTTTGGCAAAACCAAGCTAAAATGCCTGCTGGAAGCAGGCGTATTGCCTGTGGTGAAAGTGGGACGGGATTATTTGACGAATGAACGTGAACTTGACCGGTGGTTTGAAGCAAATAAAGGGAAAGAGATATTTTACTGATTGAATTGCCTTTACAGAGGGACGGCGTTATAATATATGCGTTAGCTGTTTATGCTGCCGCCCCTGTTTATTTGATAGGAGCGATACGCATGAATACAGTAGAAAATATCAATAAAGTTAAGAGAATCCGCGGATATGGGGAGGGTAGTGTATATCAGCGGAAAGATGGCCGCTGGGTCGGCAAATATAAGGACGAAAAGATGTTGAAACCGCGTTATGTCTATGGTAAGACAGAAGCGGAAGCAAGACGGAAATTGCGTGAATTTAAGAAAACAATAGTGCATGGCATTACGGATTGTAGAAAAGTATTGCTTAGCACTTATATTGAGCGATGGTTATATACTTTCAAGGCCGCAGCCGTGGAGAATACCAGCTTTGATCGGTTGGAGTCTGTCTATTACACGCATATCAAGCCGACGCTTGGCGGCTTCCAACTTGGGAATATCAAAGCGGTTGATATTCAAACACTGTTAAACCAGAAAAGCACTGAATATTCTTATACTATCGTCAAGATGATCCGGCAGATACTTTCTGAGGTTTTCCAACATGCCTATACTGAGGGTGACATTCTTAAAAACCCAATGGCAAATGTTATCATGGCAAAACGGAGCAAGTTTAAGCCAGAGCGGAAAATGCTGATATTAGAGGATGCAGAGGTTAAACGGTTGGAGGAAGCAGCCAGAGAGAAGTATGGTACAGGCCGTCCGCTTTTTGTTCACGGAAACCTGATCGTATTTATGCTGCATACCGGCCTGCGGTGTGGTGAACTGCTTGCGCTGGAATGGTCTGATATTGACTTTGAAAGCAAGACGGTATCCATAAATAAAAATCTGGCAAAGATCAAGAACAGGGATACCGGAAAAGATACGTCCAAAAGCACCTTACAGGTAAAAGGCACTAAGACATCCAGCAGCAACCGGATTATCCCACTAAATAGTAAAGCAATCAACGCACTTAGGGAATTGCAGATGATTTACAGGCAATGCGGCATCAAAAGCAAATATGTTGCCTGTTCGCAAAAAGGCGGCTTCCTCACTAATAACCGTATGCACAATTTACTTGAGCGTATGTTGAAGCACACGGGGATAGACAAGCCGCTCACGATCCATCAGCTACGTCACACTTTTGCAAGCCGTGCGTTAAATGCTGGCGTAAGCATCAGCGTAGTAAGCAAATGGATGGGGCATGCCAGTATTTCCACCACATATAATATCTACATTCACGCTATGGAACAGGAACGGCTGACAGCGTTAGACGTTCTTGAAGCTATGTAGCGAAAAGGTGTAACATTGGTGTACGCCTCTCGAAAAAACGACTTAAAGCCCAGTAATATAGGCGTTTAAGGGTGCAAGAGGGGGAAAACCGCAGATCTATCCCTCTTTTACTAAAACCCCGCACCACATCTAACAATTTCGGCATTTTCCCTTTGTCGTGATACCGAATATATACCAAAGTGGCTTTGAAAATTTTTAGATAGCTTCGAGAAGCGTTACCGCCGTAGTTTCTACGGATTCCAACACATGAATATAGGTGTTATAAGTAACAGATACATTCGCGTGTCCGAGCCACTTGCTTACTACGGTAATCGGGACACCGGCGTTAAGTGTCTGTGTTGCAAAGGTGTGACGAAGCTGGTGAAGCGTGAACGGCTTGCTGATTTCAGCATATTTCAGCACACGATGGAGTACACGCTGCAACTGGTCGTTAGACAGCATATTGCCATTGAGCGACGCTACCACATTCGGACTGCAAATTCCTTTCTTGCGGTAGATGGTGTGCAGGTTTTTCAAAGCGGCAATCGCCTTTGTGTTCAGCGGAACAATGCGGTTGCCGCTTGTCGTTTTCGTGCCCTTGATTTTCGCCTTTTTGTGATTCTTCCGTTCACCGTTTCGGTCGCGGTCGCAGACCATAGACAGGTTCTTGTTCACTGTAACCGTTTTACTGCAAAAGTCAATGTCAGACCATTTCAAAGCCTGCAACTCACCGCAGCGCAAACCGGTATGCACGATGAACACAATCAGATTCGCGTGCGTAATCAACGGCAGACCGTTCTTTCGCTTCATTACTGCTACCTGCTCCAACGCCCGCACTTCCTCGCTTTCCAGCGCGATGATTTCGCGTTCCGGTTTGAACAGCGTCTTTTTCGGCATCTTCACATTGCGCATGGGATTCTTCGCAATATCGCCCTCGGAATGAGCATACTGAAACAGTTCCGACAAAAGGAAATTGATCTTCTTCACTACACTGTACGAAAGCGTTTTGCTTTTCGCAACCAGCAGATTCTGAATCTCCTCACTGCGGATAGACGCAATCTGAATATCGCCCAATACAGGCTTGATATGATGCAAATAAATGCTTTCGTAACGGTCAAAACTGCTGTTTTCGACAGAGTGCTGCTTGAACGTGTAAAACCAGTTATCTGCATAATCACGAAAAAACACTTTCTTGCACGCAGTCAGACCGCGTGCCGTCTGCTTTTTCCAATCCCGCAGCTTGCGGCGAACCTCAGCTTCGGTCGAACCATAAAGGTACTGCGGTTTCGCCATGGCTTCATCGCGGTATTTTGCTACCCAGCGGCCATCTTTGTGCTGATAAATACTGCCCTCCCCGTAATGACGATTCGTTTTCGTTACTTTTTCTGTTGTATTGCTCATTTTCGCTCCTGACCCGGTGCGGCAGCTACAACAGCTAACATTGTTATTATACGCCATACTCTGCATGGTTCGCAACGTCTGGTTAATAGAAGATTTCACGTCCGCGATTGGCCGCGAACCAGCGGTCAAGTTCTGCTCGAATGGTGATGTAATCACGTCCAACTTTGGTGACGGGCAGAACACCGGCCCGCAGTAAGGCGTTGAGTTTTGACCGGCCGAACGGAAACAGTTCCAGCAGATCATTCTGTGATAAAATTTCGTAATCAAATGACATGTAAAACCTCCATGAAGTGCGAAACCGGAAGAATACACGCAAAGAAGCGGTATTCTTCCGGTTTTATAATGATTTATACTGTTACTGTCAGTCTATTCGGCCTCACCCCCGACTGCGGGAAGCACCAAGCGATCGGCGGCGTACCGATTCCACAGGAATTTCACCTATCCGTTGTCCGACCTCATTGCCTGCGACGTTTTCACGCTCGGACGGTGACTGGTCGGGAGTATCATTATCTTCCGCGCGGGTCATTGCCATGATAGGAGCCACCCACAGTTCACAGCTTTCCGCTGCAGCTCTCCGCGCCGAATTTGTACCTGATGCCTGAGTATGCGGTTGTCAAAGGACATTGGAAATATTTCCTCTTTTACTATAACGCCGAAATGTGGTCAATGGAATAGCCCCTGAAAAATATTTTTAATCATGCACAAGATTCAACTTCAGTTTTTGTGCGATATGCTAATATCTTATCAAAACGCCGGTAAAAACCGCTTTTGAGGTGAGGGGAGAGGAACGAAATCCGCGCCGCCCGCGTCTTTCCTCTCCCCCTGCTGCGGTTGATGGATAACTCCCTTGCGGCAGTTACCCACAGCCGCAGCACCCCCTCACCATTCTCGCGGCGGCGAGCGCAGAGAAAAAAACTTTGAAGTCTATAACAATAGACCCTCTCCGACGTAAGCAGTACACAATTTTAAACAAGTACTTGTTTAAGTATAAAAATATTTTTGTCGAAATTGACAAAGTAATAATTGACAAACACCCAGTAACTTAGTATAATTTGAATAGCAAAATAACCCAAACTCTTAGGAGAATGGCAGAAATGGCAAAACAGAGGAAACTCTGCGGCGCAAAGCTATAGGATCTAAACGATTGTCCAGCAATCGCATGACAGCCAGTTACCTAAACCAGTCCCCGCATTACGGGCGCAGTACTGTGTGGACTACTATCCATGCGGTACTGCGCCCTTTTTTAACTGTTTGGGCGCAAAAGAAAGGGAGCGATCGAAAAATGAAACGCACACGAATCAGCGTATTGCTTGTAATAGCCTTGCTGTTGCAGCTATACGCACCACTCACGGCAGGCGCAGTAGACTTTACGCCAAACCCACAGACGGAATATGCCAAACGATTTATTGCCGCCTGTGATGGACAGACATGGTTCATCAATGAGATTGAGCGTTTGCTGAACGCCCAGCAGCGCACACTGGATACCATCACCGGAGCGGAAGACCTTGTGGAAATCAAGAGCATTGGTCTAAAAGGTCAGAACATCACCGGACATATACCGGCTGCAATCGGGGAACTTAGTGAATTGCGGTATCTGTTCCTCTCGGATAATCATTTGAGCGGAGATATTCCGTCTGCGCTCTATACGCTCCCGAAACTGCAAAATGTAGACTTGGGCGGCAATGATTATGCAGGTGCGATTCCTTCCGAGTTTGGTACAATGCCCGCATTGAAAACGCTGGTTCTCAAAGATAACCAGTACACTGGTACGATACCGGACACGATTTTGAGCAATACCCAGATTGAGGTGCTGAACCTCATGGGAAATCAGTTGACCGGCGGTTTTCCTGCGGCAGTTGCCGGTATGAGCAGTCTGAAATACTTGAACCTTTCGGAAAATGCTATCGGCGGTACGATTCCCGACCTGTCCGCGCTAACTAATCTTATCTCGCTTTCGGCGTGGCAGTGCGGATTGACCGGCACGATTCCCGAAACACTGTACACGCTTTCCGGTTTGCAGATTTTAGACCTGTCCGAAAACAAGCTGGAAGGCGAAATCTCTGCCGGTATTGCTAATCTGGCAGACCTGCAATATCTCGCGCTGGACACGAATCCTCTGCGCGGTGTATTACCGGACGCATTTACGCATACCGCGTTGACCGAGATTCATTTGGAAAACACTTATCTGCGCGGTTTTGTTCCTGCTACGCTCAAAGCACGGCATGACGCAGGTGCAAAGGTGTATCTGAACAATAACTACATGACCGGCGCTGTCTTGAAGGATATGCCGAACAACACCGGAAACTTTACCGATGGTGCGGCAAGCGAACAGCACCAGCTTACCGGCACTCGTTCCACGGTTACGGTCAGCAAGGACGGCACGGTAAATCTGTATGCGCTGCTGCTGAACAAGTCGCTGACTACCGGCAGCACGGCAAAGGTGCTGCTTAGACCGGACGAGTATGTTGTGACCTTTGATGATACCAAGGTGCAGGTTACTGCGGATAGCAGCGGTATCTATGTGAAGGCTTTGACGGATATTCCGCTGAATACGAATTTCAGTATCACAATCCAAATCAAGGACAACACCGGCTCTGAATATTCCAAGGTAAAGCTGACCCTCACTACCGATGTTACCAGCGGTGGCGGCGGCGGTATCGGCGGCGGTGGCGGCGGCACACCTGCAACGCCCAAGGTAGAACACAAGCTGTATATCAACGGCTTTACCGATGGTATGTTCCATGCCGAACGCAATATCACCCGCGAACAGACCGCGAAAATGCTGATTGACGCGCTGGAAAAGGAAACTGCCGAACCGGAGCAATCCTCGTATACCGATGTTGCCAATAACCGCTGGTCGTATCGCTGGGTTGAAGCAGCGTCCAAGGAAGGCTACATGGTAGGCTATAACGGCGGCGTGTTCAAACCGGAATCTGCAATCACTCGTGCCGAGATGGCAACGGCCTTGTCGCGTATCGCAGCAAAGGAAGGCTTGATTATGACCAGCAGTACCAAGACCTTCTCTGATGTGGCAGACGGCAAATGGTACAGCAGCTATATTCGTCAAGCGGTGCAGTACGGCTTAATCAGCGGCTATACGGACGGCACCTTCCGACCGGAGCAGTACATCACCCGCGCTGAAACCGTAACGATGATAAACCGTATGCTCGGCAGAAACTATGAAACGGCAACCGAACTGCACAGCATGGCTTGTCCGTTCCCCGATGTCAGCCAGAGCAACTGGGCGTATGGCAACATCATGGAAGCCGCTATCACGCACAAGCACTGATAGAAAGAATTAGAAACGGAAGAACTCCTGAATAGTTGGAGGTAAACTTATGAAGAAAGCATTAGTCCGCAGAGTAGTTTCTCTGTTCCTGTGCTTTTGCATGGTGATTGGATTCGTGCCAATCATCGACGCACAGGCAGCAGAAATCAAAGGCGGCACATTCGACCCGCATACCGGTTATCTGGAACTGGAATTTGGGTATCAGCTTACACAGTATGTGAATATCAATGTCTATGTCCGCAGTCCTTCGGACGATGGATTGAAGAAAGAATTTGTCGGCTCGATTGTAGAGAATTACCTGCTCTCCGGTGCAAACGATGTTAAAGCATGGCTTCCCGAAGATTCACCGGACACTATGGTATCGCCCTACACACCGGCAACCAAAACGGACGGCGGTTTGGTAAAACTGTCCGAGGACGGCATTTATCAAGCAGACAAGAACTTTGCCGGTGAAGATATTGAGCCGGTAGCCATGATGAAGCACACGCTTATATGGGACGGCTCTCTCAATGGTATTCCGATTATCGGTCCGAACCTCGATGAAGATGTGTTTTATCTGACCGTAGAAATTGAACCGCTCGGCAGACCGGATAAGAATGTTGAGTGTACCGACAGTGATGATAGCCACACGCACGGTCAGAACTATACTTGGCCGCAGAAGCAGGAGAACGGCAAGAAAAAGTTTGCTGTCAGTACCGAACTGCTGGTAGACTACCGTGATTATGTTGTCGGTGAAGATGGCACGGCGGCGTTCCTCATGCTGAAAGGCAGTTTGTCCGATGAAGTACGCAAGAAACTGTACGAGCAGTTTGTCAGCGGCAGTCTGGCGTGCAATGAATTGACCGGTTTCCCCGAACTGGAAGGCTTGGTGCTGGACTACCAGAACCTTGACCCTGTAAACATGGTAACAGGTGCGTACAACTTCATGTACGAGGACTTGAAGCTGGAAGGCATTATCCCGCTGACCTTCCTTCGTGTTTACAACTCGCGCTACAACAAGGGTGCGCTGGGTACTGGCTTTACGCACAGTTACGATTATTCGCTCATCAATGACCGTGGTATTATCCGTGTGACAATGCCCGGCGGTGAGGAGCAAATCTTCCTTACGCTCCGTGGCGGCGGCTATGATTCTCTGGCAGACAGCGGCTTTGTTCTGGAAAATGAAGCAGACGGCAGCTACCGCATGACGCACGAGGACGGCGCAGCGTTCATTTTCTCGAATGATGGCAAGAGCGGCAAGCTGCAAACCGTCTATAATCCCGATGGTACGCCGGTAGCACAGCTTACCTACAACGGCGATGAACTGACCGGAATTGACGGCATTGCAGGCAGCTATACGCTGGCATGGTCGAACGGACATATTTCGTCCGTGACCGATAACGCAGGCCGCACCGTATCGTATGAGCATGACGGCGATTTTCTGACCGGCGTTACCAATGCAGACGGTGATACGCTGCATTATACCTACGATGGCAACGGCTATCTGAACAGTGCTACCGACTTTGAAGGCGAAGTCTATATTGAGAACGAGTATGACGGCATAGGCCGTGTGGTAAAGCAGACCTTTATCAATGCGGACATTCCCACTGTTTCTACCGTTTCCTATGACGATGACGCGCGTGTTACGACCTGTGTAGACGCAAACGGTCTGGAAACACGCTACTACTACGATAATCACCGTAACATCCAGAAAATCGGAACAGTTATCGACGGCACGGAGTACACCACCAACAACACCTATGACGGCGATTATCGCGCCAACTCTGCAAGCGACCGTCTGAATGGTGCAACCGCATACGAGTACGACAGCAGCGGCAATGTGACGAAGGTTCGCTATGCGGATAATACCACTATGACGCTGACTTATACGGCGGGCGGCGATATTGCGTCCATCACGGACGCGCTCGGCAATACGGAAACCTATACCTACTCCGGACACAGCTTGACCGAGTTCCGCGACAAGAACGGACATACCACTTCGTACACCTATAATGCACTCGGTCTGCCGATTACGGTTACGGACGCACTCGGCAATCAGACCACCTATGCGTATGACGATAAGGGACGGCAGCTTTCTGTCACCGACGCTGAGGGCGGTGTTACCAGCTTTGAATACGATGCCGTAGGCCGCATCGTTGCAGAGCATACCAAGGTGAGTGATACGGCTACCGCAACGACCAAGCATACCTACTCCAAGGCGGGCAAGCTGCTGAAAACCGTAGACGCGCTGGGCGGCGAAACCTCGTATGAGTACAATGCCAACGGCTTTACCACCTCGACCAAGGACGCGCTCTGCGGCACGGTAACGACCGAATACGGCACGAACGGCGAACCGCTCAAACGCACGGACGCGAACGGCAATGAAACCACCTATGAATATGACAAGGATACCGCACAGCTTGTATCGGTAACAGACGCAGAGGGCAACGAAACCCGCTACACCTACAACGATCGCGGCCTGCTTATCCAGACTACGGACGCGGAAGGCAATGCGACTACCTATGAATATGACGCGCTCGACCGTGTAGCAAAGACGATTGACGCGCTGGACGGCGAAACGATCTATGCGTATGACAGCATGGGACGCACGGTTTCGGAAACCGACGCAGAAGGCAACAAGAAAACCTACACCTATGACGCGCTCGGACGAACCAAGACTGAAACCGACGGTGCAGGCAACAAGACAACCTATACCTATGACCCTGTTGGCAATCTGCTTGTCACAACGGACGCAAACGGCAATGAAACCAAGACCGAGTACAACGCCATCAATGCAGCGGTAAAGCAGATTGACGGCGAAGGCAACGAAACCACCTACACTTACGACAAGGTAGGACGGCTGCTGACCGAAACGGACGCACTCGGCGGCGTTACCGCGTACACCTACGACCTTGCGGGCAATCAGCTTAGTGTTACCGACCCCGAAGGCAATGTGACAAAGTATATCTATGACCTGCTGGGACGCGCCGTAGAGCAGATTAACGCAGACGGCAGCAAGACCCGCACGGTGTATGACGCGCTGGGACGCACGACAGAAAGCTATGACGAACTCGGCGGTAAGACTGCTACCACCTATGATGCGAACGGCAACCAACTCACCGTCACTGACCCGAAAGGCAACAAAACTTCGTATCAGTACAACCGCAAAGACCAGATTACTGTTATCACCTATGCGGACGGCGGCGAAACCCACTATACCTACAATGCGCTCGGAAATGTCAGCGAAGTAACCGACCAGAACGGCAATGCAACCAAGTACACCTATGACGCACTCGGCAGAACGCATACCGAAACCAACGCAGTAGGTGTTGTGACCGAATACGGCTACGACAAGGTAGGCAACACGGTTTCTGTCACCAAGGACGGAACAGTAATCGCAAAGAGCGAGTACGACGGTGCGTATCGTGTGATAAAAACGATTGACGGACTGGGTAATGCGGGAACAAAGCAATATGACGGCGTAGGCAATGTACTGGTTTCCACTGACCGTGAAGGCAATGCAACACAGTACACCTACGACAAAAACTATAACCTGCTCAAGACCACAGACGCAGAAGGCGGCGTGTCCTCGTCTGCTTATGACGCGCTGGGTCGTGTCGTTTCTGCAACCGATGAAAACGGCAATGCAACGACCTACACCTACGATAAGAACGGCAATGTACTGACCGAAACCGACGCGCTTTCCGGTGTTGTTACCAACACCTACGACACACGCGGCAGAGTAGCAGCAACTACGGACAAGCTGGGTGCAACGACTACCTACACCTATGATGCAGCCGGTAATCTCCGCAAGGAAACCGACGCGAATAATGCGTATGCCGTTTATCAGTATGATGCGAACAACAATCTCATTCAGTACACCAACCGCAACAACGAATGGGTGAAGTATGCGTATGACTGCATGAATCGGCATGTCAAGGAAACCAACCAGCTTAACCATGCAACCGAGTACGAATACGACCTTGCAGGCAACCAGACGGCGGTGATCGACGGCAACAAGAACAAGACCATATACACCTATGACGGCTTGAATCGTCTTGTTTCCAAGACCAACGCCGAAGGCGGTATGTTCGAGTACCGGTATGATTCGTTTGGCAACACCGCAGGCACGACGATGTACGGCGGCGGTGACGAGAAGGCCGCGACCACTTATGCCTATGATGCAGCGGGCAATCTGCTGACCGAAACCTCTCCGCTGGGCAGCGTGACTACCTACACGCATGACAAGGAAGGCAATGTGCTGACGCAGGTTGACGAAAACGGCAAGCAGACCGCGTACACCTACGACAAGTTGTATCGCATGGTTTCCCGCAAGGACGCGGATGGTACTGCGACCTTTGCCTATGACAAGGCGGGCAACATGACCTCGGCCAAGGATGGAAACGGCACGGTAGCATTTGCGTTCGACGCGCTTTCCCGCACCACCGCTGTCACAAATGAGGACGGCACGACCACGGCGTACACCTACGACGCGGCAAGCAACCGTCTGTCCATCACCTACCCCGACGGCAAGGCTGTTACGACCGCGTATGATAGTCTCGGCAATGTGAAGTCCCAGACCGACCATGACGGCACAGGCATTACCTACACGCGCGACGCGGAAGGACGCACAATCAAGGAAGGCCACAGCGACGGCAGCACGACCGAGTATGATTATAACGCCGCCGGTCTGCTGACGCTGCAAAAGGAAGTCACCAAGAGCAACAGCACACGCCGTCAGACTGCGTATACCTACGATGATGCGGGCAATATCGTAAGTGAAAACCGTTCCGGTGTAGACATTGACAAGAAGGACGAGTTGGTACGCTACTACTACGATAAGGCCAATCAGCTTATCCGCACCAATATCGAGGGCAAGAATACGAAGTATTCCTACGACCTCGCGGGCAATCTGCTTTCCGATGGTACGAACACTTACACCTACGATCTGCAAAACCGTCTGGTTAGCAAGACCGGCAAGGACGGTACGACCACTTATACCTATGACGCGGCGGGCAATCTGATTAAGAAGGCTGCACCGGACGGCACGACCGAGTATACCTACACGGCACAGAACAAGCTGAAAACCGGCAAGACAGAGGACGGTCAGAGCAGCACCTACACCTATAATGCGCTCAATGTACGCATTAAGAATGTACAGGTGCGCGACAACAAGAATGCCGCCCATGCAAACTCCGACTTGAAGGACGGTTCGCACGGCACCGATTATCTGGACTTCTTGAAGGATGGACGCTTTTTCTGGCAACGCACATGGGAAACCGAGGTAGGCACGACCTTCCAGAGCAATTTTGAAACCGTAACAAAGAACTATGTTGTGGACTATCTTTCCATTGCCAATCGTGATATACTCGTCACAGAGGACGGCAGCTTCACGCAGCGGTATGTGTACGATGAGGACGGCACCCGTATCTCGGCAGAGTACGGCTATGCAGCCGGTACAAAGCGCGGTGAGGGCGGCGAAAACCTGCAAAGTGACTTTGCGGCAAATGATGTGCGCAAGGTATGGTATCGCACCAGTCATCTCGGCAGCACGCTGTTTGCCGTAGACGAAACCGGCAAGGTCATCTCTCACACGATCTATGACCCGTGGGGCAATCCGCTGACCAAAACCTACACGGACACGAATTTCAGCGGCATTGACAACGCCAACAATTTCACCGGCTACACTTGGGACGAAGTGCTTGACCTGTATTTCGCGCAGAATCGTTTCTACGACCCTGCCGACCACCGGTTCACACAGGAAGACCCTATCAAGGACGGCGAGAATTGGTATGGGTATTGCGGGAATAATGTGGTTAATTATTCTGATTGGGCTGGACTTGCATCATCGAATACGCGATATGTTGCTACTGATAATGTCTATATGCGTAGTGGCGCAGGCACATCATATAATGTCCTCGCGACATTGCAATATAATACTGCTGTTACATATTTAAACGAGAAGAAAAACAATAACAATTATAATTGGGCCAAAGTTCAATATGAAGGTAAAACAGGTTGGATTGCAGATAAGTATCTAAAAACAAGCAAACGCCCCAGCATATCTGCTACAATTGATTCGGTAGCTCAAAAATTTGGTTTTGAATACTCGTATGGTGGACAATATTTTTATTCATCTGAATATGGTTGGCAGCGGACATTTGGCTATATGGACCTTTTTGACAAGTATATGAATATTGTTCCGGGTATCAATATTAATTTCTTGTCCTGTATATTCCAATATAACAACAAAACATGGCGTGTGGAATGTTGGAAGGGCGAATACGGTCCTACTGCTGGCGGCGAAGTTGGTTTATATGTTTTGGATGGCACGATGTCGCTTAGTCAATATTTTCAAAAGATGCGATGCGATGGTGCAGTATTTACCGGAACAGAAGCATTTGATAGATTATTTTCTATGATAAAAAATACTGAACCGTTATCTAAAAATGTTGCATGGTACCGAGCAGCGTATTCCAGTGAATACATTGGCATGAGCATTGCATTTAGAGAAGTGGTACAAAAGAAAAACGGCGGTGATTCGTATACTACCAATGCTTTTGCTTCTCGTTCTTCGTCGGGGCATTGGTGGCTAACAGTCTTCAAACTTAATTCTGCCAAGAAAGAAAATATTATTATGGATGTTACACTAACATTCCCCAATAGTACAATGCGTAGTGCTTACGATGAGAAACTTTATTGGAAAAGTAAGTATGGCGGATATAAAATTATGAATCGTAAGTCGAATAACAAAGTGGAATCTTTTTCGTGGAGGTGAATTTATTCTTGAAGAAGGTGCTTTTATTGCTGTTATCTACTTTAGTAGGAATATTATCGGGATGTTCTGCCGGTAAACTATCGGTTCCTTCGGGAATATTGGCAACTGACCAAACCGTGGCCGATGAGTATATGACGGATAATTCCTTCTTGACTGCAAGATATGGTTCAGATTACACAGTCACATTTGTTGGCGGAAGCGGTGAGGGTGAAGTCAATCAATCAGGTAAATCAGGTATTATGTCGTTTCAATACATGATAAATGATACGGATTTATATGATGTAGAGGTTGTCAAAGAAAAACATGACGCATGGAAAGTGAAAGGTTTACTTTTAGAATCCACAACTTATTCGTGCGATGAATTAAGTTTTTCGTTCTCTCTGTGTTCAACAGAAAACTATTATGAAGCTAATGGAAACCTCAACATAAATGATACTTCTATACCCGTAATAGTGAGTGTTAATTGTAGCCTTATGACAGTTGAAAATGCTGAATTACGGCAACAATATGAAAAGGCATGGGAACAATTTTCTGTTACTGATGTAGAGAATATGAGTTCGGCAGAGCGTCAACAATGGGATGATCGTGAAAAGGCTTGCACGATGTTTACCTGTTCGGTTGAACCACAATTTGATTCGTTTACAGCCGTCATAAATTCTGATTATGCAGACTTTTTTGATAATACCGTAAACACATTACATTTTCACGAAATTGAACCATAATATTCGACTTTTTAAGCAAACAGCCACCGGAGAATTTTCTCCGGTGGCTGTTCTTTTACTCCAATCCGCTCGTCACCTGCGCGACAATCTTCCTATGCTTTTCGTTCAGAACCGTGCCGTCCAAAAGCTGCTGCACGAAATCCCGACCTTTCATTTTCTCAATCTCCTGCAGCATTTTGATGGACTTTGCGCTTGCTATCAAAGAACTATAAAAAACTCAGCCAATGCAAGCATTGGCTGAGTAGGTGTTTGTTTTTTCAATTATCCCAAGACACCGGCATTAAGGTCATTTCCATGGCAGTGGGATTTTCGGAACGGAAGTCTGATTTAGAGAAGTCCACTGGATCGATCTGGTATTCCTGCCCGTTGATCAGTGCATGGGAATTGTCTCTCTCGATAAACGTACCAAGCACTCGGAATACTCCCGTTTCTCCAGAAAGGGCTCGTTCGTATGTGCTCTTGGGCATTTTTATCGTAATCTCGCCTTCAGGCTTGGAAACATAATAAGTCATTGCACATACTCTCGTTTCCTTATTCAGGCGTTCGTCTTTGACCAGAATCTGAATGGGATATCCTGCAAGCACGGACTTTTGATCGGTTTGAGAGCAGTAGGTATAGTAACTTACTGTCTTGGTCACGATTTCCTCACCGCAGGTGTCCAGCAGGTTCTGATAGTCTGCACTATACTTTCCGTAAGACGGGTAGTAAATATAATGGGGGTTATAAGCTGACTGAACGACGCTCTTAATTCCCTCATCACCTGCCGCACGATAATCAATATCACTGGGGCCGATTTTATCGCTGGTGGAGGGCGTTGTCGGCGTCGTGGGTTTCGTAGGCGCCGTGGGTTCCGTAGGCGTTACGGGATTTGTCGGCTCAGTCGGTGTCGTGGGTTTCGTGGTATTACCCGCGTTATCCTCTTCACCGTAACCTACAGTCGTCAGAATATCGACTCGATTGGTTGCGAGATCGAACTTGACGCCGATGTTCATATCCTTACAAAGATCACGCAGCTTGTAATAGTTGTTATCGGAGATGTTGTATCCTGTGTAATCAGCCTTATTTCCATCCTTAAATACGGATGCCTTCGATTCCTTGGCAGTTTTCACTGCGCTAGAAGGAAGCGCCATTTCGCCGCCAACAACGGTGTATGCCTTGTTGGTCGTGAGATCGATCCGCTTATTCGTCTCATTCCAAGACACTTCAAACTGTTTTGTGCTTCCGTTGACCATCGCCGCAACATCCCTGAGTTTGAAGTAATTGTTATTGTTAATCATGTAAGCGGCGCCGTTAACCTTTGTGCCGTCTACATAGATTGTATTCTTGGTCGGGGTTGCGTTCACCGCGCCAGCACTCGTGAGAAGCGCAGCGCTAACAACGCCAATCATAAACATAGTGCGTTTGTTCATATTCTTTGGTCCTTTCTTTTCACGAATGAATCATCTTCGACTCCCTCAAGCTCCAATGATCCATATAAGGTGGGTTTGCTGTAATTACCTATACGTCCTTGTGACTGCCGATGTATACGCTGTAGCTCGCGCCATCCCACGCAACAGCCTGATCGAGTGCATTTGCCACGGCACGAACCGGCAGATAGGTCGTGCCCTTGTAAAGCAGCACGTCAACCGTCTTGCCGTTGACGTCGGTCGGAACAATCAGCTTGTCGTTCACATAGACCTTAATCCCTGTTTCAACAGCCAGCTTTTCCATTCGACGTTTCGCATTGTACTCGCCCGAGGCCTTGCCGCCCAGAATGGACGACTGCGAGTTGGCGATGGCTTTCAGCTTGGAAAGTGCGATTTCCGGTGCGGGAGCCAGTTTGTCGAGGGTATTATTCTGATGTCCATCCGTATTATAGCTGCTAAAGGTCACCTGATATTCCTTTGCAGAGTAATGCAGTTTGTCGAATTCTTTCCAATCGTTTTCTGTATCAATTACTTCATTAGTAAACAAATCTGTATCCCATACTCTTACTGACTCATAATCCCAATCTTCATAGTGCCAGATGCCTTTCGTCTGCCACTGACCATTCACTACAGTCTCTATCCGCTCTGTTGAATATGCTTTATTATTTCCTGCCAAATCACCATTGCTCATCCATACTAAATAATACTTTCCATTCTGAGAAGCTATATGCAGCATTCGCGGGAAATTACGAGAATCATTCTGTGTAAAGATAAACGGTACTTCATCTTCTACCAGCTTTACCGCAGAAGACCCATTCCATGCGTAAACCATATACTTACTGGACGCATTTGTACCATGTTTATCCCACTGGTCAGCCGGAATCTTGTCCTTCGTATTGCAAACGCAAAGCAGTTCTTCGTTTCCGTCGCCATCGAAATCAATCAGCATAGCCGTCACCAGACCGCTGACGATACTGCCGCTGGCAGCGCGCTTGCCGTACTTGCTCTGCAGCTGCTCGATCACTGAAACATACGCTTTGGCACGGTTTACCGCATTCTGATCCACCTTATGCTCACCGAGATACGCACTGGACGTCGTTCCATCCCATGCGATCGGCACATTGAGCGCCGCAGATACCGCTCGAATCGGCAGATAAGTCGTACCATTATACAGCATTGGCTCTACCGGATTGCCGTTTGCGTCACCCGGATTGAGCTTCTGGTCATCCACATAAACCGTAACACCACGCTCTACGGTAATGTTCTTCTGCGTCAGCGCAGACGCAAACGGCATACTCATCACCAGTGCTGCACCCAGCAGACCAGCGGTCAGCCGCTTGCCGAATATTTTCATCGTTTGATTTTCATGCTCGTTCATACTTTTTCTCCCCTTTTATATTTTGAATGCTAATGGAAACCATGATAACCTGATTATACCACAGTTTCCGACTATTTACTATTCTCATTGCATTCAATACATGGATAGGATATAATGAATTTACATTGACACGAAACAAGATAAGGGGTATGAAAATGAAAAAAAGACTTATTGATGAATCAGCTGTTTTAAGGTCTTTAATAACCTGCTTTTTTTCCTGAAATTCAGGCATAACCTGCCGGATCATGGAGGCTGCCAGTTCCAGTTTAGATTCTTTTTTCTGCCACATACGATAGCCAGGAGGACCGGAAAGGAAATATTATGTTACAAAAATTATATGTTTTTTTCAGGAAAGAAACCGTTTTGTCAATTGCAGTGATCCTGGCGCTTCTTTCTATGTTCTGGGTCAGACCGGATAAGGCTTATTTTACTTATATCGATTTCAGGACTCTCTGGCTCCTCTTCTGCTTGATGGCAATTGTAGCTGGTTTGAAGGCTGTTGGTGTTTTTGATATACTTGCCAAAAAATTGCTGATGGGAACATCGGGAACTGTGGGTGTGATCAGGCTGTTGGTACTCTTATGTTTCTTCCTGTCAATGGTGATCACCAATGATGTGGCATTGATTACTTTTGTTCCTCTTGCACTGATCATTGTGCATAAAATGCCAAAGGAACTGGGCAATTACTGGCTTCTTAAAATAGTAGCCATGCAGACAATCGCTGCTAATCTCGGAAGCATGCTCACACCAATCGGAAATCCGCAGAACCTTTATCTATATGCCAGAGCAGGGATGTCCGCGGCAGAATTAATAACCCTGATGCTTCCCTATTCCGCCACAGCACTTATCCTTCTTCTGATATGGATACAGGCAGCCGCTGCCAAAGCACCTCACGTATGCGGTTCCGAAAAAGATAAAACTCTTTTGGGATTCTCTGACAGAAAAGAACTTAACATGGAATACCTGGCCGCTTACCTGATCTTATTTACAATCTGCCTGCTCACTGTTGCACGTATCATTCCATACCAGATTCCTCTTGTAGTGGTTCTTATATATATGCTGCTAAGAAACAGGGAAAATATAAGCAGGGTGGATTACTCCCTGCTTGCCACCTTTATCGCATTATTTATTTTTATCGGCAACCTTGGAAGGATTCCGCAATTCAGCAGTTTTCTGGAAAGAATCATGGCAGGAAGGGAAACACTTACTGCTGTTCTTGCCAGTCAGATTATGAGCAATGTTCCCGCTGCGCTTCTTTTATCCGGCTTTACAGATAATTACCGGGCTTTAATTGTCGGAACCAATATTGGAGGTCTCGGCACTCTGATTGCATCCATGGCAAGCCTGATAAGTTTCAAATATATTGCAAAAGAAAACAGGAATCTGAGAGGGAGGTATTTGGGAATATTCACAGCCTCCAATATTATATTCATGATATTCATGTTAATATTGTATTTTTTTCTTAGATAAAGGTTTTCCCGGAATTACGAAAGTTATAGCAATTCTTTCTTCGCAAAAAATTCTCCGCGGCACTCTCCCATCCTGGAAGAAAAGCCGCGGAGAAATAAATATATTTTCGGTGCCAATACAAAGATCATTAATCTTTACACCACTTTGCTTTTTCCAATGAAAAGATCGGAGATTACTATACAGAAAAGCGACAGGCAATGGTATCCAGTATTTTTCTTGGCGAGGATAGATTAGATGGTTACGAAAGTGGAGATAGAAGCTCATGCGTATAGCGAATTTATTTGGGTAAGGTTTCTGCAAAAAAATCACTAAGCGATATATCCAGTGCCTCGCAGATACGCTCTATGGTATCCACACTTAGCTGATTACCGCGTTTCTTAGCAGTGCGGATTGTGGCTTCGGACAAATCACATATTTTAGAGAGCTGACAAAGGGTAAGTCCGCGTTCGTCAGCAAGTTCCTGCACACGGCTAATAGTATTCAAGTCAAGGACCTCCTCTGAGGTTAATTGGAAATTAGTTCAGTACACGGCCTACAATAGAAAATCTAACTAATGGAGATACGAGCTTCGGCTCGTATTTTTTATTGTACGAAATCAGAACAGACTGCATATGGAGTGTGCCGTCACTGTCAGTAAAATCGTAACGTTCGGCTTCACAAGGTTCCTGCTCATCATACATCTTGATGTAGCCGTCGCCGTCATACATAAAGATGCCGACCTCGCCTGGGGACAGTTCACTGCATTCCTGAATCCATGCGATTTGACCATCGTGATAAACCGGCTCCATACTATCGCCGCAGACACGAACACCAAAATCAGCACGATCAGGAACTGCACTCTTTGGGAAAGAGATAGTTTCAAAATTCCCTTCATCGAGGAATGTACCGGTACCAGCCGAAACGGAAAGAGTGCTGATCGGCATATCAATGCATTCCTCTTCATAGGAGTGCTTGGCAACGACTCTGTATTTTCCGGTAGCTATCAAATCGTCACGATACTCGCGCAGCTTTCGCAATCCTTCTGGGTTCAGCTGTGCGGCAGCGCGCGTGAAGAAGGAGATATTTTCGTCTATGCCTAGAGCCTGCATAACGGCAATAAACTGATAGATGTTCGGAACAGAAGCTCCGGTTTCCCATTTGCTGATAGAAGCGTTGGTTATAGATATACCATAGATTTCAAGCAGTATACGCAGATCGGTCAGACTCATTTTATTTGCAGCACGGAAATCTGCAATTTTTTTACCGATGATATTATCTTCCCTTTCAGAAACAGCATTATAGCCGGTATTGAAATCTTTGAAGTTGATAATCTTGCTGGAACGGTTAGCCTTTTTCATGGTCTGTTCCTCCCTCTGTGTTTATGCTTATATTATATAAGTCGGAAAGAGCAGTGTCAAGAAAGAATTGAATAAAACGATACAAATGCACGATTGACATATCGCATAACGAAATGATATGCTTAAAGCACAGAAAGCGAGGTGAGTGGCAATGAGTGCTGACCGTGCGATACTGCATAGTGATATGAACTCGTTCTACGCATCGGTTGAAATGATGCTTGATCCCAAACTGCGAGGCAAAGCGGTTGCAGTGTGTGGATCAACAGAGAACCGGCATGGAATCGTTTTGGCAAAGTCAGAGCTTGCAAAGCGAGCTGGGGTCAAAACCGGCATGGTAAACTGGGAGGCAAAGCAGCGATGTAAAGACCTGATTCTTGTTCCGCCGCAGTATGACCAGTATTTGAAGTATTCAAAGCTGGCACATGAGATCTATTACCGTTACACCGATTTGGTGGAGCCGTTTGGAATGGACGAATGCTGGCTGGATGTGACCGGCTGCGAGATATATGGCAAACCATTGGAGATCGCAGAGGAGATCCGGCAGTCGGTGAAGGAAGAACTGGGGCTGACGGTGAGTATCGGCGTATCGTTCAATAAGATATTTGCCAAGCTGGGCAGTGATCTGAAAAAGCCAGATGCAATTACCGTAATCACAAAGCAGAACTTCAAGGAGAACATTTGGCCACTGGCCGCATCAGAGCTGCTCTATGTAGGCAGCGCCACAACGAAGAAGCTGGCCAGCTACGGTATCAAGACAATCGGTGATCTGGCTGCAACGGAGCCGAGCACGCTGAAATATATGTTCGGCATCAATGGCCTGAAACTCTGGCGATATGCAAACGGTACGGACGAGTCTCGCGTGATGCAGAAGGATTTTGTCAGTCCGGTCAAGTCAATAGGGCATGGCATTACCTGTACGGCTGACCTTGATAACGAGGAAGAAGTACTTCATGTGCTGCTGGAATTAAGCCAGGATGTTGGCCACCGCTTGCGCGTGCATGGGCTGGCAGCTACCGGCGTTCAGATTTTTGTGCGAAACAAGAGCCTTTACAGTACCCAGTATCAGTACAAACTGCCGTTCAAAACGCAGCTGCCCTCTGAAATAGCCGCAGCAGGCTTCCAGCTATTCAAAGAGCATTATATATGGACTGAAAAAGTTCGCGCAATCACCATTCGCGCAATCGACCTGATACCTCAGACAACAGAAGAGCAGCTTTCACTGATGGTCGATTATGAGCGGCGAGATCGCAGAGTGCGGCTGGAGGATGCGATCGAAGATCTGCGTCGTCGTTTCGGCAAAAAATCTCTAACGTATGCTGGCCTGCTTGGCAATCTGAAGATGCCGGATGATGGACGCGATAGCGTAAAAATGCCGGGACTGATGTATCAATAGGAAAAAGATAAATCTTTGGAGTAAAGACTATGGAACAGACAGTAAATTGGGAAAAGGTCTATGTAGACACCCTGGTGCGCCATACGAAGGATGGCGGCAGCATACCGCTATCTATCAAGTTCTCCGATGGCAAGACCTATGAGATCGACCAGGTGTTAGACAGAAAGAGAGCCGCCGCGAGTAAAGTCGGAGGAACCGGCATACGGTATTCCATCCGGATCGGACAGCATCGTACATTTCTCTTTGAAGATGAAGGCCTGTGGTTTGTAGAAGCCAAAACCCTTCATGTGTAGGAGGTGCCGGCTATGCCCTACCTGACGGTTCAAGAAATCGAGACGATTGCCGAACGCATCGTGCGGGCATATCACCGGTACTGTGCTCAGCAGAATCGAAAATTAACGAGAATCGACCCTGAAATTGTGACAAGCAATGTGCTGGGCCTCCAGATCGCATATCATAAATTATCGCGGTTTGGGCATGTGCTGGGCCTGACTTGTATGCTTCCGGTTGCGATTCAAGTGTTTGATGATGTTGAGCACCCGGTATATGCGCCCTTGGATGGTAGGACGGTTTTCGTTGACGAGAGTTTGAGAAGCGAGAACGCAAATATCGGGCGTCACAATTTCACGCTGATGCACGAAGCCTGCCACCTGGTATACGGAATGCTGTATCCAGAAACCTATTTAGGCGTTCAGCTGCGCAGAGTCTATTACAGCCTGCGTTTTGCACCACGAAACGTGACGCCAGACTGGGAAGAATGGCGTACCAATATGCTGGCTTCAGCAGTGCTGATGCCCAAAGACCTGATCCTGCAGTATATGCGGGAGTATGGCTTAGGAAAGAAAATGCGTATGGTCAATCGAATATTTGCGGCAAGGCAGTATGAAGCATTTTCGCAGATTGCAGATAAGATGGGGGTCTCTAAAACGGCGCTGGCAATTCGAATGAAGCAGCTGGGTCTGGTAGATCGAAACGACCTGAATAATCCGTACAGTTTAATCGATATTTGCTGTGATGAAACAGATAGATAGATTCTCAGAGGAGGTATTTCAATATGGCAAGACTTGATGTAAAGACGCAGGACCCGGAACGCTATGCGCAGGTGAAGGCGGAGCAGGAAGAACTGAAACTTCAGTTCAGCATGGCGGCTTTCGGCACTAGCGTTGCGCGGCTCTGCCCATACTGTGAGCATAAGATCGAGATTTTGTATCGGGGGGAACATGGCCCTTCAAGGGCAAAATGCCCGAACTGCGGTGAGGAAGTAGTGTTTCCACCGATTGCCTTTCGGCTGTATACCGCATAAGCGGATTGAATTGAATATGGAGTAACAAGATTGTGCCACGGAGCCACTTGATGTGCTGACTTCCATTGCGCCACTTGATTTGCAACCTGTGCTTTAGAAAGCACGGTTCGATCATTGTGGCGATAGGTTAGCAGATCAAGTGGCTTTTTTGCGCTCATTTGGTTCCAGAAAGGAACGAAATGAGCGTTTTTTACTGGCTGGCGCTAATCGCCGCATATCCGTGATCACCTTTGATTTTTCAAAAAAATTCAAAGGAGATTGCAAGATGAAAACGACTGTGCTGGTCTTTGTTGATCGAGAGAATACAAGCATGGGTATGCGGATTGCCTCTCAGGAGGAATTCACGCAGATACTGATTAAGAATAAGGAACTGCCTTTACAGGAACGCCGGCTGTTTACCAAGGATGTAATTGCTGATACGGATGGATTGGATGTCATGTACATCGAAACAGGCTTGCCGGATTATCAGAAGTGGAACAGCAAGCAAACTTACAGAAACAAAATTCAGAATGCAAAAAGAAAGTATAAGTTTCTGTCTACAGACACGCTTTGTGCAAACGAAGATGCAGGCGATTTGACTGACTTTATTGCAGATAGCTTTTGCGTAGAGAAGGCTGTAGTTGAGAAAGAAACTATGCGCCAGCTGCGTGCTGCGCTTGAAAACTGGAAGCCATGGGCGAATGAGGTTCTCAGATTCTATTTGAATGGCAGAAAACATAAGGCATGCAGCTATTTAAGGGAAAAATATGATATTCCGGAACATCAGGCAAGATACCGCGTAAAGCTGTTTGAAAAATTCATTTTGAATTTTTTCAAAAATGATTATCAGTTTTTGGACTCGAAGGTTGTAGTTGATTAGTGAGAGGACAAATTTGAGGAGGGTCGATATGAATACTTACAAGAGAAGTCCCATCTTGCGCGGAGATATTCTCTATGCCGAACTGGGTGCGGCGGTTGGCTCTGAGCAGGCTGGCTTTCGTCCAGTAGTCGTCGTTCAGAATGATGTTGGTAATCGTTATAGTCCGACGGTTGTTGTTGCACCGCTGACCAGCAATATCAGAAAAAACATTTTGCCGACTCATGTGCATGTAGGTCGAGAGAGTGGTGTACGTCCCTCTCTGGTTTTGCTGGAACAGCTGCGGACGGTCGATAAGTGCAGACTGGGAGATAAGATCGGCCACGTAAACAAAAGCGTTATGCGCCGGGTTGATGCAGCAGCGGCTATCAGTCTTGGTTTGCGCTCGTTGCAGAAAGACGAGGTGTGACGATGAATGTCGAATTGAATGCCTTTGTGGTAATTGATGACTGGCAAGCTGTTGTAAACCGTACTGTGGCGAATTACTTCGATTCGCTTGGCTTTGAACATTTGGATCAGGTGCTTGAAATGCGCGTCTTTGATCTGCTGAATATGAACCTGCTCGATGCAGTACGAGTCGAGGAAATTATCGTTTGCCTGTATCGCAGTCTGAATCCGAATATCACAGTAGACGAGGCGATGTACTGCGGGGCAATGAATCAGTGCTTCGACTACACCGGCTGGAGAAAGATTCACAGACAGCTTGAAAAGATTACGGTCAGGGATTTAGTCCTTACGGAGAACATCAACCTCAGAGCGATTCAACACTTTTATGATGCTATCCGAAAGAAGTTTTTCAAGTCGAGAGAATATGACTGGTGTGAATACCGTTACACAAATTATCAGGACTATGCGGAGAAACGAACAGCAGGAGGTAAAAGAAAGTGAATAGAGAAGAAAAAAACAACCTGGTTCCCGTATGGGAACGGGCAACAATCACGCTGGAAGAAGCTGCTGCCTATTTGAGGACACTTGGTTTTTCTGCTACCAATGATATATTTGATGAAAATGCGTGGTATTTCAGAAATGCACTTGTCCGTGCAAACTATACGAACCTGCAGAAAGGTATTCACGAAACAACGGAGTATCTGGAAGTGTTTTTCAGAAATCTGCTTTTGAACGAGAAGAATGAGCTTCATAATCGCAATCTACATATAAGTGGACTTTTGAATGAAGAAAAAGTGGATATGGGAAATGCGAAAGTGGATATTGAGAATGAAAAAGTGGACATTGAAAGCGTGCTTCCCGAGAAAGACAGTAATTTCTCAGTAAAAACGACGGTTCATATTCATAGACTCTTTTGTGAATGCTATCCTAATAGTTGGCCACAGGAGATGCGGGAGGTTTGACGGTTACGTTATAATTTGAAAAATACGATTGACATACGAGATAAACAGGGCTATGCTTGTATTGCAAAAAAGCAAGCTCTTGACAGTGCATAAGGAGGAATTATCATGGCATCACTTTTTCCAAGAGAGGAACACGCCGAAGCACTGTTCCACAGAATTCTGAGCAATCCGGGTGCAGAGCAGCAGTTGTACGAAACCTTCTGCATGGAGCAGGAGAATGCATCGTTTGAGGATGGCGGCGGTGCAGAGTGCAGCTTTGCGAAAGCGCTTTTGCAGGCTTACGAGAACCGCGATATTTCTGCGCTGACGATTGCGCTATGCAATAACACGATGTTCGATCTGCTGCGCACAGCCTATCTTATTCCGTATCGCTTTCATGGCAAAAACGGCGGGAATCCCAGACTGCTGACCGATGCGAACGGTGAGGTGCGCGAGGAATACCGCAATGCCGTCTCGGCACGAGAGCTGCGCAAGTTCCACGATATTTACCGTCAGCACCTGTCTGTACCGCGAGCGGCGCTCTACCTGGCCGATGGCAGTCATCTGCGCCACAAGTACACCAAGGACATGCAGGTGCGGGAGATGTATTCGCCGTCCCGCCGCGGCGTGCTGACGCTGTACGCGCTGCCGGATACGGTCGAGCAGGGTCTGACCGAAGCACAGGCGTACAACATCGTCTGGGACGCATTCAATGAAATCCAGCAGAGGTGTCCGACCGCGATGGTATTCTACGGTCAGGACACTGGCTACAAGTTGCAGAAAAGCCACGATGAACTGGGCGTTTTGCTGCCGCTTAAGGAGTTTGAACATAACATCCTGCACCATCTCGAGCAGGTGGACGGCATTGTGCTGCGCTGTCGTGAGGAGATGATCCATCAGGCTGGCAAGGACTCGCTGCCGCTGTAAAAAGCATAACAAAACCGCTGCTATGAGGAAAACTCACAGCAGCGGTTTTGGCTTGTCTGCAGAAAATCAGGTGCAGTAACGGAACATCTTATCCGTCATAATGCGGGCGAAGATCAGTCCGAGCGGAAGCGCGAGAATGATCAATGTGGCAGACGCGAACCACGAAGCGGAAATGCTCAGGTTCATCATGCCGAGATTGTAAATTGCGCGGTAGAGATACAGGCCGGGCACCATAATCACAATAGACGGCACTGTAATCGCGATGCGCGGAAAACCGGAGTGCTTTTTGTACGCAGAAGCCAGCAGTCCGGCGATCATGGCCGCGAAAAATGCGGCAGCCGCAGGTGGAAAAGATGCAAGGTCAACCAGCTCCAGACGCAGCGTGTTGGATATTGCGCCGATAACCGCGGCGGACATCGCCAGTGGTACCGGACTGTTGAACATGATCGAAAAGCCGAACACACCGCAGAAGCTGGTGAGCAGGCGGAATACGATATACTGCAGCATGCTGAGGTTCAGCGGC
Organism: Butyricicoccus sp. OM04-18BH; assembly: GCF_003481705.1. Taxonomy (GTDB): domain Bacteria; phylum Bacillota; class Clostridia; order Oscillospirales; family Butyricicoccaceae; genus Agathobaculum; species Agathobaculum hominis. The sequence continues at coordinate 280,999 of NZ_QULN01000001.1, forward strand.
AGAAAATCTACCGGTTTGAGGTGCAGCGCGAGCGCCATCAGCCATGCGGCCATTGTGGCAATCAATACGATCATTACCGCGTAGCTGAGCCGTTCGAGACCTGACCGCATATCCAGCTTGGCCATGTCGATGCCGCTGGTGATGAACGGAAATCCGGGAATGATGAACAGCATGGAGCAGATGTAGCCGGCTTCGTGCTGGACATTGATGCCGCAGGTCATCTCGGCAATCTTGAGACAGCCCGCGTACACCAGACAGGCTGCTGCGACCGAAACAGTCGTGCAGAGCACAAGCGTCAGATGGTGCTTGGACAGCTTGCAGCGCACGGCGTTGCCGATACCCGCGCCAAAGAATGCGAGTATCATCTCGACCCAGCCGCCGCCGAGCAGAAACGTAAATGCACCGCAGGCGAGGGCAGCCGCCAGACCGAGCATCAGTGGCGAATACAGTCCGTGCACCTGCTCGATTTCGTCAAGGTGGGTGTGCAGCTGCTCGCCGGTCATACGGGAGCAGATGTCGGCAAACTCAGCGACGAACTGCTCGAGTCGGTTGAGCTTTGAGGTGTTGACGCCTGTGCTGGTCAGCGTGAGCGTTTGCGAAAATGCCTGTTCACCGTCAAAGCAGGTGTATTCGATTGAGGTCAGGCCAATGTCGGCTGCACAGACCAGCCCCAGCTCCTCCGCAAGCGTGTTCATCGAACTGCGGACACGCCATGCACCGGTGCCGCATGAGAGCAGCATCAAGCCGGTGCGGCCGATGACGGAGGCCTTCTCACGCAAGGGCGCGGCAGAGATCGGTAGAGTAGCATCATGTGATGTGTAATCGTGCCACGCAATGTGCATGTGGTTGGGGCGAAAAGCAGTTTGCGGCATAGTAATACACTTCCTTATATGGCTGTATTGTAGTCGTTCTGTGCAGTAAAGTCAATAGATGAATGTAGAAAACGTCTGTTCAATTATTTGTAAAAGTAAATTCCTGTTGGGTGGTAAATTGTAAAATGAAATTGAACACATAAAAACCCCACAGCGATTGATAAAAGCAAGCCGAGGCGTTCGGGAAACGCCGTTTGCAATATTGAGCGAATGGTTCAGTTGAAATTTCAAGTTGCAGAGCACCGATACAGTGGTATAATGAACGAGTAAAAGGAAGACCGGTGCGAACTAAGCGCAAGTGCAGGCGGTACTGCGCTGAGTATGCCACGTATGCCAAAGCGTGTGCCAGTGAGAGGATTGTAAACAACAAGGAATCGCAGACTTTTAATCGAGGCCGATTTAACCGCTGTTGAGCGACCGCAGAGGGTCAACAGGGGCTTGCAGACCTTTGTCCGTTCAGGTCATAATTTCCCGACAATGAAGCCGCTGGACTAAAAAGTCTAGATATACCGTCACTTTTGGGCATTGTGGGATTGGTTTGACACCAATTTGACACCACATATGAACAAAATGGCTTTACAGAAAGTAAGGAGTTATCCGTTTGGGATAGCTCCTTTTTTCGAATTCTTTTTATGAAGAAATTTCAAGCAAAACACTCCTTTCTCTCATAAAGAGATAATGTTATATTATCACACTGGTTAATTTTTGCGGAGCAGCTCCATCTGCTGATGGTTGATCCTCACATCCCGGCAGGTGCAAAGCTGTACTAAGCACCCGAAAAACGCATCAGAAAGCCTGTCTGATGCGCAATCCAATAGAAAGCAGCCCCGCAGAAGCAACTCTGCGGGGCTTTAGACTGTCGAAAAGCCATCGTTCTTCCGACAATCTGTGTTTTTCCCGGAAGCGGACTTTATCGCCGGACTGCCAGCCGCGCGGCAGTGCTCTACTGCGGGATCAGCCAGATGCCGCGAACCTGTTTTGCGCCCTTTATCCTGCCCTCCGCGCAGCGGCGGCGCAGCTCCTCAGCCTCGATGTGCCACAGGCGCGATGCGTCGTGTATGGTCAGAAAACGCTTCTCTTCCATCGTGTCCTCCTCCCCTCCTGCGTTCAGCATCTCTTTTTTTCGTATTATACACGCTCTGCCGCCGTTTATACCTGATACGGCGGCCTTGTTTTTTCGTCTGCGGCAATTCCGCTCTTTTCTTTTTCCCGTTTTTCCTTTATAATGACAGTACAAGCGTAAATACAAGGCTGTACCCGAACGGTACAGACGAATACCGGAGGGAGTAATGTTATGTCAGTGCAGGAAATTTGCCGCGTTGCGGAAAATACGCAGCTTGGCGACGGTTTATTTTTGATGGTGCTGCACGCACCGAAGATCACGGAGCTGGCGCAGTGCGGCCAGTTCGTTCACATTGCCTGCGGCGAGGGTCATCTGCTGCGCCGCCCGATCTCGATCTGTGCATGGAAGGCGCCCGAGCTGCGCATCGTCTTTCAAGTGAAGGGCGAGGGCACGAAGTGGCTCAGCGAGCGCAGGACCGGCGACGAGCTCGATGTGCTCGGCCCGCTCGGCCACGGCTTTGACGTCGGCGCGCTCGGCAGCGCTCCGGTGTTCATCGGCGGCGGCATCGGCGTGCCCCCCATGCTCGGCTGCGTGCGCGAGGCAGTAAAGCAGGGCGCAAAGCCTGCGGCTATCCTCGGCTTCCGCAATCAGGGCGCCGTTATCCTTGAGGGCGACTTCCGCGACGAATGCGAGACCTTCGTCACGACCGACGACGGCTCCTATGCCCGCCACGGCTTTGTCACCGATGTGCTGAAGGAGCAGATCGCCTCCGCTTCCGGCGTCGCGGCCTGCGGCCCGAAGCCCATGCTGAAGGCCATCGCCGCCATCGCGAAGGAGGCCGGCGTTCCCTGCCAGGTTTCGATGGAGGAGCGCATGGGCTGCGGCATCGGCGCGTGCCTCGTCTGTGCGTGCGCGCTCAAGGCGAAGGACGGCGAAACCCGTTACGGTCACGTCTGCAAGGACGGTCCGGTATTCAATGCTGAGGAGGTCGAGTGGTAATGGCTGATTTAAGAGTAAATTTCTGCGGCGTGGAGCTGAAAAACCCCATCACGACCGCATCCGGCACGTTCGGCTTCGGCCATGAATACGGCGAGTTCTTCGACCTGTCCCAGCTCGGCGGCATCGGCGTCAAGGGTCTGACCCCGACCGAGCGCCTCGGCAACCCCGCGCCCCGCATCGCGGAGACCCCGCAGGGCATTCTGAACTGTGTCGGCCTGCAGAACCCGGGCATCGACCGCTTCATCAAGGAGCAGATCCCCTTCCTGCGTCAGTACGACACGAAGATCATCGCCAACGTCTCGGGCAACACGGTCGAGGAATACGAGGGCATGGTCGAGAAGATTTCGGACGCAGACGTTGACCTCATCGAGATGAACATCTCCTGCCCGAACGTCAAGTGCGGCGGCATGGCCTTCGGCACCCAGCCGAAAATGGTCGAGGAGGTCGTTTCGGCGGCCAAGGCAAAGGCGAAAAAGCCGCTCATCGTCAAGCTGTCCCCGAACGTCACCGACATTGCCGAGATCGCCCGTGCGGCCGAGTCTGCCGGCGCGGACGCGCTCTCGCTCATCAATACCCTGCTCGGCATGCGCATCGACATCGAAAAGCGCAAGCCGATCCTGTCCAACGTCATGGGCGGCCTGTCCGGCCCGGCGGTGTTCCCGGTCGCGGTCCGCATGGTCTATCAGGTCCGTAAGGCGGTCTCCGTGCCCATCCTCGGCATGGGCGGCATCCGCACCGGCCGCGACATCGTGGAAATGCTGCTCGCGGGCGCGGACGCGGTCGCCATGGGCACCGTGATGTTCAACGACCCCACCGCTCCCGTCAAGGCGCTGCGCGAGCTTGAGGAATGGATGGACGCACACGGCGTCAAGAGCGTTTCCGAGCTGTCCGGCGCGGTCGAGGTCGGCTGATGGCGGCGACGGTCTACATCATCCGTCACGCCGAGGCCGAGGGCAACATCTACCGCCGCTGCCACGGACTGTATGACAGCCTGCTCACGCCGCGCGCATATCAGCAGCTCCCCTGTCTGGCGAAGCGGTTCGAAAACGTGCCGCTCGCGGCGGTCTACGCCTCTCCCCTGTTCCGCGCACGCACGACCGCGCAGGCGGTCGCAGCGCCGCACGGTCTGACGGTCGAGCTGCGGAATGATCTGCACGAGATCGACATGGGCGACTGGGAGGATCTCCCGTGGGCCGAGCTGCCGCACGGCTGGCCTGACCAGTACGCGAAATGGTGCGCCCGTCCGTGGGAGGCTGCGCCGCCGCACGGCGAGACCGTCATGCAGGCAGGCGCGCGCATGCTGAACGAGGTGCGCCGCCTTGCGCAGGAAAACGACGGCAAGGCCATCGCGGTCGTCACGCACGGCTCCGCCATCCGCGGCGCGCTGACCATCGCGCACGGCTTTCCGCCCGAAAAGATGAACGAGATCGGCTGGGGCGACAACACCTGCGTGGCGCGGCTCGATTTTGCCGACGACGGCAGTATCGACGTTGTATATGAAAACGACGCCTCTCATCTGCCGCAGGAGCTTTCGACCTTCGCCTGCATCGGCTGGAAGAACGCCAAAGGCATCCCGGTCTCGCCGCAGATCTGGTTCCGCCGCGCCGACCCGAACAATCCACAGGATGTGGATAAGATCGTGGAATTCATGCGCGAGCTGCACCGCAATGCCTACGGCACGGACGAGGGACTTGACCCGGCCGCGCTCCTCCGCGATGTAGAGCGCGCGCAGCAGGTCTCGCCGCGCTCGTGCACGTTCGGTCTGCTCGAGGACGGAACGCCCGCCGCGCTCGTCTACCTCAAGACCTGGTACGACGAGGAGCCGGACGTCGGTCTGCTCGGCGGCTTCTGCATCAGCAGCGAATACCGCGGCTGCGGTCTGAGCGCACAGATCCTCGGTCAGGCCATCAGCGTATACCGCTCGCTCGGAAAGACCTGGCTGTGCGCCCATGTGGCCGAAAAAAACCTGCGCGCGCAGGGCTTTTATCGCAAATTCGCCTTCGAGCAGCGCGGCGAGCACCGCGATGCGAACGGCCTGCACTACCGCATGTTCAAGCGCCTGACGGCGGAATAACCCGCCTTGACAAAGCCGCCTCGCCGTTATACACTTTATCTGAATAAAATTAGCAACAGGGGGCACCCACTCATGTTTGATACCGTACTCGTTGCCGGACTCGGTCTGATGGGCGGCTCGATGGCGAAAACCATCAAGGCGCGCACGCTCAGCCGCGTTCTCGGCTGGAACCGCACTCGCGCGACCGCAGAACAGGCTCTCGCTGACGGCTCGATCGACGCCATCGCGACCGACGCACTGTTCCGCGAGGTCGATCTTGTCATTATCGGCCTTTATCCGCAGGCAACCGTGGACTGGCTGCTTGAAAATATGCCGAAAATGAAAAAGGGCTGCGTAATCGTCGATATGGTCGGTGTCAAGCAGTTCATGGTCGAGCATCTCGAGCAGGCCGCGCTCGACGCAGGCGTGCACTACGTCGGCGGACATCCGATGGCCGGCCGCGAGTTCTCCGGCCTCGACTACGCCCTTCCCACGCTGTTCGACGGCGCGAGCATGATCTTTGTGCCGACAAGGAGCAGCAGCGAGCGCATCCTGTCTCAGCTGGAGGCGTATTTCATGTCGCTCGGCTTCGGCCAGACCGTGCGCTGCACGGCCGAGCAGCATGACCACATGATCGCCTTCACCTCGCAGCTCGCGCACGTCGTTTCCTCGGCCTACATCAAGAGCCCCGAGGCCGACAAGCACAACGGCTACTCCGCCGGCAGCTACAAGGACCTCACGCGCGTCGCAAAGCTGAACGAAACCATGTGGAGCGAGCTGTTCCTGTGCAATGCCGAGCCGCTCGCGTGCGAGATCGACGAGATCATCAGGCATCTTGACGAATACCGCCGCGTCATCCGCGCCGGCGACCGTCAAACGCTCACCGAGCTGCTGCGCGAGGGACGCATTCGAAAAGAGAATCTCGGCTGATTTGTCGCAAAACTCTGTTTTGCGACAAGATGTGTTTTGACTTCGCAAAACACGAACGGATAAAAGTTCCTGTTCGAAACTTTTATCTCTCTCAAAGTATAAAAACCGTGATACATGCTCCCGGTTTTTATCAATCTGCTCCGCAGATTGTATTTTATACGCGCTGCCGCGCGGTAATCGAAAACTCCTTCGTATTTTCTGCGGGGGAGTTTGCTTTTTTGCACGGATTTTCCCGGTTTTGCCGTGTAAATCTTTACATGACAAACCGTCTGTTATGGTGTATACTATATTAAGCATAATCATAATATAAATATCTGTCGATTTATCATAAAAAGGAGTATTTCATGCCGAAATTAGGACTTATTTCGCTCGGCTGCGCCAAAAATCTGGTGGACAGCGAGCATATGCTCTCCCTGATGCGCGACGCGGGCTGGGAGATCACGGAGGATATGAGCGAGGCGGACGTCGGCGTGGTCAACACCTGCGGCTTCATCGAAGCGGCAAAGACCGAAGCCATCGAGACCATCCTCGAGACCGCGCAGTACAAGCAGACCGGCAGCATGAAGGGTCTGGTCGTGACCGGCTGTCTGGTGCAGCGCTACGCGGACGAAATGCGCAGCGAGCTGCCCGAAATCGACGTTCTCTGCGGCACCGGCAGCTACGACAACATCGTAGACGCGGCGAACGCGGCGCTCAAGGGTCAGCAGGCGGCCTACATGGCCGATATGACCGCAGCGGCGCTCGACGGCGGCCGCAGCCGTCTGACCCCGTCCTACACCGCTTATTTCAAAATCGCAGAGGGCTGCTCGAACACCTGCGCCTACTGCATCATCCCCAAGCTGCGCGGACGCTACCGCAGCCGCGAGATGGCGTCTCTGCTCGAGGAGGCGCGTGCGCTGAGCGATGCAGGCGTAAAGGAGCTCATCGTCATCGCGCAGGACATCACCAAGTACGGCATGGACCTGCCGGAGCACAAGCGCCTGCTCCCCGAGCTGCTGCGCGAGCTGTGCAAAATGGATTTCACATGGATCCGTCTGCACTACCTCTACCCCGACCAGATCACCGACGAGCTCATCGACGTCATCGCTGAGGAGCCGAAGATCGTAAAATACCTCGATATTCCGCTCCAGCACGTTTCTAAGCGCATCCTGCGCGCGATGCACCGTCCGGGCGACGGTGCGGAGTTCACCGCCCTCATCGAGGATATGCGCCGCCGCATCCCGGGTCTCGTGCTGCGCACGAGCCTGATCGTCGGCCTGCCCGGCGAGACCGATGATGAATTCGCTGAGCTGTGCGAATTTCTCCAGAATGCCGCCATCGAGCGCGTCGGCGTGTTCGAATACTCGCCCGAGGAGGGCACGGAAGCCGCCGAAATGCCCGACCAGATCGACGCCGAGACCAAGCAGAACCGCCGTCTCATCGTCGAGGAGCTTCAGTCCGGCGTACTCGACGACTATAACACCTCGCGTCACGGCGAGGTCATGCAGGTGCTCGTCGAGGGCTTCGACGATGAGCAGCAGCTGTGGTACGGCCGCACCTATGCGGACTCGGTCGAGGTAGACGGCCACGTTTACTTCGACGCGATGGACACCGAGCCCGGCGAAGGTGAATTCGTTTCCGTTCTCATCACCGAGAGCCTTGGCCCCGACCTGCTCGGCGTCCGCCAGAAGGAGGCATAACATATGACTACCGCTAACAAGATCACGCTCACCCGCATCGCGATGATCCCGTTTTTCATCTATTTCGCGGCGCAGCCCATGCTGATCATCGACAGGGGGAACTATATCGTTTCGTTCCCGACCTGCACAGTCATCGCACTCGTGCTGTTCTGCGTCGCGTCGTTTACCGACTTTCTGGACGGCTATGTCGCCCGAAAGTACAATCAGGTAACGGATTTCGGCAAGTTTGTCGATCCGCTCGCGGACAAGCTGCTCGTCGCCTCCGCGCTCATCCTGTTCGTTGAGCAGAAGGCCATGGCAGGCTGGATGGTGTGCGTCATCCTCGCGCGCGAGCTGATCATCACCTCGCTTCGCGTGGTTGCAGCCAACAAGGGCGTTGTTATGGCGGCGACCTGGACCGGCAAGGTCAAGACCTGCGTGCAGATCGGCGGCATCATCGTCATTTACCTGCACTATATCATTTTCGGCGCGCTGGCAAGCCAGCCTAACACCTCCTTCAGCGCGGTTTTTGCTATTCGCACGGATGGCGCCGACCTCATCCTGACCATCGTCGGCTGGGTGGTAACGCTCGTCACCATCTACTCCGGCTATGATTACCTCAGGAAGAACTGGGACCTCATCAAGGACGGCGCAGTAAAGGCAAAGTGAACACGTTTTTCGGGGACGGCTTCGGCCGTCCCTTTTGCTTTTCGGCGCTTTTGTGACAGAACTTTCCTCGCGTTCCTCTTTTCGAGTGATTGACTTTCACCGCACGATATGGTAAATTAAATATATATACCATTCGGATATAATAACAGGGCGGCTGTGAACGTTTTTCGCGCGCTGCGCGACGCCGCGCCGCATCACCTTTTGAGAGGAAGTGGATACCGTGAAAAATTCTACCAAGCTGAAAGCGGGTCTGCTGCTGACCAGTCTGGCCTGTGCCGCTGGTGCAACGGCTGCCCTGGTTTTGCTTCAGAAGAAGCGTGAAGAAGAGGTTTATCATGAGGCCGAGCTCAAGGCCATGGACGAGCTGGAGGAAATGATGCGCAGCGAGTCCGACTGTGCTTCCTGCGCCTGCGCGGAGGAATGCCCGGCGCCCGAGACCTATGCCGCTGCGAAGAACGACGCCGCTGCCGCCGAAACGCCGGAGGAGGAATCTGACGGCAAGCCGGACATCGAGATCGAAATCGTGGACGGCGACGAGGAAACGGACGAAGATGACGACGAGCCGGAAACCGCCGGTCTCGAGGATTGAGACATAAACGCAGACGGGCAGAGTACGCTCTGCCCGTTTTATTTCAGGAGGAAACACTATGTTTGAATATGAGGGCCGCGTATTCCGTCCGCCTTCCGAGGCGTACAGCCTGATCGTTCAGGTCACGATCGGATGCAGCCACAATAAATGCACATTCTGCGATATGTACAAGGAAAAGCGCTTCCGCGTGCGCAAGCTCGAGGACGTCAAGGCGGATTTCGACGAGGCGCGCCGCATGTACCGCCGCGTTGACCGCATTTTCCTTGCCGACGGCGACGCGCTGATGTGCCGCCCCGAGCATATGGCGGAGATCCTGCGCTATATCAAAAAGCTGTTCCCCGAGTGCGAGCGCGTCACGAGCTACGGCTCCCCAGCGTCCATCCTGTGCAAAAAGCAGGAGGATCTTAACCTGCTGCACGAGCTCGGCCTCGAGATGATCTATTTGGGACTGGAATCCGGCTCGGACGAGGTACTGCGCCGCGTCAACAAGGGCGAGACCGCCGACGAGATCGTCCGCGCCGGTCTGATGGTCAAGGAGGCCGGCATGAAGCTGTCCGTCACCTGCATCGCCGGTCTCGGCTCGCTCGAGCTCTCCGAGGAGCACGCCGTCAAGACCGCCGAGGCGCTCTCCCGCATGAAGCCGGAGTACATCGGCCTGCTGACGCTGCTGTTCGAGCTGCCGACACCGCTCATGCGCGACTGGCAGGAAGGCCGCTTCTATCTGATGAACCCGATCGAGATCGCGCACGAAACGCTCATCCTTCTCGAGCATATCGACTCCGAGGGCAGCATTTTCCGTGCAAACCACGCCTCCAACTACGTCAACCTCGCCGGCACGCTCAACCGCGACCGCGACGCGATGTGTCAGCGCCTGCGGCAGGCGCTCGAGGGCAAGGTCAAGTTCCGCAGCGAATCCTTCCGTGCAAGATAACCAACCGAAAACGTTTTCGTTTGTGTGATTCGTGTAAATTGTGAATCTTTTGTGTTTTTTGTGTTACAATTTCAGAAAAAGCAGGACAGGATAGCTTTTTTATGCTATACTGTTCCTGTTGTAAAGTTCAAGTCTGTACACGCACTGCGCGTTAAGAATTTGTTAAGGCGTTCGCCTTAGGAACCGTTCCGTCTGGAGGATTGTTGATGGATTCCGTATCTCATATTCGTGTCGCAAATCTGCTTATGGATTATGTCGAGCAGACTTGCGGCGTAACCTTTGACCCGAGCGGCTTCGTCTACGGTAATTTGAAGCCCGACCTCACCGGCACCTACCTCACCAAGCGCCACAATCCGTCGATCATGATGGACGAAGTGATGGATAAAATCCGTGCCTTTGCAGAAAAGTACACGATCGCTCCCACGAACGGCCGCGAGCTGTCGGTCGATCTCGGCGAGATCTGCCACTACATGACCGATTTCTTTACCTATCCGCACAACGATGACATCTACACGCACAACCTGTTCGCGCACTATGTCTACGAAAAGCGTGTCGCGTTCGTGATCCGCCGCCGCATGACCGAGGCGAAGTTCGAGCAGTGGGTCAACCCGATCATCCCGCCGACGAGCGTGGATGCTCTGCTGAACCGCATCACCGATATGCACGACGCTTACCGCGCTGCGGGCCGCCATCACGGCATTGACGACGATCTGGTGCATATCTGCCGCGCGACTGCAACCGTCGTGCTCTCCATCATCAGCATCGTTTACGAGCAGGTCGAGGAGACCGCTCCCGCGCTCGCATAAAGCTCCTCTGCGCCCTGTAAAAGACCGCAAAAATGCGGTCTTTTTTTCGTTTTGACACGGCCTTTCTTGCCCTTTTGCACAAATTTATCATTTTATCAAGAAAAACTGCATCGGGGTCTTGTCAAGCCAGCGAATACCAGATAAAATAGTATATAATTGCAGGCTCAAAAATCCAATCCTGCATAACTGGGGGAAAATAAATATGGATATCACGGCAACTGTATGGACGCTTCTGCCTCCGATCATCGCGATCGCGCTGGCGCTCATCACCAAAGAGGTCTACTCCTCACTGCTGATCGGTATTCTGGCAGGCGCACTGCTGTATACCGGCTTCAATCCGCTCCATGCGGTCGAAACGACCTTCGAGATCATGGGCGGCAAACTCGGCGGCAACATCAACATCTGCATCTTCCTGGTGCTGCTTGGCATTCTGGTGTCGCTCGTCACAAAATCGGGCGCGTCACGCGCCTACGGCGAATGGGCGGTCAAGACCATCAAATCGCGCCGCGGCGCCTCCTTCGCAACGTCCTTTCTCGGCATCTTCATCTTTGTCGACGACTATTTCAACTGCCTGACCGTCGGCACGGTCATGCGTCCTGTCACCGACAAATACAACATCACCCGCGCAAAGCTCGCCTACATCATCGACGCGACGGCGGCTCCGGTCTGTATCATCGCCCCGATCTCCTCGTGGGCGGCGGCGGTCGGCTCCTCCCTGCCTGAGTCGAGCACGATGGACGGCTTCTCGCTGTTCATGAAGACCATTCCGATGAACCTTTACGCCATCCTGACGCTGATTTTCCTCGTCTGGCTGATGGCGGCGGACTTCGATTTTTCCGCTATGGGCAAGTATGAGCGCAAGCACAAGAACGACGACCTGTCTCAGCTCGAGGAGAACTACGTTGTCGGCGGCGCAGGCAAGGTCTACGACCTTATCCTCCCGATCGCGGTGCTGATCGTGCTGTGCATCGGCGCGATGCTGTACACCGGCGGCATTCTCGAGGGCGCGAACATCATCGACGCTTTCGCGAACTGCTCGTCCTCGACCGCTCTGGTTCTCGGCTCGTTCTTCACGCTCGTATTCACCTTCCTGCTGTACATTCCGCGCAAGGTCCTGTCCTTCGGCCAGTTCTGCGAGGCGTTCACCGAGGGCTTCAAGTCCATGGTGCCGGCCATCCTGATCCTGACGCTCGCGTGGACGCTGTCCGGCGTATGCTCGGCTGACTACCTCAACATCGGCGGCTTCGTTTCCTCGATCGTCAGCGCGGACTCGGTTATCTCCATGCTGATGCCGGCGATCTTCTTCCTCATCGCGCTCGGTCTCGCGTTCGCGACCGGCACGAGCTGGGGCACGTTCGGCATCCTTATCCCGATCGCCGTCGCGGTATTCGGCGACAGCGCGACCACCATGCTTGTCATGACCGTTGCGGCCTGCCTGTCCGGCGCAGTCTGCGGCGACCACATCTCCCCGATTTCGGACACCACGATCCTGGCGTCCGCAGGCGCACAGTGCCACCACATCGACCACGTTTCCACGCAGCTTCCCTATGCGCTGCTCGTTGCGGCGATGAGCTTCGTCGGCTTCCTTGTCGGCGGCGTCACCGGCAGCGGCGTGATCGCTCTCATTGTCGGTCTGGTCCTGCTCGCGCTCACTATCTTCGTCATCTCCGCCAAGCACAAAAAGGCGGCGAACTAAAAAGTCTGCGGCTTTTGGCTGCACAACAAACCCAAACGGCTCTCTCCTGTCACAGGAGGGAGCCTGTTGTCTGAAAAGCGAAAGAAGGCATCCCATTTTGATCACTGATTTGACCGAAGGCAGTCCATCGAAAAAGCTGTTCTGGTTCTCCATGCCGCTCCTGCTGAGCGTTGCATTCCAGCAGCTGTACCAGATGGCGGACTCCATGATCGTCGGCCGTTTTGCCGAGTCGGCACAGGCCGGTGAGCTTGCGCTCGCCGCCGTCGGCGCAAGTTATCCGATCACGCAGCTGTTCGTTGCTGTTGCGACAGGCATCAACATCGGCACCTCCGTCCTCGTCTCGCAGTTGTTCGGCGCGAAGCGCTACCTGCGCATGAAGACCGCGATCTCGACCGCCCTGATCACCACGACCGTCGTCTCGCTGCTGCTGACGCTGTTCGGCGCGGTCTGCACCAACGGTCTGATGAGTGCGCTCAACACCTCGGCGGATATTTTCGCGGACGCCTCGCTCTATCTGCGCGTGTATGTGTTCGGTCTGCTGTTCCTGTTCATCTACAACGTGTGCACCGGCATTTTCAACGCCATGGGCGACAGCCGGACGCCGCTGTTCCTGCTCATCCTGTCCTCGGTCGGCAACGTCATTCTCGACGTCGTATTCGTTGCCATACTGCACTGGGGCGTTGCAGGCGTTGCCTGGGCGACCTTTATCGCGCAGGGCGCATCGGGCGTGTTCGCCTTCTTCCTGCTCATGTGCCGCGTGCGCACCTTTGACACCGGTCATCATTTCATCCTGTTCGCACCCGAAATGCTGCGCCGTCTGACCAACTACGCTATCCCCTCCATCGCGCAGCAGAGCTTCGTCTCGGTCGGCAACCTCATCATTCAGTATTACGTCAACCTGTGCGGCCCGACTGTCATCGCCGGTTTCTCGGTCGCAAACCGCATCAATATGTTTGCGCTGACCTGCTGCATGTCGTTTGCGTCCGGTCTGTCGAGCTACGTCGCACAGAACATCGGCGCGCGCAAGCTCGACCGTGTCGGCCCCGGTCTCAAGGCCGGCGGAACGTTCTCGGTCGGTCTCGGCATCGTGTTCATGATGATCTATCTGCCGCTCGCAAACCGTATCATCAGCCTGTTCCTGCCTGCCGGCAGTGCATCGGGGGTCGTTGATGTCGCCCGCGGCTATCTGTTCACCGTCGTGCCGTTCTACGTCGTCGTCTGCATCAAATTCGTCTGCGACAGCGTGCTGCGCGGCGCAGGCGCGATGCGTCCGTTCATGATAACGACGTTCTCCGACCTTATCCTGCGCGTTATCCTGTCCATCGCCCTGTTCTACGTCATCGGCAACGAGCACGGCATCTGGATGAGCTGGCCGATCGGCTGGTTCCTCGGCTCGGGTCTGTCCGTGTTCTTCTACAAGACCGGCGCATGGCGCAAGGATCTGCCCACGCTGTAACTGTCGAAAAACGCTTTATCCTCCATCGAAAGATGGAGGATTTTTTGTCGGTAATATCCATCTTTGCGCCGGAAGCGCGTTAGTTTCGCGACAGTCTCTTGCATCACAGAGCAAAAAAGGGTATACTGGTACTATCTGAACATCTGGAGGAAATCCGAATATGCGAGATGGATTTATTAAAATCGCCGCCGCGACGCCCGACCTGCACGTTGCGGACTGCGAATATAACGCCGCCGAAATCATCCGGCAGGCAAAGCAGGCCGCGTCTAAGGGCGCGAAGCTCATCACGTTCCCTGAGCTGTGCCTGACCGGCTATACCTGCGGCGACCTGTTTTTGCAGGAAACGCTGCTCGAGGGTGCGATGCAGGCGCTCGGTACCGTCTGCCGCGAGACCGCAGAGCTTACGGCTGTCATCGTAGTCGGTCTGCCGCTGCGCGTCAAGGGCAAGCTGTATAACGTTGCGGCTGTCGTGAACGCAGGCGACGTTCTGGCGTTCGTCCCGAAAACCTACATTCCGAACTATTCCGAATTCTACGAGCAGCGCCATTTTGTCTCCGCCGATACGCTCAGCGGTATGGAAAACGTGCTGATCAAGGCTGCGGATGGCGAGCCGTGCTGGGTTCCGCTCGTCACCGATACCATTTTTCAGTGCGATGAGCAGCCGCTGTTCACCTTCGGCGTGGAGATCTGCGAGGATCTGTGGGTGCCGAATCCGCCGTCTACTACGCTGGCGCAGGCAGGCGCGCATATTATCGTCAACCTGTCCGCATCGGATGAGATCATCGGCAAGGCGGGCTATCGCCGCGACCTTGTTCGTCAGCAGTCCGGACGACTGCTGTGCGCGTACCTGTATGCGGATGCCGGTTTCGGTGAGTCCACGCAGGACCTGGTGTTCGCGGGGCACGACCTCATTGCCGAGAACGGCGCCATGCTCGCAGAGAGCCGCATGTTCGAGCAGGGCATCATCTACGCCGACATTGACCTTCAGCGCCTCGCGCACGAGCGTCAGCGCATGAATACCTTTGAAGCGGTCGAGGGCGGCGTATTCTCGTTCTCGCTCGCGCCGGCAGAGAACGACCTTGCTGACCGCAGTTTCCCGCGCACGCCGTTCGTTCCGGCGAATAAGGCGCTCCGCGACGAGCGCTGCGAGGAAATTTTGACGCTTCAGGCAACCGGTCTTGCGACTCGCCTGCGCCACACACACGCCAAGACGGCAGTTGTCGGCCTGTCCGGCGGCCTGGATTCCACGCTGGCTCTCATCGTGCTCGTACATGCGTTTGATATGCTCGAACTTGACCGCAAGGGCATTCTGGCCGTCACGATGCCGTGCTTCGGCACGACCGCCCGCACCAAGGGCAACGCGGAAAAGCTCGCTGAGGCCTATGGCGTGACGCTGGAAACCGTGGACATCAAGGCGGCGGTCGATCAGCATTTCATGGACATCGGTCAGTCCAAGGAGGACCTTTCCGTCACGTTCGAGAACGGTCAGGCGCGTATGCGCACGCTGGTGCTGATGAACCTCGCCAACAAGACCGGCGGCATGGTCGTCGGCACGGGCGACCTGTCCGAGCTGGCGCTCGGCTGGGCGACTTACAACGGCGACCACATGAGTATGTACGGCGTTAACGGCTCGATCCCCAAGACGCTCGTGCGCTATCTCGTCGCTTACGAGGCTGACCGCGTGCAGGGCGAGCTGTCCGATGTGCTGCGCGACGTACTCGACACGCCGGTCTCGCCCGAGCTGCTGCCCCCCAAGGACGGCGAGATCAGCCAGAAGACCGAGGATCTGGTCGGCCCCTACGAGCTGCACGACTTCTTCCTGTACTATATGCTGCGCTTCGGCTATCCGCCGCGCAAGATCTACCGCGCCGCAAGGAAAACCTTTGCGGGCGTGTACGATGACGCGACCATCAAAAAATGGCTGACGACCTTCGTGCGCCGCTTCTTCACGCAGCAGTTCAAGCGCTCCTGCCTGCCCGACGGCCCCAAGGTCGGCACGGTCACGCTCTCGCCGCGCGGCGACTGGAGAATGCCGTCTGACGCGGTCTCCGCGCTGTGGCTGCGCGAGGCGGAAAATCTCTGACAGCAAAAGGAGAGACTGTCCTTTTGAAAAGCTTACTTCGCGGCGCAGCGACGCTGCTCACGGCGGCGCTGCTGTGCTTCAACCTGTTCTACGAGCTTGCGCCGAACCTCGTTGTCGGTCCGGAAAAGAAGCTCGTGTTCGCGGCGGCGTTTGCGGTCCTGCTGCGCATTGCGCTGTTCTGCGGCATCCCGGAGGCGCAGCGGCAGCGCCGCAGACGGCTGTATATGCAGCTGCTGCTCTACTATTATATGTGGGTGCTCGCAAATGTGCTGTTCTTCGACAACGCCTTCGGCCGCGGCTTTACGGCGCACGCAACGCTCGAGGCGGTCAATCTGGAGCCGCTGCGCACCATCAGGAATTATCTGCTGGCCTACGGCTACGGGAATATCTCGCTGCGGCTGGTCATTCTCAACCTCGCCGGAAACCTCATCGCGTTCGCGCCGATGGGCGTGTTCCTGCCCGCTGTATTCCGCTGGCAGCGCAGCATCTTCTTCTTCACCGCGACGCTGACGCTCGCCATCACGGCGGTCGAGGTCGCGCAGGTCTACACGGGCACCGGCTCGTGCGACATCGACGACCTCATCCTCAACCTCGCCGGCGCGCTCATCGTCTATATCATCTGCCGCGTGACGCCGCTCTGGAAGCGCATATGCAGCGTGACGCCGCGCCCCAAAAAGGAATAAAAACGAAAAAAGACCATCGTCCCGGTTTCGTGCCGGTAAACGATGGTCTTTTCCTGTCGGTTTCGCGACAGGATAATAAAAAAGATGCAGAGCGTTTCCACTCTGCATCTCTTAAAATTCAAGCGATAAAACTCAAATTACTTGAGCTCAACCTTAGCGCCTGCAGCCTCGAGCTTCTCCTTGATCTCGTTAGCCTCAGCCTCCGGAGCAGCCTCCTTGATGGTCTGCGGAGCGGTGTCAACCTTCTCCTTAGCTTCCTTCAGGCCCAGGCCGGTGATCTCGCGGACAACCTTGATAACACCGATCTTAGAGGAGCCAGCGTCAACCAGAACGACGTCGAAGTCGGTCTTAGCCTCAGCAGCAGCAGCACCGTCACCAGCAGCAGCGCCACCAGCAACAGCAACGGGCGTAGCGGATACGCCGAATTCTTCCTCGAGAGCCTTTACCAGCTCAGAGAGCTCCATAACCTTGAGCTCTTTTACAGCTTCCATAATCTCAGCAACAGTCATGGGATAAACCTCCATTTAAGTTATTTTTAAAATTTAATGTGTTTTGCTGTCCTGTTTGACAGCTTTGGGGACAGGAATTACTCCGCAGCTTCTTCAGCAGCAGCTTCCTTCGGGGCTACCAGCTCGGCAACCTTCATCTCCTCATTACCCTCTGCCTTCTTAACGATAGCATCGCAAGCAATAGCAAGCTGCATAATGGGGAAGTTGAAGCTGTACAGAACCTGAGCGATAAGGACTTCCTTGCTCGGCATAGCTGCAAGCTTCTTGACCTCGTCCTCACCGATTACCTTACCTTCCAGGTAACCAGCCTTGAGGTTGAAGTTCTCATGGGTCTTCGCAAAATCAGCGAGGATCTTAGCGGGTGCGACAACGTCGTCAGTGGTGGAGATAGCCAGCGCGGTAGTACCGTGCAGGTTCTCGTCCCAGTCAAAGCCCAGCTCCTTCGCTGCAAAGCGGATCAGGGTATTCTTGATGACAGCATACTCAACGCCAGCTTCACGAAGCTGCTTGCGGAGCTTGGTATCATCCTCAACGTTGATGCCCTTGTAATCGACCAGTACGCCAGCGGGAGAATTCTTGATCTTCTCAACCAGGGACGCAACTACGGCCTTCTTCTCTTCCAGAACCTTTGCATTCGGCATCATTTTCACCTCCTATGAAATAAAAGTACCCTCCCGGCGCAAAGACACAGGAGGGTACACAGAAAACATCGTAACGATGCAATATACATTTCCATGTTGACCTCGGCGGGCGGCGAAAACGCCATTTAAAACCTTGCGGCTGCCAGCTGTCTTTGACCAAGCTCATTTAGTATAACCGATAAAAAGGCGTTTGTCAACCTGTTTTTTCGAAAAAACGAAAAATTTTATTTGCCGAGCTCGTAGGCGCGCGCGGTGCATTTATCGCAGGCCTCCGCGACCATGCCGTACAGGTCGCGCTCCTCGAGCACCTGCATGCCGGCGAGCGTCGTGCCGCCGGGTGAGCAGACTGCGCGGATCAGCTCCGCCGGGGTCTTGTCGCCCTGCATGAGCATCTTCGCCGCACCGATCATGGTCTGGCAGAACATCTGAAGCGCGTCCTTTTCGTCGATGCCGTGCTTCTTTGCGCTCTGCACCATGGCGTCTGCATAGGCGTAGATATAGGCCGGTGCGGAGCCTGCATACGGGATCGCCTCGTTTATCATGTCTTCATGCTCGAATACGGTCGTGACGCCCATCGCATCGAACAGACTGCGCACGGCGGCAAGCTGCGCCTCGCTCGCGGCGGCGTTCTTCACGAGCTGAGTCGCACCGACGCCGAGCATGAGCGGCGTATTCGGCATCGCGCGGATGATCGGGGTATCTGCGCCGAGCGCCGCCTCGATCTTCGCAAACGAAATGCCTGCGGCAATCGACAGAACAAGCGGCTTTTCGCACTTGCATTCGGCGAGCTGCGGCAGCACCTCGGCAAAGTTCTGCGGCTTGACCGACAGCAGCACAGTATCGCACGCGGTGTAGACCTCGGTGAAGTCGCCGGTCACGGCGTAGCCCTCCGCCCTGTTCGCCGCACGCTTTTCCTCGCTGCGGTTGAACAGCAGCACCTCGTCCGGACGGAACAGACCGGCCCGTACCGCACCGGCGGCGATGGTCTTGCCCATGCTGCCTGCTCCGAGAACGCCGAAACGGTAAGTTTTCATATCCATGCACACTCCTTATAACAGACAAATCGTTTTCAATGCTGTGATTATAGCACAAAGCGCCCCTGTCTGCAACGCGCGCTGTATTTTTCTATGGACTTTCGGGGTTTTCCTGTATTTTTTTTATTTCGGGTGTTGGTTTTTGCGGAATAATGTGATATAATAAAAATAATTTTTATGGCGACGCACGAGATTCGGATATGCGCCGCTTTTCTGTTGCACCGTGCAGACGGTGCGATTTCCGCGGCGGGAGCATCTTCTGTCGTGCACAGGCCGGAAATCCGGCTAAAAAAGAGAAGTATATCAGGAGAGGATAACAAACTATGGAAAAACAAGAGAGAAGCAGTTTCTCCAGCCGCGTCGGCTTTGTTCTGGCGGCGGCGGGATCGGCTGTCGGTCTGGGCAATCTCTGGCGCTTCCCGTATCTGGCGGCGCGTTACGGCGGCGGTATCTTTCTGCTCGTGTATCTGATTTTGGTCGTGACCTTCGGCTTTTCGCTGATGATCACCGAGTTTGCGATCGGCCGCAAGACCAAGCTGTCGTGCATCGGCGCCTACGGCGCACTCGACAAGCGCTTTAGCTTTCTCGGCTGGATCGCAGCCTTTGTCCCGCTCATCATCACCCCGTATTACTGTGTCATCGGCGGCTGGGTCATGAAGTACCTGTGGACGTTCATTTCGGGCGGTGCGCTCGAGGCAGCGGACAACGGCGGCTTTTTCAGCCGCTTCATCAGCTTCGACGCCGGTTCGCTCCCGGCGACCATGCTGAACTTCAGCGGCCCGACCCCGTGGTTCGTGCTTTTTGTACTCATCACCGGTCTTGTCGTCATCTTCGGCGTGCAGAAGGGCATCGAGAACGCAAGCCGCCTCATGATGCCGGTGCTCGCCGTTCTGATCGTCGTCATCGCGCTCTATTCGCTGACCATCCCGGGCGCTCTGGCAGGCCTCAAGTACTATCTGATGCCGGATTTCTCGCAGTTCTCGGCCTCTACCGTGCTCGGCGCGTGCGGCCAGATGTTCTACTCTATGTCGCTCGCGATGGGCATCACGATCACCTACGGCTCGTATATGCCGAAGGAGAACCTGCTCGAGCATTCGGTCACGCAGATCGAGATCTTTGACACGCTGTTCGCATTCTTCGCCGGTCTGATGATTATTCCGTCGGTCATCGCGTTCAACGGCGGCGACCCGTCTCAGGTCAACAGCGGCCCGAGCCTGATGTTCATCTCGCTGCCGATGGTATTCGATTCGATGAAGTTCGGCACGGTCATCGGCGCGGTGTTCTTCCTGCTCGTCCTGTTCGCGGCGCTGACCTCCTCCATCGCGCTGATGGAGACGCTCGCGTCGGCCATCATGGACAAGTTCAAGCTCAAGCGCATTCCGGCAACGCTCATCATCATCGCGGTCTGTCTGGTCGTCGGCATGCTGTCCTGCCTCGGCTACGGCCCGTGGGAGAGCGTCACGATCATCGGCATGCAGTTCCTTGATTTCTTCGACTTTATCTCGAACTCGGTGCTCATGCCTATCGTTGCCGTGCTGACCTGCGTGCTGATCGGCCATGTCGTCGGCACCAAGGTCGTCGCAGACGAGGTCAAGTCGGGCGCAGGCTCGTTCCACCGCGAAAAGCTACACCGCGTCATGATCCGCTGGATCGCGCCGGTCCTGCTGGTCGCTATCCTTGCTTCCGAGCTTGCGAGCAAGATCTTTGGCGTATTCAGCATATAACCTTTATTATAAGCATAAGAATGCCCCCGGTATCCGCAGTGTTTTTCGCACCGCGGATACCGGGGGTGTTTTTTATTTCTTTCTGCTTAGCGTACGAAAACCGAGGTACACGCCTGCTGCGCAGACGCTTTTTCATGCGCACTGCCGCACGGCTGCTGTTCCGGCGTGAAAATAGACTTTATCGACAGACCGGCGTTTTCACGAGACAATTTACATTGCATAAATCAGCCTTTTCTGCAAAAAATACATTCAAAAACCTCTGGGAGGGAAAGTTATGCAACCGGATAAACGAAAATATGCGGCGCTGCTGGCGCGGAAAAGTCCGCCGTCTCCGCTCGCGCGCGACTGCCTGCTGGCGTTTGTGTTCGGCGGCGCGATCTGCACGGTCGGCGAGGGCGTGCGCATGTTCTGGCTGTCGCGCGGTCTGGATACCGACGGCACCGCCGCCGCGACCGCCATCACCATGGTGTTCCTCGGCGCGCTGCTGACCTGTCTGCACCTGTACGACAAGCTCGCAAAGCACGCCGGCGCCGGCACGATCGTCCCCATCACCGGCTTCGCGAACGCCATCGTCTCGCCTGCCATCGAGTACAAAAGCGAGGGTCTTATCCTCGGTCTCGGCGCAAAGCTGTTCGTCATCGCCGGGCCGGTTCTCGTCTACGGCATCACCGCGAGCGTCCTCTACGGCCTTGTGCTGCTCGTGCTGAAGGGAGGCGGCGCCGGATGATCGCACACGCCGGAAAACGCACGCTCACGCTCGAAAACCGCCCGTATCTGCTATCGCACGCCGCCGCAGTCGGCAAAAAGGAGGGGGAAGGCCCGCTCGGCAGCCGTTTTGACTTCGTCACGCGGAACGACCGCATGGGACAGAAGTCGTGGGAGCTTGCGGAAAGTGAGCTTCAGCGCACCGCCATCGACCTCGCGCTGCGCAAGGGCAGTCTGCGGCACTGCGACCTCGACCTGATCCTCGCCGGAGACCTGCTCAACCAGTGCATCGGCTCATTTCTCGCCTCCATGCACTCGGATGTCCCCTACCTCGGTCAGTACGGCGCGTGCTCGACCATGGCGCAGGGACTTGCGCTCGGCGGCGTGCTCGTCGAGTCGGGCGCGGCCGCACGTCTTGCCGTCTCTGCCTCCTCGCATTTCTGCTCGGCAGAGCGGCAGTACCGCTTTCCCCTCGCCTACGGAGGTCAGCGCACCCCTACTGCGCAATGGACCGCGACAGCGGCCGGCGCGGCCGTGCTCGGCGCTGAAGGCGGCTCCTCCGTCCGCATGACCCACGTGCTGTTCGGAAAGATGATCGAGCTCGGCGTCAAGGACGCCAATAATATGGGGGCTGCGATGGCGCCCGAAGATGTGAATTTAGACCCATACATTTTTAGGCGCGCTGAGCGCTGTGTTTTGCATGAAATCTGATGTTATCAGAACCCATCCACGGTCATTCCTGTCAGATCGACCGGAAACAGAAAACAGACAATCCCCCTTGATCCCATGACGGCATCAAGGGGGATTGCATCTGCGCAAATGCTTTTCTTATCCAAACACCGGCGGTAAGATCTGCCGGTTTCCGTGTTCCCTGATTCTTATACTGTTCTACTGTTTAATCAGCCCAGACTTCTTCTGCAATCTCCCTGACGAGCGCCAGCTTGCTCCACTGATCCGCATCGGTGACAAGGTTGCCTTCCTCGGTGGAAGCGAAGCCGCACTGCGGACTGAGCGCCAGCTGCTCGAGCGGCACATACCTGGAAGCCTCGCGGATACGCGCGATAACGTCCTCCTTGTTCTCCAGCTTAGCATCCTTGGAGGTTACCAGCCCCAGAACGACCTTCTGCTTGCCGATGTAGCGCAGCGGCTCGAAACCGCCTGCACGGTCGCTGTCGTACTCGAGGAAGAAGCCGTCCACGTTGCAGTGGCCGAACAGGATCTCCGCTACCGGCTCATAGCCGCCGGTGGACGACCAGGTCGAGCGGAAGTTGCCGCGGCAGATGTGCATGGTGATAACCATGTCCTCCGGCTTTGCTTCGAGGATCTTGTTGAGCACGTAAACATACTTGCGGCCGACCTCATCTACGTCGATGCCGCGCTCTGCATATGCTTTTCGCTTCTCAGCCGAACAGAATTCGCCCCAGGAGGTATCATCAAGCTGTAAATAACGGCAGCCGGCAGCGTAGAACGCCTTTACCGCCTTCTGGTAAGCCGCAGCCAGATCGTCCAGCAGAACCTGCTCGTCCTTGTAGCGCTCGATCGGCTGGTAGTCGGTCGAACGAACACAGCAGATCAGATGCAGCATGGACGGAGACGGAATGCACTGCTTGGGCTGTACGAGGTCGGAGGCGACGCTCTGCAGGAACGCAAAGTGCCTGAGGAACGGATGATCGTCCGGGAAGTCCAGCCTGTCCACGATCTTTACGGTCTCAGCCTTCGGCTGGAAGCCCTTGAATGCGACGGAGAAGTGCTCGGACTTGACCTTCTGTGTACCGGTCAGACCCCAGAGGAAGTCCATGTGCCAGAAGGAACGTCGATACTCGCCGTCGGTAACGGCGTGCAGACCGACATTCTCTTCCTTCTTTACCAGACCGGTGATCTCAGCATCTTCGACCTTGGTCAGTTCTTCAGCGGAAATTTCGCCGGCTTCAAACTTGCTGCGTGCTTCGTGGATGGCCTTCGTGCGCAGGAAGCTGCCGACAATATCATAACGATAAGGAGCGGGATTTTTCATGGGGGTTGTCCTTTCTGATCTATGCAATGAGCAGTGGCTCGTTTATTTTATGATATTAGTATAGAGGCTGATGACCCATTTGTAAAATACGAGAAACTCGTCATTGTTCATAGTTTGAAACTATAGACAGCGGTTCAACGCAAACGTTCATCTGCCATTTATTGTATATCATGTCATTTCTGGAAAATTGTATTTTTTTAAAAATGGCTTTAGGGCTCCAAAAAGTGAGCGTTGGGGCTCGACCTACACAAGCCGAACAATTATATTAGGTGTTGAAGGTGCTCACCTTTTTTGACACTCTTTTGCAAGACTTTTCTATTGACGAGCACAGTCCAAATGCGTGCCTCCTCTCGCCTACACAAAATAAAAGGTTCACCGTACCTATAGGATACGGTGAACCTGAGACTGTCGAAAAACTTCGTTTTTCCGACAATCTGTGTTTTGACTTTGCAAAACACGGACGTCCGAAAGTTCCCATGCGGAAACTTTCTCCCTCTTAAAGTACGAAAACCGAGGTACACGCCCCCGGTTTTCGTGCATTTGCTACGCAAACGCTTTTTCATGCACGCTGCCGCGCGGCTGCCGTTCCTGCATGAAAATATACTTTATCGACAGACTGAGGTTCACCGTACCTATAGGATACGGTGAACCTTTCAAAAAACCATTCACAAGTTGTTAGTTTTTATCCGCAAGCAGGTCGAGTAGCACTGGACTTTGTATAGAGCGGCACACTCGTCCGTCCCTATACGGCCTGCTATATGATTTCTGTTCATCGGTTTTGGAGTTTTCCGTCAGTTTTTGGCCGGTAGCCGGCTTCTTTGCCGCTGCCCAAATTGGACACACCACAAAAACCAGGTTGCGATTCAATATGCAACCTGGTTTTTCTTTCCTCATATCAAGCAAAAATTACTTGTTCTTATTCTTAATGTACTCATCCATCGCGGCAGCGGCACGCTTGCCTGCGCCCATTGCGAGGATGACGGTAGCCGCGCCGGTAACAGCATCGCCGCCGGCGAATACGCCGTCCTTGGAGGTGATGCCGTGCTCATCGTCAGCCACGATGCAGCCCTTGCGGTTGGTTTCCAGGCCCGGGGTGGTGTGGCGGATGAGCGGGTTCGGGCTGGTGCCGATCGCCGCGATAACGCAGTCGAGGTCGATCACAAACTCGCTGCCCTCGACCGGGATCGGACGGCGGCGGCCGGATGCGTCAGGCTCGCCCAGCTCCATCTGCTGGCACTTGAGGCCGGTGACGTTGAAATTCTCGTCAGACAGCACCTCGAGCGGTGCGGTCAGGAACTTGAACACAACGCCCTCTTCCTTCGCGTGGTGAATCTCCTCGAGACGAGCCGGAAGCTCCTTCTCGGAACGGCGGTACACGATGTAAACCTCGTCTGCGCCCATGCGCTTTGCGCAGCGGGCCGCGTCCATGGCTACGTTGCCGCCGCCGACGACTGCGACCTTCTTTGCGTGGTAGATCGGCGTGTCGGAATTTTCCTTGTAGGCCTTCATCAGATTGATGCGGGTCAGGTACTCGTTTGCGGAGTAAACGCCGTTCGCGTTCTCGCCCGGTACGCCGATAAAGGTCGGCAGACCGGCGCCGGAACCAACGAAAATTGCTTCAAAACCGTCGCCGAACAGCTCGTCGATGGTCTCGGAGCGGCCGACAACGAAGTTCAGCACAAATTCAACGCCGAGATCCTTCAGCGTGTCAATCTCCTTCTGCACGATGGCCTTCGGGAGACGGAACTCCGGAATGCCGTACATGAGAACGCCGCCGGCGGTGTGCAGTGCCTCAAATACAGTTACCTCGTAGCCCAGGCGAGCGAGGTCGCCTGCGCAGGTCAGACCGGCCGGGCCTGCACCAACGATGGCAACCTTGTGACCGTTGGACGCAGGTTTTACAGGCTTCTCGGTGCTGTTTTCGCGCGCGTAGTCGGCAACAAAGCGCTCCAGACGGCCGATGGCTACCGGCTCGCC
Organism: Butyricicoccus sp. OM04-18BH; assembly: GCF_003481705.1. GTDB lineage: Bacteria > Bacillota > Clostridia > Oscillospirales > Butyricicoccaceae > Agathobaculum > Agathobaculum hominis. Next base: position 306,091 of record NZ_QULN01000001.1, read on the forward strand.
CTTGATGCCGCGCACGCAGTGACACTCACACTGGCTCTCCTGCGGGCAGACACGGCCGCAGACAGCCGGAAGCGCGGAGGTTTCCTTGATCTTCGCGGCGGCTTCGAGGAACTTGCCCTCAGCGACCAGCGCGATGAATTCCGGGATCTTGACCTGCACCGGACAGCCGGTCATGCAGGGCTTGTTCTTGCAGTTCAGGCAGCGCTGTGCTTCCTCGATCGCCATTTCGGCGGTGTAGCCGAGCGTTACCTCTTCAAAGTTCTTGTTGCGGACGTCCGGCGCCTGCTCGGGCATCGGGCACTTTTTCGGATTCATATTCGGCATGATTACTTGACCTCCATCTTGAACAGGTTGCAGTGCTCCTCGCGGCGTGCGACAGCAGCCTTTTCCTGTGCCTTGTACATGGCGCCGCGGCGCATTGCGCTGTCGAAATCAACGAGGTGGCCGTCGAAATCCGGGCCGTCAACGCAGGCGAATTTGGTCTCGCCGCCGACGGTCAGACGGCAGCCGCCGCACATGCCGGTGCCGTCGACCATGATGGTGTTCATGGAAACGATGGTCTTAATGCCGTAGGGACGGGTGGTCTCGCAGACGAACTTCATCATGATCATAGGGCCGATGGCGATGACGGCATCGTACTGATTGCCCGCGTCGATCAGCTCCTTGAGCACCTGCGTGACCAGCGCCTTGCGGCCGTTCGAGCCGTCGTCGGTGACGATGTGCAGATTGGTGCAGGCGTTCTTCATCTCGTCCTCGAGGATGATGATGTCCTTGCTGCGGAAACCGGCGATCAGGTCGACCTCGACGCCCATTTCGTGCAGCTTCTTAGCCTGCGGATACGCGATCGCACAGCCCAGACCGCCGCCGACAACAGCGACCTTTTTCAGGCCCTCGAGTTCGCTCTCCTTGCCGAGAGGACCTACAAAGTCATGCAGGCAGTCGCCCTCGTTCAGCTCGCCGAGCGCCTGCGTGGTCGCGCCGACCTCCTGGAAGATGATGGTGATCGTGCTGTTTTCGCGGTCAAAATCCGCGATGGTGAGCGGAATGCGCTCGCCCTCTGCGCTGACACGCAGGATGATGAACTGACCCGGCTCTGCCTTGCGCGCAACGTGCGGCGCCTCGATCACCATCAGCTTGGTGTTTGCGTTCAGCGTTTGCTTTTTCAAAATCTGATACATTGGTCAAATATCCTTTCGCCAAACCGAATCGGGGTATAGGAAAAGCCGCATAAGCGGCTTTTCCAGCAATATGAGAAGAAAACTTATGGGTTAAAATATGAGAGAAGTTTTAAGAGAGAACGTTTTGAAATGGTTTAAAGAAATGATAGGGGCAGAAACGTTGGAGCGTTTCTGATGAGGGATCATAAGGGGTTCAAAAAAATGCTTAGACCAGAGATTTCAGCTTTGCCAGATATTCGTCTGCGTTGTCCGAAGTAATGACCTTACAGCCGGTATCGATGAAGTCATCCAGCTTTTCGCCTTCTACAACGTCGAGCAGGCTCTCAACGCACTGGTAGCCCATGTTGTACGGGTCCTGTGCAACGGTGCAGGAGATTTCGCCGTCAACAACTGCCTGTACGCCGGAGGAAATGCCGTCGAAGCCGCATACGATGATGCCATCACCATCACGGCCTGCCTGCTTGATGGCACGGGATGCGCCGAGCGCAACATCGTCTGCGCAGCATACGATCGCATCGATGTCCGCGAAGGACTGGAGAACACCATCGGTTACGGTAACAGCCTTGTCGCCTACGCCGTCGGTATACTGCGTGGAGATAATCTCGCAGCCACCTTCTTCAAGTGCCTTCTTGTAACCAGCTACACGAGCCTCAGAGGTGGACTCGCCCTGGATATTCGCCAGAATAACAACCTTGCCGCCCTTACCGATCTTCTCGGCTACATACTTGCCGCCCTCGTAAGCAGCGTCCTCGTGCGCCGTGCCGATAAAGGTTTCCGCCTGATCAAAATTGGTGTCGATCGCCAGAACCGGGATCTTGACGCCGGTCAGTGCATTTGCGATCTGGTCTGCCTGCAGCGGTGCGATTGCAATCGCCTCGCACATATCTGCGTTTACAATGGTCTCTACCATGTTCAGCTGACCGTCGAAGTCGGTATCGCTGTTTGCACCGCGTACGTCAACTTCTACGTTGCCGAGATCCTTTTCCGCCTGCTCGATGCCTGCGATAACGTAGCTCCAGTATTCGGAAGAGGTGGTCTTGAGCACTACGCTCAGCTTATGGGTGTCGCCGCTGCTGCTTGCCTGGGAATCGCCGGAGTCGTTGCCGGATGCGCTGCTGCCGCCGCATGCACTCATGGAAACTGCCATCAGTCCTGCCAGCAGCATCGCTGCGGAACGCTTAAAAAGGTTGCTTCTCTTCATCTTTCTTTCCTCCTGTTAGACAAGTTGTCTATTGGAATCATATTACCGGGTAATATGACCTTCTTTATATCAACAGGAGCGGTTTCACACCTATCCCCGCCCCCGGTGTATACCATTCGCGGGGGATTATGCCTCTACCTTTTCCCACTGACCGGTAGTCTGTGCCTTGATCAGTGCATCGGAGATCTTGCAGGCCTCGTAGCCGTCCTCAGCACCCGGGCCCGGAACGTCGGTCTTGCCCTGCAGGTAATCTACCCAGTGCTGCAGCTCTTCCTGATACGCCACTACGAAACGGTTGGTCCAGTCCTCCGGGATGGCCTGACCGCACTGCAGGTAAGAACGGACGATCGGCTCTGCCGCTACCGGCAGGCGGATGGTGCCCTTCTCGCAGACCAGCTCGCACAGGATCTCATAGCCGTAGTAGCTGTTGCCGGAAACCTCAACGTCGATCAGTACGCCGGAGTCGGACTGCATAAGTACCAGCTGCGGGTCCTGGCAGGTGCCTTCTGCGAAGCAGGTAGCACGCGGGAAACGAACAGCGACTTCGTTCAGGTTCTCACCCAGCAGCCAGCGGCAGATGTCGATCTCGTGGATGGCAATGTTGGTGATGTGCTGCTCGGTGGTGTGGTTCTTCGGATGGCTGCGGGTACGGCTGATGCAGTGCGCCATCAGCGGAGCACCCAGCTCGCCGGAGTCGAGGATCTTCTTCATCTTGATGTAGTCCGGGTCAAAGCGACGCATGAAGCCGATCTGCAGCAGATGCTTGCCGGAAGCCTTCTCCGCCTCTACGACCTTCTTCGCGTCCTCGAGGGTGGTAGCCAGCGGCTTCTCGCAGAATACCGGCTTGCCGGCCTGGATGCACTTTACCGCCAGATCAGCGTGGGTGCCGTCCCAGGATGCGATAACAACAGCGTCGATTTCGGGAGAAGCGATCAGCTCCTCTGCGCTTGCCATTACCTTTGCGCCGTAGGCCTTAGCGACCTCCTCGGCACGCTCGGTGTTCAGATCGTAAACAGCAGCCAAACGAGCGCCGTCTACATAGGTTGCAATGTTCTGAGAATGGGTGTGGCCGATGTTGCCGCCTGCGCCCAGTACGCCAATAGCGAGTTCCTTCTTGCTCATGATGTGAATCTCCTTTTTTCCTTTATCTAAAAAGCGGTTGTAATTTACTTCTTCTTACCGTCCAGATATGCCTGATGCAGCTGCAGACAGAACTTCAGGCTCATCGTGCCGTCGTGTGCAGTGGTCTCCGGCTTGCGGCCGGTGCGTACACAGTCAACGAAGTCGTCGATCTCCGCCTGGAACGCCTCGCCCCAGCGAGCAAGGAAGCTCTCCTGGCACTCTTCCACGAAGCCGTTCTCGGTGAACTGCGAGAGGTAATTCTTGCGCGGTACCGAGTTGACACGCAGCGTGCCCTTGGTGCCGACGATTTCGCTCTCAACGTGGCTGCAGGTCGCGGTGCGTCCCACCTGAATGTACGCGGTGGTGTTGTTATCGAACTTGGTCAGCGAGAAACCGTTGTCGTAGTCGTTGTAATCTGCCAGGCCGGTGCAGACATAAGCATCGCCGGTTGCAAAGGAATCGACCGGATCACCCTCGAGGAACCAACGTGCAAGGTCGGTGTCATGGCTGCCCATCTCGATAAACCACGGAACGTAAATGCCCTTCTTGACGCCTTCCAGATGTGCCTCGAGCACGCTGGACGGGTCGAGCGAAACACCCTTGAACAGGATCGGCTTGCCGATCGCGCCGGCGCGGATCTTCTCCTTCGCCTCTGCGTAGGACGGGTCGAAGCGGCGCATGAAGCCGACCGTAAAGCACTTGCTGCCGTTCTCGGCTACGGCCTTCTCAATCTCCTCACAGTCCTCAAGGGTCTTAGCCAGCGGCTTCTCGCAGAAGATATGCTTCTTGGCCTTGCAGGCTGCCAGACACGGTGCCTTGTGAGCATCTGCGCCGGTTGCAACAACGATTGCGTCAACCTCGGGATTGTTTACCAGCTCGTCTACATTGGTGTAGCCATACGGTACGCCGAATTCCTCCTGAAACGCCTTGACCTTGCTCTCGGTGCGGGCGCAAACCGCTACAACCTCTGCGTGAGGATTACGCTGCAGGCTGGTGGCGTGCATTCTGCCCATCATACCGATGCCAACGATACCGAAACGAATCTTCTCCATTTGTAATCCTCCTTATCAGATACCTGCGGTTTTCTTGATATACTCGCGCGCCATTTTTGCGTATTCGAGCGGATTTGCCTTTGCCGGGTCCTGCTCGGCCTCTACGATGAACCAGCCCTCGTAGTGTGCATCGTGCAGAGCCTTGAATACGCCCGGATAGTCGACGCAGCCGTCACCCGGAATGGTGAAGCAGCCTTCCAGAACCGCCTTGCGGAACTTGAAGCCCTCGGCGTAAGCCTTTTCCATCATGTCGGGACGGATGTCCTTGAGGTGAACGTGGCCGATACGCGGGCCGAACTCCTTGGCTGCCTTGACGGCGTCCTCCCCCGAGAAGGTGAAGTGGCCGGTATCGAAACAGAGGTAAACATAGCGCGGATCGGTGTTGTCCATCAGGCGCTTGGTTTCCTCGAAGGTCTGTACAACCGTTGCCATATGGTGATGGAAGCACAGCTTGAAGCCGCGGTCAGCAGCAATCTTGCCCAGCTTGTTCAGACCGTCGCACAGCTTATCCCACTCTTCGTCGGTGGCGATCGGCTTGTTGTCACCGAACATCGAGCACTCCTCTGCGAACAGGCAGCGGGTCAGCTCGCATACGTTGATGCGGCTTGCACCGACAGCCTCGAGGAAGTCCAGCTGCTCGATAAATGCCTTTTCGTTCTCCTCGTAGGGGGTCGAGCACAGGAAGCTCGAGAACCACTGGGATGCAATCTTGATGCCGCGCAGGTCGAGTGCCTTGTTCAGAACCGCCGGGTCAGTCGGAAACTTGCCGCCAACCTCAGTGCCCTGAAAGCCTGCCAGAGCCGCTTCGGAAACCATCTGCTCGAAGGTGAGCTCACCGCCGAGCTGCGGCATGTCGTCATTCGTCCAGCCGATCGGCGCAATGCCGAGTTTTACATTATTAAACATAGCCTTGAACCTCCCTTAGCACTTTTCCCAAGTGCCCGACTTAACGGACTTGAGCACTGCGTTGATAATGCCGTCAACCTTGGCGCCCATCTCGAAGTCGCAGATGTACTCGCCGCCGTGCATAGCCTGCATGAGTGCGTGAGCCTGCAGCGTCTTCATGTCGTCGAAGGCGATTGCGATGCCGCCTGCCGGCTGGAAGTACTTGAAGCCCTCGTGCTGCGGATTGAGCAGTACGGTGCGGAAGCCGCAGTCACGGCCGTTGTCCTTGTCAGCGTCAGCCTTGAAGTAAACCTGAACCTCGCACATGCGCTCCAGATCGTAAACCACAGAGCCTTCCGTGCCCTGAATCTCGTAGTAGAAGTAGTTCTTGCGGCCGGTTGCAACACGGGAGGACGAGAAGTCGCCGATGGCACCGTTTTCGTACTTGACGAGGAAGGTGATGAGGTCGTCGTTCTCGACCTTGCCCATCTCGGTGCTGCCTGCCTTGACCGGACGCTCCGGAATAACGATGGACTGTACGCCCAGAACCTCGCTCATGTCGCCCATGATCATCTGGGAAACGCTCAGCAGATGGCTGCACAGGTCGCCGAGTGCGCCCGAGCCTGCCAGCTTGTTGATGTGGCGCCATGCGATCGGAATGGACGGATCGAGCAGCATATCCTGATCGTAGGTAGCGTGAACGCGCATGATCTTGCCCAGCTTGCCGGACTTGACGAGTTCCGCAACATACTGGTTTGCCGGGTTCATGATGTTGGAGAAACCGCAGTAGTTGACAACGCCCTTTTCCTTCGCCAGATCAGCCAGCTCGCGGGACTGCTCAGCAGACAGAGACAGCGGCTTCTCGCAGAAAACATGCTTGCCGTGCTCGAGAGCAGCCTTTGCCATCTCGTAGTGCATGCAGTTCGGGGTTGCAACGTCCACCAGATCGATCTCGGGATCGGTGACAACGTCCATCCAGTTGGTGGTGTAGCGGTTGTAGCCCATGTTCTTCGCGAACTTTGCTACTGCATCCTCGCTGACGTCGCTTACCAGCTCAAATACCGGCATATCATCGCCGAAGATCATGCGTGCATTGTGGAATGCGGTGGTGTGGGCCTTGCCCATCCAGCCGGCGCCGATCAGACCGATTTTAATTTCCTTGCTCATAAGTTTTTCCTCCTCAAAAAATTGCAATACCTTTGTTGGATTTTATCGAAAACGCCTTGTGCGTTTCTTACAATGTGAATAGGTGAATGGTTTCCGGGGGCCGGCTCATCATCGAGCCAGACCGATCGGAGAGAACAGCGCGTAGACGCAAAGCATCAGGATGAAGCAGGTCAGCGCGGCGGGTTTTACATATTTCCACGGGGTCAGGTCAACAGCCTTGGAATCCTCGAGGATAAAGTCGGTAGCACGGGGCTTGAACTTGCCGATGAGCAGCATCAGTGCCAGATCTACCGGGAACAGTACCGAAAGAACATACAGGTAATGCACATTCAGCGGCAGGAACTTGGAGATCGAGTACAGGATGACGTGTACGACCAGCGTAATTTTCGGTGCACAGGCCGGAACGCGCTTGGTGTAGAAGCCTACCAGCACGATCGCGAGGATCGGCATGGAGTAGAAGCCGAAACACTCCTGCAGGAAGTCATACAGACCGGACGGTGCATTGCTGACGAACGGCGCTACGCAGATGGATACGATCGCGAGCCCGGTGCCGACGCGCTTGCCTACGCTTACCAGATGAGAGTCGCTTGCGGTTTGGTTGAACAGCGGACGATGGAAGTCCAGCGTGTAAAGCGTTACACAGCTGTTCAGTGCCGAGTTAAAGGACGACAGGATCGCACCGAACAGAACCGCTGCGATGATGCCGAGCAGCCAGTTCGGAACAACTGTGGTGATCAGAGACGGGTATGCCAGATCGCTGTTTGCCAGGCCGTCTCCGAAAAAGCGGTAAGCCAGCAGACCGCAGATGGTGATGAAGAACGGATCCAGCAGCTTGAGGAAGGCGGTGAATACGGCGCCGCGCTGTGCCTGCGCCAGATTCTTTGCTGCCAGCGTGCGCTGGATGATGGACTGGTTGGTGCACCAGTAGAACAGGTTGTTGAACAGCATGCCGAGGAACAGGACCGGCCACGGAATCATCGGAGGCAGGGCGTTCGCCGGATTGACCGCATTGAACTTTTCCGCCGGAACATTGGTGATAAAGTCCTGAATGCCGGCAAGAAAGCTGCCGTTTCCGAGGATGCAGATGGACAGGATCGGAATCAACAGACCGCCAATCAGCAGGCCCACGCCGTTTACGGTATCAGATACCGCAACTGCCTTCAGGCCGCCGAAGATCGCGTAGATCGAGCCGATAACGCCGATCGCCACACACAGGATCGCAATGCTCTGATATGTGGTGATGCCGAACAGCTGATCCAGATGGAAAATCTGGTTGAAGGCCAGCGCGCCGGAGTACAGCACGGTCGGCAGGTAAGTAAGCATGTAGCCGAGCAGGAACAGGAACGAGATGATCTGCTTGGTGGTGCGGTCAAATCGAACCTCCAGAAATTCCGGAATGGTGGTGATGCCGGCTTTCAGATACTTCGGCAGGAAGATCAGTGCCAGCGCCAGCAGCGCGATACTTGCGTTTACCGACCAGCTCATGGCGCCCATGTTGGTCGAATAGCTTTGTCCGGCCTGTCCGACCAGCTGTTCGGTGGACAGGTTGGTCATTTCCAGTGAACCGGCGATGACCAGACCGGTCAGTCCGCGTCCTGCAAGGAAGTAGCCTTCCTTGGTGGACAGGTTCTCCTCCTTGGTCTTGTACCATGAAATCAGAGCTACAAGACCGGTGAAGGCGATGAACGTTAAAATGATAATCACAAATTTCAACTCCCCTTATCGATAAGAAAATTTTATATTTCTATAAAACTCTCCTATCTTTTTGTTTCTTTTCCCTTTTCTCCTAAAATGAATTTTCAGGAAATGTTTCGCTTGTTTTTCGCGTTTTTCTTTTGTTGAATCTATCATATCGTATTTTCCGTCGCTTGGCACTATACAGAGTGATAATAAAATATCAAAAAATAATACTTTTCAAAAGTACATTTTTTTGATATAATTGTACAAGAAAAGGAGATGACGGTCATCATGCTCAATGATATGGGTATCCTCGCGGACTCGGTCCGCTATTACCATGACGCGGACGCCTTCACCGCGGCAAATCTGTATTATGTACCGCACGCCGGCAGCTACCACTGTGACGAAAGCTATGGCATGCAGCGCGATTATCTGGATATCTGCCAGATGCTCGTCGTGGACGAGGGAGAATTATCTGTCACCTACCGCGGCGAGACCCGCACCGCCGGGCCGGGCAGTCTGGTGCTGCTCGACTGCCGCGAGGCGCACAGCTACCATGCCGTAACGCCCATCCGGATGCGCTGGTTCCACTTTGAAGGCAGCGGCAGCACCGCCTATACGCAGCTCATCCTGAATACGCACGGGTTCATCCTGCCCACAGGACAGAATGCCGAGATCGACGAGTGCATCCGCCGCATCATGATCTCGGTGCACCAGAACCAGCCCAATCCACACATCGTTTCCCTGACGATCAACAAGCTGCTCGTTCTGCTCGTGATCGTGCTCGGCGAAAAGAAAAAAAGCGATCTCGAGATCGCGATCCAGGCTTCCGCCGACTATATGACGTACAATTTCGCGGACAAGTCACTCTCCATCGAGCACCTGTCGCAGCGCGCTGCGCTCAGCACCTGCTACTATATGCGCAAGTTCAAGGAATACCAGTCCGTTACACCGCATCAGTTTTTGCAGACCGTGCGTCTGAGCGCCGCGAAGCAGCAGCTGCTCACCACCTCGCAGAGCATCGAGACCATCGCGGATAACTGCGGCTTCTCGAGTGCATCGCACTTCATTATGGCCTTCCGTAAGAGCACCGGCATTACCCCGCATCAGTACCGCACCCAGTGGAAATAAAAAGCACACTCTCCGTACTGCGTCCACCGGATGAAACGGTCGCGTGTACAGACAGGCAAGCGCAGCACAGCCGGGCTATCCGAACGGTGATATTCATCAGATTGCTGCACGAAATATCATTTTTATGGCATGAATTGTATAGCTGTCCCGTTGCACGCCTATACAAATCATGGTATAATAATGAAAAAATCAGGCACAGTGCCTGAGAAATAGGCAAACCCGTCGAAAGACGGGGACGCAAAGCCAGAAGGGTCTAAAGCGGCAAAAGCCGCAATGACAGCCGGTTGCAAGCATCAGCGAAGACGCTGTTAACCTCTTCTGCGCTTTATTTGGCAGAAGGAGGTGTACGCCGTGAAAAAGAACTTGACAAGCCGATTCGCGGTGCAATACACTGACGGCAGAGCAGAGCAGAGCAGAGCAGAGCAGAGCAGAGCAGAGCAGAGCAGAGCAAGTAAAACTCTGCCCTTTTGTGCTGTTCAAAAAAGATATCAAAACGCTTTTAGGTCATGGGTAGCCATGTCTTGAAAGCGTTTTTTATTTATATTGAAGCCGTTAAGGCAGATAAAATAAGGAGGAAAAGTTATGAAAAAACGATTGTTATCGGCAATATTGTCATTTTGCATGCTGTTGACAATGGCGCCGACGGTCGCATTTGCGGCGAGCAACGGCGTGAAAACAGAAGCGGAATTGCGGACGGCTATTGAGACTGCGGATGGAACTGTGGACAATCCAACGGTAATCGAGTTATTATCGAATATCGTTCTGAAATCCAAGTTAGTAATTGATGAAAATGCAAATATTTCCATCGAAGGTAATAACCATATTATTTCAAGGAGTGAGACAAACTGGAAAGAAGCAGATAAAAATATCTTCGAGGTAAAGGGTAACCTGCATATGGCCAATTGTACGTTGGATGCAAAAAAGGCGTACATGTAATATTGGTTACGGGCGGCTATCTATACGCCGAAGACACGAATTTTACGGGTGTTCTTAATAACAATTCGTATGGTGCCATTGGCGTTAACCAGAGTGGTCGTATGGATTTAGTAAGAGGATCTATTTATAATAATGAATCGCTGGATCGAGTTGCGGTTGTATCTGACGCTGGTGCTAAATGCACATTATCCAATACGTCGATTTATAATAATACAACGTGGAGAGGCGATGCCCCAGTTTTTGTAACTTATGGTACGGGTACTTTGACAATTACTGGTGGAGAAATTTACAATAATAAAAACCACTACAATACTCAAAATCCATACAATTTTTCTAATCCTAACGATGTAAACGGCGTAATTAGTGATTCTAAGCAAATAAAAATCTCGGGTGATGTATATATTCATGATAATACAATTCAAATTGACAACGAAACACCTGTGCAGAGAAATTACGGATGTGGTTTAGGAAACAGCAGTTACAGAAGTGATGACCTTAAAGGTATATGTGTGACATCGCCACTGACTCATGATGTTGTTGTAGCGATTACAGAATGGACTGATCCTACTATTGAAAGACGTACTCTTTTTAGAGGTGTGGACGGCTATAAATTGACGAAAGAAGACTTGGAAAAAGTTAACATAACAATCGGTAAATGGTTCGGCAACACAACATATAGTTACGATAAAAATGATTTAATTATTTGCTTAAATGAAGAAGAAAATACTATTGAAGCATGTGCAAAAGTAAATATAGTGTTAAAAAATGAATCCGAAGAACAAATCATTGTCTTTCCTAAATATGTAGCGACTGCCATTGCTAATCCTTTTTCGAAGAACGGATACTCATTAAGCGGTTGGAAAGATGCAGAAAGTGAAACTGTGTATGAGAGTGATACCAAGTTTACACTGACTTCTGACCACACGTTCTATGCGCAATGGTATCACCCCTCTACCCTTACCACGAATATTGATAAGCAGAAATTTGTAGTTGGCGAACCCACCGAGTTTACATTTACCACCACTGCAAATGATGATGCAAATAGCATGGTTATCGGCACTTCCAATTTCAGTGATGCGGATGCAATCGAAAAACTGGAATACCTGGAATCCAAGGATGGCACGTGGCACGAATTGAAGGGCGATTTTGGTCCTTCTACCGGCTTCCCAATGTCGAATGCTACCAGCACGTTCCGTGCAACCTTCAAAAAGGTCGGCAATTACACCTTTACCGCTTCTTTGAAGAAGGTTGACGACGATGAGGTGCTTTGCAGCACCAACGTAGAGTTTGCGGTTGAAAAGAAAACGCAGGACGCGCCGGTTGCTCCTACACTGAAAGACCGCACTTACACCAGCATTACGCTGAACGAAGTTGCAGACGCTGAAAACGGCGCAAAGGCTGAATACAGCAAGGATGGCGGTAAGACTTGGCAGGATTCGCCCGAGTTTACCGACCTGACCTCTGGCACGACCTACACATTTGCAGCACGCTACGCCGAAACGGACACTTACAATGCTTCTGAAATCGCAACGGCTAATTTTGCTACACTGCGTCATTCCTCCGGCGGCTCGTCCTCGAGTTCCACCCCGACCAACACCGTTTCTGCATCCACTGCATCGAACGGCAAGGTTTCTCTGGACAAGAGCACGGCGAAAAAGGGCAATACGGTTACCGTAACTGTCACCCCGGATGCAGGCTATCAGCTTGACAAGCTGACGGTTACCGACGCAAAGGGCAAAACCGTTGACGTGACCGACAAGGGCAACGGCAAGTTCACCTTCACCATGCCGGACAGCAAGGTAACGATCACACCGACCTTCAGTAAAATTGAGGACGTCAAGCCTTCGAAGACTAACTTTGATGACGTTGCTTCTTCCGCATGGTACGCTGACGCGGTTCAGTACGTCACCGACAAGGGCCTGATGAACGGCACCGACGATAACCAGTTCTCCCCGAATGCATCCACCACCCGCGGTATGCTGATGACGGTTCTCGCACGCTACGCAGGCGAGGATACCACCGGCGGCGCTATCTGGTACGAGAAAGGCATGAATTGGGCGAAGGCCAACGGCGTGTCCGATGGTACGAACCCGAACGCTAACATCACCCGCGAGCAGCTCGTTACCATGATGTACCGCTACGCTGGTTCTCCGAAGGCAGACGGAAAGCTCGACAGCTTCTCCGACTCTGCAAGCGTCAGCAGCTACGCAGCAGATGCAATGCAGTGGGCAGTAGCCAACGGCATTGTCAATGGCTCGAACGGCAAGCTGAACCCGCAGGATAATGCAACCTGCGCAGAAGTAGCAGCAATCCTCATGCGCTTCTGCGAGATGAGCAAGTAAACCTCATACAGACAAAAAGCACAGCTTCGGCTGTGCTTTTTCTGTTTTTTCTCCATTTCAAGCTATATATTATAAAGGTAGAAGCTCCTGGGATATTCTCAGGAGCTTACTTTTTGTCCAAAAGGAGGAAGCGAAAATGTTCGACGATCAAAAATTTCTGACGCGCGGGATAGAAAGCGAGATTCCCGCATGGCTTGTTCATCTTATGTGGCACATGGTGCTCACGATGGAGGTCGAGGAAAAAGACTACCTGCAGGTATTCAGGCTGACGAAAACGCCGACCGGTCAGCACATCGTCCACGAGCAGGAGCAGCCGCCCTATCGTTATGAACTCGATGTACCGTGTGACGATGCCGTAAGCGCGAAGGTGTTCGTCATCGACGATTTAACGCATTCCACTATGCTGCTTGCCGAAGAGTATTGATATTAACCAAACGAAATGGAGGACTAACCAATGAGTGAAACAAGAATTTGTGCAAACTGTGGTGCGGAGCATCCGCTTGACGAAATGTTCCAAGTAGAGAATGACTGGCTCTGCGAGGATTGCGCCGACCGGTTGACCGTAATCTGCGCCCACTGCAACGAACGGATTTATGAGGAAAATGCCGTCGAGGATGACACGCACATACTCTGCGATCACTGCTTTGATGAGTACTATGTTCGCTGCGATGACTGTGGGCGTATTATCCACCGCGACCGCGCGTACTGGGACGGTGATGACAACGCTTATTGCGCGTCCTGCTGGGATGAACACTGTGACATTATCCATGAATACAGCTATACGCCCGACCTTGTATTCCACGGAAAAGGTCTGCGGCATTTCGGCGTTGAGCTCGAAATCGACGACGGCGGTACGGTAAACAGCAACGCGCAGAAGCTGCTTGACATCGCGAACAAGGACGCAGAAAATCTCTACATCAAGACGGACGGCAGTCTGGATGAGGGCCTCGAGCTTGTCACTCATCCGATGACACTCGAGTACCATTTGAATGAAATGCCGTGGGCGGAAGTCCTTCGCAAGGCGCAGAGCATGGGATATTTGAGCCATGCGGCAGGCACGTGCGGCCTTCATGTTCACATCTCCCGCTTGGCGTTCGGCTGCACCTACGAACAGCAGGAGGCCGCGATTGCCCGTTTACTGTATTTCGTCGAGAAATTCTGGGCAGAATTGCTGCGGTTCAGCCGCCGTACACAGTCGCAGATGAATCGCTGGGCGGCGCGGTACGGTATCCGGCTAACCCCGTCCGAGCAGATAAACCACGCAAAGAATTCCTGCGCGGGGCGATATACGGCGGTCAACCTTACGAATTCGGACACGGTTGAAATCCGTATGTTCCGCGGCACGCTCAAGCTGAATACCCTCAAAGCCACCTTGCAGATGGTAAATCATCTGGTCGAGGTGGCTGTTGCTATGTCCGACAGTCAGGTGCAAGACATGAGCTGGTTCGATTTTCTCGATGACATCACCGAACCAGAACTTATCCAGTATCTCAAGGAGCGCCGCCTTTATGTAAATGAACCCGTAAACACTTCGGAGGAGGAGTAATATGTGCAGTCTTTTCGGCTTAATTGATTTTAAGGAGTGCCTCAGCACCCACACGAAGAATAAAATTTTGAATACGTTAGCGCGTGAGTGTCAAGTTCGCGGCACGGACGCGACCGGCATTGCCTACAACTTTAACGACCGTCTGCGGATTTATAAGCGTCCCCTTCCCGCTCGTAAGATGAAAATCCATATTCCGCACGGTGTAAATGTCGTGATGGGTCACACTCGCATGACGACTCAGGGCAACGCGCAGTTTAATCAGAATAACCATCCGTTCCTTGGTCACGTTGACGGAAATAGCTTTGCTCTCGCGCATAACGGCGTTCTCTGGAACGATAAAGAGTTACGCACGGAAGAAAATCTGCCGATGACGAGCGTCGAAACGGACAGCTACGTTGCCGTGCAGCTTCTTGAACAGCAGAAAACCCTCGACTTTGACAGCCTGAAATCTATGGCTGAAAAGGTCGAGGGGTCTTTCGTCTTTACGGTACTCGATAAAGATAACTCCATCTGGTTCGTAGTTGGAGATAATCCGTTGTGCGTGATGTTCTATGATGGCTTCTTAATTTACGCTTCCACGCAGGAAATCCTCTGCAAGACGCTGAAAAAGCTGCGGTTAAAAGCGCCCATCGACATTCTCGAACCACAGGAGGGCGAGATTATGAAAATCAACCGCAACGGCCGTATCACTACCGAGACTTTTACGCCCCACACGACGTACGAGCACTGGTGGCGCAAATATCCCTTTTATCGTAGCTACTACGAGGACACGTCCACAAACTACGACGACCTGTTCAGCGTTGCCAAATCGTTCGGCGTTACCGCTGATGAAGTGCAGGCGCTCTTGGACTACGGCTGCTCGGAAGAGGAAATCGAGGAAATGCTGTACGACCCGGAACTCTTTCACGAGATGACCGGTGAGCTGCTTTATGCGTACTGATTGAAAGGAGGCGATGCGCATGATTGCACTCGGCCCGATCTTCCAAGCTATCGGCGCAGTGGTTGACCTCATCATCGAGGCCGTCGAGAACTTTTCAGATGACTGAAACGAGGTGAAAGTTTGAACCCAGGCAAAATCATTCTCGGCGTGCTGACTGTTATCGGCCTGCTCGCCGACATCATTGACGATGATTGAACACAAAAATACCGACTCTTCCGAGCCGGTATTTTTTGAGCATGTCAATAGAGTATACCCATCTGAAACAACGAGAAATTATGTCAATAGGGTTGTTTTCGAACTTTTGCAATATGTCAAAATGTGCGGTGACCCTATTGCAATTAACCACGCTTCAACTGCTCGATAAGTTTATCAAACAGCGACACAAACTCGCTCTCAATCTGAGCGTAGATTTCCTGCGCGGTTGCATCATCATAAATGTGCGAGGTCTGGTTGCGGGCATTCAGCAGTGCAATCCACGCCTGTTCATCATCAATCAGGCCATACGAGAACGCCTTGCGCATCGTTGATTTCGGGCTGTTCAATTCAGTAAAACCTTGATCGAGCAAAAACTCGCGTGTGGTTTTCCACGCCAGCTCGCAGGTGAATTCAAAGCGCTGGATTACACCGTCGCGGATGATTTTAGCCGGGGTCTCTTGATACGCCTGCACGCCCTCGCGCAGACGCTCTACAGCATTGGTGAGATTTTCGAATTTCGTATTGTAACGGTCCAGCAAGCAAATCCCGTCCTTCTCTATATTTTGAAGCAATGCGGCATCGGTATGTTCACTGACAAACACCAGATCAACCGAATACAGCGAGTCCAGATCATTTTCGACAGCATCGCTGAATTGCGTACGCTGCTGCGCTGTGCAGCCCCAGACCGCGAAATCATAATCACTACGGGCGCGATAATCGCCACGGGCACGCGAACCGAATAATACCAGTTTCGGCACTCCATAACGGTGCGCTAACTGTTTTACCTGTTCGATTGTCTTATCCATCAGCGTCACCGTCCTTATTATTTTCATTATACCATACTTAAAGGAGAGATACACCATGAAAATTGGCTACATCCGCGTAAGTACCGAGGAGCAAAACACCGCTCGGCAGGAAGCCCTGCTGCGCGAACTCGATGTTGACGAGATTTTTATCGACAAGGCGAGCGGCAAGAACGCCGACCGCCCGGAGCTTACCCGTATGATGAATTACGTCCGGCGCGGCGACACGGTTATCGTCGAGTCCATCAGCCGTTTCGCTCGCAATACCCGTGACCTACTCGACCTTGTGGAGCGGCTTACCGAAAAACAGGTGGAGTTCGTTAGCCGCAAGGAGGCCATCGACACAACCACGCCAACCGGCAAATTTATGCTCACCGTATTTGCGGCTGTTGCAGAACTGGAGCGTGAGTATATCTTGCAGCGCCAGCGAGAGGGTATTGCCATTGCCAAGACACAGGGCAAATACACCGGCCGCAAGCCACGTCCCTTGCCGGACAACTTTGAGCGAGTGGTTGCTCGCTGGCGGGCAGGAGAAATCACCGCGGTGGAAGCCATGCGGCAGACAGGGCTGAAGCCGAACACATTTTACCGCAGGTGCTCCCAGATTTCTCTTGCGCTTAAACGCATCAAATCCATATAATGCGAATACGAGTAAGTGCTATAGAACGAGCGCAGACATTTCTGCCTGCGCTCGTCAGATGTTGTATTGGAATTTTACTGAATCAGCCATTGATAATCCTGCCGTCCATCAATCACGTATTCAACAAAAACTCGTTCGCCTTTAATTTGATAAATGAGTAGATACCATTTACCAAACACCATTTTGCGATACTTTTCTGTTACGAAAACACTCGAACGCAAGATTGGGTTTCGATATGGAAAGCTTTGCAGAGAATCTGCCGCTTTCCTGAAGTCAGCTGCCAATTGGCGTGCCAACCGTTCTTCTAACCGTGCCATGAATACCGCATGCTCAATCAGCTGCTGCGCTGCTCGCTTGGATACGATAACCTGGAATTTGTTTTCAAGCTCCGGCATGGCAGGTCTCCCGAATTGCCTGATCCATCATGGAAGCGACTTCATCCACCGAGTAGTCCGGTGCACCGTGTAAGCGGTCTTCCTCAACAGCAAGCAGTTCCTCGCGCAGCTTTAGCATTTTTTCGCGTTTTGTAAATGAATTGATATCCATTACAACGAGATCACCTTCGCCGTTCTTGGTCAGATAAACCGGCTCTCCGGTGGATCTGCACAGCTCGGCAATATCATTGTAATTCTGACGAATACTTGCACTCGGCTTGATATTCATAAAAGCACCTCCATATAGTAATATCATAATTATATTATACTCTAATAATGCTATGCTGCAATAGCTGTTATCTCGAATCTCAGGATAAAATACCGCCGGGTCTCCCAAATACGGGGAACCCGGCGGCTGCATGTTACTGATTTACTTTTTCAGTTTTTACTTGCTCATCTCGCAGAAACGCATGAGGATTGCGGCAACCTCTGCGCGAGTTGCGTTATTCTGCGGGTTCAGCTTGCCGTTGGAGCCATTGACAATGCCGTTGGCAACTGCCCAATGCATTGCGCTTGCTGCGTAGGTGCTAACGGAAGCTGCATCAGAGAAGCTGTCGAGCTTGCCGTCTGCCTTCGGAGAGCCTGCATAGCGGTACATCATGGTAACGAGCTGCTCGCGGGTGATGTTGGCATTCGGGTTGGTGCCGTCGGACACGCCCTTAGCCTTTGCCCACTCCATGCCCTTCTCGTACCAGGTCGCGCCGCCGGTGGTGTCCTCGCCTGCGTAGCGCGCGAGAACCGTCATCAGCATTGCACGGGTCGTGGTTGCGCTCGGCGCAAACTTGTCGCTGCCCGTGCCGCTCATCAGACCCTTGTCGGCAACATACTTAACAGCGTCAGCGAACCAATCGGAGGAAGCAACGTCATCAAAGCCGTTCTTCGAGGGCTTGGTGTCCTCAATCTTGCTGAAGGTCGGAGTAACCGTTACCTTGCCCTCCGGCATGGTGAAGGTGTACTTGCCGTCGGACTTCTTGGTGACGTCAACGGTATTGCCCTTTGCGTCGGTGATCGTCAGCTTGTCGAGCTTGTAGCCGTCCTTGGCCTTTACGGTAACAGTAACCGTGCTGCCCTTGGAAGCCGAGGTCTTGTCGACCGAAACCGAACCGTTATCCGACTTGGAAGCGGAAACCGTGGTGCTCGAGCCGGAGGACGAGCCGCCGCCGCTGCTCGAATGATGCACGGTGAAGTTTGCGGTGATGGTGGTGTTGCCGTTGATGGTAAAGGTCTTCGTAGCGCCGCCCTCAACTGCCTCACCGTTTACCGTCCAGCCGCTGAAGTCATAGCCGCTGTCTGCGGTCGCGGTGAGGGTGACTTCCGTGCCTGCTGCAACCACGCTGCTCTCCAGGCCGGTAACCTTGCCGTTCTTTGCGCTGGTGCTTACGCAGTACTTATTGTCTACTGCGGACATAGTCGCAGTGTACTGACCGTTTTCTACTGGAATAACGGCAGACAGTGCAGTATTGTCAATCGTAATGCCGTAGTTCTCGAAGTGTTCGTCATCTACCTTGCCCGGCTCGTAGGTGTAAACAACCAGAGCCAGCTTGTGACCTGCCTTTACGGTGTAGTAGTTCGGCTGGAGATATACGGTGTAGTTACGGTACTTGCCATCCTCAAGCCTAACCTCGTTCGCTGCGGAAGCAGAGCTGAAACCTGCGCCCGGGTTTGCAAGATCGATCCAGCCGCGTGCAATAATCTTGTACTTGGAGGTAGTCGGCTTGAACTTGATTACATCGTAATCCTCAGCACCGCTGCCGACCCAGTTGACCGCGCCGGTCTTGTTCTCGGTAACGCTGGTGGTGTAGCTCTGGAATGCCTCGTCAGATACGTCAACCAGCATTGCGCTCATCATCAGCGCATCACGGCTGTTGCTGCCTGCTCTCATGACTGCAATGCCATACTCATCTTCAGCGTCATATTCTTCTTCGTCCGCAACCTGATTGTCCGGATTCATGATCTCTTCATGATCCACGCCGCGCGGAGCAGCTTCGACTGCTTCGAAATCAGCTGCTTCGACAGCCTGCTTATCCGGATGCTGAATCGGAGTCGCCTTGATGTTTACCTTGACCGTACCCTTGATAACGGTATCGGCCTTGACATCATAGGTGTACATTGCGCTTGCAGAGGTGGACGCAGTCGTGAACGCATCACGCCAGCTGGAAATACCGGTCATGTTGCTGTTGATGGTGGTCGTGCCGGTTTCACTGTTGGTCAGAGTCAGCGTATTGGCATATGCCGATGCTTCATCCGAGGTCGGCCAGGTCTTCGAAGTAAACCAGCCGCCGTCAACAATGTTGCTCTGTACGGTAACGGTTGCCATGTTCTCTGCACCGTTTTCCACACCATACAGATAATGGCTGAACCACTTGTTCAGAATACTGTTGTAGGTCTCATCGCCAATCAGCAGAGAGGTCTTGTGAGAGTCATAATCCGGGGTGATATGCGCACCCTGATGCAGCAGCAGCTTGACATTCTGATTTGCATTCTTAAACGCATCATACATCAGCTGGAACTGCTTGGTACGAACGTTATCATCGTTCAGGCCGTGAACGATAAGTACCGGACATCTGAAATTGCCATAAGTTTCACTGTTATCGGTTTTCTTGCCCGCATTTCCTGCGGTGTAGTCACGGGTTGCCCAGTGCGTGCCATAGTCACCGTTCAGCGCAATCTGATCGTTGTAAATACGGTTGAGGTACTTCTGGTAAACATCCTTCATGCTGTTCCAGTCGTCTTCATCAATATAACGGCCAGCGCAGTAGAAACCGAGATTATCCGAATATGCCGGATTACGGCCAGTAGAGATACCCTGCGAGTTGGTGTACTCATACCAGCTTGCGATACCTGCAACCGGAACGATGGTCTTGAGGTTTGCTACACCGGTAGACGCAACTGCAAAGTCGGTCGTGCCGCCGTAGGAACGACCGGTCATAGCAACGTTGCCGTTCGACCAGTCAGCCGTGATTTTAATGTTGTTCTCCTTATCGGTATATGCAACACGGCGGCTGTTCTGTGCCAGCCATTCAACGACGCACTTGAATGCGTCAGTCTCTACATCAGCGCCGCAGGTCTCCAGGCCTTCGGAACCACGGGTGCCCAGACCGCCTACCTCAACAACCGCGTAGCCGCGAACGAGGAAGTAGTCATACCAGTCGAGATCTTCATAGTCGTAGAAGTCACCCCAGGAGCCGCTTTCATACGGGCTGACATAGTACCACTCGTCTGCCGTTGCTTTCTTGGCCGCGTCCATCGTGCTCATTTCTCTATTGGAAACGCGCTGATACTTTGCCGAACCGTACAGGCTATTCAAGTCGTAGCCCAGATCACCCTCCTTATAGGTGAACTTGCGGTCATCACCGTTATCCGTGCAGCCGGTGATGTACGGACGTGCGTCCATAATGGTTGCAAAATTGTGATTATTCGGGTTCGTAGCGGCAGCACGGGGAAGCTGCACCAGCGCCTTTACGAGATCGAGCTTGCCATCGCCGTCGGTGTCGTAGTTGGTCTCAACGTAAACCGAGTAGCGGATGATGTCGCTCTTATCGTTGCTGTAGCCGTCCTTGGTCGGAACGCCGCTTGTGTACGGGAAAATCGGCTGTGCAACGCCGTTTACGAACAGCGGAGTGCCGTTCTTTACTGCATTGCGCAGGTTAACAGCTGCTGTGCTGTTTGCCATCGTGTGCAGCTCTTCCAGCGAGCAGGCTGCGGAACCGTCGAACTTGTCATCTGCGATGCCTACGCTCTTCGCCATAGCGATGTAGTCGCTGTCGCCGCTCGGGAACTGCGTTTCCTTCATGCCGCAATCCAGCAGAATGTACTTGACCGCATTCAGCTTGGTCAAGCCGCCGCTCTGTGCCGAAGCTTCGAGCGCCGCATAGGTCGATACCTGCTGTCCGTCATCGCCGCTGTTTGCATCAACAGCGCCCGCCTGACAGGTGAACGACAGGATCATGGAAAGCACCAGCGCGAGGCTGGCCGCTCTCTTCTTCATGTGTACTCCCTCTTTCGTGGTAAATATAGGATTTCTGCACCTGTCTTTATCATTCAAAGATGGATATTTTACCGCTCCTTCGAATTTTAATACAAATGCTTTTTAAGCATACTCGTTTACTATGGAAAAGTCAAGGAATTTTGAACAGAACAGGTGAAAAATGTCTAAAAATTTCACCCAGAAAACCAAAACAAGAGCCGACAGAAAATCCATCAGCTCTTGCAAGAGGATAAATGTAAGCGTATCCGGCAATGACTCAATCAGTCGTTGTAGAAATCCAGACGGTCGGTCAGCGGAATAGCCTCAATCAGGCCGGACTTCTGGCTCTTCAGGCAGGAGTCCGTAGTAACAGCTGCACAGCAGCCGTCCCAAGCAGAAGCAGCAGCCTTGCAGTGAATTCCCTGCTCACGGCATCAATTCGTCAATTTTCTTCAGCAGAATGTCGCGTGCGTCCTTTATCAATCGCTGCTGGATAATCGTTTCCATCAACACACTATACAATTCGTCAGAATTCATCTCGCGAGTCAGCCAGTGTTCGCCGTTCCTGCTCTGTTCGTTCCATTTCTCCATCCACGCATCGATATTCTTTCTTCCGTTGTTTTCTGCTGCTTTCAGGCAGATCTCTTTCATATGCGTTACATCTGGACATCCAGAGTCCCACTCTTTTAAGTATTCTGCTATCGTTTCGTCTGAAATACGAATTTGTCTCGATTCACCACTAATATACCGTGCAAAATCTGCATTATTCATCATTGCCCAGAAACCATCAATATGTACGGGGGAAGCCGCCTCGCAGCAATATAATTCGCTCGGATCGAATTGCAGGCATTGCTGAGCATTTTCGTAATACCTCCACGCGAGGCTCACCGGATCATCCATTAACCTGTACTTTTCAAGCGTCGTTTTCCAGAGCTCCGCCTCTTCCTCAGACAGAATTCTGTAGCCATGCAATTTAAGAAAATACAGAAGGTTTTCTCGCACTGTTTCTTCGTTATCATGAAGGAGCTCACAAACGTCGAGCAGCAGCAGCAGCCGCGCTTTCCGTTGTTTTTCCTCGCTCGGTTCCTTTTGATATACATTTGCAGGAAATGATACTTCATCTAGGTTCAAATCTCGTTTCCCATCTTTACGAGCGGCAATACAGTCCCTCTTTTGAATACAGATCAGCAAGAACACGAACGCGGTATGCTTAGCAGCATGTCGAGCAAGCTGCAGCGCCTCTTTTATATTCTCCATATCCGGAACATTTTTACCTCGTGTCGCCTTAAGATAAGCTGTCACGCTCTTTTTCAGATACTCAGCATCACAAACGTTACTGCAATCACTCCATTCGCCTATAACCTCGAACGTAGTTTTGCTGTGGCTGTTCCATTCTGTGCAGAATTCCCGATATTCGTTCAGGGATTTCTGACGTTCCAGATACTGTTTCAGCGCCTCTGCGTCGCGCTTCATATATTGACCCTCGAATTTTTTGTGATCCTTCTCTAAGCGCCGGTGCTCCCGATAAGCGCTCATAAACGCCGAAAAGTAGCGCACATAGAAATCCACGGCCCGGTTTTCCGTCAACACAGCATCCGGAACCCACTGCTTAATCTGCGCTGTAAGCGCCTGCGCCTCCTGTCCGTCGGGCGCGTTCTCGTTGGCATTATGCAGCTCTCGCGCATAATACTGCATGCCGTTCCGCGTCGCGCGAGCATATTCCGCCAGCGCTTTCAGCGTGCTTTCATACATTGGACGAACCATCTGCTCCAGTTTGTCGATTTGTTCCTGTTTCTTTGCGCTGCAATATTTGTCCCAAGCTCGCTCGACACAAACAGCATATGCCTGCTGCGTGCCTTCTCCATACTGCTTCAACAGCTCATGCAAATGCGAACGATTGACCCGGTCGTCTTCATAGTTGCTGCTAAAGAGTGTGCTGCGATCCGCAAGCAACGCATCTACGATTTTCATGTCCGTAATATTTTCCGCATAGCTGTTGATGAAGGCCACCTTATGTCCCAGCACCCGATAAACTTCGTTGGGTCGGCTGTGCGGCAAACCGCATGCTGCGGCAAACGCAGTGCGCGCGTCATTGACGGCGTCTTCCTGCTCCACACTCGCGCAGCTCATATCGTCCGCCAGAATTTTCCTTTTCTCCAACGTGTACTGTCTTTGGCTGCCCCTTGGCCTGATTTCAACGAAATGATTGTCTTTTTGCATTCTCATATTCCCCTCTCATCGGCTATTTTCGATGAATTGCGTGCTCCGTCGTATGCCTCATCAAAGTTTTTCGAACTTTTTCGTCTCATAAATCTATATTTTCCTCGCAAATACCGAAATTCGCATTAAAACAACGTCTGAATAGTGCTTTTTATTTTTCTCCCTTATAATAAGTCCATCAAGCAATTTTTCGAGCAGCAATGCTGGAAACAGCGGAATTTCCGGGAAGTTTTCCCGGAAAAACGCGAAAGGAGTAAAGACCCTATGCAACATGTTAAGCATTTCAACCGTTGGTCAGACCCACCGCACGACGGCAAGAAGACCGCACGCCGCCGCACTATCGGCAACGTCAACCTTTTCATTGTCCCCTCCCTGCATCCGAAGCAGGAGTCGGACAAGACTGCCGTCGAGGCGCCGCCCGATGTGATCGCTGCTGACACCGCAATGGAAGAGCTGACCGAGTGTCCTGCGCTTCCGGCATCCGCTGAGGACGAAGCAGCAGGCTGGGACTGGGACAAAACCAATATTGACGAATTCGAGGAGGAACAATAAAATGGAAATTTACAACATCGCCTACAATCTTTATGTTCAGGACGGCGAGCATGAGCCCAAGCAGATGACTAACTTCACCCCGGTGATTGAAACCGCGTACTATCCTCTGGAGAGTTCACAGGACGACATCCCGGCATACCTGGGTATCCAGCTGATTTTAGAGGACGGTTCCGTGCGCAGCCTTACCCTGCCCATGACCTCAAATCTGGCACGCACAATTGTCGCCGAAGAGCCGCGCGCTGTGCTCCTCAAGACCGGTTATGCACCTCTCGTCCAGAAGTACATCGTCGACCAGCTTTCCAAAACTGGGCGCTCCGGTGAGTGCCAGCGCGGCGTTTACCTGCCGGGCAACGGCACCTACCGTCTGGCGGATGGTCAGCATGTCACCGTGTGGAACGGACGTGTCGCAGGTTCGACCAAGCTCGAGGTTCCGTATATGATCAAGCCGACCAACACCTATCGCATTACGAATAGTATCGACAGACCGGTGCCGACTCTGGTCAGGACGTTGCTTGAGAACGATGCAGCTCTGGTTTTGCCTGTGGCCTATGCCCTGCTTGTCTCGCGTCGCGATGTTCTGACTGCCGAGCAGCATCCGCTGCAGGGCGGTCTGTACATAACCGGCGTTCAGTCGAGCGGCAAGACGACGCTTGCCCGTCGTGTCTTCGGATACACGGAACGTATCGGAATCCCTGGCAAGGCGGCTCTCGTGCTCGAAGCGGTGAGCACAGAAGCATCCGTGCGCGACACGCTTTCGGAGAACCCGGGATGTGTGGTCATCATCGACGACCTCGCCCATTCCTCCTCGCGTACCATCGAAGCGCATCGCAAGAAGCTCGGCGGTGCCATGCTCCGTCTGGCTGCCAACGAAGGCGACTCTACCAAGAAGGGTAAAACCGGGAAGACCGATCATCGCGATTGCACCTCCGGAATTGCCTTGACAGCTGAGTTCGTGCTGGACGGCGTTTCCGAGCTCACACGCAGTATTTTCGTGTACCTTGAAAAAAAGTTAAATCTGACCGAGGACGTCCGTCCAGCTCTGATCGGGGCAATCCTTGAAGATTTTGCCGACTGGTTCGCGGATAACTATGAGCATGCCATCGAACTGCTTCATAAAATCGCTGACTCGCCGGATATTCTAAAAAATCTTCGAGTTGATGGTGCGGATGAGTTCACTGAACTGCTTACGCGCGAGCGCCGCATTCAGGACAACCTCGCTCTGCTCCAGTGGGCTTTTGTATGCATGGTCGAGATGATCAAATCGACCGTCAAGCTGTCCCCTCACCGGGAGCAGGCGCTCTATGAAAAGTTCTGGATGGCCGTTCATCTCTCTGTCAGCAAACAGGTGGATGAATTCGCCAAAATCCGTACGCATCTCAAGAAGGGTAATATCGCTCATCTTCTCTGCGAAGCGATTGACTGCGATGAATTTCAGCTTTGTCGTAAAAAATCGAAACTTTTCAAGAGAAACGGTATCGTCTGGAAAGAAAAGAATGGCGTCATCAAACAGGTCGGCATCAAGCAGACCGCACTTGTCCAGTTTATCCGCAACCAGAACGGCTATCAGAACTACTCCAGTCGAAAGATTACCGACTATCTAAAGGATATCGGCTGTCTGACCATAAATGAGGATAAGAGCAATACCGTTCACCTCGGCAAGATCAAGGACGGCAAACGTTCCCTGCCTCGTGTTCTGCTGATTGATGTAGAGACGCTGCGTGACAACGCCGAGAAATATGACCTTTTCGAGCAGCAGGCACACGAATAAGCCTATTTTTAGTATATCACCTGCGGTATTGAGCCGCAACGCAGACATGATGCCGCAGGTGGCTGATACGGCGAAATCCGATTATCCTCCACCAGCCGTATATATAGTATAACAGTGGAAAGAATATACAATGTCTCCGTTATCCACCCAAACCAAAGGAGGTCACCCCATGCTCAAGCCCACCTGTCCCCTTCCCGACATCCGCGAAGCGCGTATCGACCCGAGCCTGCCGGTGAACGAGCGGCTGCGCCTGTTCGCCGCCGCCATCGGCGACCCGCACCGCTTCCGCGTCGGCGACACCGAGGTCGAGGTACTGTTTGACGACAGCGCGCCCAGCCTGCAAGCCTGCCTGACCGGCATGTGCAGACAGCTGCAATAGTGTCAAAAACCGGATAATATATCTTGAAACTTGCGGTACGCTGCGCGCTGTGGTACAATAAATGTGCAAACACAGTCATCAGCGTGCCGCCTGTTTTTTGGAAGGAGGCACCCCAATGGCTCGAAAAAGTAAATATGAGCATTCATCCGCAAAATTATCCACAGCCCTGTGGAAACCCGCACTCTATATTCGTCTCTCACGCGAGGACGGCGACCGCGAAGAAAGCAACAGCATCGCCAGCCAGCGCGAGCTGCTGACCGAGTTCGTAGACACGCAGACCGACATGACCGCGCCCCGTCTGTATACCGATGACGGCTGCACCGGCACCGACTTCGACCGGCCGGACTTTCAGCGCATGCTCAATGACCTGCGCGCAGGCATCATCAACTGCGTGATCGTCAAGGACCTGTCGCGTTTCGGCCGTAACTACGTCGGTGTCGGCGAGTATCTGGAACATGTTTTTCCCCTGCTGAACGTGCGCTTCATCTCGGTCAGCGACAACGTGGACAGCTTTGTTGACCCGCGTTCAATCAACAGTCTGATCGTACCGTTCAAGAACATTCTAAATGACGAATACGCCCGCGACATCTCCAACAAGGTTCGCGCATCACTTGATTTGAAGCGCCGACAGGGCAAATTCATCGGCTCGTTCGCGTCCTACGGCTATCGCAAGGACCCGAATGACCACAGCCGCCTGCTCATCGACGAGGCGGCCGCCGCCGTTGTCCGCGATATTTTCGACTGGTTTCTCGCCGGAATGAGCGTGCTTGGCATTGCAAAGCGGCTGAATGAGCAGCGCATCCCCAATCCATCTGCCTACAAGCGTCAGCAGGGCATGAACTATCAGCACCCTGCCTCGGACAATCTGGACGGTCTGTGGCCGGACAGCTCCGTGCGCCGTATCCTGCACAATCCTCTCTATACCGGCACTATGGTACAGGGTAAAAACCGTATGAAAAGCTACAAGCTGCACATCAGCGAGGCAGTCCCAAAAGAGGAATGGATCACTGTCGAACAGACGCACGAGGCGATTATCCCGCAGGAACTGTTTGATCAAGCGCAGTCCCTTTTCGAGCGTGATACGCGCACCGCGCCAACGCGCAAGCAGGTCTACCTGTTCTCCGGTTTTCTCCGCTGCGCGGACTGCGGCAAGGCGATGAACCGCAAGCAGATTTCCCAGCCCTATGGCAGCTACCATTACTACATCTGCTCGACGTTCAAGAAGCAGCACAGCGGCGCCTGCACCAAGCACACCATCCGCAGCGACCGTCTGGAACAGGCCGTGCTCGAGACGCTTCGCAGCCAGATCGCTCTGGCGGTCGAGATGGATGAACTGATTGCCGAGATCAACCGCCGCGGCGCGCGCAGCCGTTCCGCAGACCATCTGCAAACCGAGCGGGCACAGCTTGAAACCGAGCGTGAGCGCATCGAGCAGATGAAGCTGTCCCTGTATCCGGACTGGAAAGCCGGAGACATCTCCCGCGAGGAATACCATCAGCTGAAGGAGCAGTTTGAGCAGCAGCAGGCCAGGCTGGACACGCGCATCGCGTCCCTGCAAACGCGCATCGACGAGGCGCAGAACGGCGTAGATGAAACCAACTCCTTCCTGTCGCAGTTCGTCAAATACCGCAGCCTGCAAACGCTGACGCGCGAGGTCGTTGTCGAACTCATCGACATGATTTACGTCCATGAGGGCGGCAAAATCACGATAAAATTCAAGTTTTCGGACGCCTATGCGGCAGCGAAGGACTATATCCGCAAACATGAAAAAACTGCATAGTCCTAAAATACCATCTTCCCCCGCTGCCTGCGACACGCTTTCCTGCCTGCTGCGCGAGCTCGGCGCACAGCCGACCGACTTTGACTGCATCGTGACCGGCGACCTCGGCAGGGTCGGCGCAGATCTGCTGCTGACGCTGCTGCGCGAAGACGGCATCGACCTCTCCCCGGTCTATTCGGACTGCGGCATCCTGCTGTTCGGTGATACACAGGACGCTCATGCAGGCGGCTCCGGCTGCGGCTGCTCGGCGGCCGTGCTGTGCGGACCGCTTCTGCGCGATATGCACGAAGGGAAGATACGCCGCATGATATTCGCCGGGACCGGCGCGATGATGAGCCCGACCTCCGTGCAGCAGTCACAGCCGATCGCCGGAATCTGTCACGCAGTCGTGCTGGAAAGGAGCGGCGCATGAACTACCTTAACGCATTCTGGGTCGGCGGCGCAATCTGCGCGATCTGTCAGATCTTCATCGACCGCACCAAACTGACACCCGCCCGTATTCTGGTGTCGCTCGTCGTGCTCGGCGTATTTCTGCAGGCCATCGGCGTCTATCAGCCGCTTGTCGACTATGCCGGAGCCGGCGCAACCGTCCCCCTGCTCGGGTTCGGTTACTCGCTCGCCAAGGGCGTGGCCAAGGCGGTCGCGGAGAGCGGACTCATCGGCGTGTTTACCGGCGGCGTAACCGGCGCGGCCGGCGGCATCGCCGCCGCCATCACCTTCGGCTGTCTGTTCGCGCTGATCGCGAAACCGAAATCTAAAAGCTGAAAGTCCGGAGAACAGGTTCATTTCCCCTGTTCTCCGGACTTTCTATTGCTTTATTTCAACAAAAAAGACACCCTGTCGGGTGTCTTTTTGTTTGTGATCAATTAGCCGATCATCTTAGCGGTGCTTACCTTGATGCCGGGGCCCATGGTAGAAGCTACGACGCAGGAGCGTACGTACTGGCCCTTTGCAGCAGCCGGCTTAGCCTTGATGATAGCGCCCATCAGTGCGTTGAAGTTGTCAGTCAGCTTCTCAGCGCCGAAGGATGCCTTGCCGATCGGGCAGTGGATGATGTTGGTCTTGTCGAGACGGTACTCGATCTTACCAGCCTTGGACTCCTTGACAGCCTTGGTAACGTCCATGGAGACGGTACCAGCCTTCGGGTTCGGCATGAGGCCCTTAGGACCAAGCACGCGGCCCAGACGGCCGACAACGCCCATCATGTCCGGAGTAGCGATAACTACGTCGAACTCGAAGAAGTTCTCCTTCTGGATGCGCTCCATCAGGTCCTCTGCGCCTACGATGTCTGCGCCGGCAGCCAGAGCCTCATCAGCCTTCGGGCCCTTCGCGAAAACAGCTACGCGAACGTTCTTGCCAGTGCCGTGCGGCAGAACGATAGCGCCGCGAACCTGCTGGTCTGCGTGACGGGAGTCAACGCCAAGCTTTACATGCAGCTCGATGGTCTCATCGAACTTAGCCTTAGCGGTGGAAACAACGGCGGAAAGCGCGTCAGCCGGCTCGTACTGCTTGCTGCGGTCGATCGTCTTTGCGCTGTCTACATACTTTTTACCTTTATGCACAATAAATCCTCCTTAAGTGGTTAAGCGGGAACTAAATAACCCTCCCACTGTATGCGGCAGGTAGCCGCAAATGCGTTCAACTAACAAGTAAGGTCTCTCCGGAAAAACACCGCCGGGGCGCGTCATGCGTCTCGCGCAGAGGCTTCTCCGTTTGCTCGAGAGTCCTTTTCAAAATCGAAGATTACTCCTCGACGGTGATACCCATCGAACGAGCGGTGCCTGCGATCATGCTCATAGCAGCCTCGAGGGATGCAGCATTCAGGTCGGGCATCTTGGTCTCCGCGATCTTCTGGCAGTCAGCCTTGGACAGCTGAGCGACCTTGGTCTTGTTCGGTACAGCAGAACCGGACTCGATGCCGCATGCCTTCTTGATCAGAACCGGAGCCGGGGGAGTCTTGGTAACGAAGCTGAACGAACGGTCAGCGTAAACGGTGATGATGACCGGGATGATCATGCCTGCTTCGTTCTTGGTGCGCTCGTTGAATTCCTTGGTGAACGCCATGATGTTGACGCCGTGCTGGCCGAGAGCCGGACCTACCGGGGGAGCCGGGGTTGCCTTGCCTGCGGGAATCTGGAGCTTGATATAACCTACTACTTTCTGTGCCATGTTGAAAGGTTCCTCCTTCAAAAAATGTGGTGGCTGGCGAGTGTGCGTTTACACTCTCCCACTCTGGCAGAGAGCCTTTCTCTCTGCGTAAAGCACCTTGCGCGGTGCTGTTTCAGGCTGCGCGGGGCAGCCGGTAATCACTCGTCGAGTGTTTCGACCTGATCGAGCTCGAGCTCGACCGGGGTCTCGCGGCCGAACATGGAGACGGTAACGTCGACCTTGTTCTTATCCGGCTCGACCGACGATACTACGCCGATAAAGCCTGCCAGGGGGCCGTCGATAACGCGAACACTGTCGCCGGCGGCATAATTTACTTCGATCTCGCGCTTCTCAACGCCCATCGCGATGATCTCTTCCTCGGTCAGCGGGATCGGCTTGGAGCCACCCGACTTGTCCTGACCCAGAAAACCGGTACAGCCGCGCGTGTTGCGCACCAGATACCAGGTCTCGTCGGTCATGACCATCTTGACGAGAACGTAGCCCGGGTAGAGCTTGCGCTCAACCTCGCGGCTCTTTCCGTCCTTTACCTCGACGACCTTCTCGGTCGGGATGTTGACGGCGGTGATGAGATCGTGCAGACGGCGGTTTTCGACCGCCTTTTCAATCGAAGAGGCTACCTTGTTTTCGTAGCCGGAGTATGTGTGTACTACATACCATTTTGCAGCGTCTGCCATATTGCCTCCTTATTTAGGCGGCAGCGGTATGCGTAAGCAGCGTCTGGATGCCAAGACCGAATACGATATCAAGTACCCAGATGAAAATGCCGATGATGATGACGCTTGCCAGAACGACGAGCGTGTTATTGATCGTCTGCTCACGAGTGGGCCATACGATCTTGCGGCATTCGCTTTTCAGCTCGCGGAACCACTTGCCGATGCGTGCAAAGAGACCGGGTTTTTTCGCCTTGGTTTCTTCAGCCATGCAGCTACTTCCTTTCTCTTACTTCGTCTCGCGGTGCAGCGTGTGCTTACGGCAGAAACGGCAGTACTTCTTCATTTCCAGACGGTCCGGATCGTTCTTCTTGTTCTTCATTGTGTCATAGTTTCTCTGCTTGCACTCGGTGCAGGCCAGCGTGATCTTAACGCGCATTGATAACGGCACCTCCTTTAATATTTCGTCCCATCCTGCACCCCTTTGGTACAGGCGAGGGACACATTGCCTCCCTCTGACAGCATTCTCAGCTCTTTTTCAGACACATGAAAAATGAGCGCAAAAAAAAGAACCTGCATAGGTGTATTTAGTATAGCATGGACACCTCGTGCGGTCAAGTTTTTTTTCGTAAAAAGTGCTGATTTTTTTATTTTTCCATGATATAATCTTTTATATCATCACAGGCAGCGCAAAGCTGCCCAAGAAACAGGAGCAGGGATATGCGTATTTTGGGCATTGATTACGGAGACGCGCGCACAGGGCTTTCGATTTCCGATCCGTCGGAATTTCTGGCTGGCTCGCCGAGCGTCATTCATGAATGGAATTATGATAAGCTCGTGGAAAAGCTCGTGGCTTTTATCGAGCAGAATAAGATCGGCGAGATCGTTCTCGGTCATCCGCTGAACATGGACGGCACGGTAGGACCGCGGGCGGAAAAGTGTCAGGCGCTCGCGAAGGCGCTCGAGGAGCGCACGGGGCTGACGGTGCATCTCTGGGACGAGCGCCGCACGACGGTCGCGGCGCATGAGATCCTGCATCGCGCGGGGAAAAAGGAAAAAAAGCACCGGGAGAACGTGGACGCGGTGGCCGCGACGCTGATCCTTCAGGGGTATCTCGACAAAAAGCGCAGAGGTTAAGTTCTTGAGCCTTTTCAAGGCTCGGGGAGATTGCCGCCGTTCGGCGGCGGAGAGGCCGGTACCCACCGACTGGGGCAAAAGGGGACAGGACACCAAACATGGTTTCCTGTCCCCTCTTGACTCCCCTTACCTTCCTTTGCGCTGCGACTCCCTTCGGTCGCGCAGCGAAATGCGAGGGGCCCACAGTGACGTCTGGTGCTCCAAGGGTACACCCTTGATGGAAGCGGAGCCTTTCGCAGCAGAACGCGGCCGCCCTGCACCGTCTGGCCGCGCACTGACAGCGCTGCCAACCACGCAAGCGAAATTCAGGGCAGCTCAGCTGCATATAAGCTGAAAGACGCCCGGAACCGAGCCCCCGTAACCCCCGTTTAGACGCGCAACCGAAGGGCGTCGCGTCCAAAGGAAGGTTCGGGGTGTCAAGAGGGGCAAGGAAACCATTTGGTTGCCTTGCCCCTCTTGCTCCCGTCGGTGAGCACCGACATCTCCGCCGGCAGACGCCGGCACCCCCGGCCGCCGAAGGCGGCCAAATGTGCACGCTCACTTCGAGCGTAAAGCAGCCTCCAGCGGCGCACCGCTGTATCGGCGGAAGGTCTGCCGTCAGCAGACGGTAAAATTTTCTTCTGACGTTCTTTCTTAAAGAACGTAAACCTGCGTCGTCTCGTAGACCTCGTAAACCTTCTTGAGCGATGCCATCTCGGTGCCCGCAAGGCGTGCGCACGCGCGTGCGGTCGCAACCGCATACCGCGCCATCTCGTCAAACTTCAGACCCGACTGCATGGAATTCGCGATCGCGCCGACCATTGCGTCGCCGGTGCCTACCGCGCCTTCATCATAGACCTTCGGATTGGTGTTGACATAAAGCGCCTCGGACTCGTCCTTGGAGACGAGGACCGCGCCCTCCTGGCTCATGGAAACGCAGACCGCGCGCGCGCCCATGTCGAGCATCTTGCGCGCCGAATGTACCACGACCTCCGGATCTGCGGACGGCTTGTCGCCTACCGCCTCAGCCAGCTCGAAAATGTTCGGCTTGACGAAATCCGGCTCGCACTGGAGCGCCTCGAGCAGCAGGTCGCCCTGCGCGTCGATGATCAGCTTGCAGCCGTGGCGCTTGATGGTTTTGCACAGCTTGCGGTAGTTCTTGAGCGGGAAGTCCGGCGGCGTCGAGCCTGCCAGAACGAAAATATTGCCCTCGTCGAGGTAATTCTCCATGCGGTCGATCAGACGCAGGAAATCTGCGTCGTCCAGCTTGCTGCCCGGCTCGTTTACCTCGGTATGACCGCCCTGTGCGTCAAGGATCTGGGTATTGACGCGAAGCTGACCGGCCACATCGACAAAATCATAGTGGATGTCTGCCGCCGTCAGCATGTCCTTCATAACGCGGCCGTTCGTGCCTGCGGTGAAGCCAAGTGCGATGCTGTTGCCGCCCAGCGCCTTGACTGCGCGGGAAACGTTGATGCCCTTGCCGCCCGGCTCAAGGTGACTCGAGCTCGAACGATTGAGCTTGCCGACCTCAAGCGGATGCTCGATGCGCAGCGTGCGGTCGAGCGCCGGGTTCAGCGTAATCGTGATAATCATGGAAACGCCCTCCTGAAATATTTTCCCCATATCGCGGTCTTCACATCATATCCGTGCGAATAACCGCGCTCTTCTCTACTGTATATTTTACAAAATCTTATGAATAAAGTAAATGGTTTTTTCCTGATGTTAGACGGAATTAACCGCCCTGTCTCTGTACCCGGATTTCATTTAAGCCATCCGCTGTCTCCGCACCACGGGCATTCCCACTGTTTGCTCGTGATCTTCGCCTCGGCGCCGCACATCGGGCAGCGCATTTTGCCGGTCTTAGGCAGCGGTCTCGACTTCGGCGGCTCCTTCGGCGGTTCCTGCTGCCGGCGGTATAGCCGCACGAAAAAGAACGCGCCGAGCAGCAGCACCACGGCGATCGCCGCGATCTGTTCTTTTGTCATGCTGTCCCTCTTCTCACTTGTGATACTTGCCGCCCGCTGCGATATTGAGCGCGCGGTATATCTGTTCGAGCACCATGACCCGCGCGAGATGATGCGGGAACGTCATGGGCGACATGGACAGCCGCAGCGCGGCCCTCTGCTTGACGCGCTCGGACAGACCGCACGAGCCGCCGATGAGCAGGCATATCTTGCTTGTCCCCGAGACTGTCAGGCGCGAAAAATAGTCCGCGAGCTGCTCGGAGGACATCGGCTTTCCCTCAACGCACATCGCGATGACGGCCGCGCCCGGCCAGATCCTGCTCTCGATGAGCGCAGCCTCGCGGTCGAGCGCCTGCGCGATCTCGCCCTCGGAGGGCGTCTGCGGCAGCCGCTGCTCGGGCAGCTCGATGATCTCTAATTTACAATATGCGCCGAGGCGCTTCTCGTATTCCTTTACCGCCTGCGCCCAGAACTTTTCTCCGAGCTTGCCGACGCAGATCAGCCGGACACCAAGCATGCCGCTCCCTCCTCTCCGAGCACGACCGGCGACTCCATGCAGTCGCGCGGCGCGACGCAGACCGTGCAGCCTTCCCTGCCGCGCAGCGCGTTCTTCGTCTGCTGCAGCGCGAGCGCCGGCATATTGTTCTTCTCGCTCAGATGCGCAAGAACCAGCTTTCGCGTGCCGTTGTCCGCGAGGAACGCCGCGAAAACCGCGCAGTCCGGGTTGGACAGATGGCCGTTCGGCCCGGCGACGCGCTGCTTGAGCGCATAGGGGTACGGCCCGGCCTGGAGCATATGCGGATCGTGATTGCTCTCGAGCACGACGGTCTCGCAGCCGCGCAGCAGCGCCGCCGCGGACTGCGGCACAAAGCCGAGGTCGGTAGCAAAGCCGAAACGGTGCCTGCCGTTTTCCAGTATGTAGCCCACGCTGTCCGCCGCGTCATGCGGCGTAGCGAACGAGCGGACCGTGGTCTCGCCCACGCGGAAGGCGTCGCCGCTCTCGAACGCGGTCAGCCGTCCCTCGAACGCCGGCTCCTTCGCGGTCAGCGCCGCCGCCGTGCCGCGCGAGACGAAAACCGGCACCTCGGTCTTTTTGAGGAACATCGCAAGTCCCTTTACGTGGTCGATGTGCTCGTGCGTGATGATGAGCGCGTCGAGCTCGCCCGGCTTCATGTCGAACGCCGCGAGCGCCGCTGTGAGCTTGCGGAGCGAAACGCCGACGTCGATCAGCACCGCCGTGCCGTCCGAGACATACAGACCGCAGTTTCCGCTCGATCCGCTCGCGATGCTGTAATAAAAATGCTCTGCCATGGTACTCCTTCCGTTATTTCCGGGTATTGCGCACGAAATCCGTGCGCTTCAGCAGGATGGGCGTGACGCGGCCGCGATAGAACGAAAACGGCTCCCCGGCGATCTGCTGCTCGTCCGCAAAGATCTGCGCCGCAAACGCGAGAACAGCCTGCACCTCCGCCGGTTCGGCGCGGCGTACGGTGCACCGCATTTCTCTTTCGCCGTTTGGCATCCTGCTTCTCCCCTTATTTTGCAAAAAAGGCGAAAGGATTGCCCCCTCCGCCTTTTATTTCGGTTGAAATGTGCGCTTATGCGCGATTTACGCTCTCTGCACCGTCCGGAATTTCGCTGCGGTACATATCAGCGCCGAGCGCTACAAACTTCTCGACGAGCGTTTCATAGCCGCGCTCAATGTTCTGAACCTGCTCGACCTCGGTCACGCCCTTGGCCGCAAGGCCTGCGATGACCATGGCTGCGCCTGCGCGCAGATCGTGTGCGCGGACCGGTGCGCCGTTCAGCTCCTTGACGCCCTCAACGACAGCGATCGCGCCGTCCACATGGATGTTCGCACCCATGCGGCTCAGTTCCTCGGTGTAGCGGTAACGGCTGCCCCAGATGCCCTCGGTGATGATGCTCGTGCCCTCTGCGAGGCAGAGCGCGGTCGTCATCTGCGGCTGCATGTCGGTCGGGAAGCCCGGATACGGCAGCGTCTTGATATTGGTCTTGGTCAGCCTGCCCTCGCGGCGAACGAGCACCGCATCGTCGAACTCGGTGACCTCAACGCTCATCTCGCGCAGCTTTGCCGTGATGCACTCCAGATGGCGCGGAATGACGTTCTTCACCAGAACCGAACCGCCGCAGGCGGCAGCCGCCGCCATGAAGGTGCCCGCCTCGATCTGGTCCGGAATGATGGAGTAGCTGCCGCCGTGCAGGCTCTCCACGCCGCGGATCTTGATCACGTCCGTGCCCGCGCCCTTGACATCTGCGCCGAGCGCGTTCAGGAAGTTCGCCAGATCGACGATATGCGGCTCCTTTGCGCAGTTCTCCATGATAGTCTGACCCTTTGCCAGCACCGCTGCGAGCATGATGTTCATGGTCGCGCCGACGGTGACAACGTCGAAATAAATATGTGCGCCGTGCAGGCCGTCCTCGGGCGCCTCGACCCGGATGTAACCGCCCTTGGGCAGAGTGACCTTGGCGCCGAGCGCCTCGAAGCCCTTGATGTGCTGGTCGATCGGACGAACGCCGCCGAAGTTGCAGCCGCCGGGCATCGCTACCTCAGCGAAGCCGTACTTGCCGAGCAGCACGCCGAGCAGATAGTAGGAGGCGCGCAGCTTGCGCTCGAGCTCGTGCGGCTTGAGCGACGGGTTCTGGGTGTTCTGGATCTCCACAGTCGTGGAATTGATCAGACGGATCTGTGCGCCGAGCTCGCGCATGATCTCCATCTGGAGCGTCACGTCGATGATCTTCGGCACATTTTCGATGCGAACCGGGCCATCCGCGAGCAGAGCCGCCGGCACGATGGCCACTGCTGCATTCTTCGCGCCCGAAATCGTTACTTCACCGTTCAGCGTCTTGCCGCCGTTGATTACATATTTGGTCAAAGTCAACCTACTCCTCACTGTACTGTCCCACATCCCACGTGGGCGTTTTTCTGACATCCCATTTTATGAAAGCGGACGCTCTTCCGTTCGTCCGCACAGTTTCCTTGTTCCGCACACAGGCGGAAAATTTTTCCGGCTGCGTTAAAAACGCTTAGCCGCAAAATATCACTCATACATTGTATCACAATTTTGGATAAAAGAAAGTTTTTTTTCGGCTTTCCCGTCCATATCGCGTTTTTTTGGCGAAATCAACAAATTACACCCCGTTTTCGCGGAGGAATTGCCATGCTCTCCGCCAAAGCCGGAGGCTGCGCGGCCGCACGGCCTTCTTTTCAGAGGGTAACGAGCGTTTTCTTGTCGCAGTCCATGAAGTAATCCGTTCTGTCTGTCACGATCTTCCATGTCGGGATCAGCTGAAGCCGGCGGCTGCTGTCCATCTGCATCCGGTAGCCCGCCGTCATCGAGCGGATGGTCTCCCCGTTTTCGAGCGAGGAGGCGAACTGAAGCAGAGCGTCCGCTGCGCGGCAGTCCGCGCCGCGTCCCGTGACGGTCGTGTAGGGCGTGCCGAAGCTCCATGTGCCCGAAAGCGTCACCGTGCCGTCTGCGTTGAACGTCAGCGTCAGCTCACGGTTGTGCACCGGGCGGTTTGCGACCGGCGCGGTCTGCATGACCGAAAGGCCGCTCACCTGATAGGACGCGCCGTCTCCGGCGAGACCCCATTCAGCAAAGCACTTGCGCGCCGCGCGAATGGCGGCGGTCTCGTCGTCCGGCGTTTCGCCGGGGATCGGGCATACGCCGTTCACTCGGCCGTCCGCGTACCAGGTCACGGTGCCGTCCCCGCTCTGAAAGCGGACGGTGCCGTCCTCCAGCTCGGTCCGTTCCATCTCCGCGCCCAGCATGACCGACGCGGCGTTTTCCTCGTCCGCGCGGCTGCGGTCGAGATTGAGCTCGGGCAGGAATACATCCTCGGGCAGACGAAAGCTGTCCGCGAGCGTCGAGCCGTAGCCGCTCACCAGCGCGCGCAGATCTGCGTCCAGCCCGGATGCGCGGCTGTAATTCTGCCAGAGCCGGAAGCCGAGATTGCCGAGCAGAAACAGGTTGACCGCCAGGAGAATGCCGATCAGCACATTTTTTACCTTGTCCCACTGCAAGCGGTCTCACCTCCGTTCAGTCCGTTTTTCCGTCCTTCAGATAAAAGCGCGAGGGCACATAAACGCCGTTTTCCTCGCGGTAGGCCGCCATCATGCTGCGCTCGCCTGCCGAGGCGCTCGCCGCCGCCTGCTTCGCCGGCAGGACGATGCGGTTCTCTCCGGTCGCGGCAAAGCGCTGGAGATTGACGGTCGCCGCGCGCAGTACGCCGCCCTCGAATTCAAATGCTGCAAAATCCGTGCTCCCGAGCACGGGGACACCGCTGTACAGCTGCAAAAAGACCAGCGTCGTCCTGTGCTCGGTCTCGTTCACGGCATAGAGCGACGCATGGGTGTCGGTCTCGCCGGCGCGCAGCACCGTGTCGAGAATGACGCGCGCGCAGTCGATCTGCGCGTCGAGCGCGGCCGAGCCTGTGACCTCGCCGCTCTCGAACGCCGTCACCGTGCTCTGGTCGCCGGTCGTCGCGTACTGCATCAGCCCGGTCTTTGCGAGCCGCAGCGTGCTCGCGTCGTCCACGAATACGCGCACCGTGTCGTTCTGCTCGCCGTAGAAATCTGTGTAGGCGGAAAAGCCGAACGCTCCGAGCAGGTTTGCGAGTCCCGTGCCGCTCTGCGCGGCGAACAGGTCGAGCGCTTCGTTTTTCAGCACCGGAAGCGTCAGATTTTCGCCCTCAAACAGCAGCGTTTCGGGATAAACGTTCGTATCCGCGCCCGCAAATGCACAGTCCGTGCCGTGAAAGTCCTCCAGCGCCCGGTCGAAGGCGCCGCGGTCGGCCTCCGCATGGGAGAGATAGAGTGCGCCGTCCGGCGTGCGCACAAAGAGCGTGCCGCTGTCCGCGCTGTAAAACAGCGTTTCGACCTTGATCCTGTCGTCCGCAAGCGTACCGCCCATCCAGCCGGACACCACGCTCAGCGGGAGCGCGCCGTGATACCGCAGCAGCACCTTGCGCTCCGCGCCCAGCTCACCGGCCAGCGTCTGCTCGTCGGTCTCCATGAGCGCATCACCCGAAAGCGCCTGCGTCCAGATGCTGCGCACCGCTCCGAGCGAGGCGTCAACATCGGTCGTGCTGTACTGCACGCCGACGAGCTCGCCCGAAGCGCCGAGCGCAAGCTGCGCCGGAGACGCCGCCGACACGCCCGACGAGCGGATCTCATAGCCTGTCGCACCGCCGAACAGGCGGTCATGCACCCGGCGCAGCGGATTGTCCGAGCCGAGCGACGCCGCCGAAACACCGGCGAGCCAGTTCGCCGCGCACAGCACCGCCATCAGCGCCGCGAGCACGATGAGCGCGATATTCTTGGCCGTGTTTCCGGCCGAACGCTCCGCGCCTCTCATGCTCTGCCCTCCTTTTCATCGGGGGCAAGGTCGGTCGGCAGGGTGATGTGCACGGTCGTGCCCTTGCCGTATTCGCTCGCGAGCTCGATGTGACCGCCGTGCTTTTCGACGATCTCCTTCGCGATGGCAAGGCCGAGGCCCGTGCCGCCTGCGGCGCGCGAGCGCGCCTTGTCCACGCGGTAAAAGCGCTCAAACAGGCGCGGCACATCCTCCGCCGGGATGCCGATGCCGTCGTCCTGCACCGTGATGCGCACTGTGTTTTTTTCTCCCTCGCAGGCCGCAAGGCGGATATGTCCGCCCGACGGCGTATACTTGACCGCATTCGAGAGGATGTTGACCACGACCTGCTCGATGCGTTCGCGGTCGCCCGCGATCTCGGGCAGGCTGTCCGGCGCGTCGACCGTCAGCTCATGGCCGCTGTCCTCTGCGGTGAATTTCATCGCGTCCGCGACCTTGTGCAGCAGCGCGGAGAGCGAAAAGCGTGTCATGCGCAGCTCCATGCGGCCGTAGTCCAGACGCGAAAGCGTCAGCAGGTCGGTCACGATACGCGCCATGCGCTCGCTCTCGCTCGAGATCACGCCGAGGAACTGCTTTTCCGTGTCGAGCGGAATATCTCCGGCCGCATCGAGCAGGGTCTCGGTGTAGGAGCGGATATTGGTGAGCGGCGTGCGCAGCTCATGCGAGACGTTCGCCACGAACTCGCGCCGCGCGTCGTCCAGACGGCGCTGCTCGGTGATATCGTGCAGCACGGCGATCACGCCGCCCTTGCCGTCGAGCGCGCCGTAGGGCGCGAGCGTCACGGACAGCACCCTGCCGCGGCGCGTGATCTCGCTGGTGAGAAAGGTGCGCATCGCAGTCTCATCCGAGCCGACCATCTCCAGATCCTCGAACATCTCGTCGAACGTGAGGCTGTCCTGCATCCGCACACCGAGGAGATTTTCGGTCGCCGGGTTCATATGGATGAGGCGTCCGTCGGTCGTGAAGGCCGCAACGCCGTCGGTCATGTGCAGGAACAGGGTGTTCAGCTTGTCGCGCTCGCCCTGCACCTCGCCGACCGTTGTCTTGAGACGGCGCGCCATGTAGTTGAACGAGCGCGTCAGCTCGCCGATCTCGTCGCTCGACTGCACGCCGAGGTCCTGATCGAAGTTGCCCTCCGCGATTGACCGCGCACCCTCGGTAATGCGCTCGATCGGGGTCGTAATGGTCTTGGACAGCAGGAAGGACAGCAGGATCGCCGCGAGCAGACCGAACATCATCGCCTGCATGACGATCTGGAAAAAGCGCCACGACAGGTCGGAGATCTCCTGCTTGTCGTCCGCGATATACACGATATAGTCCACCGTTCCGTTGCCGTCGTGGTCGAGCGGAACCGCGATGTCCATCACGCTGTCCGAGACCGACGAGCGCGTGCCGGCCTCGCCGGCCATCGCCGCGATAATGTTGCGCGTGCGCGTGACGCTGAGGTTGGGGTTGGAGCCGTCCACAAAGCGGCCCTCGCCGTCGAGGATATAATAGTTGCGGTAGTCGTCGATGCCGAGACGGCTGCGGTGGGCATCGATGATGGTCCGGAGCCCCTCCGCGTCCGGCGCTGCCGCCGCCTCCTGCATGGAGCGGATGGTATCGGTCGTAAAAACGCTCTGCATCTGGGTATAAAAGCTGTCGATGTAGAACGTGCTGACGCTGTTGATGAGGAAGGTGCCGACGACGGCCATGACCGACACGATCATCAGGACCAGAATAAGCACCAGCTTCATATGCAGAGAACGAAACAAAATGACACCCCCATGGGAATGGATTGGAGCAGAGCGCTCAGCCCTCCGCAAAGTAATAGCCCATGCCGCGCTTGGTAATGATGTGCTTCGGGCTTGCCGGCTCGTCCTCGACCTTTTCGCGCAGACGGCGGATGGCAACATCCACCGCACGCAGGTCGCCGTAGTAGTCATAGCCCCAGACGTGCTCCATCAGTTCCTCGCGCGAGAACACACGGCCGGGAGAGGCCGCCAGAAAGCAGAGGATATCGAATTCGCGGGCGGAAAGCTCGAGTGCGCGCCCGTTCTTGTAGACCATGCCGCTCGAACGGGAGATGCGCAGGCCGTCCCCAGCCTCCGTCTGCGGCTTTTCGCGCTCCTCGCCCGAAAGCGTGCGGCGCATGTTCGCCTTGACGCGCGCCATCAGCTCGCGCATGGAGAACGGCTTTGTGATATAGTCGTCCGCGCCCAGCTCGAGGCCCATGACCTTGTCGGCCTCCTCCTCTCGCGCGGTCAGCATGATGATCGGAATGTCGCTCTGCGCACGCACGCGGCGGCAGACCTCGAAGCCGTCCATCTCGGGCAGCATGACGTCGAGCAGAATGAGGTCGGGCGACTCGGTGAGCGCCTTGTGCAGACCTTCCGCGCCGTCATAGGCCGCCATGGTATCGTAGCCCTCGCGGCCGAGGTTGAACACCAGGATATCCGCGATCGCCTTTTCGTCCTCGACAACGAGGATTTTTTTCTTATCCATACCTTTCCCCCTTAAACGATCAGGAGTTCATGATTTACAGGTCTCAAAACAGGTTTTTCAGCCGTGCGCGGTACATCGCCGCGATGGTCTTTGCGTCGCGCAGCCTGTCCTCCGCGATCAGCCGCTCCACCTCCGCGATCGGCAGGCGGACGGTCTCGACGAATTCGTCCTCGTCCGGATGCGTCTCGCCCTCGGTCAGGTCGAGCGCCGCGAACAGATACGTCACCTCGGTCAGAAAGCCGGGCGAGGGATACATCGCGCCGAGCGGCACGATGCGGCCGGCCGTGCAGCCGGTCTCCTCCGCAAGCTCGCGCACGCCGCATTCCTCGGCGTTTTCCGGGCCGTGATCCATCTTTCCGGCCGGCATTTCGAGCGTTTCCGTGTCGAACGGGTAGCGAAACTGGCGCACGAGGATGATATTGCCGTCCCGGTCGATGGGCAGCACGCCCACGCCGCCGACATGCTCGCACACCTCGCGCGACGCCTGCTTTCCGTTCGGCAGGCGTACCTCGTCGACGCGCGCCTTCATGATGCGTCCTTCAAAAAAATATTCGCCGGAAATCCGGGTCTCTCTCATATCCATATGATCCTTCTCCTTATTCTGCGCTGCCGAAGCACCGGAGCAGATACGCGGTCTCCGCAGGCACGGTGATCTCGATGCCGCTGCTGTCCTCGCAGTCAAATTCCCTCTGGGTCAGCAGATCGAGCGCGTAGAGCGCGTTCACGCCCGTGCGCACCTCCTGTCTGCTGCGGTTGACGAGTATGATGATACGCGAGCGCCCCAGCGTGCGCTCATAGCGCAGCAGCGCGTCGTTTTCGCCCGTGTCGAAGCGCAGCTCGCCGCGTATCAGTGTTTCGCTGTCTGCGCGGACCTCGCACAGACGGCGGTAGAATGCGAGGATCTCTCTGTCCTCCGCGCCCCACGGATAGGTGCGGCGGTTGAACGGGTCCTCAAATCCCTGCCGTCCGGCCTCGTCACCGTAGTAGATGGTCGGCGAGCCGGGCATGGTGAACTGAATGACGGCCGCAAGGCGCAGACGGCGCTTCGCGGTCTCCAGCCGGTCGGGCGGCAGCTCATAATGCGCCCGCTCGTCGCGGCTCTTCTTCCAGTCCTCGCTCATCACGCCCAGCACGGTCAGCGCACGCGCGGTATCGTGCGTGCCGATGATATTCATCAGATTATAGAACACATCGCGCGGATAATTTTCGCGCAGCGTCTCCATGGTCTCCGCAAAATGCTCGGCCGTGCCGCCGTTCAGATAGGCGAGGATGGCGTCGCGCAGCGGATAGTTCATCACGCTGTCCAGCTCTCCGCCTCCGAAATAGCGGCGGCGCTCGGAATAGGCGATCTTGTTGGAGGCATCCTCCCAGACCTCGCCGATGACGAGAGCGTCCGGTTTTTCCTGCTTTGCGGCGGCATTCAGTCCGGCGATAAAATCGTCGGGCAGCTCGTCTGCAACATCCAGCCGCCAGCCGGACGCGCCGAGCCGCAGCCACCGGCGCACCACGCTGTCCGCGTCGCGGAAGATAAAGCTCTGGTAGTCCGGGTTGCGCTCGTTGACCTGCGGCAGGGTGTAAATCCCCCACCACGAGCCGTATTTGTCCGGCCACTCGCTGAATTCGTACCACGGGCAGTACGGCGAGTCCTTGGACTGATGTGCGCCGAGCGAGTCATAGCGGCCGCGGCCGTTGAAGTAGCGGCTGTCGTAGCCGGTGTGGTTGAACACGCCGTCCAGAACCACGCGCATTCCGCGCTTTTCCGCCTGCTCACACAGCGTTTTGAAGTCCTCCTCGCTTCCGAGCAGAGGGTCGATGCGCTTATAGTCGCCGGTGTCGTAGCGATGGTTGGAGTACGCCTGAAAGATCGGGTTGAAGTACAGCGTGCGCACATGCAGGCTCTCAAAATAGTCGAGCTTGGACAGCACGCCGCGCAGCGTGCCGCCGAAAAAGTCGTTGTTCAGGATCTCCCCGTGCTCATCAGGGCGGTAGACCGGAAGATCGTCCCAGTTTTCGTGCAGCACACGCGGCGCGATGCCCTCACCCTCCGGCTGCACCGGGTCGCGGTCCCGGCAGAAGCGGTCGGGGAAAATGTTATAGGTGATGCCCTCGCCGAACCAGCGCGGCGGCTGATACGACGGATCGTAGACCGTCAGCTGAAAGCGGTCTCCCATGCTGTCGAGCACC
Organism: Butyricicoccus sp. OM04-18BH; assembly: GCF_003481705.1. Lineage (GTDB taxonomy): Bacteria > Bacillota > Clostridia > Oscillospirales > Butyricicoccaceae > Agathobaculum > Agathobaculum hominis. The sequence goes on from NZ_QULN01000001.1 coordinate 349,972, forward strand.
TCGCAGCGTCCGCCGTAGCCGCGCGCGCAGAAGCGCGGGCCGTCCGCCGTATCGAAGGTGAACCAGTACCAGTACAGACCGGCGTGCGGCGGCGTGAAGGACGCGCCGTATTCATCCCGCGCCCCGGCGAGACTGAACCACCGCATCGGGTACGCCTCGGCCTGCTGTCCGTCCTCCTCGACCCACAGCGTCATGTGGGAGATGCCCTGCTCCCGGCGCGGATAGGCGGCGAACTCGACCTTCTTCCCGGCCGGCGCGGCGCCGTATGGCTTTTTGCACGCGAGCGAGCGCGAATGGAACATACACTCCGGAATTGACTTCAACAACGTTTCCCCCAGACTTCGCCAGCGGTCTGCTGACAGCGATACATTATTATTATAGCACAGCCTGCCTTTGTTGTGAAGAATTTGTGCAAAGCGCGAAACACATATGGCTGTCAGACCGATATGAAAAAACCGCCCTCTTTTCAGAGAGCGGTTTGAGATGATCGAAATCTTTTAGCCTTCGATTGCAGTGTAGTCGTCCGGAATGGTGATGCCGAGCTTCTCGCAGTTTGCCTTGTTGTACATCTTGGTGAAGGTCGGAGCGGCCTGAACCTCCATGTCGCCCGGGTTTGCGCCCTTGACAAGGATCTCATATGCCATCTCGCCGGTCGCCTGACCCAGCTCGTTGTAGTCGATGGACAGCGTAGCGACGCCGCAGCCGCTGCAGATGCCCTGCTCGCCTGCGATGACCGGAACCTTGGCCGGGATCACGACATTAGCGATCGCCTCGGTGCAGGATGCGGCGGTGTTATCGGTCGGGATGTAGATAACGTCGCTGCCGGAAGCTGCGTTCTGCGCAACAGATGCAACATCGTTCGAGTCGGTGAACGCGAACTCGGTGCAGGTGTAGCCCTGTGCCTCGAGCAGCGGCTTGATGGTGTCGATCTGGTACTTGGAGTTCGGCTCAGCCGAGCAGTACAGCAGACCTACGTTCTTCGCATCCGGGAACAGCTCCTTGAGCATATCAGCCTGACCGTCGAGCGGAGCGAGGTCGGTGGTGCCGGAGATGTTGGTGCCGGTCTTGCCGGTCCAGTCGGAGATGCCCAGCGCGGTGCCGTAGTCGGTGACCGAGGTGCCGAGGATCGGAATATCAGAGGTAGCGGCCTGTGCAGCCTGAAGCGCTGCGGTCGCGTTTGCCATGATGAGGTCGTCGCCTGCGGAAACAAAGCCGTTTACGATGGTGGAGCAGTTCGCAGACTCGCCGGATGCGTTCTGAACATTGATCTCAACCTTGCCGCCGTCTGCCTCGACCAGCTCGGTCAGCTTGTCCTGGAAGCCCTTGGTCGCAGCGTCGAGCGCAACGTGCTGCATGAGCTGTACGACGCCGACCTTGTAGCTGCCGGCCGAAGCGCCATCGCCGCCGGAAGCCGCATTGCTGTCATCGCTGCCGGAGCTGCTGCCGCATGCGGTCATGCTCAGTGCCATGGCGCCTGCCATCAGCGCTGCGAGTAATCTCTTTTTCATGGAAAGCCCTTCTTTTCTAACGATTTTACGCATTCAGCGTATTGCAGCGGACGATTTTCCGTCCGTTGCTTTTACATTTTATCAGTTAAAAGCGCTGCGGTCAAGAGCTGCCGCCGCTTTTTTTGAAAACTTTCTGCGCAGTCAGTCATGTTCCACAAGAGAGCTGCGTCAAATTGTAAATAAACTGTAAGTATTGTCCTTTTCCGGTTGACCTTATTCGACCTTCATCGTAAAATGTAGTTAAGAGAGTATGGGCCTGCCGATTCGGGCCGGGTAATAGAGCAGGCGGCTCCGGGCCGCCGAGAGGTAACGCATATGAACGTATCTTTTTTTCTCAAGCCGAAGGCTGAAGTAGTTTATGTTTACGACACCGATCCGGTCAGAACGGCGCTCGACCGGATGTTTGAGAGCGGTTTTACCGCCATTCCGGTCCTAAGCGCCAAGGGGCGCTACGTCGGCACGATCACCGAGGGCGATTTTCTGCGCCTGCTGCTCGGGCACACGCCCGAACAGGCCGGAAACATGCTGCTCTCCGAGGTCACGCGCCGCATCCATCACCGTTCGGTCACGATCGACACGCGCATGGAGGATCTGGTCGAGTTGGTCGCCGGACAGAACTTTGTTCCGGTCACGGACGGCCGCGGCATGCTGTGCGGCATCGTCACGCGGCGCGACGTCATCTGTCAGCTTTCCGAGCGCTGCAAGGCGCTGGAGATCCTGAAGGACGAGCAGTAAACGAATCATACAAACGGGGGAATACATATGGGCAGATCAGGCGGCAGCGGCGGCGGCGGTTTTTCCGGAGGCGGCTTCTCGGGCGGCGGACGCTCGTCCGGCGGCTTTTCCGGCGGCAGCCACAGCGGCGGACGAAGCGGCGGAGGCAGCTTTGGCGGAGGCGGCTGGGGCGCACCGCCTCCCCCTCCCCGCAGACCATACCGTACCGCTCCCATCATCATCGACAACTCGCGCCGGTATTATGGCGGCGGCGGAAACGGCGGCGGCAATGGAAACGGGCAGAACAACAGCGGCGGCTCGGGCTGCGGCACGACGCTCATCGTCGTGCTTCTCGTGCTGTTCCTGTTCGGCGGCATCGGATTCTTCCTGATGGGCACGCCGTCGAGCAGCATCGCGAAATCCACCGTCGCGCGTGAAGCGCTCCCGTCGAACGCCGTCACAGAGACCGGCTACTATACCGATGCTGACGGCGACTGGATCCATAATCAGGGCGAGCTGACCGCCGGACTCCGGAAATTCTATCAGGAAACCGGCGTGCAGCCCTATGTGTACATCCTGCCGAACGGCGAGAGTACCTCGGTTCCCGACCTTAAGAGCCGCGCGGAAGCGCTTTATCCGCAGCTGTTTACCGATGAAGCGCATTTCCTGCTCGTGTTCTGCGACGATGGCCGCGGCGGCTATAACTGCGGCTATACGGTCGGTTCGCAGGCGAAAACCGTGATGGATAATGAAGCGGTCAGCATCCTTGCCGACTATCTCGACCGCTATTACAACGACTCCTCGGTCAGCGAGGAAGAGATCTTCTCGAATGCGTTCGCCAAAACGGCGGACCGCATCATGACCGTGACCCGGTCGCCCGTTGTGCCCGTCGCGGTCTGCATCGCGGCCGTCATCGTCATCGCGCTGCTCGTCTTTTCGCTCCAGAAGCGCCGCGAGGCGAAGGAGCGGCAGCGGCAGGCGGATGAGAAGATGTGGAGCACTCCGCTCGAGAGCTTCGGCGCAGACGAAGCCGCCGAACGCGCAAAAAAATACGAAAATACAGACACACATACACAATAAAGCGGAAAGGAACGAAGAAAAATGAGTATTCTGGAACGTTTCTCCACGATCATCAAGGCGAACATAAACGACCTGCTTGACCGTGCGGAGGACCCGGCGAAAATGATGGACCAGTATATGCGCCAGCTGATGAGCGACCTCGCAGACGTCAAGCGCGAGACCGCTTCCGTCATAGCGGAGGAAAGCCGCATTCAGCGCCAGCTCGAAGAAAAGCGCCAGGAGAGCGCGAAAAACGCCGATCTTGCGCGCCGCGCACTCCAGCTGAGCAACGAGGATGACGCGCGCGTATTCCTCGCGAAAAAGCAGGAGCTCGAAAAGCGCATCGAGGAGCTTCAGAAGATGTACGACGTTGCGCATGAAAACTCGATGCGCATGCGTCAGGTGCACGACAAGCTGGTTTCCGATGCGGAGACGCTGCGCCAGCGCCGCGAGGCCATTCAGAGCAAGATGGCGCTCGCCCGTGCGCAGGAAAAGGCCGCGAACGTGATGGGCAGCCACACCGGCACCGACGAGAGCAGGCTCGGCGACGCGATCGCCCGCATGGAGGACAAGGCCGACGCGATGCTCGACCGCTCGAACGCGATGCAGTCGCTGAACGAGACGCCGCTCGACCCGGCTGCTGAGCTGGAAAAGAAGTACGCGGACGCGACCAAGAACGCCGCCGTCGAGGATGAGCTCGAAAAAATGAAGAAAGAGATGGGACTTTAACCTCCCATCAGACAGCAAAGACCGGAGCAGAACGCCCCGGTCTTTTTCTTTATTTCTTATTTTTCTGCCGGTTTTCGCGGCCGACACGGCAGCAGTCGAGCGGTTCACTGCCCAAGGCAGCCTTGTTCTGGTTCGCCATGCGGTTCAGCCAGTCCGCCCACGCCTGTTTCATTTTTTTGAACAGCATATCGGATACCTTCCCTGCTTATATTCCTACCAATATTATAGGCTTTCTCCCGTATGTTGTCAAGAACCGCCGCCGCTCAGTCCAGCTCGCCGTACACGCCGTAGAGGTAGCCCTGCTCCTCCGCCTGCGCGTCGGTCAGCACCTCGCCGGTCAGGCTCGGACCAGACGTATCATCCTTGTATTCCACGCCCAGCTTGCCGGTGTGCAGGGTCATCGAGCGGGTCTGCTCCGAACCATCGTTGAAGGTAATGGTGACGGTCAGCTTTGCGCCCTCAAAGCCGTCCACCGACTTATGCCGCGAGTCCTGAAGATCGTCGTCCGCGTCCTCCTGCCGGCTGGGCAGCCACAGGCCGTAGCTGACGTCCGGGTCGTACTCGTCGGTGAAGCCGTTGTCCAGCTTCCAGCACAGGTCGGCGTACATATGCATCTCGTCACTGCCCCAGACCATGATCCGGTCTGCGCCGTCGATGGCGGGGTTCGTGCCCTGATACATGGTGCGCACCCATTCATCGCGGTCAGCCGAGGTATCCTTGACGGTCTTTGTGCGGTACACCGCGCCCCTGTCGATGGTCGCGGAGACGGTTTTGATATTCTCGCCCGTCACCTTGAACAGACAACCGGAGTAGAAACCCTTTTCCGGGTCGTCTGCGCCGCTGCCGGTATCGAACACGATCTTGCTGTCCTTCGGCTGACGCATCTCGCCCGTATCGGCAGCATATGCCACCAGACCGAACGTGTGCGCGATGTCCGTCACGGGATCGCTTCCGGTCTGTCTGCCGTGCAGGGCCGCGCCGCCGAGTACGACCGCAAATGCGCACGCCGCCGCGAGCAGCCGCTTCATGCCGCCTCTCATGCTGCGGACCGGCTGCCGCGCTCTGCTTTTTTCCTCACGCACCGCCGCGCGAGTCCGCGCCTTCAGCTCGTCCGGCGCCTTGATATTCTTCATTTCGTCCCACATGTTCATCATTCAGCTCTCCTTTCAGTTCGGTTTGCAGTTTTTTGCGTGCGCGATGCAGCCTTGTCCGCACCGTCGCCGGACGGCAGCTCACGATTTCCGCGATCTCGTCCGTGCCGTAGCCCTCGACATAGTGCAGCCACACAGCGGTACGCAGATCGGTCGGCAGCGCTTCGACCGCCTGCCAGAGCGCGCCCTTCTCCTCGCCCAGCGGCGCGGCGGCATCTGCGGCGGCTTCCAGAGGCGCGGTGCGCTTCCACCACGCCGAGCGCCGCAAATCAATGCAGCAGTGCAGCGTCACGCGCAGCAGCCATGCCTTGAGATGTTCACCGTCGCGAAACGCCGTCGTATCGCGCAGCAGACGCAGAAAAACATCCTGATAAACGTCCTCCGCGTCCGCGCGGGAGCCGAGACGACAGAGTGCGAGCCGATACACGGCGTCGCCGTATCGCTCCATCGCATCCTCCAGAAATGCGTCCTCGCGCAATCCATCTGACATGTCGCTCATCCTCCTTTCACTCATAACACGGCTTTTCCCCCGAAAATGTTCCCATATCCCCATATTTTCCGTCAAATATCCAGTATTTGTGCTTTACTTACATTTTGCATCTTTTTAATTTGTGCTTAATATACAAAAACCAAGTGATTTTCTTTGATTATATTAAACAAAATCCGAATTGCATTTTTATATAAAATAACTATAATAATACTTGTCAAGGGAAACCGGACAAAATTAAAAGAATTCATTGAAACGGAGGTCAAACCCTTATGAAGAACACTCGTGGTTATTTTGAGACGCTTGCAGCGATGCTTTCCAATGGTTATCGTGTAGATTCTGCGCTGATGGGCCGTGACCGTGAGGAAGCGTTCTACAACCGCTTCGCCCGTTAATCTGCTTATATCTCTCATTATTTTTTCTTTCTTTACTCTTTTTACCTACTCTTTGTGGAAAAGGCCGTCTGTGAATGCAGGCGGTCTTTTTCCGTGCCTGCGGGCTTCCAGGGGGACGCTGTCCCCCCTGGATACGTTTCCGGTTTCTCCGGAACCGGAAACGATACCCCCCTCTCGTCCGCACAGCGGACGAGGCCGCGCCGCCGCGGCGCGGGCAGTGGAGTAAAAGTCCGGCGGAGCTGGACTTTTACGGGGAATTTTATGCGGCGCTCTGCGGAGCGCCTGTCCTGCCTGTTTTGCCGAAGACAAAATGCGGCAGGAGATTGCGCCCAAAGGGCGCAAAAAAGGCACGCCGTCGGCGTGCCTTTTTCTCTTACTCTTTTACTCTTTTTCTTTGCTTTGCCTTATCTCTCGGCGAAAAGCTCGCGCGTCTGGCGAACATTTTCGTCGATGGCGTTCTTGAGCGCCTCGACCGACTCAAACTGCATCTCCGGACGCAGGAACTTATGCAGCTCGACATGGATCATCCTGCCGTACAGGTCGCCCGAAAAGTCGAGCAGATGCGGCTCGATGGTCGGCGCGCCGCCGTCCAGAAACGTCGGCTTGACGCCGATATTGGTCGCAGCGATATAGCTTTTTCCGTCCACGAGCACGCGCGTCGCGTACACGCCGTACGGCGGCAGCGCCATTTCAGCCGGCAGGCGCAGATTGACCGTCGGTACGCCAAGCACGCTCGTGCCGACGCGGCGGCCATGCTCTACGATACCCGTCACGGTGTATGGATGACCGAGGAACTTCGCCGCGCCCTCCATATCGCCCTGCGCGATCAGCTGGCGGATATAGGTCGAGGAGACGACGATGCCGTCTACCTTGACGTCCTCGATGCAGTCGTAGCCGATACCGGCCTTCGCGCATTCGACCGCCATGCCTTCGGCGTTGCCCTGACCCTTGTAGCCAAAGCGGTTGTTGCGACCGGAGATGATCCAGCCGGCATGGAACTGCCCGATGAGCAGTTTGTGAATGAAATCGCGCCAGTCCATATGCTGCATCCGCTCATCAAAATGGCCGAAGATCACCTCGTCCACGCCGCCGAGCTGCTTGATCTCCTCGCGGCGGTAGGCGTTCGCGGTCAGCAGCGGCACCTGACGGCCCATGACGACCGAGTCCGGATGCACGTCGAACGTGAACACGGCGCTCGTGCCGCCGATCTGCTTCGCGCGCTCGACCGCCTTCTGCATGAGCGCACGATGCCCCAGATGCACGCCGTCAAAGTATCCGAGCGCGATCGCACGGGGTTTTGTAACTTCTATCATCGGGCTATCCCCCTGAAATTATCGAAAGTTTTTATAGACAAACAGACCCAGACCGCCCTTGTCAAGCTCGCGGACCTGACCGAGCATGAGGAAGCGTCCCTCATGGTACACACGGCACAGCGTGCCTGCGGTTTCGGGCAGGCTGTCTGTCTGCCGCGGAAAGACGACTGCGCCGCGCGCGATGCGCTCCGCGCCCTCAGCGGTGAGCGCGACGGCCGGACAGTCGGTAAACAGGCTGTCGGTCGGCAGCAGGAGCTGCTGCATCGTGCCGTCGGCCATCGCCCGCTCGCAGTCCTCGAAGCTGCGGCAGCGGTCGAGCGGATACGCGCCCGAGCGCGTGCGCACCAGACTGTGCAGCACGGCGAGCGTGCCGAGCTTTTCGCCGAGGTCGTTCACGAGCGTGCGCACATAGGTGCCCTTGCTGACCACACAGCGCAGCGTACCCTTCTGGGCGTTCTCGTCGAAGTCCAGCAGCTCCATTTCATGCACGATGATGTCGCGCGCCGGGCGTTCGACCTCCCTGCCCTTGCGTGCAAGGTCGTACAGCTTCTGGCCGTTGACCTTGACCGCCGAGTACATCGGCGGAATCTGCTGCTGCGGTCCGACAAAGCCGCGCACCGCACGTTTCACCGCATATTCCGCCGCGATCCGGTCGCCGGTCTGCACGATCTCGCCGGTCACGTCCTGCGTGTCCGTGCAGTAGCCGAGCGTAAAGCCCGCGACGTACTCCTTGTCCTGCGCTGCGGCGAAATCCGCCGCCTTGGTCGCGCCGCCGATGAACACCGGCAGAACGCCGGTCGCGAGCGGATCGAGCGTGCCGCCGTGACCGATTTTCCTCGTGTGCAGAATGCCGCGCAGCTTGGCCACCACATCATGCGAGGTGAAGCCCTGCGGCTTGTCCATCAGCAGGATACCCGAAAGCTCAGTCTGCTGCATGGAACTGCTCCTTCGCTACGCGCAGCATCTCGGCCTTCGCCTCGTCCATGCCGCAGGTGAAGCTCGCGCCTGCCGCACGGACATGGCCGCCGCCGCCGACCCGTTTGCAGATCGCGGAGGCATCCATTTCCCTGGTCGTGCGCACGGAAACGCGAACGGTTCCGTCCGCCTTTTCGGTCATCGTAATGCCGATCTGCACGCCTTCGATCTGCCGCGTGAGCGAAGCGATCGAGTCCAGATCGTCCATATCCGCGCCGACGCGGTCGATGTCCTTCCGCCAGAGCACCGCGACCGCGATCGCGCCGTCCTCGTGGAACTCCATCGTGTCGAATACGATGCGCTCCATCTCGAAGCGCGGACGCGACTTGGTTTCGAACAGCGCGCGGTTGATCTCGCCGCCGTCGATGCCGGCGGTCAGGCACGCCGCCGCGACCGCATGGGTGTGCGCGGTCGTGTTCGAAAACTTGAAGCAGCCGGTATCGGTCGAAACGCCGACATAAATGCACTCCGCGATCTCGCGCGTCAGTCTGCATCCGAGCGCCGTCAGCACATCGTACAGCACCTCCGCGCACGCGCCTGCATCCGCACGGATGAGGTTTTTCGCGCCGAAGCCTTCGTTCGAGCCGTGGTGGTCGATGACCAGATCCACCTTGCCCTTATACTGCTCCGCCGTATCGGGGAACAGCTTTTCCTCTGCAATATCGGTCGAAACGATATACTGAGGGTTGAAATCCTCCGGAGGATAACAGTCGGTAATCATCGGCGCATAGCGTCTTGTGATCTCCGGATTCTCCAGAATATACGCCCGCTTGCCGATCTGACGCAGACCGCGGCACAGAGCGCCGGCGCAGCCTGCGGTATCGCCGTCCGGGCGGCGGTGGGTCAGGATGAGAATATCGTCATGCGCCTGCAAAGCGGCAGCCGCTTCAGCAACGTGAACGATCATTCCTCGTCCTCCCCTCCGAGCTTCCCTTCGTTTTTCAGTTCATGCAGCATTTCCGAGATGTGCGCACCGCGCGTGATCGACTCGTCCAGTTCAAAGACCAGCTCGGGCGCGTAGCGCAGCTGAACCTTGCGGCCGACCTCGCGGCGCAGCCAGCCGGCCGCAGACTTGAGGCCCTTCATGACGTCCTTCGCCTGCTGCTCGCTGCCGAGCACGGAGATATAGCACTTTGCATAGCGCAGATCGTTGGTCACATCGCAGTGCACGACCGAAACCATCGCGTTCTGCACGCGCGGGTCCTTGACCGACCGCAGCGCCTCCGCCAGCGCCTTCATCACTTCTTCGGAAATACGATCAATTCGAGTAGACATATATGGTGAAACCTCCTTTTTCAGGATGGGTTAGATAATATCGGTAAAATGCGCAAAGCGCATTTTGGGCCCGCGCCGCAGCGCGAGGCCATAAAATCCCCCATAAAAGTCCAGCTTTGCCGGACTTTTATACCACTGCCCGCGCCGCGGCGGCGCGGCCTCGTCCGCCGTGCGGACGAGAGGGGGGTATCCCCTCCGGTTTCTTCGGAACCGGAGGGGTATCTAGGGGGGACAGCGTCCCCCTTAGAAAAGCAGTTTACTGCTTTACTTCCTCCATCACGAAGCACTCAATGATATCGCCTTCCTTGATATCATTGTAGTTCTCGATGCTCATGCCGCACTCGTATGCAGCAGCGACTTCCTTGACGTCGTCCTTGAAGCGCTTGAGGGTGTTGAGATGACCCTCGTGGAATACGATGCCGTCGCGAACAACGCGGACCTCAGCGTTGCGCTGGATCTTGCCGTCCTGAACGTAGCAGCCTGCGACCGCGCCTGCGCCGGTGATCTTGAATACCTGACGAACCTCTGCGTGACCGAGCACGACTTCCTTGAACTTCGGCTCGAGCATGCCCTTCATCGCCTGCTCCATCTCCTCGATGGCATCATAGATGACGCGGTACATGCGCATGTCAACGCCCTGCTGTGCAGCGGATTCGGTCGCGGTGCGGTCCGGACGAACGTTGAAGCCAACGATGATCGCGCCCGAAGCGGCGGCGAGCATAACGTCGGATTCGTTGATCGCGCCGACAGCGCCGTGGATAACGCGCACGCGAACCTCGTCGTTCGACAGCTTCTCGAGCGAGGAGCGAACCGCCTCAACAGAACCCTGAACGTCTGCCTTGACGATGATGTTGAGCTCCTTCATCTCGCCCTGCTGAATGGAATCGAACAGGTTGTCGAGCGTTACCTTGTGGAACAGCTTGTTGCGCTCTTCCTTCTCCTTGTCCTTGCGCTGCTCGACCAGCTCGCGCGCCATCTTCTCGTCGTCTACAGCGTCGAAGATGTCGCCTGCGCCCGGGACCTCGGCCAGACCGATGATCTCGACCGGAACGGACGGACCTGCCTGCTCGATCTTCTTGCCGTCATCGTCGGTCATCGCGCGGACGCGGCCGACAGAGGTGCCCGCGATAACGGTATCGCCTGCGTGCAGGGTGCCGTTCTGAACGAGCAGGGTAGCGACCGGGCCGCGGCCCTTGTCGAGCTTGGCCTCGATGACAGTGCCGTGCGCCTTGCGGTTCGGATTTGCCTTGAGGTCAGCCATCTCTGCGGTCAGCAGAACCATTTCGAGCAGGTTGTCGATGCCCTGACCGAACTTCGCGGAGATATTGCAGACGATGGTGTCGCCGCCCCACTCCTCCGGTACGAGTTCGTACTCGGTCAGCTGCTGGAGCACACGGTCCGGATTTGCCGCCGGCTTGTCGATCTTGTTGACCGCAACGATGATCGGAACGCCTGCCGCCTTGGCATGGTTGATCGCCTCGATGGTCTGCGGCATGATGCCGTCGTCGGCTGCTACGACCAGGATCGCAATGTCGGTGACCTGTGCGCCGCGTGCACGCATGGAGGTGAACGCCGCATGGCCCGGGGTGTCGAGGAAGGTGATCGGCTTGTCGTTGATCGTGACGCGGTATGCGCCGATGTGCTGCGTAATGCCGCCGGCCTCGCCTGCGGTGACCTTGGTCTTGCGGATCGCGTCGAGCAGAGAGGTCTTGCCGTGGTCAACGTGACCCATAACGACAACGACCGGATCGCGGGGCTGAAGCTCCTCTGCCTTGTCCTCGTGCTCGTCGAACAGCTGCTCCTCGATGGTAACGTGAACTTCCTTCTCGACCTTGCAGCCCATTTCCTCCGCAACGATCGCTGCGGTATCGTAGTCGATGACCTCGGAGATGGACGCCATGACGCCGAGCTTGATGAGGCCCTTGATAACGTCCGCTGCGGTGCGCTTCATGCGGGAAGCGAGCTCGCCGACCGAGATCTCGTCCGGGATCATGACCTTGACCGGGATCTTCTTGAGCGCTGCCATCTGCTGCTGACGCTGCAGGCGGCGCATCTTCTCCTGCTCCTCCTGACGGCGCTTGTTGCCGAACGGCTTGGAGCGCTGATCGGACTTCTTGGTGAGCTTCTGCTTCTTGGGGCCCTTGGACTCCATGCGCTCCGCCTTTGCGTCGACCAGCTTATCGACATGGTCGTCGTACTTTGCAAGGTTTACGTCGCCGGTGCCGCGCGTATCGATGCGGTGTACCTGCTTGACCTTGGAGGAAGCCGAAGTCTGCTCCGACGCCTTCTCGGCCGGCTTCTCCTCCTGCTTCGCGGCAGGCTGCTCCTTGCGCTCGGACTGCTGTGCGCCGAGCAGGCTTTCCATGTTCTTGACCTGATGATGCTGGGTCATATATTCAAAAATAACCGACAGATCAGCATCGTCGAGCACCTGCATATGGTTCTTCGGCTCGGTGCGATACTTGGTCAGAATTTCCGTGATCTCCCTGGTGGATACACCGAAGTCCTTTGCGACCTCGTGTACCCGGTATTTATTGTCTAATGCCATGGGCAATACCTCCAATTTATTTCGCTCGAAACCACGCTTTCGAGCGAGAATAGGCTGTGCCGCGCAAGGCGCGGACAAATCCTTGGCGCAGTTCTGCGCGTCGCTTCGCGGCACACAGAACCGCTTTCCTGTATAAAAACCGTGATACATGCTCCCGGTTTTTATGAGCCTGCACAGCAGGCTCTATTGAATGCGCGCTTTCGCGCGTTCGTTACGTTTTGTTGCGGAAGCTGCGCTTTTCGCCTGTAAAATGCGGTTTCCGTGCGCTGTCGCGACGGAAGGGGCGCTCGCCGTCCGTCTTGCGGAAGGGGCGCTCGCCGTCCTTACGGTACGGGCGTTTCTCGCCGTCCGCCCTGCGGAAGGGGCGCTCGCCGTCCTTACGATACGGGCGTTTTTCGCCGTCCGCCTTGCGGAAGGGGCGCTTCTCCGCCGTTTTCGAGCGGATTTCCTCACGTTTTTCCGGTTCAACCGGCTTTTCCGTCTCGGTTTCCGCCTTGTTCTTCTGTTTTTTGATACCCTTGCGGGACTGGATGCGTGCATTCTTCTCGCTGAGGAGCTTTGCAGTCTCCGCATACTCCTCGTGCTCGCTCGCCAGCTTTTCAACTGCGGACGAGGCGAGTCCGATATCCGTCACGGCAACGATCGCGCAGCCGGACTTGCCGACCGACGTGCCGAGTTCGATCTTACCGTGAGGCAGCTGCACGCAGGGAACATTCGCCTTCTCGGCGTAGAACGCACCTTTTTTCGCCGTGCTCGCGCCGGCGTCGCCTGCGAGGAACACGCATCTTGCCTTGTGGGCAAAGCACACCTCGCGCACCAGCTCATCGCCGTAGGCGAGCTTGCCTGCGCGGCGTGCAAGGCCGAGCATTCTCAGTACAGGATCATTCGCCATGTGCGCCCTCCTGTTCCATCTGCTGCTCGAGCTGGTCATAGACCGTTTCGGGCACGGTGACGCTGAGCGCGCGCTCGATTGCGCGGCTCTTGCGTGCCTTCTTGAGGCATTCCGGCCTGCCGCACAGATACGCGCCGCGTCCGGGTGCCTTTCCCTTGAAATCGAGCGTGATCTCGCCCTCGGGCGAGCGCACAACGCGGATCAGCTCCCTTTTCGGGAACATTTCACGGCAGCCAAGGCACTGCCGCATGGGAATCTTCTTTTGTACCATATTCTGCCGCACCTCCGCCTGCTTATTCAGCCTGCGGCTCGGTCTGCGGCTCCTCGACCGGCTCCGCCTCCGGCTCAGCCTGCGCCTGAGACTGCGGCGCAATGTCGATCTTGCAGCCGGTCAGCTTGGCAGCGAGACGGGCGTTCTGACCCTCCTTGCCGATTGCAAGGGACAGCTGATCGTCCGGAACGATGACGCGGCAGGACTTGCCGTCCGCCTGCATGGAAGCGGAGATAACGTCCGCCGGTGCGAGTGCTGCGGATACGAAGGTTGCCGTATCCTCGTTCCACTTGATGATGTCGATCTTCTCGCCGTTCAGCTCTGCGGTGATGTTGGAAACACGCGCGCCGCGGGTACCGACGCAGGCGCCGATCGGATCAACGTTCTCGTCGTGCGAGGTAACGGCGATCTTGGTGCGGTTGCCTGCCTCACGAGCGATGGACTTGACCTCGACCACGCCGGAATGGATCTCCGGTACCTCGAGCTCGAACAGGCGCTTGACCAGACCCGGATGGGTGCGGGAAACGATGACCTGCACGCCGCGGGTGCCGCGGCGGACCTCGATGAGGTAAACCTTGACGTGCTGACCCTCGACGAGCGTTTCGCCGCGGACCTGCTCGGAAGCCGCAAGGATAGCCTCGCTCTTCTCGCCGCCGGAAACAACGTCCAGATAAGCGCTGCCGCTGCGCGGGTCGATGCGTGCGACCGTAGCGTTCAGGATCTCGTGCTCCTTGCTCTCGAACTCGGAGATGACCATGCCGCGCTCCGCCTCGCGGATGCCCTGAATGATGACCTGCTTTGCGGTCTGGGCAGCGATGCGGCCGAACGACTTGGTCGGGATGTCGATGTCGATGATGTCGCCGACCTGCGGATTTACCTTGTAGTCGGCAGCCTCCTCGAGGGTGATCTCCTCATAGGGCTCATAAAGGTCCTCGGTGCGGACGACCGTCTTGCGCACGTACATACGGATGGTCTTTTCCTCGCGGTTCGGCTCAACGTAAACGTTGTCAGTCATGCCGTCGTTGTCGCGCTTGTAAGCGGTGATGAGTGCCTGACCTACGCGGTCGAGCATATAGTCCACCGGGATGCCCTTTTCTTTTTCGAGCTGTTCCAGGGCGTCAAAAAATTCTGCGTTCACCATTTTTCCAATCCAACTCCTTTTTATATCTCGACCGCAAGACGAACTGCGGCAATGTCCTTCGGCTCAAATACGGTGCGCTCGCCGCCGATGTCGAGCGTTACCGCGCCGTTGTCGTAGCCTGCGAGGGTGCCCTCGATCTGCTTTGCGCCGTTCATGGCCTTGTACAGACCGACCTCGACCGTCTGTCCCATGAACGCCTCGAAATGCTCGGGGCGCTTGAGACGGCGGGCAAGTCCCGCCGAGGAAACGCACAGCGTGTAGGACGGCATATCGTCAAATTCCTTTGCGTCCAGCATGGGGTCAAGCGCGCGGGAGACCTTCTCACACTGGTCGATATTCACGCCCTCCGGGTGGTCCACGGTGACGGTCAGCATATACTGTCCGCCCTCTTTTTCAAATTCTACATCCCACAGAGAAACGCCGGCCTGTTCGCACAGGGGTCTGACCAGCTCTTCCACGCGGGCGACGATCTGCTTTGCCTGCAAAGCCGTCCCTCCTTCGGTTATCGAAAAATTTTGTATAAGCAAAACGTAAGGAGTGGCACTTGGCCACTCCCTACGGTTACTTTCATTCTTACTTTAACAGTATAACACGTGCAGCACGCTATTGCAAGCGTTTTTGGAATAATCATCTCGGTTTTCCCTGTAAAACTGCACAAAATTAGGCGTGCAGACTGCATATTTTCGAAAAATATAAAAATCAGCGTTTGCCGCTGCCGTTCTTCACCTCATGCAGGATGCATAAGCCCATCGCGAGGATGGGAAACAAGTTTCGCAGTCCGAGGAAGCCCATCGGGTCGCCAAACGGAATATTGGCATCCAGTATCAGCCCAATAAACCACGCAATAATGGTGAATATGGTCGTTTTCAGGTACATAATCTCCCCCCCCTTCCTTTCTGTTGCCGAAAACCTTTTACTGTAAGTTCAGGATAGCACAGTATTGTTGGTTCTGCAAGGCTTTTGCGTATTGGGAAACGATATTCGCAGGGCGTGACGACCTCGGCACGCTGTTTCTCACGTTCTGCACCGGTTTACGGCGGCTGGCTGAGGGCAGCCTGCCCTACGGTGTCTGTTCAGGCATTGCCGAGTACCGTCCGGGTGAGATTTCGGCCGAAGCCTGAAAAAGAGCTTATCGCTCAAACGACAGATACCGCGTCCCCTGGAAGGTTAGTCTACCGGTGTCGCCCTCTGCGAGCATGCCGTATTCCAAGCCGGAAACATGGAATTCCATCCGGTCTCCGCTTTCTACCTGAAACGTGACATAATAGGTCGTGCTCGACGTTGTGTGGAAGCCGTGCGCTCCGCTCATGTCGCCTGCATTGGCATGCCGGTGATGCGAGACATCTGTCCGCTTTGCAACGATCACCGCCGGTACGGTCAATCTGGGCGAATTATTGTTCTTATGCCATGTGCTTATCCCCTGTATGATGGAAAAAATGATGATGCCAAATACGACAATAAACATGATGGGAACGATGAAACTCAATATATCAAACATTGCAAACATCTTTCAGCCCTCCTTCAACGTTCCAATTTTCAATCAGACAATTTACGTTCTACCTACATAGTATCATAGGTATCCAAAAAAGGCAAAAAGAAAAAGGTTATCCAATAAGCACGCTACTGGATAACCTTTTTGAAAATCATTTTTTCCCGAGCCTGCGCTCAGGTCGAGTCGTCAGTATTCCGTCAGGAATTACTTAACCAGCTCGATGATTGCCATCTCTGCGCAGTCGCCGCGGCGGGGACCGATCTTTACGATGCGGGTGTAGCCACCGTTACGGTTAGCGTACTCCGGAGCGATCTCAGAGAACAGCTTAGCAACAACTGCTTCCTTGGTGACGTAAGCCATAGCCTGACGACGGGAAGCCAGAGTGTTCTTCTTGCCGAGGGTAATCATCTTCTCGGTCATCGGGCCTACTTCCTTAGCGCGAGCGAGGGTGGTCTCAACCTTGCCGTTCTCCAGCAGGTAGGTTACCAGCGCACGCAGCATAGCCTTACGATGGTCAGTAGGACGGCCGAGCTTGCGATTGTTAGCCATTCGTGTTTACCTCCAAATTAAAGTAAAAGCGGCGGCGCGGTAAAACGTACCGCCGCGTCAGTTCAGTTACAGTGCCTCACGGCACACAGTTTGTCCGTTTTCGGTAATCAAGCTGTTTCGCTTGCAGCTTCTGACGAAGCTGTGGGCGAAAGTACGAAGATTACTCCTCGGACTTTGCAAGATGCAGGCCCATAGCCTCCAGCTTGCCGATGACCTCTTCCAGGGACTTGCGGCCCAGGTTGCGAACCTTCATCATGTCCTCCTCAGAGGTGTTGATGAGATCCTCAACCGTGTTGATGCCTGCGCGCTTGAGGCAGTTGAAGGAACGAACGGAGAAGTCCAGCTCCTCGATCGTCATTTCAAGCACCTTATCGTGCTGCGCTTCAGCCTTTTCAACAACGGTGGACTTGGAGCCGATCTCCTCGGACAGGTCTACGAACAGATCGAGATGGTCGCGGAGAACCTTTGCGCCGAGCGATACAGCGTCACGGGCGGTGATGGTTCCGTCGGTCCAGATCTCGAGCGTCAGCTTATCATAGTCGGTCAGATCGCGGACACGGGTGTTTTCAACCGTGTAGTTGACCTTGTAGACCGGCGTGTAGATCGAATCCACCGGAATGACGCCGATGGAGGTCTGATGCTGCTTGTTCTTCTCGGCCGGAACATAGCCGCGGCCGGAAGTCATCGTAATCTCCATGGACAGGCGAGCATCGCTCATCAGGGTAGCGATGTGCAGGTCAGGATTCAGAATCTCGACCTCACCGTCCGCGTGGATATCACCGGCCTTGACCTCGCCCTCGCCGGCAGCCTCGATGTAGACCGTCTTGGGGCCGTCGCAGTGCAGCTTGGCAATGATGCCCTTGACGTTCAGCACGATCTCGGTAACGTCTTCCTTAACGCCCGGGATGGTGGAGAACTCGTGCTGCACGCCTGCAATCTTGATGCTGGACGCTGCCGTACCCGGCAGAGAGGACAGCAGAATGCGGCGCAGGGAGTTGCCCAGCGTGGTGCCATATCCGCGCTCCAGCGGCTCTACGACGAACTTGCCGTAGGAGCCGTCCTCGGCGAGCTGCTCACAGTCAATACGCGGTTTTTCGATTTCGATCATGTGGTACCCTCCTTCACGTTGGTTGGAAACTCTAAGCGGAACAGACGCAGCAGACGCCACGCCCGTTCCAAAAGCGAGGGTCTATTATTTCGAGTACAGCTCGACGATGAGGTGCTCAGCAACTTCGTAGTCGATGTCGTCGCGTGCCGGCATTGCTACAACCTTGCCCTCGAAAGCATCGTTAGCCTTCTCGATCCACTTCGGGCAAGCCTTCTTGCCGTTTTCCTCGAGCAGAGACTTGAACTTGGTGGTGGTGCGGGACTTCTCGCAGACTGCAACTACGTCGCCCGGCTTAACCTGGAAGGACGGGATGTTGACGCGCTTGCCGTTTACGGTGAAGTGGCCGTGGTTTACGAGCTGACGAGCTTCGCGGCGGGTGTTGCCGAAGCCCATGCGGAATACTACGTTGTCGAGACGGCGCTCGAGCTCCTGGAGCAGGATCTCACCGGTGATGCCCTGCTTGCGCTCAGCCTTCTCGTAGTAGTGATGGAACTGCTTCTCGAGAACGCCGTAGATAAACTTTACCTTCTGCTTCTCGTTGAGCTGCATGCCGTACTCAGACTGCTTGCGGCGAGTCTGCTTGGGCTGGCGCTTGGTAGACTTGGAGTAACCAAGTACCGCCGGGGAAAGACCAAGCGTCTTGCAACGCTTGAGAACGGGCTGGGTATTCTTAGCCATTTATTGGTTTCCTCCTTCTATTATACGCGACGACGCTTCGGCGGGCGGCAGCCGTTGTGCGGGATCGGGGTTACGTCCTTGATCATGGTAACCTCGAGGCCAGCGGCCTGCAGTGCACGGATAGCAGCCTCACGGCCGGAACCCGGGCCCTTAACATATACTTCTACGGTCTTCAGGCCGTGCTCCATAGCAGCAGCGGCAGCGGTCTCAGCCGCGGTCTGAGCTGCGAACGGAGTGGACTTACGAGAACCACGGAAGCCCATCTCGCCGGAGGAAGCCCAGGAAATAGCGTTGCCGTTCAGGTCGGTAATCGTAACGATCGTGTTGTTGAAAGAGGAACGGATGTGAGCCGCGCCCTTCTCGATATTCTTGCGCTCGCGGCGACGAGTACGGGTCGCTGCGCCCTTCTTCTGTACCTTAGCCATTTATACGTTCCCCTCCTTACTTCTTCTTGTTCGCAATGGTCTTCTTCGGGCCCTTGCGGGTGCGTGCATTGGTCTTGGTGCGCTGACCGCGAACCGGCAGGCCGCGGCGATGACGCAGGCCGCGATAGCAGCCGATCTCGACCAGACGCTTGATGTTCAGGCCGATCTCACGGCGCAGGTCACCCTCGACGTTGTAGTCGCGCTCGATGACTTCACGCAGCTTAGCAGCCTCTTCTTCGGTCAGGTCCTTGACGCGGGTATCCGGATTGATACCGGTCTTAGCAAGGATTTCGTTGGACGTCTTGCGGCCAATGCCGAAGACGTAGGTCAGGCCGATCTCCACGCGCTTCTCGCGGGGAAGGTCAACACCGGCAATACGTGCCATACTATTATAACCTCCATAGTTACACACTGAGGCGTGTTTGCAAACACAGTATAGGGACCGCCTCCGCCCCTGCAGCGTCGCGCTCGCCGCGCGTGCTTGTCGTGTTCGCGTAAACCATGATCCGCGCCCCTGGGCGCGCATTTATTCGGCGATTGCGAACAATCGCCATAAAAAGTCCAGCTTTGCCGGACTTTTTATACCTTGACTCAGCGATCTTGGATCGCGTCGTTCGGGTATCAAAAACAAGTTTCGTCAGGAACTTGTTTTTGTATATAGGGGACTTTTGAAGTCCCCTATAAAGCGCCGAAGGCGCTTCTTAGCCCTGCTTCTGCTTGTGCTTCGGGTTCTGGCAGATAACCATTACACGGCCCTTGCGGCGAATGATCTTGCACTTCTCGCAGATCGGCTTTACAGACGGTCTTACCTTCATGTTTGTTTTACCTCCATCAAGAATTTATGGTGGGATGGGACACCGGGGAGACCCCGGCGACCACTGGCGCGCAGGTCACATGCGTACCTCCGCCCGCTTTTATCACTTGGAACGCCAGGTGATACGACCGCGGGTCAGGTCGTAAGGCGACATCTGTACGGTGACCTTGTCGCCCGGAAGAATGCGGATAAAGTTCATGCGGAGCTTGCCGGAGATATGGGCCAGAATTTTATGGCCGTTCGGCAGCTCTACCTGAAACATAGCGTTCGGCAGCGCCTCTACGACGGTGCCTTCCAGCTCGATCACATCATCTTTTGCCATTGTTCGTTTCCCCTCCTCGGTCAAATGTTGTCCTCGTCCCCTGTCCAGAGGGCGAGCGCCTTGCGGATTTCACTGTTTGTCAGCCGGCCGCCCTCCTCGAGCTTGAGCCGGGTCCGCTCATCGCACGCCCCCTGTCGGGAAACGTGCTTTTCGCGTTTGCGCTTCGGGTTTTCCGCCCGCCGCGCGCGTCCGTTCGCCAGCAGGAGGAAATCCCCCTCCTCCGCGACGACCAGCATGAGCTGTCCTCTGTCCCTTCCGGTCAGAGAGAGCACGATGTCGGATAATCGGGCGCGAGACATCACAGTACCTCGCCGTCGATGCTTGTCAGGATCTCCGGCTCGCCATCCGTGATGGCAATGGTGTTTTCATAGTGGGCGGAAAGTTTACCGTCCCGGGTCTTGACGGTCCAGCCGTCGGGCAGGACCTTGACCGTGTAAACACCCACATTGACCATCGGCTCAACCGCGATGACCATGCCGCTCTGCAGGCGGATGCCATGGCCGGGTTTGCCGTAGTTCGGGACCTCGGGGCTTTCATGCAGGTTTTCACCTACACCGTGACCGACGTAGTCGCGCACGACCGAGAAGCCGTTCGCCTCGACGTATGCCTGAACGGCGGCGCCGATGTCGGAAACACGATAGCCCACACGGGCAAATTTAATGCCTTCAAAGAAGCTCTGGCGCGTGACTGCGATCAGCTTTTTCGCCTCGTCGCTTACCTCTCCGCAGGGGATGGTAGCGGCGCAGTCACCGTGGTAGCCGCCGATGTAGGCGCCGACATCCACCTTGACGATATCGCCCTCGCGGACGATATGCGTCTTGGACGGAATGCCGTGAATGACCTCATCGTTGATGGACACACACGCACTGCCCGGAAAACCGCCGTAGCCAAGGAAGGAAGGCTTTGCGCCTGCATCCTCGATGGTCTTACGGACGATCCGGTCGATTTCTTCGGTAGTAACACCCGGATGAACCGCGTCAGCCGCCGCCTTGCGCGCGAGCGCAGTGATTCGGCCGGCGACGCGCATCCGTTCGAGTTCTTTTTCTGATTTAATGTGAATCATAATTACAGACCCAGTGCCTCAACCGCAAATTTCTCAGTTTCATGGATGCCCTTGGTGCCGTCGATGCTCTTGAGCTTGCCCTGAGCGTCGTAGTAGCCCTTGAGGGGCTCGGTCTGCTCGTGGTAGGTCTCCAGGCGATGACGAACGACGTCAGCCTGGTCATCGCTGCGGATAACGAGCTTGTCGCCGCAGATATCGCAGACATCAGCCACGCGCGGCGGATTTGCCTCGACGTGGTAGGTTGCGCCGCAGCGCAGGCAGACACGACGGCCGGTCATGCGCTTCTCGATGACCTCGTTCGGTACCTCGAGAGCCAGAGCACAGTCGATCTTTGCGATCTCGTCGAGTGCCTCGGCCTGCGGGATCGTGCGCGGAAAGCCGTCAAGGATGAAGCCGCTCTTGCAGTCGCGCTTTGCGATGCGTTCCTTGAGCAGGTCGATGACGAGCTGGTCCGGTACGAGCTTGCCGGCGTCCATGTACTCCTTAGCCGACTGGCCAAGGGGCGTATTGTTCTTGATTGCCTCGCGCAGAATGTTGCCGGTCGAGATGCTCGGAACACCCATCTTTTCGATCAGGTAGGACGCGAGCGTACCCTTGCCGGCGCCCGGTGCGCCAAGAAGAATCAAATTCACTTAAAATCAGCCTCCAGATTTATTCCAAAAAGCCCTTGTGATGACGCATGAGCATCTGCGCCTCCATCTGCTTGACCGTGTCAAGCGCAACACCGACGACGATGATGACCGAGGTGCCGCCCAGAGCCACATTGGAGAGGTTCGTGGAGATCGCACCGACGATCAGCGGTACCAGAGCGACGATGCCGAGGAATACGGCGCCGACGAAGGTAACCTTGCCGAGCGCCTTGGTGATGAAGTCGCTGGTCGGCTTGCCGGGGCGGAAGCCCGGGATGAAGCCGCCGTTCTTCTTCAGGTTGTTGGCGATCTCGATCGGGTTAAACTGGATGGATGCATAGAAATATGCGAAAGCGAGGATCAGCAGCGCGTACAGAACGATGTAGACCACACTTCTCTGCGAGAACAGATTGAGGATGTGGGCACCGACCGTACCGGCCTCCGGCTGCCAGAACATCGAAACGGTCTGCGGCAGCGCGAGGATGGAGGACGCAAAGATGATCGGCATAACGCCGGATGCGTTGACCTTGATCGGCAGATGGGTGGACTGACCACCGTACATCTTGCGGCCGACAACGCGCTTTGCGTACTGCACCGGGATGCGGCGCTCTGCATTGGACATGAATACGATGAACACTACGATGAAGATACCGATAATGATCATCAGGATTGCGGAAACGATGCCGCTCGTGCCGGTCTGGAACAGGTTGCCCAGCGTGCGCATGAGCGACGGACCGCGGGATACGATACCTGCGAACAGGATGATCGAGATGCCGTTGCCGATACCCTTCTGGGTGATGTGCTCACCCATCCACATGATCAGCGCGGTGCCTGCGGTGAAGGTCATAACGATCGTAGCGGCCGCCAGAACGCCCTTGTCAGAAAGGAAGCCCTGGTTGCGCAGCAGAGCGTAGTAGGACAGACCCTGCAGCAGGCCGAGCAGAACGCCGACGTAGCGGGTCCAGCTTGCGATCTTCTTGCGGCCCTCCTCGCCGCCGTCCTTTACCATGCGCTCGAGAGCGGGGATGGCGACGGTCAGCAGCTGAAGGATAATGGACGCATTGATATACGGAGTAATGCTCATGGCGAAGATCGTCGCACGCGACAGACCGCCGCCGGAGAACATATCCAGATAACCGAGCATCGAACCGTTGGTGCTTGCCTGCTCAAAATACTGAGCAAGCAGCTGGGTGTCGATGAACGGAACCGGAATGCACGAACCGAAGCGGAAGATCAGGATGATAAACAGAGTATACAGGATCTTCTTGCGCAGTTCGGGCATAGCCCAGGCGTTTTTAAGGGTTTGAAACACCTTAAATCACCTCGGCCTTTCCGCCTGCGGCTTCGATCTTCTCCTTAGCGGACGCAGAGAACGCTGCTGCCTTGACAGTCAGCTTCTTGGTGAGCGCGCCGTTACCGAGGATCTTGATGCCGTCGAGAGCATTCTTAACGATGCCGGCATTGCAGAGGATCTCTGCAGTTACCTCAGCGCCGTCTTCAAACTTCTCAAGAGCGGAAACATTGACCGGTGCGTAAGTGGTGCCGAAAATGTTGTGGAAACCACGCTTCGGCAGACGGCGTGCCAGAGGCATCTGACCGCCTTCAAAACCCGGACGGACACCGCCGCCGGAACGGGCCCACTGGCCCTTGTGACCGCGGCCTGCGGTCTTGCCATTGCCGGAACCGGCGCCACGGCCCTTGCGGTATGCCGGCTTGGTTGCGCCTGCGGCGGGCGTTAATTCATGCAGCTTCATGGGTTACGCCTCCTCTACAACTTCGAGCAGGTAGCCGATCTGCTGGAGCTTGCCGCGGGTCTGCGCGTTGTCCGGCTGAACGGTTACGTCGTTAATCTTCTTAAGCCCCAAAGAATGAGCGGTCGCAATGTGCTTCTCCAAGCGGCCGACCAGGCTCTTTTTCAGGGTAATCTTCATGTTAGCCATTATAAGTTACCCCTTTCTTACAGTTCTTCTACAGCCTTGCCGCGTACAGCAGCAACCTGTGCAGCGCTGCGCATGCTCTTCAGACCCTGCATCGTTGCGGAAACAACGTTCTGCGGGTTGTTGGAGCGCAGGCACTTGGTGCGGATATCCTTGATGCCGGCAGCCTCTACGATTGCACGAACTGCACCGCCGGCGATAACGCCGGTACCGGGAGCAGCGGGCTTGAGCAGGACACGGCCTGCACCGAACTCGCCGATGATCTCGTGCGGGATAGTGGTACCCTTCATGGAAATCTTAACGAGGTTCTTCTTGGCGTCCTCGATGCCCTTGCGGATTGCGTCCGGAACCTCGGCAGCCTTGCCGGTGCCGAAGCCAACGGTACCCTTGCCGTCGCCTACAACAACCAGCGCGGAGAACTTCATCACGCGGCCGCCCTTAACGGTCTTGGATACACGGTTGAGCGCTACGACGGTCTCGGAGTACTCGTCCTCACGCTTATCGTTTCTGTTAAACTGAGCCATGTTTTACCTCCTCCCCGACTTAAAACTGCAGGCCGCCCTCGCGGGCGCCATCTGCGAGCTCCTTCACGCGGCCGTGGTACACATAGCCGCCGCGATCGAATACGACGTTCTCAATGCCCTTAGCCTTGCAGCGCTCAGCAACGAGCTGGCCAATCTTCTTGGCTGCTTCCTTGTTGCCGCCGTACTCGGTGAAGTCCTTCTCAGCAGTCGAGGCGGATACCAGGGTAACACCGGCGACATCGTCGATGACCTGTGCATAGATGTTCTTTGCGGAACGGAATACGTCCAGACGCGGACGATCGGCCGTACCGTTGATCTTAGCGCGTACGCGCTTGTGGCGCTGCAGACGCGCCTTGTTGGAGTCCTTCTTCGAAACCATTTACTTACGCCTCTCCTTTCCTTACTTCTTCTTAGCGCCGGTCTTGCCTTCCTTGCGGCGGACAAACTCGTCAGCGTAGCGAATGCCCTTGCCCTTGTAGGGTTCCGGCGGACGCTTCTCGCGGACTTCCGCTGCAAACTGGCCGACCTTCTGCTTGTCAGGACCGGAGATGATGATCGTGTTCGGATTCGGAACGTCGATCGTGATGCCCTCGACCTCGCTCATGGTAACCTGATGCGAGTAACCGAGGTTCATAACCAGATCCTTGCCCTGCTTTGCTACACGGTAGCCTACGCCCTGTACGCTCAGCTCCTTCTTGAAGCCTTCGGTAACGCCTACGACCATGTTGTGGACCAGGCTGCGGGTCAGGCCGTGCAGTGCACGGTTGTGCTTGTCGTCGTTCGGACGAGTGACGAGGATTTCGTTGCCCTCCACCGCGATGTTCATGTTCGGATGGAATTCGCGGGTAAGGGTTGCCTTAGCGCCCTTTACGGTAACAACGTTGCCGTCAATCTTGACTTCAACGCCGGCCGGAATGGCAATCGGCATTCTACCAATTCGAGACATTGTTTAAACCTCCCTTACCAAACGAATGCGAGAACTTCGCCGCCGACGTTCAGCTCGCGAGCCTTCTTGTCGGTCATGACGCCTCTCGACGTGGAAACGATGGCAACACCAAGGCCGCGAAGTACCTTCGGCAGCTCCTGTGCGCCGGCGTATACACGCAGGCCGGGCTTGGAAACGCGCTTGATGCCGGTGATAGCCTTCTGACGGCCGTCAACGTACTTCAGAGCGATTCGGATGATGCCCTGCGTGTTGCCCTCTACAACCTCGAAAGACTTGATGTAGCCTTCGTCGAGCAGGATCTGGGCAATAGCCTTCTTCATTTTGGATGCGGGTACATCCACGCTGGCATGACGAGCATTGCCGGCGTTGCGGATACGGGTCAGCATATCCGCGATGGGATCAGTGATCTGCATAAATGCTCTCCTTTACAAGAAGTTTGGGGGTAGTGCAGCAATCGAGCGCCGGTGGGTTAATCCGGTTCTGATTTGTCTGTTTGCCTCCCACTTTTCTTTACACTGTTCGTGGCCCTTCCACGGACAGCGGCTATGGGGATAAAAAATACGCTGGCCTGAACGAACCAGACCAGCGTTTATTATAACACAGCAAAGCATTGACTACAATCGGGAAAAGTGCTGATTTTGCGTCTTTTTTCACGTTGTTTGCAGTCAAATCGCTAAGATACAGGTTATAACGGCAGGTCGGCCGTTTTTGGCCGCTCCAGAAACCACGCCGTATGAAACGGTTGATGGCTAATGGGCGTGGCGACGATTTTCGCCGCTCAGTACGCCTGATGCGCACTGTTATTAGTATACACTATTCCAGTCGTATCGCGCAAGTCTTTTTTTCAAAAAAGTGAAAAAATTTCGTGCGCTGCTTCCTGCCGCATTTCGGCGCGCAAGCGCCGGAACAGGCAGGACAGGCCTGCCGCAGCAGGCCGCATAAAATTCCCCATAAAAGTCCAGCTCTGCCGGACTTTTATACCGCTGCCCGCGCCGCGGCGGCGCGGCCTCGTCCGCCGTGCGGACGAGAGGGGGTTATCGCCCCCGGTTTCTCCGGAACCGGGGGCGTATCTAAGGGGGACAGCGTCCCCCTTAGAAGGAGAGACGAAAAAAGCACCCCGTAAAGGGGTGCCTTTTGAAGCGTCTTTACCAGGATGCCTTGCGAACGCCCGGGATCTGGCCCTTGTAAGCCAGCTCGCGGAAGCAGATACGGCAAACGCCGTAGTCGCGCAGGTAAGCGTGGGGACGGCCGCAGATCTTGCAGCGGTTGTAAGCACGAACGGAGAACTTCGGCTTCGCCTGCTGCTTGAGTACCATAGACTTCTTAGCCATTGATCAATTCTCCTCCTTACTTCTCGAACGGAGCGCCCATCAGAGTAAGCAGCTCCTTCGCTTCTTCGTCAGTGTTTGCGGTGGTGCAGATGACGATGTTCATGCCGCGCAGCTTGTCGATCTGCTCGTAGGAAATCTCCGGGAAGATCAGCTGCTCGGTGAGGCCGAGGGAATAGTTGCCGCGGCCGTCGAACGCGTCGCCGTTGATGCCGCGGAAGTCGCGGACACGCGGCAGAGCTACGTTGAACAGGCGGTCGAGGAACTCCCACATACGGTTGTGGCGCAGGGTAACCTTAACGCCTACCGGCATACCCTCACGCAGCTTGAAGTTTGCGATGGACTTCTTAGCGTGGGTGATGATCGGCTTCTGGCCGGAAATCGCGGTTACGTCGCGGACGATAGCCTCGATAACCTTGGAGTTACCGTTTGCTTCCTTGCCGCAGCCGACGTTGATGACGACCTTGTCGATCTTCGGGATCTGCATAACGCTCTCATACTCGAACTTCTTCATCAGAGCAGGCGCAACGTCCGCAGTATACTTTGCTTTCATATTCGGAACCATTTATTGCAACCTCCTCTTCTTAAAGTGTCTCGCCGCAGTGCTTGCACACTACGAGCTTCGCGCCGTTCTCAGCAAACTTGTGTGCCGGACGGGTCGGCTTGTTGCACTTCGGGCAGACCTTCATGACCTTGCAGGCACGAACGGCGCCCTCGCGCTCTACGATGCCGCCGGTCTCACCCTGGCGGCGGGGCTTGGTGTGGCACTTGACCATGTTCACACCCTCGATTACTACCATACCCTTCTTCGGGTCTACGGACAGAACCTTGCCGCGCTTGCCCTTTTCCTTACCGGAAAGAACGACTGCGGTGTCGCCCGTCTTTACATGCAAATTGTTCATTTGTTGGCGACCTCCTTACAGTACTTCCGGAGCAAGCGACAGGATCTTCATGTAGTCCTTGTCACGCAGCTCACGAGCGACAGGCCCAAAGATACGGGTGCCGCGGGGGTTTTTGTCATCACGAATGATAACGCCAGCGTTCTCGTCAAAGCGGATATAGCTGCCGTCTGCACGGCGCAGGCCCTTAACGGTGCGGACGATGACAGCCTTGACTACGTCGCCCTTCTTAACGCCGCCGCCCGGGGTGCACTTGCGCACCGAGCAGACAACTACGTCACCGATGTTGCCGTACTTGCGAGCAGAGCCGCCGAGAACACGGATTACCTTCAGTTCCTTTGCGCCGCTGTTGTCAGCTGCACGCAGAAAGCTTTCCTGCTGAACCATGTGCTCTCCTCCTTACTTTGCCTTCTCGATAATCTCGACCAGTCTCCAGCGCTTGTCCTTGGACAGCGGACGGGTCTCCATTACCTTTACCTTGTCGCCGATCTTGCACTCGTTGTTCTCGTCGTGCGCCTTCAGCTTATAGGTGTGCGGAATAACCTTCTTGTACAGAGGATGTGCTACACGATCCTCGATTGCTACGACAATGGTCTTGTCCATCTTATCGGAAACGACCTTGCCTACTCGCGTTTTGCGTAATGCTCTTTCGCTCATAATATTCGTTTCCCTCCTTTATGCCTTCTCCGCGAGCTGCTTCTCACGGATTACGGTGTTGACTCGAGCAATGTCGTGCTTGACTTCATTGATCTTGTTGGTGTTGTCGAGCTGATTGGTAGCGAGCTGCAGACGGAGGTTGAAGAGGTCCTTCTTCAGCTCACCGAGCTTTGCAGACAGCTCCTCAGCCGTCAGTTCTCTGATCTCAGATGCCTTCATCATGCTTCACCGCCATTCTTCTGCTCACGGGCAACGAACTTGGTCTTGCAGGGCAGCTTGTGGCTTGCCAGACGCAGCGCCTCACGAGCAACTTCCTCGGAAACGCCTGCGATCTCGAACAGGACACGGCCCGGCTTAACTACTGCAACCCAGTACTCGGGTGCGCCCTTACCGGAACCCATTCGGGTGCCGGCCGGCTGCTGAGTTACCGGCTTGTCGGGGAAAATCTTGATCCATACCTGACCGCCACGCTTGGTGTAACGGGTCATTGCGATACGGGCTGCCTCGATCTGGTTCGAGGTGATCCAGCACGGCTCGGTAGCCTGCAGACCGAACTCACCGTTCGATACGAAGTTACCGCGGGTTGCCTTGCCGGTCATACGACCGCGCTGTACGCGACGGTATTTAACTCTCTTAGGGAGCAGCATTAGCGGTTGCCTCCTTCCTGACGGGGTGCGCGACGCTCGCCACGGTTGAAGTCACGACGGCCGCCGCGACGGTCATCACGGCCACCGCGACGCTCGCGGCGCTCGAATGCCGGCTTCGGAGCCTCGATGGAACGGCCCAGACGCGGACCGCCGTGGAGAACCTCACCCTTGTAGATCCAAACCTTAACGCCGATGCGACCATAGGTGGTAGCGGCCTCGGCAAAGCCATAGTCGATGTCCGCACGCAGGGTCTGCAGCGGAATGGTGCCTTCATGGTAGTGCTCGGTACGAGCGATCTCGGCGCCGCCCAGACGGCCACCGCAGGATACCTTGATACCCTTTGCGCCCATGCGCATTGCACGACCCATGCACTGCTTCATTGCACGGCGGAAACCGATGCGCTTCTCGAGCTGAGCTGCAATGTTCTCAGCTACCAGGGTAGCGTTGGTGTCCGGGTTCTTAATCTCGATGATCGAGCAGCGAACCTTCTTGCCGTACTTCTTGGTCAGCTCTTCCTCGAGCTTCTTGATGTCCTCGCCGCCGCGGCCGACAACCATGCCCGGACGCGCGCACTGGATCATGATCTTGATCTCGTCGTTCTTACGCTCGATCTCGATCGCCGGAACGCCTGCATCGAACAGACGCTTCTTCAGTTCCTTACGGATGTTGTAGTCTTCCACGAGGAGGTCGCCGAACGCATTGTCCTTTGCGAACCAACGGGAATCCCAATTCTTGATAACGCCGACACGGAGACCGTTCGGATTTACTTTCTGGCCCATTGATTACCCTCCCTTATTCTTTCTCGCCAAGAACCAGCGTGATGTGCGAGGTTCTCTTGAGGATTCGATATGCACGGCCCTGTGCACGCGGCATAACGCGCTTCATAACCGGGCCGGGACCGACGTGAACTTCCTTGACAAACAGCTTGTCAGTGTTCATGCCGTGGTTGTTCTCAGCATTCGCGACGGCGCTCTTGAGGAGCTTCTCCATCGGCTCGCATGCTGCCTTGGGGGTATTCATGATAATGGCCATAGCCTCGCCCGCATCCTTGCCGCGGATCAGATCGCAGATCAGCTTGATCTTTCGCGGAGTCATGCGCACGTTGCGTACGATTGCTCTTGCTTCCATGTTACTTTAACTCCTCCTTACTTGCCGTTATTGGAGGTCTTGCTGCCCGCGTGACCCTTGTAGGTACGGGTGGGAGCAAACTCGCCCAGCTTGTGACCAACCATATCCTCGGTAACATATACCGGAACATGCTTGCGGCCATCGTGTACTGCGATGGTGTGACCGACGAACTCGGGGAAGATCGTGGAAGCGCGGGACCAGGTCTTGAGGACCTTCTTCTCGCCCTTTTCGTTCATTTCAACGACTCTTTTGATCAGCTCAGGAGCCACAAAAGGGCCTTTCTTAATGCTTCTGCCCATCTTAAGATAACTCCTTTCTTACTTGCCGTTGCGACGACGAGCGATCTGCTTGTCGGTGCGATGGTTCTTCTTGCGGGTCTTGTAACCCATAGCCGGCTTGCCCCACGGGGTAACCGGAGACGGACGACCGATCGGGCTCTTGCCCTCGCCGCCGCCGTGCGGGTGGTCACACGGGTTCATTACAGAACCACGAACGGTCGGGCGGATACCCAGATGACGGGTACGGCCGGCCTTACCCAGCTGAACGTTGGAGTGATCGGAGTTACCGACAACACCGATGGTAGCCTTGCAGTCCAGACGGACGTAACGCAGCTCGCCGGAGGGCAGACGAACCATGCCCTTGCCGTTCTCCTTAGCCATCAGCTGAGCGCCGACGCCTGCGGAACGAACCAGCTGCGCGCCCTTGCCCGGGTACAGCTCGATGTTGTGGATCATGGTACCAACCGGGATGTTCTCAACCGGCAGGCAGTTGCCCGGCTTGATGTCGGCATCCTTGGAGGAGATGACCTTGTCGCCGATCTTCAGACCCTCGGGAGCGAGGATGTATGCCTTCTCGCCGTCCTCATACTGGATGAGAGCGATGTTGGCAGAGCGGTTCGGGTCGTACTCGATGGTCTTGACTTCTGCGAAAACGTCGAGCTTCTGACGCTTGAAGTCAATGATACGGTACTTCTTCTTGTTGCCGCCGCCGATGTGGCGAACGGTGATGCGGCCGTAGCTGTTGCGGCCGGCGGTCTTCTTGACCTTTTCGAGAAGGCTCTTCTCGGGCTTCACCTTAGACAGACCCTGATAGTTGAGCACAGTCATATTTCTGCGCGAGGGCGTCGTCGGGTTGAAAGTCTTAATAGCCATTTGGAATTTCAACTCCTTGATTCGTTATTATCGGGGTGGCTTCCCCATACACATACCTGTCAGAAGCTCTCGCTTCGAGCAGGCTTTATATCGCCCCGCAGAGGCGCTGTAAAAGTACGGCTCTGCCGGACTTTTACACCACTGCTTCGGGACACGTGTCCCGAACCTCGTCCGCTGTGCGGACGAGAGGGGGGTATCGAGAAAAGTTTCCTTGGGAACTTTTCTCGTATATAGGGGGGACGGAGTCCCTCCTATACATTTTACATCATGTTCTCGAAGATCTCGATCTTCTTGGAGTCAGCGGTCAGAGTTACGACTGCCTTCTTGATGTCGGGGCGCTTGCCGACGTGGACGCCCATGCGCTTCCACTTGCCCGGCAGCTTGATGGTGTTGACCTTAGCGACCTTGACGCCGAAGATTTCCTCAACGGCCTTCTTGATCTCGATCTTGCCTGCGTCAACAGCAACCTCGAAGGTGTACTTGTTGTCCTGTGCACCCATCATGGAACGCTCGGTGATAACCGGCTTCTTGATAATGTCGTATGCGAACTTCATTATGCGTATACCTCCTGAAGCTTCTCAACTGCTGCCTTGTCGATGATGAACTTGTCAGCATTGAGGATCTCGTATACATTGAGGGTGGACGCGATCGTGGTGCGAACGCCCGGGATGTTAGCCGCAGACTTAACTACGTTTACGCGAACCTCCGGGGTAACGACCAGGCTCTTGCCGGTTGCCTCGATTGCATTGAGGAAGCCAACGAAGTTCTTGGTCTTGATCTCGCCCATGTCCAGACCGTCGATGACGATGATCTCGCCTGCTGCTGCCTTAGCGGACAGAGCGGAGAGCATTGCCAGACGCTTGGTCTTCTTGGTCAGGCTGTAATTGTAGGAACGCGGCTTCGGGCCGAGGGCAATACCGCCGTGGGTCCACTGCGGAGAGCGGATCGAACCCTGACGAGCGCGGCCGGTGCCCTTCTGGCGCCACGGCTTGATGCCGCCGCCACGAACCTCTGCGCGGGTCAGCGTGGACTGAGTGCCCTGACGCTGGTTAGCCAGGTAATTCTTTACTGCAGCGTGTACGACAGTCATGTTCGGCTCGATACCGAAAACAGCTGCGTTCAGCTCCATTTCGCCGGTCTTCTTACCGGTCATATCAAAAACTGCTACTGTAGGCATGAGTTGCTCCTCCTTCCCTTACTTTCTTGCGGATGCCTTCTGCGGGTTCTTGCTGACGCCAGCCTCGCCCTTGACAAGCTTGTTGTTCTTAACGGTGTTCTTCAGAACGACGATGCCGCCCTTCGGACCCGGAACTGCGCCGCAGACAGCGATGAGGTTGAGCTCAGCGTCTACCTTGACAACGTCCAGGTTCTGAACGGTAACCTGCTCAGCACCCATGTGACCAGGCATCATTTTGCCCTTCATGATCTTGGAAGGATCAGAGCACGCGCCCATGGAACCAGCGTGACGGTGAACCGGGCCGGTACCGTGGGTCTCCTTCAGACGGGAAGCGTTGAAACGCTTGATAACGCCTGCGTAGCCCTTGCCCTTGGAAGTGCCGGTGACATCTACGAAGTCGCCCTCAACGAACATGTCAGCCTTGACAACGTCGCCGAGCTGGAACATCGTGCAGTCCTCGAAACGGAACTCCTTCAGGTACTTCTTCAGGGAGTCGCCAGCCTTCTTCAGGTGACCCTTCTGGGGCTTGTTCAGGCGAGCTTCCTTTACATCCTCAAAACCGAACTGAACTGCATTGTAGCCGTCCTTCTCCTCGGTCTTGAGCTGAGTTACAACGCAAGGACCTGCTTCGATTACGGTGCAGGGGATAACCTTGCCGTCAGCGTTGAAGATCTGGGTCATGCCGACCTTCTTGCCGATGATTGCTTTGTTCAGCATTTTGTTTTTCCTCCTTAAAGGTTATTGGTTGACGGCATTTAACCGCCAACATGACCTCGCCGCGCGTGTCGCGGCAGGGCTTTCAAATCTCCGGCGGGTTAATCCGGCGATTTGTAAACTTGTTTTGTGCAATCGCCCTTGCGGCGATTGCGTTCGCGTCCGCTCTTTCGATTAGAGCTTAACCTCGAACTCAACGCCGGCCGGCAGATCCAGGGTGGTCAGAGCCTCGATGGTAGCCTGGTTCGGGTTGATGATGTCGATCAGACGCTTGTGAGTGCGGCGCTCGAACTGCTCGCGGGAGTCCTTGTACTTGTGAACTGCGCGCAGGATGGTTACGATCTGCTTCTCGGTCGGCAGCGGGATCGGGCCAGAAACCTTAGCGCCGTTGCGCTTAGCGGTCTCGATGATCTTCTCTGCGGACTGGTCGATCAGCTCGTGATCATACGCCTTCAGGCGAATGCGGATTTTCTGTGCGTTTGCCATTGTGGAATATCCTCCTCGTATGTGTGCCATACATTAAAATAATGTTTTGACTCGCTACGGAGAGAAACTGCAACTCCGCCGCGCGTATCGCGAACGGACATGAAAATAACCGGGCACACTTACAGTGTAACGATCCGGTCACAATTAGGAAACGTAAGTGGTTCGTGCCATCGGCTTTGCGGCGCATCTGCCGCGAGTCCCGAATTTACGCAGGAACATTGCGTTTTGCCGAGGCCCTGTGCCTCAGCTGATAGCAGTTATCTCAACCGCCCGATTGTCGGACCTACTCCGCCGAAGTTACCTGCTTCCTGGAGCAGCAATCTCCGGCATCATCGCGTTGTCTGCGGTGTCTCTCGCAGAACCTTAACTATATTACTATATCCCCGGCATTCTGTCAAGGGGATTTCACGAAATTTACGAGATTTTTTTGTGCAGGCTGACAGCCCATCTCCTGCCGCCCTCCGGCATCCGGCTGCGCCTTATATATAATAGGTATGGCGGCGCGCAGCGCTTTTCCTTTTCTGCGTTTTATCTTCCGCACTTTTTACGGGATTTTCGACGTTTTTCACGCATTTTCCCAGAAAAATCCGCTCATTTCCGCTCTGTTACCATTCTGCAAGTTGCATTCCCTGTGATGTTATGGTAGAATAAACCGTAAATCAAATCTGGAGGGACACTATGCAGATCGGAACGGTAAAAATTGACGGACGGCTCGTACTTGCGCCGATGGCAGGCGTGACCGACCTCGCCTTTCGCCGCATCTGCCGCGAGCACGGCGCGGCTCTGACCGTAACCGAGATGGTCTCGACCAAGGCGCTGTGCTATCAGGACAGGAAAACGCCGCGTCTGCTCGAGCTTGCGCCGGACGAGCATCCGGCCGCCGCGCAGATCTTCGGTCACGAGCCGGAGACCATGGCGGAGGGCGCGCGCATCGCGCTCGAAAAATCCGGCTGCGACATCATCGACATCAACATGGGCTGCCCTGCTCCGAAGATCGCCGGCAACGGCGACGGCTCGGCGCTCATGCGCAGCCTGCCGCTCGCCTCGCGCGTCATCGAAGCGGTCGTCAAGGCCGTGAACGTCCCCGTTACCGTCAAATTCCGCAAGGGATGGGATGAGGGAAGCGTCAACTGCGTCGAATTCGCCCGTATGGCGGAGCAGTCCGGCGCAGCCGCCATCGCGGTCCACGGCCGCACCCGTGCGCAGCAGTACAGCGGCCGGGCTGACTGGGACGCGATCCGTGCGGTCAAGCAGGCGGTCTCCATCCCCGTCATCGCCAACGGCGATGTCGCCGTCCCGGAGGACGCGGTGCGCATCCTCGAATACACCGGCGCGGACGGCGCGATGATCGGGCGCGGCGCACTCGGTGATCCGTGGATCTTCGAACGTGCGAACGTGCTTCTCGAAACCGGCGTCTGCCCTCCCCTGCCGCCATTTGCCGTGCGCATGGATACTGCCGTGCGGCAGATCGAGCTTGCCGCCGCGCAGAAGGGCGAGCACATCGCCATGCTCGAGGCGAGACGGCACGTCAACTGCTATCTCAAGCAGCAGAGCGGCCTCAAGACCTTCAAAAGCCGCATCTGCGCCCTTGAACGTCTCGAGCAGCTCTACGAGATCGTCGAGGAGCTCAAACAGACCGTCTCTGAGGAATGACACCCGAAAGGAGGGAGCACAGGTTGGACGACAAGCATATTCTGGCAAGGGCGCGCCGCGGCGAGCTGGACGCCTTCGAGGAGCTCGTGCGCCGCTATGAAAAGCGCGTTTATGTCATTGCGCTGCGCTCCTCCGACAATCCCGAGGACGCCGCCGACATCACGCAGGAGGTTTTTCTGCGTGCGTGGCGTTCGATCGAGAATTTCCGCGGCGACAGCGGCTTTTCGACCTGGCTGTTCCGCATCACCATGAACATCTGCGTCGATCATGCGCGCCACCGGCAGACGCAGCCGCAGACCACGACGCTGACGACCGAGGATGATGAGGAGCGTCCTATCCACGATACTGCTCCCACGCCCGAGGAGCAGCTCGACAATAAGGAGCTGGGGCGCGAGCTTGCCGCCGCGCTCGCCGAGATCAGCGAGGAACACCGCCGCATCGTGCTGCTGCGCGATGTTTCCGGCATGAGCTATTCCGAGATCGCAGAAATCCTCGAGATCAGCGAGGGTACGGTAAAATCGCGGCTTGCGCGCGCACGCATTGCCCTGCGCAGGATTTTGCTGCAAAGAGGGAACATTCTGCCGCTCGCTCCGTCTAACCATGAGAAAGGAGGCGAGACGCATGAATGATGAAGAATATTTCGGACAGCTCTGCTCGAACAGCGTGGACGGCACGCTGACCGACAGCGAACGTGAAAAGCTCGAGGCGCATCTTGCAGAGTGCCCTTCGTGCGCCGCGCTGCTGCGTGATCTCAGGGAGATGCGCGCACTCTTTGCACAGGAAGCCGAGGCGCCGGACAGCCTCCATGACGGGATCATGGAGCAGCTGCGGCAGGAGACCAAGCTGCACGTCGTTCAGCCGGAAAAGCCGGTGCGCCGCATGCCGGTGTTCACCATGGTCGGCGTTGCCGCGGCGGTCGTGCTCGTTGTGCTCGGCGGCGGTCTGATGCCGTCGTTCAGCACGGTCGGAAGCGGCAGCTCCGGTGCGTCGGCAGACGCCGGCGACGCGGCGGCCGCGGTGACTGCGGACAGCTATTCCGCCGATGCAGGCGCGGCGTCCGACGGCGCCGCCGCAGATATCGCAGAGGCGGCTGAAAATGCGGGCATGAACAGCGCATCACGCAGCATTCCCGAAACCGCCGTGCAGGGCACGAGTGATATTGCCGCAGGCGGCAGCGCGTCAGGCGAGACCGCGCCGCAGACGGCAGCAGAGGATACGCCCTCTGTCTTCTCCCTCCCCGAGGCTGACAGCAGCATCGCCGCGCAGAGCGGCGGCATATCCGGCCGCGCGATCTCGGACGGTGACTCTGCCGGCATCGTTCCCGCCGAGGACACCGGCGCGCTCACGCTCCCCGAGGCGGTGCGCGGGCTGCGCATCGCACACTGCTATATCGCAGACGGCGGCGAGCTGCCCGAGCTTGACGGCAAACTGCTGTATTCAGACAGCAGCGCGGCATGGTTCCAGCTCGACAACAATATGTCTACGCTTCAGAACACACTGAACGCGCTCGAAAAGTCCGGCTGCACCGTGACCGCTTACGAGGACGTCGGTCTGACGCTCGACAGCAGGGCCGACTCGTGGCTGCTCATCGTTCGAAACTAAGGCAATACCGCGCAATCAAAGCTGCGGCGCTGCCAAAAAAACAGGTGTGACACCGTTTGATACGGTATCACACCTGTTTTTATTTTGACTGTCTCACATCACCAGCGTGAGTATCCTGTCGCTGAACAGATACCCGGCGGAGATGAGCGCGGTATTCCATGCCGCGATACCGATGGCCGACCAGCCGATGAACCACTTGACCGGCATACGGATGAGACCGGCGGGAATGGAAACGATCGTGCGGAGCATCGGGATGATGCGGCAGAGCGCAAGTCCGCGTCCATGCTGCGCGTCGATGAATTCATGGCATTTCTGTACGAACGAGCGGAATTTCCTGCTCTTTCCGAACAGCTTTTCCATGATCGGCTCGCCGCCCCAGTAGCAAAGGCCGTAAATGACCAGACTGCCGAGCAGTCCGGAAGCAACGCTCAGCACGAGCGTCAGCGGCAGCGACAGGCTACTCTGTGCGATGAGCACGCCGATGCACGGCATGATGACGCCCGCCGGAAAGCCGGGCAGATTCATGTATTCACAGAAGATCACGCCGCAGACCAGGAACAGTCCGTACTGATGAAAAAGTTCAAAAAATGCAGCAGCTGTCATAGTGCCTCGCCTGCCTTTCCTGCTGTCCGTTTTGTGTGGAATATAGTATACCGCTCTGCGCAGCCTCATGCAAGGTCGGCAGAGCGGTGTTTGCAATAAGTTCACAATTCAGACGCGGTATTTGCCGCGTTCGATCGGGCCGAACAGCCGGGCCAGCAGGCGGTGCAGCAATGCGAACAGACCTTCACGGGTATTTGCTTTCATGATAATTCCTCCCTTTTATCACTGCGCGGTGGTCTCTATCCCTTGTACCTACAGTATACCTCGAAAGTCCCTGTTATTTCCCTCACAAAACCGTGAATTTTTTCTTAATTTTTTATGAAGTCGGCTCGTCGTCCTCCGCCGCGCCGAGCACGCGCTCGGTTTCCGCCTCGGAGAGCTCGGTGACGCTCTTGAGACGGCGGCGGATGGCGCGCGTTCTCGTGCCGACCAGCTTGTCCAGCTCGCGGCTCGCCTGATCGAGACGGTTCTGCGTCTGCGTCAGGCAGGTCTCGAACTTGTCGAACTCGGTCTTGACCGCGCCCAGAACGTTCCATACCTCGCCCGAGCGCTTCTGGATGGCGATCGTGCGAAACGACATCTGAAGGCTGTTCAGCAGCGCCGCCATCGTGCTCGGGCCGGCGATATTGACATGATAATCGCGCTGGAGGATCTCGACCATGCCGCGCTGCACCGCCTCCGCGTACAGCCCTTCAAACGGCAGGAACATGATGCCGAATTCCGTGGTATACGGCGGTGCAAGATACTTGTCGCGGATGTCCTTCGCCTCGCTCCTGAGCGTCAGAATGAGCTGCTTCGCGCAGGCGTCGATCTGCTCGCGCGAGCCGCTCTCATAGGCATCGCGCAGCGCGCCGTAGGTGTCGCCCGGGAACTTGGAGTCGATCGGCAGCCAGACCGCGCCGCCGTCCTCCGCCGGGAGACGCACGGCGAACTCGACAACGTTGCGGCTGCCGGGC
This sequence comes from Butyricicoccus sp. OM04-18BH, assembly GCF_003481705.1. Lineage (GTDB taxonomy): Bacteria > Bacillota > Clostridia > Oscillospirales > Butyricicoccaceae > Agathobaculum > Agathobaculum hominis. The sequence goes on from NZ_QULN01000001.1 coordinate 387,918, forward strand.
ACGGTCGCGACGTTTTCCGCGTACTGCTCGGGCGCGAGGATGTCGGACAGGATCGCGCCGAGCTGGATCTCGCCCACGATACCGCGGTTTTTGACGTTTGTCAGCACCTTCTTGAGGTCGCCCACGCCCTGTGCGAGCGTCTGCATCTCGCCGAGACCGCGGTAGACCTGCTCCAGACGCTCATTTACCAGACGAAAGGACTCGTTCATGCGGTCGGACAGTGTTTTTTGCAGCTTTTCGTCCACAATGCCGCGCATTTCGTCCAGCTTTTTGTTGTTGTCCTCGCGCAGCTCGCGCAGATTGCCGTCCACAGCGGCACGGATGCCGTCGAGCTGCTGCGAAGTTTCGACCGAAAAGCCGTGCAGGCGTTTTTCAAAGCGGTCGAGCTGGCCGGAGACCGACCGGTCCATCGCCGCAAGGCGGCTGTCCTGTGCTTCGCGGCCCTCGCGCAGGTTCTGCGTGACGAGCGCGCCGAGCGCAGAGATCGCGCCGCTGTCGATCGTTTTCGGCGGCTGCACCGGCTTTCGCGCGAGCAGGATGATGACGAGCACGAGCAGAACGGCCACGAGTGCGAGTGTGATGACGGGAATGAGTTCCATTTGGTTTTCCTTTCGCTGAAACAGGGATTAACGAAGGACGCCGAGATCCTTCGCGATGCGCTGCATGTCCTCGTCGGTCTCGGCGATGACGTCCGCGCAGTGCTTGAGGTCGTCCGACAGATTGGGCGGCACCTCAACGTCGGATTTGTAGCGCAGCTGGTGCTCGAGGCTCGCCCAGAAATCCATCGCGATCGTGCGCAGCTGAAGCTCGATGCGCACCGGGACCGTGCGCTCGGACAGAAAGATCGGCACCTCAAGGATCAGATGCAGGCTGCGGTAGCCGTTCGGCTTGGGACTGCTGATATAGTCCTTTTTCTCGATGAGCGTCAGATCGCTCTGCCGCATGAGCATATCCGCTACGGTATAAATATCCTGAATGAACGGACAGATCACGCGGATGCCGCCGATGTCGTTCAGGTTGTCCATCATGGACTGAAGCGTCACCGGAAAGCCGCGGCGCTTGAGCTTGCCCACGATGCTGCGCGGCGTTTTGATGCGGCTCTTGATCGCGTTGATCGGGCTCGGCTTGCCCGAAATGCGCGACTCGTCCGCCAGAATGTCCAGTTTGGTCTTGATCTCACGAATGCCGGACTCATACAGCATCATAACCTGCTGAAGCTGCATCGCAGACTCGACCAGTGTCTCTTCATCATGTTCGGAAAGTCTGTCGATCGCAAAAAAATCCGCCAGATCCATGTTATCTCCTCCTGTTCTCTTTCTCTGTCTTCAGTATAACATATATCCTGTTATCATTCAATGTCAGCACGGATACAATCCACCAGATATTGTGTCTTTACCGTACACCGCCGCGCAAAACCGCATGGAAACCGCACAGTCGGTAAATTCCTGTCTCCGGCCGGTGATACCGTCCATGCGGGGCGAGAAAGGGGTTGACAAAGCGCCGGCAACGGGCTATACTAAGTTTTATCGAAGCTGTAGAAAAAGGAGAAAATCACTATGACCGTATCTCGAATGTTCATGTGCATGATGTGTGATTTTGCTCGTTTTTCTGCCAGAGGGCTCCGCTGAGAGCACGGCGCAGACGGGCCGCTTGTCATGCGGCGCGGTATAAACAGGAAAACGAGCGGGAAGCAGGAAAACGGCTTTCCGCTTTTATTTTTAAGAACACACTTTCCATGTCAGGAGGAATGAACTTGGAACAGGACGCTATCGTTCGCATCCGAAGTCTCAACAAAACATTCACCGGCAGAGCCGGCAAGGTCACGGCGCTCGACGGCATCGACCTCGACATCCGCCGCGGCGAAATTTTCGGCATCATCGGTCTGTCCGGTGCAGGCAAATCCACGCTCGTGCGCTGCATCAACTTTCTCGAAAAGCCGACCGCAGGCACCGTCACCGTGGACGGTCAGGAGCTCGGCAGTCTCTTGAAAAAGCAGCTGCTCGAGGCGCGCCGCTCGATGGGCATGATCTTTCAGCAGTTCAACCTGCTCCAGCAGCGCACCGCGCTCCAGAATATCTGCTTCCCGCTCGAGATCGCGGGAACGAGCAAGGCGGACGCAGAAAAGCGCGCGAAGGAGCTGCTCGAGATCGTCGGTCTCTCCGACCGCGCGGGCAACTATCCGTCTCAGCTCTCCGGCGGTCAGCAGCAGCGCGTCGCCATCGCCCGTGCGCTCGCGACCAGTCCGAAGATCCTGCTTTGCGACGAGGCGACCAGCGCGCTCGACCCGACGACCACCCGCTCCATCCTCGCCCTGCTCAAGGAGATCAACAGGACCCTCGGCATCACCATCATCGTCATCACCCACGAGATGGCGGTCATCGAGGAGATCTGCCAGCGCGTCGCCATCATCGACTCCAGCCGCATCGCTGAGGTCGGCGCGGTAGACGACGTTTTCACCCGTCCGCAGTCCGCCATGGCAAAGCAGCTCATCTATCCGGACGGAAAGCGCCGCGCCCTCGCGACCGGAAAGCGCTACTGCCGCATCGTATTCGACGGCAATTCCTCGTTCGAGCCGATCGTCTCCAATATGGTGCTCGAGTGCAAGGCGCCGGTCAACATCATGTTCGCGGACACCAAGAACATCGACGGAAAGGCCTACGGTCAGATGATCCTGCAACTGCCCGAGGACGAGCGCGCCGCCAAGCGCGCCCTTGCCTATCTGGAAACGCAGAACGTACACACGGAGGAGGTAGACGCAAATGCTGCCGTTTAATGTCTGGGCGCAGAGCCTTTGGGAGACCCTTTACATGGTCATCCTGTCCACCGCCATCTCTTATCTGATCGGCCTGCCGCTCGGTCTGACGCTCGTCGTGACCGACAAGAACGGCATCCGCCCGATGCCCGTGCTGAACACCGTTCTCGGCATCGTCACCAATATCCTGCGCTCGATCCCGTTCCTGATCCTCGCGGTCATGATCACCCCGATCACGCGCGCCATCGTCGGCAAGGCCATCGGCACCACCGCGATGGTCGTTCCGCTGACGTTCGCCGCCGCGCCCTATGTCGCGCGCATGGTCGAATCCTCCATCAAGGAGGTCCCGTTCGGCGTCATCGAGGCGGCGCAGTCCATGGGTGCAAGTCCGTGGCAGATCGTCTGGAAGGTGCTCGTCCCCGAGGCGAAGCCCTCCCTCATGGTCGGCGGCGCGATCTCCATCGTCACCATCCTCGGCTACTCCGCGATGGCCGGCTTCATCGGCGGCGGCGGTCTGGGCACGGTAGCCGTCAACTACGGCTACAACCGCTACAACTTCCCTATCATGCTCATCGCCGTCATCATCATCGTTGTCGTCGTGCAGATCTTCCAGGAGGTCGGCATGCGCCTTGCGCATCATCTGGACAAGCGCAATCGTTAATTCTGTTATCATAAAAATTATGATATATATCTGAAAAGGAGCGAATTTCCATGAAAAAATCCATTGCAGCAATTCTTGCAGGCGCACTGTGCCTGTCCGCTCTGACCGCCTGCGGCGGCAGCACGTCCTCCTCTGACAGCAGCGCAGCGGCAAACACCGGCGACTCCGACAAGGTCATCACCGTCGGCGCTACCCCGACCCCGCACGCCGAGATCCTGAACGCGGCCAAGGACGCGCTCGAGGCTGAGGGCTACACCCTCAAGGTCGTTGAGTTCACCGACTACGTTCAGCCGAACACCGCGCTGGTAGACGGCGATCTGGACGCAAACTACTTCCAGCACACCCCGTACCTCAACAACTTCAACAAGGAGAACGGCACCGATCTGGCCGCAGCGTTCGATATGCACTACGAGCCGTTCGGCATCTACGCCGGCAAAACCGCATCCATCGAGGAGCTTGCGGACGGCGCTTCCGTCGCCATCCCGAACGACGGCTCCAACGAGACCCGCGCGCTGCTCCTGCTTCAGGACGCAGGCCTCATCAAGCTGAAGGACGGCATCGACCCGACCTCCGACGCGACCAAGCTCGACATCACCGAGAACCCGAAGAACCTCGACATTCAGGAGATCGCCGCAGAGCAGCTGCCGCGTTCGCTCGCTGACGTCGACCTCGCAGTCATCAACGGCAACTACGCACTTCAGGCTGACCTGAACGCTGCCGAGGACTCCCTCATCACCGAGAATCCGGACTACGCAAAGGTTTATGTAAACGTTGTTGCCTGCCGCAGCGGCGAGGAGAACAGCGACAAGATCCAGGCTCTTAAAAAGGCAATGCAGAGCGACGACGTCAAGAAGTACGTCGACGAGACCTACAAGGGCGCAGTTGTAACTGTATTCTAAACACACAGCAGAAATCATTTCAGCAGGCAGAGCTCACGCTCTGCCTGCTTTGTTTTCCGAAAATGCTTGCACCAGCGGACAGTATGAGCTAAGATAAAGATATTATCCTTGTAATTTACGGAGGCACAGCATGACCGAACTCGATATGATACGCCGCGCACAAATGTATATGGAAAAGCTGTCGCATGGCATCAATCCGCTCGACGGAACGCCGGTCGCAGCCGGCGACCTCATCCGGAACGGCCGTATGTCGCGCTGCTTTGCCTTTGTCGCGGAGGTACTCGACAAGGTCGTGACGAACAGTGCGCCGCACGCCGAAAAACCGCAGCCTGCCGCGCCGAAAAACACGCCTGCGGCTCCTGCGCAGAACGGGCCGCGCAGCCTGCCGCCCGAGCTCGCCGCCATGCTCCGCCCTGCCTCCTCCATCAAGCCTGCGCCCCGCACCAAAGCCGCCCCTGCCGGCGGGAGCGAGGCGAAGCACCGGCTGCCGCCGGCCGTACCCTATAACCGCCGCGCGGATTTCGCCTATTCCGACCGACCGCTTCCCGTAGAGGAGGTCGTGCAGCGCATTCACGCCCTCGAACCCGAGAACACAGAGCCGCTTTCCGTCTCGCCCCTGCTCGACTGGCTGACTGACGCCGGTCTGCTCGCGTGGATGCCGGACAGCCGCGGCGAGTACGCCTACCTGCCGACACAGAGCGGCGGCGAGGTCGGTATTCTGGTCGAACCCGGCGCCGGAGCCGTGCTTTACACGCTCTCCGCGCAGCATTTTATCATGGATGCGCTCGACGACATTCTGGACGAGGCCGCCCGTCAGCTTGTGCTGCGCCATACACCATGGACGCCCGAGGAGGACGCACGTCTTGCGCAGCTGCGCCGCGAGGGACAACACCCCGAGGAGATCGCAGAAACGCTCGCTCGTCCGGCCTCCGCCGTTCGGCAGCGCCTGCTCGAGCGCGGTATTTAAGGCAATACCGTACAATTGAACAAGAGCGATTTGCGAGCAAATTTTGCGTACTGACGAGGCGCGGTTTTGCGGTAATACTTGATGTATTACCGTGAAATCGAAACGAAGTCAGGGCACAAAATTTCCGCAAAGCGCCGCAGCTTTCATTGTGCGGTGTTGCCTTAAGGAAATAATCAGGACCTGTAAACGGAGAAATCCGCATTACAGGTCCTTTTTTCTGCATATTCTGACTCGCGCGGCGGACATCGTTCTGCACTCTCTATCCTGTACGCCCCATGCGTCCGCCGCAGTCAGCCTGTGCTTTCTACCGATAAGACGATTGAGGGACACAGAAGGTAACAGAAAATTCCGGAAAATGCTGCACAAATTTCAGCTTGCTGTTTTGTGTATTTTTTCAAGCAGGCTGTAGGTAATACCCGATGCCGCTCTCCGCCCGGATGACGGCCTGCGAGCCGACCTCACGCAGCCGACGCCGCAGGCGGTGCGCCGGCCTCTGCCGGAAAGAAAGGCAGACGAAAAAAGCTGAAAAAGCTGGTCATGATCGCGGCGGTGGCCGCATCCGCATCATCACCGCGCAGGCAAAGTAAAAATCACGCAAAAAGGCTCCACCCGTTTCTTGGATGGAGCCTTTGGCTTTCTCACAGGTTTTATCCACAGGCTGTTGATAAAGCCTGTGTTTATTTGTAGTCGAGGAAGAAGCAGAAGCAGCTGGCGCGCTCTCTGCCCTCGTTGCGGTAGATATGCGGCTGATCGGTCTCGAATTTGAACGCCTCCTGCCGCCCGATGCGCTGCACATGGCCGCGGCACTCCACGGTCAGCTCGCCGTCCGTAACGGTCAGATATTCGCGCGTGTTTTCGCCGTGTGCGCCGCTCATGTACACGCCGCCCGGCTCGACGTCGATGCGGTAGATCTCGACCAGCCGGGTATCCTCATACGGAAAGCAGGTCCAGACACGGTACTGCCCCTCGATCTCCTTGGTCGGGACGAGCGTTTCCGGCTTCACCAGGCAGAAATCCTCCCTCGGAGTCTCGATCAGGCGCTGAAACTCGATGCGCAGACCGCTCGTGATCTTGCCGAGCACACCGAGGGACGGGTTTGCCGTGCCCTTTTCGATCTGTGCGAGCATACTCTTGCTCACGCCGGTCTGCTCGGCCGCCTGCTCCAGACTCATCGACTTGGACTGGCGGATGCGTCTTAAATTGATCGAAATATTATGGGACAGATAATCCATGTCATTTTCTCCGTTTCCGTGCGCCGGAGGTGCGGTTTAGAGCGCTCTCCGGTACAGCACTTCAATATCGCTCTGGCGAGAGGCGCGCGGATTGACCGCGATGTTGCCGCTCTTCATGGCGTCCGCCGCCATCGCCTCGATCTTCTCCTCGATCGCCTCGCGGCTGACCGGGCCGTTCCGGCTCGCGTTGTTCACCGCCTCGACGATGCCGTTCGGGATGCCGATCTCCCCGCACAGCTCGCGGATCGCACCCGGCAGCAGCCCCGGCTCAAATTCGCCCGCGTCCACCTTGAAGGGGCTGATGTAATTGAAGATCTTGAAGTAGCGGCCGTGGTCGGCGAGCGCGTTGTACTCCGCGATGACCGGCAGCAGGACCGCATTTGCCACGCCGTGCGGTACGTCGAAGTACGCGCTGATCGGGTGGCTCATCGCGTGGACATTGCCCAGACGGGCGAACGAGAACGCGATCCCGGCGAACAGCGAGCCGACGATCATATTCTCGGCCGCCTCGATGTCCTCGCGGCACGCGACAAAACGGCGGATGTTGCCGCCGAGCAGCTCCATCGCCTTTTCCGCCATCGCGTCCGAGAACGGCGACGCCGCGCGGGAAACATAGGCCTCCTCCGCATGGATGAAGGCGTCGATGCCGCAGGCCGCTGCGACGCTCGCCGGCGCCGAGGTCAGCAGCTCCGCGTCCAGAATGGCGCAGGCCGGCAGCAGCTCATAGCTGAATACGGTCAGCTTGTAGTCGCGCCTGTGGTCGGTGATGACCGAGAACGCCGTGACCTCCGAGCCGGTGCCTGCCGTGGTCGGGATGGCGATGAGCGGCACGATCTTGCCCGGGACCTTGTGCGCGCCCTCATATTCCTCGATCCTGCCGCCGTATTTGACGACAACGCCGACCGCCTTTGCAACATCCATCGGCGAGCCGCCGCCGAAGGCCACGATAAAATCCGCGCCCGACGCCTTGTAGGCCGCCGCCGCCTTTTCGACCGTATCCGTAGACGGATTGCCCTCGGTCTCGGTGAAGGCGTCGACCGCAAAGCCTGCCGCCTTCAGCGAGTCAGAGACCTTGCCCACCAGACCCATCTTTGTCAGATGCGGGCCGGAAATGATAAATGCGTGCGAGCCGCCGAGCTGCTTTGCGGCCTCGGGCAGCTTCGCGAGAGAGCCGCGGCCCACCATGATATTTTGCGGAACGGAAAAGCTGAAATCGTTCATAATAAACACTCCTCTGCAAAAATACGGGGTAATATGGGGATGATGATGAAAAAACGCAGTGCCGGAGTGCAAAACAACCCGACACTGCGCTGTTTTCTGTGAAAAACGGGGAATTGCCGGTTTCGCGGCACTCGTTATGCCAGCCGTGCCAGTACGCGGTCGATCGCGCCGTCGATGACCTTGTCCAGCTCGCGCTCGTCCGCCTCCGGGAGCAGCGTTGCTGCGTCCTCGTCCGAGATGAGCTGAACCATGCTGCCGAAGGACTCTCTGTACTTGCTCTTGCAGATGGCGAAGAACACGACGCCAAGCGCGCTCCACGCCGCTACCATGCCCCATTCCGGCAGGATGAGCGTGCCGCCCGAGCCGGGGATACAGTACATGACGACCATGAAGCCGCTCATCAGCACCGCAACGCCGCCCATCAGACGGCCGGCCGGAACCTTGTACGGACGCGGCATATCCGGCTGCTTTTTGCGCAGGATGAGGAAGGAGATCGCGACCATGCAGTAGGCGAGGCAGCAGCCGAAGTTGCCTGCATCGCAGATCCAGACCATCATGACGCGGCCTGCGAACGGCGCGAGCATGGTGAGGATGCCGATGAGGATGAGCGCATTGATCGGAGTCTTGTGCTTGGGATGCAGCTTGGCGAAAACGCGCGGGATCATGTAGGACTCCGCCATCGAGTAGATGGCGCGCGAGCCGCCGATCATGAACGAGTTCCACGAGGTGATGATGCCGCACATACCGCCGACGATGATGACCTTGGCCATGACCGAGGTCTTGAAGGCGAGCGCCATCGCGTCCGCCGTGACCAGACCCGTGCCGGCCTGCGAAGCGGTGATCGTGCCCGAGTTCATGACCAGACCGACCGCAATGATGACGAATGCGTAGAACAGGACCGCGAGAACGACCGACAGGATGAGCATGCCGCCGATCTTTTTCGGCGGAACGTTGATCTCCTCCGCCGCCTGCGGGATAACGTCAAAGCCGATAAGGTAGAACGGAGAGATGACCGCGACCGAGAGGATGGACTTGACGATACCGCCGCCGCCGACCTCTGCGAACATCTGACCGTCCAGATTGTCCACCGTACCGTTGATGACCGATGCGACGATGAGCAGGATACCTGCGCCGCCGATAATGATGGTGAGGATGGTCTGGAGCTTGGCGGCCGTCTTTGCGCCCACGATGTTGATGAGCATGATGCCGAACGCAACAAGGATCGCCACGATCAGCCACGAAGCGTAAATGTCGAAGCCTGCGACCGTGTACAGGTATCCCTTGAGGAAGCCCGGCCACAGATAGGAGATGATGGTCGGGAACGCACACGCTTCAAAGCACGCAACGCCGACATAGCCGAGAATGATCGCCCAGGTGCACACGAACGAGCCGGTCGGGCCCATCGCACGATGGCTCCAGACGTGCTCGCCGCCGCACTGCGGCATGGCCGCCGTCAGCTCTGCATAGGTCAGGCCGACGAAAAAGATCATGACGCCGCCGACCACAAAGCCGAGCGCCGCGCCGAGGACGCCGCCCTTCTGGATCCAGCCGCCCGAGGAGACGACCCAGCCCCAGCCGATCATTGCGCCGAACGCGATGACGAGGATGTCCCATGCGCTGAACACCTTGTTAAATTCGGATTGCTTCTTTTCCATGATGCTCTGCCCTCCTCAGCTGTTGAATACCTTGCACGCGACCTCTTCGATGAGCGACGCCGTACCGTCCGGCCCGAGCAGGCTGCTGTCGATGAGCATATCGCGGTTGATTGCGCACGGCATTGATGTGGTGACGGTCGCCAATATACTGGGCCACAGTCAGGTCAGCACGACGGATAATATTTACGCGCATATTATCGAGGCCGAGCGCACCAAGGCCAGCGAATGCCTTGCTGATGTGATTTTGCGCAGAAAGCAGGGGTAACAGCCTCGGACGGTAAGGCGAGGTAGTTGCTCAAAAACATGGAAAACTGCCGAAACCTGTCTGAAACAGGACGGTTTCGGCGATTTCTTTGGCTTGATGAAACTCACTTTGAATAATATAATGTAAATATAAGAGGAATCTCAGATAAGGCGAAAAAGCTGATACTGAATACACTGGAGGATGGATAATGGATAAAAGGAGAGTCGGTCAAATCAAAGAACGGTTTGATCTTGTAATACATAGCGATCAAGAAGCAGGTGTTGAATTTTGGTATGCACGCGATCTGATGTCGCTCCTCGGATATGAACGATGGGAGAACTTTGCGAAAGCAATCGTTCGTGCTATCGAATCCTGTGAAACAAGCGGGATAGCAGTGCAGGATCATTTTCGTGAGGTCACGAAAATGATAACTGTCGGCAATGGAGCACAGCGAGCAGTCAAAGACTATATGCTGACGCGCTATGCCTGTTATTTGATTGCGCAGAACGGCGATCCGAAAAAAGAAGAAATTGCATTTGCACAGAGCTATTTCGCTGTTCAGACCCGCAAGCAGGAACTGATCGAAGAACGCATTTCTCTGATTGAGCGCACAGAGGCACGCGGCAGATTGCGAGAATCGGAAAAGCGGCTTTCGCAGAACATTTATGAGCGCGGTGTAGATGACGCAGGATTCGGCCGTATTCGCTCTAAAGGCGATCAAGCGCTGTTTGGCGGTTATACGACACAGGAGATGAAAGAGCGGCTTGGCGTAAAGGACGGCCGCCCACTGGCTGATTTTTTGCCGACGCTTTCCATTGCAGCGAAGAACCTTGCAGCAGAAATGACCAACTACAATGTAGAGGAAAAAGATCTTCGAGGAGAACGCGATATTACCGGTGAGCACGTGCAGAATAATCGCTCCGTACGGGATATGTTGGGACAGCGTGGTATTCAGCCGGAGAATCTGCCGCCTGCGGAAGATATTAAAAAGCTGGAGCGGCGTGTAAAATCTCAGGAAAAGAAACTGGCGGCACAGTCTGGCAAGCTGCCGAATAGCGAGGAGGGCTGTTGATGGATTATAGTATATTGATTGCTCTTTTGAGAGCAAAGCCATATCTTACTGATTTGGAAAAGGATATTTTAGACACATGGGATGAATGGAAGAAAGAACCGTTTGACTACAATTCTGCACAAAGGCAAGTTATGCAGAACAATGCAAAATACCCAGAGATATTTATTGCAATCAAGGCTCTGCCGATGACAGTGACTCGTCCTTTGATCCGGATGACGGAAGCTGACATCCAATATAATTTGGAAAATCAGTTGATAGCACTTGTATCGAAAAGAAGATAAACAAAAGCCTCAGACGGTAAAATATCTGAGGCTTTTGCTATGTCCGCATGGACGGTAAATAGACGGTAAAAATTTTTTCTTCGATTTCTATTTGTACAGAAAATAAGAAAAACCGGTCATTTCTTACGAAATAACCGGTTGATCTGGTACGCCAGAAGGGATTCGAACCCCCGACCTTTTGGTTCGTAGCCAAACACTCTATCCAGCTGAGCTACTGGCGCATACCGCAGTTCCGACTGCCTATATATAATATCATTGCCGCCGCGAAAAGTCAACAGTTTTTTTCATAAAATCCGCAGTTTTTTTCGCGCTGTGTCCGTCAGCAAAAAGAAAAACCGGCTATCTCTTGCGAAATAACCGGTGTTCCTGGTACGCCAGAAGGGATTCGAACCCCCGACCTTTTGGTTCGTAGCCAAACACTCTATCCAGCTGAGCTACTGGCGCATACAGGATGTTTTCGTCTGCGATGTTCTCGCTGACTGTTTTATATAATACCACAGTATGCGCCCAAAAGTCAAGCGTTTTTTTATTTTTTATTTCAGCAGCTCTTCCATCTCGCCGATCAGGCTGTCGAACAGAGCGGTCGCGTCCTCGACCGGCTTCGGGCTTGCCATATCGACGCCTGCGCCGCGCAGCAGTGTGATCGGGTCGGCCGAGCAGCCGCCCGACAGGAAGCCGAGGTAATCGCGGACCGCCGGCTCGCCCTCACGCAGGATGCGGCGCGACAGCGCGATCGCAGCGGCGTAGCCGGTCGCGTACTGGTAAACATAGTAATCGTAGTAGAAGTGCGGAATGCGCGCCCATTCCAGCGCGATCTCGTCATCTACGACCATTTCCGGTCCGAAATACTGCTCATTCAGCTTTTTGTACAGCGCGCACAGCGCGTCTGCGGTCGTGCCCTCGCCGCGGCGCGTCATCTCGTTCGCCTCCAGCTCGAACTCCGCGAACATGGTCTGGCGGTACAGTGTGCCGCGGAACTGCTCGAGGAAGTGGTTGATCAGGTAGGCGCGTTCCTTTTTGTCGGTCGTGACCGACAGCAGGTACTCCATCAGCAGCGCCTCGTTGCAGGTCGAAGCGACCTCTGCCACGAAGATCACATAGTCCTGATATGCGGTCGGCTGACGGGTGTTGGACAGGTAAGAATGGATGGAGTGGCCCATCTCGTGCACGAGCGTGAACACATCGTCGAGCGTGCCCTTGAAGTTGAGCAGCACATAGGGATGCACGCGCGCGCCTGCCGAATACGCGCCCGAGCGCTTGCCCTCGTTCTCGTAAACGTCGATCCAGCGGTTTTCAAAGCCCTCGCGGATGAGCGCGAGATAATCCTCGCCGAGCGGCGCGAGCGCCTTGAGCGCGATCTCCTTCGCCTCCTCAAACGTGAACTTCATCTCCACGCCCTCGACGACCGGGACATACAGGTCGTACATATGCAGCTCGTCCACGCCGAGCAGCTTTTTGCGCAGCTCGACATAGCGGTACATGGGACCGAAGGAGCGGTGCACCGCGTCGATCAGATTGCGGTAGATCTCGGTCGGGACCTCAGTGCCGTCAAGCGCCGCATCGAGCGTCGAGGGATACTTGCGCACCTTCGCATAGAACAGCAGCTGCTTGAGCTGCGCGGACAGCGTCGCCGCCGAGGTATTGCGGAACTGGCCGTAGACCGAATAGAGCGAGTCGAACGCCGACTTGCGCAGGACACGGTCGTAGGACTGCATGAGCGGGATATAGGTGCCGTGGGTGACGGGATGCTTTTCGCCGTCCCCCGCCACCGCGTCCGGGAACTTGAGATCCGCGTCGTTGAGCATGGAATAGATGTCGTCCGGGCTGGCCGCCATTTCGCCTGCGGCGGCGAGAATGGCCTCCTCTTTATCCGAGAGCACATGCTCGCGGCGGCGGCGCACGCGGTCGATGCACAGACGGTAGTTCTCCAGCTCGGGCGCCTCGGCGTACAGGCGGTTCAGCGTCTCGTCGTCGATGGCGAGCAGCTCAGGGGTCTCGAACGCGGCGGCGGACTGAAGCTCGACCGCAAAGCGTGTCACCTGCGCGACCATTTCCTGATACGCCGCCACGCGGGTATCCTCATCGCTGCGGCGCTGTGCATAGTGCACGATCGGGTCGAACGCAAGACTGATCTCATCGTCCAGACGGAAAAAGCGCAGCAGGGTCTCGCCGCTCTCCGCCAGATGGCCGCGGAAGGCGGTAACGCGCGGAATGAACTCCTTCGCTGCGGCAAGCGCTTCGCGCCATGCGTCGTCGGTCGCGAACAGGTCCTCGATCGCCCATTTATCCTGCGCTGCGACGTCCTCGCGTGCAGGGATCTTTCTGGTTTCCATATTGATCTTCCTTTCCGGGACGGCTGAAAGGCCGCCATGTTCGGATCATTTTTTCTTACGCTATTAGCATACCGCAACCGCGCAGAATATGCAAGCACGAGACGAAAAGCCGCGCTTGACAATAAGTCCGATTTCGGACTATAATAGAATGCGGAAAAATATTTCTTTCATACGGAGGTTTTTATGCAGATCAGACTGTCAGACCACTTTTCCTTCGGCCGTCTGCTTCGTTTTACGCTCCCGAGCATCGCCATGATGATCCTGACCTCGCTGTACAGCGTCGCGGACGGACTTTTTGTGTCCAACATGATCGGCGACATCGGCCTGAGCGCGGTCAACATCATGTTCCCGGTCGCGATGCTGATTTCGGCGGTCGGCTTCATGCTGGGCACCGGCGGCAGCGCGGTCGTCGCGCGCACGCTCGGCGAGGGCCGTCCCGACATGGCGAACCGCTTTTTCTCGATGTTCGTCTTTGCCGTCATCCTTTTCGGCGGCATTCTGAGCGCGGCCGGTGCGGCGTTCGTCGAACCCATCGCCCGGCTCGCCGGTGCGAGCGATATTCTGATGGACTCCTGCGTGTCCTACGGCCGTATTCTGTTCGCCGGCAGCCTCCCTTTCATGCTCCAGACCTCGCTCCAGCCGTTTTTTGTTGTCGCGGAAAAGCCGAACATGGGTCTTATCCTGTCCATCGCCTCGGGCGTGACCAACTTCGCCGGCGACTGGGTGCTCATTCAGCTCCTCGGCCTGCCGGGCGCGGCGTGGGCGACGGTCGCCGGCTACTGCGTCGGCGGCATCATCCCGCTCGTATTCTTCATCACGCACCGTTCCGGCCTGCACCTCACCGCCACAGGACTGTATATCCGTGAGTTTTTGCAGGCCTGCGGCAACGGCGCGTCCGAGCTGATGAGCAACATCTCCTCGTCCCTCGTCGGCATCCTGTATAACCTCGAGCTGATGCGGCTGGTCGGTGAGCGCGGCGTTGCGGCGCACTCGGTCATGATGTACGTCGATTTCGTCTTTATCGCGGCGTTTCTCGGCTTCTCCATCGGCAGCGCGCCCATCATCAGCTATCATTTCGGCGCGAACAATCACGATGAGCTGAAAAACGTGTTCCGCAGAAGCATGTTCCTTATATTCATCACCTCGGGCGCAATGGTCGTGCTGAGCGAAGCGCTCTGCCGGCCGCTGTGCGCGGCCTTCGTCGGCTACTCCCCCGACCTGATGCAGCTCACCGTGCACGGCTTCCGCCTGTTCGCGCTGTGCTATCTGTTCTGCGGCGTAAACATTTATGCGTCGGCGTTCTTCACCGCGCTGTGCAACGGCGCGCTGAGCGCCTTCATCTCCTTCCTGCGTTCGCTGCTGCTGCGCGGCGGTCTGGTCCTCCTGCTTCCGCCCGTGCTCGGTCTGGACGGCGTATGGCTCGCCGTTGTCGCGGCCGAGGGTCTTTCCGCCGCCGTCTCGGCGGCGCTCCTGTGGCGGCAGCGCACGCGGTATCATTATCTTTAAGGCAGCACCGCACAATGAAACCGGACTGCCGCGAAGCTGCGCAATTAAAGTTGACTTTTCCGACGGATATTGATATACTGGTAACGTTATAATCGTTATTTATGCGATGACGCAGGAAAAGTAACCGTTTTTTCGCGCGCGAAAAGAGAGGAGCCTCCCGGCTGAAAGGGCTCTGTGCGCAGAGCGGCGAAGTGCGCCTGCCGAGCATCGGGGTCAAACGCCCCGCGGAACGCGCCCGTTACCGCGCGCACGAGTGAAAAATCGGAGTGGAACCGCGTCTTTACGCCTCCCGAGGGAACAATATCCCCGGGAGGCTTTTTATTAGGAGAATGAGAATATGGTAGTTCCGGGATGGAGTATATTGTGCAGAAAAGCACGACGTGCAGCGACGAACGCGCAGCGAAAATTTGATGATAAAGCACAGGAAATTGCTGTTGATATGTTGTCCAAAGTGAACATTGATGCTGCGATTGCAGTAGACAATGCGTTGGATAAAAAGAAAACATTTGACCGTAATTTACAGGATAGCTTCTCTAATGCAGGAGATCAAACAGAAAAAAAGCTTACGCTGGATGGCTGGATAGAAGGCTGGTTGACTGCAATAAGTAAAGAAGAATGTGAGTTAGCGGATCATTTATATCGAAGTGGTGCAGGAGTGGCTGGAGTGGCATATACACATCACGCTATTTATATCGGTGATGGTAAGGTAATTCACTATGCCGGAGAGGTCGGAGATATAAATGTGCGATTGACTACTTTTGAAGAATTTGCAGAAGGACATACGGTTTACCGTTATTCAGAAACGGAAAGTCCTTTGAATTATTCTCGGGAGGTCGCAGTCCGCCGTGCCAAAAGCCGACTGGGCGAGAGCGATTATAATTTAGCCATCAATAACTGTGAAAATTTTGTCCGCTGGTGCAGAGCCGGCGGAGAACATTTCTAAAAGGAGATAAAAACCATGAAACTCTACAACACACTGACCCGTCAGAAGGAAGAATTCGTTCCGATCACGCCGGGCGAGGTAAAGATGTATTCCTGCGGCCCGACCGTATACAACTACTTCCATGTCGGCAATGCGCGTCCGTTCATCATTTTCGACCTGCTGCGCTGCTACCTCGAGTACCGCGGCTACAAGGTCAAGTTCGTGCAGAACTTCACCGACATCGACGACAAGGTCATCAACAAGGCCAACGAAGAGGGCGTTGACTTCAACACCATCGCAGAGCGCTATATCAAGGAATACTATGTCGACGCGCAGGGCCTCGGCGTCAAGAAGGCTTCCGTTCACCCGCGCGCGACCGAGACCATGGACGCCATCATCGACATCGTCGAGCGTCTGATCGAGAACGGCCACGCCTATGTTGCGGAGAACGGCGACGTTTACTTCCGCACCAAGTCCTTCCCGGAGTACGGCAAGCTGTGCCATCAGCCGATGGAGGAGCTTCAGGCCGGCGCGCGCATCTCGGTCGGCGAGGTCAAGGAGGACCCGATGGACTTCGCAGTCTGGAAGGCTGCCAAGCCGGGCGAACCGGCATGGGATACGCCGTGGGGCAGCAAGGGCCGTCCGGGCTGGCACATTGAGTGCTCGGCTATGGCGAACAAGTACCTCGGCAAGACCATCGACATCCATTCCGGCGGTCTCGACCTCATCTTCCCGCACCACGAGAACGAGATCGCGCAGTCCGAGTGCGCAAACGGCTGCACCTTCGCGCATTACTGGCTGCACAACGGCTTCCTGACCATCGACAACGAGAAGATGTCCAAGTCCAAGGGCAACTTCTTCATGGTGCGCGACGCGGCCAAGCAGTTCGGCTACGAGACCATCCGCATGTTCATGCTGAGCGCGCACTACCGCACCCCGCTCAACTACTCGGCGGAGTCGCTCGAGATGAACAAGGCATCGCTCGCCCGTCTGTACGAGGCAAGAAACAACATGGAATTCCGCATCGAGAAGGCCTCCGGCGACACCATGACCGCCGAGGAGACCGAGAAGCTCGAAGCGCTGGGGGGCTACAAGCAGAAGTTCATCGACGCGATGGACGACGATCTGAACACCGCAGACGCGCTCTCCGCGATCTTCGAGCTGACCCGCGAGATCAACGCCTACAACGGCGCACATCAGGACGCGACCCGCGCCTTCCTCACCGCAGCGCATGATCTGTTCATGGAGCTGACCGGCGTGCTCAATCTGGTTCAGAAGCGCGACGACGCAGTCGACCCGGACGCAGAGAAGATCGAGGAGCTGATCGCGCAGCGTGCAGCGGCCAAGAAGGCAAAGGACTTTGCCGAGGCGGACCGCATCCGCGGCGTGCTGGCGGACATGGGCGTTACCATCAAGGATACCCGTCAGGGTACGCAGTGGAGCCGTTCTTAATCTCTTAAAAACGTTTCCCACGCGAAGGCGTGAGCTTTGCCGTTCCCACGGCAGGGGCAAAAGGGGGCAGGACACCGTATGGTTTCCTGCCCCCTCTTGACTCCCCCGACCTTCTTTTGGCCGCTCAGCGAAGCGTTCGCGGCTAAAGGCGAGGGGTGTACGGATATGTCTGGTGCTCCAAGGCTTTATACTTTATCGAAATCTGGCTGGTTCAATCGATTTTTTGTACTTTCTGTGACGGCCGTGTAAAACCCGGCGTTTTCTGTGGAATTTCTGATTTCAATATGGTATAATAGCCGCTATACGGCTATTATACAAACTATTTAACAATTATACCATCAGCGGCAGTAAAGCTGGCGGCAGGGTTGGATTTTTAGCGCCGCTATGGTATAATAGCCGCTATACGGCTATTATACAAACTATTTAACAATTATACCATCAGCGGCAGTAAAGCTGGCGGCAGGGTTGGATTTTTAGCGCCGCTATGGTATAATAGCCGCTATACGGCTATTATACAAACTATTTAACAATTATACCATCAGCGGCAGTAAAGCTGGCGGCAGGGTTGGATTTTTAGCGCCGCTATGGTATAATAGCCGCTATACGGCTATTATACAAACTATTTAACAATTATACCATCAGCGGCAGCAAAGCTGGCGGCAGGGTTGGATTTTTAGCGCCGCTATGGTATAATAGCTCGGTACACAGTATGTATATCCGAAAACGAAACCAACGGAGGAAGTTTATGAAAATCATCAATGAAAAGGGCAAGCTGTTCGGTCTGATCAACATTGTCGATCTGCTCGTGCTGATTGCGGCTGTCGCTGTCGCTGCCGGCGTCGGCTACAAGCTGTTCGCGCCCCAGATCAAGGAGTCGGTCCAGCCGCAGGTCGAGCTGACCGCGATCGTCCGCGTGCGCGGCGCAACCCCGTTCCTCGTCACTGAGGTCGAGCGCAACAGCCAGGTCGGCAAGCAGCTCGTCAGCGGCAACTCCTATGTCAACGGCACCATCGAGGACATGAAGATCGAGGACTACGCGCAGCAGGTCACCACCGCTGACGGCCGCATCGTCACCGCGGTCGACCCGGACAAGAAGGACATCGTATTTACCATCAAGACCACCGTTCCCAAGGGCACCGCTACCCCGTCCATCGGTACGCAGGAGGTTCGCGCAGGCCGCACCTTCATCGTAAAGACCAACGACTTCGAGACGAGCGGCAACATCGACTCGGTCGATATCGCGGAATGAGCCGATGAAAGCGATTTTTGAAAACAGTCTTCTGGTACGGGCGATACTCTGCCTGTGTGCCTGGTATCACGAAGGCGCGATCGCGCACTTTTTCGCGCGTATCCGCGAGGCCTATGCCGACTCGCGGTTCCGCCGCCTGTGGGAGCGCTTCTGCGCCGCTCCGCCCTGCACGACGGCGAACAGCGGCTACGCACGCATCGCTGCGGCGCTGCGCCGTCTGGTCGTATGCATCGGCACCGCCGTGCAGAACAGCCTCATCTACCGTCTCTGTCTGGCCGTCTGGCGCCCCATCGTGCGCGTGACCGAGGACGGCTTCGTCGGCCGGGCGCTCCGCTTCGCCGGCATGCGCGGCCTGCTGCTCATCTGTCTGGCGATGTACCTGCCGCTCGACTATTTTATCCGTCTGGCTGCGAATGCGGGTTATCTGCCCTCATTCATCGCCTCCGGCTGGGATGAAATGCTCATGCTCGCGGCGGCCTGCTACCTGCTGTGGCACACCGCGATGAAGCGCGCGCCGCTCCAGCTGCGCACCACGCCCGTAGACGCCTACCTCATCCTGTTCATCGCCGTCGGCTTCTTCCTGATGTGCGCGGTATCTCCCTACCCGTCTATCGCGCTGGCAGGCTACCGCGCCGTCGTCGAGTACCTGTTCTGGTTCTTCCTTGTCACGCGGCTCATCGAGGATGACCGCGACTTCGCGATCTTCTACGGTGCGCTCATCGCCATGGCGCTCTGCATCGCCCTGCACGGCATTTACCAGTTCATCATCGCCGCGCCTATCCCGGCCTCCTGGGTCTCCCAGACCGAGCAGAACGTGCGCACGCGCGTCTACTCGCTCACGGGCAGCCCGAATATCATGGGCAGCCTGCTCGTGCTGTTCGCGCCGATGGTCGCGGGACTGGCGTATTACAGCCGCAAAATGTGGGTCAAGGTGCTCGCCGTCTGCGGCACCGGCATGATGTGCATGTGCTGCATCTTCACGTTCTCCAAGGGCGCGTGGGGCGGCCTTGTGGTCGCGGTCCTCGTGTTCGCGATCTTCCTCGACCGCCGTCTGATCGCGCTGATGGGCGTGGCCGGCTGCGGCGCTCTGCTCGCCATCCCCTCCATCGCCAACCGCATCACCTATATGTTCACCTCGGACTACGCCGCTGCGAGCCAGCGCGCAGGCCGCATGGTGCGCTGGGCGACCGGTCTGGATCTGCTGCATGAGAGCAATCCGCTCCTCGGCTTCGGCCTCGGCCGCTTCGGCGGCGCGGTCGCCATGCAGAACAAGATCATCGAGCAGAACGAGGAGTTCTCCTACTTCTACATGGACAACTACTACCTCAAGACGCTCGTCGAGATGGGCTATGTCGGCCTCATCGCCTTTATCATCCTGCTCGTCGGCATGTCGCTGTGGTGCCTGCGCTCGATCGGCCGCACCAGGCTCTGCGAGACCGACCGCACGCGCGTGCTCGCGGTCTCCCTGTTCTCCGGCATGTGCGGCGTCATGGTGCACTGCTACTTCGAGAACATTTTCGAGGTGCCGTACATGATGGCCTACTTCTGGAGCATGGCCGCCGCCGTGCTCTACCTCGGATACTTCCGAAAAAAGCGAAAAGCATAAAACATTTAACACAGCACTTTACCCGAGCGCGGACGTAAGTCCGCGCTCTTTTTTGTGCGTTTTTACAAACGCTTTTTCAGATTTTTTTCATTTTACATATATTTTACAAAGCTCCTCTTTTGGATTTTACACAGCTTTTGTAAGCTGTTACCGTACTGAAAAAATGAACGAATGACAAAGGAGAAAACAATCATGAAGAAAAGTGTATCCCTGCTTCTGGCAGCGCTCATGCTGACCGGCGCACTGGCCGGCTGCGGCAGCTCCGCCTCCGGCACGCAGGCTGCGGACGGCGCGGACAGCGGCGTTTCCGGCGCGATCACGGTCATCTCCCGTGAGGACGGCTCGGGCACGCGCGGCGCGTTCATCGAGCTGACCGGCGTCGAGGAAAAGACCGCTGACGGCAAAAAGGTCGACAACACCACCGCAGACGCGGAAATCGCAAACAAGACCGATGTCGTGCTGACCAGCGTTGCAGGCAACGAGAAGGCCATCGGCTACATCTCGCTCGGCGCTCTGAACGATACCGTAAAGGCTGTCAAGGTGGACGGCGCCGAAGCGACCGTAGACAACGTAAAGGCAGGCGCCTACAAGCTGTCCCGTCCGTTCAATATCGCGACCAAGGGCGAGCCGACCGGCCTCGCCAAGGATTTCATCAACTTCATTCTCTCCAAGGAAGGCCAGGCCGTTGTCACCGACAACAAGTACATCGCAGTCAATGATGCAGCAGAGTCCTTCGTATCCGACGGCTCCTCCGGCCAGATCGCAGTCGGCGGCTCCTCCTCTGTTTCTCCGGTCATGGAGAAGCTGATCGAGGCTTACAAGTCGGTCAACCCGAACGCCTCCATCGACCTCCAGACCTCTGACTCCACCTCCGGCATGACCGGCGCGATGGACGGCACGTTCGCCATCGGCATGGCATCCCGTGAGCTGAAGGACGAGGAAGCAGCCCAGCTGACCGGCACCGCGATCGCGCTCGACGGCATCGCAGTCATCGTCAACCCGGCGAACACCATCGACGAGCTGTCCATGGACCAGATCAAGAGCATCTACGTCGGCGACATCACCGACTGGGGCGACCTCGCGTAAGACAACCGAACAGGGAAACACGGGGGCGGAATACTTCGTCCCCTTCCCTATGTATGGAGTAAAATCATGAAAAACTTTCGAGAAACTCTGATGCACGTCGTATTTTTCGTCTGTGCGCTGACCTCCATCGCCGCCGTTGTGCTCATCTGCCTGTTCCTGTTCGCCAACGGCATTCCGGCCATGAAGGAGATCGGTCTGCTGAACTTTCTCACGGGCGCGAAGTGGAAGCCGGGCAACGACATTTACGGCATTCTGCCGATGATCCTCGGCAGCATCTACATCACCGCCGGCGCTGTCGTTATCGGCGTGCCCATCGGCCTGCTGACCGCCATTTTCATGGCGTTCTACTGCCCGAAAAAGCTCTACGGCCTGCTCAAGCCCTGCACCGAGCTGCTCGCCGGCATCCCGTCCATCGTCTACGGATTCTTCGGCATGGTCATTATCGTGCCCTGCATCCGCACAGTCGCGGCGCTGTTCGGCGCGGACGTTTCCGGCTCGTCTATTCTCGCGGCGTCCATCCTGCTCGGCATCATGATCCTGCCGACCATCATCGGCGTATCCGAGGCCGCGCTGCGCGCCGTTCCCTCCGCCTACTATGAGGGCGCGGTCGCCATGGGCGCACGCCACGAACGCGCGATCTTCACGGTCATGCTTCCGGCAGCGAAATCCGGCGTGCTCGCTGGCATCGTGCTCGGCATCGGCCGCGCCATCGGCGAGACCATGGCGGTCATCATGGTTGCAGGCAACCAGCCGCGCCTGACCGGCAATATGCTCAAGGGCATCCGCACCATGACCGCAAACATCGTTCTGGAAATGGGCTACGCCACCGGCCTGCACCGCGAGGCGCTGATCGCGACCGGCGTTGTGCTGTTCGTCTTTATCCTCATCATCAATCTCACCTTCTCGGTACTCAAAAGGAGGAAGCAGGCATGACAAGAGAAGCTGTCGGAAACGCTCCCGTTTCCCGTGAAAAAGCGCGCCCCGAGCGCGTCTGCGGCGGCGCATCGGCCGCTGTGCTCAAGGGTCTGGTCTACGCCGCGGCGACCCTCACCTTCGCCGTGCTGCTGTTCCTCATCGGCTATATTCTGGTGTCCGGTCTGCCGCACCTGAAGCCGTCGCTCTTTTCCCTGCACTACACCTCGGAGAACGTTTCCATGCTGCCCGCCATCGTCACGACCGTGGAAATGACCGCGCTCGCGCTGCTGCTCGCCGTCCCGCTCGGCCTGTTCACGGCCATTTACCTCAACGAGTACGCAAAGCGCGGCAACATGCTCGTCGGCGTCATCCGCGTCACCACCGAAACGCTTTCCGGCATCCCGTCCATCGTGTACGGCCTGTTCGGTATGCTGTTCTTCGTCACGCAGCTCCACTGGGGCTACTCGCTGATTGCAGGCGCGATGACCCTCGCCATCATGATCCTGCCGCTCATCATGCGTACCGCTGAGGAGGCGCTCATGAGCGTGCCGGATTCCTTCCGCGAGGGCTCGTTCGGCCTCGGCGCCGGCCGCCTGCGCACCGTGTTCCGCATCGTGCTCCCCGCCGCCGTGCCGGGCATCCTGTCGGGCATCATCCTCAGCATCGGCCGCATCGTCGGCGAGACCGCCGCGCTCATCTTCACCGCCGGCACCATGGCGCAGATCCCCGGCCTCACCCAGTCCGGCCGCACGCTCGCCATCCATATGTATGTGCTCTCCGGCGAAGCGCTGCACATGAACGAGGCCAATGCGACCGCCGTCGTTCTGCTGCTGGTGGTCCTGCTGATGAATACGCTTTCCGCTCTGGCAGCAAAAAAGCTGACCAAGAAGTAAATGGAGAATGAACATGGAAAATAAGATCGAAATTCACAATATGAATCTGCATTACGGCGATTTTCATGCCCTGCACGACATCAACCTGGACATCAAGGCCAACGAGATCACCGCGTTCATCGGCCCGTCCGGCTGCGGCAAGAGCACCCTGCTGCGCTCGCTCAACCGCATGAACGACCTCGTCGAAGGCTGCCGCATCACGGGCGACATTCGCCTCGACGGCCAGGACATCTACAAGAACTGCGACGTCAACCTGCTGCGCCGCCGCGTCGGCATGGTATTTCAGAAGCCGAACCCGTTCCCGATGTCCATCTACGACAACATCGCCTACGGTCCGCGCACCCACGGCATCCGCAGCCGCGTCAAGCTCGACGAGATCGTCGAGACCTCGCTCCGCCGCGCCGCCATCTGGGACGAGACCAAGGACAGCCTGAACAAATCCGCGCTCTCCATGTCCGGCGGTCAGCAGCAGCGTATCTGCATCGCACGCGCCCTCGCCGCCGATCCGGAGGTCCTGCTGATGGACGAGCCGACCTCCGCGCTCGATCCGATCTCGACCGCAAAGATCGAAGACCTTGTGCTCGAACTGAAAAAAGATTATACTATCGTTATGGTCACGCACAATATGCAGCAGGCCACTCGTGTTTCGGATACGACTGCATTCTTCCTCCTCGGCGACATGATCGAAGCAGACGATACGGAGAAGCTGTTCTCCACGCCGCGCGACAAGCGTACCGAGGACTACATCACGGGGAGGTTCGGCTGATATGAGAAACCGTTTCGACAACCAACTTGCAGAGCTGAACAAGGAACTGATCTCGATGGGCGCACTGTGCGAGAACGCGATCGCGAGCGCGGTGAAATCCCTGATCGACGGCGACACCAAGCTCGCCGCCGCTGCGATCCGCATCGACCACGAGATCGACCGCAAGGAGCGCGAGATCGAATCCATGTGCCTCAAACTGCTGCTTCAGCAGCAGCCGGTCGCGAGCGACCTGCGTCTGATCTCCTCGGTGCTCAAGATGATCACCGACATCGAGCGCATCGGCGACCAGGCGAGCGACATCGCCGAGATCGTCACCTGCCTGTCCGGCGCGTGCGGCCATAACGCCCACATCGACCAGATGGCGCAGGCGACCATCAAGATGGTAACCGACAGTTTGGACGCCTTCGTCCGCCGCGACCTGACGCTTGCATGGAGCGTCATCGAGTACGACGATGTGGTAGACCGCCTGTTCGACGAGTGCAAGCAGGACCTCATCGCGGAAATCGCACAGAACCCCACGGACGGCGAGCGCGTGCTCGATGTTCTCATGATCGCAAAGTACCTCGAGCGTATCGGCGACCACGCGACCAACATCGCGGAATGGGTGGAATTCTCCATCACCGGAACGCACAAGAGCGAAACGCACGTATAAAAAGCCAGGACCCACGAAATTCGTGGGTCTCAGCCTGTCGATAAAGTCTGTTTTCACGCCAAAACAGCAGTCGCGCGGCAGCGCGCATTCAAAAGCGTTTGCTGCGCAAACGCATGAAAACCGGGGGCGTGTACCTCGGTTTTCATACTTTAAGAGGGAGAAAGTTTCCGTATGGGAACTTTCGGACGTCCGTGTTTTGCGAAGTCAAAACACAGATTGTCGGAAAAACGATAGTTTTTCGACAGTCTCGTCTATCCCCTCTTTTCCCGGATATTATCAACATTTTAAGGAGAGAAACCAAATGATCTACTGCGTGGAGGACGATGCAGGCATTCGTGAGCTTGTTGTCTATACCCTGCAAAACACCGGCATGGAGGCGCGCGGCTTCGCCGACGGCACGGCGCTGTTCTCCGCCCTGCGGAACGAAAAGCCCGACCTCATCCTGCTCGACATCATGCTCCCCGGCGAGGACGGCATTTCCATCCTGCGCCGTCTGCGCAGCCTACCCGACACCGCCGCGTTCCCGGTCATCCTTCTGACCGCGAAAAACACCGAGTACGACAAGGTCATCGGTCTGGACAGCGGCGCGGATGACTACATCGCAAAGCCCTTCGGCATGATGGAGCTTGTCGCGCGTGTACGCGCCGTACTCCGCCGCACGCAGGACGCCGTTTCGTCCGCCGAGCACGTTCTGCTTTCCGACGGCCCCATCTCGCTCGACGAGCGCGCGCATACGGTCTGCGTTTCCGGTCAGCCCGTCCAGCTCACGCTCAAGGAATATCAGCTGCTGACGCTGCTGATGAAAAATCAGGGCGCCGTGCTCACGCGCGACGTGCTGCTCGAAAACATCTGGGACTACGGCAGCGAGAGCGAGACCCGCACCGTCGACGTGCACATCCGCACGCTGCGCCAGAAGCTCGGCGACGGCGGCGCGCTCATTGAGACCGTGCGCGGCGTCGGCTACCGCATGGGAGGAAACGCATGAGAAAGCGCGTTTTCGGCAGCATTTTCCTCACCGCTATCGTAACGCTCCTGCTGACCGCAGGTCTGTTCCTGCTCGTGGTACACGCAGGGCTGACCCGCGACCTGCGCGGCAGGCTCGCACGCGAGGGCGGATATATCGCCGCTGCTGTCTCCACCGACCGCGACCTGGAGGAGATCAAAGCGCTCGGTACGCTGTGTGCGGACCGCATCACCCTCGTGAAGAAGGACGGCACGGTGCTGTATGACAACGAAACGCCGGCCGCCGAAATGGAAAACCACGGCACACGCCCGGAGATCCGCAGGGCGGCAGAGACCGGCGTGGGCGAGGACAGCCGCCTGTCCGAAACGCTCGAGACCCAGACGTATTATTATGCGCTCCGTCTCGCAAACGGCGACATCCTGCGTATTGCCGCGACCGCCGACAGTGCCTTCGGCGCCCTTGCAGGCGCGTCCCCGTGGATCGTGCTCGTCGTGCTGCTCGCGCTGCTCGTGGCGGCGCTGCTCGCAAGCCGCCTCACGCACGTATTTCTCGCGCCGATCGTATCGCTCGACCTGCATGATCCGCTGAAAAACGAGGCATACGACGAGCTTTCTCCCCTGCTGCACCGCATCGACCGCCAGAACCGCCGCATCAACATCCAGATGGATGAGCTGCGCCGCCGCCAGGCCGAATTCGATGACATCACCGCACGCATGGACGAGGGTCTGGTGCTGTTCTCCTCCTCCGGCGATATTCTGTTCTCGAACAATGTCATTCATCAGCTCTTTCCGCAGGATAAGGCCACCGGCAATTATCTGACGCTGTGCCGCGACGCGGCCTATGTCGAAGCGGTCGAGCAGGCGCTCCGCGGCGGGAGCGCGCACACGAGAATGGAGAAAAACGGCCGTATCTGGTCGCTCGCGGCCAGCTCGGTCGCTGAGGAAGGCGCAGGCCACGCCGCCGTGCTGCTCATCGTTGACGTCACCGAGCGCGAGCAGGCCGAACAGCAGCGGCAGGAGTTCACCGCGAACGTTTCGCACGAGCTGAAAACGCCGCTGACGAGCATCATGGGCTACGCCGAGATCATCGAGGCAGGTATCGCAAAGCCTGCCGACGTCGTTCCCTTTGCCGGGAAGATCCGCACCGAGGCGCAGCGTCTGCTCTCGCTCATCGAGGACATCATCCGTCTCTCGCAGCTCGACGCCGGCGGCGAGGAGATCCCGTTCGAGCCGATCGAGCTTCAGCCGCTCTGCTGCACGGTCCGCAGCCGTCTGCAAAGCAAGGCCGACCGTCTGGGTCTGAAGATCGAATGTACGGGCGAAAACGCGACCGTTTCCGGTCAGCGCAGAACGCTCGAGCAGATGGTGTTCAACCTTGCGGACAACGCTCTCGCGTATAACCGCCCGAACGGCAGCGTGACGATCGAAACCGGCACGGACAGCGACGGCGCCCCCTTTGTCCGCGTCTCGGATACCGGCATCGGCATCGCCCCGGCGGACCAGAAGCGTGTTTTCGAGCGCTTCTACCGCGTAGACAAGAGCCACAGCAAAATGACCGGCGGCACCGGTCTCGGCCTGTCTATCGTCAAGCACGGCGCGGCCCTGCACGGCGCGGCGCTCACGCTCGACAGCACCCTGAATGTCGGCACCAGGATTACGCTGACGTTCCCGAAAAATAGGAAATAACGAAAAAAGGCACGCCTGAGGCGTGCCTTTTGATTGCTTTTCGAGTTCTTAGCGAGTCTTGCGGTTAGCAGCGAACAGCTTTGCGGTGCCCGGATCGTTTGCCAGCTCGAACATTGCGGAACCCATCAGGAAATTGTGAAAATTCTTCTTCATTTTTCATTACCTCTTTCTTGTGGGGAAGCACTCTTTCGTGTTCCCTCAGCTCATTTTTTATTCTGGTAGTATTATAGCGCGGTGGGACGCAATGCGCAAGCGCAAACGTGTACGGAATATACAATCGACGAAAAATATTTTTAGATAGTATAACCAAACAGTCCCATTAAATCCACTTTCACAATTAAATTCATATGATTTTTAATACCAGAAAACGTTTGCGTAAATTGAATTCCTATGAATTTTCATATTCATCGGTCATTTGTGCTATTTTTTGCTCTGAAAAATTGTAACTTGCGTCATTGACAAGCAGCGTTCCTTGAATTATTATATAATATATCCAATCGCAAACGTTTGCGAATTTGTAAAATACAGCGTATTGTGCAAAGACGCTGCCCAGAAAGGAGGCTCTCCCAGGCAATCCCCCCGCGCTGAAACGCACATTCCCCCGTGCAGACCGAGCCGAAAACTCAGTTTCGCGCTCCGCTGCATCACCGATACGGAAAGAAGGTCAGGTTCTATGATGAAAAAACGATTGACAAGTCTCGCACTGTCCGCCATGATGGTGCTGTCAATGGTTCCCGCAACTGCATTCGCGGCGAAGGACGCAGGCACTCCGCCGACCTACAACAGCGCAACCGGCTGCTATGAGATCTCCACCCCGGCCCAGCTCTTATATCTCTCGGGCAAGTGGAAAGACGGCGCCCCGCGCGATGGACACTATGTTCTGACCGCCGACATCGACATGACCGGCGTCAAGGGCTTCAAGCCGATCGCATCCAAAAAAGAGCAGGGCTTTACCGGCACGTTCGACGGCCAGTTCCACTCGATCAAGGGCCTTCGCATTGAATATGAAAAGAAATATGCTGGTCTGTTCGGCTATGTCGGCAATCAGGACGACCAGGCGTATATCAAGAATGTCGCTCTGCTCGACTGCTATGTAACCGGTCAGCAGAACGTCGGCGCTCTGGCCGGCGTAAACTACGGCACGATCACCGGCTGTGCCGTTACCGGTGAGGTCAAGTGCCTCGATCTGTCCAACTCGCATACCGCGGGCGGTATCTGCGGCAAGCTGAAGGAGGGCGAAGGCCCGATCGTCGGCCATGTCGAGGACTGCTACGTCAACGCCGATGTTTCCGCGCCGTATGACGCGGGCGGCATCGCAGGCATTCAGGACGGCGGCGGCTATCTGGCCCGCTGCTTCGCAGCCGGCACGGTCGATACCATCGCGACGAGCGGCACGGTAGGCCACGCAGGCGGCATCGCAGGCTCCTTCAACGCCGGCGAGACGCTCAAGGACAGCGTTTCCGCACAGAGCGTCATCAAGGGCGTGCAGGACGTTGACAAGATCGTCGGCCAGCTCGACGACGAGGCAGCGACCAACATCACCGGCAACATCGCTTGGGAAGGCACGCAGCTTACCGGCAACGAGCCGACCGAGCAGCCCATCAAGTGGGAGGACGTTTCCACTGAAAAAATGACCAGCAAGGCGACCTACGAGGGTCTCGGCTGGGATATGAGCAAGGTTTGGGACTGGAGCGAAAGCAGCAAGCAGCCTGTCCTGCGCGGCTTTAACGCTTCTATCTTCCCGGCTGTCGATTACACCGTAAGCGGCACGCGCATCGTCTCCCGCGCCCTCAACACCGCCCCCCACAACGGCAAGGCTGAGGTATCCGCGCGCATCGTCTCCACCGACAAGATCGAGAGCGCTACCCTGTACTACGGCTATGATTCCGCCAAGGTCGATACCGCTGTTGCCATGAAGGCCTCCGGCGACACCTACACCGCTTCCCTGCCGACCGATAAGGTAGGCGATATGTTCTACTACATCTCGGTCAAGACCGACAAGGAAACCATCACCAAGCCGACCAACAGCGCAGAACCCATCGTTCTGAACATCGACGACGGCAAGGTAAAGGGCGACCCCGACCAGATCACCATCACCCCGGACACCAAGCAGGGCGGCCTCCGCTTTAACTGGCTGACCGATCCGCGCGTCACCAAGACCGTGATCCAGTACAAGGTAAAGGGCGCTTCCAAGTGGGAGAGCAAGTCCGGCACCTCTTATGTTGAGTCCGTAACCGCAGGCTACAAGGAAAAGGCAGCGCACCGCGTTGAA
Source organism: Butyricicoccus sp. OM04-18BH (assembly GCF_003481705.1). Classification (GTDB taxonomy): domain Bacteria; phylum Bacillota; class Clostridia; order Oscillospirales; family Butyricicoccaceae; genus Agathobaculum; species Agathobaculum hominis. The sequence continues at coordinate 417,203 of NZ_QULN01000001.1, forward strand.
ATCACCGGCCTGACCCCGTCCGCTGAGTACGTCTACCGCGTAGGCGACGGCGGCGAGTTCATGAGCGACGAAAAGTCCTTCACCGCACCGAAATCCGCAGACGACAAGAATTTCAAGGTCATCTTCTACTCCGACCCGCAGTCCGAGTCCGTAGAGAACTACATGAGCTTCAAGTATTCCATCGATCAGGCCCTCAAGGTTTGCCCGAACCCCGACCTCATGATCTCCGCAGGCGACACCACCCAGAACGGCTACAAGTCCACTGAATGGGAAGCATGCTTCGAAGTCATGCATGACTACTACGCGAAGTACCCGACCGTTACGGTCGCAGGCAACCACGAGATGAAGGGCGACTGGAACTTCATTTCCTTCGCACAGCGCTTCAATATGTCCGGCGCAAAGACCGGCTACCCCGAGTTCGACCGCACCATGGGTTACTTTGAGTACGGCGACGCGATCTTCGTTATCCTGAACGGCGAAGTCACCCCGGCCGACAAGAAGCCTGAAATCATGAAGAAGGAGCTGCAGTGGTGCAAGAGCGTGCTCGACGCTTCCGACAAGAAGTGGCGCATCGTCATGACCCACGCAGGCCCGTACACCTCCAACCACGATCCGCTCGATGTCCGCGACTACTACATCAACGACAGCGAGTATTCGCTCGATAAGATGAACGTTGACCTGTTCCTCAACGGTCACGACCACATCTACATCCGCTCCATCGTCAAGAACGACATCAAGGTCAACACCGGCGACGGCACCACCTACATCACCGGCGGCACGGTCGGCAACAAGTTCTATGAGTACATGCCGGCACGTTCGGATTACTCCACCGACTTCTATGTAGATGAAGAGGATAAGCAGGTATTCTCCGTCATCGAGTTCTCCGAGGATTCCATCAAGGGCACCGCTTACCAGAAGCAGGATCCTGACGACTGGAACAGCTTCAAGGCTGTCGACAGCTACGAGATCCTCAACAACCTCCAGACCGGCAAGCAGGTCACCGATTACACCGACGTTTCCTCGAGCGCATGGTACTACGACGCTGCCAAGTACGTCACCGACAAGAAGCTGATGAGCGGCGAAAAGCCGTATGTATTCGGCGCAGACGAGGCTCTGACCCGTGCGGAAGTCGCCTCTGCTCTGTACAACCTGGCAGGTCAGCCCAAGGTTGAACTCGCGTCCTTCACCGACGTTCCCGTGACCCATCAGGCACGCACCGCCATCGCGTGGGCGGCCAAGACCGGCATCATGAAGGGCGTTGGCGACAACAAGTTCGAGCCCGACCGCAGCGTATCCCGCGAAGAGATCGCGACCCTGCTCACCCGTCAGCGCAAGCTGTCCGGCGTGGATGTAACGGCAGACAAGAACGAGGTTTCCGCTTTCGTTGACAGCGCGAAGATCTCCTCCTGGGCAGTAGACGGCGTCGCTTACTGCACCAAGTCCGGCCTCGTCAAGGGCAACCCGGGCAAGGTATTCGCACCGGCCGGCAACACCACCCGTGCCGAGCTCGCAACGATCATTCAGCGCATCGCTGCATAATCTCATTCATCCTTTCTGACAATTTCATTTCTCCTTACATGCGATCCCCTTTTGCAGCCTGCCGTCCGATACACTCTTCCCGTATCGGGCGGCAGGCACTTTTTAGAGACTGTCGAAAAACTTCGTTTTTCCGACAATCTGTGTTCTGACGAACGCAGAACACGAGTCGTCCGAAAGTTCCCATGCGGAAACTTTCTCCCTCCTAAGGGGCAAAACCGAGGCGCATGTCCCCAGTTTTTGCAGACTTTGCTGCGCAAAGTCTGTTAAATGCGCGCTGCCGCGCGTAAGCTGTTTTTCCGTCAAACCGGACTCTATCGGCAGGCTTATTTTTATCGAAGACAGTCGAGCAGGTACAGGCGGAACTCGACTGTTTCGCTGTTCTCCCCTTTTACGCTCTCGCGGCAGGCTATGGAGAACGCCGTTCCCCACCACGCTGCCTTTCTCTGTTCCGCCGGGACGAACGCCGCCGTCACGAGCACGGTCAGCGCCGTCATCAGCGCGCAGGCCGCCTGTTTTCTTCTGTTATCCATGCAAAAAACCGCCCTTTCCGGTAACTGTGTTCACAGTCTGCCCGGAGGGCGGTCTTTTTATACGTATTTCGCGCTTACTGCACGGTTTCCGTGAGGAAAGTCTCGGAGAAGCGGCTCGCGAGCACGGTCGCGGCGGCGTCCGCCGCGATGCGGTCGGAGAACAGGCCGTAAACGGTCGGGCCAGAGCCGCTCATGAGCGTGGCGTCCGCGCCGTTTTCGCGCAGCACCGCACGGATCTCGCCGATCTGGCGGCGCTTTGTCGCGGTGACGGTTTCCATAACGTTCATCAGACGATCGCAGACGCCCTTGTAGTCGCAGCTTTCGAGCGCTTTTATCATGCCGTCCGTGTCCGGACGCTGCGTCAGCGGCACGCTGTCGATCTCCTGATAGACCTCCTTGGTCGAAACCGCGAACGGGGGCTTGCACAGCACGACATAGCAAGGCTGCATGGGCGAAAGCTCGGTCAGTTTTTCGCCGATGCCCTCGGCGAGCATCGTGCCGCCGATCAGGCAGTACGGTACGTCCGCGCCGAGCTTGAGGCCCATTTCGCACAGGCGGTCGCGCGACAGGCCGGTATCATGCAGCTGATTGAGCGCGCGCAGCACGGCAGCCGCGTCGGTCGAGCCGCCCGCGAGTCCCGCCGCGATGGGGATGCGCTTTTCGATAAAGATCTCGCAGGTTTCGAGCGGCACGCCGGTTTCCTTGTAGAACAGCTCAGCCGCGCGGTAGGCGAGGTTGCTGCTGTCAGTCGGCAGAAACGGCATGCTGCACGAAAGCACGATGCCGCGCGGCTTTTTCTCGCCGCGCACAATGGTCACGCGCACATCGTCATGCAGGTCGACCGACTGCATCACCATCTTGACCAGATGGTAGCCGTCCTCGCGCTTTCCCGTCACATCGAGCGTCAGGTTGATCTTCGCCCGCGCCTCGATCATGGTGCGCTCGCGCGTTTCCTGTTGTTTTTTTCCGAAAATCATGAAGTTTTCGCCCCTTTTTCCCTTTTTCTCAGCCAAGCGGCACGAAATGCGGCTTTCTCTCCCGGAACACGGTAACATGAGTGAAGCCGGCGTCCTGCGCGTTCCTTACGCTGTCATCAAAGCCGCGTCCGACAGCGGCGAGGGTATGTGCGTCCGAGCCGATGGAGATGCGCTCGCCGCCCATGCGCCGGTATTCATACAGCACGTTCTGCGGCGGCCCGACGCGCTTCTGCCAGCCGCCCAGACCGGCCGCATTCAGCTCGAGCGCGTACCCGCGGTCGATGCACGAGCGCAGCACCTGCTCGACGCGGTCCATAAAATGGTCGAACGAGGGCGTATAGCCGTCGTACTTCATCACGCGCAGCGGATAGTCGATGTGCGCGAGCACATCAAAGCCGCCGTGCTCCTCCATTTTGAGCACCTCGTCGAAATATTCGTGCAGAAAGGCATCGCAGTCCAGCTTCTCGTATTCATGGAAGTAAATATCGAGATCGTCCGGCATGGCGTGCATCGAGCCGATGACCATATCGAGCGGATGCGTGCGCACGAAATCGTCCGCCGCCGGGTCGACATGGATCTGTCCGATCTCGATGCCCGCAAGCACCTCGATTCCGCCGTTCCCGGCCGGACGGCGCTTTTCCCACGCCTCGCGCACGCAGCTCTCCGCGTCGCGGTTCTCCTCCGGCGGACGGCGGCGGAAAAAGTCCAGATGGTCGGTCAGACCGATGATGTCCAGCCCGGCCCGCTCGCAGGCCGCGATCTTGTCGTCTATCGTCTGCGGAAAGTCGGCGTCCGCCGAATATCCGGTGTGCATATGCAGATCAACACGCATAGATTTCCCTCGTTTCGCTGAAGGCAATACCGCATAGCGGTGCTGCCCTCAAATATTAAAATGTGAGCGCGGTTTCGACAAAGCAGCCCGCGATGACCAGTATCATGCCGGCGTTGCCGAACACGGCGCGCATATCCGGCGCGCACGGACCGTGCAGCCAGATCTGGTCTTTGCGGCCGCGCACGAGCAGGATAACGCCCAGAACGACCGACACCATCCAGAACGCGCCGAGCGCCATGTCGGACGCCGCGCAGTCAGGCAGCAGCAGCGACACGACCGCCCCGAAAAAGTTCAGCACCATGTGCAGCGCGACCGAAACGCGCAGCAGACCTGTGCGGTAGTACACATAGGCGAGCAGCAGACCGAGCAGGAACGCATAGAAAAACTGCTCCAGATTGGCGTGGTACAGCGCAAACAGCAGGGCGGAAACGAAGGCGCCGGGCGCCTGTCCGTAGCGCGCGAGCCGTCCTGCGACCAGACCGCGGAACAGCAGCTCCTCGCACAGCGGCCCGAGCAGGCACACGCAGACGATGTTGACCGCGAGCGGCATCGCGTTTACCATATCGTCCACGATCGGCGCGGGTGCGCGGCCTGTGACCAGACCAACGAGGTCGGTCACGGCGTTGCCGATGAGCGAGCCGATCCACATGAGGGCGAAGCCGATCACCGCCCACCGGACGAACGTCCGCGCGCGCGGCAGCTCTTTGCAGAACGGCATGGGCGGCATACCCCTGCAGATGCGGAACGCCGCGGGCAGCGAAACCGCGTAGCCGCCGACCAGAATAAGCGCGTAATAGAGCGTATCCGGCATGCGCACGGGCAGGATATACACATCGAGTGCAATGATGCCGTACTGCCACGCCGATGTCCAGATCAGCACGAAAAACAGCGCCGCGCCGATGCGCGAGCAGTAGCGCCGCTCCTGTTTCAGATCCATATCTTCCATATTTTTCTCCCAGAGACGAAAAAACAGGGCTGAGCCGCAGCCCGCCCCGTTTTTTCTGAAATTACTGTGCAGCGCTTACCAGACGCTCGGTGTCCTTCGCAATCATCAGTTCCTCGTTGGTCGGGATGACGAGAACGCGAACGCGAGCCCAGTCGATGGAGATGTCCATCTGCTTGCCGCGGTACTTGTTCTTCTCCGGATCGATCTTGATGCCGAGGTACTCGAGATGCTCGCAGACATCCCAGCGAACCGAACGGTCGTTCTCGCCTACGCCTGCGGTGAAGATGATCGCGTCTACGCCGCCCATTTCAGCAACGTAAGAGCCGATGATCTTCTTAACGGACAGGTTGAACATATCCTTTGCCAGAGCTGCACGAGCGTTGCCGTCAGCAACTGCTGCGTCCAGATCGCGGAAGTCGGACGATACGCCGGAGATACCGAGCATGCCGGACTTCTTGTTCAGGATGTTGATGACCTCATGTGCGTCCATGTTCTCGTGCTCAGCCAGGAACTCGATGATGGCCGGGTCGATGTTGCCTGCACGGGTGCCCATCGGCAGACCGTCCAGCGGGGTAAAGCCCATGGAGGTATCGAAGCTCTTGCCGCCGTTGATCGCGCAGATGGAAGAACCATTGCCGAGGTGGCAGGTGATCAGGCGCAGCTCCTCGAGCGGACGGCCGAGCATCTCAGCAGCCTGCTGGGATACGTACTTGTGGCTGGTGCCGTGGAAGCCGTAGCGGCGGATCTTGTACTTCTCGTAGTACTCGTACGGGATAGCGTACATGTAATGGGACTGGGGCATCGTCTGATGGAATGCGGTATCGAATACAGCGACCATCGGAACGTCCGGACCCATAACCTCGCGGCAGGCCTGAATACCGATCAGGTTGGGCGGGTTGTGAAGCGGCGCCAGCGGTACGCAGTCCTCGATCGCCTTGAGGACCTTCTCGGTGATGATAACGCTGTCAGAGAAGAACTCGCCGCCGTGTACGACGCGGTGGCCGACAGCGTCGATCTCGCTCATAGAGGAGATAACACCCTTCTCGGGATCGAGCAGCACGTTGATAACGGACTGGATCGCTTCCTTATGGGTCGGCATTGCGATGTCGAACTTGAACTTCTCGTCCGACTTGTTGCCGGTGTGGGTCAGCACGCCGTCAATACCGATACGCTCGCACAGGCCCTTGGCCATAACCTCGCCGGAGGCGGTGTCGAGCAGCTGGTACTTCAGAGAAGAACTGCCAGCGTTGATAACCAAAACTTTCATTTGCAAAAACTCCCTCATGCCGTATTTGGCGGCTTGCACAAAGCCGCGGAAGCCTATATAATAATGCTATATTCTTATTTTACACGATTTCGGTCAAATGTACAAGACCTTTTTGCGCTTCGCGCTCGCTGTAAAACCCGTTTTACAGCGAATAAGTGTCCGGACTTCGCCGGACACGGACGGAAAATAGTTCCCATGCGGAAACTATTTTCTCTCTCAAGGTCAAAAAACCGAGGTACACGCCCCCGGTTTTTTGGAATTTGCAAAGCAAATTCTATTTTATGACGCACAAATGTGCGCAGTTTTCGCGCTTCCGCGCGAGATGCGCTGAATGTAACTCTTTACGGGAGGTTTTTCGCTTTTATAATGGATACTGCTTTTCCTGTCTGCGGCATCGTTGCAGAATACAACCCGTTTCACAGCGGGCACCGGTTTCATATTGAGCGGACGCGCGAAATGCTTGGAGAGCACACAATAATCGTCTGCGCGATGAGCGGAAATTTCGTGCAGCGCGGCGACTTCGCCGTGCTCGACAAGTACGCCCGCGCAGAAACGGCGGTCAGAGGCGGCGCGGACCTCGTGCTCGAGCTGCCGCTCGCGGCGGCGCTCAGCTCCGCCGAAGGCTTTGCGCGCGGCGCGGTCGCGCTGCTGCACGGCATCGGCTGCCGGTATCTGTCCTTCGGCGCGGAAACCGCGGATATTTCGCTGGTTCAGCAGGCCGCCGAGGCGCTGAATGCGCTTCCCCCTGCCGCGGGCAACCGTTCCGGCCTGTCCTACGCCGCATACCGGCAGCAGGAGCTTGCGGCGCTGAACCCCGCGGCGGCGGCGCTGCTCGCGAGCCCCAACAACACCCTCGGCATCGAATACTGCCGGGCGCTGCGCGATTTCCCGATGCAGCCGCTCGCAGTCGCGCGGCGCGGCGCCGGTCATGACGAGGCCGCTCCTGCGGACGGCTTCGCCTCGGCAAGCCTGCTGCGCGGATACCTGCGCGAGGGCGGCGAGGAGCGGTGCGCCCCCTATCTGCCGGAAAGCTCCATCGAGGTCTGGCGGCGCGAAAAGGCGCGCGGCGCGGCGCCGGTGACGCTGCCGGAGGGCGCCATGCTCACTCTGCTGCGTGCGGCGCTCTTTCGCGGCGCGCTCGCGACCGGCTCGGCAGACGGCTTTGATGAACGCTGCGCAGCCGCGGTCTATTCCGCCGTTTCGTTCTCGGATGCTGTCGAAAAGGCGCAGACGCGCCGGTTTCCGGCCGCCCGGGTGCGGCGGACGCTGCTCCGCGCGGCGCTCGGCATCTCTCCGGACGCCTCGCCCCTGCCCTCGTATGCCCGCGTGCTTGCGTTCAGCTCGCGCGGCAGGACGCTCCTGCGGCAGCAGGTCGGCCTCCCTCTGATCGTCAAGCCTGTCACCGAAAAGCAGCTGCCGGATGCGCTTCAGCCGTCTCTGCGGCTCGACGCCTTTGCGGACGACCTGTTCGGCCTTGCCCGCCCCGCGCCGCTCCCCGGCGGCGAACATTACCGCAAAACCCCGTTTTATCTCACATAAGAAGAAGGAACCATCATGATCGGACTCGGAACTATCATCAACTGCGGCTCAGTGCTCGCCGGCGCGTCGGTCGGCATGCTGCTCAAAAACGGCCTGTCCAAACGCTTTGAGGACACCATCATGCAGGGCATCGGCCTGTGCACCATGTTCATCGGCATCGGCGGCGCGCTCAGCGGCCTGCTGACGCTCGAAAACGGCCAGCTCTCCACGCAGCACACCATGCTGCTCATCCTCTCCCTTGCGCTCGGCGCGCTCATCGGCGAGGCGCTCAACATCGAAAAGCATCTCGAGGACTTCGGCATTTTCTGTCAGGACAGGCTGAAAAGCCAAGGCGACAGCCACTTTGTCGAGGGCTTCGTCAGCTTTTCGCTGCTTATCTGCATCGGCGCAATGGCCATTGTCGGCTCGCTTCAGGACGGCCTTTCGGGCGACGCCTCGCTGCTCATCGCGAAGGCCATCATCGACGGCATCGCGGCGGTCGTGTTCGCGGCCTCGCTCGGCAAGGGCGTATTCCTGTCCATCCTCCCGCTCGGCGTGTATCAGGGCGGCCTGACGCTGCTCGCGCGCTTCATCCGCCCGTGGATGACCGACGAGCTCATCGCGCAGATGTCGTGCGTCGGCTCGGTGCTGATCTTCGCGGTCAGCCTCAATATGATACGAAAAGACAAGATCAAGGTCGGCAATCTGCTCCCGGCAGTCTTTCTGCCGGTGGTGTTCTACCTGCTGAGCCGGTTTTTCCCTGTATTCGCAACGCTGTAAATCCCAATCCACCGGAAGTTTCCACAAGCTGTGGATAATTCCTGTGCATCACCCGCTCCCCCTGTTTTTGAAAGGAACGCCCCTCATGAAAAAAATCATCTCTCTCCTGCTTGCCGGACTGCTCTGCGCAAACCTCACCGCACCGGCGCTCGCCGCCGAGGACACGGCGGACACCGCCGCGCCCGGCCAGACCGCCATCACCTTCACCGACATGCCGTCAAGCCCGGAATTCGTCGAGTCGATCACCTGGGCGGTCGAAAACGGCATCACCACCGGCATGTACGACGGCCAGTTCTGGCCGGACTACACCTGCAATATCTCGCAGATCCTCACGTTCATCTGGCGCATGAGCGGCTCGCCCGAGCCGGCCGGTGAAAACCCCTTCCGGGATGTGCCGAACGGCAAATGGTACACCGCCGCCGCCGTCTGGGCGCACGAAAAGGGCATCGTCTCCGGCGACACGCTGCACCCGGACGCGCCCTGCACGCGCGCCATGACCGTCACCTATCTCTGGCGGCTTGCCGGTTCGCCGCCCGAGTCCGACTCCCCGTTCAGCGACGTCAAGAGCACGGACAATTATGCTGCCGCGGTTGCGTGGGGCGCGGCGAACGGCATCATCAAGGGCATCACCCCGACGATCTTCGGCCCCTACAACACCTGCACGCGCGCGCATATCGTCACCTTCCTGCACCGTTACAGCGCCTCCCTCCTCACAGAAGCACCGGCTGAAACGTGAATATCCACGAAAAAAGCTCCCGTTCCGAAAAAAATCGGAACAGGAGCTTTTTTATGCTTTTTAATCTACCAGCTTATCCAGCTCGGCAACGTGGTGCGTACCGGTCGCAACCTGATGCTCCGCCTGCTTTGCGTACATATTGACCGCAACCGAGGACTTCTTGATCGACTGCATCGTGCCTGCGCCGGCGACACAGCCGCCCGGACACGCCATGCCCTCGAGCAGGTAGCCGTTATACTTGCCGGCCTTCGCCATCATCATCAGCTTGCGGCATTCGCTCAGGCCCTCCGCATTCGCGACCTTGATCTCGCGGTCGGGGTACTTTTCCTTGATGACGTTGACGACCGCCTGCGCAACGCCGCCGGAAACCGCGAAATTACGGCCGTCCGCGGATGCGTCGTTGACGCCGTGCGGGTCCTCCTTGAGCGTGTTCACATCAATATGACGCGCCTCGAAAATGCCCGCCATCTCCTCGAAGGTCAGAACAAAATCTACCTCGCTTCGAACCGTGCGGCGCATTGCCTCGAGCTTTTTCGCCGCGCAGGGGCCGATAAAGGCGACCTTCGCGCCCGGCTGATGGTGCTTGATGAGCCGCGCGGTCAGCGTCATCGGGGTCAGCGCCATCGAGATGGAGTTTGCCTGCTCCGGGAACAGCTTTTTCGCCATCACAGACCAGGCCGGACAGCAGGACGTCGCCATAAACGGCAGCTTTTCAGGGACCTCCTTGACGAAGTCCTCCGCCTCCTGCGCCGCACACAGGTCGGCGCCGATCGCGACCTCGATGATATCGGCGAAGCCGAGCTGCTTCATCGCGGCGCGCAGCTTGCCCGGCGTGACCTTGGGGCCGAACTGACCGACGAACGCCGGCGCTACGGCAGCGTAAACGCGCTCGCCTGCCTGAATCGCGCGGATCATCTGGAAGATCTGCGACTTGTCCGCGATCGCGCCGAACGGGCAGTTGACCAGACACTGTCCGCAGGAAACGCACTTGTCGTAATCAATATCCGCGCGGCCGTTTTGGTCCGAGTGGATAGCGTCCATGCCGCAGGCCGCGGCGCACGGGCGCTTCTGATGGTTGATGGCCTTGTACGCGCATACATCGACGCAGCGGCCGCACTTGATGCACTTATCCTGATCGATGATGGACTTGCGGGTGAACGGGTCGATGGAGACCGCGCCCTTCGGGCAGACCTCGACGCACGGACGCGCCATGCAGCCCTGGCACACATCGGTCACGCGGACCTGATTTTCCGGGCAGGCGTTGCAGGCAAACTTGATGATGTTGATGAGCGGAGGGGTGTAGTAGGTCTCCTCCTTGGTCGCCGCGTCGATGTTGTCGGACAGCGGCGCATGCTCAGCCGCGCTGCGGCACGGCAGACCCATCGCCAGACGCAGGCGTTCGCCTACGATAGCGCGCTCCAGAAAAATATCCTGGCGATTGGATGCTACCTCGCCCGGCATGATGTCATACGGCAGCGCCTCGATGCGGCGGTCGGTCGGCCACTCGGTATGGTACGCCATACGTGCGACCTCGGTAAAAATACGGTGTCGAATGTCTCGAATTCGAGTTTCCACGCCTCTCATGAAATCAAATCCTCCTTGTGTGTGTCCCCTGTAATCATTCTTATCCCTTGAAAAGCCGCAGAGTCTCAAAAGAAGCTCTGCGGCGGACTTTTGTCCTTATAGTGCCGCCTTGCGTGCGGACATAACGATCTATTATCAGAATACAGCATCAGAGGAAGGATGTAAAGAGGAATTGTAGATTTTTTAACAATATCTTTCGTACAATTTTCGCTGTTCTTTTTGTATGTTTTGCCCAGAATCTCTTCTGTGCTCCTCCGCGCCGTTCGGGAACTCGCGCAGGATCTCCTGCGCCGGGGCGGCGATCGCGGACGGCACCGCGCTGGGACGGCTGAGGAAATAGCCCTGGAACAGGTCCGCGCCGAGCGCTCGCGAGGTGCGCAGCTCCGCTGCGGTCTCGATGCCCTCCGCAACGATCCGCATGCCGCGCTGATGCGCATAGGATACGATGTTGCGCACGACCTCCTGCTTGTTCGGGTCGCTTTCTATGCCGCGGATGATGGAAATGTCGATCTTGATGAAATCCGGGTCGAGCGTGATGAGGTTGCCCTCATTGCTGTAGCCGCTGCCGTAATCGTCGAGCGCATACAGGCCGGACAGCACCGTGGAGCGCCGCTTCATGTTCAGTATTTCGAGGTCGAGATCCTCCTCCTCGGTGATCTCGATGACGACATTGTGGCCGATGCCATTTACACGGCGGCGCATTTCCTCGACGTCCGCGCCGATCAGGCAGACGCTCGCGATCGAATTGACGAACAGCCATGCGTTTTCCGCGAGCAGGCCGCTCTGCTGCCGCAGGCGGAAGATCTCGGGCACGGTGAACATGGTGAGCTTTTCGATGTCATACAGCCGTCCGGTCTCCTGCGCGAGCCTCATGACCGTGCCGGGCGAGCGGAGATTGGGCATTTCGGGGCGCATGAGCGCCTCATAGGCCGCCTCCTCGCCGTTCCGGTCGAAGATCGGCTGAAAATGATAGGTCACGCGGCTCTCCGCGAGCATCTGCTCGAATTCCTGCGCGATCTGGGTCTCATAGGAGGCCTCGTTGTACACGCCGATGTCGAATTCCTGCATGCCGCCCTTGTGCGAGCGCTTGACCTGATACATCGCGAAATCGGCGTATTTCTTGAGCGAGGCCATGTCGTTCCCGTCCTCGGGATACCACGCCACGCCGCCCGAGATGCTGACGGCGAACGAATCGCCGTTCGGCAGGACGATGGACGCGCGGCGCAGGCGGCTCTGCAGGCTGTTGAGGTCGCGCCTGAGCTGTGCACGGCTGTCGTAGCCGTAGAACAGCACCATGAACTCATCGCCCGACAGACGGCTGCATACCGAGTTCCCGGTCATCGCGTCGTGCAGCGTGCGTCCGGTCTCGCGGATATAGCGGTCGCCGGTGTCGTGGCCGTAGGCATCGTTCAGCGCCTTGAGGTTATCGAGGTCGAGCATCATGAGCGCCGCATGGCCCAGACGGGACGGTGCGCGGAACAGGCGCTCGCAGGTGCGGTTGAACGCCTTGCGGTTGTAAAGGCCGGTCAGCATATCGTAGTCGCGCTCGTGCTCGATGCGCAGCCGCTCCTCGGTCATGGCCGTCACGTCCTCGAGCAGACCGACCTGCGTCTGATTTTCAAAGGCGATGTGCAGCCGGATGTAGCGCACGCTGCCGTCCTTCTGCGGGATGCGGAACACGCAGCCACCGTCCGGCAGGCCGAAATTCTCCTGTTCCGTGACGATCCTTTCGATCAGCTTTTCAAAATCGTGCGGCGACAGCTCGCCCTCCGGCTCTTTGAGGCCGAGCATAGCGAAAAAGTTGTCCGTCGTATAGACCGGCGCGCCCTTCCGCAGCTCGTAGCCGGCCAGCTTGACGCTCGCCATGTCGATGATGCGCTGAAAGCGGGTCGAGGTGTTGATGATGCTGCGGCTGAGGTCGGTGAAGGCGGCCGCAAAGCGGTCCAGCTCCGCGATGCCGGTGCGCGACAGACGCGGAAGGTTTCCCGGGGCGAGCTTCGCGGATGCGGCGACCTCGTCCGACAGGCGCGTGATCGGCCCGGCCAGTCTGCGGCTGGAAAACAGGCAGCCGAGCAGACCGACGAGCACGGTCAGCAGTATGGTGATGACCAGCCACTCCTGCGCGCTGCGCGAAAACGCGAACAGCCGGGTCGTCGAGACCGTTCCGACCAGCATCCAGTGGCTTCCCTCGGAGAACGGCGCATTGCGGCTGTACAGCGAGAGCGGCACCACGGAAGCATAGCAGCGCCAGCCGTCAAAGCGCGTCCAGCCGCCGCTCTCGCTCTGCATATCGACCGCAAAGACGCCCGACTGGCTTCTGTCGCTGTCTGCGGCGGAGGTCACCACGCGGTGCAGCGTCATGCTGCTGTCCTGCGTGGTATCCGGGGAACGGGCGAGAAGGTAGGCGCCGAAGCCGTCGTTCTGAAGCTCGGAATACGGCAGAAGGCTCTGCACGTAGCGCGTGAGCAGCTCGACGCCGATCACGCCGTAGACTGTCCCGTCCGGATAGATGAGCGGCTGCGTGTAGGAGATGACCGGGCGGCTGTCTCCGGCGAGCGTGTAGCTCTCGGTCGACCATCGGCCGTAGTCTGCGGCGTTCTGAATGCCGCCGTCCTCGCGCGCGCGGTCATACGGCAGGCGGAAAAAGTCGTCCTGCGCGCCGCCTGTGACCGGAATGCCCGGCTCCCAGTTTTCGCTCGTCGAAATGCTCATTCTGCGCATGACCGCCGCCGGCGCGTGCTCGAACAGCAGATCGTCGTTCGTGACGGAGGCCGGCGCGGACGGGTCGAGGTCGCGCAGGTAAAGACAGGGCAGCGAACCGCCTGCCGTGCGGCTGATCTCGCCCGTATGCAGCACGATATACACGCCTGTCACGTTCTTTTCGCGCAGCGTGCGCACCATCTGGCCGCTGACCTCATCGAACAGCGGCGTGCTTTTCTCGTTCGACGAGGTGAGCGAAGCCACGGTTTCGCCCTCCTGAACAAGCTGCGCCGCCGCACGGTTTACCGCGCTGTCCAGATCAGAAAGGTCTTGCGCCTCGATCAGCTGTCCGGAGATATAGGCGGCGCGGTTGACGACCTGCTTGTCCAGGATCTGCTCCGCATTGCTGTTCAGGCGCGAGGGGAAGCCGCTCAGCGTGAACGACAGCAGGAGCATGGCGATCTCGACCGCGAGCACGGCAACAAGCGCGAGAAAGACCGTGCTGAATACCGATCTCTCGCGTTCTTTTTCCGTCTCGTTTTCTCTTTTTATGTGCATGATATTCAAAGGCCGTGCATTCCTTTCGCCGCCGTCCGGTCAGCCCTCGCAGCTCCTGAGCTTCTCCAGTGTCTCGTTATACCAGTTCTCGAAGCATCCGTCGGTCAGAAATTCCGCCTCCGCGTCCGCAGCGCTCTGTCCCGCCGCAATGCGCTCCTCGACCGTCCTGCGGTCGGCCGATGCACGGTCGCTCATGCAGGATTCCAGTATACTGCGCGCATCCTTTGCGCCGGTGAACGCCGGCATGGTATACAGCTCGCAGCTGTTCACCGTGTCGATCGCAGTCGAGAGGATCTCCTTCATGCTGCCGCTCAGCGGCAGTCCGCTCTGCTCGATGGCGTCCATATCGCACGCCGCGTGCGTGACCGGCATATAGCCCGAGCCGACCGAAAAGCTGATGTTGTTTTCCGGCTCGGTGATCCATTTGAGAAACTCGACCGAAGCCTCGATCTGCTCGTCGGTGCCGCGGGTCACGACCATGCCTGCGCCCTGCTGCACCGCCACCGGCTCGCAGCCCTCGAACGTCGGGCAGGGCAGCGCGCGCATCGTGATGTCGTAGCTCCGGCCGTCGTCCCGGATGACCTGCGTCGGCAGGAAGGTCGCGCTCGCGTTCGAGCCGACATATGCAAGCAGGCCGCCGCTCTTGATCTCGTCGCTGCGGAAACGGCCGGACGCAGAGAAATATCCCTTGATAAAGGGCACATAGTAGTTGTCCCACAGTCTGCGCACGGCATCCCGGTCGAAATTCAGCGTCATCCTGCCGTTCTTTATGCGGAAGATCGGGGCGCCCAGCTCCTTCGCGCCTGCGAGGATATAGTTCGCCATCGCATCGCGGCCGAACAGCGCCCTGCCGTCGGCCGGCGCATCGGTCTGCGCGTCCGTCCAGTCGTAATACTTCTCCGCCGTCCGCACAACGCCCTCGACGGTCAAAAGATCGCTGTAATCCGCGCCCGCTGCCTGCGCGAACTTCTGCCAGTCGGTATCGTTGAGGAACAGCAGCTCGGTGCATTTGGCGGTCGGGAAGATCTTGATGCTGCCGTCCCCGTCGAAGTCGCCCTCCTCCAGATAGGCTTCGATATACTTTTCGCGCTCCTTCTCATCGAGATAGGGCGCGAGATCCACGACCAGCCCCATCCGGTCGATGGCATACGCCGTGTCCGCATAAGCGGAGAAAATATTCGGCAGCGCCTCCGCGCCGACCTTGCCCTCCGCCGCATTCATCACATTGGTCTCGAGATCGTTCACGCTTCCCTGACCGGACGCGATGACCTCGATATTGCGTTCCCTGCCGACCGTGTCGTTGAACTCCTCGACGAGCCGGTTGAACGTCTCCAGCTGGTCGCCGTTATAGTACGTCCAGACGGTCAGCTCGACCGGAGACGCAAAGGATGCCGTTCCCTGCGTACCGCAGGCCGAGATGCCGAGCAGCAGCGCGCCCGCGAGCAGCGCCGCCGCAAATCTGGATTTTCTGTTCATGTTCTTCCATCTTCTCTCCGAAATTACAATACTCAGTCTGGCGAAAAAACGAAGTTTTCGCCAGAGTCAATACTGCCCTATTGTATCATATTCTGCGGCAGATGAAAAGCAGGTGCGCCTGCCGAAAAAACGTTTTCGGCAGGCCGTGCTCTGACTGCACACAGCGAAAATAGTCCGGAAACAGAAAAAACCGAGGATATTCCCCGGTTTTTCCAGTTTTACACAGTTTTCCTCCTGCAACGCGCTTTACCGTCCGACTGCCGCCTGCAGTACGGCGGACGCTACCGTACCGGCAACGCGCGCGCCGCCGCCGCCGTTCTCGACCAGAACGATAAAGGCATACGGCGTGTCCTCGTCGCGCAGAAAGCCCGTGAACCATGCGTTCGGGGTCTTGTCCGCGCCGACCTCGGCGGTGCCCGACTTCGCGCAGATGTCCATGCCCGGGAAGCGGTCCTGACCGTAGGTCTCGATAACATTGTTGTGCATGAGGTCGGCAATCGTGCCGGCGGTCTTTTCGTCGATCAGCTGCGCCGAATTTTTCGTGCGGTAGATGCCGGTCGGCAGACCGTAGTCGGTCGTGGATTTCTCGATCAGGCGCGGCACGGCCGCTTTGCCGCCGTTCGCAATCGCGCCCATATACTGAAGCATGCTGATCGGGCACATGGTGTCCTGTCCCTGACCGACGCCTGCCCACGCGAGCTGGTTTTCGCTCACGTCGAAGTCGAAATGTCCCCAAGCAGTCTGGATGCCGTCCACGCGCAGCGACTCGGTCAGGCCCGCCGCGTCCGTGTACTTTTTCATCGTTTCCGCGCCGAGCTCAACGGCAAGCTGACCGAACACGCCGTTGCAGGAATTTGCGAGCGCGGACTCGATGTCCTGTTCGCCGTGCGCATACGGGCAGGTCACGGTGTCGCCGCCGATCTCGACCGAGCCGGTGCAGTTCCACTTTCTCTGGAACAGGTCGGGGATGTTCTCGATCGCGGCGTTCAGCGTCACGACCTTGAAGATCGAGCCGGGGATCGAGTTCGCGGACAGCAGGCGGTTGACGTAAACGCCGTCCCACGCCGGGTCATCCGCCGCGATGTTCGGCGGATCAGCCGGATCGAACGTCGGCGTCGAGACCATGCAGAGGATCTCGCCCGTCTTGTAGTTGTAGATGCCGACCGTGCCGTTCTGACCGCCGAGCGCCTCATAGGCCACGCGGTTGAGCTCGGAGTCGATGGTGAGATAGACGCTGTTGCCCGTGCCGAGCGGCGAATACGCGCCCGTCAGCAGATTGTAGCCGGACAGCTTGTCCGCGAACGCGGTCAGCGCGCCCGCGCCGATGTTGCCGGCCGGGTCGCCGACGGCATGCAGCGTCGCACGGCGGATCGTGCCGTCCTCGTTATAGACGCGCTCGCCGTCCTCGGAGAGCGTCGAGAGCACAACGCCCCGGCTGTCGATGATCGTGCCGCCCTTGAGCACGCCCTGATTGTTGTACAGATGGCGGTTGTAGGGGTAGGAGGCCCAGTCGTCTCCGTCCGCGACAAAGCGGAAGCAGAAAAACGCAAGGCCGATGCCGAGCAGCGCGGCCAGAATGAGGCAGAACACGCTTCTTTTTTCGATTTTACGCATGGCTTAGTCCTCCCCTCTCAGCTCTCGGCGGCTTGGCAGGCGCACCGCGAACGAAGCGTTCTGACGGGTGTCCGTCGCCTTGAGGAAGGCGAGCATGCCCCATGCCGACAGCATGGACGAGCCGCCGTTGGACACGAACGGCAGGGTGACGCCGGTAAACGGCAGAATGTCGACCGCGCCGAACACGTTCAGACAGGTCTGGAACACGAGCAGGCTGGTCGCGGCGCACGCCGCAATGGTGTAAAAGCTCGAACGGCCTGCGCGGCAGGCACGCACCGCGAACACCGCGAGCGTGATGATGCACAGTACGGTCAGCACCGCGATGACCAGACCCCACTCCTCGCACAGCATGCCGAAAACGATGTCGGTATCCGCCGCAGGCAGGCCGGAGAGCCAGCCCTTGCCCGCGCCGACGCCGATGAGGCCGCCCGAGGCCGCCGCCGTCAGCGTATGGGTCTGCTGGAAGCCCTTGTCATAAACGTCCTCCCAGATGTGACCCCACGACGCGAAGCGCGCCGCAACGTGCGGCTTGATGGTCAGCATGACCATGCCGCCGCCGAAGCAGCCGGCGCAGACCAGACCGAGCGTCGCGAAATCACCCGAGCGGAGATAGGCGATGACGAGAAAGGTCACGAAGAACACGAGCGCCGTACCGAAGTCGTTCTGGAGCGCCAGGCAGCCGCCGCACACGCCGGTAAGACCGATGAACATCCACAGGTTGCGCTTGTTGAACAGACGGTCGAGCGTCGCCGCACCGGCGAAAATGTAGCAGATCTTCGCGATTTCCGAGGTCTGGAGCGACAGAGAGCCGAAGCGCAGCCATGCCTTCGCGCCGCCCTCGCTCGAGCCGATGAGCAGCGTGATGGCGAGCAGGCCGACCGCCGTCGCGCCCATGAACCAGCGCACCTTCTGCGCGCGCGTCAGGTCGCGCAGGAAAAAGCCGAGAATGAGGAACATCGCCATGCCCATCAAAATCGCGACGAGTTGCTTGGGCAGCTCGTCCGGGACGGTCGAGCCCGTCACCGCGAGCGACAGCGTACACAGGAAGAACGCGATGGTCTCCATCTCGAAGCCGATGCGGCGGAACAGGCGCATGAAGATGAAATAGCCCCAGCAGACGCAGGTGAACACGAAGAACGTCAGCGGAATGGTGACGTTCGCCTCGCCGCCGCCTGCAACCACGAGCTGCACGGCTGTGAGCACCTGAAACAGCGTCAGCAGCACCAGACTGCCCCACATGCCGGCCGGGCGGCCCTCCTCGCGGCGCTCTGCCATCTGCCAGCGCTTTTCCTCCGCCGAGATCGGCACCATCGTGGTCGGGATGCCGCCGAACGAGACCGTATCGCCGTCCTCGACGATCGCGTATTCGTCTACCGGCAGATCGTTGACCTTGATGCCGCCCTTGGAATTCAGGTCGTATACCGTCCAGCTGCCGTCGTTTTCACGGATAAGCGCGGCGTGCTGCCGTGAGACCGACGGATATTCGAGCTGCACATCGCAGGCCGCGGCGCGGCCGATGATGTTTTCCCAGTGCGTGAGCGGCAGGCGCACACCGTTGCCGAGCGTGAGATAGCCCCAGACCTCGTCCGGATGCTTGACCTTCCACAGCGAGCGGATCGCGCCCACCAGGATCATCAGCGCGAGCAGTGGGAACACGAAGCGAACGACCGTCGTGTACCACGCGCCCACGAGCGGATTTTCCGCAAGAAAACCCGACAGCACGTCAAGCGCGTGCTGCAGCGCATCTTTCATAACATTTCCTCCTCCCAGAACGGAGCATACAGTTAGCCATTTTACTTTGTTATTATACCACAGCGGCATTGAAAACGCCAACACACGACATCCATTTTTACCGCCGCTGGTGGTATAATTGTTAAATAACCGGTACAATAACCGTTTTGCGGTTATTGTACCACAGCGGCATTGAAAACGCCAACACACGACACCTATTTTTACCGCCGCCGGTGGTATAATTGTTAAATAACCGGTATAATAACCGTCCAGCGGTTATTATACCATAAGTGTCAAGCAGAAGAAAATCCATAAAGGTTTCGCGGCAGTCCAGGGGATAATCTTCTTTTTCCCCGGGCAAACTTCCCCAAAAGGGGGAATAGACTTGCTAAAACTCATTTCTGCGAGTAAAATATATGACAGCAGCGGTGTCACCGCACTGCACCGCATCGATCTCCATGTCGCGCGCGGCGACTACGTTTCGGTCACCGGCGCGTCCGGCTCGGGAAAATCCACCCTCATGCACATTCTTGGCCTGCTCGACACGCTGTCCTCAGGCTCCTACCTGCTCTGCGGCACGGATGTTTCCCATCTTTCGCCCGCCGCGCTCACCGCCCGGCGCGCCTCCGAGATCGGCTTTGTTTTTCAGCAGTTTCAGCTGCTCCCCGGCCTGACCGCGCTCGAAAATACCGCGCTGCCGCTCGCCATCGGCGGCATTCCGCGCTCTGTGCGCCTTGCACGCGCCCGGGCGGCGCTGCTCTCGGTCGGTCTCGGCGACCGCATGGAGCATCTGCCGAACGCGCTTTCCGGCGGTCAGCAGCAGCGCGTCGCCATCGCGCGCGCCATCATCACGCGCCCCTGCGTGCTGCTCGCGGACGAGCCGACCGCGGGCCTCGACCCGGTCTCCGCCGCCGATGTGCTCGCGCTGTTCGACAGCCTGCACGAGAGCGGCCACACCATCGTCCTCATCACGCACGACCCGGCGGCCGCCCGGCGCGCCACGCGCCGTCTCCGTCTGGAAAACGGCGTACTCTTTAACATACAATAAATACCCCTGCAAAAAGGAGAAACTCCCATGAACAGACGCGATAAGACCAACTATTATCTCGATATGGCGCAGGTCGCGCTCGAGCGCGGCACCTGTCTGCGCCGCAACTTCGGCGCGGTCATCGTCAAGAACGACGTCATCGTTTCCACCGGCTACACCGGCGCACCGCGCGGCCGTGCCAACTGCATCGACATCGGCACCTGCGTCCGCCAGAAAATGGGCATTCCGCGCGGCGAGCGCTACGAGTTCTGCCGCTCGGTCCATGCCGAGGCGAACGCCATCATCGCCGCGCCGCGTGAGCAGATGCTCGGTGCGACCCTTTATCTTGTCGGCCGCGATATGTCCACCGGCGAGATCATGCGCGATGCGAATTCCTGCACGATGTGCAAGCGCATGATCATCAACGCCGGCATTTCTCAGGTCATCATCCGCCGCGACAACGATACATACGACACGATCGACGTCGCGGACTGGGTCGCGCACGACGATGTGCTCGACGGCCAGACCGGCTATTAACCGTGACGCCCGTACAGACAGAGAAGGAGGCGTTTTCATGACCGAAACCACACAGCTTTCCGGCAAGATCAAGCATAAATGCAGCAAAACCATGCTTTTGACGCCGCAGGAGCTTTTTGAGCTCGACCGCTATATCGAGTCCCTGCGCGCGTCCGACAGCTTCACCGAGGACGAAAAACGTGCCGTCACGGAGAACGATTTTTCCCGCTGGGAGACGCTTTCCTGCGGTCTGCGCACATGGATCGCGGAAAAGCATTACGCGGAGTTTCTCGCCGCGCCGACCGTCCCCGTGGACGAAGCCTACCTCGAGAGCAGCGTTTTCGAGCTGTCGCTCGAAAAATGGGCGCTCGACCCGGCGTTCCGTCTTGCGCTCAGCGCACGCATCCTCGCAGACCGCCGCCGCAGTCCGAATACGGTCGGCGTTTACGAGCGCTGCGAGCAGAAGATGAACGCTTATCTGATGGAGCGTGCGCTCACCCCGGGTGCGGTAAACGATACGCAGCTTGCGCTTGCTGAGGCGCTGTTCCTTGCACAGCTCGGCGGCGTCGAGATCGTTCAGACCGCAAGAGGTCAGACCGGCTCGTATTTTCTCGGCGCGGAGGCGACCGTCACCGAGCCGTTCGCGCACGGCGGCCGCGTGGCCTTCCTGCTGCCTGCGGACACGGATTTCCGGGCGCTCCGCCCCTGCCCTGCCGTGCAGCATTTCGCGCTCCGCAAGGCGGACGGCACCGTGCTGCGCCGCCGCGCACGCGAGAACGAGCATCCCGCCCGGCAGTACAGTGCCGATCTGGCGGATAAACACATCTATCTGCGCCCGTACAAGGGCGGCGAAGGCCGCTATGCTGCGCTGACGCTCGGCATCCAGAGCGACGCCCCAGGCGGCGTTTCCTCTCTCGGCCACGCGCACAGCGACTGGGCGCATTCCGAGCGCCAGAGCGGCTTTCTCGCCTGCCGCGAGACCGGCGTCGGCCAGCGCATCGGCGGCCGCATCATCGACCTCACGCCGCTCTCCTCCGCGCAGCTGACCGCGCTCATGCAGGCATTTGCGCACGGATACCGCGCCCTTCAGGCGCAGCCGGAGGTGCCGGATGCCCTGCTCCGCGTGGGCAGCCTGCTCACCGGCGCACCGCTCACGCGCGAGGAAATGCTCACGCTCTGGTCGCATCTCGATGCAGACGACGCGGAAGCGCTCGGCGCAGCCTTTGACGCCTGCCGCAGCCGCAGTCTGGAGGCGCCCATCAAGCCGCCTCAGCTCAAGACCGGCGACGGCTGCACATTCGCGCCGCTCACGCCTGTTCATATCGAGCTCAGGCAGAACGAGGTGAACTGGTACAACCGTGTATTCGGCTGGCTGCCGTTCGTGGACAGCGCGAACGACATCCGCCGCGAAAACCGCCGCCTCCAGAACGAATACCGCGCCGCACAGCGCGCGTCCGACCTGTCGTTCGGCGGCAATCCCTTCGAGGACGAGATCGAATACAGCGACGCGGTGCTCAAGCCGCGCTACCGCCTGCACCGCTGCGGTCTGCCGAAGGAACGGCTCGCTATCCCGGCGCAGCCTGTCGCGCCCGGCAGAGAGCGGCCGCTCGACCGCAAGGGCATCCTGTCCCTGCTGCTCGACGACCGCCGCGAGCATACCCCGGAGCAGGAGCTTTTCCTTACCTATGTCAAGGGGCTGTCCGGCGTGCAGCGCATCGTCGACGGATATCTCGGCAAGAGCCAGAGTGCGCTCGTCAAAAATCTGCGCAGCAACCCGGACTCGTTTGCCCGAACTATCATGCAGACCATTTACAGCGATGCCCGCCGCAACGGCATCGACCACCTGCCAAGTCTCGCGCGCGAGCTGATCGAACCCGAGCTGCGCCGCCATGAGGCCGCGCGTCCCAAGCCCTCGTCCGAGCCGAAGAGCGAGGAATAAAAAAGCGGTAGACTTTATTATTGTGCTGCCGCGCGGCAGCGCGCTTTCAAAAGCGTTTGCACAGCAAACGAAAAAAAACGAGGACATGTGCCTCGTTTTTTTCACTTTAAGAGGTAGAAAGTTTCCGCATGGGAACTTTCGGACGACTCGTGTTCTGCGCAGTCAGAACACAACCTGTCTGCGAAACAAAGTTTCGCAGACAAGTCAAATCCCCTCCTGCGATGCGCTTGCAGGAGGGGATTTCAGCTTTATATGGTGCTTTTACTTCATGATGTCCTTGTCATGTGCAGCCTTTGCGACCAGACCGGACAGCGCGAGGAGCGCGATGAGGTTCGGGAATACCATCAGGCCGTTGAACAGGTCGGACAGGTTCCAGACCAGATCAACGTGCAGCGCGGAGCCGATCACGATGCAGGCAACAACGATCGCGGCGTAAGCCTTGACCGCCTTGTGGCCGAACAGCGCCTTTACGTTCTGCTCACCGAAGAAATACCAGCCGATAATGGTGGAAAACGCGAAGAACAGCATGCAGATCGCAACAAATGCGCCGCCGATCGTGCCGAGGGAGGCGGAGAAGGCAGCCTGTGCGAGCTCGGTGCCCTGCAGGCCGTCCGGAGCGCCCGGATTGAGCATGCCGGAGGTCAGGATGACCATCGCGGTCAGCGTCAGTACAACAAAGGTGTCGATGAATACGGAAACGATGGCGATCTCGCCCTGATCCTGCGGACGCTTTACCTTGGCCAGCGCGTGTGCGTGCGGCGTGGAGCCCATACCGGCCTCGTTGGAGAACAGACCGCGTGCAACGCCGTAGCGCATCGCCTCGCGCACCGTGATGCCGGCTGCGCCGCCGAGGATCGACTGCGGATCAAACGCCGCAACAAAGATGGACTTGAACGCCGGGATGATCGCCGCATGGTTGAAGCACAGGATGACCAGGCAGCCTGCCATGTAGAACAGCGCCATGATCGGGACGACCTTCTCGGTAACGGAAGCGATACGGCCGACGCCGCCGAGGAAGATGAACGCCGCGATGATCGCGCAGACGATGCCGACAACGATCTGCGGTGCGCCGAACGCGGTCTTGAAGGCAACGCTGATCGAGTTTGCCTGTACCATGTTGCCGGTGAAGCCGAGGGCGAAAATGATAGCGACCGAGAAGAAGCCGGCAAGGAACTTGCCGAAGCCGCCCTGGAAGCGTGCACGGATGTAGTAGATCGGGCCGCCGGTAACGTGACCCTTGTCGTCGGTGGTCTTGTACTTCTGCGCGAGCACGGCCTCACCGTAGATGGTGGACATGCCGAAGAACGCAGACAGCCACATCCAGAAGATCGCGCCCGGGCCGCCGGAATACAGTGCGGTAGCCGCGCCCGCGATATTGCCGGTGCCGACCTGCGCCGCGATAGCGGTCGTCAGCGCCTGAAACGGGCTCATGCCGTCCGCGCCCGCCTTTTCACCGTTGAGCGAGAAGTGACCGAACAGGTGCTTCCAGCCTGCGCCGAACTTGCGGACCTGAACGAAGCGTGTGCGGATGGTAAACACGATGCCGGTACCTACGAGGAGATACAGCAGCAGGCCGTTCCAGACGACGTTGCTGACCTTGCTTACCCAGTCTGCCAATACTTCCATTGTCATTTTTTACATTCCCCTTTTTTGTCTGCGGCAAACAAAAAACCGAAACCCATGGGTAAAATGGATTTCGGCTCAAAAGAACGACAGCAGAACAGGATTTCACGCGCTGATGAAACGCTGACCTCCTGTGCATTTTATCGATCCATACTCTGTCCTTTTGCCTGAGAGATTGGGCGCGGCTACTCTTACCCCCGCGCGCGTTGCACCTTCGGCAGTCCCCTTACATTCGGGACGTTCTCCAGAGCCACATCCGCTGACAGTCCTCATCCGGGTACACCGGACACCTGAGAGTTTCGCTCCTTCGGCAAGTCTTGTGGACTTTTTCCTGCCAGCTTCGTTTGTCGCTTTATGGTTTTATGGGATTAAGTTTAACATTTCTCTGCATGAATGTCAAGTTTTCCTTCCCGTCGGATTGCACAAATTAACTTCACATGAAAAAAAGTAAACCGTCGGAGAACGATTTCTCCGACGGTTTTCCCAGGGTAATACCGCATAATGGAACAAGAGCGATTTGCGAGTAAATTTTGCGTACTGACGAGGCGCGGTTTTGCGGTAATACTTGATGTATTACCGTGAAATCGCAACAAAGTCAGGGCACAAAATTTCCGTAAAGCGCCGCAGCTTTCATTGTGCGGTGTTGCCCTAATATCAGTCTTAGTAAACGTACTCGAATTCGAGCTCGCCGATGATGACCGGCGCATTTTCCTCGATGCCCATTTCCTCGAGCTTCGCATAGATGCCTGCGGTCTGAAGCATGCGGTCCATATACTGACGGGATTCGTAGTCGTCGAGATTGACCGAGCCCATGACCTTGTCCACCCATGCGCCGGTAACGACGTAGGCGTCGCCGTCGCGCTCGATGGTCCAGTCGTTCTCGGTGACGGGAGCCGCCTCGGTCTCGACGAACTCCGGCTCGTACACGAATACCGGCGGCAGCTGCTGCAGCTCGTGCCAGGTGAGATTCATCAGCTCCCGGACGCCCTGATTGGTCGCCGCGGACAGCTCCGCGAACAGGAAGCCGTGCTCCTCGGCATACTTTCTCAGCTTTTCGACCGGCTCGCGGTCCTCGCCCAGCAGGTCGGTCTTGTTCGCCACGATGATCTGCGGACGCGCCGCCAGAAACTCGCTGTAACCGGCCAGCTCGGCATTGATCTTCTCGATGTCGTCGAGCGGATCGCGGCCCTCGCTGCCCGCCGCATCGACCAGATGCAGCAGCAGACGGCAGCGGTCGATATGGCGCAGGAAGTCATGACCGAGGCCGGCGCCCTCGCTCGCGCCCTCGATGATGCCCGGGATGTCCGCCATGACAAAGTTCTGCTCCTCGCCCACGGAGACCACGCCCAGGTTGGGCACGAGGGTCGTGAAGTGGTAATTCGCGATCTTCGGACGGGCTGCCGATGCCATGCTCAGCAGAGTGGACTTGCCGACGTTCGGGAAGCCGACCAGACCGACGTCCGCGAGCAGCTTGAGCTCGAGCACGATGTCGCGCTCAACGCCCGGCAGACCCGGCTTCGCGAAGCGCGGCGCCTGACGGGTCGGGGTCGCAAAATGCGTGTTGCCCCAGCCGCCGTTGCCGCCCTTTGCCGCGACATACGGCTCGTTATCCGACATATCCTTCATGACCTGTCCGGTTTTCTGATCGCGGATGATCGTGCCGCGCGGCACGCGGATGACGAGGTCCGCGCCGTCCTTGCCCTTGCAGCGCTTGCCGCCGCCCGGCTCGCCGGGCGCCGCGACATACTTTTTCTTGTAGCGGAAGTCCAGAAGCGTCGACAGATTGTCATCCACCTTGAAGATGACCGAGCCGCCGCGGCCGCCGTCGCCGCCGTCCGGTCCGCCCGCCGCGACATACTTTTCGCGGTGGAAGCCGACCTTGCCGTCGCCGCCCTTGCCGGAAACGATCTTGATCTTTGCAATATCAATAAACACAGTGTTGTCCTCCTTTCAAGTGGCAGTATGCAACAGTATTATGATCATTAAAACAAAATCCCAGACGCCTGTCTGGGATTTGTGTCTTGTTCGGTTTACTGCGGGTAAACGGAAACCTGCTTGCGGTCCTTACCCAGGCGCTCGAAGCGGACAACGCCCTCAACCTTTGCGAACAGGGTGTCGTCCGAACCACGGCCAACGTTTACGCCCGGATGGATCTTCGTGCCGCGCTGGCGAACGAGGATGTTGCCTGCCGGTACGGTCTGACCGTCTGCGCGCTTAACGCCCAGTCGCTTGGACTCGGAGTCACGGCCGTTCTTGGTAGAACCTGCGCCCTTTTTATGCGCGAAAAACTGTAAGCTAATCTTCAGCATCTGTGTGCACCTCCATTACGTTTAAGAAATCGGAATAATTTTGTTCCAGCTCGGAAAAATGCAGCTTTAGTGCCTGAAGTGCGTCCTGACCACGCTCCACCGTGTCTTTCGGCAGGGTAAAGCGGATGTGTGCGCCCTCGTCCTCGATGAGTGTGTCAACGGGGATGCGCTGTACGTCGTACAGCAGAGCATGCGTCAGCATCACCGCACTGGAGATCGCCGCACAAACGATGTCCTCCCCTTCCTCCGCATAGCCTGCGTGGCCGAGGATGTCCACCGAGAGGATTTTGTCCCCTTGCAGCGAAAAAGTGACCTTCGTCACGGCCTTACGCCTTGATGGACGCGATGGTTACCTTGGTGTACGGCTGACGATGGCCCTGACGACGGCGGTAACCCTTCTTGGGCTTCATCTTGAAGATGTTGATCTTCTTGCCCTTGCCGGTCTTCTCGACCGTGCCGGTTACGGCTGCGCCGGAAACGTAAGGAGCGCCGACGGTGAGCTTGTCGCCCTCGCCTACTGCCAGAACCTCGTCAAAAGTAACGGTTGCACCGTCCTCCACGCCGAGCTTCTCGACGTAGATCACGTCGCCCTCAGATACCTTGTACTGCTTGCCGCCAGTTTTCAGAATGGCATACATTATGATTTTCCCTCTCTTTCGTTGTAGAGTCACGCTTGGCACGGCGGAGCGTCGGAAAGACGCACACTTAATAAGAGCCTATGCACAATGCGGCTTGTAATAGCATAACACAAGCCCCTTCTTCTGTCAAGCGGTTTCCCGAAAATCCGAACGTAAAAGAGAGTACGATTTCCGCATTCTTTTCTGTGCATTTTTACCGCAGCGCGATATATTTGAACGTATACATCGGGTTATTGCCGTTGTAGAGCGAGGACGAGCTCAGCACGTTGAAGCCGTTCTTCGCGATCTCGACAGTCTTTGCGGGCGATGCCGCCGTCGCAAGGCCGCCGTAGATCAGATTCGCCTGCGAAAACGCGCCGTCCGTGCGGCAGATGAGCACGGCGCGCGGCGTAAAGCCGAGCGAGATGAACTGGCTGGTCTCGCCGTCGCCCTCGTAGGTGCCGAACACAAAAAGCTGATCCACGCGCGCGTTCGTCTCGGCGTCCGCTGCGTTCATAGCCTCCACCGTGCTCTGCATGCTGTCCGTGAGCGAGCCGGACAGTGCGCTCAGCGACGCCTGCACCGCGCTCTGCTCAGCCTTGCCGGCGAGCTCCTGCTGAAGCTCCTGCGCGAGCATTTCGCGCGTCACCGTGCCGCCGTAGGCGCCGATCACGAGCGACTCCATGCGCTCCTCGAGCGTTTTTCCGTCCGCGCAGACCCGGTTGAGCGCCTGCCGCAGCTGCTCGGGCGCGCTGTCGAACCACGCTTTGAGCGCGTCGGGCGCGAGCGTCGGCTGATCGGGCAGGTCGGCTATGCGCTTTTCAAAACGGCTGATCTGATGATCGAACATAACGTTACCTCCTGTTTTTGTGTGAGGACGCCCCGTCGGCAGATACCGGAGCGTCCTCATTGTCTCAAGGGCAATACCGCATAATTGAACAAGAGCGATTTGCGAGTAAATTCTGCGTACTGACAAGGCGCGGTTTTGCGGTAATACTTGACGTATTACCGTGAAATCGCAACGAAGGCAGGGTACAGAATTTCCGCAAAGCGCCGTAGCTTTAATTGTGCGGTGTTGCCCAAGGCTTCATCCCCATGAAGCAAGCCTTAGAATAGGAATTTTTCTGCGTTTTGTCAAGCGTTTCGGGTGGTCAATCTTTTGACCAGCAGCAAAACCCTGCCGATAATCCGCGTTTTTCGCGTTTCGGCAGGGTTTTTCGAATTTTTCAGTTGTCCTTTTCCTGCTTTGCCGCATCAATATCCTGTAAAAGCTGCGCGCGCGTGTCGTCGAACAGCAGCTTTTTGTTGTGCGCAAAGTAGGCGTCACAGCCGAAATTCTGGATGAACCACGACGTGAACCAATTCGCGGTCAGCTCGGTGGCGAACAGCACGAGCTCCTGCGAATCCGGGATGGCCGCATCGAGAAAGGCGAAGGCGTTCGTCAGCCCCTCGTCTGCGCGGTCGGCCGCCTGTGCGCGCGCCTCGACCTCACCGCCGAACAGCGCCTTGAGCCGATCGAACGCCTGACCGCGCGGCGTTTTTTCGAGCGCGAGCGTCTGCTGCCAGGTATCCAGCAGCTCCGCCTCGCGCGCTGCGACGAACAGCGTGTCCCGGTCGGGCGAGCCGCTGCGGCGGCGCATTAGCTCCTCGCGTTTCTCGTCGAGCAGCGTGCCGAGCGTCTTTTCCCCTTCGCGGACGCACAGCAGGTCGCCGTGCAGCGCGTCGGTCAGCGCATCCTGCCGGTAAGCCGCGCGCGCCGTGTCCGCAAGACGCGAGAGCAGCAGGCCGAGCACGCCGAGCTTTTCGTCAAACGGCGCGTCGCGCAGCTCAGAGGCGCGCACCTTCTCCCATGTGCCCGAAACGATCTCGTCGACGCGGTAGACCTGACGATACTTTTCGTAAAGCTGCAAATAGTTCGCGAAATCCGACGCGATCTGCGGCAGCTGGAGATACTGCTCGACGACCTGCCGGTCGACCGGGAGACCGAGCGTTTCATAGGTCTGCATCAGCTCGGACAGATCCTCCCAGCCGCGTGCAGTAACAAACTGCAAACCGTCCGCCGTCGCCTCGACGCGGTAGAAATTGTCGAGGCGGATCTCCAGATAGGACAGGATCGCGCCGTGAATGCCGCGTTTTCCGGCGTATTCCTTCCAGACGCCGAAATCCTCCTCGATGTCGATCTTTTTCACGCGGTCGAGCGTCACAACGTCAAATTCGCGCACGGATTTATTATACTCGGGCGGATTTCCGGCCGCCACGACCATCCATCCTGCCGGGAGCTGCTGATTGCCGAACGTCTTGCACTGCAAAAACTGGAGCATCATCGGCGTCAGCGTCTCCGAGATGCAGTTGATCTCGTCGAGGAACAGGATGCCCTCGGAAATGCCCGTGCGCTCGATCTCGCGGTAGACCGATGCGATGATCTCGCTCATCGTGTAGCTCGTCACCGTGCGCTCCTCGCCGCCGAGCCGCACCTTTTCGATAAACGGCAGTCCGAGCGCGGACTGGCGCGTGTGGTGGGTCAGCGTATAGGAAACCAGTCCCACGCCGGTCTCCTCCGCGATCTGCTGCATGATCTGGGTCTTGCCGATGCCCGGAGGGCCGATGAGCAGCACCGGCCGCTGCCGGATGGGCGGAATACGCCACGCGCCGAACTCGTCCTTCGCCAGATAGGCGCGCAGCGCGTTCTTGATTTCCTGTTTTGCTCGTTTGATATTCATGAAAAGCACCTCGGCTTTGTTTCTGTCTATTCCCTACTATACCACGCCTCCCCCGGCCGCACAAGTGCCGCCTTGCCGTTGTCCGGCTCGCGTGCTATAATTTACACGAGAAAAAGGCAAAGGAGCGGTGGCCATGCGCTGCATCGACGGCGAAAACGAACTGATCCTCACCTGCGAGACGCAGGCAGAGGGGGTGTGCATCCTGCGGTGCGAGACGCGCGACCCGGTCGTGCTGCTGCCCGACGAGATCGACGGCGCGCCCGTTACCGCGCTCGGCAGATATGTCCTGAGCGGCCGCGCCCCCGACCTCTCCGGCCGGGACACGTTTTCCGTGCGCGTGACCTGCGGCGGCCCGCTCCCCGTGCACGAAGCGGACAGCATCCGCGCCGTGACGCTGCCGAAACAGCTCAAAACCGTCGGCAGCTATGCGTTCTACAACTGCCGCTCGCTCGAGGAGCTGACCATGACAGACAGCGTTTCCGCGTTTGACGGCGGCTCGCTGATGAACTGCCTCAGTCTGCACCGCATCCGCCTGCTCGCGCCGCCGGGCGGCGCGACCTGCCTGCCGAAAATACTCGGCGAGACCGCGAGTGAGCTGGATGTGCGCTTTCTGCACGGCGATGCGTGCACGCCGCTGCTGTTCCCGGCCTACACCGAGGAGCTCGAGGATCTCAGCCCGGCGCATATCTTTCAGCGCCGTATCCACGGCGCCGGGTACAGCTACCGCCAGTGCTTTGACGGCGCGGCGCTGAACTTCCGGCAGTACGACCGGGCGCTTTCCGAGCTTGCCGAGCGGCATGATTTCGCCATCGCCGCCCGGGTCGCGGTGCGGCGGCTCGCCGCGCCCTTTGCCCTGTCGGACAGCGCACGCGCGGACTATCTCGCCGTTCTGCGCGAGCACGGCGGCCCGCTCGCCTGTGCGCTCGCAAAACAGGGCGACAGCGTTTCGCTCCATGTGCTGCTGTCGCTTTCCGTGCTGTCGGATGCCGGCATAGACGCCGCCTGCACCGCCGCGCGCGAGGCCGGGCAGACCGCTGCGCTCTCCGTGCTGCTCGCCGCCGCCGGCCCGTCAAAGCCGCGCGGACGCGCAAAAACATTCGATCTGTAAGGAGGCTCGGCCATGCAGTCCGAACGATGGGCCAATATCGGGCGCGAAATCCTGTTTTCCGCCCGCAGCGAGCTTTATATGAACCTGCCGTTTCTCGACGGCGCACTCGCGGCGCTGCCGGTGCAGGACGGCTTCGAGACGAGCTCGCTCGCGACCGATGCAAAGGCGCTGTATTTCAGCGGCGCGTGGCTCGCGCAGCGCTTCGAGCGCAGCCGCACGAGCGTCAACCGCGCCTATCTGCACACGGTCTTTCACTGTCTGCTGCGCCATCCGGCGAAAATGCGCGGCCGCGACCGCGATCTCTGGTCGCTCACGTGCGATATTGCGGTCGAAAGCCTGCTCGACAGTCTGGATTACCGCTGCCTCACGCCGGACAAGACCTCGGTGCGGCGGCGCAGCCTTTACCGCTCGCTGCACGAGCATATGCCTGTGCTGACAGCCGAGGCGGTCTACCGCCATTTCCGCCGCGAGCGCATGAATTCCTACGACTGCGCGACGCTCACACGCGTTTTCGCGGTCGATGAGCACACGCTCTGGCCCGAGGATGATGACGATCAGGACCGCCGCTGGCAGCAGCAGGCGCAGCGCACCCAGACCGCCATGAATACGGTTTTCGCCAGCGAAGCGACCGGCGGCGAGGCCGTGCGCGAGCAGCTTGCCGTCTCCGCGCGCCGCACGACCGACTACCGCGCCTTTCTGCGGCGGTTTTCCGCCCTGCGCGAGGAGACCGCCATCGACGCGGACTCGTTTGACTACGGCTACTACGCCTACGGTCTGCGCCGCTACGGCAATATGCCGCTGATCGAGCCGCTGGAAACGCGCGAAACGCGGAAAATCGAGGATTTCGTCATCGCCATCGACACCTCCATGTCCACCTCGGGCGAGCTCGTCCGCGCCTTTCTCGAAAGGACCTGCGAGCTGCTCCAGCAGAACACGAGCTTTTTCCGCCGCATCAACCTGCGCATCCTGCAATGCGACGACAAGCTGCGCTCGGACAGGGTCATTCACGACGCGAAGGAATTTGCCGACTACATGGCGCATTTCGAGCTTATCGGCCAGTCTGCGACCGATTTCCGCCCGGTTTTCGAGCACGTCGACCAGCTTGTCGCTGAGGGCGCGTTCCACTCGCTGCGCGGTCTTCTCTATTTTACGGACGGTCTCGGCCTGTACCCGAAAAAGCGCCCGAAGTACGACGCCGCCTTTGTCATGCTCGAGGGCGAGTGCTGGCCGGACAGCGTCCCGCCCTGGGGCATCCGCGTCATCCTCCGCGAGGACGAGATTATAACGGAATAGCAGCGTTTCTATTCGCGTCCCGCACGCGGAAGCGGGCAAGAATTTGCACAGCAAATTCCGCGGCCCGGTGCAAAAGGATTTTTCCCCTGCACCGGGCCGCTCTTTGTGTATTCAGTTAATATGGGCGAATTACTTGACGATTTCCTTTGCGGCAGCCGCCAGAACGTCTACCTTCGCCTCAGCCTCGGCCTTGTTCGCGCCCTTGGCCATGATATATACCTTGACCTTGGGCTCGGTGCCGGACGGACGGATGATAAAGGTCGTGCCGCCCTCGAGCTCGTAGTACATGACGTTCTGACCCTTGAGCTCCATCTGCTCAACCCTGCCGTCTGCCATGCAGGTACGGGTGCCCGGCATGTAGTCGCGGGTGAAGTCGACCTTGTCCGGGCCGACAGCGGTCAGCGGCTTGTCGCGCAGCTCCTGCATGAGCTCCTTCATGCGCTGGAGACCGGAAACGCCCGGCATGACGATGGAAATGGTCTGCTCGCAGTAGTAGCCGTACTTTTCGTACATCTCTTCCATGGCGTCGTACAGCGTCTTGCCCTGCGTGCGGTAATAAGCCGCCATCTCCGCGATCAGCATGGAGGCGGTGACTGCGTCCTTGTCGCGCGCGTAGTCGCCGCACAGGTAGCCGTAGGACTCCTCGAACGCGAAGATGTACTCGTGAGAACCGTCCTTCTCGAACTGCTTGATCTTCTCCGCGAGGAACTTGAAGCCGGTGAAGGTGTCGAAGCACGCAACGCCGTTCTTCTCCGCCGCCGCGCGCGCCATCTCGGTGGTGACGATACTCTTGAGCACCGCCGGATGCGCCGGCATGGTGTTCGTCAGCTTCTTCGCGGTGATGATGTAATCGGTGAGCAGCACGCCGACCTGATTGCCCGACAGGGTGACATACTCGCCGGACTTGTCCTTGAGGACGATGCCGGTGCGGTCCGCATCCGGGTCGGTGCCGATGATGAGGTCAACGTCGTTCTTCTTTGCCAGATCAATGGCCAGATAGAAGCCTTCCTTGTACTCCGGGTTCGGGTTCTTGACGGTCGGGAAATCGCCGTCGATCTTCATCTGCTCGGGCTCACAGATAATGTGCTTGTAGCCGAGGCGGCGGAGAATTTCCGGAACCAGACGATAGCCTGCGCCGTGGAACGGGGTGTAAACGAGCTTGAAGTCGTCTGCGACCTGCTTTACGCAGTCCGGGTTGACGGCAACCTTGATGACCTCGCCGAGGTACGCCTCGTCGGTGTCCTTGCCGAGCATACGGATCATGCCGCTCTTGACGGCCTCATCGAAATCCGTGGTCTTAACGCCGGTGAAGATGTCGGTCGCCGCCATTTCCTTTGCGACTACGTCCGCCTCGGCCGGGGGCAGCTGTGCGCCGTCCTCCCAGTAGACCTTGTAACCGTTGTATTCCTTCGGGTTATGGGATGCGGTGATGTTGATGCCCGCGATGCAGCCGTAGTGACGGACTGCAAAGGACAGCTCCGGGGTCGGGCGCAGCTCGTCGAAGATCAGCGCCTTGATGCCGTTCGCGGCGAGGATGCACGCGGACTGCTTTGCGAACTCGGGCGAGAAGTGACGGGAGTCGTATGCGATCGCAACGCCGCGGTCCATCGCCGCCTGACCGTTCGATACGATCAGCTTCGCAAGGCCCTGCGCCGCCTGACCGACGGTAAAGCGGTTCATGCGGTTGAGGCCGACGCCCAGAACGCCGCGCAAGCCTGCCGTGCCGAACGACAGCGGCGCATAAAAACGGCTCTCGATCTCTTCTTTATCGTCTGCAACCGACTGCAGCTCTGCGTGCTCCTCTGCGCTCAGCGCGCCGCTCTCCAGCCAGTGCTTGTATTCAGCCATGAAATCCATGTCTATCACCTCTCCAGATATTTGCCCCGGCAGACGCGCTTTCGCCATCTGCCAAAGCCTCTATCTAAATTATACGATATCTGCCTGTCAATGCAAGGGGATTTTGCACGAATTATAAAAAACTCCCGCAGCGTCTCGTTGTTCTGCACAGTTTTTCGCCATTTCTTTTGTGCATTCATTCAGGGAAGGTCTGGAAGCGCCGTCGGACTCCGATCCGCATTTCTCTTGCGATATACGGCTGATTATGCTACGATGATACTATATTCAGGCGGAAAGGGCGAAAAAATTGATACAGTGTTTTGTCAAAAAGGAATATGAGCCGCCGTTCGGGCTGACCCGGCCGCCGCGCCTGTTTTCCGTCAGCCGGACGGATGCAGAGGCGTCCGCGCATCCCCGCGTCATGCACGCGCATGACGATCTGGTGGAGATCGTGCTCGTGCGCGGCGGCGAGAGCCGTTATTTCGTCGGCGGCATGCCGTATGACGCGCGCCGGGGCGACCTGTTCATCTATAACAGCCGCGTGGTGCACGATGAGCCGTCCGGCCCCGACCGGCCGGTTGCCTCGTTCAGTCTGGCGCTCGGCGGTCTGAGCGTACCCGGACTGCGCGAAAACGCACTCATCCCGGACGATGCCTCGCCTGTCTGCCCGCTGACCGAGGCGCAGACCGTCCGGCTCGAGCGGCTGTATGATGTGCTGTACAGCGAGCTGACCGCAGGCAACGACGACGGCGCGCATCATCTGCTGATGGCGCTGCTGACGCTCGTGCAGCAGTTCCTCTCCGCCGCCGCGCAGGACGGCAGCCGCGGAGAAAACGTATTCGCGCAGCGCATCAAGGACTACATCGACCGGCATTTTGCCGAGGATTTCTCGCTTCAGAGCATGGCGGACGCGCTGCACGTCAGTCCGTACTACCTCGCGCATGTCTGCAAGGATGTGACCGGCTATTCGCCGCTTCAGTATGTCCTGCGGCGGCGCATCGGCGAGGCGCAGACGCTGCTCATCACGACCGAGCTGCCGGTGACGCGCATCGCCGCGCAGGTCGGATACGACAATCCGAGCCATTTCAACGCGCAGTTTTCCAAGGCGGTCGGCATGTCGCCGCGAACGTTCCGGAAGGAATATGTTTTTCATAAATAAGCGGTCGCGAAACTTTGTTTTCCGATAAGCTGAGAGCGCTCCCGACAGGGAGCGCTCTGCTTTTATCATTTTTCCAACTCTTTGATCTGCTGCTCCATGGTCGGCACGTCGCATTTTCCGGTGCGGATCGCCTCGAGAACCACCTCCGGAGACGCCGGAACCTTATTGATGCGCACGCCGATGGCACGCGACACGGCGTTCAGGATCGCCGGCGTCACCGGCACGGTCGCTACCTCGGAAATGCCCTTCGCGCCGAACGGGCCCTGCGGTTCCGGGTCCTCGATCAGAATGATCTCGTAGTCTGGCGTATCCTCGGCGCGCGGCAGACCCAGCTGACGGTACAGCGTCTTGACCGGATACCCGTTTTCCGTCGGGTATCCCTCGGTCAGCGCATATCCCTGCCCCATCGAGCAGGATCCGTGCATCTGACCCTCGATGATATGCGGATTGATGGCGCGGCCGACGTCATGCGCCGCGATGACCTTGAGCAGGCGCACCTCGCCGGTCTCCTTGTCCACCTCGACAATGGCGGCCTGCGTCGCATACGCATATGCCGGGAAGTTGCGGTACTTCGCGCCGCGCTTTTTCGCGCCCTCAAAATCACCGATGGCAAAGCATGGGTCGGAGGCATAGTAATACTCGGCGCGGCGTTCCTCGCCCGGCTGCCACGGACGGCTATCTAAATCCTGTCTGAGCTTGACGCACGCCTCGTACACCGCGCGGCCGCCGCACAGTGTCTGGCGCTCGGAGACCGACTCGCCGGTCGGGATGGTCAGCTCGGTGTCGCCGTTCGTGATGAAGATATTTCCTATATCCATGTCCAGCGTTTCCGCCGCGATCTGTGTCATGGCAGTGCGGAAGCCCTGTCCCATATCTGTGCCGGATACGATCATGTGCAGGCGGCCGTCACCCTGCAAAATCAGCTTGCACGCGCCGTCATCGGTGAAGATGCCCTTGCCGACGCCGACGTTCTTAAATCCCGAGGCCATGCCCCAGCCGAGCACCTTACTGCCCTTCGGGTACTGTCCCTCATACGTCTTGAGCGCCTTTTTCAGACTTTTTTCGCACTGGTTGATGGTGTCCATCATGCCCATGCTGTATTTGAGCACTTCGCCGCCGACCGACGTCGCGCCCGGGTAGACAGCATTGCGGCGGCGCAGCTCGAACGGGTCGATGCCCAGCTTTTCCGCCATCATGTCCATCGCGGTCTCGATCGAGATCGCCGCCTGATTGATGCCGTAGCCGCGGAACGCGCCGCCCTGTAAATTGTTGTTGCGGATGGCTGAGCCCTCGACACGGACGTTGGGAATAATATACGGGCCGCCGCTCATCAGCGCGCCGGTCATCAGCGTGCCGTAGCTCTCGCACTCATACGGGCCGCCGTCCGAGAACATTCGGCAGTCCAGATATTGAAACTTGCCGTCCGGCGTAAAGCCGATCTCGTAATCCGTGTGATAGCCGTGCCGCTTGGTGGTGAGGAGCAGATCCTCCCGGCGCGTCAGCGTGATCTTGACCGGCTTTCCGCACGCGAGCGCGGCCACTGCCGCCGGCGCCTCGAGGAACGCATCGCACTTTTTGCCGAAGCCGCCGCCAAGCGGCGTCACGATGACGCGAATATCCTCCTCGGGCTTGTCCAGAATTTTCGCCAGCATACTGCGGATCTCGAACGGCGCCTGCGTGCAGGCATAGACGGTCGTTTTTCCGTCCTGCACCATGCCGATGGCGGAGACCGGCTCCATGCAGGCGTGCTCCTGCGGCTCGATCTCCTTGGAAACGTTTATCTTTACGATGTCCGGCCGCTGCTTTGCCTGCTCCACATCGCCGCTCTTGCGGCCGGTGTGCACGATAAAGCTGTTTTTTCGATACCCGTCCGCCATCGTGTAGATGCCGGGCAGTTCCTCATAGTCGATCCTGACCAGCTTCGCGGCCGCTCTCGCGTGCTCCACAGTATCCGCTACGACAAGCGCCAGATGGTCGCCGAGGAAGTTCACCTCGTCCGTGCAGAACACCGGCTGCTCAGGCGTCCACGTGCCCATTTTGTTCATGCCGGGCACATCGGCGGCGGTGACGATGCGCACCACGCCCTCCGCCTGTTCGGCGGCAGTGCAGTCCATCGCGTTAATCCTTGCGTGCGGCACCGGTGCCCAGACGAACGCACCGTGCAGCAGAGTATCCGCGCCGATGTCCTCCTCGGTGTAGTCGTCGCAGAATTTGAGCCTGCCGCCGGTCTTGTCCATGCCGTCCACATCCCAGACCGACTTGCCGACTGCGGAGCCGGTGATGGGCGGCACGATCTGGTTTTCACCGACCACGATGACCGTGCTTTCGTGTGTGCGGAAGCTGTCGATATCCGGCGTTTCGCCGCGCAGGCGTGCTGCCGCCAGCTTGACCGCCTCGATGATCTTGACATAGCCGGTGCAGCGGCAGTAGTTGTTCTTCAGTCCTTCATAGATCTCCCGCTCGTCCGGTGCTGCATCGTGCAGCAGCAGCGCCTTGGTCGCCATGACCATGCCCGGCGTGCAGAAGCCGCACTGCACCGCGCCGACATCGAGGAACGAGCGCTGAATGGTTTGCAGCATGGTGTCATGCGGCGCATTTTCGATGGTCTCTACCGTTTTTCCGTCCACCCGACGCAGCAGCGTCACACACGAGCGCATCAGCTTGCCGTCCACAAGGACGCTGCACGCGCCGCAGTGACCCGTGCCGCAGGCCTCCTTCGTGCCCTTCATGCACCTGACGTTTCGGAGGAACTCGAGCAGCGTGCGGCTTTCGCCGTCCTGCACTTCGATCTGTATTCCGTTGAGCGTAAAGCGAATCATTGGATCTCGCCCTCCTGTCGTTACTTGATTTTTGCCTCGATACGCATGAACCGTCTGTGGCCGGAGTCGAGCGCCTCATAGAAGTCCTCGCTGTCCTTGGGGTCGTCCTTGGTCAGCTTGGAAACCACATACATCAGCACGAGCGCCACGGCCAGACCGATGGTGCCGTACCACACATAGCCGAGGTCCCACACGAAGAACGTCAGGCAGATGGTGATGGCGCCGGCCGAGATGGAAGCGATAGCCGCCTTGCGGGTCGCCCACTTGCAGTAGATGCCGAATACCAGCGCCGGGAACAGCGATTCGACCAGGGAATCCGCGAAGATCATCAGATTATAAACATATTCCCAGTGCATGAGCGAAACGCCGACCGTCACTGCGCCGAACAGCAGAATGACCACGCGGACGACCGAGGTCTCGGACGCCTTGAATTTGCAGTGACCGATGCCGACCAGCAGATCCTTGTAGATGATGGACGACATGACCATCAGCAGCGCGTTCGCGGTGGACAGACCGACCGCCAGCACGCCGATGAGGAACACGATCATCAGAATCTGCGCCAGCACACCGTGCGAACCCGCGATGATGTTGCACATATACGGGATGACCAGTTCGGTCTCCGAGCTGGTAAGGTCAGGCATGGCTGCCAGTGCGACCAGACCGATGAGCATCGTGCCGCCCCAGAC
Organism: Butyricicoccus sp. OM04-18BH; assembly: GCF_003481705.1. Taxonomy (GTDB): domain Bacteria; phylum Bacillota; class Clostridia; order Oscillospirales; family Butyricicoccaceae; genus Agathobaculum; species Agathobaculum hominis. The sequence goes on from NZ_QULN01000001.1 coordinate 455,643, forward strand.
GATGATCTGGAGGAAGGGCGCGAGGAATGCCATCTGGCGCTGGTCCTTCAGGCCCGCGCTGTAATAGCCCGAGCGCACAAAGACCTGCGGCAGCAGCAGCGTGTAGCCGAACGCGCACGCGAGCGGATAGCTGACGCGCGACGGATAGGTGCACACGCCGATCGGACCCGGATAGGAGAACCAATCCGGCGTCTGCACGCGGACGGTCTGGAACGCCTCGATGATGGAGCCGTTGAACACGACCTTGAGCGTTACAAAGATGATGGCCCACAGCGCAAGGATGAAGAACCAGCCCTGTACGGCATCCGCCAGCGCGGTGGACTTTACGCCGCCGAGCATGACGAACACGGTCATGATGATGCCGCAGATGAGCGTGAACGTCTGCGAGGACACCGTGCCGCCGGTCGCGACCTCAGCCGCGCGGCCGCCCGCCACCAGGACCGCCGAGATGAACGGCACGGCGCAGACGATGTAGACGAGGTCGATGATAACGGTCAGCGCCTTGGACTGATAGCGGCAGTAGAAGAAATCCGCCGGCGTGGTGAAGTGCTTCTGCTGGTTGACCAGCCATACCTTGGTCATCGTGAAGTAGCAGATGATCGGGAACATGGAGTAGATGCACATCTCCGAGAAAAAGTATCCCAGTCCGTAGCGGTAATACGCGCCCGGGCCTGCAAAGAACACCCAGACGCTCATGCACGAGGCGATATAGGTCATGACCATGACCGGCCATTTGAAGCGGCCGCCCTGTAAATCGACCCTGCCTGCATCGCGCTTTTCCTTCCATGTCGTATAACGTGCGATAGCGATCAAAAACAGAAAGTATGCCGCAAAAACGATCCATACTGTTCTGCCCGAAAGTAAACCCTGTGTTGTCATTTCTCTGTTATCCTTTATCTGTTCCGTTCGGTTTCAGCCGCGGGATGCGTATCCTCCTGCGCCGTCTCTTCCTGTTCCTCGTCCTCGATGAGAGGATATTCCTTTTCGGTCAGCTTGCAGCCGATGTACACGGAGAGCACCGTGCCGATAAAGCTGATCAGGCCGTGCACGATGCAGGCCGTTTCATTGCCGTAGGCCGGAAATCCCGGGAAATTATAAAATACCCAGAAAAAGAACACCGCCGCCAGCCAGCATTTTTCCGTTCTTCCGATTTTCATAGCTTATTTCACCTTTTCATTCCTTCTGCGAACGCCACTCGCTGAGCAGCGCATCCGAATCCACGACCAGTCCCAGATGCAGCGAGATCATGCGCAGCGCCGGCTCCTCCAGATGCTCGGAGCCGCGGGTCAGATCGCGCGGCACGACCACGCGGAAATCGCGGTTCGCGGCGTCGAACGCGGTATTGATCACGCAGCAGTCGGTCATGCAGCCGGTCAGCACCACGCGGCGGATGCCCAGATTGCGCAGCAGCAGCTCGAGATCGGTGGGGTAGAACGCGCTCAGGCGCTTTTTGGTCGTCACCATGTAATCCTCATCGTGTACGTCGATGGACATTCTGTTCCAGCGCGTGCCCTCGAGGGCGTGCTCTGCGATGTTGGGGATTTCGCCGACCGTCACCGGAAACACCATGCGCCACGCCGACGGGAACAGCTTTTCATCCGCGCCGTCCCTGCGAAGCGTCGAGCGCACATGGATGACCGGCAAGCCGAGTGCGCGCGCCTCGTCCATAAAATGATTCAGCGGCTCGATGATCTCGCGGCCGCGCGGAGATGGACACGGGCAGTCCGGGTCGGTTGACAGATGGCCGTCGTGCATGTCAATGGTGATGACTGCCGTATCGTGCCGGTCGAGAAAAACCTCCCGCAACTCTTCCGGAACCTCCTTTTCGATGCTGTCGAAATATGCTTTCATTAGTTTATACTCCTTCCCTGTCAAGCACCGCCGCTCTTATGATGCGGTCCTGCCGATAGCCGTTTTACAGCTATTATAACACACGTGTCATGACACGTGCAAACTTTTTAGTCTTGCACGAAAAAAAATCCGAGGCACATGGCCTCGGATGAAACTGTCGTAAAACGATCGTCTTTCCTCTGTATCTTCTGTTATTTCTTTGCGGCGGCGGCAATATTGCTCAGCGCCTTCGCGACCTGCGCCCGGTTTACATTGCCCGTCGGGTTGAATGCGTTCCTGTTGTCTCCCTGCATAAGGTGGTTCTTGATGCAGAACGAAACCGACGAGATGGCCCAGTTCTGGATGCTGCGGCTGTCGCTGAACTCATAGACCGCCATGCCGTCGCCGGGGACAATTGCGGCAAGGCCGTTCTCCGCGAACAGCTTCATCGTGCGCTGAAGGACGGCTGCGAACTCCTGCCGGGTGATAGCGGCGCCGGGGTTCAGCTTTTTGTCCGAGCCGGTCATGATGCCGTTTTCGTAGCAGAACGCCATCGCGTTGTAGTAATCCTGACCGATTTCAGCGTAATCCGCCATGCCGGAAATGCCGCTCTGGCTCGGCTCAGCGGCGAATTTTGTGCTCAGGCAGCGCGCGGCGCGGTAAATCGCGTCCGCGACCTCCTGACGGGAAACCGTGCGCGACGGCTCGAAAACGGGTGCGCCGTTCTCCGGGTGTCCGACGTCCATCAGGTCATATTCCATCACATAGCGCACCGCCGGGGCGTACCAGTCCTGCGACGCCACATCGGCCGGGAGCATGATCACCGTATCATCCGAAGCGAACGCCGCCGTCGTCATGGACAGCGCGGTCGCGCCGGTCAGAAAAAATGAAAGAACCTTTTTGAAGGTCATCGTGTGTAGCTCCTTTCGAGGGAAATTGGCGAAGATGTATTTTCTTCGGCTATATGATTATACCACAGGTTGTGCTTTTTGTGTATAGTATGGGTGCAACTGTAACGCAGGTGTAACACTTTGCTTCGGGGCGCAAAAAAGCCCTGCTCTCCGAAGAAAGCAGGACTCTGCGTATCCTTAAATAAACAATTAAAAACGAATGATCGCTTACTCTGCGGTGTACGGCAGAAGAGCGATGTGACGTGCACGCTTGATTGCCTCAGTCAGCTGACGCTGATGAGCAGCGCAGGTACCGGTCATGCGGCGGGGCAGGATCTTGCCGCGCTCGGACATGTACTTCTTCAGCTTGCCGGCATCCTTAAAGTCAACGTGTGCAACCTTATCTACGCAGAAAGCGCAAACCTTGCGACGGCGACGGCCGCGCTGCGGACGCTCTGCACGCTCCGGACGGGGAGTAAATTCCTTCTTGGTTTCTTCCATTGTCACGTAACCTCCTTCAGATTAGAATGGGACATCGCCGTCATCGTCAGCGAGCTCCTGAAAATCCGAATCTCCCGCCGGGAGATCGAACGCCGGAGCAACCTGCGACGCGGCAGGCTCGGGCCGCATCTGCGAACCATTATCATAGCCGCCGGTAAAACCGCCCTGACCGCCTGCGTTGTAGGCGTCGCGGGACTTCTTGGTCTCACCGAAGGAAACCTCATCGCAGTTGACTTCAATCGCGGTGCGGTTGTTGCCGTTCTGATCCTGCCAGCGGCGGGACTGGATACGGCCGACTACGATCGCCATGGAACCCTTGGTGAACCACTGTGCAACGAACTCTGCCTGACGGCCCCATGCGACGCAGTCGATGAAGTCGGTCTGGCGTTCGCCGTTCTGATCCTTGCGACCGCGATCGATCGCGAGAGAGAACGAGCACACAGCCATGTTGGACTGGGTATGACGAAGTTCGGGATCACGGGTCAAACGACCCATCAGAATAGCCTTATTGAGCATTTTCAGTTCACCGCCTTAGTCGTCCAGGCTGACGATGATAGAACGCATAACGCCGTCCGTGATCTTGTAGATACGGTCCAGCTCAGCCGGGAACTCGGGCTTGGACTCAAAACGGATCAGAGTGTAAACACCCTCCGTCTGATCCTCGATCGGGTACGCCAGGCGACGCTTGCCCCAATCCTCGACCTCTACGTTCGTGCCGTTTGCCTCGACGAGAGACTTGAACTTGTCCACAACAGCGGTAGCTGCTGCCTCTTCCAGAGACGGGTTGACAATGAAGATCGTCTCGTACTTGCCAGAAATCTTTGCCATATTCTTAGCACCTCCTTTTGGACTTTTGGCCCACACCCTTTGATGTGAGCAAGGATACTATACCATTATAACCAACCGTGGCGAAAAGTCAAGAGAAATTTTCAAAAAAATCTTGACGAATTTTCAAAACCATGCTATACTGAAAAAGCTGTGAACGAGAAGGCCACTTCTCACTATATAGCATGCTTGTGTGGCTCAGTTGGTAGAGCAGCGCATTCGTAATGCGCAGGTCGCCGGTTCGAGTCCGGCCACAAGCTCCAGAGTCCTTCCGAAATTTCGGAGGGACTTTTGCTTTTTTATTCCCGATTTTCCGCTCTTGCAGGGAAAAAGGGGACAGAACCGCATGTCTGTCCCCTGCTCCCGCTACTTTGCTGCCAACGCGGCCGCGGCTGTGTCGAACGCCGGCGACGCTTCCTCTTTTCCGGCAAAGGTGCGCCACAGCCTGTCCACGCGCGCCAGACCGCCGCCGAGCGCGGTATAGAACACGAGCTGCTCCATGCCCACCCGCGCGTTGGTCAGCCGCAGATGCACCATGCACTGCCCGGCGCTGAGCGCGATCGGGTGCGTAAAGCGCAGCTCGTCAAAGCCGCGTATATAGGCCCAGCGGAACAGCTCGCCCTCCGCCAGCTCGTGCACCGTGCCGTGCTCCCCGAGCCGCACCGCCGTGCTGCTCAGCACCACGCCTGCTCCCATGCTCGTCAGGCTGTCGCGCTCCCGCTCGGGCGCGTCGCCGGTATCGAGGACGCAGAGCGCCGCTTCGCCGCCCTGCCGCAGGCGGACACAGCGCCGCGCGACCCGGACGGCCGTCTTTTCCGCGTTTTTCCCGCTGTTTTCACCCGTTCTGTGCCGTTTCTCTGTCAATGTATTCGTAACCGGTTCCTCCGTTTGTCTTGGTTTGCCGCAGGCGGTTCCCCTTCCCCGCGGATGCCTATTGTATCACGGCTGCACCGCGAGCCGTGCCGAAGGCGGCAGAGAGGAAATACATCCTTGTGACGAAAAGATTTCCCGGCGGTTTTTGTTCCGCAAAACACAGAAAAAGTGCTCCCATACGGTTTTTTACGCCGCATGGGAGCACTTTTTATTCTACAAGACCGGAGGCCAGCTCCAGCATGGTCTGCGCGTCCAGACCGGTATCAAAGCCGTACAGAGAATAGCTCATGCCGTCCTTCTGCCAGCTTACCGACTGGAACTGCCTGTCCTCGACCTCGTCCGAGCCCTCGCTGATGGTCAGCTCGCCGCGGCGCTCCAGTTTCTTTTCCTCGTCGCTCGGCTCGTAGTCGGGCGGAACGAAGCGGAAATGCGAGTCCCGGAAGGAAAGCGTCACGCCGTTTACCTCCTGCACCTCGTCCGGCTCCGGGTCGCTGTTCTCTTCCTCGGAGAACACGGTATAGGTCTTGTGCGCGTTGAAATTCAGCGTTACGCCGTCCTTTTCGTACTCCGCATTCACCTCATCGACCTGCTCGGACTTGCCCGCCGCGCTCTTCGCCGTGGCGGCCACGTCATAGCCGTGCGAAAACGTGAAGTCGCCGATCGTCTCGGGCAGCGTGAGCGCCGCGCCGGCATCCTCCATGTGCTGCTGCGTCTGCTCCATGCTCAGGCGCTGGTCAGACCACGAATGGCTCGTGATGCTGCCGAATGCACCGGCGGCGAACGCGCCGGTCACGGTGATGGCGGCGACGGCCGCAAGCGCGATCAGACGGCGGCCCCAGCGGCGGCGCGGCCTGCTGCTCCCGTTCTTCAGCGCGAAGTCCACACGGGTCTTGAGCTTGTCGGGCGCGTGCAGCTCATCTGCGCACCGGTGCAGCATATTCTTCATTTCCTTGTCAAAAACGGTCTCATTCATGTGATACAGCCTCCCTCGGCTCTGTCTCTCCTGCGGTCAGCGCCTGCCGCAGATGACGGCGGGCGGAAAACAGGCGGCTCTTGACCGTGCCTTCGGTCACGCCGGTCGCCTGTGCGATCTCTTTTACGGAGCGGTCGTCAAAGTAGTAGAGCACGACCGCCACGCGGCGTTTTTCGTCGAGCGTATCGAGGGCGGCGTACAGTCTGCGCTGCTCGTCGGTCCGGAGCACGGCAGAAAGCGCGCTTTCTCCGGTTTCCCCCTCGAAAAACTCGCTGACGGGCGTTTCACGCTTCGCCTTGCGGCAGTATTTCCACGCCGCACGGCTGAGCGTGCGGAGCAGCCACGGCCGGAATTTCGCGCCGTCGCGCAGCGAACCGATCGACTGCGCACAGGCGACAAACGCCTCCTGCGCGAGATCCTCGCCGTCCGTCCGGCTGCCGGTGATGAGGCAGGCGAGCCGGTATGCGTCGTCCTTGTAGCGCTCGTAAAGCGTGTCGAACGCCTGCATATCGCCCTGCTGCATCCGCCGGACGAGTTCACAATCTGTCATTCTATCCTGTCCTTTCCTGGCAGGCGCGCCCCCTGCCCTCGATGCATCTGTATATAAGAGCCGCGAGGAGGATTTCGGTTCAAAAAAAAATTTCCCGGCTCCGTTTTTTTCGAGAACCGGGAAAGAGTCAGCTTAAAATTCCGCCGTCACCATCAGCTTGGCGAAGGCCGCGCGGGTAATGGTCTGCTGCGGACGGATCGTGCCGTCGTCATAGCCGGAGATCAGACCGCGCTCCATGCACAGCGCGACTGCCGCGCGCCGGGAGGCCGGGATGGCCGCGGCGTCTTTGACGTTTTTCAGCGCTGCTGCCGTTTGCTGTTCTCCGGGGAACGCCGCGCCGCCGCGCACGAGCACGTTCGCAAACACCTGCATCGTGTCCGCGCGGGTCATCGCCGTCTCAGGGTCGCGCGTCGGGTCAAGACCGTCCAGCAGACCGGCGTTCTCTGCGGACGATACCGCACCGGCGTACCAGACCGTGCTGTTCGAGGCGGTGCTCAGGCCCTCGCGCCGCGCGAGCGTCATGCACACCTCGGCCTCCGTGACCGTGTCCTCCGGGCGGAACGCGCCCGAAGCGCCGTTCATCAGGCCGTCAGCCGCCGCCTGCTCGATATAGCTGGATGCCCAGTAGTTCGCTGGAACATCGGAAAACGTCGTTTTCGCCGCCGCGAGCGGACGGGTGTACGGCGTCTGGAGCGCCGCATAGCACGCGCTCTTATGGTCGACCGCAGCGCCGAGCGCCTCGTAGGTCAGCAGATAGCTCTCCGTGTAGGCGCGGCGCGTCTCGCTCTCGTACTCATTATAGTAATAGGTGATCCCCTTCGTGCTGATGCGCGGAAAACTGTACAGATACAGCTCATGCTCCGCCGGGAGCAGCTTTTTCACGGTATCGATGTAGTCGCCCGTCAGCAGATCGGTCAGGCGGTACTGCCTGCCGGTATTGAGGTCAAAGGCAAGGCTGTTGTTCCAGACCGACGAGCCTGCGCCGCGTCCGCTGACGCAGTTCGCCCACACGACGAGCACGCTGCCCTCGACGGACGCGCCGTAGGTACCCTCGAGCGCCTCGTATTCCGCCGTGACCGAAGGACCCTTGAGGAAGAACGAGCGGATGTCATCGTTGATGCTCTTCTGCACCTTTGCGTCCGCAAGGCCGCTGATCTCCGGGAAATCGACGTTCCAGCCGTGCTCGGCGCCGTCCGACTGATATCCCATGAACTTCTCGTAGTGCACGGTTTTGGCCGTGATGCCGCTGCCGAGGTCGAACGAGGCCGCCTGCGCCAGCAGCGTCCTGCCGGTCGAAAGATTGATGTATTTCGTAGTCTCATCCTGCGTCACGCGCACGACGTTTTCGCTCAGGAGCGTGGGATTTTCCGCGTTCTTCAGGCTTGCAAAATAGCCGCCATTCTTTTTGAAGAAGATCAGGCTGCCGTCCGCCATGCCGTGCCACGAAAGACCGTAGCGCAGCTCGTTGAACCCGCCGACATAGCTCATCGTGCGGTAGGCGATGTTGCCGTTCGCGTCCACCGCAGAGGCCGAACCGTCCTCGCTCCGCGCGGCATACAGGCCGTCTCCCATGTAGCTGAGGTAGTAATACGCCGGCGCAGTCAGCAGCTTTCCGTTCGTGCCGATCAGGCCCCAGCGGTTGATCTGGCGCACCATCGCCGCGCCGTCACGGAACTCGGAGATCGTCTTATAGAGAAAATCCGTGAGATATTCGCCCTTCGAGATCGAGTACAGCGCACTGTTCGTGCCGTTGGTCATGACGACCGTATCGCCGCCGTAGACCGTGTAATATACCGGGTCCGCACCTGCGTCGAGCGTCGCTTTTGTCGCGCCGGTGGTGTCGATGACGAGATAGGCGCCGTTCAGGCCGCGCACGAGCGCGAGACCGTCCGAGAACGCGCCCGCAGCGGCATATTCCGCCGCGAAGGCCGCCGTGCCGTCCTCCTTCACAAAGGAATACCGGCCGGTCTGCGCATTTCTGCACAGCAGCAGCCCGTTCTCAAAAAAGCCCTCAGCGCCCGGATAGGAACCGAGCTTCGTGCCGGAGAGCGTGTAGTAGACGCTGTGATCGGCGTAGCGGTAGGCGATCATGCTGTCCGAGAAATCGACCGAGACCGGAGACTCGGTGTAGTCGACGATCAGCTTTCCCTCGCGGTCAATGACTGCGGTCTGCCATTTTTCGTCCTCGACCGCCGCAAGGCCGCAGGGCGCGAATTCTCCTGCGCTGGCGTAGGCGAAGGGCAGCACGGCACGCCCTTCCTCGTCGAGATAACCCGAACGGGTCACGCCGTCGATGTCCGTGCGGCTCGCCGGGAAGATGTTTCCCACAGCTCCGGCCGCCGTCATCACGGTGAACACCGCAAAAACGGTGCACAAAAGTTTTTTCATCATAGCAGTTTTCCATCCTTGGAGCAGTATTATTCACAGCGCCGCGCGGCGCTGCTCACGTATCAGACCGGGGACATATATCCCCAGTTAAAATTATACCCTCCTGCTCCGCCGGAGACAAGCGAACCGGGCCAAGTGTAACAAACATGACACAAGGTAGAGAAATGTTACACTTATGTTTCATTTCGAAGGAAAAATCATGTAAAAAAAGACCGGAGTCTTGCGGCTCCGGTCCCGGTATGCAGTAATGTCAATTCTGTGCTGAATCCAACACTGTGTTCAGCGCTTTCTGCAATTTTTCGCTTGTTTCCACGAGGGCGAGCCGCTCGTCCGGCTCCATCCGCTCGAAGGCGGCCTGCTCGAAGGCGCAGACGGTTTCGCTGAGCGGCTTTGCATAGGCGCGGCCCTCGTCCGTCAGCAGGACGTGGCGGCGGCGGTGGTCGTCCTTCGCTACCTCGCGCACCGCGTACCCCCGGCGTTCGAGCGTGCTCACCATGCTCGCGACCGTCTGCTTGGGCAGGCCGAGCCGCGCACCGATTTCGCTCTGCGTCATGGGCGCTTCGGCGCAGTACAGCGTGTCGAGCAGATACAGCACGTTGGAGGTCACGCCGCACCTCGCCGCGATGCGGTCGTAGGCCGCGTTGATGCCTGCCCACGTTTCGTAGTACCGCGACAGCAGACGGTGAATATCGGTGTTTTTCATGATGTTTTTCTCCTTTTTCACGCGCTGTATTTGTCAACCAGAAGCCGCGCCATGTCCATGGCCTTTTCGGTCTTTTCCAGACGGAGCGACAGATAGGGCGACGAGCCTGCGTTAAGCAGCAGGCGGCCCTTGAACGCGGCGTCGCCGCACAGCGCGGACAGGCGCACGAAATCGGTCTCCGCGAACGTGAGCAGCAGGCGTCCGTCCTGCTGTTTGATCTCGGCGATGCCCTTTTCGCTCGCCTGCGAACGCAGCAGCGCAATATCGAGCAGCGCCACCGCCTCCTCTGGCGGCTCGCCGAAGCGGTCGATCAGCTCGTCGAGCATATCGCTGCGCTGCTCCTCGGTACGGATGAGCGCGATGCGGCGGTAGAGGTCGATGCGCTGACCGGCGTCCGGCACATAATCCGACGGCAGGTTTGCCGACAGCAGCAGCTCGGCGGCGCAGTCCACGCGCGGCTTCGGCGTTTCGCCCTTTTCCTCCTGCACGGCCTCCTCGAGCAGCTTGAGGTACAGGTCGTAGCCGACGCTCATCATGTGGCCGGACTGCTCCGGGCCGAGCACGTTGCCCGCGCCGCGGATCTCGAGGTCGCGCATGGCGATCTTGAAGCCCGAGCCGAACGCCGCGTACTCGCGAATGGCCGACAGGCGCTTCTGCGCGATCTCGCTCAGTGCCTTGCCGTGGCGGTAGCAGAGGTAGGCGTAGGCGTGGCGCGAGGAGCGGCCGACGCGGCCGCGGATCTGGTGCAGCTGCGCCAGACCCATGTTGTCCGCGTTCTCGATGATGAGCGTGTTAGCGTTCGGGATGTCGATGCCGGTCTCGATGATGGTCGTGCAGACCAGAATGTCGATCTCGCCGTCCGCCATTTCATTCATGACCTTTGCGATCTCCTTCTGCCCCATTTTGCCGTGCACAATGCCGATCCGTGCATCCGGGAGCCGCTGCTGCCACATACCTGCACAGCGCTCGATGGACTCCACGCGGTTGTGCAGATAATAGACCTGACCGCCGCGCGACAGCTCGCGCCGTATCGCATCGAGCAGCACGCCGTCGTTCTGCTCGAGCACGAAGGTCTGCACCGGATGACGGTTCATCGGCGGCTCCTCGATGGAGGACATATCGCGGATGCCGGACAGCGCCATGTTGAGCGTGCGCGGGATGGGCGTTGCCGACAGCGTCAGAACGTCCACGTTTTTGCTGATTTCCTTGAGTGTCTCCTTGTGACCGACGCCGAAGCGCTGCTCCTCGTCCACGACGAGCAGGCCGAGGTCCTTGAACTTTATCTTTTTGTTGAACAGCTTGTGCGTGCCGATGACCAGGTCGATCGACCCGGCTTCGAGCTTTTTCAGCAGCTTTGTCTGCTCTGCGCCGGTTTTATAGCGCGTGAGCAGCTCGATCGTGATCGGATGGCCCTGGAAGCGCTGCATCGCCGTCAGATAATGCTGCCGCGCGAGCACGGTCGTCGGCACGAGGATCGCCGCCTGCTTGCCCGCGAGGATGCACTTCATCACGGCGCGCAGCGCGACCTCGGTCTTGCCGAAGCCGACGTCGCCGCACAGCAGGCGGTCCATCGGCCGGTCGGACTGCATATCGTCCTTGATCTCCGCGATGCAGCGCAGCTGATCGTCGGTCTCCTCATATGGGAATGCCTCCTCGAACTCGCGCTGCCATGCGTCGTCCGCCGGGAAGGCGAAGCCCTTGACCTTGGCGCGCGCAGCGTACAGCTTGATGAGGCCGTCGGCCAGCTCCTTTGCCGCCGCCTTGGCGCGCGCCTTGGCCTTTGTCCAGTCCGTGCCGCCGAGCCTGTTCAGCCGCACGCGCTCGGTGTCACCCGAGCCGATATATTTGGAGATGAGGTCGAGCGACGTCGCCGGGACATAGAGAAAATCCGTTCCGGCGAAGGCGATCTTGATGAAATCGCGCTCGGAACCGTCCACCGTCATGCGCTCCATGCCGATAAAGCGGCCGATGCCGTGATGCTCGTGCACAACGAGGTCGCCGGGCGACAGGTCGGTGAACGACTTGACGCGGTCGCGGTTCGAGCGCTTGACCTTGGCCTTTTTGCGGCGTGCGAGCACCTGCCCCTCGGTCATGACCACCAGACCGAGATCCGGATATTCAAAGCCGGCGGAGATCGTGCCCTCCATGATGTTGACGCAGCCGCCCTTCGGGAGAAGGTCGCTCAGCTGCACCTTGAGGCCGCTGTCGGTCAGCGCGTCGAACATATTTTTACAGCGCAGCGTGCTGCCGCAGACGACCGCGACCGCGCGTCCCTGCTCGGTATAGCTGCGGATGTCGGCGGACGCCATGTCCAGATTGCCGCCGTAGGCATTCATCTGGTTGGCGACAAAATTTTCGAGATGCTGCGGCGCAAGCTCGGGAATGCTGTTCAAAAAGCTGTCCATGCGGACGATCTGCCGCTTTATGCTGCAAATCCCGGCGAAATCCAGCGCGTAGCCGTCCATGCCGCCCGGCATCTCGCCGCGCTCCATGAGCGCCGTTACATCGTCCGCGATACGGGCATGAAAATCCCGCGCGGCGGCGCGCAGGCGCGGCGTATCCTCGATGAGGATGAGCGTGTTCTCCGGCAGATAGTCGAACGCCGTCGCCATCTGCGGATAGATGAGCGGCAGATACTTGTCCGCCGCCGGGAGCGTTCCGTTCTCGCGCAGGCGCTCCGCATCGCGTTCCAGATTTTTCTGAAGGTCGGCGTGCTGCTTTTTGCGGCGGCTCGATGCAAGCGCCGCGACCGCCTTCGCCAGCCCTGCCGCGCCGCCCTTCGCGAGCGACGGCAGCGCCTCCATGCACGGCAGACAGCGCAGCGTTTCACACTGCTCCAGACGGCGCTGGCTGCCGACGTCGAATGTGGAGATCGAGTCGATCTCATCGTCCCAGAACTCCACGCGGTACGGATGCTCGGCCTGCGGCGGAAAAATATCCAGAATGCCGCCGCGCACAGAAAACTGACCCATGCCCTCGACCTGTGAGCAGCGCTCGTAGCCCGCGTCTGTCAGTCTGTGCGTCAGCTCGTCGAGCGGCGCCTCCTCCCCTGCCTTCAGCGTCACGATGGAGGAAGCGAGCAGCGCGGGCGGCATGGTGCGCTGCGCCGCCGCCTGCACGGACGCGACTGCAAAGCACGCGCCCGAAAGCGTGTCCAGCGCAGCCAGACGCGCCTGCTCGTAGCCGCGCGACACACCGGCCACATCTGCCATGACCAGCTCGCGCGGCGGCAGGACCACGACCTCCCGCTCGGAAAAGCCGCGCAGATCGGCGGCAAAACGGTTTGCCGCGTTGTCGTCATCGGTCAACACGAGCACCGGACGCGCCGTATCCGCGCCGAGCGCCGCCGCCAGATTCGCCTTGTGGATGGCGGACAGACCGACCGTCAGAACCGGTGTTTTCCCCTCATCGACCGCTTTTTTCAACGATTTGTATTCATTCAGATAAGTTATACTTTTTGTAATCTCTGTCATGTGTTCACCTCCGTCCGGTGCTTCCGGTTACAAGTATACGCCATTCTGCGCGCAGAATGAAGGTTTTCTGGTACATCCGTTTTGTAAAGACACCAAAAGGGCAGATTTTACAATCTGCCCTGATGTGATACGAAATATTTTTTAGTCGGCCTTGTGGCAGGATGCGCAGTCTGCGTCGCAGCCGAGGATCTCAGCCGGGTCCTTGCCCATGCGCTTGTAGTAGTCGGAAATTGCGGAGCGCAGCGCTTCCTCAGCGAGCACGGAGCAGTGCATCTTGACCGGGGGCAGACCGTCGAGCGCCTCGGCAACTGCCTTGTTGGTCAGCTTGAGCGCCTCCTCGAGGCTCTTGCCCTTGACCATCTCGGTCGCCATCGAGCTGGTCGCGATCGCCGCGCCGCAGCCGAAGGTCTTGAACTTTACGTCCTCAATGATGCCGTCGTCCGAAACCTTGAGGTAAATCTTCATGATGTCGCCGCACTTTGCGTTGCCGACCTCGCCGACGCCGTTTGCGTCCTCGATCTCACCGACATTGCGCGGATGGGTAAAATGGTCAAGCACCTTTTCACTGTACTGCATAAATATATCTCCTTTTTGTCCAATTACGCTGAAATATGGCACGGTCTGTGCCTGCCTTTGCCGTGCAAAGGCGAGGGGGTTATCCGAAACGGTTTCGTCAGGAACCGTTTCGGTATCTAAGGGGGATGCAATCCCCCTTGGACTTAGTGATGCGCCGTCAGGTCAGCAGCAGCCGACAGATTCGGCTTGCCGTTCTCCCAGACCGGGCTCATCGAGCGCAGCGTCTTAACGACGTCGGTAACGGTCTCGATGACGTAGTCGACGTCCTCCTCGGTGTTCTGCTCGCCGAGGGTCAGACGCAGAGAGCCGTGCGCGATCTCGTGCGGCAGGCCGATTGCCATGAGGACATGGGACGGGTCAAGCGAGCCGGTCGAGCAGGCCGAACCGGTCGAGCCGCAGACGCCCGCATTATCCAGACGCAGGATCAGGCCCTCGCCCTCGATCGCCTCGAATACAAACGAAGCCGTGCCGGGCAGGCGGTTTACCGGGTCGCCGGTGTAGTGGGAGTACGGAATGTTCTCCATGATGCCCTTGACCAGCTTGTCGGTCAGCTTCTTGACGTAGCCCATCTTCTCGTCCAGATGCTCGCACGCATCCTGCATCGCTGCCGCGAGGCCGATGAAGCCTGCGGTGTTCTCGGTGCCGGAGACAAGGCCGCGCTCCTGACCGCCGCCGTATACCAGCGGCTCGAGCTGAATGCCGTTCTTCACATACAGCACGCCGGTGCCGCGCGGGCCGCGGAATTTATGACCTGCGAGCGACAGCATGTCGATGCCCATTTCCTGTACGTCGATGTGCATATGGCCGACTGCCTGCACCGCGTCGGTGTGGAACTTTGCACCGACCGAATGCGCCAGTTCGGAGATCTGCTTGAGCGGCTGAATGGTGCCGATCTCGTTGTTCGCTGCCATGATGGAGACCAGTGCGGTGTCCTCGGACAGCTCGCGCTTCAGCTGCTCGAGGTCAACATGACCTTCCTTGTCAACGTTCAGGTAGGTGACGCGGAAGCCTTCCTTTTCGAGCGCCTCGCAGGTATACAGAACCGCGTGATGCTCGATCTTGGAGGTGATGATGTGCTTGCGGCCCTTGGAGGACGGACCGTGCATGAAGCCGCGGATCGCGAGGTTGTCCGCCTGCGAGCCGCCGCCGGTGAACAGGATCTCGCCCGGTGCGTAATCGTTCTTTTCGTTGACCGGCATCGCTGCGTTCAGGCACTTGCCGACGACCTTGCGCGCCTCATTGATGGCCTCCTTCGCCTCGCGGCCCATACGGTACAGCGAGGACGGATTGCCGTAATGCTCGGTCAGCCACGGCTTCATCGCGTTAAACGCGATTTCGGACAGCGGGGTCGTCGCCGCGTTGTCCGCATATACAAATCTCTTTTCCATTTTATATCTACCTTTCTTTCCCAAAAAGGATGCTCAGACTTGAACGAATTACCAGTAAAACGGTAGGTTCATTTCGTATATCTAATATACACCCGAAACGGGTATTTTAGCAAGTGAAAAACTGACGAAACAGCACTCATGCGCGGGCGCTTTTTGCATCACTTCGTGCATTTTGCGTAGTTTTAACGTCCGGTTTCCGTGGTTTCAGCGCTCGAGATGCTTTTTCAGCTTCTGGAGGACTGCGTCGTACTGTGCCGAACGGGCGGTCGGGTTGCCGCGCAGCAGGCTCCTGCGCGTGCGGCTGAGACGCGAAGCGCGCTCGTCGAAGCGGCGCTGAAGCTCATCCAGACGGTTCTGAATGTCCTCTCGGACATCGGCGGCGTGCTTGGCGGCGGCAGCGCGGCGGGATGCGGCCTCCTCCCGCGCGTCGCGGGTGCGCGCGGCAAGCTCGTCCTTCGCCTCGTCAAGCCTCTGCTCGATGTCCTCGCGCAGATCGGCTGCACGCATGGCTGCGGCGGCGGTGCGCGCCTGCGCCTCCTCCCGCGCGTCGCGGGTGCGCTCGGCAAGCTCGCCGGCGGCCTCCTCCACGCGGTACGAGAGATTGGTCAGGCGCGTCAGCGCGGTCTCGCTCAGCTCCTGACGAAGCTCAGCGCCCTGCTCGCGCAGACGGTCGAGCTCCTCGAGCACTCTGGCAAGATCGAGAGCCGCACGGACGGAAACGATCACATCGGCAAGGAATGCGGCCGACCAGAGCACATCCACCGCGAGCAGCGCCCGGAACGGCAGCGCCGCGATCACCCATTCGACCGGCCGGTGAATAAAGCGCGCCAGAATGAGGCCGAGAAAACCCCAGCACAGCGAGGATTGCAGGCAGATATAGCCTCGGAACTGAAACCGGTGCTCGGAATAGTCCCAGTATTTCACCTTGAACAGTTTTTCCATCACGACGCCGACAATATACTCGAATATCGTCGCGGCGACCATGCTCGCGAAAAAAAGCGCGGCTGGCCTGTCGTACAGCGGCAGCGAAACGTGCAGCAGGAGCACCGCGCCGAAGCCGTAGATCGGCAGCATTGGTCCGCGCAGAAAGCCGCGGTTGACAAAATGGCGCTGTTTGACCGACACGACCGTCGTTTCGAAGCACCATCCCAGTACACAGTACAGGAAGAATACCAACAGCCACTGCGGAGCGGAATAGCTGTAACCCATTGCTTTTCATCCTTTCAGCGCCGCGTTTCCTCCTGCGGCGGCATTACTATATTTTATCTAATCTTTTGACTTTTTGCAAGTAGACTACTATAATATAAGTATCATTTTGTATAACGAAGGGCAGGTAACGCTATATGTTGAATTTTACTATTAAAACGCCGACCGAGGTTGTCTTCGGCCGAGGAATCGAGGAAAAGATCGGCGAGCGCATCAAGGAATACGGCGCACACCGTGTTCTCGTCCATTTCGGCGGCGCGAGCGCACGTTCCTCCGGTCTGCTCGACCGCGTGGAGCACAGCCTGTTTGACGCCGGCCTGTCCTTCGTCGAGCTCGGCGGCGTATCCCCCAACCCCAAGATCTCCCTCGTCCGCAAGGGCGTCGCGCTCTGCCGACGCGAGGGTCTGGATTTCGTGCTCGCCGTCGGCGGCGGCTCGGTCATCGACTCAGCCAAGGCCATCGCCATGGGCGCGGCGACCGGCCGCGACCCGTGGGAGTTCGCCTCCACCGGCACCAGACCGGACAAAACGCTCCCCGTCGCGACCGTGCTCACGCTCGCGGCCTCCGGCTCGGAGACCAGCAACTCCTGCGTGCTGACCAACGAGGAGACTAAGGAAAAGCGCGGCATCACGAGCGAAACCAACCGCCCGGTCATCTCCTTCCTCGACCCCGAGAACACGTTCACCGTTTCCAAGTTCCAGACCGGCTGCGGCATCGTGGACATCATGATGCACACGCTCGAGCGCTATCTGACGCCGGAGGGCGGCGAGAGCGACCTGACTGACCGCATCGCGGAGGGTCTGCTCATCGCAACCCGCGACGCAGGCCGCCGCGCCATCGCAGACCCGCGCGATTATGAGGCGCGCGCGACCCTCATGTGGGCCGGCAGCGTTTCGCACAACGACTACACCGGCTGCGGCAGAAAGCGCCTGTTCCCGGTACACAAGCTCGAGCATGAGCTTTCTGCGTTCCGCGACGAGATCGCTCACGGCGCCGGTCTTTCCGTGCTGTTCCCGGCGTGGGCGGAGCACGAAATGCAGTATGATTATCCCCGTTTCGCGCAGTTTGCAAACCGCGTGCTCGGCGTCGAGATGGATTTCGAACACCCCGAGCGCACCGCGCGCGAGGGCATCCGCACGCTGCGCCGCTTCTTCGAGGAGATCGGCATGCCGACCCATCTTTCTCAGCTCGGCATCAAGCCGGAAAACTATGAAAAGCTCGCCGCGAACACGGTCCGCACCGTGAACGGCCCGGTCAAGAGCTACTCGCCGCTCGACGAAAAGGCGATCATCGAAATCTACCGTCTCGCGGAGTAAAGGAAAAGGAGCGCTACCTTGGACAAGCAGCAATTCTTCAACGGCGCGGTCTTCGATGCGTGGCGCTGGTTCGGCGCGCATCTCGGCGGCGGCGGCGCGGTTTTCCGCACGTTCGCACCCAATGCCTCGCGCATCACGCTGACCGGCGCGATGAACGGCTGGACCGAGACCGATCTGCATCAGGACGGCCGCAGCGGCTTCTGGGAGGTCTCCGTGCCCGGCACGCAGGCAGGGCAGCTCTACAAGTACCGCATCTATGCCGCCGACGGCTCCGTGACCGAGCACTGCGACCCCTACGGCTTCGCCATGGAGATGCGCCCGGCGTGCTGCTCGATCGTGACCGACCTCGAGGAATACCGGTTCACGGATGACGCATGGATGCAGGCGCGTTCCGCCGACCCGGACGCTCCGCTGAATATCTATGAGATGCACCTCGGCTCATGGCAGCGCAATCCGGAGGACGCAAACGGCTGGTTTACCTATGAGCAGCTCGCCGACCGGCTCATCCCCTATCTGCTGGACGGCGGCTACACGCACGTCGAGTTCCTGCCGCTCTCCGAGCACCCGTTTGACGGCTCGTGGGGCTATCAGAACACCGGCTTTTTCGCCCCCACCTCGCGCTACGGCACACCGGCGCAGCTCAGGCTGCTAATCGACCGGCTGCATCACGCCGGAATCGGCGCGATCATGGATTTCGTCCCCGTTCACTTCGCGGTGGACTCCTACGGCCTCGCGAAGTATGACGGCACGCCGCTTTATGAGTATCCTCACAGCGCGGTCGGAGAAAGCGAGTGGGGCAGCTATAATTTCATCCATTCCCGTCGCGAGGTGCGGTGTTTTCTGCAATCCGCCGCGAATTACTGGCTCGAGGAGTTCCATTTCGACGGTCTGCGCATGGATGCGGTCTCGCGCCTCATCTACTGGCAGGGAGACGAGAAGCGCGGCATAAACGGCGATACGCTCGACTTCCTCAAAGGCATGAACTGCGGCCTCAAGGCGCGCCACCCCTCCGCTCTGCTCATCGCGGAGGACTCGACCGCCTACCCCGGCGTCACCCGTCCGGTGGACGAGGGCGGCCTCGGCTTCGACTACAAATGGGATCTCGGCTGGATGCACGACACGCTCGAATTCTGCCAGACGCAGCCCGACCTGCGGCCGCGCGACCGCGGCAAGCTGCTGTGGTCGATGCACTATTTCGCGAACGAGCGCTACCTGCTCCCCCTCTCGCACGACGAAGTCGTACACGGCAAGGCCTCCATCGTGCAGAAAATGTGGGGCGCGGACGAAAAGGACAAGTATGCGCAGGCGCGCACGATGTACCTTTATATGTTCGCGCATCCCGGCAAAAAGCTCAATTTCATGGGCAATGAGCTGGGACAGCTTTATGAATGGAACGAGGCCGGCACGCTCGACGGCGCACTCGCGGAGCGCCCGTTCCATCTGTTTTTCCACAGCCTGTGCAAAACTTATCGGGATAACCCGGCGCTGCACTGCGACTACGCGCCGGACAGCTTTTCCTGGGCGGACAGCTGCGCCGACGCACCCTCGCTCATCGGCATGGTGCGCCGGGGGCACGGCGAGACACTGCTCGCGCTGTGCAATTTCGGCAGCGACCCGGCGGTCTATGACGGCCCGCTCGGCGATACGCCCTCCCTGCTGCTGCACACCGATCTCATCGAGTTCGGCGGCGACACCGAGGAAGGCGAGCTGAATACCGAGCTTCCGCTCATCCTGCCGCCGTACAGCGGCATGCTGCTGCGCATCGAATAAAGGCAGCACCGCACAATGAAAGCGAAAACCACCGCAGAACGCATTTTTAACGTTCTGCGGTGGTTTTCCTTTGCACGGGTTGAAAGAAATATGAAAAGGGGTAATGGTTCGATAGAAATCAGCCGTTCTTCGCGGTGACGATGCCCTTGTGCAGGCTCAGCACCGGAAGCAGGACCGCGCAGACGATAACGCCCGCAACGCCCTGTACGATGTTCATCGGGATGCCGACGGCGACAGCGGTCGCGGCTGCGGCTGCATTGCTGCCCATTGCGACCTCCATGCCCATCTCATACAGGAAATAGCCGATGACCATGACAGCCTCTGCCGGGATGCCGCTCAGGACAACGCGGACCGGAACGGCGCGCCTGTCTGCGCCTGCGCTCAGACGGAGATACAGCCAGCCGCCGACCATCGCGGTCAGCGCCTTGATGACGAACGTACCCGGAACATAGCTCATGTAGCCTGCGAACAGGTCGCTCAGCATCGAGCCGATGCCTGCCGCGAGCGCGCCGAGACCCGGACCGAGCAGCGCGCCGCACAGCAGCACCATGCCGTCGCCGAGGTGGATATAGCCCTGTGTCGGGGTCGGAATGCGGATGATCATGGTCGCGACCGTAGTCAGTGCCGCCATGAGCGCCGCAAAGATAATCTTTCGAAGGCTTGCGTTTTTCATGTCATACACCTGCTTTTCTTTTGTCAGACCCGTGGAAATTTCTTTATTCCCAACGGGTTTGTTCTCTTTATATAGATGATACTCTTTCTCTGGCTTGTATGAAAGGGTCAGTCTGCTTTATTTTTTCAGGGTCAGTCTGTCCGCAGCATTCGCGCGGCTGATCTTGAGCGGCGGCACCGCGGTGTTTCTCTCTTATCTCCAAAAAAACGCGGCTGATTTTTATATTTTTGTCTCGTCCGCGTGCTCGGCCCGATCCCCTCGACCGCATGGATTCCGATCGTACTCATCGCCTTCCCCTCGGCGGTTTCCGCAAGCGCATTCCTGATCGCGCTCGCCGTATGGTTCCCAACCACCGTTCTCACGAGCAGCGGCATCGCCTCCATCCCCAACTCGTACTTTGAAGTCTCCTCGACGCTCGGCGCCGGCAGCCTTTACCGCATCGTGATGGTAGGAAGCATCTCCATTTCGGGCGTCTCTAAGCACTTTATCAACCCAACCGGAGAACGCATCACCGCGCTCGACAATGTGTCGCTCGAAATCCCCTCCGGCTCGTTCGTGTCGCTCATCGGCCCGTCCGACTGCGGCAAATCTACGCTCCTGCGTCTGATCTCCGGCCTCATCCCAATGGACGAGGGCGAGCTGACGCTCGACGGCGTGCCCGTCACCGTTCCCGGCGCCGACCGCGGCTTCATGTTCCAGGAGCACACGCTGTTCCCGTGGCTGTCCATCTACGACAATATCGCCTTCGGCCTGCGTGCCCGCAGCATCTACAAGCAGGAAAAGGACCGCGTCGATGAGTTCATCGAAATGGTCGGCCTCAAGGGCTTCGAACACTCCTATCCGCATCAGCTTTCGGGCGGCATGTGCCAGCGCGCCTCTCTCGCACGCGCCCTTGTCGGCAGGCCCAAGGTGCTTCTGCTCGACGAGCCGCTCGGTGCACTCGATGCCTTCACCCGCATGAATATGCAGGACGAGATCCTGCGCATCTGGAAGGAAACCGGCATGACCGCCATCATGATAACGCACGACGTGGATGAGGCCGTTTATCTCTCGGACAAGGTCGTCGTCATGACCCCGCGCCCCGGCCGCATCACCGGCACGCTCGATATCCAGCTCTCCCGCCCGCGTGCTCCAGCACAATCCGGCCGCCGCTCTGTACGGCGCACAGTCCATGTATTCCCGCTTCAAAAATCTGAATCTGTAAAAAAGCTCTCCGCATCGACCTGAACTGCGGAGAGCTTTCTTTTTATGCGTTTGGAATGAGCGGCTGCACCATGCAGCTGTTTTCACAATTCGCCTGCGGCGCTTCGCGGCAATATTCTCAATCCGCCGCCGTCGGAACGGTACGGTATCCCTCCATGAGGCTGTCGTTTTCCATGATAAACGGGCGCGCCGTGTCCTGATCCCAGGAGGTATCGTATTTTCCCATCAGATAATCGTTCAGCTCGATCCGGTTTCGGAGCTTGACCAGCCGGTACGGCTCCTGAAACGCCACCTTTTCGACAAAATAGAGACTGCCGTCCCCGGCTGGCAGCAGGACGCCCACATGTCCAATGAACAGGGTATTGTCCGTGTCCGAGAACCGGTCATGGAGCACCACGGAGATCAGCCGGGCAGTTCCTTCCTCAAAGGCAACGCCGCGCTCCGCCCAGCCTGCCCGAAGGGCCTTGACCTGTTCCGCCGTCTCCGTGCTGTCCGCAGCAGCCACCGGCGCAAACAACGCACAGAATTTTGATGTGCTGTCTCCGCAGAGAACGGCAGGATCTGCGGCCAGCGTTTCGAGATCCAGAAAGAGGGTATCCTCGCCCTGCGTTTCCGGCTGGTCTGCCCCGGCAGTGACGAACGCACCGAACAGGCTGAAGGCCGTGATGCGGCAGTTGTAGCCGGGAAAGCTCCCGTTCTTCTCCGTCCATAGCTCCTGCATCTCATAAGGGTCATATTTGGTATCGGTCAGCGCGCCGCTCTCAAAGCCCTCCGTCAGCCATTCGTTCTTGACGCTGGCGTTGAACTGATCGACGCGGTCAAGAAGAATGCTGACCCTGTTTTCGCTAATGCCGGAGTCTGCGAGCGACTCGGAGAGCAGCCCTCTGGAGACTGCATCTGTCAGATTGGAGTACGCCGCGGCTTCGAGCGGCGGCTCTGCGTGTCCGCCGCAGCCCGAGAGGCCTGCGAGCATGAGGCTGACCGCCGCAAGGACGGGCAGCAGCTTTCTTTTCCGGTTTATCATTGATCTTCGCCTTTCCTGTGACCGCTCCTGCGGGAACGGATTCGTGATCTGTCTGTATCCTTATACTGTACACGCATCGGCGAAAAAAGTAAAGAAAAACCGCCCATTCCAACGGAACAGACGGTTATCAGTGGTACGCCCGGTGCGATTCGAACGCATGGGCTTTGAAGTCGGAGCGGCGCTGTATTCAGTTCTCCATCAGCGTCAAAATGTTTTTAGCCTCAATCTCGTAGTCATAAAATGAACTAGGGCAGCACCGCACAATTTACTCGCAAATCACTCTTGTTCAATTATGCGGTATTGCCCTAGAAATAAAGACATTGCGCCCCATTCCGTGCCCGGGAGAGAGTAGTGTGGGATACCTCCGCCATTTTGGCAATATCCTTGATGGTCAGTTTTTTCATAATATTCCCTTTCCGCAGCTTCACAGGGAAATGTTCACATCTCCCTGAAAAGTATAATAGCATTGGGAATCGCCTGCGGCGCACAGGGTGTCGATTTGTGCCCCCATATCTTCAGTATAATGGGTTTCGTCGACACTGACCACTAAAATTTCAGGTTTGAGAATTTTTTGAACATATTCTGAAAAATATCGAGTGCAGATTCCATGATGGGATAGCTTTTGCAGCCGCGGCCGAGCCTGCCGTCCACACAGAGCCGCCCGCATGGTTTCATCTGTACTGTCACCGGACAACAGCGCCAAATCGGTACTGCCCTTCCTCAACAGCCAAATGCTGCTGTCCTCATTGCAGGTTTGCTTGTATGCCGCCAGATTCCAGGCCATAGCCTCCTCCGTCAAGTTCGGATCGCACAATTTCTGTGCATAAGCCACAGAACGCTGCGTGCTGTTCCGGAGGGGATAGAGGCATTCCAAGACATAGTCACCGAAGGTGAAGGTCCTGCCGGCACAATCTGCAGAACGGATCAGTTCCGTTTTACTGCGCTCTAAATACCGAAAGAAGTCATGGTATTCCCTGTAAAACTCCCGATCTCCATACACCGGATACACCCGATCGGCAAATCGCAGGTCTCCGCATGGTGCCACCGCCCGCCGCACCTGCACACGGTCTACTAGATGTACAAAGCCGCCGAAGTGATCCTGATGCAAATGAGTCAGGATCAACAGATCAATAACGGTGATATTCCTCTGTACGAGGAATTCCAATAGGGGCTTGCGGTTCTTATGGTATTTTCCGCCGCCGTCAACTACTACCGTCCGCCGTCCCTGGGGAGTATCCAGCAGCAATACCGTGCAATCCGCGCGCCCTGCATCCAAAATGTACAGTTCACTCATAAAGTTAGGATCACCTCATCCCCCACCTGATAGTCCTCGTTTCCCCGATAGCGGACCTCCAAAATCTCATTATCTGCTTGATTTTCCACTATGCCACGTTGATGTTCTGTTAGATACTGATAATAAACTTCTGAACCGTGAATAGCAGTTCGATAAGAATCAAGAGTTGTTTGCACGACTTCACCACCTTGGTGCCGTTTTATATTAAGGCAATACCGCATAATTGGACAAGAGCGATTTGCGAGTAAATTTTGCGTACTGACGAGGCGCGGTTTTGCGGTAATACTTGATGTATTACCGTGAAATCGTAACAAAGTCAGGGCGCGAAATTTCCGCAAAGCGCCGCAGCTTTAATTGTGCGGTGTTGCCTTAAGTATAACATACTTATTTTTAAAATGCGACTTCATGCAGTATGAATTCCTATTATGGCTGCGTTTGGTTCTTCCCAAAAAACGATATATGCCCTCATGGAAATCTTCCGGGAGCTTACTTTATGCAGCAGTATCGGAATACCGTTTTGGCAGAACGGTGGTATAACCGCCTTCGCGCTTTGATACAGGAGAATTTGACTGCATTTCCAGCGAAGTATCCGCTGTATGATGTGGAGCCGTGGAGTTCTGCGGGAATTCGACAGTGTGTTACGCGAAATGACGTGATTTTGTATTCGGTTGATGAAATCCACAGCTATGTGTACATTCGCAGTGTTTGCACACGCGGTCGAAATTTGGATTTACATCTGTCGGAGCAGAGTGAGAGCGTGGAGTAAAACGAAAAGAGCGGCAAGGCAGCTCCCGATAAGAAAACATCGTGAGGAAAGAGAGAACGGTATAGCTTCGGCTGTACCGTTTTCTCTTTTTTCCATTGATGCCGTGACTTTTGACATTTCCAAGGCTCCGATGCCCTTGTAGTAAATGTCGATCTCCTGCGTCCGGTTCTTGCCCTTCGGGTCGCTGCCGCATGGACGATGATTTTCTCCACGAACTCATGGAGGATGCAGGGCGTGAGCTCCGGGATATCCGTGCACCTCTCCACAACGGAGAGAAAACGATCAACATCCGCCGATTTGCTTTCCTCCAGCTCCACTTCTTTCCGAAGGGAACTCGCCAGCACCTTGAGCTCCTGTTCTTCCTTCTCATAGTCCGCAGAGAGCTTCTGAAAGCGTTCATCGGAGAGCTTGCCCGAAATGCTGTCCTCATAGAGCCGCTTGAAGATAGCATCCAACTCTGTGATCCGCTTTTCGGAATCGGCAAGCTGCCGTTTCCGCTTTGCAATATTCCGGTCGCGCTGCCGCAGGTCATTGTCCATGACCAGCCTCACAAACTCGTCCTTACTGCGGGAGGCGAAGGAAACGATCTCCCGCGGGAGTCGCTGATGGCTGAGGTGCAGATGTGCCGGAAGGCGTTCTGCCGGGAATAGCGAAAAGAGAACAGCGCAGCTTCGGGGCGAGATTCCCGTCCGCTGCGCTGTCCGATGTTTGCTTATGGGGTCATGCCAGCGGCTTTGATGTTTAGCCGCATGTCAGCCGGTCACTTCTTGCAGCGCCAGAGGAAGGTCACGATCTGCGCTCTGGTGCAATCCGCATTGGGGCTGAATGTCGTGCTGGTGGTTCCCTTGGTGATGTTCTCCTTGACCGCCCACAGTACCGCATCAGCATAGTAGGCGGTGGACTTCACATCGGCAAAGGGATTGGCTGTACCCGCTGCCGGGGACTTCTCGGAACGCCACAGGAACGCGACGATCTGGGCGCGGGTGCAGGTCATGTTGGGGCTGAACGTGGTGTCGCTGGTGCCCTTGGTGATGCCGTTTCCTACCGCCCACAGCACAGCGTCGTAGTAGTAGCTGCCCACGGGGACGTCGGTAAACGGCATGGTGCGGATTTCGGGTTTGGGACTGCCAGCGGTGCGCCACAGGAAGGTCACGGCCTGCGCACGGGTGCAGATGCCGTCCGGGGAGAAATGGGTATCATCGGTTCCCTTGGTAATGCCGTTCTCCACTGCCCAATCCACAGCATCCTCATAATAGCTGCCGGTGGCTACATCCACAAACACGCCGGTCTGGGGGTTGCCGTTGGCTTTCATAAAGATGACCTCGATGGTGTGGGTTCTGCGGACATTCTCAAAGGTGTAGGACTTCACCGCGCCGATGCTCTTGCCGTCGATCTTGACGTTGGAGATGGCATAACCCTTATCCGGGGTGATGGTGAAGGTCCGATCCCGGCCCTCCCGGACGCTGACATTGCCGGAGGGAGAAATGGAGCCACCAGCCCCGGCAGTTGTCTTGATGGTGTAGTAGCTGTAAGAATGGCCGCTGCCATTATAACGCCAGTGTGCCGTATAGATTCGGTTGCCGGTGCTGCCCGTTGGGATGGTGACGGTCATATTGTTCTCGCCGTCAAGCCCCGTGCCGCTCCAGCCGGTGAAGGTATAGCCGGATTTGGTAGGATTCTTGAGGGTGAAAGCCTTCGTCTCGATGGTGTAGGTGCTGGGATTGCCCTCCGCAGTGCCGCCGGCCAGATTATAGGTAATCGTGTACTGGTTGACTGTCCACTGCGCCGTCAGCGTGGTTACGACCTCCGGAACGCTTTCACCGGGGGCGTACAGGTTTCCGTCGCTGCCAAGCCACTTAAAGTAGCTGCCGTTATTTCCGTCCGGGCGGGTCAGGCCGTCGGACGCAGGCGCGGTAAACTTGCTGCCGTTTTTCACAATGATTTGAATAGTATCCGTGCTGCCGCCCAATTTACCGCCGCCAAGGTCAAGGGTAACGACCTTCAGCCCGTTAAGGCTCAGTGTGTTGGGGTTCCGAACCTCAAGGACGGGGCGGAAACCAAAGTACGAGTAGGAGCTCATAGCATTGATGTAGTGCCAGTAGCGAGCCCAAGGGTACCCGCGAACCGCACGGAATGGATTCGAATTATCGGGTCTGGTGTCCTGTCCCAACGAAGACATATCGCTCCAGTTTTTGATATATCCGCTCTCCTTGTCCAGTATCCTGTCCCATTCGTTGCTTTGGGGCGTGCCGCGTTGGGACTCGCCCGAACTTGTACGACCACTTCCCGCAGACGGCGCACGCAGCGTATAGTCCACACCGCCGGCGGCATAATTTTTGCCGAAAATCAGACTCGCAGTATCTAAGTCATTCCAGCTTACCGTATGCGTTACGACATAGTCCGCCATAAACAGGCTGTGGGGATATTTGTTCTGCTGTGCATACTCCTCGGTGGTTGCCGTCTCCGATGTGAGCTTGTAGGCGTTCACCGTTCCTGCGTAGGTAAAGGGAACATAGTGCAGGGTATTATCCGGCAGAGCATCGTTCACCGTGCCGGGAATACCCATTGCCGATAGGTCAAAGTAATAGGTGTAGCCGGGAGCAAGGGAAAACTGCTCGTCCGCCTGCTTTTCCACCGTCAGCGAAATGTCTGTGAAATCACTTGCGTAATCGGTTTTATAATCGCCGTTGTACTGTTCGCTGAAAATTTTCAAGGTATAGCTGCCCGGTGCAAGGCCGGACGGGATTTTGATCTCAACCGTTCCGTTTTCGGCAGTAGGCTGCGCTACTCTGCCATAATACTGTGCGCCATTGTTATCCGCAACGATGACAGAGATATATTCATTTGCCCCTGTGGTCGCCCCGTTGTAATGCAGCGTAAGGGTATCGCCGGGGTCGCCGCTGACAGCTTTTTCCGTTACGGCAAAACTGCGGCTATTATCTAAAAGCGTCAATTTCCATTCGTTTCCGGTGTATTCGGAAATCGGGGTCAATCCCCCGTCGGGCTTTCTGTCCACGGCGGCAGATGTGAAGAGGACAGAATTTAGATTTAGGTTAAAAGCGGGACGCGCCGCCCAGCCAAGGCCCACGCCGCCGTCGTACACACGCCCGTAGCCGTCGACTAAGCCCGTGCTGCTAGTGAAGTCCGCGTAAGGGGAACGGAGCCACCACACACCGGCGCTATTGCCATAATTGGCAATACGCGCCGCGTCATCGGTAAAGCCATATTCGCTATTTACCGCTTCTTCTGCGGACAGGAAAAACACTTGGTCGCTGTTTAGAATATTGGTAGAAGCAGCAAAGGAAACGTTATGTGTGCTGCTCGTAAATGCGTCGTCGCTTTTCGTTGTTGCAAGGATTGCAGCGAGTTCCAGGCTATTGAGATTGCTGCTTTCAAATGTATTGCACCACGCCTGCGCGTCGCTGCCCTGCCATGCGTTGCTATACGGGCTTGTGCCATCGAAATATACATCTCCGCGACCCCCGCTTCCCAACAAATCTTCGGACAAGAGGAAAAGCCCGGTTGCGCCCGTGTTGGTCTGGTCGTCCAAAACCCGCCATTTTACAGGGCTGCTATTGTAGCTTCCCATATAAATGTAGTCGTAGCCTGTGCCGACTTTTGCGGTGTCATAGCCCGAAATCCCGCTTGTGCCAAGCTGTATCGCCTTGCCTGTCCCCGCCGCAAACGCCACGGTGGGGAGCATATACGCCGCCATGCAAAGGTAGAGCAAGATACTGAGTATTCGTTTCTTCATTGGCTTTTCTCCTCCTGTTCGTGTCGAGTGGGCTTGTCCGCCCCGTCTTTTTTCTGATTTTCTCTGTTTCTGAGCCGGAAGCACAGCACGGTGATGACCACCGCCGCTGCAAAGCAGACGACGCCCACCAGCACATAGCCGCCTGCGTCCTCCCGCAGCAGCATCGCGCCGAACGCGCCCCATGCGGCGGTCTGTCCCGGCCCGACGACCGCGCCCGCTGTCTGCATCAGCGCTGCGCACAGCAGCATACACACTGCGGAGAGGCTGATTGCCTCGCGCCGCTGCCTCCGGCGGGTGTTTTCCTGCACCCGCTGCTTGACGAGTGCGACCCGCCTTGCGGTATCGTACATTCCGCTTGAACCTCCTCTCTGGATTTTTTGAAATGCGGCTTAAAAACCCCTTCACTTATATAGGTACAAAAAATCGAAAAAACTCTCACCCAAAACGCAAAATTTTTCAAAAAAATTTGAGAGCCGCCAAAAGGCAGCTCTCAGGGAGTAAATATTCGGTTATTTCCTCCGCGATAAGCGGAAAACAGACCATCTTCCCGCCACCACCAGCAGCACCGGCAGGGCGTAGGCGATGTACTGCGCCGCGCCGCCATAGGCGATCAGCAGATTATAGATGGCATGGAGGGTGATGGCCGCGCCCAGCAGCCCGCAGGTGCCTGCGATCTTCAGCCACGTCCGCCGCCATGTGTAGGCAAGCCCGCCGCCCACGATCAAACCGCAGAGGACGTGCATGGCTCCCGTGCCGAAGCCCCGGAAGAAGATGAAGGAAAAGCGGTCGGCGCCGTTCTGAATGAGATAGCACACGTTTTCAAAGGTGGCAAAGGCGAGAGTGACTGTTATTGCGGCAGCCTTGATTTTATCTCCCGCCGGCTCGAACACCAGAAGATAGAACACCAGCGGCAGCAGCTTCATGATTTCCTCCACCACCGGCGCGATCTCCACCGTGGCGGCAAGGGCATCCGCCTGACACACCGCCGCGAGGAAGGTGTTGATATAAGCCGAAAGCAGGCACACCCCCATCCCGGCAATGCAAAACAGGAAAAAGCGGAGCTGCCGCCTGCCCATGCACAGGGCAGCCACCAGCAGCGGAGACACCATGCAGAGGAAGATGTTTTCGATGTAGGTCATGCTTCCACCGCCTTTCTCGTGGCGGGCAGCAGCCCCAGAATCGCAAGCGTCAGCAGCATATCGCACCAGAAGGTGGGGCTTGCCGGTGATGTATCCGGCCAGAAGCAGCCCACCGTCCAGAGCAGATACTCCGCGAACGCAAAGCACAGCACGCCGATGTGGAACCACCGCATATTTCGCGCCGCACCCGTCTGCCCATCGGCGTATACCAGCCCCCGGATGGCGCAGTAAGAGAGAACGATCATCATGCCGCACCAGATCAGGTTGGAGAAAATATCCCCGAAGGTGCAGTAGAACGCCAGCAGCGGCACGCCGAACGCAGGCGCGAGCCATGCCCTGCGGCAGCGGAAACTGCGCTCATTTGTTCCGGTCAGCGTGGCCTGCAATATCCGCAGGAAGATCACGCTCGCCACCCAGCCGAACTCCGACACATAAAAGACGCGCGGCGTGGTGTCGAACAGCAGCAGATACAGCGTCCAGTAGAGCGAACCAAGGGCAAAGCAGCCGTAGAAGCACAGCAGCAGAAAATACGCCTGCCTGCGGCTTTTCCGGTAGGAGATACCCGAAAGCAGCGCACCCACGAACGTGACCAGCAGTTGCAGCAGGTTCTCAATCAGCTCCATGCGCATCCTCGCTTTCCTCGTTCTGCCCGTCCTCACGGCTCATCTGCCGCAGCCGGAAGCACAGAACGGTCACGCACACGCCGAGTAAAAACGCCAGCAGCCCGATGACGATGTATCCCAAGGCGGCGCCGCCGTGAAAGATGCTGGCCGCCGTTTCAAAGCCCGCATAATCGCCGGTCTGGATGCTTGCGGCAATGCCGGGCATGGCGAAGGACGCGCCGATGAGCAGCACAAGGCATGCCGCCACGGCGGAAACCATGGTGACCGTATTGCGCCGCCGCTGTTTTTCCCGTTCCATTTTGGCGATGCGCCGCTTTGCCTCCGCAACGCGCTCCTCATGACTCCGCATTTGTGATTCCCTCCCGTTCCAGCAGCCTTCGCAGGCTTTCTTTTCCGCGATATACCATGTTGGTGATCTGTTTTACCGTTTTCCCCGTGACCTCCGCCGCCTGCGCGTAGCTCATGCCTTCAAAATAGGTGAGG
Source organism: Butyricicoccus sp. OM04-18BH (assembly GCF_003481705.1). GTDB lineage: Bacteria > Bacillota > Clostridia > Oscillospirales > Butyricicoccaceae > Agathobaculum > Agathobaculum hominis. The sequence goes on from NZ_QULN01000001.1 coordinate 485,864, forward strand.
TACAAAACCTCCCGGTAATCCGGGTTCATTTCATCCATGCAGAAGTGCAGGATGCGGTTTCGCTCCTCCGTCCGTATGACCTCCTCCACCAGCAGCCGCCCGTCCGGCTCGCCGGTCAGCGTATCAAGGCTGAACAGCGGCTTTCGTTTGCTCTTGTGGCGCAGCGCCATATGCCGCGCCGCCTTATAGAGATACGCCTTGAAGCCGCCGTCCCGGATGCGGGGCTTTTTGGTGAACAGATAGGCGAAAACATCCAGCATCAGCTCCTCCGCCTCGTGAACGTCGTGCAGATAGCCGTCAATATACAGGGTCAGGGGGTCGCCGTATTTTTCCATCAGGGCATTAAGCCCTTCGTCGTCACCGCTCAGATATTGGCGGTATAAGCTCTCGTCGCAGGTCATAGCGTTCACTTCCTTTTTGCGGCTGCTTCAAATGCAGCCGGGTGTTCGTCAGGTGCTTGTCCTGCCGGAATCGCGGCGCTGCTTCTGAAAGCGCGGGTCGGACGGCTTTTCCGCGTTTTCCGGGATCGCCCATGAACGCCCGAACCGGGACGCGCCGGGGATCCGCCCTTCGGCGCAATACTGGTTGACCCGCCGCTCCGACACGCCCCAACGGTAAGACGCCTCCCGAATGGAGATATAGCCCTTGATTCCGTTCATACCGCACCTCCGCATGGATAATACTCAACATGATACATTATATACGAATATCCGAAGAAACACAAGGTATCTGGCGAAGTAGTCAGCAAGCACAGCAAGCGAGTACCCGCTTGCGGATTTTGCGCTGTTCAGGCCCCTTGCCCGAACAGTCAAAATTACTTGCTGGGGCGCGGGTCTCCGGTGGAGACCTCAAAGCGTGAAACGCTTTGCAGCGCTGACCGAGCCGACAGGCGAGACCATCCCAGACCCTTATGAAGAACGGAGGGCGGCGCTGACCGCCGAGCGTCAGAAGGCGCGGCGGGAGGAGCAGGACTATGCCGGCGGGCGCCGGCACGGCAGAAGGATATGGAGCTGGAATGACCCCTGGGACAAACTTTTTGCCGCGATCTGCGTTTTCCCCTGGGCTTTTGCCGAAACGTCAGATGTAATGAAGATATAAACGATTTTGAAGGAGGCGAACCCCATGACAAGAGGCGAGGCATTGCCGCTCTTTTTTACTGCGCAGGCTACCATATAGTAGCCTGCGCAGTAGCCTCAATTTTACTCCGTAAAAGCAGCCGTTGAAAAAAGTAAAGAAAAACCGCCCATTCCAACGGAACAGACGGTTATCAGTGGTACGCCCGGTGCGATTCGAACGCATGGCCTTTGGAGTCGGAGTCCAACGCTCTATCCAGCTGAGCTACGGGCGCGAGTACATTTTATAGTATATCAGCCTTTCCCCGATTTGTAAAGCGATTATTCCGGGGTATTTCGGTCGACCGGACAGGAAACACCCCGTTTTCGTCTTACGCCTGCGCGTCGGCCGGCTGTTTTTTCTTTTTGCGCTTGCGATAGCGGTCCTCCTCGGAGAAAACGCAACCGCAGTAGTTCTGCATATACAGTCCCAGCTCGCGCGCCTTGTCCTGTCCCTCGCGGAAACGGGGCGAAAAATCGCGGTGCAGATACTTGACGCCGTACTTTTCGGCCATCTGCTCGCAGATCTGACGCATCAGCTCATGATTCTGATACGGACTGACGAACAGCGTCGAGGTGAACTGGTCATAGCCATGCTCGGCGGCATAGCGAGCCGTCTCCTCGAAGCGAAGCGCGTAGCAGGTCGCACAGCGGTTGTCCCAGTTCGGGTAGACCGCTTCAATAAACCTGCGCAGGCCGTACTCGTTTTCGATCTCCAGCTTGAGATCAATGCTTTTCGCGTACTCAACAAGCGTATTCTTGCGCATTTTGTACTCTTTCATCGGATGGATGTTCGGATTATACCAGAAACCCACCGGCTCGATGCCCTCCTGCCTCAGCGTGTCGATGCACGCGATCGAGCAGGGCGCACAGCAGATATGAAGAAGTGTTCCGGACAAATGATCAGACCTTTCTGAAATGATAGTGATTTTAACGGTTATACAAACTGAAATTTTCAAATTAGTCTTTGCAAATAACCTTTGAATCTTCACCATCAATTACAATTCCC
>NZ_QULN01000010.1 GCF_003481705.1 Butyricicoccus sp. OM04-18BH
AGTACATTGAAATCAACACTACGGAAGATACCGCAGTAGCGGGCTAACCCCCGCTACAAACCCCTTTGACAGTGTGTTTTCCTAATAGGCGCTTATCCTATGAAAACGATACAACGCTGCATTCTGCTCATGGCCACGATACTGATTATATATTTCGCTTCGGCAAACAGCGCACCGCCAGAAACAGTCAGCGAAAGAACGCTGACTTTGACAGCCGGAGAAAATACGGCATACCGGAACGGCGAAGCGTTCGAACTTGCAGGCAAGCCGTATATTCAGGATCACACCTTTTATTTCCCACTGCAAGAAGTCACCGAGGCCCTTGGCGGGACGTACCGTGAATATGGCGATACGGCGAAAGTTGAATTTCCTGCATATACGGCGGAATACCATGTCGGGAAAAACAATTATGCAGTAAACGGCGAAGACATCGTTGCCGATGCTCCTGTCAGATGCTTTCCGGCCGACACGAGCGGGACGTATTATGATGCCGCGGCCGACCGGACACCTGTCCGGCATGACGGGATGATATATTTTCCGCTGGGCTTTACCGGAGTGGATGCTCCGGATCGGTATGCGCCCGGCATCAATTCGCTGCGCTATGCGGCGGATAAAATGGTTATTATATCCACGGTGCAGAACGACGATTGCCTGATTGACAGTACGAATCCGGAAAACAGGCTTGCGACAGGCATGGCATTTTCGGAGCTTCCGAGCGATATATCTGCGGAATTGCATCCGTCAGACGATAAGGCGTATGTACTGAATTACACAATCGAAAATTATCAATCGAATGACCTGAAGATCTCCGTCATGAGGCGGCTCACAGGAGAGGACACCGAAAATATGGATGGAAAGATATGCAATATCACGGCTTGTTCCCCTCGGTTCCAAACGCCGAGAGGCCTGAAAGCAAGCGATACGGAGCAGAGCATTACGATATTGTACGGGACATGGGACGACCCGTTTCTGGTTTTCTCAACGGAGAATGATTGCGTAGACACGATTGAGCTGCGCAAAAATTATTACACGGCAGGTTGACATGCGGCCTGTAATGTTCTCCTTATAAAATGTATGCATACATTAATTATTTACAAGGAGAAAATCCAAATATGGCAAATGGTACCCTTAAGATACTGTCGGATTCGCAGAAAACGTATTGTAAGTATGCTTATACCTATGGCGGTACTACCTATTCTGATATTCATACGTTTACCACTGGCGGACGCACCTCACAGTCGATTGCTCCTGCCATTTCGACATCGAAGGTATCGCTTTCAGAACTTAATCCGGCATCTGTTTCGGCCAATAAGGTAATTGCAAAAACGAATGCATGTATGTACGAATATGGTATCAACCAGTTCTATAGAATTTCTCCTTTATAAAGCTTGTTCGCGAACAACTATAAAAGAGAAAATAACTCTGCTTATGTAAACAGGAGAAAGGTAGAACTAATATGAAACTAATAGTCCACAGAGCACTCCCGTCCGCTCTGGCACTCAGCCTGTGTTTGTCGAGCGCGGGCGCAGCGTGGTACGGCCGTGATATTCAGCGGCAGGAAAGCGGAAATTATGTGCTTTACGAGCCGTACTCGGATAAAAATATCATCGAAACACCGTATCATCTGTACGAACTGACGTATATCGGCAGCGCGGACGGCATGGCAGGCGTTCACAGCACGCAGGTTCCGTATTACTGCGCGAAAAACGGCAGCGAGATTTTCCTCTGGAACGCAAGCGGTCGAAACATCGTTTCCGACAGCGGACTCCGCGCCGCCGGTTTTATCAGTGATGGCGGATACATGGTTGTGCAGAATGTGCAGAATGGTTTATACGGCGTCTGGTCAGCAGAAAAAGGACAGCTTACCGTGCCGTGTCGTTATCAGTCGGTTCGCCTGCTGACCGGACAGTATGAGGGCACCGAAGCGCCGCCGCCGGAAATTGTCGTGGCGGCCACGATGAACGGACAGACATGGACACCGCTGCGCTCCTATGACGGAAAAGTGTTTCTCCCGGGAGAATTTGACGAAATTTCGACGTCTTCCGGTCTCTTGGCTGTCCGCAAGGGTGGCTGAACCGCATATTACGATATGCGAGAAGGAACGGCAGCAATACCGCAAACGGCGGCGAACCGCAGTCAGATGAGCGCGTGGGCGGCGGACGAAGTCGAGAAAGCGGTCATGGCGGAACTGGTCCCTGAGGAGCTTCAGCGGCAATATACAAAACCTTGCACGCGACAGGAATTCTGTCAGCTGGTTGCGGCAATCACGCAGAAACGTACCGGAAATACTGTTCAGCAGCTGATCGTCTATCGCGGCGGCACGGACAGCAGTTTTACGGACACGGATAATGCAGATGTCTTGGCATGTGCGTCGCTTGGCATTGTGAACGGCGTCGGAAACGGCAGATTTGCACCGGATGCCCATATTACGCGCGAGCAAGCGGCCACGATGCTGGTCCGCGCAGCGGGTATTCTTGACATCCGCACCAACCGCGAACACACGCCTTTTAATGATGCAGATCGTATTTCGACATGGGCGAAAGCGGCCGTGGCCGAGGTCAGCGCCATGCAGACAGAGGACGGCACTATGGTCATGCAGGGCGTCGGCAGCAATCGCTTCGCGCCGAGCGATCCTTACACACGAGAACAATCAATTATAACCGCATACCGGCTGTTCCGGATGAAATGATTTCAAAGTTGTGTTCGAAAATATATGCATACACTCTCTAAGGAGAATATTCGAATTTAAATGTAAACTGATTCCACTATCATTTTCCCATTTTATTTTTTTCGTTATTGACCCCCAGCATCTCATCAATAGGAAACGAAAGTATTCGAAATCATTTATACTCAGAAACATACAAATTTTTACTTCAGTACCGTTTCCCTTGCTGTAAATCTTATGGAAATACATTGAGATAAAAGTACATTAAAGAAAGGACGCGATGAAAATAAAGATACACGAGCTGCTGAGCCTGCCGCTGGCCGCGCTGCTGCTGAGTACGGCGTTCGCGGCGGAGCCGGAATGGAAAGAAGTGACCGATGCCGGGCAGTTGTTCGGACTCGGGGAATACGCGGCGGACTGGGACGCGCAGACGCAGACGCTTCGGCTGTATACGGACGAGCGGGGAACGCTGAATGAGTTCCGCACAATCGAACACGTGCTTGAGCAGCCGCAGCCGACGCTTCTTGAGCGCGATGCGTATTTCCTGCTCCCGCGCGATGGGAAATATGCGATTTTCAGCCGCGATGGCGAACAGCTCACCGCGTACCGATATAATGGTGTGGAGTTCTATGGAGATGTTGCAGTCGGCACTTTTTCGCCGGATGATATGACATTGTGGGACGCTGACCTCATCGACCTGAAAACGAAGAAGGTCATTGCATCGTCCGGTGCCGGAGAGCCGATAGGGGTCTCGCCGGACGAACGCTCGTTTACCGTGGGAGATACGGTTTATGACGCGGACGGCAATATCCTGTTTCAGACCGAAGTGGGGAATATCGTGTCGCCTGAAGTCCGAGAAACGGCGCAGGGCGTGCTGTGGATTGGCAGCCGCGATGGGAAGAACGCGCTTTACTATGATAATACCTGTGTCAGCGGGCAATATGATGACATTCAGCCGTATGATATCGGCGACACGCAGCTGTTTACGGCGTCGTCGGACGGGACAGAAGCGCTTATGGATACGGACGGCCGGGAAATCACGAAAACCACAGGCGATATCATGCTGCTCGCGTCCGGCCTTGCCGCAGTGACGGACGGGAATACCGTGACATACTGGAACCAAGGCGGTCAGGCGGCGTCGTTTGAGCAGTACGCGGCGGTACAATGCTTTGTCGGCGAGAAAACGGATGCTTTCGACCGTGTGCTTGTGCAGACCAAAGCAGGAAAGTGGGGCGTCGTGCGGCAGGACAGCACGGTGCTGCTTGCGCCCGAATTTGACGGCGTAACGAACGTGGTCGGGAGCAATTCACTTTGCGTGCTGCAAAACGGGAACACGCGGCAGATTTGCAATCTGGACAGCGGCACAGCGCTGAACATCCCGGCAGAGGGCGAAATCTACACGGGCGAGGCATTTGACGTCGGCACGGCGGACGAAATCGCCTGCGTTGTCACCCTGCCGAACGGCGTGCGTACAGCCAGCCTGTACGACAGGAACGGCACGCTTCTGCGCGAAAATATCCGCGCCGCGTTCCGGCAGAACGGGCAGACGCTGTATGCGCAGGTGACTGAGCCCGCGGCGGACGGCTACACCGAGGTGCTTACGGACGAGGAGGGCGCCATATTGTTCGCCGCCCCGAGCGGGCAGATGGTGACGTATGTCGCCCCGGCGGTCATCTGCACCGCCAAAGCGGGGATAGAAACATTCGCTGCCGACCGGTCGTTTCTTCGCATGTATTTCACCTCGACAGCGCCGGTCAGCAGAGAAGAGCTGTTCGAGAAAAGGGAAATCGGCGTTATTCTGCTTGCGGCGGCAGGATTGCTAAGCATTGGGTATGCAGTATATCGCAAACACAGATAGAATATATGCTGTATACACTTGCTATATGAAAAGATAGTTGACTTTATCTGAATTAGAGCTTCCCTCTAATTTTCCCTCTCAGCCACCGCTTTTCGTCCACAAACGACCGGATCTGCACGACTACCCTATCCCCTACTCTGAACTCGTCATCGCTGAACTGCTGCGCGTACCGGCAGACCACCGTACAGCCGTCGGTCAGACGGCAGAATACACCGCCGGCGTACTTGCTTGAAATTGTGCCGATGCGGCTGGAACCAACAGAGTGCCGCAGTTCCGCATTGAGATACGGGTCCGTGCCGACATCGCGAACAGACAGGGCAAGCATATCCTCACCGACACTGAGCACTTTCGCCTGAAGCTGCTGGCCTGCATGATATTCTTCCCGCATATCCGCGAGATAGGTATAGCTCATTGCCTGCTGTCCCATCGTCACATCGAAGCCGCAAGCCGTCACTGTAATGCGGGTCGGACCACAGGCCAGCACAGACGCCGAAACCACATCTCCCTCGGTAATATGCTGTACATTCAGCGCGTGCCACCGCTGCTGCTCCAAAGCGAGCGAACGCGCCGCGACCGCACATTCCCCCTCACGGTCTACGCCGATGATGATGTAGTCGATTTCCGCGCCAATCACGCTGTTCGGGTTGATGCCGGTCGGCTCCAGCCAGAACAGCGGCAGCGGGATCAGCACCTTCACCAGATGCCGCATGACTACCATGCAGGTCAGTGCCTGTTCCATGTTCTCATCGGTCGGGAACGGAATGGTTTCCAGACCAATCACTGTATTCCGCAGCAGCGAACGTGAAGAAAACGAAGCGTAAATCGCGTTCCATTCCTCGCGTTCCTCGTCAGACAGGTTGCGGTCAAGCTCTGCAAACGCAGTCGCATTGAACTCTCTGCGCGAAGTCGAAAGACGTTCCAGCAGTTCTCTGGTATCAATTTTCATGTTTTTTCCCTCCGTTATGTTGTTTCAGTGTTAGTTTTCCGTTCTGCTCCGGATACGCTAGCAGACAGGACAGATCAGACGGTATGCGCCCGGCCTGCATCGCGTCCTCCAACAGCAGAACCGTGAGCGTGGATGCAGGCTCTGCGACAATATCGCGCTCCGGCAGTGCGAATATTTTCTGTTCCCGCGAGAGAAAAAACACTCGCGCCAGCAGACCAGACTGCGCTCCCAGTGCGTACAGTGAATTTCGCGCTGTGCGTTCAAAAATCGGCAGCTCTCTTGGGAAAATCGCCAAAATGAGATCTATCGCATTCGGGATAAACGGCTCATATTGCGGTCCGACTGCCGAGATCACGCCGTCAAATTCCCGCAGATAACCCGCGTCCCGAAGCTGGCGGCAGATGGGGCCTATCGCGTTAGGTGAAGTACCAAACTGCCGGTGCAGCAAGGTCAGTGCCTGACTTTTTCGCATACAGCCGGTCTTTTTCAGCACTTCCAGTAAGTATTTCTGCTCCGGGCTCCAAAATCTCATGTGGAAAGCCTCCGTTTCAGGCGATTTGCCACCGGATAAAGCATTTCCTCGCTGCGGGACTCCATCAGACAGCTGAACAGCACCTTGGCGGCATACACAATGGCGTTCCTGCGGATTTCCAGATCATTGGCCTGTATCCGCAGCACCGCCGCCTCGGCAATCTCAAAGGTCAGTCCCCACAGCTTTTCGCGCACATAGTCCTGCGGATAGGTGCAGTTGCCGATGCGAAGCTCGCTGCAATAATACAGCCAGTGCAGGCAATCGTCCAGCAGGTTACGTTCCGCATCTACAAAATCCTGAAATACCGCTCTGCGCTCTATCTCCTGCAATTCTGCGCGTTCGCGCGTCCGACCGATGAACGAACTCTCCTCAGTAAAACTATTTTCTGTATTTCTTATCTCTTTCTTACTTGTGTGCGGTTTCGACAGGTCTTGAACTGCGGTTTCCGCACCTCTTGATGTGCCGTTTTCGCAGGTCTTGCACTGCAATTCCGGCAGGTCTGATGCAGCCGTATATAACGGTTTTGCGTCCGTATCCGGCATTTCGGAGCAGTTTTCCTTGTTGCTGTCCATATCATCTTCATTTTCCAGACCTGTATTTTCGGCAGGTCTGTTTTCGTTTGCGGAGAACGGTGCGCAGTCGTAGGCAAACGCCGCTTTTTCAGCGAAAACCACTTCTGCCAGATAAATACGGTTCGGCAGACCGCGCCCCTGCCTCTGCTCCCAGACAAGGTGCTTTTCGGTCAGCTCCTTAAAGCAGGCAATCGCCTTGCGATAGGAAATCTGCATTTCCCGCGCTAAATCTTCACGGGTGTAAATAACATAGACCTCGCCGTAGCGGTTCACCCAGCCGTTGCGTCGGGAAAGCTGAAATCGGTTGAGCAGAAACGTGTACGCTACCTTGCTTTCCAGCGTCATATCCGAATAGCCGCTGTCGCTGAACAGCCAGCGCGGCATCTGCATATGGTAATACGATATGATGTTGTTCAGCTTCATCAGCCCGAAAGATGGGCGATTTTCGTTATTTTCCTGTTTCATATGTCTTTTCCTCCTTGGTTCAGTGCGTCTTGTATCTCTTGTAACTGCTGCGCAGTCAGTGCCGGAGCGGAACAGCTTTCCTCTTTTTCAAAGTGAAGCAGATTGGCATAAACCGCTTGCTCAGCAGAGCGTTTCGGCTGTTTTGTCTGCGTTTTGCGGGGCTCTTCTTCCACCTCGTTCGTTTTGCCATGATACTTCGCGATAGACAATGTTCGCAGCTTTTTGAAGTCTGCAAACTCCGGTGGCGTGACCTTATACAGCAGCATAGGAAGCTGTCCGCGCAGCATGACGATGCTTTTCGCATTATCCAGCCGCAGAACCTCGTCCGGCTGCATCAGCGCCCGCTGGGTATTGCTTCGCGTCTGTGAATACGGACGGGACAGGTTCGCCACCGGCGAAAACAGCGGTGTCTGCGGCTGCTGATTATTCGTAACGCGAATGGTGGTCATGCCGCATTTTTCGCTGATAAACTGCGCGCTTGTCGTATCGTTCACGCCAAGACAGATCGTCGCGTCACAGCAGGCCGTGATCTCCTCCCATTCGCGGCGCGGATAAATATCGGCGAGCTGTGCGATGGACTGCACGATGACGATACAGTTCATGCGGAAACCGCGTGTAAACGCGATGGAACGCTTGAAATCGCCCAGTTTGCCGATGGATGGAAACTCGTCCAGTACGAAATTCACCGGCACCGGCAGCTTGCCGTCCTCTGTTTCGCGCCGCGCGTACTGCTCCAGCCGCGAAAATATCATCGTGAAAAACAGCGAGGACAGAAATGCGTAAGTATGATCCTGTGCGGACAGGATACAGAAATAAGCGCAAGGCTTGTGTCCGGGGAGCGTCAGGTCAATCGTGCTGTCTGCTGTGAGCGCGTCTACCAGCTTGTCCTGAAACACATTCAGACGATTGCCCAGACCGATCACGATATTGCCGCGTATGTTCTCCTTTGCCTGCAAAAACAATCCGTAAGGGCCTTTGGCCGGGTGTCCGGCGGGCAGCAGCTTAATCTCACGGTCGATTTTCTCCAATCCGTTTTCGGTCAGCAGCGAAAGTATCCGCCCGAGCCGCCGCTGTGACAGCGGAAGCACGTTTCCCGAAACGTCTTTATCGTTCTGCACATAGTACAGCAGTGCGGTAAGCAGGTTCAGTTCGGCTTTCGCCCAGAAATCCCCGGCTTCTTTCTCGGACGAGGTGTTGTTGATGATGGTAGCCGCGATGATCGGGATCAGGCGTTCGTCATAGTCGGCCTCGCCAATGCAGTTCCAGTGGTCGGAATGTTCCATCTCAAGCAGGTTGAACACACGGACTTCATATCCCATATCAGCGAGATAACCGGCGGTGCTTTCATACAGCTCGGCTTTGGGATCGGTAAGTATCATGCTCTCTCTGCGCTTGACGCACTGGAAAATCATCGGACGCACAAAGCCCCAGCTTTTGCCCGTACCCGGTGCGCCGATCACCAGCATATTTCCGGCAAGACCGCTTTTGCTGCTCGACGCGATGTACAGCGAAAAGCGGTTGTCGTCCAGCGGATCATCGCGGTGCTTGCCGTATATCGTGCCGGTAAGGTCGTCCAGTCTGCCTGTTTCCAGTACATCTTTCATTTCCTCCGGCTTCATAAACCGTGAAGTGCCGTGTGTGCCGTCCGGCAGAATGTCAAAGCCGCGCTTGTCGCGTACCGGGTGATAGCCGGACAGCCAGTTAAAACCTTTCCTCGTCAGCAGACACGCCAGAACGAGCAGTGCGGCGGTGAGTCCAAGTCCGGTGAGCGTAAACGGCGCAATCAGATTGCGGAACGGGTTCACCACCCAAATGCTTGCGATATTGCTTTCTGCGTTGAAAGACTGCCGGATACCGAGCCGCACCGAATTTACGATCATGCCGTAAAAGTACCAGCCCATACCGCCGAGGACGGCATACGGCCGCCAATCTGCGCTGTGCTTGGCTTTCCAACGCTCCAGACGCTTATTCAGACGTTGTTCCAGTTTGGCAATCCGTTCAGACAGCGGTGTCATAGATCAGCACCCATTTCGAGAATACAGAGCGCCTGTTCGTCGATCACCGCAACATGGAAAAACGGCGGCGGAAAAATCTGCGTCAGAAAGCGCTTCTGACTTTCAAACGCCGCAAGCAGCAGACCGTGGTATCCGGCGGTACGGGCCTGCTGCGCCGCGCGGAATACCTGCCGCAGCTCCATGTCCGCGGCAATGCGAGCCGGAAATTGAAAGTCCGCGCTGAAGAAATCGCAGTCGGATAAATGTGGTTCGGTAATCGGTGCGCCGAGCATTTTCGCCAGACGGGGACGGTAGTCCGCTGCCTGCATCAGCCGAAGCTGTAATACACCGTCCTTGTTGCACGGCAGCAGATACGCCGGACTGATCTGCTGATAGAACCGGGCGTAGCTGACGCGCTTGCCGGTGCAGCTCGTCTGTTCTTCCAGAAGTGCGCGGTAAATGTCTGTGTAGCTGCTCCCGCACAGCAGATACGCCTGTTCGGAGCAGCCGCTTCCCAGCATGGCAGACTGCGCGCAGTCAATCTCACGCTGAATGATAACCCGCTGTGCTGTCTGCGGATAATGCACGGAAAACATCGTGCTGCCGAGCCGCAGGAAACCGGACACGAGGTTGATGCCCAGCGGGTTCTGTCCCTCTCTGCCGCGCAGCACCGATGCCGAGAGGTACCCGCCTTTCTCCCGCAGTGCAGCAAGCGAATCCGCGAACGGATCAATGCCGGCGGCATACATGGTCAGTATCACAGCGGCGTTTTCAAATCTGCGATTGACACGCTGTGTGTGCCGGTCTGCCTGCATGGGAAATCCCTGTTCGGAGAGCCACGCATAACCGGCCGGTGTCAGCCGCCAGCCGTATGCCGCCGAGTACGGCCGCAGATACTTTTGCTGTACCAGCGCGGTCATAACAGACGGCCGGAAAATGCGGCGAAAATTGTGTTCACACTCACAATCTATGTTCTTGCACCACCCGATGAGCCGCATCACGGGCAGTATGGTTTGTATGCGCAAATGATCACCTTTCTTTCTGAAATTACCGCCCTATCTTACCAGGTCGCGGTAATTGAGTTTGTGCTTTTGCAAAATTGAGAACTATTGATGTTGATTTCTCTCGTTTTATTCCAACAACGCAAGTAAACCAAAACAAAAACGCCATTTTATTTTGACCTCTCACACAGGCGGTACTACCGCCCGTGCAGAGGCCCTTTTTACCGCCCGATCCACGTTTTTTTCATTTCAAAATAAGGGACTGCAAGGACCTCGGTGAAGCCCTTTCCGTCCGGTATACTGTCCAGAATCAGACTGACCGTTCGACTGTCATCGTCCTCGAACAGCACGCCTTTCAGCGCGTTCGTCACGCACTTCCATTCCTTGTTGTCCGGGTCAAATGTGCGGCCCGTATACCGGCGGTCGGTGTGTTCGGTGATGATAACAAAGGCGCGGTCGTACCACGGGAGCGTGCCGCCCGCCGCGCGGTGGTCATGCAGCATCTGGAGCAGTGTGCTCTCGATGTACCCGGTCACGCGCTGGCGGTTGCTCTGCAGGAGCGTATTCAGACGAATGTGCGTCCAGCCGTCACGGGTGACCTCCACCGCGCAGTGTTCCTCGACATGGTACGGCAGGATATGCGTCTCACGGCCATGCTTTTCCGGTTTGAGAAACGAGCTGTAATACCGCCGAGCCGAGAGCGTTGTATTCTCCAACGTGCAGAGCAGTTCATTCGCCAGATGGCTTCGCTTGTTGCTATCGTCTGCCTGCTCAAATGCTTTCGTCAGCCGCGTCAGCTTTTCCAGTTTGCCTTCGAATTCATTCATCATTCGTAACTTTCTCCTTTGTCGGGTGTCTGCGGCGGCGCGCTTCTTCAATGTGCTGCCGCTGGCGGATACGGGCGATGTCGCGCGGATCGGTGGTGATAAGTTCGTGCTCCCGCGGGGACGCAATGATCTGCACACCGAGCCGGTTCCGTCCGGCGCACAGCAGAGCCTGTCCGCGTGTGAAATTGGCGTGCATCTGCATTTCTTCGTCCGTCAGGTGGTAGTGCTGCTGAATGAGCGCAGCCTCCTCGGGTTCGGTCATCAGCGCAAACTTGATGCGGCTGTTGTTGAGCAGTGCCTTGCCGAATTTGCCGTTTTCCAGTGCAAAGAAGTCCTCCAAGTCTTGCGAGGCGGCGATAGCGGACGCGCCGTAGCCGCGCACGGTCTTGAACAGTTCCAGTACGAACTCCGCCGCTTGTGCATTGGAGCCTGCGCCGATCAGCGACCAGACCTCATCGAGAATGACCACCTTGTTTTCCGCACGGGACATTCGGCAGTAGTCCAGACAGATGTCCGCCGCCAGAAGTGTGCCGAACGGCAGCAGTTCCTTGCCGATTTCCGAAATATCCAGCACGATATATTTGTTATTCATGTCAATGTTGGTCATGCCGCCGAGATTTGCCGCCGAACCGGTCACGAAACGGCTGAGAATACCGGCAAGCGGCCGTGTTTCCTCGCGTTCGTTCAGCAGTTCATAGAAATCTGCCGGTGTGGGCTGCGGTCTCGGTTCGCCGTATTCGTCATACAGGCTGTCATTGCTGCGCGTAATGCCGAAACACTCATACAGCCGCATGAGTTCCACGTCCAGACGGCTTTTCTCGTCCTCGGTCAGACCGCGCCGCAGCAGCGAAAAATAGATATGCAGACGGCTGATCTTATCGGCCAGCAGTGAATCTTCACGAGTGCGCGTACGGGTTAATTCAGCGTTGACATCCAGTGTGCGGCGGCGGATTTCCAGAAAGTTGATGCAGTCCGTAGAGGACGGCGCGAGTTTGATGTACAGACCGCCGATGGCCTCACACGCCGCACGGTACTCATAGCCTTTGTACGGTGCAATCAGGAAAACCTGCTTGCTCTGCTGACGGTAACGCATGGCGATGAGCTGCAGCAGGTATGTCTTGCCCGCACCGGACATACCGAGAACGGTCATATTGGCGTTGCTGTATCGGTTTCCGTCAAAAATATCGAGCATACAGACCGCATGATTGCGTAGGTCCTCGCCGATGAGGATACCGTTCTGCTCGCAAAGCTCCATTGAATAGAACGGAAATGAACCTGCCGCGCCGGAAAGCAGCGTGTTCCGTCTGGCTTTGCGAGCGATTTCCGGTGCAGGAGCGACTACCGGCAGGAACGAGTGAAACGCCTGCTCCTCCACATAGTCGCAGCGTTTGCAGATAATATCCTGTGACGCGCAAAGGCGTTCCACCTCCGCCAGACGAGTATGCAGCAGTTCTTCATTTGCGGCCGTGACCTCAATGAGCGTGTACATATCGTAATAGTCCTCGTTTGCCGTGTTCATCTGCTGCTTGATGTACTGCCCGGCGTAAATCGCGCTGCCCATCTGCTCATAATCGGCGCGTGTGTCGTCCACATCGCGCATACGACTGCGGCTCCAAATCGTGGAGTTTGCGACTTTCGGCAGTATCTTCTCGCGCGGACGGCGAAGGAGGGTTGTCGAAAGCGAAATACCATCGCCCATGCCGACCAGTGCCGCCAGCCAGCCACCGCGCACAAGGCTCTGATATCCGTAACCGGCAATGTAAAGGTAGGCGTGATACACGCCGTCTATCACCAGATAGTCGCGGTGCGTCATGTCGCTCGCGGACGGACAGATGAGATCCATCACGCGTGTTGTACCGTCTGACTGTTCGGATTTCAGCTTGCTTTTCTTAGGCTTGCGGCGTTTCTTCCTGCGCTTTTTCTCTTTGCGTGTCGGTTGTTCCGCAATTTCAGCATTTTCTTCAACATCGGTTTCTTCCGGCATATCCTCTGTGGGAATACCGAAATAATCCTCCATCATCAGCCGGAAATCCACAGGCAGCTTGATGTTCCGCGCGGTCTGCTTGCACAGCATGGAAAAGACGGTTTCTACCATCTGATTGTCGATGTACTGCGGTTCTGCAACGGTAAGCCCGCATCGAGCAAGGTAGCCTTTGGCGGTATCCGCAATCTGATAAAGCGCGTCTGCACGCTGTTCGGGTGTCTTGGCCGCCGGAGCCATGTCCGGCTCAAAGCGATACGCCACGAAAAAACGTGTCGTGAACGCGCCGCCCTGGATCATGCCGCGCACCTGCTCGATATTGTCCTCGATGCAGGCGCGACAGCTTGCATCCGTTTCGCTTTCGGCGTATTCGTTCATACGGCGCGTGTACTGCTCCACATCGACCAGCTGCGACAGACAGAGAAACTGTACGCTGCTCGGCGCGATTTTGAGCCAAGCGGCCAGTGCGCCGACAATGCGGACACGCTCTGCGGTGCTTTGCAGGAAAAAGTTCATTGGCAGCACTTCAAACAGTCCGACCAGTCCGCCGTCCCGTGTGTGAATGATGCCGCGGTCTATGTCTGCAATCGGCAGACTGCCTTGCAGGTCATCGCTTGCGGCGGCGAGTTTTTGCGGGCTTTGTACGCCAAAAATCGCGTCTTTTATGGTCATGTTTGATCATTCCTCCCTTGTTCAAGATAATTCTGCGGTGTCTGCGCCAGCGGAAATACACGCTGAGAAAGCGACTGAGCGAGTCGTCCCGGATACCGAGCAGCGCAAAGCCGCAGACCGGTACCAGCAGGCACAGCGAGATCACCAGCTTTATCGTGAGCGACACCGCAAGCTGACGGGCGATCAGCATACAGATACCGAGTGTCGGCGCGGCGAGCACGACCGCTTCGATGCAGTTGCGCAGTTCAAACATACCGAATACGCGGCCTGCATCGGTGAAGTTCGCCGGAATAAAGTAAGTATCCTCGTTATCCATCTGCTATCACCTCGGTTTCCGGAACAGCCAGAAACAGCCGTCCTTTCTGTTCGCGGTAGTCCGCGATGGCGGCGACTGCGTTGGCACTGCGGCGCAGCAGCACGACTTCCAGTGCGCGCGTGAGCTGTTCCTCAATATGCGGTGTCAGCGGACAGTCCATCAGCTCGATCTGACTGATGCGCCGGATACTCACGCCGCTGGCTTGTGCCAGTTCTGCCAGCGAAATACGGTGTTTTACACGAAAAACTCTAAGTTTTAGGATTTTATCGCTGCGATATTCTATTTCCATTCGTTCCTCCTAACCCAGTACCCAGAAAGGCCCGCCGGCGGCGGCGCTCTTGTTGCACTCGTTCAGAAAAATATTGATGTCCCACTCCTTTTGACTGCGTTCGTAGCTGGCACAGTCCGCGACCAGAATTTTGCCTTGGCTCGTAATACCTCGCAGCACGATGAAATGTCCGCCTCGCGTGAAATGTCCCTGACTCATAATCGCCACGACAAGTTTTCCGTCCTGCAAAGCCTGAATCAGCAGTTTTCTGCTCTGCCCGATACCGCGGCAGAGAACACCCCAGTGCGCCGCGCCGTCCGGAATCAGGCTGTGATAACTGCCCGAACCCTCGCAGCGATGGCCGGTCTTGACCGACCACTCGCAGACCTCGGGCGGCGTGACCGTCTTGTTCGTCAGCGTGGAAATACAGATAGCAAGCGAACTCGGTCCGCAGCCTGCGCCCGCAATCGTGTTGGTGCGGCCGTACATCTGACTTCCCCAGCGGCTGTCATACTGGCTGAAATACACGACATTTTTGGAATTTTCGCGTCCGGTGAATACAATATCGGACAGATCTTCGTCTGCGGTGTTGTCCGAGGAACCGACCGGCGCAGTGTAATCGCTGTCTGCAATCGTGTCCGCAATCAATGCCGCCCAGTCGCGCTGCTGTTCATCAAAAGCCAGCTTGTCCATCAGCTCGTCCGGTGTCATGTCGTAAATCACCAGAATGTACCCGACAAGCTTGCCGTCCTTGTACTTTGGTTCCAGTTTGTACTGCATTTTGTCTTTCATGGTCTGCACGATTTTGTCCTCATCGAGCAGAGCAACGTCCTGTTCGTGCAGGACTGATGTAATGGCAATCTGCCAGTAGTCATTCGTGTTCCCGAGCCGGGTTTCTACCGAGATAAACCCGAGGTCTTTCGGCAGAAGCGACACGAACAGCTCTACGGCCTGCTGTTCCAGCGACCGCTGACGTTTCCACGAGGCGTTCAGTGTCTGCGCCTGTGCGGTCATTTCCTGTATATCGGCAGATTTGACGCTTGGCGCGTCAAAAAGATTGCACGGTATCGCCGCGAGAAACAGCAGCGGTAAGCCGAAAATCACGATAACTGCCGCAAGCACGGGTCTCACAAGATGCTTTCCGGCTTCGATTGCTGTGGCGGCTGCTGCGCCGTGCAGTCCGCCGGACCATGCGGCGTGTGCGATGCGTGCCGCCGCAACTGCTCGTTTACGGCTTGTGTTTTCGTCCTGCATGGCGTTCACCTCCGTTCTGCGGTGTTATGTTGTTTGATTTCACCGGTTCGGCACTGCGGCGCAAGGTGCGCGGCTGACTTGCCGACGAAACAGGATTTTTCGGCGCAGTCTGTGCTTTCGGCGGCTGAACTGTGGGTTTCGCGGGTGCAACCGGAGAAATATCCGGTCTTGCGGCGGCAGAAGTGCCGCGGTTGCGCTGCGGTGTAATGTCCGGTTTGACGGCAGCAGAATTGTATTTTGCCTGCGGTGCAGTGTCTGACCGGACAGACCGCATACCAGATGTTCTGTGGCTCGACTCTACGTTCTGTGTGGTTTTGCGGACAGACTCTACATTCTGTGCAGTGCCGCCAAGTTGAGCAGCCTTCGGCGCTACGGCACGTTCAGATGTCTGCATGATTGCAGAGGAACCATAATTTTCGGTATTATGGCCAAAACTGCCGACCTTGGTTTGTGCAGAAGAACGATTTTCCGTATGCTCTGCGGTTTTCGCTTCACGAATTCCTGTGGGACGCGGCGGTGTTACCGGACTGATACGTCCGGACTGTTGACCATGCGTGCCGCCGGTTTTCTCGGTCTGTATGCTGTGTTCGATGGACTGCGGCTGAACCGAAGTATTTTCCGCGCTATGTTCCGCCGCCTGCGGTTCAACAAAATCGTGCGACATGGCACTATGAATTTGCATTTGCGGCGTATTCTGCGTGTTGTTGACGCTTTGTGTACCTGCAATATTCGGTGTTCCTTGAACGGCAGATGCGCCGTGCGGCACAACCGGCGGTCTTGCGGACTGCGGAGAAACCGGCGGCGGTGTTTTCGCAAAATCATGCGGCAGGGGCCGTATCTGCGGCGCGACCGGAGTAATTCGTGCGGCACCGGAATGTGCCGGATTGCTCATGGTCACAAAATCGCCGTCCGTGAAATCGTCTGCGTCAATGCTGATGTCTGCATATTGATGCGGCATATGGGACGATGCAGTATGCCGCGCAGACGAATCATAGGAAAAATTGCTGTTCTGCTGCGTATTGTTCTGCGTACTGCTGCCGGACGATGCAGAAAGCTCCGAAGGCTGTCCGTTACCGACTTGTCTGCCCATGCCATAGGCCAGCGGGCCGGACGGCGGAGCCGCAGCCGTATTGGTGGGGTGCGGCGGATTCGAGATCGTGTTTTTGATAAACGATGCCGCGTGATGCACCAGCATGGCACTGAGCATACCCGGAACGTGATGATGCCCCAGCGGGTCGCCAGTGATAGCCGGATTGAGTCCGATACGCAGGATAATGCTGTCCATCTTTTTCGCCACGCGGACAATGCCTGTGATGAGCATGATCCACGGCACGATTGCTACACCGGTTGGCGAATTGGACATGGCGGACAGCAGCATTTTCACGAACATCACATTCAGCACCATGAGCGTACACATAGATGCAAACATTCTCAGCCAGCCGCGGAAAATCTCTGCGGTGCTTTTCGAGCCGCCCATTGCAAACGCCAACGGCGCGCAGTAAATGAGTACGCATAGAATGACATATCGCTCCGCGACCTCGAAGAACAGCTTGATGATCTGCCACTGGATATACACATTGACTACGATGACCACCAGCCAGCCCGCGTTTGGCAGTTCGCTGAAGAAATCCTCGTTGAATGGCGTGAAAGTCACGGCTTTCGGCACTTCCAGCATCCGCATGATAACGGCGGAAAGGCTGAGCGCGATGTCGCATATCTGCCTGCTGCACACAAGCAGAAAGCTGAATGTTGCGGAGCGCAAGAACAGCCTCCCCGGTTCCTCGGCTTCAATGCCGACACCGGAGGCCATGGAGCGTAATGCCTGATACGCCAGATTGCCGATGAGCAGCGCCCAGCCGACCGCCAGCAGAATGGTGGCAATATCCTTGACGACCGGCACGCGGGACGCAAAATACGAGGTATCTACGCGCAGCAGTGTCATAAGCTGCCGGAGCAGCTTTTCCACCATCTCGTACCACATCGTTGCCAGCCATTCAAACAGCGCTTTGATAAGTTTTTCGAGAATAGGATGACCTCCTCTTGCAATAATGGCAGAATAATTGTATAATACTAATAGAATAAACGGAGGTGATTGGGATGAAAATCAAGTCTTCAACTACTTTAAGAAATGATTACAATACTGTATCTAACTTGGCTCATGAAACGCAGGAACCTATTTATATTACGAAAAATGGAGAGGGCGATGCTGTTTTTATGAGCGTTGATGCCTTTGAAAATCGTGAAAAGATACTGCAGCACCGTGCAGCTGTCTTGGAAGCAGAATTTTCCCGTTTAAATGGCGATCCTACGTATTCGATTGATGATATCCGAGCTATGCTAAGGGAGAAGTATCAGAATGCCTAAATATGATATCCGTATTTTGACTCCGGCATGGCAGGATATTGAACGTATAGCGGATGTCCACATGTTATCAGTAGGCCCTAAATCTGCAGAGGCAATCACGAATAAGCTGATGGGTAAAATAGAACTTTTGTTAGAACAACCACTGATGGGTGCATTGCATTCTGATGAGTTTCTTGCAATGCGTCAATTTCGCAAGATGATTTGCGGAAACTACATTATTATTTATAAATTGGTCGATACGACAGTATTTATCTATCGCGTGGTTGATGGTCGTACGAACTATCTGAAGCTGTTCTATTAATCACTCCAGCGTAGCCAGACCGTTGAACAGCGGGCGGACATAAGCGATAAATGCGCCGATGCCGTTGATAATGACCCAGGCAAGCCAGACGCGCTTGAGCCAGTCCCACGCCTGATCTGCTTTCTGCTGCGTGCCGGACATTTTTGCGCCGATGACCGCAACGGCAGACATCAGACCGGCGAGTACCGTGGAAACACCTGCGATTTTGGTATAAACGTCTTTGATAATGCGGTTTGCGGCTACCCACATATCTTCGACCGCGAAAGCGTGCGGCAGGAAAAGTGCTGCCAGAAGCAGCAGAATCAGTGCAATGCGGTACACAAGGAAAATACTCCGCATAAGCTGCGAATAGTTGATGGAAAGATGGACTTTGTTCATAATTAGGAATGTTCCTTTCGATAAAATGATGGAGTGTGAATCATGCAGTGGACAACAGATATTGATCCTGCCGGATTGATCATTGCGCTGGAGCGACTGGAAGACCGTTTTCAAAAGGGAGAACGGTCAGTGAAGCTGCAAGCCGAAGCACAGCAGATTATTCGGCAGGTGCAAGCAGCTCAATCTGTTCAAAAGAATTGGCGACAAGAAATCATATACCGCGCCCATCGTTTGATGGAGCAAAAAGAAACGGAAGCTGAATGAGCTTCCGTTTCTTATTTAATTTCCTGACCGACTACGCACAGCCGATAAGACGGCTCGTTGGCAATGCAGGTCAGCAGGATAATGCGGTTGTCTGCGGTGGGGTTGAGGACGGCGGTATTTGTCGCCGCAATCCGTCCGGCCGAGGTAACGCGGTACGTCCGTACACCAAGCGAAGTGCGGTAGGTAATTACATCGCCCACCTGTACACTGTTCAGCGTACCGAAATACGGCCACGAGCCGCGATTGTGGCCGCAAAGGGTTACGTTTCCGTTCCAGACCGAAGTGCCGTCTACATGACCTGCGCCTTTCCGCATACTTTCGTATGTTGCGCCGGGATAGACATACGCGAACAGCTTGCGATTGCCGATGGATACCGCACCGAAATGACCGTTTGTGACGGTGAGCTGCGTTTGAGCCGTATAACTGCCGCTTTCCGCGCCTGACAGCCGATTGAACGACACGTTTTCCATGCCGTTCAGCTTTTCGTCTGTGTTGATCTTCTGTTCCACGGAGTCACCCCACGGATCAACATACGAACCGACCGGAATGACGGGTGAGCCTTCGCGGGGCGCTGTGCTGTCCGCGTCCGTCCCCATACCGGCGGACGGAACAATGATAGCTGCACCGCCGGAGTTGTCCGCGCTGTCAATATCCAGCGCACGATTGGACGATGTGGGTGCGTAGAAATGATTCGGGTACAGATCTGCGGAGTAGTGATACTCGAGGGCAGACGCGAACGGGAACGTAAAAATGCCGCACATGAACGCCGTGCAGCATAACAGTTTGTGTTTCATGGAAACCTCCTCCTAAATGAAAACCTCGCCGCTTGTAATGAACGGCGAGGTTTTTGTGTATGAAATTTGCAATTATATACCATATTTGGCTCTCAGAACAGCCAAAGAAGTTTGTGCTTCAAAAACTTTTTCTTCTCGAATATTGTTTTCTGCATCATCAAGTTTTCGGAAAATGTTGAGGATATCTAATTCGTTCTCAGATGTCTTCATATTCATGACATTGCCCCTCCTTCAGCTCTATTGTGCCATGTCCATATGAAAATATCAAGATGCTGCATACAGAAGCACAAACTTTTTCAAGGGACTTTTCCAGCAAAGCATCAACTTTTTCCAACGACTTTTCGATAGAAGTATCAACTTTTTCAAGGGACTTTTTACGCCGAGTAGCAACTTTTCAAATTCTCACCCCAAAGGCATAATCGCTTCCCACGAACGACTCAACTACATGATGCTGCGCTTCTTTGCCGGTTTCGATGGCAATATCGCGCCCTACGAGGCGTTTTGCCAGCTTGCGGCGCAGAATAACGGTATATTCTGTTTCGGCGTGACCTTGCAGCGCACTCAGCCGTATTTTCGGTGTCCGAACGCGCACAAATTGGCGGCTTACCACATCGTGAATGCGGCGTTCCTCGTTGTAGACATAGACGCGCGCCGTGTGCCAGAGAATGTATCGAACGATCAAAAACACCAGCAGGAGAACGCCCGCGGCGCAGACGATTACGATCTGCGAAAGCGTTACATTGGGATCTAAAAACGGCATGACAGGTATCTTGCTGCCGACATAAGTTACGGTATACGTCACATGATCCACGCTTGTTTTGGCAATCTGCCCGCGATAAACGGCACTGGCTTGATAACCGGTCGCAACCTGTCGGCTGGTGTAGGTAGTTTTACTGTAAACCGCGGTAGCTGTCCAGCTGTTCGGTACATCGGAGTCCGACACATTGGCCGCCTCTGTCCATGTCAGACCGGTGCGCGGCAGGCTCAAACCGTCTGCCTGAACCGCTTCGGGGACGAGCGAACGGTCATTGTACGGCAAGGTGTAACTTTTCGTGACACTGTGCGGGTGACTGTCCGTTACGGTTTTGTATCCGGTCGCTTCCACCTTGATGCTCTGTAAATCGAGCGTTAAATCACCGACAAACCCGTCCTTAGCATAGGTTTTCGTGACCGGAAACCGGTCAATAACCGTCGCTAAATCGGAAGAGGGCGCGTCTATCGTTACCGTGTCCTCCGCGTCCTTTGTATCGGTTTTATACTGTATCGATTTATCCATACGGTCATAGCGATACCAATATCCATTCTGTTCAAAAGGCTGCTCTTTGAGTGCCGCCGGATCAAAGTCCGGCGGCATTTCATATGTTTTCGTCAGCGTAGGAATGCCGTTTATCTCGATCGGCTCTACACTGACCGGCGTAAAAGCAGCCTGATCTCCATCAAGCAATACTTGCTCCGTACCAACTTCTGCTGCACCTGCCGCACTGATAAACAGTGCGGCAAGAAGTGGCATCATCAGCCACCGCCATTTCTTTTTCATTATCGTTTTCCCTCGTTTCTGTAGTTAGTAGCCGGTCTTCGGCAGCGTGGGCTTGGTATAGATCGGTGCACGATGGATTTTTGTTACCCACGCACTCGTCGAACTGTCCCATTCGCCCTGATACGAACCACCGCAGTCTACGCGATTAGTAATGTTGTAGCCATTTCCCATATACGGCGGCACATAGACGTAAACCGTTGCCTTTTCCGTCATCTTGAATCCGGCGGGGACGGTGCCAAACTCGTAACGAATATCCGTCACATATTCACCGCTGGCCAGCTTGAGCGACCCGGAATCCACCTTGAACGAATAGCGGTTGGTGGAAAGCAGGTTGTCCGCAAGCACGCGATAACCGTTTTTATTCGTCTTATAGGTGATTTTGTACCAGACACGCGCATTATAGGTGCCGGTCGTTATTGTACCGACACGAACGGCATCTGTCGGAATACGGTCATGCCAGAAGAAATTATCCAGCGGCACATTGGACTGATTTGCAACATTTGTGATATCGTAACGCATATTATCGCCCGCATCCACCGTGTAATTGCCCGTCTTCTTAATGCTTGTTTTGATGCTTGCGGCATCGTTATACATCTCGATGCGAACCGCATCGCCCTCGACCTTCAGTTTGACTTCAACCTTCTGCGTGTTGAGCTGATAAAATCGCGGAGCCTTAATTTCACGCACAAAGTAGCGTCCCAGCGGCAGCGGATTGGAGGCTGCTATACCTCGAGAATCTGTGGTAATCGTATCTACGATACGTCCGGTTTCCGCGTTTTCAACCTCAAACACCGCGCCTTGCAGCAGACTGCCTTTGAGCTGATTTGTGACCGGATTATCCTGCGAGGATTTCTTTACCACCTGAATTTGTCCGAGAACCGGCGTGTTTTCCACGACCAGTCCGGTCGTTTCTCCTCGCCGAATACGCAGCGTGCGAACCGTGCTGTCCAGCACATAACCCTGTGCCGCCGCAATTTCCTCGACTTTCAGCTTGATTTCGCTCTTTCCATCCGTCAGAATGTCGCGCAGCTCGATATAGCCGTCCTGGTCGGTAGAATATTCGCCAATGAGGTTGTTTGCTTCATCTTTTACGAGGAAACGAACGCCGTAAATGCCTTTCTTCGTTACCGCGTCAATCTTCTTAATGCGGATACTTGCCAGCTTTTCGTTCTGAAATTCAACGGTCGCCAGTTCACCGGATTTGACAATAACGTTCTGCGGTGTGCTGTCCAGACGATAGCCTTCCGGACAGGAAAGTTCCGTGACGACGTAAACGCCGTCCTCCAGACCGCTGACTGTCGCCAGACCGGCGGAATTGGTGGTGTATTTGCCGATAATTTCACCGTTTGCCTTGGCAACCTGGAACACGCAGCCGCTCAGCGGTTTGTTCGTGCCTTTGATGATTTTGCGGATTTGCAAACCGTAGCTGCGGCTGTTCGAGAAAACGACCTCATAGGTCTGACCTTTGCGGAGCTGCACCGTTTTCGGCGTTTCGTCGATTACATAACCGTCCGGCGCTTTGGTTTCGGTGATGATATAGGTTCCGGTGTCAAGTTCAGCAAGATGTACAATACCGTCCGCATCGCTTACAACATTTTCACGAACAACCGAACCATCGCCGCGCGTTACCTTAAAGGACGCGCCTGCCAGCGGTTTGCTGGTCTGTGCATCAACCTTTTTGATGAGCAGGCCGGGTTTCTTGGTGTTTTCGATGGTAAGCGTGTAGGTTTTGCCCTGTTCCAGCGAAATTGTGCGCGGATTCTTATCCAGAATATAGCCGCCCGGAGCGGTAATCTCGGTCACGATATAATCTGCGGCATCCAGTCCCTCGACGAAGGCTGTACCGTCCTCGCCGGTTGTAATGTCCTCGCGGATCACATCACCGTTCGCGCGTGTCAGCTTAAAGACTGCACCGGACAGCGGCTTCTTGGTTTCGGCGTCAATCTTGGTGATAGACAGTCCCGGCTTCTTGGTGTTCTCAACCGTAATCGAAGTATCCTTATCGGTCGTGTGTTCGATCTCCAGCGGTTTGTCGTTGAGGATATATTCTTTCAGCGTTGCAACTTCCTGCACCTTGTAAGTGCCTGCCGGAGCCTTTTCGATGGTGATTTTACCATTCTCATCGGTGGTGTAGTCACCGAGCAGAGTTGCATCACGCCAAATCTTAAACTGTACACCCGCCAGCGGCTGCTTGGTCTGGCTGTCCACCTTAACGACCTCGAACTTTTTCTGCACTGTGTTGTCCACGATAATATCGACGTTGCCGTCCGTGGTGTGCTCAATAGTAATAGGTTCCTTATTCAGCACATACCCGGCGAGAGTATGATATTCGCGGAAAGTATAAGTGCCGCTGTCTGCGTAGGAGATCGTGAACTTGCCGTCCGCGCCGGTGGTAAAGTAGCCGATGCTCTTACCGTCCTTGAAGCCTTGGAAAACAACACCCTGCAACGGTTTACCGGTATCCTTGTCAATCTTGGTGACGGTAATATCCTTCTTCATTACATTGGGAATAGTGAAGAACGTCGGGTACTCGGAATTGTTTTCGATGGTGAATACCTTTGCATTCAGCACATACTTCGGGTCGGTGATGACCTCCTGCGCCTGATAAGTGCCCGGCTCTGCATACGGGAGCCAGATACGACCGTCTGCGCCGGTGGTGTAGTTGCCGAGCAGCTTGCCGTCCTTGTAGATGGCAAAAGTGACGCCTTCAATCGGCTTGTGAGTTTCACTGTCGATTTTCAGAATACCGAAATGCTTCTTGATGGTATTGGCAAAGGTAAGGGTCGGGATTTCAGCCTGATCCTTTACCAACTCAACCGTCTGCTCACCGGCGTCCATGTTGTAATGCTCGGTATCGCCGCCGGTTTCCTTAACGCGGTAAGTACCCGGCTGGAGATTTTCAACCATCGCTTCGCCGTTCTGGTTGGTCGTTACCGTCGTGAGGTGAGCATCGTTGTAGTAAACATCAAACTTCCAGCCGGACAGCGGAACCTTGGTTTCCTTGTCGATTTTCACAATACGGATGGATAATTTTTTTGTATTTGCAACATTGACTTCGCGGATGAGCTGCGTCGGGTCTGCGGTCGGGTCAATGTAGACCTCGTGTACCTGCTCGTCGCGGAGATAACCCTGCGGCGGTTCGGTTTCGACTACCTGATAAAATCCCTTGGGCAGATCATACAGTCCGGCATTGCCGTTTACATCGGTCTTTACGGTTGCAAGCACCTGACCGTCGCGGCGGATTTCAAAGGTCGCGCCCTCCAGCGGCATCTTGGTATCTTTGTCGTACTTGTAGATCTTGATGCCCGGTCGCGGAGCGTCCTTAAAGGACAGCTCGATGTCCTTGGAGTTATCCCATGCAAAAGTCTGAATATCCGAACCATCGGTAGCGTAACCCTCCGGCGCGGCAATCTCATATACCTCGAAAGAGCCGGTCGGCAGGTCGCGGCCTTGGATTTCAAACTCGCCCAGCGCGTCGGTGGTGTATGTGTGCTTGAAGTTGTTGTCGATGCCGCGTATCTCAAAGGTAGCGCCCATCAGATTGCGGCCATCCGCACTGCTGATTTTATGGATTTTGAATGTATGGTCAGTGCTGTTTGCAAGCTGCAATTCGATGGTCTGACCGCTTTTCGTGCCGGTGTTGACCGTCTTTGCCGGGAGCAGCGTGTAGCCTTTCGGTGCGGCGGTTTCTTTTATCGTAACGTTGGTATTCAGCGGCAAATCGTTGAAAACCACCTCGCCGGACGCGGAAGAAACGCCGGTCAGCGGTGCTTTTTGTCCGGGGTAGGTCAGCTCAAAGGTACAGCCTGCCAGTCCCGCACCGGCTTCATCGGTTTTCAGGATACGCACGCGAACCGTACCCTGTGCGACCTCCTGATTGACGAAAACAAGCTGTGCGGCGGACTGCTTGACCGCCGGTTCGACCAGAATGACCGGCTGAACACCGCTGGCGTTGGTCGATGCAACATAAACATCATAGCGGTCTACATTCATCGTCGCAGTAACAGAAGTCTGCAACTTGGTGTCTGCCGCGTCCATCTGCTCGGCGGTCGTTTTCGGGATACACAGCAGAAAAGTTTCGCCGTAAGCCATATCGTTGCCGTTTTTGTACAGCGTTTTGTCATTCCGCACATTATTCAGCGTTAATGTGCCGTTTGTGCTTTTCGTACCGGTTTCGCTCATCAGAAATGCGCCGGTCGGCAGTTTGTCGGCTTTGAGCGTGATTTTATTGCCGCGTACAAACGTGGCGGAAGCCGCAGCCATCGGCAGAACCAGACAGGTCTGTCCGTCGATCTGCTTTTCTGCGAACACACCGGATTTGATGATACCGCCGGTCAGATTGATCGAGCCGGTCTTTACATTTGCTGCGCTGTATGTGCTGCTGCCCGGTGTATAATTGATCGTGCAGCCGGTCCACGGCGCATGATTTTTCCCGTTCGGGCCCCACACATTGTAGAATGTGTTGCCGTATTCCAGCATCTTGATTGCGGCGTACAGTGTCAACGCCTCGGAGGTGGTAGATGCACTCAGCGTCTTGCCGGACGCGCGGTAGCCGAGAGCCGTAGAACTTGTGTAGCTCACGCCAAAGCTGCTGTTCGCTGCAATCTGTGCATCGCCCAGAGCAACCCAGATAGCCGCCTGCGATGCGGAAAAGTACATATCCGCTGTGAAGTTGCTCGCGGTCAGCGGTGCCTGCACCCAGCTGATAAACTCGTTCAGAGTCGTGCGGGAATCGCTGCGTGTCGCCACGCCGTAAACGTGCATATCGGAAACTTTTCCGGTAACGGTATACGGCTTGCCGCCGGTTCCCGGATTGGTTTTCGCATGGTCGGCGCAGTATGCGCGAATTGTCGTGCCATCCGATGCTTTGGTGTACATCGGCCATACATTACGCGCCGAACCGTTCTGCCGAAACCATGCTTTCTGCGTCCCGTT
Source organism: Butyricicoccus sp. OM04-18BH (assembly GCF_003481705.1). Lineage (GTDB taxonomy): Bacteria > Bacillota > Clostridia > Oscillospirales > Butyricicoccaceae > Agathobaculum > Agathobaculum hominis. The sequence continues at coordinate 25,925 of NZ_QULN01000010.1, forward strand.
ATCCGAGATGTTGTAGGTTTCGCCGACCCTGATTTCGATAGCGGAGGCTTTGTTGTCCTCGTCTGCCGCACCGGCAAGCGGTACACTCACCGTCATGCAGGAAAGGGCGGTCACAGCTGCCAGAATAGCCGCTGTGAACCGCTGAGGGAGAGAAAATTTCATAAAATCACCTGTTTCTTTGCAAAATAAAACGAGAGATCGTGAATGACCTCTCGTTTGTGCGGTTAATTCGGATTAAAAGCAGCCGAACGACTGAACCGCATAGAATTGCCCATATTCATTTTGGACGATAGCCACGCCGACCGCATTGACTTCCTCGCTGAGAATCCATGCGCGGTGCGGCTCGGAGTTCATGAAGCAGTTCATCATGGACTGCGGCGTGGATACGTCTGTACCGCTGAGAATATTCTCGGCGCAGTAATTCTGTGGTGTGATGCCAATTTCGTGCATCAGATTGACCTTGGTACCGTTCGGACGCTCATGCGAAAACGAAACCATGATTTCCTGTGCGCGGACCTGCGCCATCTCGTGCAGGGCATCGTTCGCCTGCGCGGGCGGCAGACCGGCAGTTTCGCGGGCTTCGTTGATTAAATCAAGCATTTCCTGCTCCAGTACGGTAAAATCTTCAGAAACTGCCGGTGCTTCGGTTGCGATGGGCGGAGTGGAATACGATGGTGCGGTGGATGCAGGAAGAATAGCGGGCACAGTGCAGGCAATAGCCGCACTGCACAGTAAGCTGATAGCAGCAGTCATAAGTCCCTCCTTGCTACACTGCTTCTGATCGGAAAAGGTAGGGCAGTGCGTTTCATCATATAATCAGTTTGGGATCATATTCCGGGATATAAAACACGCAGGTACACAATACGGAAATCATTTGTTGTTCCCAATAACGCAGTTCAGCAGAAAGAATTGATATTTCATCGGGAATACCGTCTGGTACATTACATAACCAGCGTGCCTTTTCAATATTTTGCTGTATGACAGCATTACATTCTTCCTTTGTAACTGCAAATTTTGTGTAATTGCGGTTGCGATTTTCCTGATTGACGCGCTGTTTATAAGTACCGTTGCTCAACTCTTCTTGTGTGGCAAAATACTTGTTGAAATGTGCATCCGGAATATCATGCATATGGTAAAAGGCTTCTACCATGGGATAATTCAGATACAGCTTGCCCATATCGGACGATTCTACAAAATATTCTGTCATACGCTGTATCTTGTCGGAAGTGAACAGCGGGTCTTGCGGATCAAGATCGAAAATCAAAAGAATGTCGGAGTAGGATTGATCGAACAACGGCTTTTTGCGGGGATCTTTTTCGTGTTCTTTAAGAACTTGAAGCAGGTCTAAGTCAGCCGGATCGTTATCCCGAAACATCTCATTATATAAGGTATAGATATTGGTATTATACGAAATGATCTCATACTTCTGATCGAATCCGTAAACAGAGAGCAGTTTCTGCATTAACCGCACATCTGTTTTTGCGCCTTCGACCAGAAAGAGTATCTTCGGCTTATTCATTGAATTCACCACTCATATAGAGCTTTTCCAGATTGTGACCTTCACGAAGTTCACGTTTTGTGGCATTGGCGAAAGAGTGCAGTCCGTTTTCGGAGAGAATGAAGTAACAATCCGGACGCATGATTCGATTAGACAAAAGATTGGTATTATGCGATGTCAGGATTGTTTGAAACTGCGGCATGTTTTCCAGCAGTTTAACAATCGTTTCTGCCAGTTCATAGTGATAAAATGCGTCAAACTCGTCAATAAACATCAGAGAAACATCTGCGGCGGTCTTATACCAATAGAAGAAAGTATACAGTGCGCGTGTGCCGCTGGAAGCTGTTTTGAAAAAGGGCAGAGGTACCTTTGTATCGAAATACAGACGCTGCTCACCATCGGTATCCTGTCGAACAATCAGATTTTCTTTGATGCCCGCTTGATGCAGAAACTGTTCAAATTCATGCAGAACAGCATCATCAAAGATGAAATCCAGATAATTAGAGCTGTTGCTTCGGTATCCGATGTATCTGTTCTCGTCAAGACTGCGGAACCATAGCATATGTGATACAAAATGTAAAAGCTGATACAATGGGTGATCGGCTTCCAGAGAAGAGTTCGCAATACTGTATTTCAAAATAGAGTCTGAACCGCGGAAGTTCAAGTTCAACGTAGGCATAAGGTCACGCAGCGGTTCGAGCATACCTTCGGAAACGGCGTAATCATACTCATACAAAATATTGCTATTCAGCAGGACCTTTTCCCAGATCAGCTCGCGCTTAGCATTCTTGCGGTATTGGTATCTTACTTCTCCGTTATCGAATGAAAACAGATAATCAAACTGAGCATAATCCGTTGTGCTGTCGGCATTCAGATAATAATTATACAGTTCAGAAGACACATTGTTGCTGGTCAGCGTCGATACAATATCAAAGAGTGCCAGTCCCAGATTGGTCTTGCCGACGGAATTTCGCCCGTAAACGATAATCTTATTCAGAAGACCATCTTTCACGCAGGTATTATTAAACTGGTAATCGCGGACATCAGAAAAATCAATCGTAACAGGGTGCAGAAAACTCTTAAATCCCTGTACTTCAAATCGTTTCAGCATACAATCATTCCTCCCTTGGATATAGTATATCCAACATAAGACGGGAAGTCAATCACGGCCGTAAAAAAATTACGGCAAAATATCAAGTGCTTTTACGATGATTAAATGCGGTAAGAATACATGGTGGTGCGCGTGATAATTTGCGTCTGTTTTTCATGGCTGTTCTCCATCTGCAAAGCGGTTTTGCAGAAACTCAAGGAACAAATCCTCGATATTGATATCTGGCGGTATCCGGTGCAGATACGGCTCAAACCGTTTGCGTGAAAAGCTGATATTGTCTTTTTTCCTCTCTGCGGATGCTGTCAGTGCTTGCTTCCATACCTTGTTCAGTTCTTCGGACGGAATAGACGGCGGCGGACAGATTTTCTTAATCTGCTTCATCATAGCGACAGATATCCGATGATTTTCTGTATTCAGTCGCTTTTGAAACAGTTTTTGCGTGCCTTCATCGTAATACGAGATTGCAACGCCGCACATCATATTCAGCTTACGCTCATCTACTGCATTAAGCAGGGGTTGAATAAGATATGTCAGCCGCACGGTTTGTCGCACATCATTGACCCCAACTCCGAAGAAACACGCTACTCTCTCTCGAGCTTTTAACTTGTGGTGGATTTCACCACAAGTTGCAGTAACCAAATCACTGCGTTTCCCCTGCTGACGATAGGCATCGAGCAGCGCACGGTACGCCCAGCCGCGCTCACTGGGAAGCAGGCTCTGCCGCCGCTGCAAATTTGTGACGGTAGCAATCACAACGGCTCTGGCGTTGTCAACGAATTCAATATCTGCTGTGATTTCCTTGCGCCCCAGCATTTTGCAGGCGGCAACGCGGTTATGCCCGCTGAGAATTTCGTAGCCGTGTTCGGACGGCCGAACCTTGATGTTCTCTATCAGTCCGTTCTCTGCAATATCATCGGCAAGCATCTTCAAATTCTCCTGACTGTACGGCTTGAAGCCGATGTGAGAGGTGCGGAACGGGTGAAGCTGCTCAATAGGAAGCTCCATCGTCACGCGCTTCTTCTTTGCCGGTGGTGTGGCGGCACCGAATAAGGCTTCAAATGCTTCATCGACCGAATCATTGACATCGGCTGATTGGGTGGCAGATTTTGCGCTGCGCTCTTTCAGTGCGTTGGCAAGTGCTGATTTAGCCATGCTGCATGACCTCCTCTGCAACCGTGCGATAAGAAATCGCCGCCGTGTTCTGCGGAGCGTACTCCAGCAGGCTGACACCGATAGCCGGGTGTTCCGCGACCTTGATTGAGTAGTCTATCGGCTGCTCGAAAACGTGCATCTGCTCACCGTAACGCTCCTGTATGTTCTGCCGCGAAATCTGATTGAGAATGGTGCGCGGCATAAACATTGTCAGTAGGATATCTGCCTGTTTCAGTGCCGGATTGAGCGACTGCTGCACTTTATGAATGATTTCGATGGTGTCATTCAGACCGGCCGTATCGAGAAAATGCGCCTGCGTGGGAATGATGACACGGTCCGAAGCGGTAAGTGCGTTGATCATCTGCAAGTCCAGATGCGGGCTGCAATCAATCAGAATGTAGTCATAACGGTTTTTAAGCCGCTCCACAATAGCGGACAGCACCTTTTCCGGTGCTATGCCATCGTTATCATTCGGGAACATGGCACGGGTATTCTGCATACTGACGAGCCGCGACAGGATACCGGCCAGCTTTTTATTCGCCGGAATGAGGTGCAGATTGTCCGATGCCTGCTGAATAGTGCGTTCGATGGTCTCGTTCAGCAGTTCCGGCATATCGATCGCCTGAAACATCAGGTTCGCCAGCGTACTTGGCAGGGCTGATGGTTCATAGCCGAGCGAGAGCGTCAAGCTGCCTTGCTGGTCGTTGTCAATGAGCAGGACGCGCTTGCTGTGTTCAGCCAGTGCCGCACCGATGTTGCAGGTGCTGGTGGTCTTGCCTGTGCCGCCTTTTCCGCAGCATAAACTGATTACCATAATTGCCTCCTTTTGCAAAAGGTTGAGGTATCGTCTGCAAAAGAATACAGAAGAGGAAGGATTCGCTCGCGTACCCCATTTATACCCCAAGCAGAAATTACGAAGCACATTTCATGTAGACTAAGTGGTATAAATGGTTGCAAAAAACATATGATATATCATATAATAACCATATTTGTACACAATTTGATTTTAAACCAGAATTCGAATCCCACCTTCTCCGCCAAATTAAGCCGTCCGTCAGGGCGGCTTTTTCATTTAATGAGCAGGACGCGCTTGCCGTGCTCTGCCTGTCACGAGCTGCCGCCTTTTCCTCTCTGCTTGCAATCTGCCGGGGTGGAATATGCAGTCGAAATATGATACAATAGAGAACGGAACTCCGGGGAGGAAAAGGATCATGTCGAAGGATGAATATTTGATCACAGATGCGCCGCTGAAGGCGCTTACAGTTTTTGCAATGCCGATGATTCTCGGCAGCTTTTTTCAGCAGGTGTACAATATGGCTGACTCCATCATCGTCGGTCAGTTTGTCGGCTCCTCTGCTCTTGCAGCGGTCGGCGCCTGCGCTGCCCTGACCAATGTTTTCATCTGCGTGGCGATGGGAGCCGGCGTCGGCGCCGGTGTGCTCGTGAGCCGCTATTTCGGCGCCAGAGAATACGGCAAAATGAAAACCATCGTGTCAACCTCCCTGCTCAGCTTTTTTGTTCTGAGCATCATTCTCGGAGTCTTTAGCTTTGGCTTTTCCCACGCGATGATGAGCGGACTGCAAACTCCTGCCGATATACTGGAGGAGGCGGTGCTGTATCTGCGGGTCTATTTCGCAGGCTTTCCGTTCCTGTTTATGTACAACATCCTCTCAACGATGTTCACCTCCATCGGCGAATCAAAAATCCCGCTGGGACTGCTGATCTTTTCGTCCGTCCTCAATATCCTCATGGATCTCTGGATGGTGGCCGGTCTTGGCCTCGGCGTGTTCGGCGCGGCGCTTGCGACACTGATCGCGCAGGGCATTTCCGCTGTGCTGTCGCTTTTGCTCTTTCTTCGGCGAATGCGGCGCTACAAGAGCGCTTTTCACCGGTTTGACGGGCAGGAGCTGTGTTCCATGCTTCAAATCGCTGTCCCGTCGGTCCTTCAGCAGTCTACCGTGTCCATCGGCATGATGCTCGTGCAGGCGGTCGTCAACCCCTTCGGCACACAGGCCCTCGCGGGCTATGCGGCGACGATGCGGGTGGAGAATGTGTTTTCTCTGATTTTTGTATCCATCGGCAATGCGGTCTCGCCGTATGTTTCGCAGAACCTTGGCGCCGGGAAAAAACAGCGCATCAAAAAAGGCTATCATGCCGCACTGCTGCTGGATATATGCTTCGCAGTCCTTGCCTTTATCGTCATCGAAACGCTGCACACGCAGATTTCCTCGCTGTTCCTCGGAAAAGACGGAACCGCGCTGGCCTATCAGGTGTCCGGGGATTACATGAGATGGCTCGGTTTCTTCTTTATCTTTATGGGCATCAAGATGGCGACCGACGGCGTTCTTCGCGGACTCGGAATCATGCGCCCGTTCCTCGCCGCAAACATGGTAAATCTCGCGATCCGTCTGTCCGTTGCCCTGATCTGCGCGCCGCGTTTCGGCATTGCATTTGTCTGGCTCGCTGTACCGGCCGGCTGGCTCGCCAACTTTTTAATCTCCTACGCAGCACTCCGAAGATCCTGGCCGGCTGAGAAAGCGGTGTCATCTCGATAATTCCCGATTCGCCGTTCCGAACTGCTGCGTATATTCTTGACAGGGACGGGGAAAAACGGTATAATAATACTGCTGTCCGGATGCTCGGACAGCAAATGCAAGGTTAGTTCATCGGTAGAACGGTCGCTTCCCAAGCCACAGAGGCGGGTTCGATTCCCGTACCTTGCTCCAGAATGTATTGAGGCTGTCGGAAGGCTATGCTTTTCCGACAGCCTCATTTTTATATTTCTGCCGCTGTTTTCTCTTTTCTATGGTATACTGTAGTTTTCTATGGTATACTGTAGGCAGAAACCGTACAATAAAAGGAGGAAAACTTATGAGCAGACTTCGTTATTTTCTCGCGGCGGCGCTGGTCGCCGGAAGCATGGCCGTATGCGCGGGCGCAGCGGATACCGCAGACCGGGACGCGCTGCTCGAAACAGCTGTGACGCATCTTCAGCAGCAGTGGCAGACGGGCGATACTTACGCTTATGACAAAACCGATGACTATTATGCGTCGATTTATTCGCTTATGCCGGAGAAAAACCTGTATGAGCTGTATTTTTCGGTAGACGTTTCACGCCATAACCACGGAATCATCAACATGCAGACCGGAAAGGTCATCGTACCGCCCGAATACGATACGGTCGAACGGCTGGAAAACGATACCTTTCTCCTGACAAAAAGCGGACAGGAGCCGAACACGCTCGACTGCTGGTTCTCCGACACCGAGGGAAACCTCACCGTGGCGGCGTCGGGTCTTCCTGGCTCCATGATCTGCTCCGCCGGTGAGGGAATGTACATTCTCGCGGTCTACGAGAAAAAGCCGGTCCGCGACGTGATCTTCTATGAAGAGCCTACCGTTACGCAGTACGATGTGCTCCAGTACAGACTGCTCGACAGCGACATGAACGTCGTGCGCGGCGATCTGGACGGCGGCATTATGGTCACGCCTCCGACATTCCATGACGGCCTGATGGCTATTCAGACCGGCAGCACGCTGTGGGACGGCTCGATCAAGTACGGCGCATACGGCAACGGCAAATATGGTCTGATCGATACGACCGGCAAATTCGTCAGCGCGAACGATTTTGACGGCATCCAGTGGAACTACACGCGCATCATCGGCAAACGCGGCGACAAGTTCTATCTGATCGCGCCCGATGGCGGCGAGACCGCCCTGCCGAAAAACCTGGACCAGTACAGCGCATGGACGACCGCCGAGGTGGACAGCGCCGGCAAACACGGTCTGTCCCTTGTAAACTATCACTATCCGCGTCTGGACATCACGCGCGTGGACTTCGCCGCACAGGCGGTGCAGCTGTACCGCGTGCTCACGCCGGACGGACAGGCTGCACCGGACGAAACGCCGTACAGCGACTGCGACGATGAGAACGTCCGGCTTGCCGCCGCACTCGGCATCGTCACCGGCTACGAGGACGGCACGTTCCGCCCCTTTGCGACCATCACGCGCGAGGAGGCGGCAGCCATGCTGAATCGCCTTTACAAAATCCTCGGCGGCACGCAGACCGCGGAAAGCCGCGAACGGTATGCGGATGACGCGCAGTTCGGCGCGTGGTCGCGCGACAGCATTTATGCGATGCGCGAGATCGGCATCATGAAGGGCGAGGAGAACAACGCCTTCCATCCTGCCGGCGGCTATACCGGCGAGCAGGCGCTCGTTACGATGGAGCGTCTGTACAATAAACTGCATCAATAACACAAACGGCTCCCGGTGAGTTTTTTCACCGGGAGCCGTTTTCTTTTCTCTTTTTATTCTCACTTGATGAGGAATGCGTCCGGCAGGGTTCTGCCCTCTTCATTCTGCGAGAGTGTGGTCGGACTCGTGATCTCGCGGCCCTTGTAGACCATGACCGAGGACGAGCCGCCGTCCAGCATGGACGCCTGATACGCGCCGTACTCGCCCATGATCTCGCCGCAGCGCTCGATCGAAACGCCGAACGAGTGGAACTGACGGCCGTCGATGACGAGCATGAGCACCGTGCCGTCCTTGGCCTGACCGATGGCGGTGCGCGGCTGCTGATCGTTCAGACCCGTACCTGCCACAAGGTTCTGGCCGTTGATGATGAGCGCCGGATGGAACTCGACCGCGTCGCGCAGCCCGCTCGTGTCCGAGAACTCACCGACCTGAAGATGATTGCTCTCGTCAAAGCCGATGATCTTCCAGCCGTTGCCGACCGCGCCCTGCAGCTCGGTGCCCTCGCTCTTGAGGAAGCCGTATGGCAGACCGCCCGTGCCGTTGCCCTCGTAATCCGCAAAGCCGGAGGCGTTGATGCCGAGCGTTGCGCTGTACCGGTCCGCAATTTCGGAAACATATGAGCCGTAGTCGCCGAGACCCTCGCAGGTGCCGACATAGACGTTTTCCGGCTTTTTGCAGAGCGCGAGCTTGCCTGCATATTCCAGTCCGAGCGCGTCCTCGCCCGTCTGTTCAACGATAAGGATGCCGTGCTTCACATCGAGCGCCAACACCGGGTCGCCCTGTCTGGTCTTGAGGCCGGTGTCGTAGCCCTTCCTGGTCGCGTCACCGATGAAATCGAACTCAAAGGCCTCGTAGCCCTGTTCCTTGATGTCCGGATTTTTGTCGAGGAAGCTCTCGAACTCGGTCTCGTCCAGCTCGCTGTACAGCTTGTAGAATCTGGCCTTCGGACTGATGGCCTGCTCCTCGCCGTCCGTATCGAGCGTGAAGTCCCAGAAGCTCTCCGCGCCGGCCTGCTTCTGGTTCATCAGATAGCGCTTGGTCATGACCTTTTCGATCATGTCGTGCGGAATAAAGCTCGTGGCGAGCCACTGATGAGTCATCGTACCCATTGCCGTCTCGATGTACCATTCGCGCCACTTGGTCACGAAGGCATTGTCCGTATACAGCAGAAATGGATAGACGACGGTCAGACCCGTCAGCAGCAGACAGGTCAAAATCAGGGAAAAGCGGTGTTTTGCGCCGTTCATGGTCCCAAATCGTCCCTTTCGTATTTATCTCTACCGATTCCGCCGGTTCTCTCCCTCCCGGCGGCCGTTCTCTCTGTTTGTCTCAGCTGCGAAGTCCCCTCACTTCTGCTGCTGCGGCTTTTTCGGCGTGCGGCGGCGATGATGGCGGCGCGGTGCGGCAGGCTTTGCATCCGCCGTCTTTGCCTGTGCCTCCTGTGCCGGGTGCTTGCTGTGCGCGCCGCGGCCGTTTCTGCCGCTGCGGCCGCCTCTTGCGCTCTTCTTCGGCTTGTTCTCGGCCTTATCGCCGTTCAGCAGGCGCTCATTGCGCGCTGCGAGTGCGGCCTCGACCTTCTGTCGGATGCGCTCGGAGGCCTCGTCGCTCAGCGCATAAGCGCGCGAGGGCGTGTGCGCGTCAAAGCGCGGCTCGTTCTTCTCGAAGCGTGCATACGGATCGCGGCGGCGGTGCGAGGAACGGGACGCACGGGGTGCGGCCGACTTCGCCTGCTGCTCCTGCTTTTTCACCTGTTCCTTTTCGCGGCGCGGCTTTTTGCCGGATGCCGCTGCGCGCGCCGTGCGCGCCTTGCGCTTTGCCTGCTTCTCGCGCTCGGCCTCCTCGGCTACCGCCTCCGCAGACGCATTTTCGCTCGTCGTATCGCGGCGGCGGTTGGACGCCTTGGAGGTGCGGCGCTGACGGTCGAGCTTCTCCTTGTCCTTGGACTCGTCGTGCGGAATTTCGCCCGCGACCGGAATGCGGATGCCGGTCAGCTTTTCGATATCCGCGAGGTACGGACGCTCGGACTTGTCGCAGAACGAAATCGCCGTACCCTCCTGCCCTGCTCTGCCGGTGCGGCCGATGCGGTGCACATAGGTCTCCGGGATGTTCGGCAGATCGAAGTTGATGACGAGCGGCAGCTCGCTGATGTCGATGCCGCGCGCGGCGATGTCGGTCGCCACGAGCACCGCGATCTTGCATTCCTTGAAGTCGGAGAGCGCACGCTGACGCTGGTTCTGCGACTTGTCGCCGTGAATAGAGCGCGTCAGGATGCCCGCGCGGTTGAGGTCGCGCGCGACGCGGTCCGCGCCGTGCTTGGTGCGGGTAAAGACGAGCGTCTGATGCACGTTCGCCCTGCGGATGATCTCGGGCAGCAGCGTGCGCTTCTCCGCCTTCTCAACGAAGTAGACCTGCTGCTCGATCTTCTCGACCGGACGCGCGGACGGCGTGACCGATATCTTGACCGGTTTTTTGAGCATGCTCTCCGCAAGGTCGGCGATCTCGTTCGGGATCGTCGCGGAGAACAGCAGCGTCTGGCGCTTGGCCGGGAGCTGCTTTACGATGCGCTTGACGTCCGGGAAAAAGCCCATGTCGAGCATGCGGTCGGCCTCGTCGAGGACGAAGGTCTCGACCTTGTTCAGCTTGACGATCTTCTGACCCATGAGGTCCCACAGGCGGCCCGGCGTCGCGATGAGGATGTCCGCGCCGCGCTCGATTGCCTCGACCTGCGGCACCTGCGAAACGCCGCCGAAGATGACCGCCGCCGTCACCGGCATATAGCGCGCATACTGGCAGACGTTCTCGTAGATCTGGAGCGCAAGCTCGCGCGTCGGGGTGAGGATGAGCGCACGGATGCCGCGGCCCGCGTCCTCGTCCAGACGCTGGATGATCGGCACGGAGAACGCGCAGGTCTTGCCCGTGCCGGTCTGTGCGCAGCCGAGCAGATCGCGCCCCTCGAGAACAGACGGGATAGACTGCTCCTGGATGGGAGTCGGCTGTTCATAGCCGGCCTCCGCAAGCGCCTTGAGGATATTCTTGTTCAGTTTCAGTTCTTTGAATTTCATAAAAATATATCGTTTCCTTCTTGAAAATCCGGCCGCACGCTGCAAATCCCGATTGCAGAAAACGGCAGGGATGTGGTATACTGAGTTCTGCCGCCGCAGAGACGGCAATCTGAATGAAGAGGTAAAAATGACATGACTGCTGTACTTTCGACCGCGCAGGATGCGTTTTTCGATGTTCTGAAAACCGTTCCCCTGCTGCTTCTCGTCTACGCACTGCTCTATTATATCGAAAACCGGCTGACCGACACGCCCGCCCTGCTCTCGCGCACGGCGCAGTTCGGACCGGCGGTCGGCGCTCTGGCCGGCAGCATTCCGCAATGCGGCTTTTCCGCCGCCGCGAGCGCACTGTTTTCCGCCGGCTATCTCGCCCCGGCAACGCTCGTCGCAGTATTCCTCGCGACCTCGGACGAGGCCGTGCCCGTGATGCTGGCAGGCGGCGCGTCCGCGAAAAACATCCTCGCGCTGCTCATCGTCAAGTTCGTTCTTGCCGCACTCGGCGGCTACCTGCTGCGCTGTACCGTGTTCCGCAGGCGCGAGGTAAAGCTCGACGAGCCGCTCGAGATCGAGCTGAACGCCTGCGGCTGCGGTGAGCCGCTGCCGAATATCCTCGGCCATACGCTCAAGACCTCGCTCTTCCTGTTCGCGGTGCTGCTCGCGCTGGATCTCGTGCTGTTCGCAGTCGGCGAGGACAGACTCGCCTCCGTCCTGCTCGGCGGCAGCATTTTTCAGCCGCTGCTGTGCGCGGTGCTCGGGCTGGTGCCGAGCTGCGCGATGAGCGTGCTTTTAAGCGAGCTTTACGTCAGCGGCACGATCAGCTTCGGCGCACTGGTCGCCGGTCTGTCGACCGGTGCAGGCTTCGGCTATATCGTGCTCCTCGGCGAAAAGCAGGGCCGCCGCAGAGCCGCGCCGGTCATTCTGGCGACCTTCGTCCTCGCCGCCGTCGGCGGTACCGTCACACAGCTGCTCTTCGGATAAACCGGCAAACGCCGGTTTATTTTTTTTGCCGATAACGCTCTATTTTCGTGCGGCAGTCTTACCCCAGCTCGTGCAGCAGCTCCAGCGCCTGCTGCGCCCACTGCATATCGATGCGCGCAAACTCGCCGCCGGGCGTATACAGGTATGCGTCCACATCCTCATGCAGACGCTGGTACGCCGCGCCGGGCATGGCGGCATACTGCTCCGCGCCGTCCGACAGGACCGCGACAAAGCGGAAATCGCCCGTGCGCTCGTCGTATTCGTGGAACAGCAGCTCGACCACATCCAGATCGCGGTTGAGCTGCGAGAACAGCAGCAGCTTCATGATCTCGATGGTGCGGTCGTCCAGACCGTGCTCGAGAATAGAGATCTTCTCGCGGAAGCCGTTGAGGCTGTCCACGATGCGCAGTCTGTAGCCTGCGAGCGGGTCGAACTCCGCCTTCGGCGCCTTGTCCTGCTCCGGCCACAGCCAGACCATGAACTGGTTCGACATGTCATGATACAGACAGGGATGCACCGCGAGCGCGGTCTCCCCACAGTTTGGGCATTTGATCCGGAAGCAGGAAAGATCCTGCACCTTTGCCCGCAGCTCGGGATTTCGGTCGATATTGATATGGTCGGTGACCTTATAGTCATGCTCGGCCTGACAATGCGGACAGGTAATTATCATAGTGCAGCTTCTCCTCCTTGCAGCACGGCGCGTCGAACGGATGCCCGTTTCGCACCGCAAAGCCCAATTATCCTATAGTATACCACACTCTCCCCCTTGCAGGCAAGCGAATCGCAGGTATTTATACGTTTTTGACGAAAATGCTGTATTTCTCCCCCTTGACAAAACGCTTTGTAAAGCGTATGATATAAATCAAAATGAAAATCAGTTTCAATTTTATTCTTTTCGGAGGATACGATATATGCAGTACCATACCAGACAAAAGGACAGCATCCTCGCCCTGCTCCAGGAGCAGGAGGAGCAGTTTCTGACCGTTGATGAGATCCGCCTGCGGCTGACGCAGGACGGCATTTCGGTCGGCCAGTCCACCGTTTACCGCACCGTAGAGCGCCTCGTCGCGGACGGCGTCGTCTCCAAGGTCCCCTCCGTGGACCGCTCGAGCGCGCGCTACTGCTATGTCGGCCGCCCCGAGACCGCCGCGCACGGCAAGCTCGTCTGCCTTCAGTGCGGCGCGACCCGCCCGCTCGAATGCCATATGCTCGATGAACTGTCGCAGCACCTCGAAGGCGCGCACGGCTTCCGCATCGAGCCCTCGCGCACCGTGCTGTACGGCCTGTGCGCCAAATGCGCCGACGGCATCGAGCATAGTGAACACAGCTGCAAAGGAGGCTGCTGCCATGAACATTAAAAGAATCCTCGCGTTCGCGTGTGCGGGCACGCTTTCACTCTCTCTGCTCACCGGCTGCGGCACTTCCGCCGAAACCGACACAAACGCGGACGGAAAGCTGCGCGTACTGACAAGCTTCTACCCCATGTACGACTTTGCCTGCAAGATCGGCGGCGACTGCATCGACGTCACCAACATGGTCCCCTCCGGCACCGAGCCGCACGACTGGGAGCCGTCCACCAACGACCTCAAAAACCTCGAGAAGGCCGACGTTTTCATCTATAACGGCGCGGATATGGAGCCGTGGGCGGACGATCTGCTCGTCAGCCGCAGCGATACGCTCCGTGTGGTCGAGGCGTCCGAGAACGTTGAGCTGCGGACGACCGACGGCGAGCATGAGCACGCCCACGAGCACGAGGGCGCCGACCATCATCACGGTGATTTCGATCCGCACGTCTGGCTCGACCCCGAGAACGCCAAGATCGAGATGGAGGCGATCAAGGACGCGCTCTGCGCGGCAGATCCGGATAACTCCACCGTTTTTCAGTCAAATTATGAAAAATACGCCGCCGAGCTGGACGCGCTCGACAAGGAATACAGCGACACGCTCTCTCCCCTGCCGAACCGCACCATCGTCGTCGCGCACGAGGCGTTCGGCTATCTCTGCGATGCCTACGGTCTGACGCAGGTCGGCATCGAGGGCCTGTCCCCCGACTCCGAGCCGGACCCCGGCCGCATGGCGGAGGTCATCGACTTCGTCCGTGAACACAGCATCTCGACCATCTTCTTCGAGGAGCTGGTCTCGCCCAAGGTCGCCGAGGCCATCGCGTCCGAGACCGGCGCACAGGCAAAGATGCTCAGTCCGCTCGAGGGACTTTCCGATGAGCAGGCCGCTGCCGGAGCCGATTATTTTTCGGTCATGCACGACAACCTTGCCGCACTGATGGAGGCGCTGAAGTAAAATGGAAACCAGAACCGCAATCGAGTCGCACAATCTCTCCTTCTCCTACGGCACGCTCCCCGTGCTCGAAAACGTCAGCTTTTCCGTTCCGGAAGGCTCGTATACCGCTCTGATCGGCGCGAACGGCGCCGGTAAATCCACCCTGCTCAAGCTGCTGCTCGGCGAGCTGACGCCGACGTCCGGCTCTCTTTCCCTGCTCGGCCAGCCGATCCGCTCGTTCCGCGACTGGCCGCGCATCGGCTATGTGCCGCAGGGCACGCAGGCCGGTTACGCCGACTTCCCTGCCTCGGTCAGTGAGGTCGTGAGCGCCGGCCTGTACAAGAAGATCGGTCTGTTCCGCTTCGCGAACGCCTCCCATCGAAAGGAGATCGCCCGCGCGCTCTCGCTCGTCGGCATGGACGGCTTTGAAAAGCGCCCCATCGGCGACCTGTCGGGCGGTCAGAGACAGCGCGTGCTGCTCGCGCGCGCGCTCGCCGGACAGCCGTCGCTGCTCATTCTTGACGAGCCAATGACCGGCGTAGACGCACAGAACGCCGCCGCATTCCGCGAGCTGCTGCACCGACTCAACCGCGAGACCGGCATCACCGTTCTGCTCGTCACCCACGACATCCGCGCCGTCGCGCACGACGTGACCGGCGTGCTCCGTCTGGAGGACGGCACGGTCGACGCGCTCACGCCCGACGAGATCCTCGACGAGCTCGCGCACCATCACACCCACACAGGAGGCAGCCATGGAAATGTTTGAATATGCGTTCATGCAGCGCGCGTTTATCGTCGGCGTGCTGCTCGCGCTCATTATACCGCTCATCGGCGTGACGGTCGTGCTGCGCCGCCTGTCCATGCTCGGTGACGCGCTCAGCCACACCTCGCTCGCCGGCGTCGCGGCCGGTCTGCTGTTGAATGTCAACCCGGTGTTCGGCGCGTCGGTCTTTTGCGTCGGCGCGGCGTTCGGCATTGAGGGCATCCGCCGCAGGTTCCCCCGCTACGCCGAGCTTTCCATCTCGGTCATGCTGTCGGCGGGCGTCGGTCTCGCCGGCGTGCTGTCCGGCTTCACGAAGAACGCCGCGAACTTCAACAGCTTCCTGTTCGGCTCGATCGTCGCGATCAGCGATGCGGAGCTGTACAGCGTCGCGGCGGTCAGCCTGCTCGTGCTGCTTGCGAGCGTGCTGCTTTATAAGGAGCTGTTCTCCATTGCGCTCGACGAGCGCGCCGCACGGCTCTCAGGCGTGCCGGTTAATGTCGTCTCCACGATTTTTACCATGCTCACCGCCGTCACGGTCGCGATCGCCGCGCGAACGGTCGGTGCGCTCATCGTATCGAGCATGATGGTCCTTCCCGTTGCGTGCGCGATGCAGCTTGCGAGGAGCTACCGCGGCACAGTCTGGGCATCCATCGGCTTTGCCGAGCTGTTCACCATTTCCGGACTCGTCATTGCATACTATGGCGGACTGAAGCCCGGCGGAACCATTGTGCTGATGGGTGTTGTGTGTCTGATCGGCATACTGATCGTGAAATCCGCTGTGGAGCGGAGACAGGCAAAAAAGGCTTAATTTTCGCCGTCGGAGGCGATGAGCGTCCTTCTTTCTTTACCCTCAGCAGAGGGTAAGCGGTTCCGCCGATACAGCGGTGCGCCGCTGGAGGCGACTTTACGCTCAAGGTGAGCGTGCACAATGGCCGCCTTCGGCGGCCGGAGATGCCGGGGTCTCCCGGCAGAGACAAAAGGGGCAGGGACACCAAGGTTTCCCTGCCCCTCTTGACTCCCCAACCTTTCCTTTGGACGCGACTCCCTTCGGTCGCGCGTCTAAATGCGAGAGGCCCACAGGGACGTCTAGTGCTCCAAGAGTACACCATTGATCGAAGCGGAGCTTTTCGCAGGACAAGGCAAACGCCCTGCACCGTCTGGCCGCGCACTGTCATGCGCGGCGGATAACGCAAAGTAAATTCAGGGCATTACAGCCACATATAAGCTGAAAAACGCACGGAACCGAGCTCCCGTAACCCCCGTTTCGCTGCACATCTCCGATGTGTCAGCGCAAAGGAGGGTTTGGGGGAGTCAAGAGGGGGCAAGGGAACCATTTGGTGCCCTTGCCCCCTTTTGCCCCCGCCGTGGGCACGGCGTTCCCCGGCCGCCGAAGGCGGCCATTTCTCGCGCCCTGAGATAGGGCGTTTTTCGCCTCCAGCGGCGAGCCGCTGTATCGGCGGTACCGCTTACCCTCTGCTGAGGGGAAAGAGTGAAGGGCATATGCCCTTCTTTTGCTATAATCATACTAATCCGCAAGGTTTTTGAAAAAGTTTGCGAAAAAGGATTGACAGAAGCCGCACGGTCGGTTATAATCATAGCATTCCCAGTGAAATAATATGATTTAAGGAGACGCGGTCATGCGATACTACTTCGAAAAGCTGCTGCGTGCCAATTTCCGTTGCGGACGAATGTGATCCTTTCTTGTGAGTCACGGCCCCGGGCGGCTCGTGCACAGGACAGTAAAACAAAAAGAAAACACTTACTGAAACAAAAAGGAGAACATGATCATGGCAGAGATCAAGAACACCGCAAATTGGGCATTTGAAACCAAGCAGCTTCACATCGGTCAGGAGCAGGCGGACCCGGTAACCGACTCCCGCGCAGTTCCGATTTATCAGACCACCTCTTACGTTTTCCATAACAGCCAGCACGCGGCCGACCGTTTCGGTCTTGCCGACGCAGGCAACATCTACGGCCGTCTGACCAACTCTACGCAGGACGTTTTCGAGAAGCGCATTGCAGCTCTCGAGGGCGGCGTCGCAGCTCTGGCAACCGCCTCCGGTGCAGCAGCGATCAGCTACACCATCCAGGCGCTCGCTCAGGCAGGCGACCACATCGTAGCGCAGAAGACCATCTACGGCGGCAGCTACAACCTGCTCGCGCACACCCTGCCCCAGTTCGGCGTCGAGACCACCTTCGTCGACGCGCACAACCTCGCAGAGCTCGAGGGCGCGATCAAGGACAACACCAAGGCTGTCTACATCGAGACCCTCGGCAACCCGAACTCCGACATTCCGGACATCGAAGCCATCGCTAAGATCGCGCACAAGCACGGCCTGCCGCTCGTCATCGACAACACCTTCGGCACCCCGTACCTCATCCGTCCGATCGAGTACGGCGCGGACATCGTTGTCCATTCCGCTACCAAGTTCATCGGCGGCCACGGCACGACCCTCGGCGGCGTTATCGTCGACTCCGGCAAGTTCGACTGGAAGGCTTCCGGCAAGTACGCGCCGATCGCTGAGCCGAACCCGAGCTACCACGGCATCTCCTTCGCGGACGCTGTCGGCCCGGCTGCTTTCGTAACCTATATCCGCGCGATCCTTCTCCGCGACACCGGCGCTGCCATCTCTCCGTTCAACGCATTCCTGCTGCTCCAGGGCACCGAGACGCTGTCTCTGCGCATTGAGCGCCATGTCGAGAACACCAAGATGGTCGTTGAATTCCTCAAGAACCATCCGCAGGTCGAGCACGTCAACCATCCGTCTCTGCCGGAGCACCCGGATCACGCTCTGTACGAGAAGTACTTCCCGAACGGCGGCGCTTCCATCTTCACCTTCGACATCAAGGGCGGCAAGGATGCAGCGTTCAAGTTCATCGACAAGCTCCAGATCTTCTCTCTGCTCGCAAACGTTGCAGACGTCAAGAGCCTGGTCATCCACCCGGCTACCACTACGCACTCTCAGCTGACCGCTGAGGAGCTCGAGGATCAGGGTATCCATCAGGGCACCATCCGCCTCTCCATCGGCACCGAGAATATCAACGATATTCTGGCTGACCTTGAGCAGGCATTCAACTAAAAATCAAGTCCCCTTTCACGAAAACGAAAAAGGAGAGCGCATCGTTCCAGACTGCGCTCTCCTTTTTGTACTTTGAAATTAAAGCTGCGAGAATACCTCGCCGATCGGCGCGTGAATGACCAGATCGGCTCTGCGGTCTGCCGGAGTAGGAGACTTGTTGACGAGAACGAGCTTGTTCCCGCGATAATAGTCGATCAGACCGGCCGCCGGGTAAACCGCAAGCGACGTGCCGCCGATGATCAGCATATCCGCTTTGGAGATGTATTCAACGCTCTTGTTGATGGTATAGCTGTCGAGCCCCTCCTCATACAGAACGACATCCGGCTTGATCGTGCCGCCGCAGCTGCACTTCGGGATGCCGGTGCCGGAGGCGATCTTCTCGACCGGATACGGCTTGCGGCAGCGCATGCAGTAGTTGCGGAGCACCGAGCCATGCAGCTCGAGCACCTCCTTCGAGCCGGCCTTCTGGTGCAGTCCGTCGATGTTCTGCGTGACGACCGCGCGGCATTTGCCCTCGCGCTCCCATTCTGCGAGCTTGAGGTGCGCGGCGTTCGGCTGCGCGTCGAGCGCGAGCATTTTCGCGCGGTAGAACCGGTAGAATTCTGCGGTCTCGCTGAGGAAAAACGTGTGGCTGAGAATGGTCTCCGGCGGATACTTGTACTGCTGATTGTACAGACCGTCTACCGAACGGAAATCCGGAATGCCGCTCTCAGTCGAAACGCCCGCACCGCCGAAAAAGACGATGTTGTCGCAGCCGTCGACCCATTCCTTGAGCTTTGCGATTTCAGAAGTCATGGAAAATTCCTTCTTTCCTTCCCGTTTTTACTTGACGATGTTGCAGACGCCTTCCCTGCGCTCGTGCGGCTGGGTCTCCTTTGCGATGTAGCCGATGGCGGCGGAGCAGGTGACGATGTGGTCCTCCGGCGTGCCGTACTCGGTCAGCAGGGCGCGGACAGCCGGTACGTCGCACTGGTCGCGCACCTGATTGATCCAGCAGGAGCCGAGGCCGAGCTCGGTCGCCGCGAGCATCAGATTTTCGATAGCGGCCGCGCCGTTGAGCAGGGCGTTACGGTCGTCGCGCTCGCAGGAGATGTTGATGATGACCGGCGCACCGTAGAAATTGTACTCGGGGCCGCGGTTGTCCGCCTCAGCGATGGCGCGCGCGAGTTTCAGCGTCTTTTCCGGGTTGTAAACGACCGAAAAATGCCAGTTATATCTGCCCATGCCGGACGGCGCCCACTCAGCCGCTTCAACGATCCGGCGGATCTGCTCGACCGGCGGAAGCTCGGGCTTGAAGGCACGGGTGGAACGGCGGGATTTGATGATGTTCATAAGCTCAGACATGGAAATGACCTCCTGTTTCACGGCCGGAGGAAGTCCTCCTCCGGCATGTGTCTGCGTGTTTTTGTACGATGAATACAGTATAACGCTTTCCGGGCGCGTTTTCAAGACAATATGAACAAAAATACAGAGAAATGCAGAAAAACTCTGTAAAATCACGTTGTTTTGTGCTATACTGATTAGGATTGTATAATTGGAAACAATGGCATGAAAGCCACGTCATATGGAGGAAGCTTCTACATGATCAATATCAGCGAACTGAGCCTGAACTTCAGCGGCGAGCCGCTGTTCAAGGACGTAAACCTTAAATTCACGCAGGGCAACTGCTACGGCGTCATCGGCGCGAACGGCGCCGGCAAGTCCACCTTCCTGCGCATTCTGTCGGGCGATCTCGACCCGTCCACCGGCACGGTATCCATCGCGCCCAAGACGCGCATGAGCGTGCTCAAGCAGGACCACTTTGCCTTCAACGACGAGACCGTTCTCAACACCGTACTCGGCGGCAACGAGCGTCTGCTCGCTGTCATGCGCGAGAAGGACGCACTTTACATGAAGGACCCGTTCACCGAGGAGGACGGCAACAAGGCAGCCGAGCTCGAGGCCGAGTTCGCCGAGATGGGCGGCTGGGACGCCGAGACCGAGACCAGCCTGCTGCTCAACGGCCTCGGTCTGGATGCGGACGCCATTCTGTACACCGAGATGAAGAACCTCGGCGACGTCGAGAAGGTCAAGGTCCTGCTCGCCCGCGCGCTGTTCGGCAAGCCGGACATCCTGCTGCTCGACGAGCCGACCAACCATCTGGATATTCAGGCGATCCGCTGGCTCGAGGATTTTCTTGCGGACTTCGAGGGCACCGTCCTCGTTGTATCGCATGACCGTCACTTCCTCAACAACGTATGTACCCACATCGTCGACATCGACTACGGCAAGATCAAGCTGTATGTCGGCAACTACGAGTTCTGGTACGAGTCCTCTCAGCTCGTTCAGCGCATGATCAAGGATCAGAACCGCAAGAACGAGGAGAAGATCAAGGAGCTGCAGAACTTTATCCAGCGCTTTGCAGCGAACAAGTCCAAGTCCCGTCAGGCGACCAGCCGCCGCAAGCTGATCGACAAGCTGACCGTCGAGGAAATGCCGGCGTCGTCCCGCCGCTATCCGTGGGTCGCGTTCCAGCAGGACCGCGAGGCCGGCAAGGATATTCTCGAGGTCCGCGGCATCTCCAAGACCATCGACGGCGAGAAGGTGCTCGACAACGTTTCGTTCATCGTGCGCCGCGGCGACAAGATCGCGTTCATCTCGGACAACGAGCTTGCCATGACCACGCTGTTCCAGATCCTCATGGGCGAGATGAAGCCGGACGAGGGCAGCTTCAAGTGGGGCGTTACCACCTCGCAGAGCTATTTCCCGAAGGACAACAACGAGTTCTTCGACGGCCACGAGGAGAATATGCTCGACTGGATCGCGCCGTACTCCCAGACCGATACGCTGGAGTCCACGCTGCGCGGCTTCCTCGGCCGTATGCTGTTCTCGGGCGACGATGTTTACAAGCCGGTCCGCGTGCTGTCGGGCGGCGAGAAGGTCCGCCTGATGCTCGCGCGCATGATGCTGTTCGGCTCGAACGTGCTGGTCGTCGATCAGCCGACCAACCACCTCGATCTGGAGTCCATCACGGCGGTCAATAACGGCGTGCGCGACTTCAAGGGCACGGTGCTGTTCGCGTCGCACGACCATGAGTTCGTTCAGACGATCGCGACCCGTATCATTGAAATCCGCGAGAAGGGCGTACTCGACAAGGAATGCACCTACGACGAGTTCCTCGACTTCCGCGAGACGTATAAGGGCTAAGCCCTTATTATTCCTGCCGCCGGAGGCGAAGCTTTTTTCTGCTTCACCCGAAGCAGACGGCAGATTTTCCGCCGATACAGCGGCGCAGCCGGTGGAGGCGAGACAGACCCTCCCGGGACGGGGGATATTCGCCATGACATGGCATGTGCATTGCCGCCGCCCGGCGGCGGGGGCAAGAGGGGCAGGGACACCAAGGTTTCCCTGCCCCTCTTAACTCCCCAACCTTTCCTTAGGACGCGACTCCCTTCGGTCGCGCGTCTAAATGCGAGGGGCCCACAGGGGTGTCTGGTGCTCCAAGAGTACACACTTGATCGAAGCGGAGCTTTTCGCAGCGCCAAACAAGCGCCCGGCACCGTCTGGCCGCGCACTGTTATGCGCGGCCAGCTACGCAAAGTAAATTCAGGGCAGCTCGGCTGCATATAAGCTGCCCGACGCACGGAACCGAGCCCCCGTAACTCTCGTTTCGCTGCACATCTCCGATGTGTCAGCGCAAAGGAGGGTTTGGGGGAGTCAAGAGGGGGCAAGGGAACCATACGGTGCCCTTGCCCCCTTTTGCCCCCGCCGCCGGGCGGCGGTATGCCGCTTTACCCAAAGCAGAAACAGTCGTTTTTCATACAAAACAAATAGACTTTCTCCCTCTTCTATGGTATACTATTCTTAAATAGTATAGTTAACACTCTATGCTATCACCCATTCATTATTGATAATTATTATCAAATAAAATTATTTATTTATTTTGACAAAAAACTATTGACATTTGTGTGGAACAGAGCTATACTATAGTTGTTCCAAGAGAGAAAGGAAGGAACAAGTTGAGAATCACTCACGAGGCAGATTACGCGATTCGCGTAACCTATTGTCTGGCACTTACCGGCGGCAAGCAGTGCGCCACGGATATTTCCGAGCTGACAGGAGTTACCCTCCGTTTCGCGCTCAAGATCCTCCGCAAGCTTACGCAGTCCGGTATCACCAAGTCCTACAAGGGCGTCGCCGGAGGCTATGAACTCAACCGCTCCCCTTCCGAAATCAGTCTGGGTGAAATCATTGAATGCATCGACGGCCCGATCGCAATTAACCATTGCCTCGCCAACGAATTTCAGTGCACCCATGTGGGAAGTCAGAATGAATGCGACTTTCACCGCGTGTTCTCGGAGATCAACCGGTCTCTGCGCGGTCAGCTCTTTGCGATAACGATGGATCGCTTCCTTCCGGCTAAGCTTTTACAGAACAAATAAATTCCAACTACCTATTCAGGACAAGAAACAGGAGGAAATCATCATGAAAAAGTTTGTATGCACCGTTTGCGGTTATGTTTACGAAGGCGAAGCAGCTCCGGCAGAGTGCCCGATCTGCCACGCACCGGCAGAGAAGTTCAAGGAGCAGGCTGGCGAAAAGACCTGGGCAGCTGAGCACGTTGTAGGCGTTGCACAGGGCGCTCCGGAGGACATCATGGCTGATCTGCGCGCTAACTTCGAGGGCGAGTGCTCCGAGGTCGGTATGTATCTGGCAATGGCCCGCGTCGCTCACCGCGAAGGCTACCCGGAAATCGGTCTGTACTGGGAGAAGGCTGCTTACGAGGAGGCTGAGCACGCTGCAAAGTTTGCTGAGCTGCTCGGCGAGGTCGTAACCGACTCCACCGAGAAGAACCTCCAGATGCGTGTTGACGCTGAGAACGGCGCAACCGCCGGCAAGTTCGATCTGGCTAAGCGCGCCAAGGCTCTCAACCTCGACGCTATCCACGACACTGTTCATGAGATGGCTCGCGACGAGGCCCGCCACGGCAAGGCTTTCGAGGGTCTGCTGAAGCGTTACTTCAACAAGTAAGAAAGTCTGTATATCCGCGCTGGAGCCAGTCTCGGTAATGGCGAAAAGCCAGTGATTCCAGCGGTTTTCAGCACAAAAGATACGCAGCAACAGAAATGCGGTTCACAGTAAAGTGTGAGCCGCATTTTTCGTCTGTATCCATACCCGAAATATGCCGGGGCAGACAAACAGCACAGTCTTTCTCCGTCCGCGCGGTCTCGCATCCAGGCAGGAAGGCTGTACCTGTCTGCGCCCGTCAGTCCGCGAAAAGCTGCACCCAGTAAAGCGTGCCGTCGATATTGACGCTCGCAGAGCCGATGCGCGAGTAACTGCTGTTCAGAATGTTCGCGCGGTGGCCCGGCGAATTCATCCACGCATTCACGACCTCGGATGCGCTTTTCTGGCCGGAGGCGATGTTCTCCCCCGCCCGGAGATAGGTCACACCGCTCTCGCTGAGCGCCGAACTGAATGACGCACCCGACGGGCGTGTATGCGAAAAGCTGCGCGCGATCTCGCGTGCGCGCACCGCTGCCGCATCGCTGAGCGCACCGTCCTCGACGAGCGCGGCATAGCCGTTCTGACTGCGTGCGCTGTTCGTCAGACGAACGACCTCGCTCGCGGCACTGCTGCTCCGGATGCCTGCGCTCACACTGCTGCTCCCCTGTACCGGCCGGTCCAAATGAGCTGCGCCGGCGGCTCCTGTAAGCGCTGCGGCCGCCAGCGCGGCGAAAACAATTTTCTTTATCCTGTTCATGTGCTTTCCTCCTGTAAAACGGCGGCTCTGCGTCCGCTCTGCGGCAAGTATACCATGTTTTACAACCGTTCTGCAATGGAAATACCGGCTATCCAAGCCAGTTTATGCCGTTTTCGGAAACATTTCATTCGTTTTACAGCATTCTAAAAAATATTTGCATTTGCCGGTTTGATGCGTCATAATGATAGTGGGAAAATTTTTGCACCGAAATGCACACACATACACCTCTTTTCGGTTTTAAGGAGATGAAACACCATGCTGATCCCCCCTTCCCGTCCCTGGCATCGTGCAGAGAACGCGGAGGAATTGCTTGCGCTCTCAAAGAAACTCGGACTCACCCCGAAGAAGGCTGTCGAACCCAAGCCGCTTGTTTACCGTGATCTGCTGAACGGCACGAGCGAGCCGTGCGCGCTCGTCGGCAGCGAGGGCGAACGCTACGCCATCATTGACATCGGCGGCGGTCTGCACATCATCCATATCGACTGTCTTGCCGATATGCAGTCCGGCTCGCGCACCAGACGTACCGAGGCCGAACCGGATTGCCCGGTCTATACGGTCATCGACATCGAAACGACCGGTCTCGACCGCCAGACCGCTGAGATCATTGAATTCGGCGCGCTGCGCATTGAGAACGGAACGCCGGCAGCACAGTTTTCCATGCTCGTGCAGGCTTCCACGCCCGTTCCTCCGGTCTGCGCCGAACTGACGGGCATCACGGATGATATGCTTGCCGGACAGCCTGAGATCCGCGAAGCGCTCGCGGCATTTGTCGCATTTATCGGAGATACGCCGCTCGTCGGTCAAAATCTGCTGGATTTTGATCTGCCGATCATCAACCGCATCTGCGAGGAGCAGGGCATTTCCCCGCTCCGGAACCGGTGCTGCGATACCCTGCTCACGGCACGGCGCTGCCTCACGCTGTCGAGCTACAGGCTCGAAGCACTGGCGTCGGCGCTGGGCGCAGAGCAGAGCACGGCGCACCGTGCGCTCGGCGACTGCGAAACGACATACCGCGTGTTCGAAAGGCTCGCTGAGGATTATCCTGCGGCAGTTCAATGGACACGGCCGCCGCGCCCGCGCAAAACAGCTCCGTCTGCACCGCGTCCGCGCGTTACCGCGTCGCAGCTTGCGCATTTTCAGTCGCGCCCAAAGGCAAAGGACATCGTCCCGGCGACCGACCTGTTCGACCCGGCACATCCGCTGTTCGACAAGACCTGCGTGCTGACGGGCGAGCTGCTGAAGCTGAGCGACCGGGAAGCCATGCAGCGCATCGCCGACTGCGGCGGTAAAAACGCCGATAATGTGACAAAAAAGACCGATTTTCTCATTGTCGGCGGCGGTTCGCCCAGTGAGAAGAAGAGCGGCAAGGTCCGCAAGGCCGAGGAATATATTGAAAAGGGCATTCCGATCCGCATAATCAGCGAGGAAGAATTTCTTCAAATGTGAGGGCCGGGTTTTCCCGGCAGAGATAAAAGGGGCAGGGACGCCAAGGCTTCCCTGCACAGGGACATCAACCAAATACCGTTCATGAGCAGAGCATGAGGCCACCGGAAATCACCCGGTGGCCTCGCTTTGCATGATACAGGCTGACGCCCTTATTTGCCCTGATAGGCGCGATGTAAGCGATAAATAACTAAAATGCCGACAGCCACCAGAGAGTGGCTTCCGGCATTTTGTCAGGGTGCTTTCTTGCAGACATCGGGTAGGTTCTCGGACCAGGGCATCAGATTAAGGAAGGCTTTTCAGTCATTACACATCCAGATAATTTTCTTAGCGGCATAACATGACCAGGACAATCGTTTCCTTATATTTCGTTTTACAGCCGATAGCCAAGCAGACGCGAGATGTTATGCGCCGTCTGCCGCGCCTCCCGGATCATGACCTCCTGATCCTCCCGCATTCGGTAATCTGGGCCGGAAATGCTCACAGCCGCCACCACCTTGCGGTTCATATCATAGACCGGCGCCGCCACGCAGATCAGCCCCGCTTCAATCTCACCCTCATCCATGGCATATCCGTTGAGCCGGGCCTGGACCAGCTGGGAACGCAGCTGGTCGGAATCGGTGATGGTGTTGCTGGTCAGCGGATAAGCCTTGCGGTTCATCCACTGGCAGTAATCGTCGATGTATGCCTCGTTCTGGCAGGAAAGCATCGCCTTGCCGCTGCTGGTGGCATAGGCCGGCGCCCGGCCGCCAATCTGTGTGTTGCAGACAATGGAGCGGTGGGTCTCCACTTTATCCAGATAAAAAATATCGTGCTCCAGCAACACGCTGAGATTAATGGTCTCATGCACAGTGTCGCTCAGGTGCTCCAGCTCCGGCCTGGCCACCCGCCGAAGGTCCGATTGACCCAGAATCGCACTGGCCAACAGCATCAGCCGCGGCCCCACCCGATAGCTCTTGCGGACAGGGTCCTGCACCAAATACTGCCGCTCCGCCAGCGTGGACACCTGACGAAACACCGTGGTAGAGGGCATATCCAGATGGTCCACCAGCGCCTTCAGCGTCCATTCGGTCTCTCTGTCCATGAAACACTCCAGGATCTGTAAGGCGCGGAGGATACTGGACACTTGCTCTTTCGCCATATATTTCTCTTCCTTTCGCGCAAAACGCTCATTTTTTTAAGATGCTTGGCAAATAAACGGAAAAATCCTATGATATTAGTATACCATAAGAGAGGCTGCTTGTGAATCTTTTTCGTCTTAAATTCCGGAATTAAAGTCCGTACTATGGAACTTTTTGAGTTTCTCCCTTCTCCCTTGCCTATACAGCCCAGACAGCGGCTGAAAATAAGGACTTAGAAAGGAAATGAAACATGAGCAAAAAAGCGTTGTCATGGACGGCGATACCGCAGCAGCCTATATCTCTTACGCCTTCTTCCACCATGCGGAAAAGGCCATTGCCACCTGCAAATCACCGCCGGCGATCTGGCGGCGGAAACAGGGAGCACCATCGCCATGCGCTGAGGGCCTCTTTCTCTCCCGGATTCCCTGGGCCTTCCATATTCAAAAAGCGGCCCGCTGTCTGAATACAGCGGGCCACTTTTTTGCTTTTTGCAGGGGAAATTTACTCAACACCCTCCCGGCGCAGCAGCTCCAGGATCTTGGCGTCATCTTCCACTGTCGCGTTGGGCATGGGGAAAGTGCCGGTGCTGCTGGCGGCCACGCCGCGCAGCTTGCAGGCTTCTTTAATGACCGGCAGGAAGGGGCTGCGGACCGCATAGAGATCCATCAGGCGGTCAATGGTCTGCTGTCCCCTGGCGATCCCGTCCAGATCATTTTCCCGGAACGCCCGCACCCAGGCGGAGCAGACCTCAGGCACCACGTTGCTCAAAGCGCCGATGCAACCGTTGCCTCCAGCCAGCACGTTGTGGGCAAAGTTGTCATCAAAGCCGGAATAAATCTCAAAGGAGGGGATCTGTGACTTGACGACCTTGATCAGCTCCCGGGTGTGATCCATACCGGAAATAGTATCCTTCATGCCCACGATGTTGGGATGGATCTTGGCCAGCGCCAGCACCGTTTGAGGCGAGATGGTATAGCCGGTGTTGTCGGGGAAATTATAAATGTAGATATTGCCATGAATTTGAGCTGCCAGGCGGTCGTAGTATTGCAGCAACGCCTCAGCGCCGAAGTGAAAGTAATAGGGCGGCAGAATCATGACGGCATCGGCCCCGGCATCCAGGCAGAAATTGGAGAAATTTACAATCTCGTCCGCCACCATGTGGCTGGTGCCGATAATGAGCTTAACCCGGCGGTTCACCGTCTCAATGGCAAACTTGGCCATCTCCCGGCGCTGGTCCATGGGCATGGCAAAAAATTCGCTGGAGCTGCCCTCCACCAAAATGCCGTCAACACCGTTTTCAATCAGGTTGTTGAACAGGTGCTCCTGGCTTTCAAAATCCAGGCTGCCGTCTTCGTGAAAGAGCGTGATTGCAGGCGTCAGATATGCTGCGTTCATAATAGAACTTCCTTTCTTGTCTGCCGGCAAAAATGTTATGCCGTTTTTTTGGTTCCGTATAGTGGAATCATATTCCAAATTAACTTTACACAAAACTATGCTATTAACATCACAAATATAGTATAGTCTTTTCCCTCCATTTGTCAAGGGGTTTTTCCAAAACACGCAAAAAAAACCGGGCCCGCACTGCGGGCCCGGTCAGAGGGGCATTGAAAAAACTTACACGAAGTTGCACACACGGGCAATGGCCATCTCCGTATAGCCCAGGGACTCGGCCTTGGTCTGCTTGCCGCAGGCCACCTCCTGGGTCAGCTTCAGCAGCTCGTCACCCAGGCCTTCCAGAGTCTTGGTACCATAGATGATGGGAGAAGCGTCCACGTCAATGTTGTCCACCATGTTGGCATAGGTCAGCTTATTGCCGGTAATCTTGATGACAGGAGCCAAAGGATTGCCGGTGGGAGTACCGCGGCCGGTAGAGAACACCACGATCTGTGCGCCGCCAGCCACCATGCCGGCAACGGAAGAGGGGTCATTGCCCGGGGTGTCCATGATGACCAGGCCCTGCTTGGCCTCCACCTGCTTGCCGTAGTCATAAACGGCATTGACGGGGCTGTGACCGCCCTTGTGGATGCAGCCCAGGGACTTCTCCTCCAGGCAGGTCAGGCCGCCGGCCTTGTTGCCGGGAGAGGGGTTGCCCTCGCGGACTTCCTCGCCTACCAGCTGCAACGCCTTTTCGTAGCGGTGCACGATCTCATAAATCCGGTCATGGACCTCGGGCGTAGCGGCCCGGCGGGCCAGGATGTGCTCGGCGCCGATGAACTCAGTGGTCTCGGACAGGATGGAGGTGCCGCCCTCCTTGACGATCAGATCGCTGAGCTGTCCGATCAGGGGGTTAGAGGCAAGGCCGCTGGTGGGGTCAGAGCCGCCGCACTCCGTGCCGATGATAAGCTCGGACATGGGGAATTCTTCCCTTTGCAGCAAGGACGCCTCTTCCACCATTTCCTTGGCGTAGCGGACGGCCATATCAATGGCCTTCAGGGTGCCGCCGGCCTCTTGGATGATGACCTGCTTCAAGGGCTTGTTGGTGCGTTCCTTAATGGCCTCCACTACCAGATCCATCTGGCAGTTTTCGCAGCCCAGGGACACAACCACCGTGCCGTAGACATTGGGGTTGGCGGCATAGCCGGCCATGACATCCATGGTGAACTGCTGGTCGGAAGCCACCTGAGAGCAACCCAGCTGGTTGTTGAAGGTCACGCTGCCCACCACCTGCTGAGAGATGATGCGGGTGGTATCGGAGGCGCAGACGCTGGCAGGCAGAATCAAAACCTTGTTGCGCACGCCAACGCGGCCGTCAGGACGCTTATAACCGTAGAAATTCATATTGAAATCCTCCTTTTCTCAGCCTTTGGCATCCAGGTTTTCCCGGTGCTCTTCCAGATTGTGGCAGTGAACATGCTCGCCGGCCTTGATATCGCGGGCGGCCAAGCCGATATGCTCGCCGTACTTGACAATGGGCTGGCCCTTGGCAATGTCGCAGGCAGCCAGCTTGTGATAAATGGTGATATCCTCCAGAGCGGTCAGGCTCTTTTCCTGGCCGGCGCAGTTATAAGTAACGGTATCACCCTTGGCGATGGGCTCAATGGCAACGATCACGTTGTCCTTCGCCGCTTCAACGATCATAGCATTCAGCATTGTTATTGATCTCCTTTCGATCTTCCTTCTTTTCAGCAAGTGCCTTCTTTAAAAATCAGTCCTTGGCAAACAGAGCAGCCTGCGCCTCGTCCTTGGGGAACTTGGGACAACCATACTTCTTGGCCCACCAGGAAGTGATGATGGGAACCAGAATGGCGGTCAGGATGGCGGAAGCGGCCACCTGAGAGGTCGCAATGTCCGCCCAGGGAGCCCAGGTGGCGTCTGCGGCAGCAATGACAGCGGGAACAGCCACGGCGTTGCCTGCGGTAGTAGCAACGGCCCAGCCGGCATAGCCGGGACGGCGGCTGATAAATTTGTCGCACAGCATGATGAAGGCGCCGCCGATCAGGCAGGTGATAAGGCCCAGCAAAATACCCTGGACACCGCCCTTGGCGATGTTGGTCAGGTTCATGCCGGAGCCCAAGCAGAAGCCCACGAAGGGAAGCAGGATGCTGCCGGCGGGAGCCAGGAAGTCAGAGAGATCCTTGTCAATGTTGCCCAGGATCATACCCACCAGGATGGGGCCGATGGCGGCAACCAGAGCCATGAGCGGGATGTCGGCAAGGCCGCCTGCGCCCATAGCGATCATGGTGAGCATGGGGCCGTCGTTGATGGCCAGCAGAGGCATGGCGGCCTGGTCAACCGTATCGCCGTAGCTGTTCATCAGGGCCAGGTATACAGAACCATTGGAGTTGGTAACAGCGGAGATGATGGCCAGCGCGCTCAGGCCCAGCAGGCCCTCGGGACCGCAGAGCTTGCCCACACCGATACCGATGGCGGCACCGATGATGAACTTGGCAATCAGCAGCACGCCGCCGCGCTTGACGACGCCGCCGATCTCGCGGAATCGCAGGGTCGTACCCAGGCAGAACAGCTGAATACCGATCGCCGCGTTGGCACCAGCGCTGGTGAAGATTGCGGTGGTAAAGGAACCGATTCCAGTGACCTGCGGGAAGAAAGTATTGATGAACGCGCCCAACAGCATAGGCACGACCATCATACCGGCGGGGATTTTTTTCAGGAACTTCATGATCATGGGCTTTTTCCTCCTCGTTTTTATTCTTTTCTCCCATGTCTCCACCCGTTTTTTCAGATATTCCGCACAGCGGAATATCGTTCCAAAACGAGGGCGAAGTAAATTCCCCTCGAGGGGGAACTGTACTTCTCGTACAAACGCATTATATCTTTTTTCGATTCACTTGTCAAGAAATTGTCAGGCCACCGCCTTATTTTCAGCAATTGTGCATGAACCACGTCTCCAAAATCTGTCGAAAAAGTCAATAAAGAGTCTCTTGTCAGAGACCCTTTTCCACCGGATGCGCTTTCAGATATGCCCGCCACTCCACGCATTCCGCGGTATGGAGATGGATGCCGTCGGAGGTCAGTTCTTTTCGCAGGCAATCGTTCTTCACGGTCACGGCCTCCGCCACATTCAAATACAAGCCTTTGCGCAATGCGTTTACGCTAGCGCGTCCAAAAGGTGGACCTCCCCCCGCTGTCTCCTGGGTGCCTTGGTAAACACGGATTCCACCGTGGCGCCCACTGCGTAAAGGTAGGTTTCCTCCTCTGTGTCTTTTACTTATTAGACGGGATTCGACCGGAAAAGTCGATACAATATGGCGCTGTTGACAAAGTCTCGCAACAGCCCTCGCGGAATGCTATAATGAGGAAAACAACCTGAGGTGATGGGATGCAGCTGGCGATGCACATGGTAACGATCGAGGACTTAATGCCGCAGGAACACTTCCTCCGAAAGCTGGAGACGGCGCTGGATTTGTCGTTTGTGTACGAGGAAACAGCCCCGCTTTACAGCAAAAAATACGGCTGTCCGACCATCAACCCGGTGATCATCGTGAAGTACCTGCTGGTGGGGTTCCTGTACGGCATCCCGTCGGAGAGGCAGATCGAGCGGCGTATCCAGACCGACATCGCCCTGCGCTGGTACCTGGGTCCCGACCTCTTCGACCGGGTGCCGGATCACAGCACCGTCTCGCAGCTGCGCCGGCGGCAGCCACCGGGACTGCTTTTTGCTCAAATGCAGCCGCTGCGGCCGCATCCGCCATCTGGACTGCTCCCATCTAAAGGCACTGTATGACCATTTGGAGCGGAACCATCATTTTCACATTGATCCCTGCGGCACGCTCTTCACCGGGCTTTGCGAGCTTTGTGTCAGAGATAAGGATTTCCATGGAACCGACTGAACTGCTCTCCTGCCGGGATGTCTCCCTGGGCTATGAGAGGCAAAGCGTCCTCACCTATCTAAGCCTTACCATCCGGGCGGGCGATTACCTTTGCATTGCGGAGGCGGAAAACGACACCTATGACATCCCCCAAACGGTGAGCTACATCGTCAGTGCGGAGGACGGCGGAACGTTTTCCATCAGCTATGCCCGCAAGCAATACAGCTTGACCTATAACTTGAACGCAGAGGACGCAACATGGGGTTCGGAACCCGGTGTTAAATCCTATCGTCTGGGCGCTGCGCTCAAGCTCCTGACGCAGTTGCAAGCATCGCATTTTGATGTCAAAATACTGCTTGCTGGGGTAAACCTCAGTCCCCCATGCCGCCTGCGGGCGGGAACTTCTCGGCAGCATTGCCGGGAAGTGAGCATATAAAACCGGGTTCGGTGAAATTACCGAACCCGGTCAGACCCATCTTGTCAAACCTTACTTACCAGATCATCTCCCGCACCGCTCGAATCAGCGTCACCACCCATGAAAGCGCCGCGAGACCCACCAGAGCAAAGAAAATCCCGTCCGCCAGAGCGATATGAGCCAGATACCACGGGCGGAATACTGTGATAACCAATGCCCCGTACAGCCGCGGTACGGACAGCCGCAGCGTCTGCGCCAGACAGATGATCCCTCCCAGCAGCGCCAGTCCCAATGATAAAACAGCAGCCATCATGTTCCATGCCTCCTTCTTCGATTTGCGGCATGTTACCATCGGCAGACAGACTTTACAAGGGTCTGTCTGCCGATTTTTTCGCTTTGGGTGTCAATAAGACACCCAAGGTTGGACGGCGAGGGTGTCTATTGCACACTCTTGACCTTAAATCTTTTGCAGGAGCTTTTGATTCCGGGGTATTCACCACGCTGTTTTTCGGGAGGAAACTTCCAAAGACCGGCGTTCCAGCAGATGATCTCAGACATGGAAAACGGCGAGATCGGGATCATCGTGACCAAGGATCTCAGTCGCCTTGGTAGAAATCAGCTCCACACAGGACTCTACATCGAGGAACGTTTCCCCATGTTCGGCGTCCGCTACATCGCCATCAATGACAATGTGGACACCGACAGCAGCGAGAGCAACGACCTCATGCCGTTCAAAAATCTGTTCAACGAGTGGTTTATATGGAAGCACCGCAAACCCAGGACACAGCGGAACCCCGGCAGGCATCGTAAACACGATGACCTGCCGGGGTATCCCAGGAATCACTTGTTACCCCTGTGAGGGGGGAACAAAGGCTTCCCTGCCCCTTTTGCCCCCGTCCCGAGAGGGTATACCGTCAGCAGTCGGTGAAAATTTTTCAAAGAATGCCCCACAGCTGTGAATACCACTGTGCTGCCTCTGGTACGGCAACACCCCCAAGACGGTATTCCGCTGCCAGCGCACATTTCGCGCGGTACGACCGCGCATCCTCAAACCAAACCTCCTGCTCCGTGCCGCCTCGCCAGAAATTATAGTGCGGCGCCTGTGCCGCTTCATCATAACGGACAGGCGCGCCGACCTGCACGGCCTGCTCTGCGGCCTGCGCCCCGGCAAGCGGACGGGCACGCTGTCCCCGATGCCACGGAAGCGCCCATTGGAGACCGACTGCCGGCAGGCTGCACAGCAGCTTTTTCGCCGGGATTTCGCTGACCGCATACCGTACCGTCTCATTCATTCTGCCGATGTCCGCGAGCGCGGACGGCGCACCAAGCGTGACCGAAGCGTTTTTCAGCACACAAAGATCCGCGTTCCTGCCGAGCGCCCGGAAATCATGCGCTTCGCAGAGCAGTCCGGTCTGTCCCCGACAGGTTTTCGGCGGCAGGGCAAGCAGCAGCACCA
Organism: Butyricicoccus sp. OM04-18BH; assembly: GCF_003481705.1. Classification (GTDB taxonomy): domain Bacteria; phylum Bacillota; class Clostridia; order Oscillospirales; family Butyricicoccaceae; genus Agathobaculum; species Agathobaculum hominis. Next base: position 59,545 of record NZ_QULN01000010.1, read on the forward strand.
GCTTTTCCGACGCAAGCTGTGCCTTCAGCGCTCGTACAAAGTCCGAGAAAGCATCCCTGTCCTCCGGCATCAGATACTCAAAATCGAGCAGGATCCCCGCCCACTCCCCTGCCGCTGCATTCTGCGCGGCGCTGCGGATCAGATTCGCGCGCGCAGCCGGATCGCGCAGCACCTGACGGGCGCGTTCGCCCGAGAACCGGCCGTTCTCGTCCTGCATCGTCAGCACGAACACCGGTCTGACGCCATACCGCCGTGCGAGCCGTACCGGAATTTCCGCGTGTATGCCGGGGATGCGGCCCGTGCGGTCAAAGCCGAACGACGCGACCGCTAAGTAATCCAGCTGCGGCAGCACACGGCGCAGCATCCTTGCATCCGCACCCTGCCGCACGCCGCCCAGAACGATTTTCCGCGGATATGCGCCGCTGTCCGCAAGATAGAGCGTCTGTCCGGACGAAACCCTGTCCTGTCCCATGAGAAACGGATTATCGCGCCAGAGCTGCCGCACGGTCGTGCCCTGTTCCTCCGCAATCGAGGCGAGCGTATCTCCGCGCCGCACGGTATACTGCCGGCCGCCGACCGGGACGAGAATGCACTCCCCGGGTGTCAGACGGTTCGGGTCACGCAGCTCGTTCTGCCGCAGCACAGCCGCCGGCGGCACGCCGTAATGCTGCGCAATACGGTAAAGGCTCTCTCCCGGCTGAACAACATGAATTTCCATCTCTTCACGCACCTTTCCTTACAGGCTATGCCGCAGGTCAGCCGTGCGCCACAGACCGTAAAGGCGCGTTTTCACGCAGGAGCAGCATTTGCCCTGCAAATGCAAAAAGAGCGGGCAGCTCGTTTGAACTGCCCGCTCTTTTCATTCGATTTACTTTTTGTGAGGCGTCTGATTGTGAGCGCCGCAGCCGCCGCAGTGCGCACAGTCGCCGCCGCAGCCGCCCGACTTCTTGACGAACACCGCGCGTGCCGCGAAGAACACGATCGCTGCTACGATAATACCAAGAATAATATCACCCATGATATATGCCTCTTTCTAAAGTCAACAGTTAGTTTGCGTCTACGCTCATGCGGCGCAGGCCCTCGGTGGAGTCAGCCTTGGCCGGCTTGCGGAACAGCAGGAAGATGATCAGCGCGATGAACGCGATGGCAACGACCGTGCCAACACCGAAGGTCAGCTCGCCGGTGATCAGACCGCCGATCTGATAAATGATGGTGGATACAACGTATGCGTATGCGCACATGTAGCCGATCGCCAGTGCAGTCCACTTGCCGTTGTTCATCTCACGCTTGATCGCGCCCATTGCCGCGAAGCACGGTGCGCACAGCAGGTTGAACGCCATGAAGGCATACGCGCCGACCTGCGTAAAGTCCGCAGCCAGCTCGCCCCAGATCTCGGAGCCGTCCTCGGCAACCTCGCCGACGAAGTGATACAGCTGACCGAAGGTAGCGACAACATTCTCCTTTGCGACCAGACCGGAAATGGCGGCAACGGCGGATTTCCATGTGCCGAAGCCCGGCAGCGTGAAGATCGGAGCGATAACAGAGCCGATACGCGCCATGATGGAGTTGTCAATATCGGATACCGCGCAGAATGCGCCGCCTTCCCAGCCGTAGCCGAGGGTGAACCACATAAAGATGGTGGACAGCAGGATAACGGTGCCTGCCTTCTTGATGAAGGAGGAGCCGCGCTCCCACATGGAGCGGAATACGTTGCCGGCGGTCGGAACGTGATAGCTCGGCAGCTCCATGACGAACGGAGCCGGGTCGCCGGTGAAGATCTTGAACTTCTTGAGCATGATGCCAGAGATGATGATGGACAGCACGCCCAGAACGTATGCGGAGAATGCGATGGTGCCGGAGCCATTAAAGAACGCGCCTGCGAACATCGCGATGATCGGCAGCTTGGCGCCGCACGGTACGAAGCAGGTGGTCATGATGGTCATGCGGCGGTCGCGCTCCTGCTCAATGGTACGGGAAGCCATGACAGCCGGTACGCCGCAGCCGGAGCCGATCAGCATCGGGATGAAGGACTTGCCGGACAGGCCGAACTTACGGAAGATACGGTCCATGATGAACGCAACACGCGCCATGTAGCCGCAGTCCTCAAGGATCGCGAGGAAGAAGAACAGGATGAGCATCTGCGGAACGAAGCCCAGAACCGCGCCGACACCGGCTACGATACCGTCCATAACGAGGCTGTAGACCCAGCCTTCCTCGTTGACGCCCATGGAGGCGAACAGCTTCTCCAGCAGCACCGGAATGCCCGGTACCCATACACCGAAGTCAGCCGGGTCCGGCTCCTCAGCGGTCATGGTTTCCTCAAAGGTTGCGAGGTTTACGTCCTCGGTGGTAACCTCGCCGGAGTCCTCGTCCTCGAACTCGGCAGTACCGACAACAGAGCTTGCTGCCGGGTCAGCGGCAACAGCAGCAGCGGCGGACTCGATGGCAGCCTCGTCCGGCTCCTCGGCGTCAAGCGCCTCGGTCAGGGCGAAGGTGTCTACGCCTGCTGCGTCCGCAGCTTCGAGCCATGCATCGCGGCGGGTGATCTGGACGTCGTACTCGGCGGTTGCTTCCTCGTAGTCGGCAGCACCGATGGTGAACAGATGCCAGCCGTCACCGAACACACCGTCGTTCGCCCAGTCGGTAAAGATACCGCCTGCGGTGGTGACGGAAACGTAGTAAACCAGCCACATGACCAGTGCGAAAATCGGCAGAGCGAGGATTCGGTTGGTAACGATGTGGTCGATCTTATCCGAGGTGGAAAGACCGGTTTTCTTTTTCTTTACACAGTCCTTGACCAGCTTGCCGATATACTGATAGCGCTCATCGGTGATGATGGACTCCGCGTCATCGTCAAGCTCCTCCTCAACGGCGGAAATGAGCTTCTCGATCTTGTCCTGCACGTCCTTGCCGAGCGTAAAGCGCGCCTGCACCTTGCTGTCGCGCTCGAACAGCTTGACAGCGAACCAGCGGCGCTGTGCCGGCTCGGTAACGTCTGCAATCAGCTTTTCGATCTCGGTCAGCGCGTTCTCGATGGTCTCGGAGAACGCATACTTTGCCGGAGCGTTCTTCGCCGCAGCGGCCTTCTTTGCCGCCTCGACGAGCTCCTTGGTGCCCTCGCCCTTGATGGCTGCGGTCTCAACGACCGGAACGCCAAGCTCCTTGGAGAGCTTCTTGACGTCGATCACGTCGCCGCGCTTCTTGACGATATCCATCATGTTCAGCGCGATAACGACCGGGATGCCCATTTCAAGCAGCTGGGTGGACAGGTACAGGTTACGCTCGATGTTGGACGCATCAACGAGGTTCATGATGGCGTCCGGCTTCTCGTTTACGAGATAGTCGCGTGCTACGACCTCCTCGAGCGTGTACGGAGACAGCGAGTAAATACCCGGCAGGTCAGTGATCGTAACTTCCTTGTCGCCCTTGAACTTGCCTTCCTTCTTCTCGACCGTAACGCCCGGCCAGTTGCCGACATACTGCGTCGCACCGGTCAGATCGTTGAACATGGTCGTCTTGCCGCAGTTCGGGTTGCCGGCAAGTGCCAAACGAATTGACATGTTTGTTCCCCTTTCTCGTCAGCATGCGCTAACTCAATTAGTACACGCTAACCCATATCTAAAAAAAATTTTAACTGATTTTGCTGTTTTCCGCACTTTAGAGTTGTCTAAAGGCAACTCACAGAAATGACGGAACTCAGTCGACGAGGATCATTTCCGCGTCAGCCTTGCGCAGCGAAAGCTCGTAGCCGCGAACGGTGATCTCGACCGGATCGCCCAGCGGCGCTACCTTGCGGACGAAGATCTCCGCGCCGCGCGTGATGCCCATATCCATGATACGGCGGCGGGTCGCGCCCTCACCCTCGATCTTGCGCACGGTGACAGTGGAGCCGACCGGCGTGTTTCTCAGATTGCTCATTGTTGTTTACCCCCTGTTCAGACCATGATACGCGACGCCATCTGCTCGGAAATCGCAACGCGCGCGTCCTTTACCGACACGATCACATTTCCGGCGAGAGACGACACAACGATCACCTTTGCGCCCTCAACAAAACCCAGATTTTGCAGAAACTTGCGTGTTTGATCCTTTCCCCGAATGGCTTTTACCGTCGTTTCGACGCCGATGTCCATCAGTGTAAGCGGCATGATAGTGACCCTCTCCTTTGCTGTGATCTATGTCTTTTCGGTTTGGGTTAGTAGGTACTAACCCCTTTAACATACGCAGTTTACCACCGCTAACCTTTCTTGTCAACCTCATTCAGTTAACTTTGGCTAATCTACACAACACTACTGTGAGTTCGTCTGTGCTAATTGTATATTCTCGCAAAAGGACGGAAAGGCATAATTGCAGGATGTCCGTTTCCATCCGTCATTTCCGGGAAAATACCTCCGGACAGGAGGAAGCCCGCAGCCGTTGTTCCGGACAACTGCGGGCTCTGTTACGGGTACGCCGGGCAGCGTACCAGGTTTGGGGTTTCCCCCGGGACAAGAAAGGATATTTGTATCATAACCGCCGCCGTCGCGGCAGTTACGACCGAAAATTATTCGTTTGAAACTACAATTTCAAACGAGATTGGCTTCACCGGGCTGCGCCCGGATAAAGCCAGGGTCGCAATCTGCGCGCCGCAAGCGACACACAGTATTGCTTTTCTGGTATGAAAAGCACGGGCAAAGCTCGCACTTTTCATGGGTTTTCTGCGAAAACCCTATCTAATATGCGCTCCGCGCGTTCGGCGCAGCGCTCGGGATAGGTTAAGGATATATGTATGGAGATGCAGATTTGGGGCGATGATTTAGAATGCTGCGAAGCCCTTGCCGAACTCCTTGCACTTTGCCAGCGCATCGTCGTCCGGGGTCTCGTTGACGATCAGGCCCTCATCGGTGTAGATGACAGCGTTTGCGTCGTTGGTACGCTGTACCCAGTCGCGCATCCACTGGCCGTCACCCCAGCCGTAAGAGCCGAACAGAGCGACCTTGCGGCCGGAAATCTTGCTCTCCAGCTCGGTGAAGAACGGGTCGAACTCGGTTTCCTCGAGAACCTCTGCGCCCATCGCCGGGCAGCCCAGAGCAATCTTCGCATATGCTGCTGCGTCAGCCGGGTTGGTGTCTGCTACGTTCAGCAGGTCGCACTCCATGCCGCCCTCGCGGATGCCCTCTGCGATTGCGTTTGCCATCTGCTCGGTGTTGCCGGTCTGGCTCCAGAAAATAACTGCTGCTTTGCTCATGTCAGTTTAGCTCCTTTTAGTTGTTTTTAGTAGTAAATATATGCTGTACGCATTTATGCCGCCGCGAAAACCTCGAGCAGCGTTTCGCCCTGCTCTACTCGTTTTGTTACTGCGTGACATACCCGCGATAAGCGGTCAAACAAGCGGGACGCAGCTTCGGCGTCGCCGTATACCTTCCAGTAGCCGCTGAGCTTGCAGCCGCGACCGGAATATCGAATAAACCCGACCACATCCTCGATCGGATAGCCCAGAAACAGTCCGATCTCATGCGGAAAGCCATCCGTGCAGGCGATACGCTTTCTCAGCACCGCGAGCAGTTCGGGAAGCGGACTGCCGACCGGATAGCCAAAGCGTCGGAGCACATGCTGTACTCTTTCATCCTGCATATAGCGCTCGAGCTGCGCCTCGTTGTACACGAGAAGCAGATACCGTGCGCGGCACGCACAGACGATCTCGAAGCGCATTCCGCGCGGCGCGAACGCTTCGCGGTAGGTCTCGAGCTGCTCCGGCAGATCGGGATAGATCGTGCGGTCGCAGGAAACAAGATTTGCAGGCTTGATGCCGGCGAGCGCCGGTGAGCAGTACGCGGCAAGCAGTCGGTCGAGCTGGTTTTCCATGGTATCTGACGCCCCTTTCTTCTCACTCTTATCCTGTCCATCTCCGGCCTGTTTCATCCGGCGTTTTCCGAACAGCGCGGCCGCGGTTAGCCATACGGCCACGCAGTCCTTATATGGTCTGTTATGTTCGGATCAATGCGCAAAATACAGAGGAAGTTGTTTTATTTTATCCGTACCGTTCGGTTCCGTACGAACGATACCGGTCATCGGGCGTATCAGTAAGCCTCGGCTAACCTGTATATAAGTTAGCATATGCTAACGATAAAGTCAAGCGTTTTTTTGAAAAAATTCCAAAGATTTTTTTCAGTGTTAGAAACCGCCTGTCAGGCAGGCCACGCCGCCCCCCCTCTCCTTACCCTCAGCAGTGGGTATACCTTCCGCCGATACAGCGGCTCGCCGCTGGAGGCGACTTTACGCTCAAAGTGAGCGTGTCCATTTGCCGCCTTCGGCGGCCGGAGAATGCCGTGCCCACGGCAGGGGCAAAAGGGGGCAAGGGCACCGTATGGTTCCCCTGCCCCCTCTTGACTCCCCCCCAAACCCTCCTTTGCGCCGCGACTCCCTTCGGTCGCGCGGCGAAACGGGAGTTACGGAGGCTCGGTTCCGGGCGTCGATTCGCTTATGGGACGCTGTTATGCCCTGAATTTACTTTGCGTTATCCGCCGCGCATAACAGTGCGCGGCCATTCGGTACAGAGCGTTTTTCCCGTCGCTGCGACCGCCAGACATGGGGCAGAAATTGTCCTTGGCGCGAAAAAAGAGCACGGATGATAATCCGTGCTCTCCTTTAGGATGTAATTGTTAGTCGATCACTCGCAGCAGGGTATCGACGTCCTTGCGTGCGGGAGCCTGCGGCTGCTCTGCCGGATGGCCGATGGCGATGATCGCAGCGACCTCTTCCCCCTCCGGAAGCTCGATCACCTTGCGAACCTCGCTCTCCTCGAAAACGCCCATGATGACCGTGCCGAGACCGTATGCGTGCGCAGCAAGGCAGAACGCCTCAGCGGCAATGCCGGCGTCGAACGACTGCCAGTGCGTGCCCTTGGAGGTCGAGAAGCTGCCGTCGCGCTCAAAGCCGGAGCGGCCGGTGATCGTCGTCAGGATAACGAGCGCCGGTGCGTGCGAGGCGGTCTTCTGGTTGTACGCAAAATCCATCATGCAGTCGGACGCGAGACGCGCGATCTTCTCCTTGTCCGTGACGAAATAATAGCGCGCGGTCTGCGTGTTCTTCCAGCTCGGCGCATAGGCTGCGGCGGCAACGACCTCCGCCATCTGCTCGCGACTTACCGCTTCTTCGGTGAATTTGCGCACACTGCGGCGCGTTTTGATACATTCCAGTGCTTCCATGACATTTTCTCCTTGTTTCAGGCAGCATCACACAAGCCGGGCATCAGCGTCCTGCGCAGAGCGCTCCTGCTCAGCCGTGCGGTATTGTCTTTGTTTTTCTTTATCATAGCAAACAGACGGGATAAATGCAACCGCTATCCCCTGTCCTCCATGATTTTCACAAAATACTTGCGCGTGCGCGGGCCGTCGAACTCACAGAAGTAGACGCCCTGCCAGATACCGAGCAGCAGCTTCCCGTCCTCGATGAGGATGGTCTCGCTCGCGCCGACGGTCGAGCATTTCAAATGCGCGTCCGAGTTCCCCTCGGCGTGCCGGAACGCCGCGCGGTCAGGGAACGCCGCATCAAGACCGAGCGTCAGGTCATGCTTCACGTCCGGGTCAGCGTTCTCGTTGATCGTGATCGCGCCGGTCGTGTGCGGGCAGAAAACGACCGCAATGCCGCTCTGAATGCCCGACTCGCGCACGGCCTCGCGCACGGTCCGCGTGATATCATAATAGCCCTGCCGTTCGGTTTTCAGGGTAAAGATCTGGGTTTTCATGCTCATTCACTCCTGTTTTCGTGCAGATAGGTCGCTTCCAGATCGGAAAGATGCAGCTTTACCGCGAGCGGATACTTCTCGAAGGCGTGCGCAAGGGCGAAGCTGCCGCCCTTGACCGACTCGTCAAAGCCGCCCATGTGCCACCGGATGGCCATGGCCTCCTCGGTGCGCAGGCGCATGAAGCGCTCGATCAGATACACGCTTTTCTCGCCGTGACCGTAGGGAAACTGATCGTCGACCGTGTATACCGGCACCTTTTCCCATTCGCCGCGGTCATTTTTGCGGTTCCGCAGCTCGGTCTTGTAAAATCCGGCCTTGCACAGATCGTGCAGCAGCGACACGATCGTAAAGCTCTCGATATCATCGGACGCCGGATCGAAGTGCTTGGAAATGAGCACATTGTAGACGTTCATCGAATGATCGAGCAGGCCGCCCTCATATGCCGCATGAAAGCGCGTCGAGGCGGGCGCAGTGAAAAAGTCGGTCGTCTCCATCCATGCAAGCAGCTTTTCCGCGCCGGGACGCTGCACATTCTTGCGAAAGGTCGAGAGGAACAGCTCTTTATTCTCTGTGTTGTCCATATTTTTCCTCCATTTCTGTCCGGGCGAGCCGCAGCAGGGTCTCCCGCCGGTTTCGGCTCTCGTCGTCGAGCACCGCGTCCAGAAGATAGCTCAGCATCTCCCCGATAGCCGCACCGTCGAGGCCGAGCTCCTGCATATCGTGCCCGTTCACCGCGAGCTGCCTCAGAGACAGACAGGCGTTCTGTCGCAGCACCTCGTTCAGCATTCTTTCTGTCGCGCACAGCGTGCCGACATCCCACGGCTGCGTGTTCTGACCGACCGCATCCCCTTTTTTGATCATGAGCAGGTCGCGGAACCGTGCCTCTCCAAGGCGTGCAAGACTGCGGCGGACGAGCTTTTCGCTGTCCCCGAGCGGGCGGTCATGCTGCTCGACGAGCAGCAGAATGCGCTCGGTGTCCTGCTTCGAGAACCGCAGGCGCGGCAGCAGCGTGGCCGCAAGCGCGCGGCTTTGCTTCGGGTGGCCTCGGAAGTGACCGATCCCCTGCTCGTCTACGGTCTTGCAGGCCGGTTTTCCGCTGTCGTGCAGCAGCATCGCCCACCGCAGACAGGGATCAGACGGAACCTGCCCGACCGCGCGAACGGTATGCCCCCAGACGTCGTAACAGTGATGCGGATTATCCTGTGTGCAGCCGAACATCGGCACGAGCTCAGGCAGCGCCGCGCCGATGATGTCGTTGTATTTCAGCAGCGTGCGCTGCGCCCAACGGCCGCACAGCAGCCGCGTCAGCTCCTCGCGCACGCGCTCTGCTGCAACGCAGGAAAGGCGGACGAGCTGCCGCCGCATCGCCGCAGCGGTGTTCTCCTCGATCGCAAAGCCAAGCTCGGACGCAAAGCGCACGCCGCGCAGAATGCGCAGCGCATCCTCAGTAAAGCGCGTATCCGGATCTCCGACCGCACGCAGAATGCGGTTTTTCAGGTCGTTCTGACCGCCGAACGGGTCAAAAAGCCCGCGTTCAGGATGCCACGCCATCGCGCCGACCGTGAAATCGCGCCGCGCGAGGTCCTCACGGATGCTGCGCACAAAGCGCACGCCGTCCGGGTGACGGCCGTCCGAATAGCTGCCGTCCGTGCGGTAGGTCGTGATTTCGAGCGGACTGCCGTCCAGCATCACGGTCAGTGTGCCGTGTTTGAGACCGGTCTCAATGACCTGTTCGCCCTCGAAAACGCGCAGCATCTCCTCCGGCGCTGCCGCCGTACACAAGTCCCAGTCGTGCGGCCGGACGCCGCGCAGGCTGTCGCGCACACAGCCGCCGACCGCCCAGGCCTCAAACCCGGCCTGTTCCAGACGCTCGACCGCGCGCGCCGCATACTCCGGCAGGTGCATCATTTGTCACCCTTGTCCTGACCGAGCCTGTAGGAGGTGCCATCCGGATTGATGACTACCGTGTTGTCGAGCTGACTCTTGAGGTTTTTTCGGAAATCCGCGATATATTCCGCGCGGAGCGCCTGCTGCTCCTGCTTTTCCGCCTCGGTAAGGCCTTCCGTCTTTGATTTTTTTGCAAGCGCGTTGATACGCGCGATCTTTTCGTCAGTCATAAAAAATCCTCCCATGTGTTTATCTTATTATAAAATAGCTCACCCTTTTCAGCAAGTGTCAATTCGGAGTTTTTGCCGTCCCCTTTTTGACCGTTAGCAGACGGTATACCTTCCGCCGGTACAGCGGTGCGCCGTTGGAGGCGAAAAACGCCCTCCCTGGAAGGGGGATGTTCGCCATGACATGGCGTGTGCATTGCCGCCGCCCGGCGGCGGGGGCAAAAGGGGGATAAGACACCGAATGGTTTCTTATCCCCCTCTTAACTCCCCCTCATCTTCCTTAGGACGCGACTCCCTGCGGTCGCGCGTCTAAAAACGAGGGGTCCACAGGAACGTCTGGTGCTCCAAGGGCATATTCTTGATGGAAGCGGAGCTTTTCGCAGCGGAACGCCGCCGCCCTGCACCGTCTGGCCGCGCACTGTTATGCGCGGCAAATCGCGCAAAGTAAATTCAGGGCATAACAGCGTCCTATAAGCGAACCGACGCCCGGAACCGAGCCCCCGTAACCCCCGTTTCGCTGCGCGACCAAAGGGAGTCGCGGCGCAAAGGAAGGTTCGGGGTGTCAAGAGGGGCAAGGAAACCACTTGGTGTCCTTGCCCCTCTTGCCCCGGCCGGTGGGCACCGGCGTCTCCGCCGCCAGACGGCGGCATTGCACACGCCATGTCATGGCGAACATCCCCCGGCCCGGGAGGGCCAGTCTCGCCTCCGGCGGCAAGCCGCCGGAACGGCGGAACCGCTTACCCTCTGCTGAGGGTGAAGATTGAAGGGCCTTGCTTCGGTCTTGACCCTCTCCCCCCTCCGTGTTACAATAAATGAAGATTATCATACCTTAAATCCTACAAGAAAGGTAGTTTATTATGCAAATCGAAACAAAATGCCTACATGAAGGCTACAAGCCGGAAAACGGCGGCCCCGGCGTCATGCCCATCGTTCAGTCCACCACCTACCGCTTCGACTCGACCGAAAAGATCGCGTCGCTGTTCGATATGCCGACCGAGTGCATCTACTCCCGCTTCGCCAATCCGACCTGCGACGCCGTGGAGAAGAAGATCGCCGCTCTCGAGGGCGGCGTCGGCGCCATGCTGACCACCTCGGGTCAGGCCGCTTCCCTGCTCTCCATTCTCAACCTCTGCTCCGCAGGCGACAGCTTCATCGCCGTCTCCACCATCTACGGCGGCACGATCAATCTGTTCGGCGTCACCCTCAAGAAGCTCGGCATCGAGTGCATCTGGGCGGACGCGGAAGCGGATGAGGAAGAGATCCAGAAGCTCTTCAAGCCGAACACCAAGGCTGTTTTCGGTGAAACGCTCGCCAACCCTGCTCTGACCGTATTCGACATCGAAAAGTGGGCGAATATCGCGCACAAGAACAACGTTCCGCTCATCGTGGACAACACGTTCGCAACGCCGGTTCTCTGCCGCCCGTTCGAGTGGGGCGCAGACATCGTCATCCACTCCACCACCAAATACATGGACGGCCACGCAGTACAGGGCGGCGGCGTTATCGTCGACGGCGGCAAGTTCGACTGGACTGCTTCCGGCAAGTTCCCGGACTTCACCGAACCGGACGAGAGCTACCACGGCGTCGTCTACACCCGCGATTTCGGCGCGATGGCCTACATCATCAAGGCCCGCATGCAGCTGATGCGCGACTTCGGCTGCTACCCCTCCGCGCACTCCGCATTCCTGCTCAACATGGGCCTCGAAACCCTGCCCGTCCGCATGAAGCAGTATTGCGAGAACGCGCTGACCGTCGCAAAATTCCTTGAGGCCAGCGACAAGATCGCCTCGGTGCGCTACCCTGCCCTGCCGGGCAACGAGCACTTCGAGCGCGCGAAGAAGTATCTGCCGCTCGGCACCTCGGGCGTCATGTCCATCGACATCAAGGGCGGCCGCGCTCCGGCAATGAAATTCATGGACAGCCTGAAGCTCGCGTGCAACGAGGTTCACGTTGCCGACATCCGCACCTGCGTGCTGCATCCGGCTTCCGAGACCCATCGCCAGCTGACCGACGAGCAGCTTGTTGCCGCAGGCATCGAGCCGGGCATGGTCCGCATTTCGGTCGGTCTGGAGAACGTCGAGGACATCATTGCCGACCTTCAGCAGGCGCTCGACCAGATCTGAGAGGAGCCTCCCATGCGCATTCGCTCTATTGAAAAGGCTGACCGCGAGTTTTTCATCGACCGCTGCCACGCCTTCTACCGTACCCCGGCCTGCGACCATGAAATCCCGCAGCAGAACGCCGAGCGCACATTTGAGCTGCTCATGCACGGCACGCCCTACGCAGACTGTCTGATCGCTGAGGACGACGACGGCACGCCCTGCGCGTACTGCCTGCTCGCACTCACCTGGTCGAACGAGGCCGGCGGCCTGTGCGTCTGGCTCGAGGAGCTGATGGTGGACGACGAGCAGCGCGGCAAGGGCATCGGCAGCCGCATGATCGCCGCCGTGCACGAAAAATACAACACCGCTGCGCGCTACCGCCTCGAAGTGACCGAGAGCAACGTGCGCGCCATTGCGCTCTACACCATGCTCGGCTTCGAGGGCCTGCCGTACCGGCAGATGATCCTCGATACGCCGCCGCTGGACTGACCCTTTTCAGCCGTGTTTCTCCGGAAATACGGCTGATTTTCTTTACACGCCGTCGGTTTTCCGGTATAATCAAAGTACAGAATTTACCTGTAAGGGAGATGAAAGCCGTGAAAGACAAGCTTCGTATTCTGCTTCGCATCGCGCTCGTGCTGCTCCTCGTGTGCGGCGTCACGGTCGGCGTGCTCTACGCCAATCGCGACATCGGTATCCCGACCGACCAGCTCGAGCAGGATATGCGCACGAGTGAGGGCATTCCGGATGACTGGACGGTGCAGATCAGCGCCGGTGACACGACCGCCGCCGGGATCGCGTATGCTCCCGACCACAGCGACTACGTTTTTGCGCTCTATATTGACCGCGATACACACCGCTTTTTCACTACCGGCTGGTTCCTCACCATTGGCGGCAGCCTGTTTGAGATTTCGGATTTTGTCGCGGCCCTTACGGTGAACGACTGTCCCGAGACCGCGTATATTTCGATGAACGCGGAGAAAATTGACCGCGCGGTCATTGACAGCGGAACCGAAACGCGCACGATCGAGCTCGACAGCACGCAGCCGTTCGCGCTCGTCCTGCCGCGGAACAGCGGCAGCGTGACGTTTTACGGCGCAGACGGTCAGCCGGCCGAAGTCCGGGTTGTCCGATGAGCCTCAGGACAGAGGTGCAGCTCACATCTGCTTTGGAATGCAGCGTTTTACCTATTGAAAGGAGTATGTCCTATGAGATTTCTTATGGTTTTCGCCGTGACGCTTGCCGCGTGCTTCGGCGCGTCGTTATGCGGCGGATGGGTGGTGTTTGAGCTTGCCGCAAAACTCTGGCCTGTCATTGTGTTCTTCTCGCTCGTCATCTCCGTCCCTGTCACGCTTCTGCTCCGCCAGTCAGAGCGCATCGACCTGCTCGAAGAGCGTATCGAGGTGCTCGAGGCGGAACGCCGCAGTTCGGATACGTCTGCGGAGAAACTGTGAATTCTTCACAATATCTTCAAATTCTTCCTCTTGATTTCTCGGCGTTTCGCGCATATAATAAAGTTAGAAAAGGACCCGTGTTCCCGTTTTTCAGGAGGTGTTTCCGATGGTCCCTGACGAAATTGAACGATATGCGGGCAGTATCCTGAACGATCCGCGTTTTCAGAAGCTGCGCTCCTTTGAGCACCACGGACCTGCAAACACGGTCTACGACCACTCGCTTGCCGTAACGCGCGCCGCTTACCGCATTGCGTGCGCGCTCCATCTTTCCGAGGAGGAGACCGCGTCGGTCGTGCGGGCAGCGCTGCTGCACGATTTCTTCGGCTATGACTGGCACAGCGAGCGTTTCCGCCGCTTTGTGCGCCATTATTCCGGCTTCAGACGGCTGACGCACATGCACGGCTTCATCCACGGCCACATTGCTGCTGCACGGGCGAAGCGCGTTTTCGGTCTGTCCGACCGCGAATGTGATGCCATCGCGCGGCATATGTTCCCTCTCGCGCCCATTCCGCGCTCACGCATCGCGTGGATCGTGACGCTCGCAGACAAGGCTGTTGCCTCGAAGGAAGTGACGCTCGCCGCAGGCGACTATATCGCCCTCGCGTATCGCAGAGTTTTCGCATGAAAAATCCCACTCCGGTGTTTTGCCGCGAGTGGGATTTCTTTTACTTTTGGGGCTTGCCGTTTTCGGTTTCTGCACACTTCTGCTGCACCTTTTTCCGGTTGAGAAAATAGATCGCGAACAGCGCTGCGCTCGGCACGAGGCACGCCAGAGTGAACAGCCCGGCATGCAGGATGCCGCCGCCGAGCGTCGGCTGCGCGAGAAGGAAATTGAGCGCCATCAGACGTATCATGTTGAATGCGCCGAGTGTCACCGAGCACGGCAGCACGAGCCCCGGCCACCAGCTCGGGCGGCGCGACAAAAACACCTCAAGCGCAAGCACCGCCGCGAGCGGCAGCAGCACCATGAGGACAAAAACAATCATATTTGCTGTGTTGGATGACATAAATCTTCTCCTTTTTATTCCTTCAGCCATTCCGCGCAGAGCGCCTGCCACCGGGCGATATGGCGGTCGGGCAAACGCCCCTTTTCGATGTCCGACGTCTCCATATCCGCAAGCGCGAGACCGTGCACACCGTGCGGAAACAGGTGCATCTCGTGCGAAACGCCCGCCCTGCGGAGCGATTTCTCGAGCAGCAGCGAATTCTCGACCGGCACAGTTTCATCCGTCAGCGTATGCCAGAGGAAGGTGCGCGGCATATCGGGAGACACCAGAGTTTCGAGCGAGAACGCCTGCTGTTTTTCCATATCGTCCCCTGCAAGCTGTTCAAAGCTGCCGCGATGGGCGTACTTACCTGCCGACACCACCGGATAGCACAGCACGGCGGCATTCGGCTGATGGAGCGCGAGATCCGTTCCCTGTGGATACCATGACGCGCGGTTCCACACCGCCGCATGAAGGCCCGCAAGATGCGCCCCGGCGGAAAATCCGCCGACCGCGATGCGCTGCGGAGAAATGCCGTACTGCTCCGCGTGCGCGCGCACCCACTGCACCGCCGCCGACAGCGCGGCGAGCGGACGGGTCCCGAGCGGCGCCGGAGCACAGTCATACCGCAGCACAAAGGCCTCGACGCCGCTTTTCGCGAAGGCGCGGCCCGCCGGAGCACCCTCGCGGATGGAGCAGTGCTCATAGCCGCCGCCCGGGCAGAGGATCAGCGCATTCTTGTTTACCCCGACGGCAGGAAATCGGGTCATTATGCCGTGCGGCAGCGGTATTTCGTGCATTTTTACCTCTTTCAGACGTTGTATCGGTTGCGGATGTCGATGTGCGCAAGGATGCGCTCACTCTCCGGATTGTCGCCGCAGAGCAGGTAGTCGAGCAGCAGCTCGGTCGGACGGTTGCCCTGCATATGTGCATCCTGGTCGATCAGGAAGTCGATCACGCCGCGGCGGACGTTCTCGATATTTGCCGGGATAAGGTCGTGGCAGATGAGGCGGACGCGGCCTGCCGCACCCATTTCAGTCAGCGCCTCGCACGCGCCGATCTGGCCGTTTACCGAGATGTACACACCGCCGAGGTCGGGATGCTCGCGCAGCGCACGGCACACAATGTCGTGGGCGAGCTTCTGATCGTCGCCGCAGTTCTCGGTCGGGAGCAGCTCAAGTCCCGGGAACTGGGACTCTGCCTCATCGCGGAAGCCGTCAACTCGCTGGCGGTGCGCAAGGTTGTTTTCCTGACCGCCGACCACGAGCACGCTTCCCTTTCCCGCGAGCAGGAGATTCATCAGGCCGGCGCTCGCGCGGCCGAAGGCATAGTTGTCCGGGCCGACGTAGCACAGTCTGCCCGACTCCGGCAGGTCGGTGTTGAAGGTCACGACCGGGACCTTGGAGGACAGCTCCATCACCCGCGCGCGCACACGCGCATCCTCTGCCGGAGACAGCGCCAGTCCGTTCACGCCAAGCTCGACCAGCTCGTCGATCGCAGCCAGCTGGCGCTCCGCGTCAACGCCCTGAATGGGGCGCACATAAATCTCCGCGCCGGGCGTGGTCAGCTGCGCCTGCGTGCGCATGACCTCCTCGAAAACCATGTGCATGAACATGGTCTCGACCGACTGGACGATAATGCCGATCTTGATCGGATTTTTCGCGAGCGCGAGCAGACGGCCCTCACGGTTGGGGCGATAGCCCAGCTCGGCTGCGATGCGGCGCACACGGTCCGCGACCTCCGGGTCAACGCGGCCGCGATTGTTGAGGGCGCGGTCGACCGTGCCGCGCGATACGCCTGCAAGCGAGGCGATTTCTACCAAAGTAACTGCCATTTTTCTTTTTCCTCTTCTGTCTTTCTACGTCGTGCCGCCGGGGCGGCTTTGATCGGCGCCGGCTAAAGCGCCGCTGCTGTTCCTTTTACTCTACTATCATTTTACCGAAAACACATCCGGATTTCAACCGTTTTTTCCACATTCCCAACAAAGAAAAAGAGCGCACTGCCGCTTTCTGCCGCAATGCACTCTTTATTCCATCTTTTCCGCTCTCGCGTGCCCCAGCTGAGCGAGCAGCAGATAATGCAGCCGCCGTCCGGTCGCGAAATCGGGCGCCGGGGCGTGATACAGCCGGTCGAGCAGACTGTATACCGCGCGTTCCTCGTACACCTTGAGCGCGATGCCGCCGTAGATCGCCTTTTCGAGCAGGCCGCATACACGCCTGTATTCGCCGGGATTGACCGTATCGATCATCTCTGCGAGCTTCGCGTCGGTCTCCTCCGTATGCCAGCCGATCATCGCCTCCACGCCGCGTGCGGCAAGGATGCGCTGTCCCCACCACGCGAGCAGGCGGGCGCGCTGCTCGGGCGAGGCGTGTTTGAAGCCGGAGAGTACCCGCACGCGGCAGAGCAGCACCGTGCCTTCCAGTGCCGCCGCCGCGAGCGAAGCAAGGATGAGCAGCAGCGCCAGAACGCCGAGCAGCAGCTCCGGGGGATAGACCGTGCCGTCGAGCAGTCCGTCGGGCCTGTCTGCACCGCTGTCATCCGTTTGTGTCATCTCGCCGGCTGCATGCCCCGCGTCCTCCATCGCGGCAGTGCGGCGGATCGAATCCGGCATCGCGACGAGCTGCTGAAGAGCGAGCGCGTCATAGTAAAACCCGGGCGTCACATCCACGGGCAGCCAGCCCACGCCGTCGAAATATGCTTCACACCACGCATGAGCGTTCGCCCCCGTCAGCGTGACAGCGCTGCCCTCCGCCGCCTGCACCTGTGCCGCAGTCAGCAGATAACCCTCGCAGTAGCGCGCCGGAATACCGTGCGCGCGCAGCGCCATAGCGGCCGCGGAGGCATACTGAACCGCATTGCCCTCGCGCCCCCCGGTCAGAAACCACGTGAGCGGGTCCTCGCCCCCGGGGGCCGCAGACGGCGTTTCGGTATAGGTCATTTCGCCGCGCAGCACCTCGCGCACCCGGCTGACCGCGCTGTAAATGCCGTCGTTCGAGTCGTCGTAGTCCTCCCAGAACAGCCGGTCAAGCGTCGGCGCGATTGTGTCGCTGACAGCGGTATAGCTGTCGTAAACGAAGCCGCGGTAGACCGCCTCGCTCTCCAGATACGCCTGCTGTCCGGGCGTCTGCGGCGTTCTGACCCAGTCCTCTGCAACCGTCAGCTCGGCCGGACGCGAGCCGGAAAGCTCGGACGCTGTGTAGCGGCGCGCGCCGAGCACGCCCCGCGCACGGCTTGTGCTGTCGCGTTCGTTTTCCGTGACGCGCGCGCCCGAAAGCTCATTCGCCGTGCCCGGAATGTACACATATTCGCGGCTTGCCGCAAGTGTCTCAACCGTCACGTCGTTCGGCTCGGCCTCGCTGTCGCCGCACAGCGCAAGGTATGCCGCCGGCTGCCGCGCCGGGTCAAAGCCGCGCCCGCTCAGCCACTTCATCATGCCCGCGTACTCCTCGCTGTAGAGCAGACCGGGCAGCGGCTTCCACGCCCCGTCCGCATACATGCCGCCGATATATCCGCGCAGGTAGAGCGTTTTCTCCTGCCCTTCCGTCACGCTCAGCATACCGCGCGTATCGCGGTGCAGCGTATCCGCCTGCGCGAGCACGCCGCCCGGCAGGCTGTCCGCGCCGTAGCGCAGCTCATGCAGGCCGCACTGCGCCTTCTCTCGCAGGCCGCGGATGCCCTCCATATCCATATCCGGCAGGAATGCCGCGGCCGCGAGCAGAGCCAGCAGGATGCCGAGCGTGCGCCATGCCGCGCGGGTCAGATGCAGACTGATATCCGAGACATAGAGCGCCAGCATGCCTGCGAGCATGAGCGCCGCGCCGAGCGGCGAAAAGCAGCCGTCCGCCAGACCGAGCGCAATCCAGAACCCTCCGAGCACGCCGCCGAGCACGCGGTGACGGTGCACCACGACGAAGTGCGCCGCCTGCGCGATGAGCATCGCGCCGACAAAGGCCGCCGCTTTTTCGTCAACGAAATCCGGCGCTGTGTTCAGCAGCTGTGCGCTGCCGTCGTGCAGCACATTCCAGCGTGCGGCGAGTCCGGAAACCCATGCCGCGAGACCGCGCACGCATGCGGCCGGCATGAGAAGCGCCGGTATCCACGGCACGAGGCCGAGCAGATAAAACGCGCCGTGCCGCCGTGAAAGGCGGTGCGCCGCCGAGGAGGACACATAGCCTGCCGCCGCCGCGAACACGAGCGCCCAGCGCGGAACCGTCAGCTCATCCCATGTCCGGAAGAGCACGAGCAGCGCGCCGGCCATCAGACAGAGCGAGGCGAACGCAGGCAGGGCGAGTGCGCGATATGGACTTGTCGACCCGTCCGGGTAAAGCGTCTTAACGCTGATTTCGTTCATACTGGGACTCCGTTTCAGCAGAGAATTTTGATCTTCGCGTCGCCCTCCGCCGGTATCTCAATGTTTTCCACGCCGTTCAGAAGGACGGCGCGCGGCTCGGAAACGTCCTTCATCACCGTCAGAGAAAGCACGCCGATGTCGTTCGCGAGCGCACGGAGACCGGTCTCGGGCGCACCTGCGCTCACCGTTACCATGCGGGTGAAGCGGTTTTCGAGATGCTCCATGCGGAACAGCTGCATCATGCGTCCTGCCTGCTCGGGGATCTCGATGGACAGCCATCGCGGGATGCTATGCTCGAGCTCACGCACGCTTTTGAAGCCGAACAGCTCCATGCCGCCGCCCGGTCCGGGCAGCGCGACGCACAGCGGCACGCCCCACCGCACAAGGCGGCGGCTCAGCTCGATCACGAGAGCGACACACCTCGTCAGCTCTCCGGCCGTGATGTCGCGGCCGCCCTGCTTTCTTCCGAAATCGGGCAGGATGACCAGGTCATAGTGCGTGCGGTCGCTTGCCTGACGCACGATCAGCTCGTCCGTCTTGCCCGACAGCTTCCAGTGAATGGAACGGATGTCATCGCCCGGCGCATAGCTTCGAATGTCGAACATTTCGGTCGCATCCGTGCCCTTGCGGCTGCGCGTCAGACCGCTGTCGCCCGTCTCGCCGACCGCATCGCGCGACAGCGTAAGATCGAGCTGCACCGGGCGCGGATAGATGACCGTGCGCACCTCGTCAAACGGCGCGACCCGCTCGCGGAACAGATGCAGCAGATCACAGAGACCGGTCTCGCAGCAGGAAATCACGATTTCACCGCAGCAGGGCGGCACAATCGGGCAGGAAAAACGGTTCGCGCCGCTGCTGAGCGTCAGCATCACCCGGCGGTGTGTTTCCTCGCCGAGCAGCAGATTGTTCATCGCGAGATCGAGATAAATGCTTCGCGCAGCATGCAGCGCACGCCCGTTCTCTACCTCAAAGCAGAGCAAGAGCGTTTCCCCTTCCCTGCCGCCGGGGCGCACAGAAAGCGAGAGCGAGACCGCGCCCGCGTCGCGCTTCAGCAGCGCGAGCTGCACGAACGGCAGTCCTGCCGCCAGAACGAGCGCACAGACGAGAAACGGTCTGCCGAACAGCCAGACGAGTGCGGCGAGCGTCGCGACCGCAAGCGCATAACCTGCGCGGTTTTTCCACATATCCGCTTACCTCGCGGACAGAGCCGGCGGACGGATCTCGCTCAGGATGCCGTGCAGAACGTCGCGCGCGTTCATGCCGTCCACACGCGCCTGCGGACGCAGCACCAGTCGATGCGCGCAGACATCGAGAAAGACCGACTGGATATCCTCGGGGACGACGTAATTCCGTTCATGCAGCACCGCCGATGCACGCGCCATGCGCACGAGTGCGGCAACGCCGCGCGGCGAAATGCCGAGCTCGATCAGCGGATGGATGCGGGTCTTTTCACACAGCTCGATGGCGTAGCGCAGCATATCGTCCATGACCTTGACCGAGCTGAGGAACTTCTGCACCTCGATGACGTTCTGCGCGGTCGTGACCGGATGCAGCTCGTCAAGCGGATTGGCGTAACGCTGCGCCGAGATGATCTTCATCTGATCCTCGATCGAGGGATAGCCGATCGAGAGCGAGACCATGAAGCGGTCGAGCTGGCTCTCCGGGAGCGCCTGCGTGCCGGCGAAGCCGAAGGGATTCTGCGTCGCGATACAGATGAACGGCGCCGGGAGCGCGTGCGTCTCGCCGTCCACCGTGATGGTGCGCTCCTCCATGATCTCGAGCAGCGCGGACTGCGTTTTGGGAGAAGTGCGGTTGATCTCGTCGGCGAGCAGCAGCTGACAGTTCGCCGCGCCCTCACGGTATTCGAATTCGCTCGTCCTGCGGTTCCACATGGTGAAGCCGGTGATGTCGGACGGCAGCGTGTCGGGCGTAAACTGGATGCGGCGCGTCGAGAGACCGAGCACGCGCGAGAACGCGACCGCGAGCGTCGTCTTGCCGACGCCCGGGCAGTCCTCGAGCAGAACGTGACCGCCTGCGTAAATCGTCATCAGGACCTTCTCGATGACCTCATTCTTGCCGATAAACGCGCGGTTTATCTCGGAAATAATCTGTTTTGACTGTTCGATAATCATGTATCTTCTCCCTCTGCCGCATCGGTCGTCTCCGGTGCAGGCTCGGTGTTGTTTGTGTCGGCGGACGCGCTGTCCTCCCCGTCCGGCGCATCGGCAGACGGCGTGCTTCCGCCGGTCACGGTTTCGCCGGAGATATTTTCGCTGCCGGTTTCATCCAAAATCGTTTCATCTGAAGCGGTCTGGCCATCCTGCGTGATGTCCGGGTTCTCGTCCGGGATTTCAATGTCGAGCTCGATGTCGCCGCCGAACGGGTCGGCATAGCCGTAATCCTCTTTATGCTCCTCCGGATTTTCCGGCTCTTCCAGCAGCTCCATGCCCATCATCGCGCGAAGGTTGTTTTCGCCGTGGATAGCGCGGTAGTCGCAGACGGCCTGCACAAACTCCGGCCATCTGTCCTCCGGGAAATACCATTCCATCCAGCTGAGCTGAGACATCGACATATCGATATAATACGTTCCGTTCTCGATCTCCTCGTCCGTATAGCCGATGAACATGGGCTTCCATGCCCGGAAATACGCTTCCTCGCACCCTTCCGGAACATGAATGCGGATATTTCTATCATAGATACCGTCCGCAAACTGGAACGGGGCGTGCGGATACCATGTCAGCAGTCCAATCGGCTTCTCGGTGGTAAAATAGAGATCTGTCAGCGTATCGCAGCCGTAAAACGAGCCGTTCGGAATAATCGACATAAATTTACCGTCGCTTTTCCTGCACACCCATCCAAACGAAACGCTTTGCAGCTGTTTGCAGTCCGCCAGTGCCGACTCACCGTAATCCTCCAGAGATACATCGCTGAAATCCGCCTCCACAATGTTGGTCTGATAAAATGCGGCATTCCTGATCAGCATCATATACGTCGACTGAACCGGATGAATCACGCCTGTCAGACCGGACTGCGCGAAGGCGCTGTCATAGATGCGGACCAGACGCGGCAGCTCCTCCCAGTTGATCGTGAACGCGCAGTCCAGCTGGGCGAAGCAGTAGTTATTGATCGCGATCGTGGTTTCGGGCAGGGTGATCGTGCCGCCCTCTGCGGGCGAACCGGCGGCGCGCAGCGCAATCCAGCTGTCCAGCCTGCTGCCTTCCCACAGCTCGCTTTCGTCCTCGGTGTTGCAGCCGTACAGGACATTCGCTCCGTTGCAGTCGATGACCCGAAACTCTGCAATATCCGTTTCGTCGCGCCAGTCACTCCTCGGCTCGTAGCAGCTCCAGCTGTCATCGAAGCCTTTGCTGCCTGCCAGACACCACAGCTGTCCGTAAAGTGTTTCGCTTCCCGATTCACTCAGAATATCGTAACCATTTTTCAGCTCCATGTTTTTTGCGTTCGACGCGATAAAACGCAGGTTCGTGCAGTTGTTGAACGCGTGTTCCATGATGGTCACGCTGTCCTTGCTCCCGAGCAGCACGCCGGAGAGCGAGGTGCAGTTCTTGAACGCCGAAACGCCGATGGTCTTAACCGTCTCGGGCAGCGAAACGTATTCCAGCGTAGTGCAGCCGTCAAATGCGTGCGCTGCGATGCTGTCGACCGTTTTTTTCTCGCCGTCAATGATGATCTCGCCGTAATACTCGCTGATGCCGTCCGGCACATTGACTACGACGATCTTTCCGTCCGATTTCACGTAGAAGCAGCCGTCGTCCGATGTGCCCGACGCCGCAAACTCGACCTCCGCAACACCCGCTTCGTCGAGCTTTTTATTGATCTCAGCCTTCTGAGTTTCGTCCTCGCAGGTCACATACGAGACCATGCTGTCCTTGAAGCTGTCCTTCGCATAGGAGGTCTTTGCGTCCGTAATCAGGATTTTGACCGAAGATCCGGCAAAGGCGTTCGCTGCGATCCTGTCGACCCCCTGCGGCAGCCGGTAGATCTCTGCATCAGTCACCACGCGGTCGAGCACGGTCGCACCGTCCTCCCGATGCGTCAGACAGCCGTCGTGAACCTCATATTTCGCGTCGCCGCCGGCTACGCTGACCGTCGTTCCGGTGCCGTTGAGCTGTCTGCCGTACTTCGTGACGAATGCATTCAGCAGCTCGGGCTGCACGATGACAGAGCCGTGCCGCATCTTCTCGAAACTGATCGAGGGCAGCCGGTCTTCCGACTGCGCCATAATAGTGACTGTTCCCCAGTAGCTCTCGGGCAGTCTGACCGAGGTGACGTTCTCCGGGACCGTAACGGCCCGGTTGTTCTCCGGGATCGCGAGGTATTCCGTGCCGTCCTTGCCGGTCAGGATGCCGTCCTCAGTCGAGGCGTAGTATTCGTTATCCTCCGCGACACGGTAGGCGTCGAGGACAGAGGAGATGCTGTCCGGCTTAATGTAGACAACGCTTGCCGGAATTTCCATCGTACCTACCGCAAACGGAAGATAGGTAACGGGGCTTTCCTCCTGATTGCCGGTCTCGAACGCAACCGCCTGAACATATTCCGGTATCGTCAACGTACCATATCCCTCATCGTCGGTCAGCGCGCTCTCGTCAAAGCCAGTCAGCGTTTGCAGCTCATAGGTCATGCCCTTGTTGATCTTCAGGCGGACCGTAAGGTTCTCCGAAACCTTCACGAAATCCGACGGCTGGAGCACATGCCGCCCGCCGTCGCAGGTGTAGTCCCACGAAACGCGCCTGCTGTCCTCCGTCCAGCCGGAGAACAGCCGGTCGATGGGCGGAAGCTCGTCATAAGATGTGCCGCTGTCCCAGCCGTACAGCTTCTCATACAGCCTTCTCTGCAATGCGAACAGATTGAGCCTTCTGCTGAATTCATTATAGGAATAATCGCTGTTCAGCACGATGTCCAGCGGGATTTCCGTATCCTTGTCGGTCAGCTCCCGGCCGAGCACCAGAATGCGGTGCGGCGCGACCGTGCAGTCGATATAGGCGTTTCCCTCGTCCGGTCTGTATTCCGTCCATGCGCTGTTTTCGCTGAAGCGATACGACATATCGATCTGCATCGACTGATCCCCGGCGCTTTTCGGGATTTCGATATTATTCGAAAAATCCGTGAGCCAGGTTTTGCCGCCGTCAAAGCTGACGCGGTTGATACGGATGTATTTTCCGAGATCGCTCGACGTCCAGTAGTAGATCTTTTCGCCGGCCATGACATAAGCATAGAGCGCGCGGACGATATCCGCGTCATTGACGATCTGACCGGCATACAGGGCATCCGTGCTGTCGATCCGTCCGACGATCGTGACCGTGCTGTCGATCGGCAGCGTGACCGTGCCGTCGTAGCGCGTGCCGTTGTCGAACCAGGGAATGTCCGGCCCCTTTTCCTCCGAGGTCTGCTCGGGTGGCTTGCCGTCCGTCTGCTGCGGCTTGTTCGGTGCGGTCGGCGTGACCGGCGTCACAGGGGCATCCGGCCTGGCCGTGCCGCCGGTCTCTCCGCCGGAGGACGAGCTTCCACCGCTGCTGTCGGGCGTTGTCGGCCGGAAAGGCTGGTTCGGTGTGGTTTCTCCGCCGGTCGAGGGGTTCGCCGGCGTGACAGACGGCTGAGCGGTATTATTTCCGCCGCTGTTTGCCGTGTCGCCGCCGGTCGGGGGCGTTGCCTGCGCTGCGCTGCTCGGATGCAGCACGATGTCCGCCGCCGCAGGGTCTTTCACAATGTCGAGCACCGTCCCCGGCTGCACGCTCGCCGCACCGGCGGCCGGAACCGTTCCGGCGATGGCTGCCGCCATGCCGTCCCTGTCGAGCAGCCCGCTCGGCTTTTCTTGCTGCTTCACATTCTCGAACAGATAAGACGCGCTGTCGCCGGTCTGCGGCTTTTGCTTCTCCTCGGCGCTTTCATCACGCTCATATATCTCGCTCTCGCCGTTTTTCGTCTGCTCGTCCTGCCTGCCTATCGTATTTTCGCTCCCGTCAAAGTGCACCTGATTGGTGCGTATCGCGCGTCCCGCGCCGTCCGGCGTAAAATCCCGGCCGCTCGTAAAGGCATGGACTCCGGCCGCCGCGCCTGCAATCACTGCCGATGCAGCCGCAGCCGCGCCGATGGTTTTTACCGTGCTCGCTGTGCCGAATATCTTCGCGCCCGTCGCGGTATAAAACTCCTTCAGCCCCACGCCTTTTACTCCTTTCTTTTCTGCTTCGCCAGATAGACGCCGATCGCCTGCTGAAGCATGGTGAAATCGACCGGCTTAGCAAAGTGACCGTTCATGCCGCTCTGAATGGACAGGCGCTCGTCCTCGACGAACGCATCCGCCGACAGGGCGAAGATCGGTATCGTTTTCGCGTCCGCCCTGTCAAGCGCACGGATGGTGCGCGCGGCGGTACGGCCGTCCATCTCCGGCATCTGCACATCCATCAGGATCAGATCGTACCAGTTTTCCGGATGATTCTCGAACGCCTCGACCGCAAGACGGCCGTTTTCTACACCCTCGACCTGTGCGCCCATTTCGCCCAGAATCTCGATCGCGATCTCCGCATTGATCTCGTTGTCCTCGGCCATGAGGATGCGGCAGCCCTTGAAGGCGTTATCGCAGCACTGTTTTGCCGTCTCGCCCGGCACTTCCGTCGTCTCGGCGGCCTGCTCCGCCACCGGCAGATGCAGAAACACGGTGAAATCCGAGCCTTTGCCCGGCGCACTGTCCACGACGATCTCGCCGCCCATCAGACGCACGAGCTGATCGGTGATCGTCATGCCGAGGCCGGTGCCGCCGAATTTTTTGCCCGTCTCGATGCTCTCCTGCTCGAACGGACGGAAAATACGGTTCAGAAAGGCGTGATCCATGCCGATACCGGTATCGTGAACGCGGAACATGAAGTCCGCGACGTTATCCTGAAGCATCATCTGACGGAATGTGACGATGATCTCGCCCTCGCTCGTGAACTTGACAGCGTTCGAGAGGAAGTTGATGATGATCTGGCTGATGCGCAGCTCGTCGCCGACGACACTGTCGACCGTCATATCCTCCAGATTGACCTCGTAGCGGATGCCGCGCGCCTGAAGCTGCTTGGCGAACATATCATACAGACGATCGCCCAGACCGCGCAGGCTGAACACCTTGTGCTCAAGCTCGACCTTTCCGGCCTCGATGCGCGACATATCCAGAATGTCATTGATGAGCGCGAGCAGATGAGCGGACACCTCGTCCGCCTTGTTCAGATACTGCATCGCCTCGTCTCCGGGGCGCAGCCTGCTCTTTGCGAGCGAGATCATGCCGATGATGCCGTTCATCGGGGTTCTGATCTCGTGCGACATACGCGAGAGGAAGGTTGTTTTCGCGCGGCTCTCCTCCTCCGCCCCTGCGAGGCGCTTTTCGCATTCCTCGATGCGGTCGTGCAGTGCAGTGATGTCGCGGAAGCACAGCAGGTCGTACTCACCGTCGGGCGTGCGTCTG
The DNA here is from genome assembly GCF_003481705.1 of Butyricicoccus sp. OM04-18BH. Classification (GTDB taxonomy): domain Bacteria; phylum Bacillota; class Clostridia; order Oscillospirales; family Butyricicoccaceae; genus Agathobaculum; species Agathobaculum hominis. The sequence continues at coordinate 85,731 of NZ_QULN01000010.1, forward strand.
ACGATGAAGCGCATCCAGCGTCCGTCGCCGCTCTGCACAGCCTCATCGAACATTTCTCTGCCGTCCCACGCCATGTATTTTTTCCAGACCGCATAGCATCTGCTTTTGTCAGAAAAAGCGGCATTAAGATTCGCGATATTATCCCGCAGCGCCGTATATGACACGCCGAGCAGTTTTTCCGGATCGCCGGTGCAGGCGAGCAGCATCATATTCTCGCGCCGGAGCACGAGCATGACCTCGCCGCTCTCCAGCGTCAGGACGCGCTGAATATCGCGGTTCATCCCGACCGGCGCAAGCGATGCCCTGGTTTTTCCCATCTGCGTGCGCATGACGGCTGCCCTGCCGAGCAGCGCCGCCGCCGCGAGCACTTCTGCGCAGCCGACTGCCACGAGCGGCAGATTTGCGCCAAGCATCGTCAGCATCTCGGTCACGATCCCCATTGTTCTTCCCCCGTTCTTCCGTTCTGCTCCGTGTATCGACAGACTGAAAAATGATCAATAATTATCGGTTTATTATATCATCTTATTGATCTCTGCGCAATTTCCAACACTGAAAAAATCAAATTTTCCTGCCGCAGCCGGAATCAATCCGTTCCTTTCGCCGTGCCGGCGGGAAAATCCGCGTGCAGCCGTCTCAAAGAATACCGGAAGGCAAAAAGCAGCCCTTCCTGCATCAATCGCAGGAAGGGCTGCTCCTGTATTTAATTGAGGCGTTTTCTTACTGCAAATCCAACGACCGAAGCGAGAATCGCTTTGATAATGGCGGTCGGGATGAACGGCAGCACACAGGCCGTGATGCCGGCTGCAAGCGTGCTCTGCGTCAGCGCGCAGAACATCGCAACGCCGACCACATAGTTCAGCACCGTGCCTGCGACGAGCGCAACCACGAACGCCCCCGGGAACGCCTTGCGGTGCTCCACGCCCCAGCCGATGACAAACGCCATCAACGGAAACGAGATCAGAAAGCCGCCTGTCGGTCCGACAAACTTTGCAAGTCCGCCGGTGAAGCCTGCAAGCACCGGCACGCCTGCCGCGCCGAGGATGAGATAGATGACGGTCGAAACCGTCGAGAGCTTCGCGCTCAGTACGATCGCCGCGAGCGTGACCGCGAACGTCTGCATCGTCATCGGAACGCCGCCCGGCATCGGAATGGATATCTGCGCCATGATTGCAATTACCGCCGCAAAAAGTCCTGCATAGCAGGTTTCCTTGACGGTAAATGCCGACTTCGGCGCGGTTTTCGTTTCTGGTTGATTCATGTTGACCCCTCCCGGAGCAGTTTTTATCTGAAGCTATTAAACCACATCCCGGCGTTATTGTCAACCTATATTTTATTTTCGGTTTACATTCGCCGCTAAAAACAAAAAAGGTCCTGACCTTTGTCAGAACCTTGATTGGTGCGGATGGGGGGACTTGAACCCCCACGTCCTTGCGAACACTAGCACCTGAAGCTATTTTCATCGATTTTTTGTTTGGCTATAAATAGGATACTGTAAGTTCTGAAAATATGGCTGTATGACGATGAAGGCAGCGCTAAACGGAGTGAAATATGACGGATTTTCAGAATGACGAAAAACACTGAGCCGGTTCTTTCCGGGGCATTTTACGCTCCTGTTGTCGTCGATTTGTCGTCAGGGCTATCGCTATCGTTATGCACACTAAAACCGCCTATCCTCCAGTAATTCACGTGCGACCGTATCCGACCGAATAAAAATAGCCCCTCCGAAAGCCGGTATAGCACCAGTTTCCAGAGGGGTTTCGCTTTACTTCATAGCTGCCGCCAGTTTCTTCACCAGTTCCACACCATACTCATAATCGAGCAGGTACTGCATGGTCTTGTCGCTGAGTCCTACCGCCTGCTGCACCTTGATGATCGCCGCCTGCGTTTCGGCGTCAGTCACCGGCTCTGCCGGCTTGGCGGTCGAAGTGTCATACTTAATGCCGAGCGTATCAAGGATACCCTTGGCGTATGCGATGCCGAACGCCTGCTGCTTTGCCTTGGTGCCCGCCTGTGCTGCATCAGCCTTGGTGTCAACGAATACACCCTCGCAGATTACTGCCGGACACTTGGTATCGCGCACAAACGCATAATAATCGCCGCGCTGACCGCGACGGGTCTTACAGCCGCGCGAGTTCTGGCCGATCTTGACGACCTGCTTCTCGATATTCTGCGCGAGCGTCTTGCCGACGCCGCCGTTCAGGGTGTGGAACACCTCGAAACCGTCACCGCCGCCGGAGTTGTTGTGTACGTCGATAGCCAGATCAGGCGCGTAGGCATTGCACTCGCGCACCTCCTCATTGATGGGGTCCTCCTCGTCCTTGGTGCGGCTCATGCGCACCTCAACGCCGTGCGCGGTCAGATAATCACGGCACGCCAGCGCCATCGCGAGGTTTGCTTCCTTTTCGACGATATCGCCGACCGCACCGCTGTCGCTGCCGCCATGGCCGATACCGATAAATACCTTCTTGCTCATCTTGTTCTCCTCCTTCGGAGTCGTTGTCTTATTTTTACGCTTAATGCAGACTACGCTGCACACCGGTCTGCCGTCCACGCCCTCTTTTTCCGGCGCGAACAGGTAGCCGTCCGACACGCGATACATGCCGGTGCTGCCGCCTGCGTCCTGTACGAGCAGCAGCTTGACATCATAGTGATCCTGGACATACTGTGCAACCTCGTACTCCGTATGGCTTGCAGAGGTCTGCACATGGATGTATCGGCCATCTATCAGTAGGCCGCACATATTCCGGCTGCGCCGGTCAGACTTGCCGAGAGATCCGTTCACCTTGCCGTCCTTGATTGCCAGCTTCCAACCAGAAACAACATTCTCTGAGCCGAGGCTCAGCCGCTCAGCTGTACCGCCATAGCCGCACTCCTTGCCCTTGGCCTTGAGGTACTGCAAGGTTCGGCCCTTGATAACGCCGTAGCGGTCGCTGCCGCTGCCGGTCATGTTGAACAGTGCGAGGTTATACACCACGTCTGCTTTTTCTTCAGTCGCCCACTGCTTCAGGCTCTTCGCAGGCTTGGACGCAGCAGCGTAGGGTGCTGCTGCGAACCAGATATCATACTGCTTTCTGTCGTAAATGTCGCAACGAATGCTCATCGCTGTACCTCACTTTTCCAGAGGAACATTGTACGACTTGGCTCGATCCGAGTCGGTCAGGCCGCTGGTGGTCGGATCGTTCAGAGCGTTCCATACGTTCGATGCTACGAGGAACAGGCAGTACGGATTGCTGAACGCGCCGGTAATAACGCCCCACAGCCCTGCCCACGTGGTCATATCCGCAGCGGTCAGACCGCTGTACGCCAGCACGGTCGCCAGCGCGCCGGTAAGTACCTGCACCCAGAACACCGGGTTCTTCAGTCGAATTTTCCAGTTCATATAAGTACCTCTCTTTCTCAGTTCAAACCAAGCTGCTGTGCGATATAGCCGATGAAAATGCCGATGAGCGCCGTCGCGCCGTAGGCCACGATCTTGCGCCACATCGCGCCGTCGCGGTCCTCGAGCGTCTCCAGCCGCCTCCCCTGCTTCTCCTGCTCGCGCAGCATACCTTCCATACTGATCGCAAGTTTCTCGACCGATGTGGTCAGGTCGGAAATCTGCTGCACCGTATGCTCCAGCAGCTCCAACCGACGATCCTGCCGCTTGTTCTCCTCCTCAATGGGCCGCCGAAATTCCTCGTGCTCGGCGCGTGTGATGAGGTTGTCCATGTTTTACCTACTTTCTTGCGTCAAGCAATGACGCGGTTGTATTCATACTGCACTCTAACAGGGTTGATTTCTGCGTAAATGAGCGTCGTTTTCGGGTCGCTGTGCCCCAAAAGGTGCTGAATGATCGTCAGCTCCATGCCGCAGTTAAGCGCGTGCGACGCGAAGGTATGCCGCATTAGATGCGGATACAGCGGCCGCTCCATGCCGATGCGCTTGCCCAGCTTGGAAATGATCTTCTCAATTCCCCGATCGCTCAAAGGTTCGTAGGGCGCACGGCTGCTGGAGAAGAGCGCCTCTCCTCCCTTGCGGCCTTCGATGTACAGCTGCAGCATGAGCTTCGCGCGGACGGAAAAATAAACCGTTCGCTCCTTGTTGCCCTTGCCGATGACCTTGCACTTGCGGTCGCGCCAGTCGATATCGTCGACGCGCAGACCGGCGACTTCGGACACGCGGCAGCCCGAGGACACAAGGAACTCGACGAGCGCCTTCTCCTTGTAGCCCCGGCAGCCGTCGCGCACAAGCTCGAGCTGCTCGGCCGTCAGCGGGTGCCGTGACCGCAGTTTATCGATTTTCAGCGATTTGATCTTGCGCATTGGGTTCTTTCGGATCGCGTCCTCATCCGTCAGCCATTGGAAGAAGCTCCGCAGGCAGTTGATGTGCGCTTGCACGCTGTTATCCTTGAGGTGTCGCTCATCTACCAGATAGGCAATGTGCTCTCGCAAATCATCCGTCGTGATCTTCTGCACAGGCTTCTTGCACCTGCCGATAAGCACCTTGAGCCGCTCACGATAGCCCTCCAGCGTCCGGGGACGGCAGCCGTCGATGCGCTTCGCCGCCAGGAAAGCGTCAACACGCCTCGGCAGATTGCTCCGCTCATACACCTTGGCAGGCATAATCTCGTAGTCATGCAAGATTTTCGCAATCTCGCCGGCACATTCGGGCATTAAAGCGGTCAACTTTGCAATCAAATCGATTTTTGCGGTCATATAAATCAGCTCCTTTGTGCCATTATAGCACAATAGTGATAGGGCGCCTACGGCAAAGCGACCCTTGAAGCAGTACCCAAAGACGCTGGATGTGCACAAA
>NZ_QULN01000011.1:0-2519 GCF_003481705.1 Butyricicoccus sp. OM04-18BH
GCTAGCAGTATCCAGAGTACCAGCGGACACGTGAAACCCGCTGGGAAGATGGGGGGACCATCCTCCAAGCCTAAATACTACTCAGTGACCGATAGTGGAGCAGTACCGTGAGGGAAAGGTGAAAAGTACCCCGGGAGGGGAGTGAAAGAGAACCTGAAACCTTGTGCCTACAAGCACCGAGAGCACGTTAAAGTGTGATCGGGTACTTTTTGTAGAACGGTCCGGCGAGTTAATATTTGCAGCGAGGTTAAGTAACTGGAGTTACGGAGCCGCAGCGAGAGCGAGTCTGAATAGGGCGTATGAAGTTGCAGGTATTAGACCCGAAACCGGGTGACCTATCCATGAGCAGGCTGAAGCGGTGGTAAGACACCGTGGAGGGCCGCACCCACGTCTGTTGAAAAAGCCGGGGATGACTTGTGGATAGCGGAGAAATTCCAATCGAACTCGGAGATAGCTGGTTCTCCCCGAAATAGCTTTAGGGCTAGCGTTATTTTAGATTACCGGAGGTAAAGCACTGAATGGTCTAGGGGCCGCGAGGTTACCAAAGCCTATCAAACTCTGAATGCCGGATAATTGATGAATAGCAGTCAGACTGTGTGAGATAAGTCTCATAGTCAAAAGGGAAACAGCCCAGATCTACAGCTAAGGTCCCAAATGAACACTAAGTGGAAAATGATGTGAAACTGCGAAGACAACCAGGATGTTGGCTTAGAAGCAGCCACTCATTCAAAGAGTGCGTAATAGCTCACTGGTCGAGTGGTTTTGCGCAGAAAATGTAACGGGGCTAAGTGTTCAACCGAAGCTTAGGCATTGCAGTAATGCATTGGGTAGGGGAGCGTCGTATGCGGGGCGAAGTCAGAGCGGAAGCACTGGTGGACTGCATACGAGTGAGAATGCCGGAATAAGTAGCGAGAATTATGTGAGAATCATAATGGCCGAAAATCTAAGGTTTCCTGGGGAAGGTTCGTCCGCCCAGGGTTAGTCGGGAGCTAAGCTCAGGCCGAAAGGCGTAGGCGATGCACATACGGTAGAAATTCCGTAACCACCGAACTTTAAGCTAGAGGGACGCTTTCTTTAAGGTTATCCCGGGCGATGGTTGCCCCGGGCGTAAGGGACCGAAATTTAGTAGGGAAGTAACTGGCGAGAGAGACGAGAAAAGCTCTAGTGTATACTAAGGTGCCCGTACCGCAAACCGACACAGGTAGAAGGGATGAGTATTCTAAGGCCAACGGGAGAAGGGTTGTTAAGGAACTCGGCAAATTGGCCCCGTAACTTCGGGATAAGGGGCGCCTGCGAGAGCAGGCCGCAGTGAAAAGGCCCAAGCGACTGTTTAGCAAAAACACAGCTCTCTGCTAAATCGAAAGATGACGTATAGGGGGTGACGCCTGCCCGGTGCTGGAAGGTTAAGGGGAGTGCTTAGCGCAAGCGAAGGTGCGAACTTAAGCCCCAGTAAACGGCGGCCGTAACTATAACGGTCCTAAGGTAGCGAAATTCCTTGTCAGGTAAGTTCTGACCCGCACGAATGGCGTAACGATTTGGGCACTGTCTCAACAGCCCGCCCGGCGAAATTGTAGTACCGGTGAAGATGCCGGTTTCCCGCAACTAGACGGAAAGACCCCATGGAGCTTCACTGTAGCTTGATATTGGACTTCGGTATTCCATGTACAGGATAGGTGGGAGGCTTGGAAGTGAGTGCGCCAGCATTCATGGAGCCATCCTTGGGATACCACTCTTGGGATATTGGAGTTCTAACCTGCGACCATGAATCTGGTCGGGGGACATTGTCAGGTGGGCAGTTTGACTGGGGCGGTCGCCTCCAAAAGAGTAACGGAGGCGCTCAAAGGTTCGTTCAGCACGGACGGAAATCGTGCACTGAGTGTAAACGCATAAACGAGCCTAACTGCGAGAATGACGGTTCGAGCAGTAACGAAAGTTGGAGTTAGTGATCCGGCGGTATGTGAATGGAAATGCCGTCGCTCAACGGATAAAAGCTACCCTGGGGATAACAGGCTGATCTCCCCCAAGAGTCCACATCGACGGGGAGGTTTGGCACCTCGATGTCGGCTCATCGCATCCTGGGGCTGAATTCGGTCCCAAGGGTTTGGCTGTTCGCCAATTAAAGCGGTACGCGAGCTGGGTTCAGAACGTCGTGAGACAGTTCGGTCCCTATCTGTTGCGGGCGCAGGAATATTGAGAGGAGCTGTCCTTAGTACGAGAGGACCGGGATGGACGTACCGCTGGTGCACCAGTTGTTCTGCCAAGGGCATAGCTGGGTAGCTAAGTACGGACGAGATAAACGCTGAAGGCATCTAAGCGTGAAACTCCCCTCGAGATAAGTGTTCCCATCCTTCGGGAGTAAGGCCCCTTGTAGACTACAAGGTTGATAGGTCAGGAGTGGAAGTGCAGTAATGTATGGAGCGGACTGATACTAATAGGCCGAGGGCTTGACCTAAAAAATTAGGTAACCTCGAGAAGAATAGCGATTGCGAGTAAGATTGTTCAGTTTTGAAGGTGTAAAG
>NZ_QULN01000011.1:2529-80850 GCF_003481705.1 Butyricicoccus sp. OM04-18BH
GATTGTTCAGTTTTGAAGGTGTAAAGAGAAAATCTGACACTTTCAGTTGTGAATATAGAAGGTACAGCGCGGAAGCGCTCGGTAAAGTTTTCTTTGCATACTTTCTTGTTCACAAGAAAGTATGCACCATTAGCTCAGTTGGTAGAGCAACTGACTCTTAATCAGTGGGTCCACGGTTCGAGCCCGTGATGGTGTACCAGGAAAGACGCTTGTGAGGTCAGAGATGACCTCACAGGTGAGACTTTCAAAGAGCACAAACCGAAGGTCTTGCTGTTATGGCCCGTTGGTCAAGCGGCTAAGACGGCGGCCAGTAGAGCAACTGACTCTTAATCAGTGGGTCCACGGTTCGAGCCCGTGATGGTGTACCAGAAAAGAGCGATGTGAGGTCTGAAAAGGCCTCACAGAGAACTCTTTGACAAAGCACAAACCGAAGGTCTTGCTGTTATGGCCCGTTGGTCAAGCGGCTAAGACGGCGGCCTCTCACGCCGCAAACGGGAGTTCGATTCTCCCACGGGTCACCAAAATAACAGTTGACAAGACGTGAGGAATGTGCTAAAATCTAATAGTTTTCTGATACAGAAAGGTTGCGCGAAGCGCACATTGAAGTTTCTTTTGCTTACTTTTCTGTACACAGAAAAGTAAGTGCGTGTTAATGGTGATGAGGGTACACCTGTTCCCATTCCGAACACAGTAGTTAAGCTCATTTACGGTGACAATACTTGGCTGGCGACGGCCCGGGAAGATAACTCAACGCGCACACGGAACACCGATCCTTTGGGATCGGTGTTTTGTTTTTGTTAAGAAAACGCCCTAATGATTTACGCTGTATTGATCTCTGTGTATAATAGATATAATGGTATATCTCTGAAATATGGAGGTTGAGAATGAACAAAATTCTGCGAGAAAAAGTTCAGGAAGCTCTATCTTCCGTGCTTCCGATCACGCTGATCGTTCTTGTACTCAGCATGACGATCACGCCGATGCCGGTCGGCACGCTTGTCCTGTTCCTGGCAGGTGCCGTGCTGCTGATCGTCGGCATGGCGTTCTTTTCGCTTGGCACGGATGTTTCTATGACGCCGATGGGCGAGGGTATCGGCGCACAGCTGCCGAAGACAAAAAATCTTGCTGTGGTCATCGCGATCACACTGCTGATCGGCATTCTGATTACGATCGCCGAACCGGATCTTCAGGTGCTCGCCGGACAGGTCCCGTCCATCCCGAACAGCATGCTGATCTGGACGGTCGCAGTCGGTGTCGGCCTGTTCTTCGTGCTCGCACTGCTGCGTACAATCTTCAAAATACGGCTTTCTCTTCTGCTTATTCTGTTCTATATTGCAGTTTTTATCTTTTCCGCCTTTGTGCCGAACGAATTCGTTTCGGTCGCATTCGATTCGGGCGGTGTTACGACCGGCCCGATCACGGTTCCGTTTATCATGGCGCTCGGCGTTGGTCTCGCCTCGATACGAGGCGACAGCGGCGCACAGGATGACAGCTTCGGCCTGGTCGCACTGTGCAGCATCGGCCCCGTGCTTGCGGTCCTGCTGCTCGGCATTTTTTATTCGGGCGGCGACGCTGGCTATACGCAGATCGCAGTTCCGGAGCTCGAGGACACTCGCCAGGTCGCAGCGGAATTTGTTCATGCGCTGCCGGATTACATACGCGAGGTCGTTTCCGCCCTGCTGCCGGTCATTGCATTCTGTGCGATATTTCAGCTGATTTTTAAGCGCTTTCACAAGATTCAGCTCCAGAAAATCGGCATCGGTTTTCTGTATACCTTTGTCGGTCTGGCGCTGTTTCTGACCGGCGTCAATGTCGGATTCATGCCGGCCGGTCATTATCTCGGACAGCAGTTTGCATTGAGCGGCAAAAGCTGGATCTTAATTCCGCTCGGTATGCTCATCGGTTACTTCCTCGTCACTGCCGAGCCGGCGGTGCATGTGCTCAACCGACAGGTCGAAACGATTACAAACGGCGGTATCTCGCAGCGCGCGATGATGCTCAGCCTGTCGATCGGTGTGGCGTGCTCGGTGGGACTGGCGATGCTGCGCGTGCTCACGGGCATCTCTATTTACTGCATCTTGATTCCGGGCTACTTGATCGCGCTCACGCTGACGTTTTTTGTGCCGAAGATATTCACCGGCATTGCGTTCGACTCGGGCGGCGTCGCGTCCGGCCCGATGACAACGACCTTCCTGCTGCCCTTCTCGATGGGCGCCTGCGAAGCGCTCGGAGGGAACGTGCTGACCGATGCCTTCGGCATCGTGGCGATGGTTGCCATGACGCCGCTGCTGACGATACAGATGCTCGGTCTGCTCTACCGCTTCAAACAGAAAGATATGCCGCAGGATACGCTCGCTGCGGACGATGAGGACAGCATTATCGTGCTGGAGGGGGATACTTGATATGATGGAGCATACACCGCAGATGACCGCGCAGAGCGGCCTTGCGTTCGCCGTAGCGGTCGTTGACGTCGGCAAGGGCGAAAAGATACTCAGCCTGTTCCGCGAGGAGCACGCGCTGCTCGACTATGTGTGCATGGCGCACGGTACGGCGCGCACGGAAATGCTCGACCTGCTCGGCATCGGCGAGACGGCCAAGGCAGTCGTTTTCTGCCTCGCGGCGAGCGGACAGGCGCAGCGTATCCTGAACCGGCTCGGAAAAGAGCTTCAGATGCGCTACCCGGGACGCGGTATCGCGTTCACCATTCCGGTCAGCGGCATTGGACGCCGCTGGCACAGCCTGCTGACGCAGGCGGACGAACAGGAGGAGATCCAGATGAACAAAAGCGAACAGACAGGCTTCGATGTGGTCGCCGTCGTGATGGAGCGCGGCTACACGAACGTCGCGATGGATGCAGCACGCAAGGCCGGCGCACGCGGCGGTACGGTGATTTCGGCGCGCGGCATCGCGGAAAACGAGGTCAAGCGCTTTTTCGGCATCGAGATACAGGCGGAAAAGGAAATTGTTTTCCTTGTTGTTAAAAGTGCTGAAAAGAAGCAGATCATGACCGAGCTGATGCGAGCGGTGGGAACCCGGACGCGCAGTCACGGACTGATCCTGTCCATGCCGGTCTCCGACGCGATCGGCCTCGCCGACTGAAGAAGAAACACCCGGGGGAGGGGCAGAAATGCCTCTCCCTTTCGCTTTTCCACAGCCTTGTGCACAGCGTCCCCCTTTCCCTTCACAGGTTATCCCCAAAGAAAAAAATAAAAGTTCAGAAGATAGTACAATAAAAAAAATCCTTTTCTTACAAAAGTACCAAAGATTTTTTCGCCCCTTGACAGACGCGGACTCACGGTTTACAATAGTATTTGCAAGCACCGAATGAGCACAATATATGGTGTACAAAACGGGGCAACACCACGAAATTTAGTAATCGCCGCAAGGCGGTTTTTGTATGAGAGAGGGATTTTTGGTTATGATAGAGCAGATTATCAAGCGAGACGGCCGAACAGCCCCGTTTGAGCTGGATAAAATCGCGAACGCGATCTTTGGCGCGGCGCAGTCGGTCGGCGGCCAGGATTACGAGATGGCGCATGAGCTGGCGGAGCAGGTCGAAAAGGAGCTTGAAAAGACTGTCAGCGAGAAAATCCCGACGGTAGAACAGATTCAGGACACGGTCGAGACCGTGCTTATCGAGAGCGGCCACGCCCGCACCGCGAAGAAATACATCCTGTACCGCGACGAGCGCACCCGCGTGCGTGAGATGAACACCCGCCTGATGAAGGTCTACGAGGATCTGACCTTCAAGTCCTCCATCGAGAACGACATCAAGCGCGAGAACGCCAACATCGACGGTGATACCGCGATGGGCACCATGCTCAAGTACGGCTCGGAGGGCGCAAAGCAATTCTACGAGATGTTCATCCTTGACTCGGCGCATGCAGCAGCGCACCGCGACGGCGACATCCACATTCACGATCTGGATTTTCTCACGCTGACCACCACCTGCTGCCAGATCGATCTGCTGAAGCTGTTCCGCGACGGCTTTTCGACCGGTCACGGCTTCCTGCGTGAGCCGAACGACATCCGCTCCTACGCGGCTCTGGCGTGCATCGCGATCCAGTCCAACCAGAACGATCAGCACGGCGGCCAGTCGGTTCCGAACTTCGACTACTCCATGGCGCCCGGCGTGCGCAAGACCTTCCGCAAGCTGTTCCGCAGCAACCTCGCCAAGGCGCTCGAGGTGTTCGGTGAGGACGACAACAATGAGGTGGATGCAAGAGAGCTGACCGAGCGCGTCGAGCAGCAGACCGGCAAGTGGGCCTGCCTCGCCGGCGACAACGGCTATGACGAGGCGATGGCAAAGGCGCTTTCCGAGAGTCTGGACGAAAAGACGGTCGCGAAGTGCATGAAATTCGCGCGCAAGTACGCCGACAAGGAGACCCGCAAGGGCACCTATCAGGCGATGGAAGCGCTGGTTCACAATCTGAACACCATGCACTCCCGGGCGGGCGCGCAGATCCCGTTCTCCTCGCTCAACTACGGTACGGATACCTCGCCCGAGGGCCGTCTGGTCATGGAGCAGCTGTTGCTCGCGACCGAGGCCGGCCTCGGCAACGGCGAGACGCCGATCTTCCCGATCCACATCTTTAAGGTCAAGGAAGGCGTCAACTACAACGACGGCGACCCGAACTATGATCTGTTCAAGCTCGCGTGCCGCGTTTCCGCGAAGCGCATGTTCCCGAACTTCTCGTTCCTCGACGCGCCGTTCAATCTGAAATATTACAAGCCCGGTCATCCGGAGACCGAGGCCGGCTATATGGGCTGCCGCACACGCGTCATGTCCAATATCGTTGACCCGTCCCGCGAGATCACCTACGGGCGCGGCAACCTGTCGTTCACGTCGGTCAACCTGCCGCGCATCGCGATCCGCAGTCACGGCGATCTGGACTGGTTCTTCGAGGATCTTGACCGCAAGATCGACCTTGTCATCGACCAGCTGCTCGACCGATTCCGCATTCAGTGCGCCAAGCGCGTGCGCAACTACCCGTTCCTCATGGGCGAGGGCGTCTGGATGGACTCGGAAAAGCTCGGCCCGGACGATGAGGTAGGCGAGGTGCTGAAGCACGGTACGCTGACGCTCGGCTTCATCGGCCTTGCGGAATGTCTCAAGGCGCTCATCGGTAAGCATCACGGCGAGAGCGACGAGGCGCAGAACCTCGGCCTCGAAATCGTCGGTCATATGCGCAAGCGCATGGATGAGGCGAGCGAGAAGTACCATCTGAATTTCTCGCTGATCGCGACCCCGGCAGAGGGCCTGTCCGGCCGCTTCGTCCGGATCGACCGCGAGAAGTACGGCACCATCCCGGGCGTTACCGACCGCGACTACTACACCAACTCGTTCCACGTACCGGTTTACTTCCCGATTTCGGCGTTCGAAAAGATTGCCCGCGAAGCACCGTACCACGAACTGACCAACGGCGGCCACATCAGCTATATCGAGCTGGACGGCGACCCGACGCAGAACCTGGAGGCGTTCGAGGCGGTCGTGCGCGCGATGAAGGAAGCCGGCATCGGCTACGGCGCGATCAACCATCCGATCGACCGCGACCCGGTCTGCGGCTATACCGGCATCATCGGCGAGGTATGTCCGCGCTGCGGACGCCGCGAGGGCGAGGGCGTGCCGCTGTCCAAGCTGCAGAAGCTCGGCCTCTACAAGAATTACAACAGCACGACGATCGGCTATCACGGCGACCCGAACGAGGAAGCTGACCGTCAGCCAAATACTCTGAAAATCGTGAGAAAATAATCGGCAGCGGCGGTGCAAGTCCGCTGTCCCCGGAATAGAAAGGATGTCTGTCATGGAGAACAATCAGGTTATGCAGGAGCAGCTTATCGGTGAGGGTGTCGGCTTCGAGCGCATCCGCCGCATCACGGGCTATCTCGTCGGCACGCTCGACCGCTTCAACAATGGCAAGCGCGCGGAGGAGCACGACCGCGTCAAGCACTCGGTCACCACCTGCTGCCCGATGGAGAAGGAGCATACTGCGTAAATGGAAGGCACCATTCGCATCGCGGGAACGGTCGGGGAGTCTATTGTAGACGGCCCCGGCTTCCGCTATACGCTGTTCGTGCAGGGCTGTCCGCACGGTTGTCCCGGCTGCCACAATCCGCAGACGCACGACTTTGACGGCGGACAGGACATCGCGCTCGACACGCTGCTGAAGGATATGTGCAAAAATCCGTTCGTAAAGGGCGTGACCTTTTCGGGCGGCGAGCCGTTCTGCAAGGCGGAGCCGCTGTACCGTCTGGCGGTCGAGCTGAAGAGCAGGGGAAAGCACCTCATGGCCTACTCGGGTTACACCTTTGAGGAGCTGATGCAGCTTTCCGACCCCTATGTTAAAAAGCTGCTCGGCGAGCTGGATCTGCTCGTGGACGGCCGCTTCCTCATGGAGCAGAAGAACATCGACCTTCGCTTCCGCGGCAGCGCCAATCAGCGCGTGCTCGATGTGCCGAAGTCGCTCGAGGCGGGCGCGCCGGTCTGGGCGGAGCAGTACAGATAAGCTGTCACGAAGCTGATGTTTCACATAAGCACTGAATTGACGAAAAAAGCTGTCTTTCCGAGAGGAAATCTCCGGAAGGACAGCTTTTTTGTGCAGTATTCAGTTTATGCCGCCCGGTGCGGCGAGCGGATTGCGCATCTCGAGAACGGCGTGAGGGACGGCCTGACCGGCATGGACGCGCTCGCAGCGGCCGATCGGCTTCATGCCGAACGCGGCAGCGGTCTGGAGCGCACCGACGTTGTCGAGCCGGATGAAGGAAACGACGCGGTCAAGCTCGAGCCGCGCGAACGCACAGCTGAGCATGGCGGACAGGCATTCTCTGCCGAAACCGTGAAAGCGCTTTTCGCTGCGCACGATGCAGCCGAGACTGACGGCCGGACGGCCGTCAAGCTGCTCCGCGAGCAGGCCGCAGAGCGCCACCAGCTCGTCCGTCTGCTTTTCGAAGGCTGCGACATAGCCGATGCCGTCCGTGCGGTAGCGGCGCAGCATATCCGCGATAAAATCTAGCGTATCACTGCGGTCATACGGCCGGTCCCATGCCGCCATGGTCTCCGCGTTCTGAAGAACGCAGGAGGCAAGCTCGAGATCGGTCGCGCGCAGGCGACGGAAGTACAGACGCTGCGACTGAACCTCGAGTAATTCAATCTTCTCCATATCTACTCCGTATGCAGAGACAAAACGGTGCGGCTTTCCTGCCGCACCGCTGAATGCCTGTAATTTTACTTGGTGCCGAAGATACGGTCGCCGGCATCGCCCAGACCCGGAACGATGTAGCCGTGATCGTTCAGCTTTTCGTCGATCGCGCCGACGAAGATCTCAACGTCCGGATGAGCCTTCTGAACCGCAGCAACACCTTCCGGCGCACCGATGAGGTTCATCAGCTTGATGTGCTTGACGCCGCGGCGCTTGAGGCCGTCGATCGCAGCGATAGCGGAGCCGCCGGTCGCCAGCATCGGGTCGAGCAGCAGAACGTCGCGGTCCTCGATGTCACTCGGCAGCTTGCAGTAATACTCGATCGGCTGGAGGGTCTCCGGGTTGCGATACAGGCCGATGTGGCCGACCTTGGCTGCCGGGATCATCTCCAGAATACCCTCTACCATGCCGAGACCTGCGCGCAGGATCGGAACGAGAGCGATCTTCTTGCCGGAGATGACCTGTACGCGAGCCTCGGAAACCGGGGTCTCGATGGTGATCTCCTTGAGCGGCAGATCACGGGTCGCCTCGTAGCACATCAGCATGGCGATCTCGGAAGCGGCCTCGCGGAATTCCTTGACGCCGGTGGTCTTGTCGCGCATCAGGCTCAGCTTGTGCTTGATCAGCGGGTGGTCCATTTCATGTACGGTTGCCATAATCGTAGTCTCCTTTTATTGAAGTCTGAATTTGTTATTTGTTCTCCGCGAGACGCTTCATGCGTTCGCGTTCGGCCTGCGGACGGCGCAGATAGAAGGCGTCGAGCTCCTGCGGGGTGCAGGTTCTGCCCTCACGAATGAGCGGCAGAGCGGCGGCCGCGACACCGAAGCCGGTGGCGTAGCGCAGCTCGGGCGGCGCAAGACGCAGACCGGTACAGCTGTCTTTAATGGTATTATAACACAAGTTCGCGCCGTCTCCAACCAGAAAATACGGAGCTTCGCCGATTTCTTCGGAAAGCTCGGTCATTTTGAGCGCGCGGTCATCGCACAGACGGCGCGGCATTAGGCCGTCGACCTCGAAGAGCGCATTGTATACCTGACCGGCGCGGGCGTCCATGACGCAGCACAGGCTGCCGCCGAGAGAGCGCGCGCCCCAGGCCATGGCCTCGAGCGTCGATACGCCGACGCACGGCCTGTCTGTGCCGAGCGCGAGACCCTTGACTGTCGCAACGCCGATGCGCACGCCGGTAAACGAGCCCGGGCCGTGTGCGACCGCGAAAGCATCGACCTCGGAGAGCGAAACGCCGCAGTTTGCGAGCAGCGCCTCCGCCATCGGCAGCAGGGTGCGCGAGTGCGTCAGACCGCAGTTCTGAAAGGACTGTGCGATGAGCTTGTCGTCCTCAGTCAGAGCGACCGAAGCGCTCACCGCAGAGGACTCCAGAGCGAGAATTTTCATTGTTCCTTCACCTCGCCAATCGTGACCACTCGGTCATTTTCGGAATTTCCGTACTGAATATGCACGGTTTTGTAGCTGCCCGGCAGGATATCGGCAGCATTTTCGCTCCATTCGATCAGCACGATCTTCGAGCCGTCAAGGTATTCATCAAAGCCGATCTCGAACAGTGCCTCGCTGTCGAGGATGCGGTAGAGATCGAAATGCGCCACATCTGCACGGTCTGTGTGGTATTCGTTCGCGATGGCGAACGTCGGGCTGGTGACGCGGCCCGTATAGCCGAGACCGCGCAGCACGCCGCGCGTGAAGGCGGTTTTTCCTGCGCCGAGGTCGCCGGAGAACGCCACGACATCGCCGGGGTGCAGGCTGAGAGCGAATTTCGCGCCGAGCGCCTCTGTCTCCTCGGGCGAATGGGTGATATATTCCATGGAAACACCTTTTCTTTGTATCATTTCAATACTATCATATCATGCGGACATGAAAATAGCAAGAAGCCTTTCATTTTGTCAAAAAACTATCGTTTTTCCGACAACCTGTGTTTTGACTCCGCAGAACACGAGTCGCCCGAAAGTTTCCATGCGGAAACTTTCTCCATCTGGGAGAAAAGGAAAGGCACGCCAAGCGTGCCTTTCGCGCCCGAAGGGCGCAGTCTCCTGCCGCATTTTGCCTTCGGCAAAACAGGCAGGACAGGCGCACCGCAGTGCGCCGCATAAAATTCTCTGTAAAAGTCCAGCTTTGCCGGACTTTTACACCTCTGCCCGCGACGTGCCCCAGGGCACCTTCTCTTGCCCCGAAGGGGCAATTCACCTTGCGGCGGCGCGGCCTCGTCCGCCGTGCGGACGAGAGGGGGTTATCGCTCCCGGTTTCTCCGGAACCGGGAGCGTATCTAAGGGGGACAGCGTCCCCCTTAGAAAGCACGATGGCGTCCCCCTTAGAAGAGGCCGGTGATGACACCGGCATTGTCCACGTCGATCTTTTCTGCCGCCGGAACCTTCGGCAGACCCGGCATGGTCATGACCGCGCCGGTCTCTACGACAACAAAGCCTGCGCCGGCTGCCAGACGCGCCGAGCGGACGCTTACAACGAACTGGCTCGGACGGCCGAGCAGCGAAGCATCGTCGGACAGCGAATACTGCGTCTTTGCGATGCAGACCGGCAGACTGCCGTAGCCCATGTCGGTGATGTTCATGAGCTCTTTGTGCGCCGCGGGAGCGAAGGTCACGCCGTCTGCGCCATAGATCTCCTTCGCGATCTTGCGGATCTTCTCCTCGAGCGGAAGCTCGTCCTCATACAGCATATGGAAGTCTGCCTTGCCCTCGTCGAGCACGGTCAGTACCTCGCGCGCAAGCTCCTCGCCGCCTTCGCCGCCCTTGGCGAATACCTCGGACAGGGCAACGCGGACGCCGCGCTCTGCGCAGTGCTTGCGGATGAACTCCATCTCCTCGGCGGTATCGGTCGGGAAGGCGTTGATGGCGACAACGACCGGCACGCCGAACTTCTTCATGTTGTCCAGATGTGCGTCGAGGTTGCAGATGCCGCGCTCGAGCACGTACATGTTGGGCGCGTTCAGCTCGGTCTTGGGTACGCCGCCGTTGTACTTGAGTGCGCGGACGGTCGCGACGAGCACGATGCAGTCCGGAGAGATGCCGGCCTTGCGGCACTTGATGTCCATGAACTTCTCTGCGCCGAGGTCCGCGCCGAAGCCGGCCTCGGTGATGGCGATATCAGCGAGCTTCATGGCGAGACGGGTCGCCTGAATGCTGTTGCAGCCGTGTGCGATGTTCGCGAACGGGCCGCCGTGCATGAGCGCCGGGGTGCCCTCGAGCGTCTGAACGAGGTTCGGCTTGATGGCGTCGCGCATGAGCGCGGTCATCGCGCCCTCAGCGTGCAGGTCGCGCGCATAGACCGGCTTGCCGGCAAAGGTGTACGCGACGAGAATGTCGCCGAAGCGCTTCTTGAGGTCGTCGAGATCCTTCGCCAGACACAGGATGGCCATGACCTCGGACGCGACCGTGATCATGAAGTGATCCTCGCGCGGCACGCCGTTTACCTTGCCGCCGAGACCGATCGTGATGTTGCGCAGCGCGCGGTCGTTCATATCCATGACACGGGTGAAAACGATGCGGCGCGGATCGATGCCGAGCACATTGCCCTGCTGCATGTGGTTGTCGAGCATGGCGCAGAGCAGGTTGTTCGCCGCGGTGATCGCGTGCATATCGCCGGTGAAGTGCAGATTGATGTCCTCCATCGGAACGACCTGCGCGTAGCCGCCGCCTGCCGCGCCGCCCTTGATGCCGAATACCGGGCCGAGAGACGGCTCGCGCAGCGCGATCATGGCCTTTCTGCCCATTTTTGCGAGCGCCTCGCCCAGACCGACGGTCGTGGTGGTCTTGCCCTCGCCGGCAGGAGTCGGGTTGATGGCGGTGACGAGAACGAGCTTGCCGTCCGGCTTGTCTGCGGTCTTTTTCCATACGTCTGCGGACAGCTTGGCCTTGTACCTGCCGTACAGCTCAAGATCCTCGGCGTCCAGACCGGCCGCCGCTGCTACCTCGGTGATCGGGCGCATCTGGCAGCCCTGTGCGATTTCGATGTCGGATAACATAACATTCCTCCTGATAACTGGGGCGCGGCGAACGGATGTCGCCCGGCCGCACACACTTAAATGTTAAAACCATTATAACAATGTTCTGCACAGTTTTCCAGTGAGGGACGCGAAAAATTTGACGAAATTCAATCTCGAAAAATGTGCGGCATTGTGGTATGATATAATCTGATATTATAATTTCCGTATGGAATGACAAGAACACGGAAAAGGAGGGTCTGCATGGACCTTTTCAAATCGGTGGCGCATTATCTGAAAAACACCGATCTGTATCTGGCGGTCATCGCCTTTATCTGCTCAGGCTACGGCATGGCGCTCATCTACTCCGCCACGCTCAACCCGGTCTCGATCAAGGATGACGGCTCGACGAAAAATCTGTATGTGCAGGGCGCGGCCATCCTGATCGGCTTCGGCGCTTTCGTTCTGATGAGCCTCATCGATCTGGAGGGGCTGCGGAACAGGTGGAAAAACTTCGTTATCGTGAACATCTGCCTTCAGCTGCTGCTGTTCACGCCTCTCGGCATGGAGGTCAACGGTCAGCGCGCGTGGCTCAATCTGGGCGTGACCAGCCTTCAGCCGGGCGAGCTCGGCAAGCTGATCTTCATTTTCACGATGGCGGCGCATATCTCCGAGGTCGGGGAGTATATCAGCGAGCTGCGCGGTCTTGCGGTCATCGCGCTGCATACGCTTATCATGATGGCGGCGGTCGTCGTCTCCTCGGGCGACTCGGGCATGGCGATCCAGTATTTCATGATCGCGGTCATTATGCTGTTCGCAGCCGGTCTGTCGCTCAAATGGATCGCGCTCGGCGCGGGCGTCGCGGTGGCGAGCGTGCCGGTGCTGTGGAATTTTGTGCTGAAGAAATATCAGATCACGCGAATACTCGTGCTGTTCGACCCGTCGATCGACCCGCAGGCTGCGCTTCAGACGACCTACGGCAAGATCGCGATCGGCTCGGGACAGCTCACCGGACAGGGCCTGACGCACGGCACCATGACACAGCTCCAGAACGTCCCGGAGAACCAGACCGACTATATCTTTTCGGTCGCCGGTGAGGAGCTCGGCTTTCTCGGCTGCATAGCGATCATCCTGCTGCTGAGCCTGCTCATCGCGCGCCTGTTTTATGTATCCTATCGCGCGTCCACGCCGTTCTCCTCGCTGCTCGCGGTCGGCGTTGCCGGCATGTTCCTGTTCCAGACGTTCATGAACATCTTCATGAATGTCGGTCTGCTGCCGGTCATGGGTCTGACGCTGCCGTTTTTCTCATACGGCGGCACCTCGGTGCTCACGATGTACGCCGCGCTCGGCATCGCCGCAGGCGTGCGCATGAGGGAAAAGCCGAGCTGGCTTCAGCACTGAGCGCTTTTACCAAAGTAAAGCGGTGAAAACATACCGGAATTGTGTAATATGTTCATTTTTGCGAGATTTTGCAATTTTTGCGGCGGCATCTTGCAAAATTATCGGATTTCCTGTATAATTAACAGTATAAATGGAGGGTAAAAAAATGATGACAAACCGCATAGTAACCATAGCCGCATTCTGCGTCTATTTGATTTTTATGCTCTGTATCGGCATGTATTTTGTCGGCAAGAATAAGACCACGACCGAATACTTCCTCGGCGGACGAAAGCTCGGCTCCTGGGTCACTTCGATGAGTGCGCAGGCGTCCGATATGTCCGGCTGGCTGCTGATGGGTCTGCCGGGCGCGGCATATCTGTCCGGCATTTCCGCCGGCTGGATCGGCATCGGCCTTGCGATCGGCACTTATCTCAACTGGCTGCTCGTAGCCAAGCCGCTGCGCCAGTACACCAAGGTGGCAGGCGACGCGATCACGCTGCCGGAGTATTTCAAGAACCGCTTCCATGACGAATCCGGCTGGATCTCGGTCATTTCGGCGGTATTCATTCTGGTATTCTTCCTGTTCTACACCGCGTCCGGCTTCGTTTCCTGCGCAAAGCTGTTCTCGTCCGTTTTCGGCATCCCGTATCTGGTATCGCTCACGGTCGGCGCAGTCGTCGTTATCTCGTATACGTTCGCAGGCGGCTTCTTCGCCGTGTGCTGGACCGACTTCTTCCAGGGTCTCATGATGTTCTTCTGCGTGGTTGCGGTTCCGCTGATCGCGATTTTCCGCATGGGCGGCCCGGCGGAGTTCATTTCGAGCGTCGAGGCGTTCAACCCGAACTTCCTGAGCATGTTTGTTGACGGCGCGACCAATACGCCGTACACCGCGCTAGGCATCGTCTCACTCGTTGCATGGGGTCTCGGCTACTTCGGTCAGCCGCACATCCTCGTGCGCTTTATGGGCATTTCCTCTCCGGCGGCGATCAAAAAATCCCGCCGCATCGCAACGGTATGGGTCGTTATCTCGCTGACCGCCGCGGTCATGATCGGTGTTTCCGGCCGCATGGTTCTCGGCGACGGCCTGCTCGACGGCAACGGCCAGCAGGAGATCATCTACATCACCATGGTCTCCAAGTTCTTCCCGCTCTTTATCGCAGGCATCTTCCTGTCTGCTATCCTCGCAGCCATCATGTCCACTGCGGACTCCCAGCTGCTCGTTACCGCGTCTGCACTGACCAAGGACTTTTATCACAACAAGATCCGTCCGCAGGCGACCGAGAAGGAGCTGATGTGGGTTTCCCGCGGCTGCGTTATGGGCGTTGCGGTCATCGCCGTTCTCATCGCGACCAACCAGAACAGCACGGTTCTCGGTCTGGTCTCCTACGCATGGGGCGGCTTCGGCTCGGCCTTCGGTCCGCTCGTTCTGTGCTCGCTGTTCTGGAAGCGCACCAACAAGCAGGGCGCTTATGCGGGCATCCTGGTCGGCGGCATCGTCGATCTGGTCTGGGCGCAGCTTTCCGGCGGCATCTTCGACCTGTATGAGATCGTTCCGGGCTTTGTCTGCGGTCTGATCGCGATTTTCGTCGTCAGCCTGCTGACTGCGGCTCCTTCGAAGGAGATCACCGACGAGTTTGACTCGTACCGTTCCTGCGAGGAATAAAAATGAAAGCGCGTGTGCGGCGGCTCCTGCTTGTGCTCGCAGCGGCGGCGCTCCTGCTCGACGGGGGACTGCTGCTTGCCGAACGGCTCGGCGCCGCGTCCCTCCCCGAGGAGGACACCGCGTATTTTCTTGATGTAGGCGAGGGAGACTGCACGCTGCTCGTTTCGGGCGGCAGCACGGTCCTTGTGGATGCCGGTACACCGGAGGGCGCACCGGCGCTCGTGCGCGAGCTGAAAAGTCTCGGTGTGCGCCGGCTCGACGCCGTCATCGCGACGCATCCCCACGCCGACCATATCGGCGGCATGGAGGAGGTGCTCCGCGCGTTTCCCGTGCGCAGCTTTTACATGAGTGCGGAAACGCAGAGCGACGGGCTGGATGCGGCGCTCCGCCGGCGCAGACTCACGCCCCTCGTCCCGTATGACGGCGAGACGCTCACGCTGAAGGGCGGCGCTTCGCTCACGTTCCTCGGTCCGGCGGAGGATATCCCGGCTGACCGAGGAAATGACCGCTCTCTGATCACTTTGTTTCAAACCGGCAGCGCTTCCGTCCTGCTGATGGGAGATGCGGAGGAGCCGGCCGAGCAGTCGCTCCTGCGGCACCATCCCGGGCTTCGGTGCGATATTCTGAAGGTCGGCCATCACGGCTCGGATACCTCGTCCTCTCCTGCATTTCTCTCTGCGCTCGGAGCGCAGACCGCCATCATATCCTGCGGCACGGACAACGACTACGGTCATCCGGCCGAACAAACGCTAACCAATCTGACACTTGCGGGTGTACGCGATATCCGCATGACCGCGGAAAGCGGCACGGTCGCGCTCCCGCTCATCGCTTACAAGGAGAATGCTGTATGAAAAAGACCGGCATCATCGATCACTTTGAGGGTGACTATATTTATGTAGAAATCGGTGAAGATACGGTAAAGATTCCGCGTGAAGGCGCTCCTGCAATGTTAGCAGAGGGCACTGTCGTTATCGTGGAGGACGGCCGCATCGTCGACGTGGATGAGATAGAGACGCAGCGCATGGAAAACGATATGCGCCGCCGCTTCGAGCGCATCCTCGGCGCAAAATCCGACGTATAAACCTTAGGCAGCACCGCACAATCAGAGCATGTTCAATTATGCGGTATTGCTTAATCTGCACCACTAAATTTCCCAAGAAGGCAAGGCGAAACACATGGAAAAGAAACCTTTTTTGACACTCCAGCAGGCGCAGGAGATCAGCAAGACCTATCCGACCCCGTTTCATATCTATGATGAAAAGGCGATCCGTGAGAACGCGCGCAAGGTAAAGGCCGCGTTTGCATGGAACCCGGGCTATAAGGAATATTTTGCGGTCAAGGCGACCCCCAATCCGCGTCTCGTTCAGATCCTGCACGAGGAAGGCTTCGGCTGCGACTGTTCGAGCTATACCGAGCTTCAGCTCAGCCGCGCCTGCGGCATCACCGGTCACGACATCATGTTCTCCTCGAATGTCACACCGAACGAGGACTTCAAGCTCGCAAGCGACCTCGATGCGATCGTGAATTTCGACGACATCACCCACCTCGACTACTACGACAAGGTAGGCGAGTGGAAGGAGACCATGTCCTGCCGCTTCAATCCGGGCGGCGACTTCGTTCTCGAAAACGAGATCATGGACACGCCGCAGGAAGCCAAGTACGGCATGACCCGCGAGCAGCTGATCGAGGCGTTCAAGTACATGAAGCAGAAGGGCGTCAAGCACTTCGGCATTCATGCGTTTCTTGCCTCGAACACGGTTGCAAACGAATATTATCCGGCACTCGCCCGTATCCTGTTCAAGCTGGCCGTCGAGGTTCAGAAGGAGACCGGCGTGCATATCGCGTTCATCAATCTGTCGGGCGGCGTAGGCATCCCCTACAAGCCGTGGCAGGAGCCGAACGACATCATGGCGATCGGCGAGGGCGTACACCGCGCCTTTGACGAGGTGCTTGTCCCGGCGGGCATGGACGACGTTTCCATCTACACCGAGATGGGCCGCTTTATCCTTGGCCCCTACGGCGCGCTCGTTGCAAAGTGCATCCACCACAAGCACACCTACAAGGAGTATGCCGGTCTGGATGCCTGTGCGGCAAACCTCATGCGTCCGGCGATGTACGGCGCATACCACCACATCACGGTCCTCGGCAAGGAGAATGCGCTGCATGACCGCACCTACGATGTAACCGGCGGCCTGTGCGAGAACAACGACAAGTTTGCGATTGACCGCAACCTGCCGCGCATCGACATCGGCGATTATGTCTATATCCATGACACCGGCGCGCATGGCTTCTCGATGGGCTATAACTACAACGGCAAGCTGCGCTCCGCAGAGCTGCTGCTCCGCGAGGACGGCTCGGTCGAGATGATCCGCCGTGCGGAGACCCCGAAGGACTACTTCGCAACCTTCGATTTCACCGGCCTGTTCGACGACATCAAGTAAAAGCGAAAATCGCAAACGAAAAGGGTACGCCGTAAAAAGCGTACCCTTAAATTTTTATTCAAACAGCAGAGAATAGGAAGTATAAAACTATCGCGCGGCAGCGCGCATAAAAAAGCGGTTGCTTCGCAAACGCAGCCCGTAGGCCTCTATCCTTAAAATATTTAATGAGAGCAAAAACCGGGGACATGCGCCTCGGTTTTTTTTACTCTGAGAGAGCCGAAAGTTTCTGCATAGGAACTTTTGGCCGTCCGTGTTCTGCGGCGGGAACCGCTGTCAGAACACAGCTTGTCGGCAAAACGCAGTTTTGCGACAGCTCTCAAGGTGTGTCTCCGTCAATGATGCCCTGCGCGATGTCGCGCTTGGGGCAGCGGCGGTTCATGGCCTGCTGTTCTATGTAGCTGTGCGCCTCCGGCTCGGACATTCCGCAGCACTCGATGAGCAGGCATTTCGCCCGGTCGACGAGGCGGATATCCTCGATGCGCTTCTGGAGGCGGCGGTTTTCGTTTTGCAGTCCGCTCAGACGGCTGCGCGCGGCGCGTGTCATGCGAAGCGCCTGCATGAACAGCACGCGCGAGAGCGGCTTGGGTACGACGAATACGCCGTCGTCCTCCACCTTTTCCGCAACGCTGTCCGCGATCTCCGCCTTCGCGAGCAGGATAACGCCTGCGGTGGTCTCGCCTGCGGCGAGCTGCGCCAGCTCGTGACCGAATTCGTCGGGCAGCGGCGTGTTGACCAGTACAAGGTCAAATTCGCCGTCCACGAGTGCGCGGCGCGCTTCGCTGCCGGCCATCGCACGGCACAGCTGCGACTGCACACCGCAGGAGGACAGGAACTGCGCGAGCATCGCATGTGTTTTTTCGGTCGAGGAAACGACAAGAATACGTTCCATGAAACGCATTTCCCCTCCTTTCGATGGTGTCAGTAGCGTTCGAAGTAAAGCTGACGCTCGGCAGCAGTGCGGTCGTCGGCCAGCGCGATGCGGTCATGCTCGGCCTGCTTGGCGGCGAAAAAGGCTGCGCGCATCTTTTCGGGCAGATATTTTGCGATAAAGTCGCTGTTCTGTGCGGTGCGGATGGCCTCGCACAGCGACTCGGGCAGCGCATCATATCTGGCGCGGACCGCCTCGCTCGAGGTGAACAGGTTTTCCTCGCACGCAGGCGCAAGCTCGAGCCTGTCCTCGATGCCGTCCAGACCTGCGTGGATGAGCAGGGCGAATACGATGTAGGGATTGATGCAGCCGTCGAACGAGCGCAGCTTGAAGCGGTTGGGCTTGCCGCCGGTCGCGAGCGGGACGGTGATGAGCGGCGCGCGGTTCTGGTGTGACCAGGTGATATACTTGGGCGCTTCGAACTCGCCGAGACGCTGGAAGGAATTGGTGAGCGGATTGCCGAAGATGGTCATTTCAGCGGCGCGGCGCAGCACGCCAGCAACGAACTGACGGCCCTCCTCGGACTCCTCGATGGACGGATGAAACAGGTTCTGGCCGTTTTTGGTGATCGAGACCGCGAGATGCAGGCCGCTGCCCGGGGTGTTCTGGAGCGGCTTGGGCAGGAAGGACGCATACAGGCCGCTCGAGGAGGCCATGGACTTGACGACCCACTTGAAGGTCACGAAATTGTCCGCGGCCTCGAGCGCCTCCGCGGCGCGGAAATCGACCTCGTTCTGGCCGGGGCCCTGCTCATGATGCGAGGACTCCGGCTGAATGTTCATCTCCTCGAGCGTCAGGCAGATCTGACGGCGCACGTTTTCCGCCTTGTCGAGCGGCGCGACGTCGAAATATTCGCCGTGGTCGTGGGGGATGGTGGTCGGGTGGCCGTTCTCGTCGAGCTCGAACAGGTAGAACTCGCTCGCGGTGCACATGGTCAGCGAGTAGCCGGCCTTGCGCGCGCGGCGGCTCGCCTGCCGCAGCAGATAGCGGCCGTCGCCCTCGAACGGCGTGCCGTCCGGGTAGCGGATGTCGCAGTAAAAGCGAACGACGCGGCCCTGTGCCGGGCGCCACGGCAGCACGGAAAGCGTGGCCGGGTCGGGGAACAGCAGCAGGTCGGATGCGTCAACGTTGAGGAAGCCGCGCAGAGCGGACGCGTTGAAATGAATGCCGTATTCAAAGGCGCGCGTCAGCTCGGTCGGCTGGATGGCAATATTCTTCTGGTTTCCGAAAATGTCGCAGAACGCCAGACGGATGAATTTTACGTCGTTTTCCTGAATAAACTGTACGACTTCGCTCATGGTGGTATCCATACGGAGAGCCTCCTTTTCTTTTATCCGGACAGGCGAAAAAGCTCCGACTGCAAAGGGGAGCTTTTCCGTACCGGTCTGAGTATGGTCTTACGCCTCGAAGGTGTAAAGCTGCTTGTAGCCTGCCGCCGGGTTCGGTGTCAGGACGAAATACTTCTGCTCCAGCAGGTCGGCAGCATTTGCACCGAAATGACGGGCGTATTCCTTGATATAAGGCGCGATGTGCGTCATGTCCGCCTCAGTCGCCTCGTTTACGAGGACCTGAGGGGGAAGGCCGGTCGGCGCTTTATCACATCTTAGCACAATTTTGCCGCCGTGCATACCCGTTCCGCAGAAATTGTTGACCGGATACGCGCCGTTCTGACCGATGCCGAGCACGAGGATAAGGCCGCCCGCCTGATATTCGCCGAGGAAGGAGCCGGCCTTGCCGCCGATGACGACGACGGGGAAGTGCTCCTGATAGGCCTTCATGTGGATGCCGCCGCGGTAGCCGCAGTCGCCCTCGATGAAGATGCGGCCGCCGCGCATGCCGTAGCCGCAGGCGTCGCCGACGTTGCCGTGGATGATGATGTCGCCCTCGTTCATCGTGTCGCCGACCGCCTCCTGCGCGTTGCCGAACACCTCGAGCGTCGAGCCGTTGAGGTACTGGCCGAGGCCGTTGCCCGGGGTGCCGTGTACCGTGATATTTTTGCCCGAGGAGCCGCAGCCGATGTAGCGCTGGCCGATCACGTTTTCGATCGTGATGCTGTCGTCCTTTTCCGCTGCCTCGCGGACCTTTTCATTTACCTGCTTGTAATAGGTAAGACCTGCCTGAATTGTCGTCATCAGTGTGCGCCTCCTAACTTCTTTGCGCGTTCTGCGTGCGAAAATGCCATGAGCTGCGGCTTTTCGCGAATCAGCTCAAAGTCGATGGTGTCGAGCGGGGTCTGCTCGCGGATGAGCGAGGTGTAAATGCCTGCGCGATCGACGTCGCCGATCAGAATGAAGCCGACGAGCCGGTTGCCGCGCGTCACGAGCAGCTTGTAGTGCTCGTCGTCCTGCTCGAGATAGGCCTCGCCGTCATAGGAGCCGGCGGTGATCATGTGCAGACCCATGAAGCCCGAAGCGTTCATCGGGATGGCCTTGGTGAACGAGCAGATATGGTCTGCCATATTTTTGCCTGCGGTCTCGCCCTGCATATAGGCGTTCGGCAGGATGGCGAGGATGCGGTCTACGCCGGCCGCGATGTCGTGGGAGACCGTGCAGTCGCCTGCGGCATAGATGTTCGGCACGCAGGTGGCGGAGTGCTCGTCGATGAGGATGCCGCGGTTGACCTCGCAGCCTGCCTCGGCGGCAAGCTCGGTGTTCGGACGGACGCCGACCGCTACGACCAGAATATCGAAGTCGATTTCGCCGCCGCTCTTGAGGTGCGCCTTGTTCGGCTCGAACTGCGCCACCGAGTCGCCGAGCAGGAACTTTACGCCCTTGCTCTCGATGTGCTTCTGAATGATGGCCGCCGGGATCTCGGTCAGGACGTTCGGCAGGATGCGCGGCGCGAGGTCGATGACGGTCAGCTCGGAAACGCGCTGATAGATGCCCTCGGCGCACTTCAGGCCGATGAGGCCCGCGCCGACGATGAGCACACGCTTGTCGTTCGTCTCGCCGAGCATTTCGTTCAGATGCTTCGCGTCGTCGAGCGTCATGAAGCTCGTTTTGTTCTCGACCGTGTCCAGCCCCTCCATCGGGGGAACGAACGGGCGCGAGCCGGTGCAGATGCACAGTCTGTCATAGGGGACGGACTCGCCGCTTTCGAGCGAGACGGTCTGCTTTTTCGGGTCAATGTGCTGCACCGTCTTGCCGAGCATGGTGGTGACGTGGTTCTTCTCGTAGAAGTTCTCCGGGCGGTACCGGAGCATTTTCTCCTCGGTGGTCTTGCCGAGCAGCATATAGGAGATCAGCGGACGGCCGTAAACGTGATACGGTTCGGTGGAGATGACCGTGATGGGGCCGACCTTGTCTGCGGAGCGGATGCCCTCGATGGCGCCGACCGCTGCGGTGCCGTTGCCGATGATTACGTATTTCATTCTGCTCACCTCTCCTCGTAAACGATCGCCTTGTTCGGACAGCCCTGTACGCACATCGGCTGGCCGAACGCATTCTTCGCGCACAGCTCGCATTTCTGGATCGCGCCCTCGCTGGACGTGGAAAGCGCGCCGTAGGGGCAGGACAGAATGCAGGTGTAGCAGCCGACGCACTTACCGGAGTCGATCTGCACCGCGCCGTCCACGATGGTCAGCGCACCCGAGATGCAGCCCTTGACGCACAGCGGGTCGGTGCAGTGGCGGCAGGATACTGCGAAGGAGATGTTGTTGCGCTCCTCGATGCGGATGCGGGGCGCGATCTTGTGATCCTTGAGCGCCTTGACCATGGAGGACTTGCCCGAGTTTGCGAACGCACAGTAGTATTCGCAGAGATGGCAGCCAAGACACCATTTTTCGTTGACATATACTCGTTTCATCTATGTAAGACCCTTTCTTGTCCAAGACAGGTATAGTTTCAGACGAAGTCATTCGCCTGCGTGCTTGATGCCGAGGATGTTCAGCTCGCGGTCGTTCAGACCGATGCCGCGAAGCATCAGACGGTTGCCGCGCAGGGCCTCGATGGAGTTGATGCCCATGCCGCCCATCATTTCCTTCAGCTCGTGATCCCACGCGGTGACGAGGTTGATCAGGCGCTGCGAGCCGATATCCGGGTTGAGGCGCTTGACCAGATCGGGACGCTGGGTCGCGATGCCCCAGTTGCACTTGCCGGTCTGGCAGGTGCGGCACAGGTGGCAGCCCATGGCGAGCAGAGCGCTGGTCGCGATGTAGCAGGCGTCCGCGCCGAGTGCGATGGCCTTCAGCAGATCTGCGGAGTTGCGGATGGAACCGCCGACAACGACCGAAACCTGATCGCGGATGCCCTCGTCGCGCAGACGCTGGTCGACAGCGGCGAGCGCAAGCTCGATCGGAATGCCGACGTTGTCGCGGATACGGGTCGGAGCCGCGCCGGTACCGCCGCGGTAGCCGTCGATGCAGATGACGTCCGCGCCCGAGCGGGCAACACCCGAAGCGATCGCCGCTACATTATGTACGGCTGCGATCTTGACCATGACCGGCTTTTTGTATTCGGTCGCTTCCTTGAGCGAGAATACGAGCTGGCGCAGGTCCTCGATGGAGTAGATATCGTGGTGGGGAGCCGGGGAGATGGCGTCCGTGCCCTCCGGGATCATACGGGTCTTGGAGATGTCCGGGCCGACCTTGAGGCCGGGCAGATGGCCGCCGATGCCGGGCTTTGCGCCCTGGCCCATCTTGATCTCGATGGCGGCGCCGGCTTCGAGGTAATCCTTGTGTACGCCGAAGCGGCCGGATGCGACCTGAACGATGGTGTGGGGGCCGTACTGATAGAAGTCCTTGTGCAGGCCGCCCTCACCGGTATTATAATAGGTACCGAGCGCGCAGGCTGCACGGGCGAGGGAAGCGTGGGCGTTGTAGGAGATCGAGCCGTAGCTCATCGCGGAGAACATGATCGGCACGTTCAGCTCGAGCTGCGGCGTCATGTTCGGGACGAGGTTGCCGTCCTTGTCGCGCTCGATCTTGCCCGGCTTCTTGCCGAGGAAGGTCTTGGTCTCCATCGGCTCGCGCAGCGGATCGATGGACGGGTTGGTGACCTGCGAAGCGTTGATGAGGATCTTGTCCCAGTAGATCGGGTACGGCTCCGGGTTGCCCATCGAGGAGAGCAGCACGCCGCCCGAGCCTGCTTGGCGGTAGACCTCGGAGATGGCCTTGCCGGTCCAGTTTGCGTTCTCCTTAAAGGTATGGTCGGTCTTTACGACCTTGAGCGCACGGGTCGGGCAGAGCGATACGCAGCGGTGGCAGGCGACGCACTTGGACTCGTCGACCTGCATCTTCTGAAATTCCGGGTCGTAAAAATGTACTTCGTTGGCGCACTGACGCTCGCAGGCGCGGCAGCAGATGCAGCGGTCGTAATTGCGGACGACCTCATACTGCGGATATAAGAAATCAATAGCCATTACTTGTTCCCTCCGTGATTCAGGTTGACAATGACAGCCTCGCCGCCGCGGGGCGCCCAGATCTTATCCAGCTCGGGGGCAATGACGCGGATCGCGCATTCCTCGGAAGCGATGTACACGGTTTCGTCCTTCTCGCCGACGACCATGCTGCGCAGCTTGAGACGGTCGTTCAGCGCCATCAGGCCGCCGGTGTAGCCGACGAGGATGGAGAACGGGCCGGTGACCATGAGAGACGCGAAGGCGTTGCGCAGATAGGTCAGACGCTCGCGCTCACGCGGCTCCTGCTTTTCGATGGTGGACCAGAAGGGGGCTGCGATGACGTTGGAGATCTCGGGATAGGTAAGACCGAGCTTGCGGCCGAGATAATCGATGATATAGGTGATGACCTCGGTGTCGGTCAGAAGGTCGCAGGAATAGCCGAACATCTCGATGAAGCGGCGGTTTGCGTCGTAGGACGAGATCTCGCCGTTGTGGACGACCGTGGTATCGAGCAGTGCGAACGGATGCGCGCCGCCCCACCAGCCCGGGGTGTTGGTCGGGTAGCGGCCGTGGCAGGTCCACGAGTACGCCTCATAGTTTTCGAGCATATAGTATTCGCCGACGTCCTCGGGGAAGCCGTTGGCCTTGAATACGCCCATGTTCTTGCCGGAGGAGAAGATGTACGCGCCGTCGAGCGTGTGGTTGATGCGGATGACGAAGCGTGCGGTGAACTCGCGCTCGTCGAGCTGGCTTGCGGCGAGCTTGGTCGGCAGCGGGGTGACGAAATAACGCCAGATCATCGGCTCATCCGTGATGCGCGGATGCTGACGGGTCGGGATCTTGGACAGGTTTACGATGTCGAAATGCTTCTCGATCTCGCGCTCGCACTCGTCCTTTGCCGCCTGCGTGTCGAAAAATACATGAAACGCATAGTAGTCGGCGTATTCCGGATAGATGCCGTAGCCTGCGAAGCCGCCGCCCAGGCCGTTGGAACGATCGTGCATGGTGCGGATGGAGTCGATGATGCGGGTGCCGTTCTCGCGTGCGCCGTCCTTATGGAAGATGCCGGAGATCGCGCAGCCGGCGGGGATGCGGACTTGCCCTTCTTTTTGTAACATGGTGCTTCCTCCTTGTTTATGCGTATGTCTGCCCTTTCTCGGAAACGATCCGGCGCGTTTCGCCCGGTGGGGATCGTATCGAAAAGGGGACTGCCGTCAGTCAAGTTTATTTATGCTTGTATTTGCCGGTGAATACTTAACAAAATAAAAAGGTGCTCGCCGCAGCTGAGGATCGGAATGCCCAAATCCTCAGTTATGGCGAACACCTTTGTTCGCTTTATATTTTATAGCAGCGCGCCCGGCTTCGTCAAGCGGAAAGCGCATAAAAAACACATTTTTCACAACTTGCATAAAAACACAGCGGCGTCATAGGATAATTTAAGTATGTCGCACTAAATCTTCAAAAAACGAAAAAAGCATCCCCATTTCTCTTGACAAAGCAAGGCGGGACGGCTATAATGCAAAGTGTAAACAGCAAAGGCGCTGTGGGCACGAAGTCCGCAGCGCCTGTTTTGTTTTATTCAGTTTGTTTGCTATTAAAATTAACATATGTAAGGAGCGAACCATTCATGAGCACAACGAATGTTCCCGAGCTGTTCGGCAGCATGGTGTTTAACGACGCCGTGATGAAAGAACGTCTTCCCAAGGACGTCTACAAGAAGCTGAAAAAGACCATGCACGAGGGCACTGCGATCGACGCCGATGTTGCTGCTGTTGTTGCAACGGCAATGAAGGACTGGGCGATCAGCAAGGGCGCGACCCACTACACGCACTGGTTCCAGCCGATGACCGGCATCACCGCCGAGAAGCATGACTCCTTCATCACCCCGACCGACGACGGTCACGTGATGATGGAGTTCTCCGGCAAGGAGCTGATCAAGGGCGAGCCGGATGCATCTTCCTTCCCGTCCGGTGGTCTGCGCGCTACGTTCGAGGCGCGCGGCTACACCGCATGGGACCCGACCAGCTACGCTTTCGTAAAGGATGGTTCCCTTTACATTCCGACCGCGTTCTGCTCCTACACCGGTCAGATCCTCGATAAGAAGACCCCGCTGCTGCGTTCGATGGACGCGATCAGCACGCAGGCCTGCCGCATACTCAAGCTGTTCGGCAAGGACGTAAAGCGCGTTACCACTACCGTAGGCCCCGAGCAGGAGTACTTCCTGATCGACCGCGAGGACTATGCAAAGCGTAAGGACCTCATCTTCACCGGCCGCACCCTGTTCGGCGCGATGCCGCCGAAGGGCCAGGAGATGGATGATCACTACTTCGGCGCACTCCGTCCGCGCGTTGCAGCTTTCATGCAGGATCTCGACGAGGAGCTGTGGAAGCTCGGCATCCTCTCCAAGACCAAGCACAACGAGGTAGCACCGTGCCAGCACGAGATGGCTCCGATCTTCTCCACCACCAATATCGCTACCGACCATAACCAGCTGACCATGGAGGTCATGCGCACGGTCGCTCAGAAGCACGGCTTTACCTGCCTGCTGCACGAGAAGCCGTTCGAGGGCGTTAATGGCTCCGGCAAGCACAATAACTGGTCTATTTCCACCGATGCAGGCGAGAACCTGCTCGAGCCGGGTAAGAACCCAGGCAAGAACGCACAGTTCCTGCTGTTCCTGACTGCAGTCGTCAAGGCTGTCGACGAGTATCAGGATCTGCTCCGCATCTCGGTCGCCTCCGCAGGCAACGATCACCGTCTGGGCGCGAACGAGGCTCCTCCGGCGATCATCTCCATGTTCATCGGCGACGAGCTTCAGGGCATTCTGGACGCTATCGAGTCCGGCGCGGATTACACCGACGTAGACAAGACCAAGATGAACCTCGGCGCGGCGGTTCTGCCGGCTATCCCGAAGGACACCACCGACCGCAACCGCACCTCTCCGTTCGCATTCACCGGCAACAAGTTTGAGTTCCGTTCGCTCGGCTCCTCGGTCAACATTGCCTGCGCGAACGTCATGCTGAACACCGCAGTCGCAGAAGAGCTGCGTCAGTTCGCAGATGAGCTCGAGGGCGCAGAGGACTTCAACGCGGCTCTCATGGCGCTCATCAAGCGCGAGATCAAGACGCACAAGCGCATCATCTTCAACGGCAACGGCTACGACGAGTCCTGGGTCGTCGAGGCAGAGAAGCGCGGCCTGCTCAACTTCAAGAGCGCAGCCGATGCCTTCCCGCACTACGTTGACCAGAAGAACCTCGACTTGTTCGCAAGGCACAACGTTTACACCGCCGAGGAAATTCATTCCCGTATGGAGACCCAGCTCGAGGAGTACAACAAGATCCTGCACATCGAGGCGATGACCATGAGCGACATGGTACGCGAGGAGATCACTCCGGCGTGCATCGCGTTCGAGGGCGAGCTGGCAGGCACCATCAACAGCAAGAAGGCTGCCGGCGTATCCGGCGGCATGGAGGCCGGCCTTCTGAGCAAGGTTTCCGAGCTGACCGAGGAGCTGTACGCAAAGAATACGGCGCTTGACGAGGCGATCGCTGCGGCGCCGTCCGGCGACAACATCGAAACCGCGCACTATTACCACAATACTGTCATCGCTGCGATGGACGCGGTCCGCGCACCGGCTGATAAGCTCGAGGGTCTCGTCGGCAAGAAGTTCTGGCCGTTCCCGACCTATTCTGACATCCTGTTCTACGTATAAGAGCAGCAGTTACATTCGTTAGAAAATATTTTTCTATACACAATGGCGTGTATTTCCCCTTGTTCCTTCGGGAGCAGGGGAGATACACGCCATAATTTTTTAGGGGGTTGTATTAAATGGACATCTTAGATCTCGCTACGTCGGTAGACGTAGGCTGGACGCTCGTCGCAGCGGCACTGGTATTCTTCATGCAGGCCGGCTTCGCGATGGTTGAGACCGGCTTCACCCGTGCGAAGAACGCCGGCAACATCATCATGAAGAACCTGATGGATTTCTCGCTCGGCACGCCGATCTTCTGGGTCCTCGGCTTCGGCATCATGTTCGGTGCGGCAAGCCCGTTCTTTGGCGGCTTTGATTTCTTCGCGGACGGCGTAGTCGGCGAGGGCTACAACTGGACGACGCTGATCTTCCAGACCGTGTTCTGCGCGACGGCCGCTACCATCGTTTCCGGCTCTATGGCAGAGCGCACCAAGTTCTCTGCATACTGCATTTACTCGATGGTTATTTCCGCGGTTATCTACCCGGTTTCCGGTCACTGGATCTGGGGCGGCGGCTGGCTCGCAGAGCTTGGCTTCCATGATTTCGCAGGCTCCACGGCGGTACATATGGTCGGCGGCGTTGCCGCTCTGGTCGGCGCGGCTATCCTCGGTCCCCGTATCGGCAAGTACACCAAGGATGGCAAGGCTCGCGCGATCCCGGGTCACTCCCTGACGCTCGGCGCTCTCGGCTGCTTTATCCTGTGGTTCTGCTGGTTCGGCTTCAACGGCGGTTCTACCGTTGCTCTGTCCGGCGGCGGCGCTGAGGTCGCATCCCGCGTATTCGTTACCACCAACATGGCGGCGGCTGTCGCTACCGTAACCGTTATGTGCATCACCTGGATTCGCTACAAGAAGCCTGATGTTTCCATGACGCTGAACGGCTCGCTCGCCGGTCTGGTCGCTATCACCGCAGGCTGTGATATGGTAACCCCGATGGGTTCCGCGATCATCGGCATCTGCGCAGGCTTCGCAGTTGTATTCGGCATCGAGTTCGTAGACCAGAAGCTCAAGGTCGATGACCCGGTCGGCGCTGTCGGCGTACACTGCATCAACGGCGCACTCGGCACCATCCTTACCGGCTTCTTCGCTTACTACAACGGTACCGAGGCCCGACCTCTCGGCGTGTTCTACGGCGGCGGCTTCCACTTCCTCGGCATCCAGATTCTCGGCGTTGTCGCAGTCATTGCATGGGTTGCGATCACCATGACCATCGTATTCAACATCATCAAGCACACCATCGGCCTTCGTGTTTCCGAGGCTGAGGAGATCATGGGCCTCGACAAGCCGGAGCACGGCCTGTCCTCCGCATATGCTGACTTTATGCCGGTCGTTCCGACTGTCCTTGGCACCAAGGCAGGCGAGACCGCAGCAAAGATCAAGGATACCGCTCCGGTAGCGGTCGAGAAGGCTGTTCCGGTCACCAAGGTCACCACCGAAGGTGCGGCATCGGCCGGCGGTCACAAGCTGAGCAAGGTCGTCATCATCACCAAGCAGTCCAAGTTTGAGGTACTCAAGGAAGCGCTGGCAGGCATCGGCGTATCCGGCATGACGGTAACGAACGTGATCGGCTGCGGCGTACAGAAGGGCGCTGCCGAGTATTACCGCGGCGCTGAGGTCGATGTAACCCTGCTCCCGAAGCTCAAGATGGAGGTCGTTGTCTCCAAGGTTCCGGTCGAGACGGTCGTTGAGGTTGTCAAGAAGGTTC
The DNA here is from genome assembly GCF_003481705.1 of Butyricicoccus sp. OM04-18BH. Lineage (GTDB taxonomy): Bacteria > Bacillota > Clostridia > Oscillospirales > Butyricicoccaceae > Agathobaculum > Agathobaculum hominis. Next base: position 30,882 of record NZ_QULN01000011.1, read on the forward strand.
TGTATACCGGCCACATCGGCGACGGCAAGATCTTCGTCTACGACGTAGAGAACGTCATTAAGGTTCGTACCGGCGCAGAAGGCTTTGACGCCCTGCAGGACGACGAATAAGACACAGACAATAAGAACCCCGAGGCTGCGGCCTCGGGGTTCTTTTGCATACAGCATAAAACCGCCGCTCCGTGCCTTTCGGCATAGAGCGGCGGCTGTTTTGATTTTTACTTGCTGAGCGTCTTTGCGAAGCTGTCCTTGAGAGTTACGATACGGTTAAAGCGGCCGGTCTCGCGGTCCTTGCAGTAGTAGCCCATGCGGACGAACTGGAAGCGGTCGCCTTCCTTCGCGTCTGCGAGCGACGGCTCGAGCTTGCAGCCGGTCAGCTTCTTGAGCGAATCCGGGTTGAGGTAATCCAGATAATCCGTGCCCTCCGGTACGTCGTTTACGTTCTCGAGGGTGAACAGATTGTCGTACAGATACAGGTCTGCGTCGATGGCGTGCTCGGCGGATACCCAGTGGATGGTGCCCTTGACCTTGCGGCCGTCGACCGGCATGCCGTTGCGGGTCTCGAGGTCTGCGGTGCAGCGGATCTCGACGATCTCGCCGTTGTCATCCTTGACGATCTCGTTGCACTTGACGATATACGCGCCCATCAGACGGACCTCGCCGTCCGGCTTGAGACGCTGGAACTTCGGGGGTGGAACCTCGGCGAAGTCGCTCTTTTCGATATACAGCTCGCGGGTGAACGGTACCTTGCGGGTGCCGGCTTCCTCATTGCGCGGATTGTTCGGAACCTCGAACTCCTCGCACTGTCCCTCCGGATAGTTGGTGATGACCAGCTTGACCGGCTCGGTGACAGCCATGCGGCGCAGCGCGGTGTCGTTCAGCTCCTCGCGGATGCAGTGCTCGAGCAGCTTGATGTCGACGAGCGAATTTGCCTTCGCGATGCCGGCGCGCTGTACAAAGTCAAGGATAGCGCTCGGCGTATAGCCGCGGCGGCGCAGCGCGCACAGCGTAGGCATACGCGGATCGTCCCAGCCCTCGACGTGCTTCTCGAATACGAGCTGGCGCAGATAGCGCTTGCTCATGACCGTATGCGTCACGTTCAGACGGGCGAACTCGCGCTGCTTCGGATGATGCGGCAGCGGGCAGTTGTCAACGACCCACTCGTACAGCGGACGGTGGTTCTCGAACTCAATGGAGCACATAGAATGCGTGATGCCCTCAAGTGCGTCCTGAATCGGGTGCGCGAAGTCGTACAGCGGATAGATGCACCACTTGTCGCCCTGACGGTGATGGTGTGCGCGGACGATGCGGTAGATCGCCGGGTCGCGCAGGTTCATGTTCGGGCTGGCCATGTCGATCTTGGCGCGGAGCGTCTTGGAGCCGTCGGCGAACTTGCCGTCGCGCATATCCTGGAACAGCCGGAGGTTTTCCTCGACCGAGCGGTCGCGGTACGGGCTCGGCTTGCCCGGCTCGGTCAGAGAGCCGCGGTACGCGCGCATTTCCTCCTGCGTCAGATCGTCTACATACGCCTTGCCCTCCTTGATGAGCTGCACGGCGCACTCGAAGCAGGTCTCGAAGTAGTCCGAGCCGTAGTAGACACCGCCGCTCGGCTCCTCGCCGGTCAGCCACTTGATGTCCTCCCAGATGGAGTCTACGTACTCGGTGTCCTCCTTTACCGGGTTGGTATCGTCATAGCGCAGGTTGAACAGGCCGTTGTATTTCTTCGCGATCGACCAGTTGATGAAGATCGCCTTTGCCGAGCCGATGTGCAGATAGCCGTTCGGCTCGGGCGGAAAACGGGTATGAATGCGCTCGGACAGGCCGTTTGCGATGTCCTCGTCAATGATTTCCGTCAGAAAGTTGTTTACATTTTCCATCATAGCTTATATTTCCCCCTGCATTAAAGCGCCGCAGAGCACTTTTCGAGTCGGTCGAGCACCTTTTCTCTTCCCAGAATACCCATTACGGTCTGGAGATCGGGCGCGTTCTGGCGGCCTGCGACCGCGACGCGGACGACCATGGAAACGTCGCCTACCGCGCCCTTGAAGGCGGACGGGTCAGCCTTGTAGGCCTTGGTGTCGGCAGCGTAGCCGTGCGCAGATGCGATTTGCTTCATCTTGTCGAAGAAGCCGTCCGGCGTATCGTTCTCGTCGAACATGCCGGCGAAGTCGGCGAGGATCGCCTTTGCGTCCTCGACGGAAACGCGCTCCGGCATGGTGTAATCCGGCTGGAACAGCTCGTCGAACATGAAGTCCATGTAGCCCTTCGCGTCCGACCAGAGAGCGAGGTCCTTGCGCGGCTTTTTGCCGCCGCGGCCGATGGCGAGGTATGCCTTGGAGAAGGCCGGGTCGCGGGTCAGCAGAGCGTTGAACTCACTGTCGTTGACCGCGCTCCACTCCGCAACGTAATCGTAAACTCGCTCGGCGGTCATGCGCGAAATGACGTTCTTGGAAACGTCGCGCAGCTTTTCGATGTCAAACAGCGCGCCCGAACCGCTCATCTTCTTGGTGGTGAACGGGAAATCGTTCATCGGCAGATCCGGATTTGCGCGGCGCCATTCCTCGAAGTTGGAGTTCAGCAGCGTCATCAGGTACTCGAGCACCGCCGGGACCGGGTAGCCCTCCTGCGCGTAGAACGTCAGAGCGAGCTCCGGGTCCTTGCGCTTGGACAGCTTGCGCTTGCCGCCGGTCTCGGGGTCGATCTTCATCAGCTGCGCGGTGTGCGCGTACTTCGGCGCCTTCCAGCCCATCGCGCGGAACAGCTGGAGATGTACCGGCAGAGTCGCGAGCCATTCCTCGCCGCGTACAACGATGGTCGTGCCCATCAGATGATCGTCCACAACGTGTGCAAAGTGATAGGTCGGGATGCCGTCCGACTTGAGGATAACGACGTCCTGATCGTTCTCGGTGACCTCCATCTTGCCCTTTACGAGGTCCTCATGGCGGATCTTGTGTTCGATGCTGCCCTCGGAACGGAAGCGGACGACATACGGCGTGCCCTTGGCGAGCTCCGCCTCGATGTCCTCCATCGGGCGGTCGCGCCATACGGCGTACTTGCCGTAGTAGCCGAAGTTTTCCTTGTTCTCCTCCTGCTGTCTGTGCGCCTCGGCAAGCTCCTCCTCGGTGCAGAAGCAGGGATACGCCATGCCGCGCTCGACGAGCGACTTGACGAAGGTCTGGTAGATCTCAGCGCGCTGACTCTGGCGGTAGGGACCGTAGATGCCGGTTTCGCCGTCGGTGGTCGCGCCCTCGTCGAACGGCAGGCCGAACGACTGGAAGGCGTCGATGATCATCTGCACGCCGCCCTCGACCTCACGCTTGCGGTCGGTGTCCTCGATGCGCAGATAGAAAACGCCCTTCGACTGATGCGCCAGACGCTCGTCTACGAGCGCGCCGTACAGGTTGCCGAGGTGCATGAAGCCCGTGGGGCTCGGGCCCATACGGGTGACCTTCGCGCCTTCGGGCAGGTCGCGCTTCGGATAGCGTGCCTCGATGTCCTCCGGCGTGGTATTGATATGCGGAAACAGTCTGTCCGCCAAAAGCTTGTGATCCATTTACTTCACTCCAAGTTGCGATATTACACAGTTCGGGCACTGTTCCGGCCCGGCGGTTCGGATATGCGCCCATGACATGAATATTTTAACACAGCACGCCATCAGACGCAAGGCATTTCACGGCTTTCCGCGCGAAAGACGCACAATATCTTGCCTGATCGCGTGGTATGTATTATAATAGTATACTAAGACTGTCGAAAAAACTGATAATCTATGCTGAAGTAAAATGTTTTTAGGAGATTGCTATGAAACGAATTCTCGCGGCGTCCCTTCTGCTGCTCACGCTTTCCGGCTGCGGCGGCAAAAGCGAGCCGTATTCCACCGATTTTTTTGCTATGGATACTTTCATGTCGGTCAAGGTGCTCGGCTCTGACGGCGAAAGCCTCGCACAGCAGTGCGAAAGCGAGATCAATGCGCTCGAAAGCGTGCTGTCGCGCACGCGCGAGGACACCGACATCGCGAAGCTGAACGCGGCGGACGGCGCGCCGGTCACGCTGTCGGACGAGGGCGCGAAGCTGCTGAGCACGGCACTCGACCTCAGCGCCGCGACAAACGGCGCGTATGACCCGACGGTCGCGCCTCTGACCGACCTCTGGGGCATCGGCACCGAGCATCAGCAGGTACCGGCGCAGAGCGATATTGATGCTGAGCTTCAGAACGTCGGCATCGCGCACGTTCACGAAAACGGCGACGCCGTCACCCTTGACTCCGGCTCGAAAATCGACCTCGGCGGCATCGCGAAGGGCTACGCCGCCGACCTGTGCGCGGATATTCTGAAAAGCGCGGATGCAGACGGACTGCTCGTGCTGGGCGGCAATATTTACGCCGTCGGCACGAACGAGGGGAAGGACTGGAACATCGGCATTGCCGACCCGGATGACTCCGCAGACACCATCGCCGCCGTTGCGGTGCATGACCTCTCGGTCGTCACCTCGGGCGACTACGAGCGCTATTTCGAGCAGGACGGCGTGCGCTATCATCATATCTTCGACCCGAAAACCGGCTATCCGGCGGCGTCCGGCCTGCGGAGCGTCACGGTCATCGACGAGAATTCCACCCGTGCGGACGCGCTGACCACCGCGCTCTTTGTCATGGGTGCGGACAAGGGCCGCGCGTACTGCGAGGAGAACGGCATCGCCGCCGTGTTCGTCACTGCGGATAAGCAGGTTTTCACCACCTCGCGTGTCGCGGACGTCTGCACCTTTACGTTCACGGGCGAGGACAAGGGGTACACCTATGCGCAGTAGAATGAAATGGGGCGATTTCGTCATTATCGGCGCGGTTCTGGCGCTTGCAGGCGCGATGCTTGCGTTTTTCGCCCTGCGTGCCTCCGGCGACACGCTGTACGCCGAGGTCTGGCAGGATGACAGACTGGTCGAGCGGGTCGAGCTGACCGACACGACCGACCGTACCATCGACCTCGACGGACATAACGTGATCGTGCTCTCGGGCAAAACGGCCGTGATGCAGTCGGCGGACTGCCCGGACCAGGTCTGCGTGCGAACCGGACGACTTACCCGTGCCGGACAGGTCGCGGTCTGCCTGCCGCACCGCGTTATTCTCAAGCTGACGGGCACCTCGACCGACGGCATCGACGCCATTGTATCCTGAGAGGGGGGAGCCGTATGAAACGTTCGAAGGAGCTTGCGGTTTGCGGCATGCTGACCGCTCTCGCCATTATTCTTTCCATCGTTGAGCGTATGTTTCCGCTCGACGCCATTATTCCCATCCCGGGCGTCAAGCTCGGCCTCGCGAATGTTGTAACGCTGTTCGCGCTGACGCGACTCGGTCTGCGCGATTCACTTGCGGTCGTCGTCGTTCGCGTGACGCTCGCATCCCTGCTCATGGGCAGCGTGACGGCGTTTCTGTTTTCGCTGTTCGGCGGACTGCTCGCGCTGTTTGCCATGTGGGCGCTGCTGCACGTGGAAGGAAAGTTCTGCTCGCTGCTCGGCGTGAGCGTCGCGGGCGCCGCCGCGCACAATATCGGTCAGATCGCTGCTGCGGTGCTGTGGATGAAAACGACTGCCGTACTTGCTTATCTGCCTTATCTGCTGCTCATGAGCGTTCCGCTTGGCCTTGTGACCGGCCTCGTGTGCGCGGTCGTGCTGACGCACATGAAAAAAATTGATCTTCATGCATAAAATTTTGTTTTTCCTCCCACACTATCATAAAAACCGAGGAGGAAAACGATATGAAAATGCTATTGACACTGCTCATCGCGCTGCTGTGCGCCTTCAGCCTTTCCGCCTGCGGCAGCAACGCAGCGGACACGCCGAACAAGGACACGCAGCAGAATCAGACCGACAACAATGCCGGCACCAACTCTGCTGACACGGACACGAACGTTCCGCCTGAGGGAAACGTGAACTCGCAGGGGCCGGACGGCACGGCAGGTGACGGCGGTACGGTCGGAGGCGACATTAAAAATGCCGTGGACGATGCAGGAAATGCCGTCGGCGGCGCGATGGATGATGTCGGAGACGCAGCAAAAAATGCAGGAAAGGCAGTTTCTGACGCAGTAAAGCCGAAATAAGTACAATTTGATATGATCTGCGGAAGAGGTCCACGAGAGTGGGCCTCTTTTTTGTTTTGCTCTGCACCGGTTGACTGGGGTGCTCGAACTGCGTCAGCGTGTTCGTCCCCTAACGGGCGTGCGTTTTTCGCTTACGTCCGTGAACTGGTTCAGTCCGGCGCACTCGGCAAGATTATGCGCTTCACCGGCACCCACGATCAGGACCAGCTGCTCGACGAGTCCCTCCCGATCACCTGGCGCCACATCAACAAGCTCGCCGGCTGCGGTGCTCTGGGTGACCTCGGTTCCCACCTGCTGTCCATCTCCCAGTTCATCATGGGCGACATCACCAAGATAAGCGCAGTCGCTGCCACCGTATTCCCCAAGCGTCCGAAGTCCGCAGGCTCCGACGAGATGGTTGACGTCGAGAACGAGGACATCATGACCTTTATGGCAGAGTACGCAAACGGCGCTATCGGCCAGATCGCCTGCTCCCGTGTTGTGACCGGCCGCAAGAACTACCTGACCTACGAAATCCAGGGCACCAAGGGCTCTGTCCGCTACGACCTCGAGCGCATGGGCGCTGCCTGGACGAAATGAAGGTTGTCGGCTACGAGGGCTGCGAGATCGGTCCGTGGGGCTATATGCCGAACGACGATCCCAAGGTTCTCAAGAACGCTATGGACGCGCGCGGCCTGACTCTGGTAGGCGCGACCGAGGGCGGCAACTTCCTCGACGACGCTGCTGTTGAGGGCATGCTCCGCGATATCGACGACATTTTTGCACTGCTGAAGGCTTTCCCGTCCGCTAAGTATATCGTTCTGCTGCCTCCGATGTACACCAACCTCGCTGCCGGTGAGCCGATTTCCTTCTACAAGAAGTGGGCAAAGCGCATCCCGTACATCCATTTCAAGGACTGCGACCTTGCCGTAAAGGCCAAGATGGACGAAAACAAGTGGTCGTTCGCCAAGGCCGTTACCGAGGACATCATGGTCGAGCCGGGCAAGGGCAGCATCGACTTTGCCGAGATGCACAAGGCGCTCGACGGCGAAAAGGTCGAAGGGGTAGTTGACTCCGGTTCGGACGTTGTAACGCCGGATAACGCGGAGAAACGCCTCGCAACGTTGGACAAGCAGCTGAACGGATAAAAACTACTCTCTCTCCGATTGGTAAGAAAAAGAGCTGAAATCAAAAGATTTCAGCTCTTTCACTTGGTGCGGATGGGGGGACTTGAACCCCCACGTCCTTGCGAACACTAGCACCTGAAGCTAGCGCGTCTGCCATTCCGCCACATCCGCATGTGGATATTCATTTGTTTCGCACTTGGAGAAATGGTGCGAGTGACGGGACTTGAACCCGTACGTCGTTCGACACACGCCCCTCAAACGTGCCTGTCTACCAGTTCCAGCACACTCGCATTTTCCTCTTGTCGAGTCGCCTCACTGTCAGCGACAAGAATTATTATACATACGGAAGCCGGTTTTGTCAACGGTTTTTTTGAAAGTTTTTTTGAAAAAATCAAAGAAAATTTAAGATGCAGAAAAATAATACGAAAACCGCTCCGGTTTCAAAAAAACAGAGCGGTTTTGCCGGGAAAAAGTTAAAATCGCTTAAAAAACAGTCCGTGGCGGTTGCAGTACCAGTAAAGAATACCGCGGCCGCGGCGGAAAAAGCGCGCTTCCGCGTTTCCTTCGGGATAGAAGCGCACGAGCTCGAAGCGGTCGTCCGTACAGCAGGCGGCGAACGAAAGATAGTGCGATTTGCCCATCGGATGCGCGGAGGAGATATAAAGCTCGTGCTCGATATCCTCAATGCGGACGTCGTGCGCCTCGTCGGGCTGCTCGGCTTCGAGCGGGGGCAGGGTGACGCCGCAGCACGAGATCATCGCGCTGCCGGCCGCGTGCAGCACATTGCCGCACACTGGACACACATACAGCCTGGAGCGGCGCATATTAGCCGCGCGGTTGACATTGATGACCTGCTCGCCGGAAAGCAGCTCGGGCACGGAAACGCGCAGCGCGGCTGCGAGCGGCTCGAGAAGCGAAATGTCCGGAAAGCCGCGCCCGGTCTCCCATTTGGAAACTGTTTTGTCGCTGACATTGATCTGCTCGGCGAGCTGCGCCTGCGTCAGATGCTGTTTTTCACGCAGTGTGCGGATCGCCGTGCCGGTAACATAATTGTCCATGTTCATGCTCCTTTTCGTGTTGATTTTTCTCCTTGATCACAGCATAACAGGAACACGCGAAAAGGGCAACCTCCGCTGCGGAGAGTCGCTGCACCGAGAAAGGGACAGCTGTCGGGAAAGTGCGCTTTTCACGCTTTACAATATGAAAGTATCGTGTTATAATGAAAACAACACATGAGGTTTGAACGCATATGCGGAGGAAAACCGACACGGGGAACAACCCCGTTTTTCGTAAATAAATCGTAAAAGGAGGGAAAAACTTGAACCGGAAGTTAAAGGATGAAGATATGGACATCCTGTTTCGCGGCATTCTCAAGCTTTCGACTGTGGAGGAATGCTACGACTTTTTCGAGGATCTCTGCACGATTTCCGAGCTTCGCGCCATGGTGCAGCGTTTTCAGGTAGCCCGCATGCTCGACGAGGGCCGCATTTACAGCGACATCGTACAGGAGACCGGTGCATCCACTGCGACGATCAGCCGCGTCAACAAATGCCTTGTTTACGGCTCGGACGGCTACCGCAGAATGCTCGACCGGCTGAAGGAGGACAATGAATAGCTATCAGACACTTTCGGCCTACTATGATCGTTTTACCGACGACGTCGGCTACGAACAGTGGGCGGATTTTTTCGAGCAGCTTTTTGCGCGGGAGGACATCCGGCCGCAGCTGGTGCTCGATCTGGCCTGCGGCACGGGCAGCCTGACGCGCCTGCTCGCGCAACGCGGCTACGACATGATCGGCGCGGATGCTTCGCCCGAAATGCTCATGCAGGCCATGCAGAATACGATGGACTGCTCTCCGAGACCGCTGCTCATCAATCAGCGCATGGAGGAGCTTGACCTTTACGGCAACGTGGACGCCTGCCTGTGCTGTCTGGACAGCGTGAACTATGTCACCGACCCGGATGACCTCGCCGAGGCGTTCCGCCGCGTGCACCTGTTCCTCAATCCGGACGGCCTGTTCGTCTTTGACATCAATACGCCCGCGAAATTCTCCCGTATCGACGGGGAAAGCTATGTCCGCGAGGACGACGGCGTGTTCTGCGTCTGGCAGGCGGCGGTCGAGGACGGCTTGTGTGCCTATCAGTTCGATATTTTTGAACAGAATGGGGACAGCTGGTCGCGCGCGCAGGAAACGCACGAGGAGCGCGTTTACGAGCCGCAGCAGCTTGTCCGCATGCTGGAAGAGGCAGGCTTTACCGAAATCAAAACCTATGGCGATCAGAGCTTCGCGCCCGTAAAGGGCGGAGAGGATCGCATCTATTTCACCGCACGAAAGAGAGACTAACATTATATGAGCGATAAAATTCTTCGCGCGATCGCCCGCAACGCGGGCATCCAGATCAGTGCCGCATCGACGACCGGAATTGTCGAGCGCGCACGCGAAATTCACAACACCACGCCGCTTGCGACCGCAGCACTCGGCCGCACGCTGACCATCACCTCCATCATGGGCAGCCAGCTCAAGGTCGAGGACGGCTCTGTCACCGTTCAGATCAAGGGCAACGGCCCGCTCGGCGCCATTGTGTGCGTGGGCGAGTCGGACGGCTGCGTGCGCGGCTATCTTCAGGACCCGGCCGCTGACCTGCCGCTGCGCCCGGACGGCAAGCTCAACGTGGGCGGCGGCGTAGGCCGCGGCTATCTGATGGTCATCAAGGACATCGGCCTCAAGGACCCCGTGACCGGCACGGTCGCGCTCGTGGACGGCGAGATCGCAGAGGATCTCACGCGCTACTTTGCGGAGAGCGAGCAGATCCCGTCTGCCTGTGCGCTCGGCGTGCTCGTCGACACCGACTGCACGGTCAAGTGCGCCGGCGGCTGGCTCGTGCAGCTGATGCCGGGCGTCAAGGACGCAGACATCGACCGCCTCGAAGCCAATCTCGCAAAGCTCGAGCCGATGACAGCCATGCTCGACAAGGGCATGAGCCTCGAGGAGATCATCTCCGCCGTGCTCGACGGCTTTGAAGTGGACTTCCTCCAGACCGAGGAGATCGGTTACCGCTGCGCATGCAGCAGGGAAAAGGTCGAGCGCGCGCTGATCAGCCTCGGAAAGACCGAGCTTTGCAAGATGATCGAAGAACAGGAGAAAAGTGAAGTAACCTGCCAGTTCTGCGACAAAATCTATAGTTTTTCGCGCGATCAGCTGCAGGAGCTGCTGACGCACGCGACCGAGAAAAAATAAAAATAAAAAAATATCGAAAAAGGTGTTGACATTTGGAGCCTGTTCCGATATAATAAACATCGTCGCTGAGAGACACAAACAAAACAGCGACGAGGTCTGGCCCGGTAGCTCAGTTGGTTAGAGCGCTAGCCTGTCACGCTAGAGGCCGTGGGTTCAAGTCCCATCCGGGTCGCCAGTATGCCTCTGTAGCTCAGTCGGTAGAGCAGGGGACTGAAAATCCCCGTGTCGGTGGTTCGATTCCGCCCGGAGGCACCATTTTCAAAATGAGTGTCTGGACACTCATTTTGAAAATCGTATCTTTCGGTTAAAACTGAAGGATAAAACAGCAGGAACGCAACCTGCTAAAAAATGCGGCTGTAGCTCATCTGGTAGAGCGCCACCTTGCCAAGGTGGAGGTAGCGAGTTCGAGCCTCGTCAGCCGCTCCATATGGTACCATAGCCAAGCGGTAAGGCGTGGGACTGCAACTCCCTGATCCCCAGTTCGATTCTGGGTGGTACCTCCATAAAAGACTGATACTTCGGTGTCAGTCTTTTTTGTCGTTCTCCGGAGAAAAAGCAAGGAAAATGTTGACAAAAAGCAGGAGGGTAATATACTATACTATATACAGGATACGCAAACGTATCCGTAATAAAAGGAGGATACCCCAATGAAAAAATTAAAGAGGATTGCAGCGCTGACCCTTGCAGCAGCGTGCGCCGCAACTGTGTGCGCCGGTGCGGCGTTCACCGATCAGAGCGACATCAAGGTCGACAGCAGGGTGATCGACACGCTGGTCGAGAAAAACGTCATCAGGGGCTATGAGAACGGCTCGTTTCAGCCGAACGAGACGGTCTCGCGCGCGGAGATGGCGAAGATGATCTACGTTCTGCGCACGAATGGCGGCACAGACGCTACGACATATGCAGTAAAAATGTCTACTGATTTTAACGACGTAAATAACCACTGGGCAAGCGGCTACATTAAATACTGTTACGCCTATGGCATCGTCGCCGGCAAATCGAGTACGGTTTTCGCGCCGGATGCCCCCGTGACTACGGTTGAAGCGGCGAAAATGCTGCTGGTATACTCGGGCGTTGATGCAGCGCAGAGCGGTCTGACCGGTGCACAGTGGAAGGCCAATACGATGAAACTTGCAGATCAGGATGGTCTGCTGAAGGGCGTAGAGGCAGATATTGATGCTCCGCTGCCGCGCCAGTATGCCGCGCAGATGATTTACAACGAACTGGCGTACAGCTTATAAGGAAATACAGCACGCTGAAAAATCCCCTCTTTCGAGGGGTTTTTTTCAATCTTAATAAAATCGAAAGAAATTCCCTGCGGAAAACAACAGAAACCTGTGGTAAGATAGAAGCATGGAAAGGGGGAGAGGAAAATGGAAAAGCTGAAGGTACTGGTGGTGGACGACGACCGCGAGATCGTGGACAGCATCGCGATCTTCCTTCGTGCGGACGGCTACGAGATCGAGAAGGCCTATAACGGTTTGGAAGCGCTCGACATCGTGATGACGCACACGATCCATCTGATCATACTCGACATCATGATGCCCGAGCTGGACGGCATCAAGACGCTGCTCAAGCTGCGCGAGAGCCGCAACATTCCGGTCATCCTGCTCTCGGCAAAATCCGAGGACGCAGACAAGATTCTCGGTCTGACAGCAGGCGCGGACGATTATGTGACCAAGCCGTTCAATCCTTCCGAGCTGGTTGCGCGCGTAAAAAGTCAGCTCCGCCGCTATACGCAGCTCGGCGCGATGCAGAAGACCGCCGCGCAGATCGTGATACGCGGTCTGGCGCTCGATACCGAGAGTAAAAGTGTAATGGTGGATGGCGAGGCGGTGCGGCTCACGCCGCTCGAGTACAAGATACTGGAGCTGCTGTGCCGCCATCCAGGCAAGGTTTTCTCGACCGAGGAGATCTACCGGCAGGTCTGGAATGACGACATCGTAAGCGATAACGCGATAGCGGTCCATGTGCGGCACATCCGGGAGAAGATCGAGATCAACCCGAAGGAGCCGCGGTATCTGAAGGTAGTGTGGGGCGTTGGATACAAGATAGAGAGGAGCGAGTGAGCATGAATATCAAGGGGATCTTACGCAGTACGGCGGCAAAAATCATCGCGTTCGCGGGCATTGTGGGGTGCTTCGCGGCGGCGGTGATCATTGGAGAGAATGCGATTGCCGGATGCGGCCGGGACGGCATGATTTATCAGTTTGAAACGGATTTCTCCCAGTCGAGCTACATGGCCGGGCAGGTGAACAACACGGCGGTAACGCTGGAGGCGGCTCTGGAGGGAGGCATATCCAGACAGGAGTTCGAGCAGCAGACCCGGGATTTTCCGGGCAGCTACTACGGCGTCATGAACGGAAAGGTGATTTCGAACGCCGAACTCAGCGACAGCGCAACACAGAACGCGGCGTTTTACCTGATTGCCCGGCCGGACGACGCGACGCAGAGCAATATTTCGTGGTACTATATGCCATTTCACGATGAGCCGATTGACGACAGCTTTGACGATGAGCCGACTGATGAATACAACGTCCGGTCTGATTATCCGCTCGGCACGGTCATCAGGGTGTGCGTCACCTCCGAGCAGGCGGCGCAGTATCAGGAAATATGGAGCGCACAGAGGGATACGTTCGCGCATACGATTTGTATCGTTCTCACGCTGACGGCGGCGGCGCTGCTGCTGTTCGTGTATCTTCTGTTCGTCACGGGACGCCGCCCGGAGGACGAGGAGATGCACCTCGCAACGCTCGACCGTCTGCCGGTCGAAGTAAACGTCCTGCTGTTCTGGAGCGCCCTGGGACTTGCGGGCGGCCTGAATATCGCGCTCACGGCGGAAATCGCGAACGGTTCGAGCGACATGATCTTCCTGCTGATGCCGTCTGTCGCATTCCTGACGGCGGCGTTCGCGTTCGCGCTGGAGCTTACGCTGTCGCTCGTGCGGATTGTTAAGAACCGCAGCTTTGCGCGGCAGTGCTGGTGCGTCCGCTTTGTCCGCTGGTGCCGGCGCGGTGTGCAGGAGAGTATGCGAAAGCTGATGCACCTGCTGACACGCGACTACAAGACGCGCAACGTCCTGCTCCTCTTTTTCGGCTACACGGTCGTTCTGGCGCTTCTTGCCACAGTATTCGGCGCGGAGGGCGGCTCGTTTCTCGCATTCGTGCTCGGTATCGCGTGGTTCCTCGCGGCGGGTTATTTCCTCGCGCGGCGCATTCACGGCTTTGAGCGCATCGTGGAGGCGCTGCATCGGATGCGCGGCGGCGATATGGAATCCCGGCTGACCGATATGCCGGAGGGCGTTTTCGCCGCGATGGCGGAGGATCTGGGTTCGCTCGGTGACGGCATGCAGGCGGCGCTTCAGAACGAGATCCGCGCCGAGCGCATGAAGACCGAGCTTATCACGAACGTCAGCCACGACCTCAAAACGCCGCTCACGAGCATTCTCAGCTACTCCGACCTGCTCTGCCAGATGGAGCTGACGCCGGAGGAGGCGAACGACTACGCGAAGATCATCCATCAGAAGAGCCTGCGGCTCAAGAACCTCACGAGCGACCTGTTCGATATTTCCAAGGTGCAGTCCGGCGTGGAGCAGATGAACTGCGAGCGTCTGGACGCGGCCACGCTCGTGCGGCAGGCGCTCGCGGAGCAGGAGAAGGCCATTCAGGCGAGCGGCCTTGCGCTCAAGGTGACGCTGCCCGAAAAGGAGCTTCCCATCCGGGCGGACGGCCGCAAGATGAGCCGCGTTCTCGAAAACCTCATCGGCAACTGCGTCAAGTATTCGCTGCACGGTACGCGCGTCTTTATCTCGCTTGCGGAGTGCGATGGGCAGGCTGTGCTTGAGGTCAAGAACACCGCGAACTACGAAATGGACTTCGCCCCCGATGAAATCACCGAGCGCTTTGTGCGCGGCGACGCGGCGCGTTCGACCGAGGGCAGCGGTCTGGGTCTCGCCATCGCGAAAAGCTACACCGAAGCTTGCGGCGGCGCGTTCGAGGTAACGGTGGACGGCGACCTGTTCAAGGTGCGCATCAGCTTCCCGATTTACGGTTTATAAAATCTTTTCTACCGCGCTTGCAATTTGAAAAACAACCGCTATAATAGGAAATGATAAGAATGCTGCAAAACAGCGGCGACAGGAAAGGCGGAGTTTTATTATGATGACGACTGCAAGCGAGCATAAAATCGACAAGGTAGAGAAGATGGCCGGCGGCAAGGGTCATGTGATCATCGAGCACCTGCTCGGCGAAGCGGAGCTCGACGGCAAGTGTGGCCTGTACGCGAAGGTAACGATCGAGCCGGGCTGCACGCTGGGCTTTCACGAGCACCACGGCGAGACCGAGACTTATTACATCCTGAGCGGCGAAGGCTCGTACAACGACGGTGAGAAGTCCTTCCCGGTCAAGACCGGCGATGTGACGTTCTGCCCGGACGGCAGCGGCCACGCGCTCGACAACACCGGAGACACCGACCTCGTGTTCATGGCGCTGATCATCAAGAAGTAAACAGGGTTAAAAGAAAAGGACGCTTTCGAAAAACGGAAAGCGTCCTTTTAGTTTGTCGGAAAACGCAGTTTTTCGACCGTCCTAAAACAAAAAAACGAACCGGGAGCGGTTCGCTTTCCTGCGCGAAATCGAAAAGGGAGTTTCGATTTCACAAAGAAAAAAGAGTAAAAAGAAAGGAAAAAGAGAGGTGGTCTATGTTAGAATATGCTGCGCTGGCCGCAGCTGCAAGGATGTATTTTATGGGGAAGCGTTTCCTTGCTCTTCCCTTTGACAAGTTCAGTATAGCGCGAAAGTTGCACAAATGCAAGTTAAATATTTCGTCATTTCGACTAAATTTTCGTTGAGTTAGCGCGTGCTTATTTGATGGCTGGAAATAGGCATATGCAACAAAAATAAAGAGAAAGGTTTGTACAAAACGCTGTTTGTGAAAATTGAATAATCGACGGCAGGGGACTTGACAAAGCGTGAATATTGTATATAATGAGTATATACAATAAACAGAGGAGGGAGAGCGTGAACATCATTCTTTCCAACACGGACAGCGCCCCGATCTACGAACAGATCACGCGGCAGCTCCGGGCGAAGATCGTCTCAGGCGAGCTTACGGCAGGGCAGGCGCTGCCGTCCATGCGGCTGCTCGCCAGGGAGCTGCGCATCAGC
Source organism: Butyricicoccus sp. OM04-18BH (assembly GCF_003481705.1). Classification (GTDB taxonomy): domain Bacteria; phylum Bacillota; class Clostridia; order Oscillospirales; family Butyricicoccaceae; genus Agathobaculum; species Agathobaculum hominis. Next base: position 46,477 of record NZ_QULN01000011.1, read on the forward strand.
GTCATCACGACAAAGCGCGCGTATGAAGAACTCGAGCGCGAGGGGCTGATCGTTACGCAGACCGGACGCGGCAGCTTTGTCGCGCAGGTGAGCGGCGCGCGGCTGCGCGAGGAACAGCTCCGCGCCGTGGAGGCGCATCTGGCGCAGGCGGTACACGCGGCGAAGCAGGGCGGACTGACCGCGGAGGAGTTCATGGAGATCGCACAAACGGCTTTTGAGGAGGGGAATCAATGAAAAACGCACTCGAAATCAGAGGGCTGACCAGGAAATACGAAGGATTTGCGCTGGACAGCGTCAATCTGACTCTGCCGCGCGGCTGTGTGATGGGTCTGATCGGCGAAAACGGAGCCGGAAAGACGACGCTCATCAAGACCGTTCTCGACCTTGTGCGGCCGGACAGCGGTGAGATCGAGGTGCTCGGCGGACGGCCGGATGATGCGGCGGTACGTGAGCGCATCGGCGTGGTGCTGGAGGACGGCGGCTTTCTGAGCACGATGAACGCCGCGCAGGTGGACACGCTGCTCGGCAGAGCCTACCGCGCGTGGGACGGGGCACAGTTCGCGGCCTGTCTCGACCGCTTCGGCATCGACCGCCGCAAGGCCATCAAGGATTATTCGCGCGGCATGAAAATGAAGCTGTCCATCGCGGCGGCGCTCTCGCACGGCGCGGAGCTGCTGATTCTGGACGAGGCGACGAGCGGACTTGACCCGGTCGTGAGGGACGAGGTGCTCGACCTGCTGTACGATTTCATGCAGGACGAAACGCACGCCGTGCTGCTGTCCAGCCACATCACGAGTGACCTCGACAAGATCGCGGACAATATCACGTTCATCCATCGCGGCCGCGTGCTGCTGAGCGAGGGACGGGACGAGCTGATCGACCGCCACGGCGTGCTGCGCTGCACGGAGGAGCAGCTGAACGCGCTCGACCCGGACGCAGTCCGGGCGGTGCGAAAGGGCGCATTTGGCTGCGAAGCACTGGTCAAACGGGACGGCATTCCGGAAAACTGGCCGGTCGAGCCGGTCAGCGTGGAACAGATCATGCTGTTTCTGACGAGAGGGGAGGAAGCATAATGAAGGCGATGCTTTTTGCGGACTGGATGAGTATCCGCCGTTCGATGAAGGCGCTGTTGTGGGTATTCGCTGTCATGGCAGTCGCGGCGTTTGCCTATGGAGGCAGCGCATTCATTCCGTTCATGGTCACGATGCTGTCGGTCATGGGTCCGGCGACGCTGATGAGCACGGATCATGCCTACGGCTGGGACAGGCTCAGCCTGACGCTGCCGGTGTCGCGGCGCGATATCGTGAGCAGCAAGTTCACGGTCAGCCTTGCGCTTAACGCCGCGCTGCTGCTGCTTGGTGTGGTTCTGACGATGGTGTCCAGCGCAGTGCACCGCGACGGTTCGCTTGCGGAAAACCTGCTCGGCCTGCTTGCCTGCGAGGCAGTTGCTCTGCTGCTGATGGGCATCGAATTTGACCTCATCCTGCGCTTCGGCACGGAACGCGGCCGGTATTTTCTGCTGGGCGTCGTGTGGGTGCCGCTCATCGCGCTGACCGCGCTGAAAAACCATCCGGCGTTCAACCGTCTGGTACAGGCGGTCGGCGGCATGGACAGCTGGCCCGTGAGCAGGCTCGCGGCATTCCTCGCCGGCTGTCTCGCGGTCTGCGGAGCGGTTTACGTCCTCTGCTGGCAGATCGGGATCAAAATCTATCAGAAAAAGGAATTCTGAGCAGGCAGGCGGCAGCCGGCCGGATAATCCTCGCGCTCTCCGCATATGATAAGGCAAAGGAGAGGGGAGAATGGGGATTTTTCTGACCGTGCTGCCGCTTGCTGTCGGCGGGGCCGCCGCGGTGCTGACGATGGATGCCATGGCGCAGTACAGTGCGCAGCCGCAGCCGCCGCTCGCGCCGCCCGCATGGGTGTTCCCGGCCGTCTGGACCGTGCTTTATCTGCTGATGGGGGCGGCGAGCCGCAGAGTGTACCGCCTCGGCACACAGGAGAGCCGAAACGCGCTCATGCTTTATTATGTGCAGCTCGCCGTGCATTTCGTCTGGCCGCTGCTGTATTTCCGGGCGCAGGAGTACGCTGTCGCGTTCTGGTGGCTGCTCCTGCTGCTCGCGCTCGTGCTTGCAGCGCTGTCAGCGTTTTCCCGCCTCGACAAAACTGCAGGCAGGCTGCTCATGCCGTATGCGGCATGGCTGCTGTTTGCGGCGTATCTCAATTACAGCATGATGCGGATGGCATAGACCAATATGCCGAATGCAGCAGAAATGCAACATAATGAACGAGCGCAGGCGTAAAGTTTGCGTTTATTTTTCATCCTTTGGAATTGACAGGATGCGCTCCTGCTGATACACTTAAAAGGTATGCGTTTCGTAAAGAGATAATTTAGAGAATGTGAAACGGAGGAAGCGTATGGAATTTGATGTGCTGTCAATCGTGCAGATGATCGGCGGACTGGCGCTGTTCATTTACGGTATGACGACAATGGGAAAGGGACTGGAGCGCGCTGCCGGTTCCAAGCTGGAAAAAACTCTGGAAAAAATGACGGGCAACGTCTTTACCGCTCTTATCATGGGCATGGTCGTGACGATGGTCATTCAGTCCTCGTCTGCGACGACGGTCATGGTGGTCGGCTTTGTTAACGCAGGCATCATGACGCTCAAGCAGTCGGTCGGCGTTATCCTGGGCGCGAATATCGGTACGACCGTCACCGCGCAGATCCTGCGTCTGAGCGGCGGCGAAGGCTCGGGCAACCTGTTCATGGATCTGCTCAAGCCGAAAAATCTCGCCTACATCATCGTTCTGGTGGGCGTTATCATCATGATGCTCGCGAAAAAGCGCCGCACGCGCGACATCGCGGACATTTTCACCGGCTTCGGCATCCTGTTCATCGGCATGGCGGTCATGGAGGGCGCGGTCGCGCCGCTCGCGGATCTGCCGCAGTTTGCCGATCTGTTTGCAGCGATCTCCAACCCGGTGCTCGGCGTTGTGGTCGGCGCGGGCGTCACTGCGATCATCCAGTCGTCCTCGGCGTCGGTCGGCATCCTGCAGGCGCTGTCCACGACGGGCGCGATCACCTATTCTGCCGCCATCCCGATCATCCTCGGTCAGAATATCGGTACTTGTATCACCGCGTTCCTGTCCTCGCTCGGCGGCTCGAAGAACGCGCGCCGCACCGCGATGGTGCACTTCTACTTCAACCTCATCGGTTCGATCGCGTTTCTGGTCGCGATCTACGCCGTGCAGTACGCGGTCGGCTTCTCGTTCTGGGAAAATCCGATCGACAAGGGCGGCATCGCGAACTTCCACACGCTGTTCAACGTGACCTGCACCCTGCTGTTCCTGCCGTTCACCGGCCTGCTGGTCAAGCTCGCAAGGTGGAGCGTGCCGACCGGCGAGACGCAGGAGGACCCGCTTGCGAAGCTCGAGCCGCGTTTCCTTACCACGCCGGCTCTCGCGCTCGATCAGGCGCAGCGCTGCATCGCTGACATGGGCGAGGCGGCGAAGAGCAATTTCCACCTTGCGGTCGACCCGATGTTCGGCGGCAGTGCGGCCAGCGAGGAGATCTTCCGCGAGCACGAGGCGTTCCTCGACCGCGCAGAGGTTGAGATCGGCCGCTACCTGACCACGATGCACAACGTGCGCTCGGTCGATCAGCGCCGCCAGAGCGCAGAGATGATGCACTCGCTGTCCGACTTCGAGAAGATCGGCGACTATGCGCAGAATATCTTCGACCGCGCCGACGAGTTCCGTCAGGCAGGTCTGAGCTTCTCCGCGACCGCGATGAACGAGCTGCACGCCATGACGGACGCAGTCAGCGAGGTTCTCGACATGACGGTCGAGGCGTATGTTACGCAGTCGGTTTCGCTCGCGCGCAGCGTTGAGCCGCTCGAGGAGGTCGTCGATACCATGAAGGAGCAGCTCAAGAGCCGTCATATCGAGCGCCTTGGCGAGGGCGGCTGCACGATGCAGACCGGCATTCACTTCCTCGACATCGTGCACGACCTTGAGAAGATCAGCGATCACTGCTCGAACATCGCGATCTACACCATTCAGCTCGTCGAGGGCGCAGAGGAATTCGACACGCACGCCTATGCGAAGGCGGAGTTCAAGTCCGGCCCTCAGTTCGAGAGCAAGCTGAAGTTCTATCAGAGCAAGTACCTGTCCCGTCTGAACGACGCGGCGCAGGCGTAAAAACGCACACCTCGCAGAAATGCTGTCTGCGAGGTGTTTTTCTGCGCAAAAAAGCACCGCCTCCATGTGGAAGCGGTGCTTTGCAGTATGCGGTCAATCGTCCGACGCGAACACGCCGGTGATGGCGGTGAACAGCTTTTTGAAGATGTTGCAGATGCGGGCGAATACGCCTTCGTCTGCGGCGTCCTGGTCGGAAGTGCCGTCGTCGTCATCATCGTCCACCGAGATCTCCTCGGTGCGCAGGATGAACTGAAGGCTGGACGGGGAGGGGTTCATGCTCGAGGTGACAGACTCGAGGTCGGCCGAGGTGTCGATGTTGAGCACGTTGGTGTCGTCCTCGAGGTCGGTCTCCGCGTCCTTGACGGCGGAGTGTATGGAGTCGGTCGCGGTCTGCATCTGACCGGATGCGGTCGAACCGGAGAGCTTGCCGAGCGTATCGAGCAGGCTGTCGATGGTCGCCTGCGTGCTTGCGTCCGCCTGACTGCGCACCGAGCGCAGAACGCTGTTCGCGGTGTTCACGAGGTCGTAGGAGGTCGAGAGCGCCTTCTTGGTCGAGTTCATGAGGTCGGTCGTCTTGTCGATGGACGAGGTCGCGGTCTTGGTGAGGCTGTCGAGCGACTCGCGCAGCGCCGGAATATCGGCGAGCATCTTGTTCACGCGGTCGAGAGAGCCGTTCGCAAGCTCGGTCAGCTTCTTGCCCTCCTGCGTGAAGTCCTGCGGCAGACCCTTGTACTCGTCGAATACGTCCGCGATGTCCTCAAGGTCCTTGAGCAGGGAGTTCGTCGCGTCGAGCAGACCGGACATTTTCTCTGTGAGACTTTTGAGCTGCTTGGTCATGGACTGCATGTCGGACGTGACAGCCGAAGAACCGCTCTTGATGCCGGTCATGAGTGCGGCGAGCGCCTGTGCGTTGTTGTAGGCGGAAGCCTGCGCCTGAGAAGCGGCGGAGCTGGCAGCGGCGGAAGCATCGGAAGAAGAAGCGGCGGCGTCGGCAATCTTGTTCGCCTTTGCCTTAGCATCTTCCTCGGTCATCTGGCCGGCATCGATGGCAGGCTGGAACTGCTCCATGGCTTTTTCATAAGCCTGCTGACGCACCGTTTCGGTAACGGTTGAAGAGGCGGTAGACGCCATCTTCTTGACATAATTCGTCAGTTCCGTGGTAACTTGCTTGTCGAGGTCGTCTGGCAGAGTTTTCAGGTTTTTAGACAGCTTTTCAAAATCATCTTGGAGCGCGCCCAGCTCCTTCTGGAGATCCTCGCTTGCGCTGCGGATTCGGGCGATGGTCCAGCTGCTGTTGTCGGTCTCGTCGTCGAGGTCGTCGAACAGATCCTCCAGATTGCCGAGCGAGGTCTTGACGTCGTTCAGCAGCTTCTGGTACTCCGGAATATCCTTGCCGGACTCTTCAAGGGTGGTGAGGATGCTGCTCGTGGTGGCGTTGAGGGCAGTGAGCGTCTCCTTGGCGGAGTTCAGCTCGGGAATGAGCGAGTCGGACTTGCCGGTCAGCTCATCGAGCGCGTTCAGCGCCGCATCCGTTCTCGGGTCGAGCGTGCCGCGGTCCTTGATGAGCTGTTTGCGCACCTGATCGATACCGGAAATGCCGCTCGACATCGAGGAAAGGCTGCCCTGCACGGCCTGCATGGTGCTCAGCATGGAGCTGACGCCGGTATAGAGGTTGTCGCCCGAATTTTCCAGACGGTCCTTGATGTCGCGCATGCTGGACATGATGTCGAGTGCGGAGGTGGTCGCCGGGGTCATGAACATGATGAGACCCATGCTCTCGAAGTCATTCGAGCCGATACGGACGGTGAAGGTGTTTTCCTCGCCCGGCAGACCCATGAACATGACGAGCTTGTAGGTGCCGAACGACTGGATCTGTGCGCCCGGCGCGTCGATGGAGAGTGCCTTGCTCATGTCGATGCCGGTCGCGCAGACCAGCATCATGTTGTTCTTGTAGTAGTCGCTTGCGTAGGTGTTCGGCACGGCGTGAATGTCCATCTGAATGGTGCCGCTCGCGCCGGCGCACTGGTCTGCTTCGACCGGAACGCCGTTGAGCTTGTAGGCAACATCGAAGTTCCACGGCATCTGGATGTTGACCGTGTCGTTCGGGATGCACTCGTAGTAGAAGCGGTTCTTGTCGGTGTCGAGCTTCCAGTAGACCGAGCCCTCCTTGAGGGTCGGCTCGTCAAAGGTGGACATATTGTAAACGTCCTTGTAGTCTCCGAAATCGGTGAATTCGGTGTGGCCGTTGAGGTTTACGCCCTTGACGATGCGCGTGTTGGTCGGCGCACCGTAGTAATCCATGTTGATGTATACGGTTTCGTCGGTCTCGACTGTCGGAGCGGCGGCCTGGGCGCACTGCGGCAGCGCGAACGAAAGCAAGAGTGCGGTCGCGGTAACGCGGCGCAGCTTATTTCTTTTCATTGTCGTTTTCCTCCGTGTTGCTCTTATCGTTGTCGTTCTTTCTTGCGGAAATAAGGTCGCTCAGACGCGCCTTGCGGCGGTCGAGCCGTGCCTTCAGCCGCATGCGGACGCGCTTCGGCAGCGTGCGCTTCGCGGTCTCGGGCGTTTCGATGCCCTCGCCGTTATCCGGCTGCTCGGGAAGGGTGAAGCCCTTGCCGTGGAGCAGATTGTTCCACTTGGCGCGCGTCTGCTTGTGGCGTGCATGACGGTTTTCGCGGATCTGCTGATGCAGGCGCAGACGCTGCTCATGCAGCGCGCTGAGCGTCGGCAGCTTGACCTTCATCGCATGGATACGGTTCATCTTTGCGTGCTTTCGTTCCGCGTGGTCAGGCTTGATGATGAACCGGTCGAAGATCATCAGACACATCGGCAGGAAGAACAGTACCATGATGACCGAAATGAACGCGCCGCGGCCGATCAGGCGGCCCAGACTGGAGATTGCCTCGACCGAGGTCATGAAGTACAGGCCGTAGGCAACGGTCATAACGATCATGCCGGAGGTCATGACCGACTCCGCGCTCATCGAGACGGCGCGAATGGCGGCTTCCTTTTTGTCGCCCTGCGTTCGCGCGTCCAGATAGTTGCCGGTCAGCAGGATGGAATAGTCGATGGTCGCGCCGAGCTGGATGCAGCCGACGATGATGAAGCCGAGATACATCGTGCGCTGACCGTAGATGTACGGAAGAGCGGTATTGATGAAGATCGCGCACTCGATCGGGATGAGAACGACGAAGGGCAGGATGAGCGCCTTGTAGGTGAGCGCGACAACGAGCGCGACGCCGAGCAGCGAAACGATATTGACGCGGTTGTAGTCGGGCACGATGATGGATTTGATGTCCTGCGTGGACGGGGTGACGCCGACGAGGTAGGTCTGTTCGTTCGGATAGTATTGGTCCACGATGCCGCGGATATTGTCGGCAAACTTGAACGCATCGTCGCTCTCGCCGGAGGAGCGGACGTTGATGATCACGCGCGCCCAGTTCTTCGAGTGCATGATGCTCGTGATGTTCTCGGGGAGGAAGTCCTCGGGGATGCCCTCGGGCAGAACGGACGACAGGCTGAGCGCGTACTTGACGTAAGGCAGGTCGTCGATCTCGTCGGTCATCGCCTTTTCGGTCAGGCTGCTGTCGAGCGGGACGAGCGCGATCATCATGTTGCTCTTGCCGTAGGCGGCGTTCATCTGCTGCTCGGCCTCATAGACCGGCGTGCCGGGGGAGTTCGCGACCGCCTCGTTGCCGTAGGTGAAGTTCGCCATGCCCTGCGCGATGTAGCACGGGATGATGATGAGCAGTACGAGGATGAACAGCGGACGGCGGATGCGGTAGGCGAAATTGCCCATGCCGCGGCTCTGCGTCGGGATGAACGGACGGTGCTTGGTCTTGGCGACGATGTCCTGAAAGCGCAGGATGAGCGCCGGCATGAGCAGCAGCACAGTGACAAGGCTGATGGTGATGCCCTTGGCAAGGACAACGCCCATGTCCGGGCCGATGCCGAAGTTCATCAGACACATCGCCGCGAAGCCGACGATCGTCGTCATGCCGGAGGCGAAAATGGACGAGAACGCGCTTCGCCATGCGTTCGCCATGGCCTGCTCCGGCTCGATGCCCTGCGCGCGCTCCTGTGTGAACGAGTGCAGCAGGAAGATCGAATAGTCCATCGAGCAGGCGAGCTGGAGCACCGCGCCGACCGCGTTGGACAGGAACGAGATCTCGCCGAGGATGATGTTCGAGCCCATGTTGATGATGATGGCGATGCCGAGAACGGACAGGAACATCACCGGCTCGAACCACGAGGTCGTTGTGATGGTCAGGATGATGTAAATGATGATGACCGCGAGCACCATGACGCGCGCGACCTCTTTGTTGATGGTCGGGCCGAGGTTGGTGTCGGATACGGCGGAGCCGGCGACGAGTCCGCGGTCGCCGACGATCTGCTCGATCTGGTGGACGGCCTTGTGCGTCTGGGAGGACGAGTCCTTGTCCTCGAAGATGACGTCCATGTAGGCGGACTGGTCGTCCTCGTGATAGTAGTCGTCGATGTCGTCGTAGTCGATGAATTCGCTCGAACCGTAGATGTTGGCCGTCATGTCGGCCCACATGACCATGTCCACGCCCTCAACATCTGCGATGCGGTCCTTGATGTTTTTCGCTTCGTAAAGCGTCACGTCATGGAGCATTACGCGGCCCATGCCGGGATAGGTGAACTCGTCCTCCATGATGTCGAGCGCCTGCGCGGACGGGGAGGAGTCGGGAAGGTACTTGGTCAGGTCGTAGTTGATGCCGACCATCGGGATGCAGATGAGGCTGAACACGACGAGTATGGTAAATACCTTTTCGATCAGTTTTCTGTGGTTAATGATTAGATCAACCGGATTGTGTCCGTTAAGTTTCACAAGGAAAACACCAACTTTCGGGAAAATAGATATTGTATCGGATTTCTTTTCGTGATATAGTATAGTACATAAGGTTAACGAACACAATAGGCAAATATAAATAATGTGTACGTAAAAGAACATAAAATATGAAAATGTTCAATAATGTGCGTTTAGCCGAAAGGGACAGAGAGAAGTTGAACGCATTCTGAACGGAGGAAAGGGAAAATGATAGGAGCAGTACAGGAGGATAAGCGCATACGGCGCACGAAAAAGCTGCTGCGGCAGGCTCTGACCCGGCTGATGCAGCAGAAGGATTTTCAGAGCATCACGGTAACCGACGTGGTTCGCGAGGCGGACATCAACCGCGGCACATTCTATGCGCATTACCGCGATGTATATGATCTGCGCGAAAAGATCGAGGCGGAGATGATCGAGGATTTCCGCGAGCTGATCGCGGATCTGCATCCGAGCGGGACAAGCAATCTTCAGCCGGTCCTGGCGCGCGCGGTGGATTATCTGGAGGAGAACCGCGAGATCGTCCGCGCGCTCGTGCGCGGCACGGGCGTGGAAGGCTTCGGGCGCAAGATGATCACGGTGCTCGAGGAGTGCCATCTGGAAATGCGTCCGTTCCGAAGCGTGGAGGACGCTTATGCGGCGCGTTTTCTCGCGACCGGCATCGTCGGCATGATGGAAAAGTGGATCACCGAGCCGCAGCCCATCCCGAAAAACGAGATCGTCGAGCTCATCAACCGTGTGCTGACGGGAAATCTGATATAATATTTCCATAATGATGCAAAATAAAGACCCCGGCAGAAAACCTGCCGGGGTAAATTTATCTCTTATCTCAAATTTTTATTCGTAGCGGAGCTTGACGTTTTCCTGATGGCACAGGTCGACGTATTCCTTCGGCGGTTCGCGGTCGGTGATGAACGCGGTGAGGTCCTTGAGGTGGCAGAAGGTGACGATGGCTTCGCGGCCGATCTTGGACGAGTCCGCCATGCCGTAGATGCTGTCGGCGCGATGCACGACCGCGCGCTTGATCTCGGCCTCGAGGAAGGTCGTGTTGGTCATGCCGGCGGTCAGCGAAACGCCGGTCGCGCCCATGAACGCCTTGTTGATGCGCATGGAGGACAGCGCCTCGATCGCGGAAAGGCCGACGAACGAGTCGGTCGTGGGGCTGTAAATACCGCCGAGCGAAATGATGTTGAGGTTATCGTATTTGGAGGCCTCGCTCAGTGCGCCGAGCGAGTGCGTGATGATCGTGATGCGCTTTTTCGCCACGAGAAACCGCAGCAGACAGAGCGTGGTCGTGCCGGAGTCGATGAAGATGGTGTCGCCGTCCTCAACCTCCTCCGCCGCCAGACGGCCGATGAGCGATTTGTCCACGGTGTTGAGGCTGGAGCGGATGGGGGTCGGCACCGCGCCCGAGGGCACGGTCGCGGTCACGCCGCCGTATACCTTTGTAATATGGCCGCGCATTTCCAGCTCGTTCAGATCGCGTCGAATGGTATTTTTGGACACGCCGAAAACCTCGCACAATTCGTCGATGCTGACGGTTTCGCGCGAGATCACATACTGCTCTATGGAGTTCAATCGGCTGACCTTCATTTTCATGCTGCTCCTTGAAAAATATCCAAACAAGTCCACAATGTACCTTTATAGTTTATCAAATTATGCGCAAGTTGTCTACTGCACAGAAAGCCAGAAATCAGGGGTAAAATTTGGTGAAAAAGCAAAGAGACAGGCGGCACAGGATGAAAAACTGGTGAAAATAACGAAAATACCGGGGTTTAAGGGCTGTAAAATTTTATTTCGAAAAATAAAAAGGTGAGATGATGGGTAAGTTATGGTTTTTCGTGACTGCACGAATATACAGAAAAGTGCAGAGTTTCGCAGCAAATGGCGGAAAACAGGCAGAGAAGCCCCGGGATTTTCCGTAAAAAGGACGGAAAACGCGAGACGGGAGACGGATGAAAAAATACGTTTTTTGCGCATTTCCGCGGAAAAACGACGCAGCAGCGGCAGGGGATAGCGGAATTTTTATCTGAAAAAACACGATTTTCGGTTGAAATCTGAGCGGTTTGGTGATACACTGTAATCGTATACAGCGGTAAGGCGCCGCTGTGCGCCGGCGCGGAACACTGCGTCACGGCGCGATAAGAGAAAATACTTATGAATTAGGCAGGTGTATGCAATGCAGAAAGCAGAAAAGATGCAGGAGCTTCGCGTATTTGCTCAGGAAATCCGTGTGGAGACCCTGAAGACCGTCGGTTCGCTTGGCTTCGGCCATGTACCGGGTGCAATGTCCGTTATCGACGCGCTGGCAGTTCTGTACGGTGAGGTTATGAAGGTAGATCCGAAGAACCCGCACTGGGAGGATCGTGACTGGTGCGTACTGTCCAAGGGCCACGCAGGTCCGGCTATGTACGCTACCCTCGGCCTGAAGGGCTTCTATCCGGTCGAGGAGGCTTATACCCTCAACCAGCCGCACACCAACTTCCCGTCCCATACCGACCGTACCAAGACCCCGGGCGTTGACCTGACCACCGGCTCTCTGGGCCAGGGCATGTCTACCGCTACCGGCGCAGCTCTCGGCAACAAGCTCGACGGCCGCGACAGCCACGTATTCGTATTCGTCGGCGACGGCGAGTGCGACGAGGGTCAGGTTTGGGAGGCAGCTCAGTTCGCTGCTCACTACAAGCTGGACAACCTCATTTGCTTCGTAGACGACAACAAGTATCAGCTCGACGGTGCAGTTGACAAGGTCATGAGCCATGGCAAGGGCATCGGCGCAAAGTTTGACGCTTTTGGCTGGAACGTAATCGAACTTCAGGACGGCAACGACGTAGAGCAGATCTACGACGCAGTTCAGCTCGCTTACGACACCAAGGGCGTTCCGACCTGCATTGTGCTGAATACCGTTAAGGGCCTCGGCGCAACGTTCGCTGAAGGCACCGGCGCGCACTCCTCTCAGCCGAGCAAGGAGCAGTGGGATGAAGCCATTGCTGCTGCTGAGAAGAAGCTCGCAGAGATCAAGGCACAGTAAGGGAGGTAATAAACATGAGCTTTACTCTGATTGGCAAGCACGAGAAGGACTCTCGTAACAACCGTGACGGTTTCGTTACCGCTATGCTGGACCTCATGGAGAAGGACAGCAAGGTAATGCACGTAGACTGCGACCTTGAGAACTGCATCAACACCGGCAAGCTGGCAAAGGCTTTCCCGGAGCAGACCGTAAACGCAGGTATCGCAGAGGCTAACGCTATGGGCGTTGCAGCAGGTCTGGCCGCTACCGGCCGCACCGTATTCATGCACTCCTTCGGCTGCTTCGCATCCCGCCGTGCATTTGACCAGGCTTTCATGTCCGCAGCTTACGCTAAGCTGCCGGTACACGTGATCGGCTCTGACCCCGGCGTATGCGCTGCATACAACGGCGGCACCCATATGCCGTTCGAGGACTGCGCTCTGTACATGTCCGTACCGGAAGCAGTCGTTATCGACCCGGTTGACTACGCTCAGATCAACTGCCTGACCAAGAAGCTGGCAGCATCCGGTAAGTTCTCCTACATGCGCATGATCCGCAAGGGCTTCACCACTGTTTACGGCGACGGCTCTGACTTCGAGATCGGCAAGGGCGTTACCCTGAAGGAAGGCAAGGACGTTGCTATCATCGCTTCCGGCATCATGGTCGACGAGGCTCTGAAGGCTCAGGAGCAGCTGGCTGCTGAGGGTATCTCCGCCAAGGTCATCGATATGTTTACCTGGAAGCCGCTCGACGAGCAGCTCATCCTCGACTCTGCTGCTGAGTGCGGCGCTATCGTAACCGCTGAGAACCATCAGGTCAAGGTTGGTCTGGGTTCTGCTGTTGCTAACGTTGTTATCAAGAACAACCCGGTTCCGATGGAGATGGTAGGCGTAGAGGATCGCTTCGGTCAGGTAGGCGCTGAGTCCTTCCTGCGCGAGGAGTACGGTCTGACCGCTGCTCACATCGTGGAGGCTGCTAAGAAGGCAATCGCTCGCAAGAACGGCTAATTTCCTTCCGCAGATACGCGAAGTAAATATTTGCATCGAAAGCGCTCCGGCTTTGCCGGAGCGCTTTTTTGCCGTTACTTTGCACAGAAGCAAGCGCAGATTTTGCATGGTCTGGAAATAGACAATATCACCCAAATCTGCTATACTGTAAGCACAACAGTAAAAGGAGGCGATCCGTATGAAAAAACGGCACGCAGCGTTAGCGGCACTGGCTCTTGTGGGGATTTTGAGCGGGTGCGGACAGACAAAGACACAGCCGGCGGATAATACGATTTCCATCACGCCGGTGGAGCAGGCTACGACAGAGAAACAATCGGGTGCGGTTGTAGAGTATCATTTTTCTGGCAACAACACAGAAGCCAACGGAATAACATTCAACAGCTACACATGGGATGGCAATGCGTGGCAGAACATGGACAAACCCATCGGTGTGTATGGCATGGGTCTGAATAACGGCACCGGCAAAATCATTTTCCGGCATGATGCAGATACAATCAATGTGGCGTATGATATTGAGATGACGTTCCCGAGCGGCGGCGCTTCGACCCAGTACGGAGATTCGTCCGAACTGAGCAAGCTGCCAACGGACAACCTGACAGTGGCTGTCACGGGACAGGAGAAGCCAATCGACGATTTAGCAGTCGATGTAGAGATACCTCTTGTTGTGCGTGTGTTCAACACGGATGGAGCAACGCACACGGTAGAGGTCAATGCGTTTATCGAACCAGATAGCAGTGATGCACTGAAAAACTGCATCTATGCGGATGCCATTACGGCAACATTCGTATATGATAACAGTGTTTCCCAATAAACCGCGAATGCCCTGACCTCTCGTCAGGGCATTTTTCTCTTTACGCCTGCGGCGAATTTCACTATAATAGAGGGAGCAGAAAGGGGAGAGAACCATGTCCCAAACAGACAGCCCACTGGGCACAGCACCGGTCGGGAAGCTGGTTTTGCAGCTCGCGATACCGGCGATGCTGGCGCAGTTTGTCAATATATTATACAGCGTCGTGGACCGTATGTACGTCGGCCACATCGCGGGTGCAGGCGATGCGGCACTGGCCGGCGTCGGCGTCTGTGCGCCGGTGGTGACGATGATCACCGCACTCGGCGCGCTGATCGGCTTCGGCGGCGGTCCGCTGATGAGCATCCGCATGGGGCGGCGCGATATGGACGGCGCGCGGCAGATCGTTGCGAACAGCTTTTATCTGCTGCTCGCGCTCAGCGTTATGGCAACCGTGCCGCTACTCGTGTTCCGGCGGCAGATTCTGTTCACCTTCGGGTGCAGCGAGGCGCTGTGGGAGTACGCCGAGGCGTATTTTACGACCTATGTCTCGGGCACGGTGTTCGCGGTGATGAGCTACGGCCTCAACCAGATCACGATGAGTCAGGGCTTTTCCTCGACGGCCATGCGGTCGGTCATGCTCGGCGCGGCGGTCAATATCGCGCTCGACCCGGTTTTCATCTTTGCGCTGAACATGGGTGTGCGCGGCGCGGCGCTCGCGACCGTGCTTTCCCAGATCTGCTCGACGGCGTATATCCTGCGCTTTCTGCTCGGCGGCAAGGCGGCGGTCGGCATCACCCGGCAGCCGGTCAATCCCGGCTGGATGCGCCGTATTGTGCAGGTCGGTCTCTCGCCGGCGCTCATTATTGCGCTGGATAACGTGCTGCTCATCTCGGTGAACATCATGCTGCGCAGATACGGCGGCGCGGACAGCGATATGCTCATCGCGTGCGCGGCGGTCATGCAGAGCTTTATGCTCATCATCACCATGCCGCTCGGCGGCATCACGGCAGGCACGCAGTCCATCCTCGGCTATAACTACGGCGCAGGCAATACGAAGCGCATCGCGCAGGCGTTCCGCGGCATCATCCTGCTGTGCGTGGCGTTCTGCGGTCTGATGTTCGTTCTCGCGCAGACGGTTTCCGGCTCTTTTGTACGGATTTTCACCAGGGACCCGGCGTATATCGACATGGCGTCGTACATGATACGCACGTATTCGCTCGGCGTGCTCGGTCTCGCGATACAGTACCCGGCGGTGGACGGCATGACCGGCATGGGGCTTATCCGGTGGGGTCTGACGTTCTCCATGCTGCGCAAGGGGCTGTTCCTCGTGTGCGTATTTGTACTGCCGCCGCTGTTCGGCGCGACGGCCGTCATGTTCTCCGAGCCGATTTCCGACATCACCGCCGCGATCGTATCCGCCTGCGGTCTTGCCTCTGTCCTGCCGAGGCTGCTGCGCAGGCAGCAGGTCTGAGGGCAACAGCGGGTTGCTTGCCTGTCGGCCCTGTTTGTGATAAGGTTCTGTCAAGGAGATGATACATATGGAAACGAAGGATGTTCTGCTGCGTCTGAGAACGGAAAAGAAAATGACGCAGGATGAGTTGGCGGAAAAGGTTTTCGTGACTCGTCAGGCGGTCTCGCGATGGGAAAAAGGGGAGACCACGCCGAATGTGGAGACGCTCAAGCTGCTTTCCGGGGTGTTCGATGTTTCGATCAATACACTGCTGGGTTCTCCGCGGCAGCTGATCTGTCAGTGCTGCGGCATGCCGCTCGAGGACGGGACCATGAGCCGGGAAACCGACGGCTCGTTCAATGAGGATTACTGCAAATGGTGCTATGCAGACGGCGAATTCAAATATGACAGTGAGCAGCAGCTGATCGACTTCTGCGTTGAGCACATGGCGAGCGAAAGCTGGCCTGCGGAGCAGGTGCGGGCGCATATGGAAGCGGTCGTTCCGCAGCTGCGGCACTGGAAAAAACGGCAGCAGGAGAGCTGAAACAGCGGCATAGGAGACCGGTCTCGCTATATGCGAAACTGGAAAGGAAACCGGTCTCGCAGTCTCGCAGCCCGGTGCGGGGGATACAGAGGATGCACGCTTTGTACAAACTTCCTATTTACGAAAGCGAACGCGACCGTTATAATAAGTATAGATATGAATTTCCGCCCGACGGAACACAGAACGATAACGGAGGAACAGAACATGGACGTAAAAGAACGCGCACTCGAGGCACATGAAAAATGGGCAGGCAAGATCGAGGTCGTTGCCCGCTGTGAGGTGAACAGCAAGGACGATCTTTCCATCGCCTACACGCCCGGCGTAGCCGAGCCGTGCCTCAAGATCAAGGACGATCCGTCCCTCAGCTATAAATACACGCGCCGCCACAATCTCGTTGCGGTCATCACGGACGGCACGGCTGTGCTTGGTCTGGGCGATATCGGCCCGCTCGCCGGCATGCCGGTCATGGAGGGCAAGTGCGCGCTGTTCAAGGCGTTCGCGGATGTCGATGCGTTCCCGCTCTGCGTTGCATCCAAGGATGTTGACGAGATCGTGCGCACGGTTCAGCTGATCTCCGGCTCGTTCGGCGGCATCAATCTTGAGGACATCGCCGCTCCGCGCTGCTTCGAGATCGAGCGCCGCCTCAAGGAGGTCTGCGACATTCCGGTATTCCATGATGACCAGCACGGCACGGCGGTCTGCTGCGGCGCGGCGCTGCTCAACGCCTGCCGCCTGACCGGCCGCAAGGTGGACGAGATCAAGATGGTCGTCAACGGCTGCGGCGCGGCGGCGATCGCAGTCACCAGATTCCTGATGTTCCTCGGCGTAAAGGACATCACGATGGTCGAGCGCTTCGGCATCGTCTGCGAGGGCGACGAGCGCCTCAACCCGGCACAGCAGGAGATGGCGAAGGTCACCAACCGCGACCACATGACCGGCACGCTCGCCGACGCGGTCAAGGGTGCCGATGTATTCTTCGGCATGTCCGCGCCGCAGGTGCTGACCGCCGAGATGGTCTCCACCATGGCGAAGGACCCGATGGTGTTCGCGATGGCCAATCCGGTCCCCGAGATCTGGCCGGAGGACGCAAAGAAGGGCGGCGCGGCTGTTGTCGGCACCGGCCGTTCGGATTATCCGAACCAGATCAACAACGTGCTCGCGTTCCCGGGCATTTTCCGCGGCGCGCTCGACGTTCGCGCAAGCGACATCAATGAGGAGATGAAGCTCGCGGCGGCAAAGGCGATCGCGTCCTGTGTCTCTGATGAAGAGCTGACCGCAGAGTACATCATGCCGATGGCGTTCGACAAGAAGGTCATCCGCACAGTCGCGGATGCTGTTGCGCAGGCTGCCCGCGATTCCGGTGTGGCCCGTATCTGAGCGCAGCAGACGAAAAGTTACAGATAAGACATAATCAACCGCGCGGGAACAATCTCGCGCGGTTTTTGCGCAAAAGTGCGTGCACGCACACGCACAAGTTCGCGGAATGACAAAAACAGCGGATTGCACAACTCGGCTTTGTGAAAAAATGCGTTTGACATTTACAGTGCATAAGGGTACAATAAGAATAACAAAAATGCGTTTGTTCTGCGCAGACGCAGAGAGAAGATTATGGAGGGAATAACTATGTTAGATCCGAAGAAAGTAAGACTGGGTATCTGCCCGATCGGCTGGTCCAATGATGATATGTGGGATCTCGGCGACGAGAACACCTTCCAGCAGTGCATCTCTGAGATGAAGCTCGCTGGTTTCGACGGCTGCGAAGTCGGCCATAAGTACCCGGAAGACAAGACCGTCCTCAAGCACATGCTGGACGCTCGCAACATGACCATCGCTTCCAAGTGGTTCTCCTCTTTCCTGGTTGACAAGCCGTACGAAGAGGTTGAGGCTGAGTTCGTTAAGGAGCTCGAGTACCTGTCCTACGTTGGCGCTACCGCTATCAACGTTTCCGAGCAGTCCGGCTCCATCCAGGGCCAGCTCGACACCCCGGTTCTCGACGACAAGAAGCGCGTTCTGACCGACGAGGAGTGGGACCGCTTCACCACCGGCCTGAACAAGCTGGGCAAGCTGTCCATGGAGAAGTACGGCATCCGCACCTGCTTCCATCATCACATGGGCACCGTATGCCAGACCGTTGAAGAGACCACCCGTCTGATGGAGAACACCGATCCGAAGTACGTATTCCTGTGCTTCGATACCGGCCACTTCACCTTCGCAGGCGAGGACCCGGTCAAGATGCTCGAGAAGTTCGCTGACCGCGTTGGTCACGTTCATCTGAAGAACATGCGTATGCCGCTGGTTGAGAAGGCTCGCGCTGAGCACTGGTCCTTCCTGGACGCTGTCCGCGCTGGCGCTTTCACCGTACCGGGCGATCCGGACGGCTGCGTAGAGTTCGACAAGGTATTCGACCTGCTTGACAAGGCTGGTTACTCCGGCTGGATCATGGTCGAGGCTGAGCAGGACCCGGCTAAGGCTAATCCGTTCGAGTACGCTAAGATGGGCCGTGAGTACATCACCAAGCACACCGGTCTCGGCGGCGAGGTTGTCCTCAAGTAATTTCATATTACTGCAATACAGGGGCGGCGCAAGCCGCCCTTTTTGCGCGAAAAAATACCCCGATGCGTCTGCTGCACCGGGGTATTCGTGTGCTTTCAGGGAAAATCAGCACTCGCACTTCCAGAAAAACGCCGAGCAGGGGGGCAGTTCGCTGCCGCCGCCGAAATCATGCGGCTCTCCGGTGATGAGGTCGACCGCGCGGCCGCATTTCGCGTCGAAGTGCGCGGTATACGGCTGGTCGTCGATATTGACCGCGATGAGCACTCGCTCGCCGTCTGCACACCGTTCCCAGATGCACTGCCTGTTGGTGAGGACGAGCTGACGGAAGTCGCCGTAGCACAGTGCGCGGCTTTCGCGGTGCGCCTTCGCCATCGCGGCGATGGTGTCGGTCAGCGCGTTCCGCTCGGGTGCGTCGAACGAGGGGCGCAGCGCGTCGTCGCCCTGCTGCTTGTTTCCCTCCGCACCCCATTCGCTGCCATAATAGATGCACGGAATGCCCGGCATGCCGAACAGCAGCGCATAGATGAGGGGCAGATGGAGGCGGTTCTGGAGGATGGACGCGACGCGCGTCACATCATGGTTGTCGACGAACGAGAGCAGATGCCTGCCGCGGTACAGCGTCCAGTTTTCCGGGCCGAACTGGCGCAGCAGGGAGTGGGTGATCTCGAACAGATTGTAGCTGTTCATCGAGGAATACAGACCCTTGTAGCACTCATAATTCGTGCAGGAGTGCAGCAGACCGTCACCGACGAACTGATTGTAGTCGCCGTGCAGCAGCTCGCCGACGAGGAAGAAATCCGAGCCGAACGAGTCGCAGAACGAGCGGAGCTGACGGAGAAAATCCTTGTCGAGGCAGTAGGCGACGTCCAGGCGCAGACCGTCGATGCCGAATTCGTCCTTCCACAGGCGGATGCAGTCGAACAGATGATGCACGACGTCGGGATTGCGCAGGTTGAGCTTGACAAGCTCGTAGTGTCCTTCCCAGCCCTCGTACCAGAAGCCGTCGTTATAATTCGAATTGCCCTCGAACGAGATGTGGAACCAGTCCTTGTAGGGGGAGTCCCATTTTTTCTCCTGCACGTCCTTGAACGCCCAGAAGCCGCGGCCGACATGGTTGAACACGCCGTCCAGCACAACCTTGATGCCGTGCTCATGCAGAGTCTCGCATACGGCTGCGAAATCGGCGTTCGTGCCGAGGCGGCAGTCCACCTTTCGGAAGTCGCGGGTATCGTAGCCGTGACTGTCGGATTCGAAGATCGGGGAAAAATAAACGGCGTTGCAGCCGAGACGCGCGATGTGCTCGGCCCAGTCGGCCACCTTGCGGATGCGCGGCACGGTTATGCCGTCGTTGACACGCGGCGCGCCGCAGAAGCCGATGGGATAAATCTGATAAAAAACACTTTCATAAGCCCACATAGATCGTTGCTCCTTTACACGGGGGATATATTCAGTATAAACAAAATAGACAATTCATGCAATAGCAAAACGGTAAAAACTGTGCAGAATGATTGAAGCACAGCAAAGACAAAAAAGTGCTTGCAATCCGAACGACAGTATGGTATGATTATTTGGTAATTATGAGACGGGCATTCCTCTGCTCATTTACAGATAAATGGGGCAAGAATGTCTAAGACGAAAGGATGACAGAAAAATGGATCTCGTAAAAGTACTGTCCGAGCAGCAGCTCAAGAGCGATCTGCCGGTTCTGAAGATCGGCGATACCGTAAAGGTACACGCTAAGATCAAGGAGGGCAACCGCGAGCGTATTCAGGTGTTCGAGGGCATCATCATTGCCAAGAAGCACGCTGGCGTTAACCAGACGGTTACCGTTCGCCGCATCTCTTACGGCGTAGGCGTCGAGAAGACCTTCCCGGTACACTCCCCGAACGTTGCAAAGTTCGAGGTTGTCCGCAACGGTAAGGTTCGCCGTGCTAAGCTGTACTACCTGCGCGGCCGCGTAGGCAAGGCTGCCAAGATCGCAGAAAAGATCTAACCAACACAAGCATCGCAGAAACGGGGAGCAGAATTACGCTCTCCGTTTTTGTTTTTGCACGGGAAAGCCGAACAGGGACTTGCGTCAGCCATCCGCTGCGGCTATAATGAAGTTGAACGTTTTTTCGAATGGAAAGGGGAGCGTGTATTATGGATGAAACCCGGAAAGAGGGCAAAAAGGAATTTGAGCCGCGCTTTACGAGCGAGCTGTTCGCCTGGGGCGAGTCGCTGATGGGCGTGCTGATCGCCTTTGTCATTATCTTTACGTTTGTCGTGCGCCTGTTCGGCGTGGACGGCATGTCAATGTATCCGACGCTCGAGGACCGCAGCATCATGCTCGTGAGCAACCTCGGCTATCACCCGGAAAAGGGCGACATCGTCGTGCTGCGCAAGGACGGCTTTTACAGCGACCAGCCGATCGTCAAGCGTGTCATCGCGACCGGCGGCGACACAGTCGATATCGACCCCGTCACGGGCGACGTGAGCGTCAACGGCGAAGTGCTCGACGAGCCGTATATCGCCGAGAAGATCGACACGCTCACGCGCATGGGCGACCTGTCCTATCCGCAGACCATCCCGGAGGGATGCGTGTTCGTGATGGGCGACAACCGCAATAACTCGACAGACAGCCGCGACAGCCGTCTCGGCATCGTAGACGAGCGCTGCATTCTCGGACACGTGCTCCGAGTAGTGTTCCCGTTCAGTGAATTTGGATCGGTGGAGTAAGATATGAATATTCAGTGGTATCCCGGACATATGACAAAGACCCGCCGGCAGATGGCGGAGTATATCAAGCAGGTGGACGCGGTGTGCGAGGTGGTAGATGCACGCATTCCGCAGGTGTCGCGCAACCCCGACATGGACGAAATCGCGGCGGGCCGTCCGCGCATGATGATCCTCAACCGCATCGACCTGGCCGACCCCAACAAGACGGCGGTCTGGGCGAAGCATTTCCGCGATCAGGGCATGGCGGTCATCCAGACCGACAGCCGTGCAGGCACAGGCACGCAGGCGTTCTCGAATGCGGTGCGCACGCTGCTCGCGGACAAGATCGAGCAATGGAATGAAAAGGGGCTGGTCGGCAAGGCTGTCCGCGTGATGGTCGTCGGCATCCCGAACGTCGGCAAGTCCACGTTCATCAACCGCATTCTGGGCCGAAGGTCCGCGAAGGCGGCTGATCGCCCGGGTGTGACGCGCGGCAGCCAGTGGTTCCGCGTCGACAGCGGCATCGATCTGCTCGACACGCCGGGCATTCTGTGGCCCAAGTTCGACGACGAGCGCGTGGGCATCCTGCTCGCCTGCACGGGCGCGATCAAGGACGATATTCTGGATGTCGAGACGCTCGGCTGCAAGCTGATGGAGCTGCTAGCGGAGCAGGCGCCGCAGACCATCGTCGACCGCTACAGCGTCTCCATTCCCGAGGAGGAATGCGATTTTCTCGGCTACGAACTGCTTCAGCAGGCCGGAAAGCGGCGCGGCTTCCTGCTGCGCGGCGGCGAGATCGACACCGAGCGCATGGCGCGTATCCTGCTCGACGAGTTCCGCGGCGGCGTGCTCGGCCGCATCACGCTCGAGATGCCCGCGGCGGCAGAGTAAGGAGCGGACGGCATGACCTGGGAATACGAAGAAAGAGCATGGAAAAACGGCTTCGAGGCGGTCTGCGGCGTGGATGAAGCGGGACGCGGTCCGGTCGCGGGGCCGGTGTGCGCGGCGGCGGTCATCCTGCCGGGCGGAATCGTCATCGAGGGTCTGAACGACTCGAAAAAGCTCAGCGAGAAAAAGCGCGAGAAACTGTTTGACGAGATCACGGAAAACGCGCTCGCGTGGTCGGTCTCGCTCGTAGATGAGCGCGTGATCGACGAGATCAACATTTTACAGGCGACCTTCCGCGCGATGCGGCAGGCGGTAGACGGTCTGACCAGACCTGCGGATTTCGTCTACGTGGACGGCAACCGCTCGCAGGGGCTTGACCTGCCGCACGAGTGCGTGGTGTCGGGCGACGCGAAGATCCCGTCCGTCGCGGCGGCGTCCATCATCGCCAAGGTCACCCGTGACCGGCTGATGCGGCAGTTCGCGGAGCAGTACCCGCAGTACGGCTTTGAAAAGCACAAGGGCTACGAGACCAGAGCGCATGACGAAGCGCTGCTCGCGCACGGCCCGTGTCCCATCCACCGCATGAGCTTTTTGAAGAAATTCTACGAAAAACATCCCGAAGCGCCGCGATGAAGGGCGCGTGGGGTGAAAAAGCGGCAGCGGAATGGCTCGTCTCGCGCGGCTGGCATATACTGGAGCGGAATTACCGCACCCGTTTCGGAGAGCTCGACATCATCGCGGAAAACGAGCGGTTTCTCGTCTTTTTCGAGGTAAAAACGCGCCGGAACGCCCGATTTGCGGCGGCCTGTGAGGCGGTGACGCCGGCGAAGCAGGCGCGCCTCATTGCGGCGGCGGAGGCGTGGCTTCAGAGCGCTCCGGCCGACAAGCAGCCGCGGTTTGATGTGATCGAGGTCTACGGAGAGGAAGGCGCGGCCGCGCCGCGCATCCGCCAGATCGAAAATGCGTTTGGAGGGTAAGAATGAAACTGTTTGATCTTCACTGTGATACCCTGTATGAATGCTGCGAGACAGGAAAGCACCTGCGCGAGAACGATCTGCATGTCAACCGCGCAGCGGCGCAGAAATACGAGCATTATGTGCAGTTTTTCGCGCTGTTCTGCGGCGCATATCCGCCGGAGTCGCAGAAAAAGAAACGCTCCTGCCTGCTCGACACGCCGAAGGACGAGCGCCTCGCACGCATGCTGCAAACCGCGCAGACGGAGTTTGCGGCGAACGCGGACTGGCTGACGCTGTGCCGCAGCGGCGAGGAGCTGACCCGCGCCGCGGAAAGCGGCAAAGCGGCGGCGTTCCTCTCCATCGAGGGTGCGGAGCTGCTGCCCGAGCGGGAGGGCGCGCTCGATGAGGCGTATGACGCCGGCGTTCGTCTGGTGACGCTGACATGGAACTACCGCAGCCGTTTCGGCTGCCCGTCTGCCATCGACCAGAACGAGGGTCTGACTGACGGGGGACGGCAGCTTGTGCGCGCGCTCGATGAAAAGGGAATGCTCATCGACGTTTCCCATCTGTCCGACCGCGGCTTCTGGGACGTCTGCGAGGAGACGGCGCGGCCGTTTGTTGCGACCCACAGCGACAGCCGTGCGCTCTGCCGCAACTCGCGCAACCTCACCGACGAGCAGTTCGCCGAGATCGCGCAGCGAGGGGGCCTTGTCGGCATCAACCTGTATACGCCCTTTCTCGTGCGCCAGAGCGACTCGATGCTCGACGATGCGATCGATCATATCGAGCGCTTTATCGGTATGTACGGCGAGAAGATCGTCGCGCTCGGCTGCGATTTCGACGGCTGCGACCAGCTGCCTGTCGGCATCGAGGACCTCGGCGATATGTACCGTCTCGCAGACCGCATGCTCGCCCTCGGATACCGGGAGGAGACCGTTCGCGGCCTGTTCTATGACAACGCTTTCGCGTTTATACAGAAAATGCTGTGATAATCGGCTGTATTTTTTCGCATTTCGCTATTGCCGAACCATACCGGTTTGCTATACAATAATAAGGTATGGATTTTCCATGCGGCGACCAACAACACGTAGTATACAATACCACTGCGGAGGTTATGATAAATGGATTATGTAAGCACAAGAAACAGAGAACGCAAGGTTTCCGCGGCTTATGCCATCGCCAACGGCATCGCGCCGGACGGCGGTCTCTACTGCCCGACCTCGTTCCCTGCTCTCACCGAGGCAGACTGGAAAACGCTTGCGGAGAGCGACTACAAGGGTCGCTCGGCGCTCATCCTCGGCAAGTTCCTGACCGACTTTACGGCGGAGGAGCTGGCGGACTTCGCAGCGAAGGCTTACGCTGACGAGAAGTTCGGCGGCGCGGACACCGCTCCGGTCGTGAAGCTCTCCGAGGGCAAGAACCTGCTCGAGCTGTGGCACGGCCCGACCTGCGCATTCAAGGATATGGCGCTCCAGATGCTGCCGCATCTGCTGACCGCGTCCCTGCGCAAGACCGGCGAGACGCGCACCGCGTGCATCCTCGTGGCGACCTCGGGCGACACCGGCAAGGCAGCGCTCGACGGCTTCCACGATGTCCCGGGCACCAAGATCATGGTCTACTATCCGGTAGACGGCGTTTCCCCGATGCAGAAGCTCCAGATGGCGACGCAGGAGGGCGCGAACGTCGAGGTTATCGCCATCCACGGTAACTTCGACGACGCACAGAGCGCAGTCAAGCGCATCTTCACCGACGACGAGACCCGTGCGCAGCTCGACAGGGATGGCATGATGCTGTCCTCCGCGAACTCCATCAACTGGGGCCGTCTCGCGCCGCAGATCGCGTATTATGTCTCCGCATACTGCGACATGGTCAAGGCCGGCACGATCCGCCAGGGCGACAGGATCAATGTCTGCGTCCCGACCGGCAACTTCGGCAACATCCTCGCCGCTTACATCGCAAAGCAGATGGGCCTGCCGGTGAACAAGTTCATCTGCGCGTCCAACCGCAACAACGTGCTGACCGACTTCTTCAAGAAGGACGGCGAGTACAACCGCAACCGCGATTTCTATACCACGACCTCCCCCTCGATGGATATCCTGATCTCGTCCAACCTCGAGCGACTGCTGTTCTTCGCGTCTGACTTTGACGACAGGATGGTAGCCGAGCTCATGGCGAAGCTGAACGGCGAGGGCAGCTACAAGGTTGCCTCGGACGTATTCGCGAAGATCGCGGCCGACTTCGATGCCGGCTGCTGCGACGACGAGCACGCAGCGGAAACCATCCACAGGCTGTGGACAGAGGAGAAGTACCTGTGCGATACGCATACCGCCGTTGCGGTCCGCGTATACGAGGATTACCGCGCGCGCACGGGCGACGAGACTCCGACCGTGATCGCCTCCACCGCATCTCCGTTCAAGTTCTGCCGCGCCGTCATCGAGGCGCTCGGCGGCACGCTTGAAAAGGACGACGTGACCCAGCTCGATGTTCTGACCGGTCTGACGGGCGTACCGGCGCCCGCGCCGCTCGCAGCCCTCGCAGGTAAAACGCCGCGCTTTGACCGCGTGGTGGACAAGGCAGGCATTCTCTCGACTGTCGCCCTGCTCAAGGATCTGTAATGGCGCTTTACACGCTGGCCGACCTGCATCTTGCCACCGATGTCGCCAAGCCGATGGATATCTTCGGCGGCCGGTGGGAAGGGCATACGGACAAGATTATCAGGCATTGGCGCGAGCTGATCGCGCCGGAGGATACGGTGGTACTGGGCGGCGATATTTCGTGGGGCATCAGCCTCGCGGAGGCAAAGGGCGATTTTGCCCTCATCGACTCCCTGCCGGGCAGAAAGATCATTCTGAAGGGAAACCACGACCTGTGGTGGGAGACGGCCTCTAAAATGCACCGCTTTCTGGACGAGAACGGGTTTGCGAGCATTGATTTCCTGCACAACAACTGCTTCTTTTACGGAAAAACGGCGCTGTGCGGCACGCGCGGCTGGCCGTTCGAGGAGGATTTTTCCGATCCGCACAACGAGAAGATCTTCAGGCGTGAGCTGCTGAGACTTGAGGCGTCGCTGCGGCTCGGCGCCGCAGAGCAGCCCGAGGAGATCATCTGCTTCCTGCACTATCCGCCGCTGTACTCGACCTACCGCTGCGAGGCTATCGTCGAACTGCTCAAAAAATACGGCGTAAAGCGCTGCGTTTATGGGCATCTGCACGGAAACAGCCTTAGATACGCGGTCACAGGCGAGGCCGAGGGCATCGAGTGGAAGCTCGTTTCGGGTGATTTTGTAGATTTTACCCCGGTTTTTCTGAAAAAATAGAAAAAACTATGGAAATCATGAGAAAAATCTGATAGAATGATTTAGATACAATCGAAAGTATTTAGTAAGGAGATTGGCAACATGGAACTGAAAAACACTGAAAAGCTCGAGCACAGCGTCGTAGCTCTCACGATCGAGATCACCAAGGCTGAGTTCGAGGCTGCAAAGGACAAGGCATTCAAGAAGAGCGGCAAGAACATCACCGTTCCGGGCTTCCGCAAGGGCAAGGCTCCGCGCAAGATGATCGAGAAGCTGTACGGCGAAGGCGTATTCTTCGAGGAAGCTTTCAATATTCTGTATCCGCAGGCTATGGATATGGCTGTCGAGAAGTCCGGCATCAAGATGGTCGGCCGTGCAGACGTCGATCTGGGCGAACCGGCAGAAGAGGGCGGCCTGACCATCATCGCCAAGGTACCGGTTGAGCCGGAAGTTGAGCTGGGCGAGTACAAGGGCATCGAGGCGGAGAAGGAGACCGTAAAGGTACTTCAGGCTGACGTAAAGGCTGAGCTGAACCGCATGGCACAGCGCTTTGCACGCACCGAGACCGTTGAGCGCAAGGCAAAGAAGAACGATACCGTTGACATCGACTTCGAGGGCTTTGTAGACGGCGTTGCATTCGAGGGCGGCAAGGCTGAGCATCATGAGCTGACTCTGGGCTCCGGCGCATTCATCCCGGGCTTCGAGGATCAGCTGATCGGCTGCAAGGCAGGCGACGAGAAGGACGTAGTCGTAACCTTCCCGAAGGAGTACCACGCTGAGGAGCTGGCCGGCAAGGAAGCTACCTTCAAGTGCAAGGTACACAAGGTAGAGGAGACCATCCTCCCGACCCTCGACGACGAGTTCGCAAAGGACGTTTCCGACACCTGCGAGACCCTCGACGACCTCAAGAAGGAGATCACCGACCGCCTGAAGAACGAGCGCCAGGAAGCTGCTGACGCTGCATTCGAGGAGAAGCTGCTCGACGTTGTTATCGCGGGCATGAAGGCTGATATTCCGGAGGCTATGATCGACTCTCAGGTCGACACCATCGTTCAGGACTTCGGCTACCGTCTCCAGATGCAGGGCATGGGCCTCGAGCAGTACCTCAAGATGACGAACACTGAGATGGGCGCATTCCGTGCAATGTTCAAGGATCAGGCTGAGCGTCAGGTCAAGACCCGTCTGGCACTCCAGAAGGTCGCAGACCAGGAGAACATCACGGTTTCCGAGCAGGAGATCGCTGACGAGTACGCGAAGATGGCTGAGCAGTACAAGATGGACGTTGAGAAGATCAAGACCATCGTTGCAGAGTCCGCTCTGTCCGGCGACCTGCGCATCTCCAACGCTCTTGAGTTCATCAAGAAGAACGCCAAGGTCAAGAAGGCTTCCAAGAAGAAGGCTGAGGAGACCGAGGAGACTGAGGAGACCGCTGAGTAAGCATCTCTCCATATGATATCACATGGAACCGGCCGTATGGCCGGTTCCATCAGCGTATCAGCGAACAAATTTTCTCCGCAATGCGACACGCATCGCGGAAATCCGAGTACAAACACCGACTCTTTTTCGAAAGGAGTTTTTCCAATGAGCTTAGTCCCAATGGTAATCGAGCAGACCGGCCGCGGCGAGCGTTCGTTCGACATCTACTCCCGTCTGCTGAATGACCGCATCATCATGCTGTGCGAGGAGGTCAACGACACCACCGCATCGCTCGTTGTTGCGCAGCTTCTGTATCTGGAAGCGCAGGACCCGGACAAGGACATTTCTCTGTATATCAACAGCCCCGGCGGCTCTGTCACCGCAGGCATGGCGATCTACGACACCATGAACTATATCAAGTGCGACGTCTCGACCATCTGCATCGGCATGGCAGCGTCCATGGGTGCGTTCCTGCTGTCCTCCGGCGCAAAGGGCAAGCGCTATGCGCTGCCGAACGCTGAGATCATGATCCATCAGCCGTCCGCCGGCACGCAGGGTCAGATCACGGACATGGCGCTTCACCTCAAGCGTCTTGAGATCATCAAGGAGCGCATGACGCGCATCCTGGCCGAGAACACCGGCAAGCCGTTCGAGACCGTTCACGCCGACTGCGAGCGCGATAACTTCATGACCGCGCAGGAGGCTGTCGAGTACGGCCTGATCGACAAGGTTTTCGATAAGCATTGATGAAATTCTGCTGAACAGAGGTGCAGTATGCCGAATTATAAAGATGAAAAGCCGCTGAAGTGCTCCTTCTGCGGTAAACCCCAGAACCGGGTACGCAAGCTGATCGCGGGTCCGGGCGTGTATATCTGCGACGAGTGCATTGGCGTTTGCACCAGCATTCTGGAGGATGAACTGGACTTCATGCCCGAGCAGCACTGCGGTCAGATGGCTGCGGCACGGCCGGAGCATCTGCCGACGCCGCAGGAGCTGAAAAACGTGCTCGATCAGTACGTGATCGGCCAGGACCGCGCCAAGATCGCGCTCTCCGTTGCCGTTTACAACCACTACAAGCGTATCTACCATCCCGAGACCGAGGTAGAGCTTCAGAAGTCGAATATTCTGATGCTCGGCCCGTCCGGCTCGGGCAAGACACTGCTTGCGCAGACGCTCGCCAAGACGCTTCAGGTCCCGTTCGCCATCGCGGACGCGACGACGCTGACCGAGGCCGGCTATGTCGGCGAGGACGTCGAGAACATCCTGCTCCGTCTGATCCAGGCGGCGGACTTCGACATCGAGCTGGCCGAGCACGGCATCATCTATGTCGATGAGATCGACAAGATCGCGCGCAAGAGCGAAAATCCGTCCATCACCCGCGATGTCTCGGGCGAGGGCGTTCAGCAGGCGCTGCTCAAGATGCTCGAGGGCACGACGGCCAACGTTCCGCCGCAGGGCGGCCGCAAGCATCCGCATCAGGAGTTTATCCAGATCGACACGACCAATATCCTGTTTATCTGCGGCGGCGCCTTTGACGGTATCGAAGGCATCATCCAGAAGCGCACGGGCAAGCAGGGCATGGGCTTCGGCTCGGAGATCAAGGGCAAGGAAGAGGAGCAGACCGACCGTCTGCTCGCGCAGATCGAGCCGCATGATCTGATGAAGTACGGCCTTATCCCCGAGCTGATCGGCCGTCTGCCGGCTATCGTCTCGCTCGATACGCTCGACAGAGATGCGCTCGTGCGCATTCTGCAGGAGCCGAAGAACGCGCTCGTCAAGCAGTATCAGACCATGTTCGAGATGGACAACGTCAAGCTGAACTTCGAGCCGGAGGCGCTCGTCAAGGTAGCGGAGACGGCGCTCGAGCGCAAGACCGGCGCACGCGGTCTGCGCGGCGTACTGGAAAACGTGATGACCGACATCATGTTCAGCATTCCGTCCGACAAGACGGTTTCCTCGGTCACCATCACCCCGGAGGTCGTCATGGGCACGGGCGAGCCGGTGATCGAGCACGACGCGATGCCGGTGGACCCCGAGCCGCCGAAGAAGCACACGCGCAAGACAACCAAAAGTGCATAATAAGACCACCACAGCATACGCGGACAGGATGTTTTTTCCTGTCCGCGCTTTTTATGGTGCCGGCCTTTATTCGTGAACAAAGTGTAAAAAAGTGAAAAACAGAGGGATTTTGCCGGTTTGTGACAAAAAGACAGAGGAAAACCGCTTTACAAATGCGCGGAAAAATACTATACTGTCTTTATATACGAATTTTCCCTGCAAGGAGATACACTATGACAGAACAGCTTGGAACGACTGTAAGCCGCCTGCCGGTGCTTCCGCTGCGCGGCCTCGTTGCGTTCCCGAATATGATAATCCACTTCGATGTGGGCCGTCTGCTTTCCATCCGCGCGCTGGAAGCGGCGATGAAGAACGGTCAGACGCTCTTTCTGACCGCACAGCGCGACCTCAAGACGGACAACCCGTCCCCGAGCGATCTCTATCAGATCGGCACCATCTGTCAGGTCAAGCAGATCCTGCGCCTGCCGGGCGACAACATCCGCGTGCTCGTCGAGGGCAAGCAGCGCGCGCTCGTGCATCAGTTCTTCGCGGCACAGGACGACAAGAGCTGCATCTATGCTGAGGTCGAGCAGCTCGAGGACTATGTTTATGGCGTGACCGAACGCCGTGCGCAGGCGCTTGTCCGCACGGCGCAGGAGCGCTTTGCGGAGTACGCTGACAATGCGCAGCGCATCTCGCCCGATGTGGAGCTGACGGTTGCCGAGGGCGGCGACGCAGGCTTCCTCGCGGATTACATCGCGCAGAACATCAGTATCGAGGTCGCGGCCAAGCAGGACATCCTCGAAGAGCTCAGCATCACGCGCCGTCTGACCATGGTCATCCGCCTGCTCGGCGAGGAGACCGAGGTGCTGAGGCTCGAAAACGAGATCCAGGACGAAGTTAAGTCCCAGATGGATAAAAATCAGCGCGAATACTACCTGCGCGAGCAGATCAAGGTCATCCAGACCGAGCTGGGCGAGCAGGATGCAGCGGCGGAGGCCGAGACCTACCGTCAGCGCATCCTCGACCTCAAGTTGCCGCAGGAATGCGAGGAAAAGCTCATCCGCGAGGTGGACCGCTTCGCCAAGCTCGGCGGCTCGAACGCGGAGCAGGGCGTCGTGCGCACTTATCTCGATACCGTGCTCGATCTGCCGTGGCGCAGCAGGAGCGAGGAGCGCCTCGATCTCGAGGAGGCGCAGCGCATCCTCGACCGCGACCACTACGGCATGAAAAAGGTCAAGGAGCGCATCATGGAGTTCCTGGCTGTCCGCACGCTCGCGCCCAACCTCAAGGGACAGGTGCTCTGTCTCGCAGGCCCTCCGGGCGTCGGCAAGACCTCTATCGCGAAATCCATCGCGGAGGCGATGGGCCGCAGCTATGCCCGCATGAGTCTGGGCGGCGTGCGCGATGAGGCCGACATCCGCGGCCACAGAAAGACCTACATCGGCGCAATGCCCGGCCGCATCATGGACGCGCTGCGCCGCGCCGGTACATCCAATCCGCTCATCCTGCTAGACGAGATCGACAAGATGGGCAGCGATTTCCGCGGAGACCCGGCCTCCGCGATGCTCGAGGTGCTCGACACCGAACAGAACGTCGCGTTCCGCGACCACTATATCGAGCTGCCGTTCGACCTGTCCGATGTCGTGTTCCTCACGACGGCGAACGATCTTTCGGCTGTTCCGCGTCCGCTGCTCGACCGCATGGAGGTCATCGAGCTGCCGAGCTACACCGAGGAGGAGAAGCGCCGGATCGCGCTGAATCACCTGCTGCCGCGCCAGATGGACAAGCATGGTCTGGGGAAGGGTCAGCTGGTTATTTCCGAAGAAATGCTCGCGAAGGTCATCACGGGCTATACCCGCGAGGCCGGTGTGCGCCGTCTGGAGCGCGTGCTCGCCAAGCTGTGCCGCAAGGCGGCGCGGCATATCGCGGACGGCGGCCGCAGACTGACGGTCTCGAACAGGAATATCGAGGAGCTGCTCGGCGTCGCGCCGTTCAAAAAGGATGTCGTGTCCGCGAAGGATGAGGTCGGCATCGTAAACGGCCTTGCATGGACGAGCGTCGGCGGTGAAATGCTCGAGGTAGAAGTGGCGGTCGTGCCCGGAACGGGCAAGATCGAGGTCACAGGCAACCTCGGCACAGTCATGCAGGAGAGTGCAAAGGCGGCAGTCACGTTCGTGCGCTCGCGCGCGGAGCAGCTGAGCATCGATCCGATGTTCTACAAGAACAACGACCTGCACATCCATTTCCCTGAAGCGGCTATCCCGAAGGACGGCCCGTCGGCCGGCGTGACCATTACGACGGCGATCATTTCCGCGCTGACCGAGGCGCCGGTGCGTCATGACGTCGCTATGACGGGCGAGGTAACGCTGCGCGGCCGCGTGCTGCCGATCGGCGGTCTGCGGGAAAAGACCATGGCGGCCTACCGCGCAGGCATCAAGACCATCGTCATCCCGAAGGACAACGAGAGCGATCTGCAGGATATTGAGCCTGTGGTACGCGAAAACGTCGCGTTCGTCGTCGCGGAGCATATGGACACGGTCATGGAGACGGCGATCGACTTCTCGCGCCGTCCCGGCAAAAAAAAGAAAACATCGCGTCGCATGCCTCCCAAGGCTGACGCTGAGACAACGGCGGTGGTACAATGAGCAACGAAAAAAAGGCACCCAATCTTCATAATGTGGAATTCCTGCGTTCGGCGGTCAAGGAGAGCGATTTTCCGTTTGACAGCCTGCCGCAGATCGTTTTCGCCGGCAAATCCAATGTCGGCAAAAGCTCGGTCATAAACAAGCTGCTGAACCGCAAGAATTTTGCGCGTGTCAGTGCGCAGCCGGGCAAGACTATCCACATCAACTACTTTACCATTGACAAGCAGCTGTACTTTGTCGACCTGCCGGGCTACGGCTATGCGCGCGTCTCCAAGGCAGAGCAGCAGCGCTGGGGCGCGCTGATGGAGACCTATTTTGCGATGGGCCTGCTGACGCTCGGCATCCAGATCGTTGATATCCGTCATAAGCCGACGCGCGATGACATGACGATGGCGGAGTGGTTCCGCGCATCGCGCAGGCCGTGGGTGATTATCGCCAACAAGCTCGACAAGATCAAAAAGAGCCAGATTGAAGGCAATATTGCAGAGATCCGTCAGACGCTGCTCCTGCCCGAAGAGGTTCCTGTCATCCCGTTCTCGGCGGAGAAGGGCATGGGCCGTGAGGAAGTCCTGTCGATCATCTTTGATCACGTCGCGCGAAAGGAAGAGTAACATGAATTTTCTGCGCCGATTTATGGCAGGCCGGTACGGCAGCGATCAGCTGAACAACGCGCTGTTGCTGCTCGCGATCGTTCTCATGGTGATCGAATGGGTGATGAAGTGGAACTGGATGAGTATGTTCATTCTCGCGCTGTTTATCCTGTGCTACTTCCGCATGTTCTCGCGCAACATTCAGGCGCGCTACGCCGAGAATCAGAAATTCCTCCAGAAGTGGGGGCCTGTCTCGCGCCGCCTGCATAATGCTGTGCTGCGCTTCCAGGATCGGAAAATGCATCGCTACTTCAAATGCCCGAACTGTCATAAGCGCCTGCGCGTCCCGAAGGGCCGCGGCAAGATCACGATCACCTGCCCGCACTGCCGAACGCAGTTTGTCCGGAAAAGCTGAAAAACCGTTGATTGCGCAGATACAAGACGGTTTCTTGATTTTTGACGCGAAATATAGAAATGTCGGACGTTATTCTGCGTAAAATCTATGGAATATTACCAGTTAGCTCTTGCAATTTCTGCAAAATGCCGTATAATAAGGTTAACATAATATTCAGGGGGCGAGTCCGATGGCCATAGACCAGTTAACAGCAAAGATTTACAATAAGCTCAGCAAAGCCAACCTCGCAGGTGCAGAAGGCAAGGTTGCCGTTCAGTTCAATCTTACCGGCAAGGTAACGGGCGTTTTCTATATCGAAATCCTCGATGGCGTTCCGTCTGTAATGCCGTATGAGTACATCGATCATGATGCAATCGTGTCCGGTTCGCTGACCAACATCGAGAAAATTTTCAGCGGCAAGCTGATTCCGCAGGTTGCAGTCGCAGAGGGCAAGATCAAGATTGAGGGCAACTTCGACAAGGTTATGCTTCTGGCCGAGCTGATGAAGTAAAGCGGATAAAACAGGATAATGAAAAAAGGCTCGCCGCAACGTCCGGCGAGTCTTTTGTATCAAAAGATGCGGAAAGAGGGCAAAATATGAAGAAAACAAAAAGAAATCGGAACGGAAAAAGGATTGCTGTTGATATTGTTGCGTGTGCATTGTCTGCGGTGAGTGTGGCTTTTTCCATTGCGGCCTTCGTGATCAGCCTGGTTCGGAGAAATTCCGACTGAATTTTTGAAAATAATGCTTGACTTTATGCCTCTCGCTGTGGTATCCTATTAAAGCTGTCGCTGAGAGGCGAGACGGTCAAACTGAAAAGCGGCTTGAAAAGAATGAAAAAAGTTCTTGACAAACGGATTTCAGTTTGATATAATAAATAAGCTGTTTCGAAAGAGACGGCGATCAGAAAAGTTTGAGTTTTGAGAGAATTGCTTCAAAAACCTCGAAAAAAGTTTTGAAAAAGTTCTTGACAAACGAAACTTCATCTGATATAATAAATAAGCTGTCAATGAGACGGCATCCGAAACCTT
>NZ_QULN01000012.1 GCF_003481705.1 Butyricicoccus sp. OM04-18BH
GCGGCCAGACGGTGCAGGGCGCTTGATTTGCGCTGCGAAAAGCTCCGCTTCGATCAAGGGTTGTGCCTTGGAGCACCAAACGTCACTGTGGGCCCCTCGCTTTTTAGACGCGCGACCGAAGGGAGTCGCGTCCTAAGGAAGATGAGGGGGAGTTAAGAGGGGGATAAGAAACCATTCGGTGTCTTATCCCCCTCTTGCCCCCGCCGCCGGGCGGCGGCACTCCTCTCCGCCGTGGGTACGGCGCTCCCCTCTCCGCCGGGCGGCGGCAATCCCGCAAACCACTTGTCCGGTTCAAGCCGCGCACAAATTCCCCGAGTATTTTTCATCTTTTCAGGATTGCAATTGACATTTTCTATTTTCCATGGTATTCTTAATTACAGAAAATAAAAAGAGCCGATGCCGGCAAGCATCAGCTCTTTGATAAACGGTATCCGCCACTTGGTGTGCAACCACCAGCGGGCGGTAAGATCTCACTAGCCTGAGACCAGTAACGCGCCAAATGGCGCATACCGCTTACTTGTATAACTATTATACAATCAACAAGCGGTTATGTCAATACGACGCGCGTTTTTCGACAAAAATCAATTTTTCTTCCTTGTACGACACATTTTACTTGTGCAACATTACGAATTTTCGATTTTTAGTGCGAATTTAGACATGGTTTTTCAATCGTCTGGTGTGAGAGCATCAGACGATTTTTTGTTTCTTCTGCAAAAAAAATTTGACCATCGGAAAGGAGGGAAGGCAATGTCCGCGACCGGCTACACGACAATTTACAACGAAGTCCTGCGCGACAGCACGCTTTCCCTCGACGCCAAGGGTCTGTTCGCCGTCATCAAATCCTTTATCGGCCTGCCGGATTTCTCGCTGAGCAAGCGCCGCCTCGGCTATGCCTGCTCGGACAGCGGCTACCTGCTGAACGCGGCGTGGAAGGAGCTCAAGCAGAAGGGGTACTTGCAGCACTATTTCTCCCAGTCGGAAAATGGTGCGTTTTGTCACGTCTACAATCTGATGCAGCACCCGTCCGAGCCGGTGGATTTCGTTTATTCCCCGGCCATCGACCGCCCGAACGGCGACGTTATCTGCATTTCCGATGCGCAGCGCGACTACACGAATATTTCCACCTCTGTCCTGCGCGACAAGTCCATTTCCCTCGCCAGCAAGGGCCTGTTCGCGCTCGTCAGCCATCTGATGAAGATTCCCGGCTTTGTCCTCCGCCCCGAGGGCATCCGTTCGTTCTGCATGGAGAAAATCAAGCATTTCTCGACGCTCTGGAAGCGCTTCAAGATTTCTGGTCTGCTCAAGCAGCACCGCCACCCGGCCGGCGAGGAAAACCGCTGGACTTACGAATACGAGATCTGCGAGACGCCCGATCTCGAAACGCCGTATCTGACCAACCACCACGCTGACGGCTCGGTTTCCACGATTGCAACCATCGGTGATTTCCTCGAGAAGCTCAAAAAGCACGTTTCTCATATCCGCAAGAACGTGTCGCTCAAGAAGAAGGACAAGCCGCGCGCGGTGCGCCGCAAGGAGCGCAGAAAGATCGAGCGGCAGCTGAACGCTGACGCACTCCGCAAGCGGTTCGGAAACGATTTGACCGGAACGGTCGTGACGGCGGTCTGCAACATCAGGCACGCAGACAAGCTGTTCATCAAGGGCGCGGAGATCGCGCAGGAGCGCCGCGAAACCGTCGCGCAGATGATTTCCCCGGAAAGCGTGGAGCGCTTCCTCGACAGCACTACAATCGACTATGACCGCATCGAAAACCCGGCCGCCTACTTACAGACCGCGCTGTTCGACTTCCTCGAAAGTCAGTGCAGCACGGACGCCTCCCCTGCCGACGAAGCGCCGGACAAGCCGCTTGCCGACTGGGAGCAGGCATGGCTCGCGCAGAAGGCCGAGGCACGCCGCCGCCGTGAAGAGGCAATCGCCCGCGGCGAGTACCAGGATTAAAAAGCCAGCCATGACAAGCGTCATGGCTGGCTGTCGTGCGCGGAAAACGAAACTTCCCGGCTGAAGCACGAAGGACGGCTCCCCTGCCGCCCTTTTTCTTTGTCCGCCGCACCATTCCCCTGCTTTTACAGGGTAGGGTGTTTACGGGTACAATGGAAACAGAAGCCATGGTTTTTGAGCGTCTGCAAATCGGCGGTATCTAATAAAATCCTTACCGATTTATTCTTCTTAAATCAAACCTCTCGTCTAAAACCTCCGGCGAGAGAGACGAAAGAGCGAAAACAAGAAGGATTTTCTAACGATTTTGCAAACAGCAGTTATAACGTTATGCAGTTATACAGTTAAAAAGTTATAGCTTTATAACGTTTCCCCTTCGGCGCCTTCCATCCGACTTACAGATGCAGCGCCGGGAAAAGCACGATGCACGCGGCGTACCGCGTGCATTTTTGCCTGTTTGAGACGGATAAAGGCGAAATCCCTTGTATTTGTGCCCGAAAAGTGCTATACTGTTTATATATCGCCGTTTTTTGCGGCGCCAGGAGAGAAAAAAAGAGAAAGGCGCGGCCTTCCGGGGAGCGGCGGCCGTCACGGGGTAAGGAGAACGGTTTATGAAAAAGAAAAAGCTGCGGCGCGGTCTGTCCCTCTTGCTCGCGGTACTGATCGCAGGCGTCTGCCTGCTGTCCGGCTGCGGCGCGCAGAAGAACGAGGCGCAGGAGAACGCGGAGACCATTCAGGTCTATCTGTGGAACACCACGCTGTACGAAAATTACGCCCCCTATATCCAGTCGCAGCTGCCGGATGTGAACATTGAGTTCATCGTCGGCAACAACGATCTGGATTTTTACAAATTCCTGAACGAAAACGGCGGTCTGCCGGACATCATCACCAGCTGCCGCTTCTCGCTGCACGACGCCGCGCCGCTGAAGGACAGCCTGATGAACCTCGCCCTGACCAACGAGGCGGGCGCGGTCTACAACACCTACCTCGACAGCTTCAAGAACGAGGACGGCAGCGTCAACTGGCTTCCGGTCTGCGCGGACGCGCACGGCTTCGTGGTCAACCGCGGCCTGTTCGAGGAATACGGCATTCCGCTGCCGACCGATTACGCGAGCTTCGTTTCCGCCTGCAAGGCGTTCGAAAAGCACGGCATCCGCGGCTTTGATGCGGACTATTTCTACGACTACACCTGCATGGAAACCCTTCAGGGCCTTTCGGTCTCCGAGCTCTCCTCGGCGGAGGGCCGCCGGTGGCGCACCGCGTACAGCGACCCGGCGAGCACCGAGAAGGTCGGTCTGGACGACGCCGTCTGGCCGGCGGCCTTCGAGAACCTCGAGAACTTCATCCGCGACACCGGACTGAACGCCGCTGACCTGACGCTGACCTACGACGACATCATGGACCGGATGCGCGGCGGCAGGCTCGCCATGTTCTTCGGCACCTCTGCTAACGTCAAAATTCTGGAGGACGAGGGCATTGATACGACCTTCCTGCCGTTCTTCGGTCAGAACGGCCAGCAGTGGCTGATGACCACCCCGTATTTCCAGGTTGCGCTGAACCGCAATCTCGAGCAGAACAGCGCACGCCGCGAAAAGGCGATGCAGGTGCTCCATGTCATGCTCTCCGAGGGCGCGCAGAACCGCATCGTCTATGACGGACAGGATATCCTGAGCTACAGCCAGAACGTCAGCCTCCGCCTGACCGATTATCTCGAGGACGTGCGCCCGGTGGTCGAGCAGAACCATATGTACATCCGCATCGCCTCGAACGACTTCTTTTCCATCTCGAAGGATGTGGTCTCGCGCATGATCGCGGGCGAATACACCGCAGAACAGGCATATCAGGCGTTCAACGCACAGCTGCTCGCGGACGATACGGAGACGGCGGAGACCGTGCTGACCTCGGACAAGGGGTATTCGAACGTGTTCCATGCGGACGGCGGAAACGCCTCCTTCTCCGTGATGGCGAACACGCTGCGCGGCGTGTATGATTCCGATGTGCTCATCGCCGCCGCGAACAGCTTCACCGGCAGCGTGCTGGCGGCGGACTACACCGAGAAGATGGCCGCCTCGATGATCATGCCGAACGACCTGTTCGCCTACCGCCGCACGATGACCGGCGCAGAGCTGACCGAGACCGTCCGCGCCTTTGTCGAGGGCTGCGAGGGCGGCTTTACGCCGTTCAACCGCGGCTCCCTGCCGACGGTCAGCGGCATCGCCGTCGAGGTTAGGGAGGAAGACGGCGGCTTTGAGCTGACCGGGGTCAAGCGGAACGGAAAGACGCTCCAGGGCGACGAGACCGTAACCGTAACCTGCCTCGCGACGGCGAAGCAGATGACGCCGCTGCTCGCGGACGAGAGCCGCCCCTTCGAGGGCGGAGAGACCAGGGTCCGGGACACCTGGCGCGCGTATGCCGCCGGGGGGAACGCCGCGCTGGCGGAGCCGGAACACTATATCAGACTGAGGTAAACAGGAATGACTGACCAAAAACGCGGAGGAAAAACCAAATACCGCCTCCCGCAGAGCTGGCGCCGCGCCGTCGCCGTCCTGCTCCTCCTGACCGTGCTGATCAGCGGCATCTGCACCCGGTACTTCTCGTTCGTCTCGCGGACGTTCTATCAGGAGAGCACCTCGCATCTGTCCGAGATCCTGCACAAGTCCGACAATATGCTGAACCATCTGGTCAGCCGCAACCGGATGCTGCTGCATCTGTGGAGTGATTTTCTGGACAACGCCTCGAGCGAGGAGCAGATCCGCTCCAGCCTGAACGAGATGAAGGGGGAGACCGGCAGCGCCGCCCTCTACTTCCTCGCCGCGGACGGCAGCTGTATGACGCCGGACGGCGAAACGGGCTCTCTCGGCTCACAGGTCGACCTGAACGGGCCGTTTTCCGCCGGAGAGGACGTCGTGCTGAACGCGGCGCTGCCCGGAAAGCCGCAGATGCTTGTGTTCGCCTGCCCGGAGACGCAGGGAACCTACCGCGGCTTCGCCTACGACGCGGTCGCCATCGCCTACTATAACAACGCGGTGCTGAACGCGCTCGACAATACCGCCTTCGGCGGCGCGGCTCACAGCTATGTCATCTATCCGGACGGGCGCGTCGTGCTCGACAGCAGCGACGACAGCGACGACCCGGTCTATAACCTCCTCGCGGAGCTGCGCGAGCATTCCGACTTGACCGAGGAAAAATTCGACGCGCTGAGCGACGACCTCGCGCAG
Source organism: Butyricicoccus sp. OM04-18BH (assembly GCF_003481705.1). Lineage (GTDB taxonomy): Bacteria > Bacillota > Clostridia > Oscillospirales > Butyricicoccaceae > Agathobaculum > Agathobaculum hominis. Next base: position 5,172 of record NZ_QULN01000012.1, read on the forward strand.
GGCAGGAGCGGCAGTCTGATGCTGACGCTGCGCGGAACGCGGCACTATCTGGTCTACGAGAGCACGGGCATCCAGAACTGGAGCATGCTCAGCCTCGTCCCGGTCAGCATCGTCAACGCCAGCATGGACAGGCTGTGGTTCCGGACGATCGAGATCGTGACCGTTATCATGGTCCTGCTCGCGGTGCTGGCCATCGCGCTCATCGTGCGTTGGAGCCGCGCCGCGCTCAGCCGGAAGGACACCGAGATCCTGTACCAGGACGAGCTGTTCAACCGGCTCTCGCACAGCGTCGACGACGTTTTCCTCATGCTGGACGGCGAGACCTCGCACGCGGACTATATCAGCCCGAACATCGAGCGTCTGCTCGGCGTGCCGCTCGAACAGGTGCGGCAGGACGTCCATGTGCTGAAGCTGCTGCACGACGCGGACTCCCCCAACCGCGACAAGAACTTCCTCGAGGGGATGCAGCGCGGCGAGCAGCGCGAATGGGACGTGGATTATGTCCATCAAGCGACCGGCGAGCGCCGCTGGTTCCATATCATCGCCATGGGCACCGAGACGGCAGGCCGGACCAAGTATATCCTCGTGCTGTCCGACCGCACGGCCGACAGAGAGGTCAATCAGGCGCTTGCGGACGCGGTCGCGGCCGCCCAGTCCGCCAGCCGCGCAAAGAGCGACTTCCTGACCAATATGTCGCACGACATCCGCACCCCGATGAACGCCATCATCGGCTTCACCACCCTCGCGGTCACCAATATCGACGACACCGAACGGGTGAAGGACTATCTGACCAAGACCCTCACCTCGAGCCGCCATCTGCTCTCGCTCATCAACGACATCCTGGACATGAGCCGCATCGAGAGCGGCAGGCTCCATCTCGAGGAGAGCGAGGTCAGCCTGTCCGAGGTGCTGCACGACATCAAGACCATCGTCGGCGGACAGGTGCACGCCAAGCAGCTCGAGCTGTGCATGGACGCGCTCGACGTGACGGACGAGGACGTCTGCTGCGACCGGACGCGCCTCGAGCAGATCCTGCTCAACCTGCTGTCCAACGCGGTCAAGTTCACCCCGGCGGGCGGCACGGTCTCGGTCCGCATCCGTCAGCTCGCCGGGACGCTGCACGGCTGCGCGCAGTATGAGTTCCGCGTCCGCGACACCGGCATCGGCATGAGCGCGGCGTTCGCGAAGCGCATCTTCGAGCCGTTCGAGCGCGAGCGCACCTCGACGGTCAGCCGCATTCAGGGCACCGGCCTCGGCATGGCCATCACCCGGAATATCGTCGACATGATGGGCGGCACGATCGAGGTGCAGACCGAGCAGGGCCGCGGCACCGAGTTCATCATCCGCCTGCCGCTGCGCCTGCAGACCGGCCGCCGCCGCGAGGAAAGGATCGAGGAGCTCGCCGGACTCAAGGCGCTCGTCGTCGACGACGATTTCAATACCTGCGACAGCGTGACCAAGCTGCTGACCCGCGTGGGGATGCGCGCCGAGTGGACGCTCTCCGGCCGGGAGGCCGTGCTGCGCGCGCGGCAGTCCATCGAGCTGGGCGACCCCTGCCGCGCCTATATCATCGACTGGCGGCTGCCGGACATGAACGGCATCGAGGTCACGCGCCAGATCCGCAGCCTGAACGACGACACGCCCATCATCATCCTGACCGCCTACGACTGGTCGGACATCGAGGCCGAGGCGCGGGCCGCGGGCGTGACGGCCTTCTGCTCCAAGCCGATGTTCCTGTCCGACCTGCGCGACGCTCTGCTGACCGCCACCGGCCATGCGCCGACGGCGGCGGAGCCGGACATCCTGCCCGAAGCGCAGGCGGACTTCCGCGGACGGCACGTGCTGCTGGTCGAGGACAACGAGCTCAACCGCGAGATCGCGGTGGAGATCCTGCATGAGTACGGTTTTCTGGTCGATACCGCCGAAAACGGCGCGATCGCGGTGGACAAGGTGCGCAGTTCGCCCGCGGACCGCTATGATCTGGTGCTGATGGATATTCAGATGCCGGTCATGGACGGCTACACCGCCACCCAGCGCATCCGTGCGCTGAACGACCCGGCGCGCGCCGCCGTCCCGATCGTGGCCATGACGGCCAACGTATTCGAGGAGGAGCGGAAGCGGGCGTTCGACTGCGGCATGAACGCCTTCCTGTCCAAGCCGCTCGTGATCGACGCGCTGATCGCCACCCTGCGGGACATCCTGCACTGAGACGTCACAAAGTTACAAAGTTGTAAAGTTGTAACGTCTTAACGTTGTAACTGCACAGAAAGCCCGGGGCGCGGCCGGCTGCCTGGGCCGGTAAACCGTTCTCCCTTCCCCGTGCGAAGGCGAGGGGGATCGTGCTTGACTTGCCGCCGCACGCGCGGTATCATAAAGAAATAACAGAGAGGGAAGAAGGTTGAGATATGCGGTCGATAAAGGATAAGCGGGGGTTTACGCTGGTAGAGCTGATCGTCGTGCTGGTCATTCTGGCGATACTCGCGGCTGTTCTGATCCCGTCTCTGATCGGCTACATAGACAAGGCGAAGCAGCGGGCGGTCATCGCGGAGGCGCGGGACGTCTGGACAGCCTCGCAGGCGGCGCTGTCCGAGTGCTACGCCATGTACCCGGAGAGCTTTGCCGAGTCGTGCAAGTTCAAATCGACGATCGGCGGCGTAAAGATGACCAAGCTGGGGCGCATCTCCAACGGTGCGCTGGGCGCTTTGCAGAAGAACCCGAACGACCCGACCGAGGCGGGGAGCTCCAGCCGGAGGATCGCTGGGCAGGTGCTGGTCTATCTGGACAGCGCGGATAAAAGAGCCGGTCCGCGTTATACCTTCGGCAGCGGCGCGATCCCGACCGGGAACACGCGGCCGAGCAATTATTTTACCACTAAGCCAAAGCCAACGGACGTTATCATTCAGATCTTTCATACCGCAGACGGCCGGATGGTCGCGCTCAACTTCGGCAAGAACGGATATATGGTCACGATGGTGCGCGATCAGGAAACGACCTGTGTGAGGGACGGAAACTGCCTGCCATCATAAAAGAGGAATTGCCGCCTTCGGCGGCAGGGAGAGCCGCCGTCTGGCGGCGGAGAAAACGCCGTACCCACGGCGGGGGGATTGCCGGTGTTCACCGGCGGGAACAAAAGGGGACAGGACACCAGGTATGGTTTCCTGTCCCCTCTTGACTCCCCAGACCTTCCTTTGCGCTGACACATCGGAGATGTGCAGCGAAACGGGGGTTACGGGGGCTCGGTTCCGTGCGTCGGGCAGATTTTGGGACGCTTTCAGGCCCTGAGGTCAGCTTGCGTGATTTGCCGCGCATAACAGTGCGCGGCCATCCGGTGCAGGGCGGCAGCGTTCCGCTGCGAAAAGCTCCGCTTCCATCAAGGGTGTACCCTTGGAGCACCAAACGCCCCTGTGAGCCCCTCGCTTTTAGACGCGCGACCGAAGGGAGTCGCGTCCTAAGGAGGGTTTGGGGGAGTCAAGAGGGGGCAAGGGAACCATACGGTGCCCTTGCCCCCTTTTGTCTTCGCCGGGAGACCCCGGCACCCCCCGCCGCCGGGCGGCGGCATTCCTCTCCGCCGTGGGTACGGCGTTCCCTTCTCCGCCGGGAGACCCCGGCAAAGCTGCACAAAGTTATAACTTTGTAACTTTACAAAGTCTCAGCGTTACGCAAAGAACTGGTCGAGCGCCTGCCGTACCAGCTCCGACATATCGCAGTCGCGATGGAACGCGGCCTCCTTGAGCTGTCTATGCTGCTCCGGGCGCAGACGCACCGTCACCTGCACGGTGGATGCCTTTTTCTTCTCTGCGGCCGGTGCGGCGGCCTCCTCTACCGGCTTCGCGGCGGACGTGTCCCTGCGGCCGATCATATTCCTGAACATTTCTTCTGCACTGGGTCTTGCCATTACTGCTCCCTCTCCTTCTCCACAAATTCCTTGACGAACGCCAGACAGTCGCCTACAAAATTCCGGCTCGACTCGGTCACGCGCTCGCCCTTTGTCTGCGACTTGCCCTCGACGTAGTCGAACACGTTCTCCTGCGCCGCCTGCGCCTCCTTGATGATGACATTGCTGCGGATGGTCGTGCGGTAGACGTCCGCGCCCATGTACTCCGCGATCTTGCCGGTCAGCTCCTGAATGGTCTTTGTGACCCGGGTGCGCTCGGTGCGCGTGAGCAGCACGCCGTCGATGCGGAGCGCCGGGTTGGTGTATTTTTTGACCGAACGGTAGGTGTCGTACAGCTGCGTGATGCCCGAGGCCGCGAACGTCTCGGCCATGGTCGGGATGAGCAGATAATCGGCCGCCGTCAGCGCGTTGACGGTCAGCAGACCGAGCGAGGGCGGACAGTCGATCAGGATGTAGTCATAATCGTCCGCGACGCCGCTCTCCTCGTCGCGCAGCTTCTCCCGGAGCGTCATTTCCTTGCCGACGCTGTGCAGCTCCTGCTCGATGCCTGCGAGGATCGTGTTCGCCGGAATAATGTCGCAGGCGGCGGTGTGCTGAATGGCCTCGCGTGCCGTGACCGTGCCCTTCATGACCTCGTACATGGTCGCGCCGCTCTGGTTGTCGGCCGCCATCGACATGGACAGGTTGCCCTGCGGGTCGCAATCGATCGTCAGTACGCTGAAGCCCTGCTTGTGCAGACCGGCCGCCAGAATGCCCGTTGTCGTGGTCTTTGCTACGCCGCCCTTCTGGTTGGCCAGCGCAAAAATTGCAGACATAGTCGTCCCTCTCTTTCTTCGCGGTTTTCGTTGCTCTGATTATATACCCGTAAAGTTATAACGTCAAGACGTTCTGATGTTGAAAAGTTATAACGTTATAACTGCCGTTTGCAAAATCGTTAGAAAATTCTTCTTGTTTTCGCTCTTTCGTCTCTTTCGCCGAAGGTTTTAGACGAAAGGTTTGATTTAAGAAGAATAAATCGGTAAAGATTTTATTAGATGCCGCCAATTTGCACGCTTTCAAAAACCATGGCTTCTGTTTCCATATGACCCATAAACGGCCTACCCTGTAAAAACAGGGGAATGGTGCGGCGGACAAAGAAAAAGGGCGGCCGGGGAGCCGTCCTTCGTGCCGCAGCCGGGAGGTTTCGTTTTCCGTGCACGACAACCAGCCATGACGCTTGTCATGGCTGGTTTTTTTAATCCTGATACTCGCCGCGGGCGATCGCTTCTTCGCGGCGGCGGCGTGCCTCGGCCTTCTGCGCGAGCCATGCCTGTTCCCAGTCGGCAAGCGGCTTGTCCGGTGCTTCGTCGGCGTCCGTGCCGCACTGCTTTTCGAGAAAGTCGAACAGCGCGGTCTGTAAGTAGGCGGCCGGGTTTTTGATGCGGTCATAGTCGATTGTAGTGCTGTCGAGGAAGCGTTCTACGCTTTCCGGGGAAATCATCTGCGCGACGGTCTCGCGGCGCTCCTGCGCGATCTCAGCGCCCTTGATGAACAGGCGCTGCGCGTGTTTGATATTATAGACCGCCGTCACGACCGTTCCGGTCAAATCGTTTCCGAACCGCTTGCGGAGTGCGTCAGCGTTCAGCTGCCGCTCGAGCTGTCTGCGCTCCTTGCGGCGGACGGCGCGCGGCTTGGTTTTCTTCTTGACGGACACGTTCTTACGGATATGAGGAATGCGCTTTTTGAGCTTCTCGAGGAAGTCACCGATGGTCGAAATCGTGGAGATCGAGCCGTCAACGTGATGGTTGGTGAGGTACGGCGTTTCCAGATCGGGCGTCTCGCAGATCTCATACTCGTATGTCCAGCGGTTTTCCTCACCGGCCGGATGGCGGTGCTGCTTGAGCAGACCGGAAATCTTGAAGCGCTTCCAGAGTGTCGAGAAATGTTTGATCTTCTCCATGCAGAACGCGCGGATTCCCTCGGGACGGAGGACAAAGCCGGGAATCTTCATCAGATGGCTGACGAGCGCGAACAGACCCTTGCTCGCGAGAGAAATGGACTTGTCGCGCAAAATGGCGGTGGAAATATTCGTGTAGTCGCGCTGCGCATCGGAAATGCAGACAACGTCGCCGTTCGGGCGGTCGATGGCCGGGGAATAGACGAACTCCACCGGTGCGGACGGGTGCTGCATCAGATTGTAGACGTGACAGAACGCACCATTTTCCGACTGGGAGAAATAGTGCTGCAAGTACCCCTTCTGCTTGAGCTCCTTCCACGCCGCGTTCAGCAGGTAGCCGCTGTCCGAGCAGGCATAGCCGAGGCGGCGTTTGCTCAGCGCGAAACCCGGCAGGCCGACAAAGGACTTGATGACGGCGAACAGACCCTTCGCGTCGAGGGAAAGCGTGCTGTCGCGCAGGACTTCGTTGTAAATTGTCGTGTAACCGGTCGCGGACATTGCCTTCCCTCCTTTCCGATGGTCAAGTTTTTTTGCAGAAGAAACAAAAAATCGTCTGATGCTCTCACACCAGACGATTGAAAAACCATGTCTAAATTCGCACTAAAAATCGAAAATTCGTAATGTTGCACAAGTAAAATGTGTCGTACAAGGAAGAAAAATTGATTTTTGTCGAAAAACGCGCGTCGTATTGACATAACCGCTTGTTGATTGTATAATAGTTATACAAGTAAGCGGTATGCGCCATTTGGCGCGTTATTGGTCTCAGGGTAGTGAGATCTTACCGCTCGCTGGTGTTGGTTGCACCAAGTGGCGGATACCGTTTATCAAAGAGCTGATGTTTCCTAGGCATCGGCTCTTTTTTTGTTTTCTGTAATTAAGAATACCATGATAACTAGGGGATGTCAAGTAAATTATCTTTTTCGTGCCTCAAAAGGCGAAAAAAAGTAGAATAAGGGTTGCAAACCAAATCAAATAGTGATACAATGCGTAACTTGAAATTGAAGTGCAGGATGAATTAAAGTGATATGCTACGGACAAATATTTATTTTAAAACCAGATTATACAATAAAAGTGGTAGTATTAGGTATGCTGTAATGGAATTTGATTAAGGGAATATAACCGAAAAAGCATAAAATGTAAGAACGAAGCCCTGGCGATGAAGCACCGGGGCTTTTCTGCATTTGGAAAATTATAATGTTTTAACTTTATAACCTTTAATTAAATATACTTTTCAGATTATATTTCTGTTGAAATATCTAAAAAAATTGGATATAATATATCTAATAAAAGATATTTTTGAGGTGTTCTATGAGTGATTTCCAAAAATATTTAGATGAAGCATTCTCTAAAATAAATACTTCTGATTTTTCTGATTCTGAAGAAGATCTTCCGCGCGATGATGTTTATAAAGAAATTCAGCAGCTGATTGTCAGCGAAAGAAAAAAACAAAAGGTAACACAGAAAGAACTGGCGCACAGAACTGGTTTGTCACAGGCTAATATCAGCAATATAGAAAATGGTGTAACGCGCCCAACGATTGATTCATTACAGAAGATTGCAGAAGCACTGGGTAAGCGTCTTCTGGTTTGCTTTGAAGAAAGCGAGGATATTTGACTATGAAAACATTAACTCAGCTTCGGATTGACCATTTTCGTGGAATACGGGATTTGAATATAGAGCATTTGACTTCAATCAATGTAATTGTGGGTGACAATAACTGCGGCAAGACCAGCGTAATGGAAGCTATTCAGTTTCTACGCTCGGGAAGTCCTGCAAATATTTACAACATTGCCAGACTGCGTGATCGCACGTTGACCTTTTTTTCTAATTCGCTGTATGACAGCTTTATTTGTATGTTTCCCAAAGACGATGATAAATTGCAAATCAAACTTTCGGGAGAGTATGACAGTCAGCCTGTTTCCTATGTGCTTTCGGGAACCGAGTCAAAAGAGATGATAGACCTAAACGAGCTGGATCGTATAGCACGCAGAGAATTTGCAGAAGCAAATGGAGAAACGGAAACCGATGTTTTTGATGGCAGCTCGGTTTATATGATCGGTGAACAGACATTAACGGAAAGTATTCGATTGAACCGATTGACTCGCGTGACCGGTACATTAATTCGGCTGAAACCGCAGATCAAGATCAGTTATGTATCGCCATTTGAGCATCTTAACGGGAATATTGTAAACAGAATTATAAAAAATGATGCTTATAAGTTAATCTGTCTGAATGCGCTGCAATTGTTTGATCCGGAAATAGATGATATAATGATTTTCAGAAGTGACGTCAGCAATCGACCGGTAGAGTATCTGAAGCATAAACGGCTTGGCAATATGCCGCTGTCTACGTATGGCGATGGCATAAAAAAAGTTCTTGTATTGGCGAATGCGATCATTGGAGCGACTGACGGAATTTTACTGATTGATGAGATTGAAACCGCAATCCACAAAAAATATTATAATGATATTTTTCGTTTTATTGTCAAGGCTTGCCACACATTTAATGTGCAGGTCTTTATTACAACCCACAGCATCGAAGCAATTGACGGTTTACTTGCTACACAGGATTATGATATCCAGTCAAAAGAAGATGCTATTACCGTTGTCACATTAAGAAGAGAAAACCATAAGACATATTCTCGCGTCCTTCAGGGGCGAGAGGTCTTTAAAAACAGGGAAGCGTTCGGCTTCGAGGTGCGTCTATGAATAAACTGATTCTTTGTGAAGGCGCAACCGATGCAATCTTGCTCAGCTACTATCTGGAACGAACAGCAGGATGGAAGTTTGTTCGTCAACCGCCGCAGGGCGTATCCATTCGAGCAACAGAACAAAATGAAGAAGTCACATGGTATAAAAAGAACAACGACTATCTGTTGATCTGTGCAGTAGGCGGAAAAGATAATTTCGGGAAATTCTTTGACGATAAAATTCAAAAACCGCTCGTTATGTCAGATGCCTTTGAGAAGATCGCCATTGTAGCCGATCGAGATAACAGAGAGGTCAGTGAAATCGAAACAGAAGCATCCGCTTTTCTGAAAGTACCGTGTGGCACCATTAAAAACAATCAGTGGAACGATTGCAGTTATACGAACGAGTTTAGAATGGAAAAAACTTTTTCGGCGTTGCTGGTCGTCATTCCACAGGAGCAGCAGGGCGCATTGGAAACCGCAATGCTTGCAGCCATTGCTGAAGATCCATATGATAAGAGCATTGTCGAGAAAACAGGAGCGTTCGCTTCTCGAATGCGTGAAGAAGCATCACGATATATTTCAACGGATCGTTTGAAACTGAAGGCGCACCTGGGATCGACATGGGCTGTACAGTATCCGGAAAAAGTCTTTTCCCTAATTGACGAACAGATCAGAAATGTGAAGCGGGAAGAGTCGGAAACGCTGCGGTTGTGCTTTGCGTCTCTGGTGGAAATTTAAGGCGGAATATTTCTTTTAAGGGCAGTAGTATCACGCTGGGAAGATAAAGTATCAGTTTACCCGTTTTGTATGAACGGGTAAACTGATAACCTATGAAAATAGCAGGTTATCTTTGTGGGAAATGCTTGCCTTTCAAGCGGAAATATCGTATAATATATATGTAAAGTCTGTCTTAGCTCACTTGGTGAGTATTGTCTCTTTTCGCTCCCTTGTAGGAGTACTGTATCTAAATTTAAAAGTTCAAGACTCTTATCAGATGTATTCTGATAAGAGTCTTTTTATATATAGATTTGCCCATATGAACGTTTCTCCATCCCTAAAAAGAAAGGAAGTATCCGAGCTGAATTAGTGAAAACATTTGTTGCGAAAGCGTAGAAAAATACAGGCTATCACCGAAAATGCAGGAGAGAAAACCAACGTAAAAACGTGCCCGGTACGCCGTAAAAGTACCGGTGAGATAGAGTCCCGACTCTACCTCGGCTGCTAAAAGAACAGCCAAAATCTAATAAAACGGGCCGGTCAGGATAAACCGGAAAAAAGAATTATCCCGTCGTGCATAAGACGTAAAAGAGTGCATGCCTGATGATTTTTTTCAGAGGGCGACTTATGTTTTAACATCAAAAGTGAGATACAGTTGAGATACAGTAAGGGAAATTTTTATATGGGACACAAGAAAAAAGACGGAAGGAATAGCCGCACACTGCATCAGCAGGCGTATGACAGACTGCAAAAAATGCAAGCATTTGGCGACAGCAAACGCCTCGATAAGCTCGAAAATCCAGAGGATTTTGCAAGAAAAATTTACAGCTTTTCGACCTACCAGACGTACTTTAAGCACATAAAATACTTTATCAAATGGCTGCAAAGGGAACATCCCGAAGTAAAAACGCTGAAAAAAGCCGAAAAATTTGTGCCGGAATGGCTGCAAGCTCGCGTGGATAAGGGGCTTTCCGCATGGACGATACAGACCGAGGCGGCCGCGCTGAATAAGTTGTACCAGATAAAATTGGACGATGAAAATCGCTTTCAGCCGCCGAGAAGATTAAAGGAAAATATCACGCGCAGCCGCGGAACCAAGAAGCGCGACGCGCATTTTTCAGAGAAAGCAAATGAAGAGTTAGTCAATTTCTGCAAGGCCTGCGGCTTCCGCCGCAATGTGCTGGAACGGCTGACGGGCAGTGACTTATACGACCGCACAAAGGCCGAAACGGCATTCGCTGAAGCGCAGGAAGCAGGTAATGAAGCGCTTGCGGAAGCACTGCTTGTGGGTTTGAAAACCTTCCCGGAGCAGGATTACTTTATCCTGCATCGCCGCGACAAAGGCGGGAAAACGCGCCTATCTCCCATCGTCGGGCCGCACATAGATGCGGTCGTTCGGCGCATGAAAGCCACGCCGCCGAGCGAAAAAGTGTGGCAGTATGTCAGCTCAAATTGCGATGTCCATGGCTATCGCGCGGATTACGCAACGTTCCTTTATAAGCAGTACGCGCGCCCAATCGAACAGCTGGATTACCATAAAAAGATACGCTGTTCCGACGGAAAATACCGCTCCGAAATTTATATCTGCCGCGGGAGTGAGCGCAGAAAACGCCTTGACCGCCGTGCGGTCGGCATCATCAGCATCGCGCTCGGCCACAGTCGCGAGGACACCGCGATTACAAATTATATTCGTAATCTTTAGGCAGCGACTAGGTTTGGATACAGTTCAGTCGTTCAGGTCAGGGTACATTATTTGTGTAGGTGTATATGTACGAAGGACGTTTACCTGAATAATTGGAAGACCGGTTAAGAAGACAGGCGGGAAACCGCCTGCTCTTGACATATCTGCATACAACTGTTATATATAAGACAAGAGCGACAAGCCTAATCCATAAGCTCATCGCCCTTAATTATCATAGAAGAATCTTATTCACAGAGTTTTTCTCACACGCTCGATTTAACAGCAAATGTTATTCTGGTCAATGTTTATAAATGCTGACGTTGCAGAATATCGACAATAATAATAGTTGACCTTTGTCGTTTGTAAATCAAAGTGCCTCTCCGTTTTTTCTTGTGGATGAGCGCGGACTTGCTGATACTGGACAGTTTGACGATTTGTGTATGCGAATGGTCCATAAGCAGAATTATTGTATGGTCAAGCTGTCCGGTGTTGAAATTGGGCGGACAGTCTTCACGGAAATTCGGGTGGGTGACAGGACGGTCCATCGACCGTATCATGGTAATAAGGAGCATCAGAGCATAAATGGCATGAACAGATAGAAACCCGTTTGGTTCTCAGAAACAGCCTAAAACTATGGGCGGGCATACATTTTGAGACAACATCGTAAAGTCCGGACGATTCCGCCTGCAAAAGCATAAGTTCGCACCGCTTTTCCGTATTCTGGACGACGGAGATTACCTGCAGGCCATCGGCGAAGAAGGCGCCATGCGTGCGCGGCTTCGTCTGCTGACCGCGGGCAACAGCTATATCGTTCCGCAGTGCGGTGATATCGTGGGCATCCACAATGTCGATCCGTCACAGATAACATTGGCACGGTGGGAGCGGTTCTGTGCGGCGATGGATGATTTGGCTAAGAGGCAGGGGTGGGGGTAGTACATAATGACGAAAATAAGAATGGCGACCGTAGGTATCCGAGAGGGATGAATCATGGAAACGAATCGCCCGAATCTATTGCAGCGCAACGGATTCGGGCGATTTTCTCTGTGTCAATAAGGTTAGTAAGGGTAATTGTTATACGCGCCTTTGCACTACTTAAGTGTCACTGGTACGGCATTTAGCCTGTTTTTTGAATCAATGATCGATTTATAAATATCTTTGATTCCAGCTTCTCTTGCCATGCTGACAACAAGATTTTCTTCCTTTACTCCCATTCTTAAACCCAGGATAATCCCGCTTGGAACCCATTCCATCATAACTGGCGGCTTCATTGGGCAAGCAGTTATCATACGCCATTCTTCATCGTATTCATGGCATTTCCTCTTGATCAGCGTTGTTCTTTCTCTTTCCCATGTACCATTCCCCACGCTATCATACAGATATTTGAGAATTGTCGTATCAGAAATTTCGCCGATCTTGTTCAGCATTACAAGTTTTGCGAAATTAGTAGCATTATACGGAGCGTTCGAATAGTAGATGGGATATAACGGTGTGCCGAAATTTTTGATTCCACAGTTTTGACATTTTTCCTGTTTCCCGCATAAATAGTTTTCTTTCTTTTCAAGATCATAAATCTGAACAAAGCCTCTGTGTTGGTCTGCGTATTTTAGCCAGAGAACCTCATTAAAACCATTCTCGGAAAAGCAAATAGACCAAGTGTCTTTCTTTATCTCATCTCGCAATGCAAGCGCAGAACTAAGAAAATTTTCGACGAGTCCATTTGAAAGCATCTTTGTCACATTGTCAGCTGTAAAAAAGGCTTTCTGCTCTTCAGTCAGCATGCCGCCAAGAATGTCCTTGACACCTTCTGTGACTGCTTCTGTGCTTTCACGAGTTTGAAATGCTGTCAGAAGTTCTTGGTGAATAGAGTCAATATCAATATGTAAAAATGTATCAAAGGGATCGTCATAATAGTTTGCCGAAGAAAAATAGAGCCTATTTGTACGAAGTGCTTCCAAGCTATTAAGATTGACAGGACGATAGCGAAATAAAAGTTTCGGAAACCGTATCGCTGCCATCAGTTGTTTTGCATCCTGTGATAGGTCAAGTCCGGGTAATGCGCATAAAGTTTTCCAGAACGCTTCTCGTTCTTGTGCATTCATTCTTTCGGCCCCCTATCTTCCACCGCATTCACGCCGCCAGCGCATTGGCATTGACCCGTTCAATCGCCTGTCGGATGCCTGCCCACACGGACAGGTCTGTGAACACTTCCACGATGCTGCCGTAGTCGGTAAACGGTGCTTCCTGCAAAACGGACATATCTTTCATCATGCCGTTATGAACAATGTACTCCACAATCTGGTTTACGAAGTAAATCTGCCTGCTGTCCAAGCTGGCATCGTTCAGATACTGCGCAAACGCCTCCTTTGCCGCGTTCATGTCAACTCCGACGATTTCTCGCACGAACTCGCCCAGCGGCTTCTGGCCGTACTCAGCCACATAATCCTGTTTCGTACCGACCTCGCTCCAGAGTGCTTTCTCCAGCGCCTGCACATCTTCCACAGTCAAAGGGACATTACCCTTTAGTTTGGCAATAACGGCGTCATTCATGTGCTGACGCACGTAGAATTCCGCCTTGGCCTTGTAGTTCTTCAGATCGTCGTTTTCCAGCTCAGATTCCTTCCAGTCCACAGACAGAATTTCGTCATCAAAATTCGTATCATAGCGCACTTTACTGACCGGAATATACTTGATGAGGTCGCGCAGATTCTCCCGGATGTACTCAAATTCATTGATTCCGGCGGTCTCCACATAGTCCGTATGCAAAATCTTGTCAATCAGCTCAGCCTGCACCATGATCTCCGGAATATTTGCCACAGCTGCAACGGCAGAGACCTTTTTAACCAGATCGCTCCGCGCCTTGCCATACTTCTTTCCCGCCAGGTACGCAAGCTCGATGCCGTATAGCAGCGCGTCGAACCGCAGCGCTTTGGCATCGTCCTCTTCCGGTGTAATAAGCGGCGCAAGCTCTTGCCCTATGAGCAAGGTATCCTCATAGGTCAGAGCGTTATAGCTGTCCGGTTCTGCATACCGCTCTACATATTTTAAATGCTGGCGGACAGCAAAGTTCTCTTTGTTCAGTTCCCGCACCTTGCGCACCATGTCCTCCACCAGCGTCTTGCGGAAGGCAATCAGATCCGTTGTCTGATACGCCAAGTCCTGCAATTTGAAGGCAATTTGGGCCTTCAGATGGAAGATTGCGCCTTGCAGGGCGATCATATTGGCGGTAGGTCTGCCCTTGTTCATGCGAAAGAACTCAAAGTTGCCGCAGAAGTCAAAAATATAGAACTTGTCCTTATCCTTACCATCCATCAGCCCCGGACACAGACGGGTGCCACGCCCAATCATCTGCCAGAACTTCGCTTTGCTCATGACCTTTTTAAAGAACACCAGATTCAGCACCTCCGGCACGTCGATGCCGGTGTCCAGCATATCCACGGAAATGGCGATTTGCGGCAGCTTTTTCGGATCGGAGAACTCGTCAATCGCGCTCTGGGCGTAAGTCATATAGTTATCAATGACCTTGGCAAAGCCGGGAAGGTGCGGGTATTCTTTATTGAAAACCGCGAGGATTTTCTCCGCATGGGTGTGATTTTTTGCAAAGATGATCGTTTTGCCCAGCTTACTGCCGTAGTCGATGGTCAGACCGTGGGTCATCAGCGTGTTCAGTACCTGTCGGATGGTGTCTTCATTGAAAATCCATTCGTTCAGCGCCGAGGATGCAATGCGCTCCGGTAATTCTCCGTTTTCATCTTCGAAGGTGTCCTCATAGGCCTGCTTGTCCTCGTCGGAAAGCTCATCGTAAACGATGCCCTGTTCAATAAATTTCAGCTTCGTCTCTACCGACAGGAAATCCACCAGATACCCGTCCTTCACCGCCTGCGCCAGTTCATAGCCATAGGTGGGTACGCCGTTTTCTAGTTCAAATATCTCATAGGTGTTCTTGTCGATCTCGTCCTTGGGCGTGGCCGTCAGTCCCACCAGCGGGGCATCAAAGTAGTTGAAAATATCCCGGTACTTGTTGTAAACGGAGCGGTGAGCTTCGTCACAGATGACCAAATCGAAATGTCCGCAGGTGAAAAGCTTACCCTCTTCATCCTGCACGCTGTCAATAACATTGTACATGGTCTGATAGGTGGAAAACACACAGTGGGCTGTGTAGTTGTCCTTCTCCTCACAGAGATTGGTAACGGAGAGATCGGGCAGCAAATTCACAAAGCTGCGCTTGGCCTGCGTCACCAGACTGTTGCGGTCAGCAAGGAAGAGAATATTCTTCACCCAGCCGTGTTGGAGCAGCACATCGCATAGGGCGATGACAGTTCTCGTTTTTCCGGAACCGGTGGCCATGACCAGCAGCGCCTTGCGGCGGTTCCGGGCAAAGGCATCGCAGGCTGCCTTGATCGCGCCCTCCTGATAGTAGCGACCGGCGATTTTGCGATCCACCATAATATTTTTCAGGCTCGTCCGCATACTCTGGAGATTGAAGAGCTTCTCCAGATCACGTTTGGAGTAAATGGCCGCACATTTCCGCTCAGGATACAGATTGTCCGTGATGCGGGTCTCAAAGCCGTTGGTCAGGAAGATGACCGGGCGGCGGTGATACTTTTTCTCCAACAGATCGGCGTAGAGCTTTGCCTGCTGGCGGCCCTTAGCTACGTCCACGCAGGTGCGCTTGGCCTCCACCACTGCCAAGGGGCGTCCGTCATCACCGTAGAGCACATAGTCTGCATAGCCGACCTCGGACTTGTTTGGCATACCGGGCAGCTCTACCTCATTCAGCCAGTCCTTGCTCTCCGTCCAGCCCGCATCTGTGAGCATGGTGTCGATATACAGCTTGCGGGTCTTGTATTCGGACAGGTCGAGGGGCTTTGGCACATAGGTCTGCTGCTGCTCGGCGCGACGGGCGGTGAGTTCCTCCTTCAGCGCAGCGTTTTCCGCCATCAGCGCGGCGAGCTCCACCTCCGGCACTTCCTGCACCGGCTCGGCGGAAACTTCGCTTTTCTGCGTCAGCAGCGCATGGTCGAAATGTCCTTCGGTGTAGTTCTCGCCGTAGCAGTACGCCACAAAATCCAGAAGAATATAGAGATTTTCCAGACACAGCGCCGCCTGCTCTTCGGTGATTTTCTTGCCGGTGTGGGCGGCGTTGTTGCCCATGCGACGGATCAGATCCATCCGCCGCCAGATGTCCGCGCCCACGATGTCCCGGAAGTCTTCGGTATTCATGAGACTCACCAGAGAGTCCTGATAAGGCATGACCAGCGCCTTGTCCACGGAATACATCCACTTCACGGCAAACTCCATCGCCCTGCGGCAGTTCAGCACACAGGCGGAGGGGTCGATGGGCAGAATGCGCTCAGCGGAGACGGCAACAGGGGCGAAGGAGGAAAATTGCGGGATGGAGAGGAATGTATCAAAGTTGGTCATCGGGTTTCACCTCACGTTTATTACTCTAGATTTACGGATTTGGAGTAAATCCTAGCGTAATTGTTTCTGTAGTACATAAGCAAATTTCGCAAAAAGATTTTCCAAAGTCGGTTATTGAGATATAACTTTCCTCAAACTTTGGCTTGTTGAATGGATGTACCCGATGCGTAATCGTGTTGATTTGCGATTCTAAATATCGGTGTTCCTTTAACGGCTCATATAGGGCTTTATTTGTGAGTGAAGCAAGCATAGCGTTTTTAAGTAGCCCAAGGCGAATCAAATTATCGAAATATTTACCGACTTCAAATGGATATTCACATTTGGCTAGCTCTCCGACATTAGAAAAATTTTTTACAACATCGTAACCTTCTTCTTTTTTATTTACACACCGAAGGGTAATGGTCGGTATAATTGTATTTGAAGACATGTAACGAAGAATTTTAGCTTCATCAGGACTAAGTTGCTTAATAATTTCTACAAAGGCAGGATGAATTCCATCTTTCATTGTCTCGTTCATAGAGTTAGCCAGTAGTTGGGCATACAGTTCTCTTATTTCTATATCTTCCGTTATACTTGCGTTTTGTAGAGTTGGTACTGCAATTCTTGGGGATGGCGGAACAATATTCTCTGATGGTATATTTTTCAGCTTCTCTTCAAGCATTTTGCGCAAATCAGATAGTAGCTCTTCCCGCAACTGTGGATAATACTCTCGAAACATGGAAAGGGCCATATGCGTAGCGTCTGCCACGGATAATCCATTATACTGCTCTGCGATGAACGTATTTCCGTGTGAGCCAAGTCCTGCATTTTGGTTGATTTCTGTCTTGTCATTCATCGTTTTTCCCTCCTTTGTGATTGTTCTGGATTCCGATGAATGTATTATTGCTGCCGGACGATGTCTGATTGATGGTAGTAGAATCAGATTTGCCTTTGCTCGAATTATCTTTTTTTATGAGTCCAAAAATTCCGGTTATGATGGCTACCGATACCGAGCCACAGATTGTTATTACCGCAACTTGCACGGTTGCGTCTAACGATGAAAACCATGCCATTTTGCTTCACCTCACCCAAAATATTTCTGCATCAAGCTGTCAAACAGTAGTTGTGCTTCGTCCAACGCCTTCTGTACGGCAACTTTTGATTTGTCGACCTGTTCAACGAAGGCTGCAAACTGCTCCTGCAATGCCATTGGCGCAAGCAATATCCTTATTTTGTTCATGGTAGATATTGGGAGCTGAGGCTGTGCAGAGCCGCTGGCGATCTTCCCCTTTATGGATTGAAGCTGTAGCTTAAATTGCTCCATAAAGAAGACCTCTGTCATTACGCTTTTATTCATGCGTAGAATAACCATGCCGGAATTGATGCGTACATTTTCAAACGGGACACTGTCGTCATAAAACGCCAAATTTCCGAGTGTTCCTCTTGTCGTTAGCACTACATCGCCGCGTTCCAGTTTGCCATTGTGAAGGGCGTTATCTTTTTCTTTAGTGATGAACATGCGGTTTTCGAAGGAAAAGCCCGTCGCTGTTACGTTTTTTGCATTTAAGAACAGGCAGTATCCCGTGTCTGAAAACTCATCCTGCTTGGGATAGTTCTTACCACGGTCTCCGTCTATTATCGCACAAACCGTAGTCATCGGTTCAGTCGGAAGCCCCATGCTATTTCTTACGGGATCACCAAACATTTCGACAAATCGGGCTTTGACGAGTTCGTCCAGCTTTTGGAGCTGCTGCTGACGCAATCGAACGATTGAGATTATTCTATCAAATTCGCTGGTAATATGTCGCTGATTTTCTAATGTGGGGCATTCTATCTCTACAGATTTTAAATCTGAACTATTGGCCCGTGGCATTTTGGCACCGCTTGTTTTTTCGTTTATATATGCCACAAATTTTGGTGACCGTAGAAAATATGTGAGATATTCTCTCGTAATATAGTTTTTATTAGGCTTCAGTGGAAGCATTTCTGAAGTTGCATACCCAGGGCAATCAGGGATAACAACTTTGTTTAGATATGGACGCAATTTAGAATAGAGAACATTATTAGTATCAAATGCGATGGTTGAGGTTCCGATTTTATCGAAAGGAACATACAAACGCTCATAGATATGCCCTGTGTTGCTTTCCACCATATCTAGATTTAGCAGCCAATATGATTCGCTTTCTGGAACACTTCCTTGCTGAATGGGGGCTATATCACCCAGTTTATATTTCGCCATATTTCACTCCATTACAATCCAAGCAGCTCTTCCAGTTTGCTCATTTCCTCACCAATCTCCAGTTCCAACTCTCTCAGCTGGGCCATGATCTCGCTGGTGGGCGGGTACTCCACGGGCTTATACTCGGTTTTCTTGTATTTATTGATGGACAGGTCATAGCCATTTTCTACGATCTCCGCCTTGGGCACGAAAAAGGATTTTTCCGTGCGCTGGCGGTCTTTTTCGAAATCAAGATTGCGGAACCGTGCGATGATATCAGGGATATCGTTGTCTGCCACCGGGCTGCGCTTATCGTCCAGCGAAAAGCCGTCGGCGGTCATATCATAGAACCACACATTGTCTGTACCACCGTGGCCGGTCTTGGTGAAGATCAGCACCGCGGTAGACACCCCTGCATAGGGCTTGAATACGCCGCTGGGCATGGAGATCACGGCCTCCAGCCGGTTGCCGTCCACCAGCTCTTTGCGGATGGCTTTGTGTGCGGTGGAAGAGCCGAATAGCACGCCGTCCGGGACGATGCAGGCGCAGCGTCCGCCGATGCGGAGCATCCGCAGGAACAGAGCCAAAAACAGCAGTTCCGTTTTCTTGGTCTTGCAGACTTTCAGCAGATCTGCCGAAACGGTGTCTGCGTCCAGGCTGCCCTTGAACGGCGGGTTGGCCAAAATCAGGGAATACTTCTCTTTGTCTGGGTTCTGGTCGCTAAGGCTGTCCCGGTACTCGATAAAGGGATTGTCAATGCCGTGGGTCATCATGTTCATCGCGCCGATGCGGAGCATGGTTCTGTCCATGTCGTAGCCGAAAAACATGTGGTTCATATAGTGATCCTTCTTCTGGCGGTTGAAGAAGATTTCTTCCTTGCGGTGTTCCTTCAGGTATTCACCCGCAGAAACAAGGAAGCCGGAAGTGCCGCAGGCCGGGTCGCAGATCACATCGTCCGCTTTTGGGTCCATCAGCTCCACCATCATGCGGATAATATGGCGTGGGGTACGGAACTGACCGTTACGGCCGGACTGGCTGATTTTGCTGAGCAGATATTCATAGGTATCGCCCCGCACATCCACCGCCTGAGATTCGTTCATCAGGCGATAAATCTCGTCCAGCGCATCCACCACTTTGGATAGCAGAAGCGGCGTGGGCAGCTTGAAAATGGCATCGTCCATGTACTTGGAATAGGCGCTGCTCTTATCCCCGTGGAGGTTCTTGATGAACGGAAACACCCACTCCTGCATCACAGAGTACATTTTCCCTGCCGGGAAGTCATGAAACACACTCCATTTGAGTTGCTGACCGTCGATGGTGCGCTCACCCATCTGCACCTCATCGGTGAAGATGCTGGTATAAGGCAGCCCCAGCATGGCAGCCTCTTTTGCCCGGAGATTGTCCGAATCGTCCAAGTCGTGAATGAACATCAGATACGTGATCTGCTCGATCACATCCAGCGGGTTCACCAAACCGCCCGCTGCAAAAACATCCCAAAGGCCGTCGATTTTATTTTTCAGTTCGCCTGTAATCATTTATTCTCTCTCCCTGTTCCAAGTGTAAGAAGTGTACCGTCCGCCGCCGATTTTCAAGATTTCTCCAGACTTTATCAAATCCGCCAGTGCGCGCTGGACGGTGATCTGACTGATATTCGGGCACTTTTCCATGATTTCACTCTTGGTGATTTTGCCGAGGTGGTTTTTGATGATCTCCCGTACACGGTCGGGCTTGGACAGGCCCTTGGTGGTCAGCAGCTCGATCCGGCTCTCGAAATCCCGGTACGCCGCCACCAGAACACCCAGCATATAGGTGACAAAGGGGGCATAGTCGTTGGTTCCCTCATGCCAGTTATAGGAGCTGGCTTGCAGAGTCTCGTAATAGGTTTCCTTGGTATCGGAGATCAGTTTCTCAATACTGATATATTTGCCAACGATATAGCCGGAGCGGTACAGGAGCAGCAGTGTCAGGAGCCTGCTCATGCGGCCATTCCCGTCATTGAAGGGGTGGATGCAGAGAAAATCCAGAATGAAGATGGGAATCAGCAGCAACGGGTCGAGTTCAGCATCCTGCATAGCCGCTTCAAACGCGCTGCACAGCGCCGTAATAGCCTCCGGCGTTTCCCACGCAGGAACAGGCTCAAACCGGACAATCTGCTGACCGTCCGGCAGTTCTTCGGCAATCACGTTATCCGAATTTTTGAAGCAGCCGCCGATGGACTTCCCGCTGTATTTGTACAGATCCCGGTGAAGCTGCAAAATGATGGACGGCTTTGGCGGGATATAGTCGTGGCTTTCATGGATCGTTGCAAGCACATCGCGGTATCCAGCAATCTCTTTTTCACTGCGAGTTTTTGGCATTGTTTTATCACGCACGATTTTCTTCAGTCTGTCATCCGTGGTGATAATTCCCTCGATGCGGTTAGATGCCTCTGTGCTCTGAATTTTCGCAACTTCCAGAAGTTCAGACAACGCATCCGCTTTAGCCTCGATAAAGAGATTTTGCTGCCCCTTGTATTCGTGAATCTGCGTCAGGTAGGCCACGATCTCTGGCGTCAGCAATTTGTTGTATTCTATTTTGAAGTCGAACGCTCTCATGCACTGCCCTCATTTGAATTTCAATTTCATCAAATCTTATCGAATGATGTAATTGTAGTATATCCTTGAATTACATCGCTGTCAATATCAATTTTCTCATTTTTGCATTAATGATAAAATTAGAATTTGGCTGTCGTCTGCTACGCATCATGTCCCCTCGCAGGCGCTGACAATCGAAAACTGTATCGTAACGATTTAAGATTGTCAGCAAAAAAGGAAGTCCGCCACTCATCGGTACGGACTTCCTTTTGCATTTTCTGAGCAGGTGTTCCAAACTGCGTTTTTACAGTTTGGGTACCCGTCTGCGAAGAAAATATGGGGAGTTCAGAGGGGAAAATCCCCTTTGACGCAGGGTTTCCAATAGGGGCGCGCAGCATCCCTGTTGGCACACGATTTTCCGTAGGAAAGTCTAGTGTGTTATACCTTTGCTTCCGGCTGACACTGGAAAGAGGCTAGCTTCGCCATCTGCTGTACGGACAGATAGCGGTTGGCAGACGCTTTTCAGCGGCAGGAGGACAGGCGGATTTTGTGACGCGGGCTGCGGTACAAATGCAGGATTTTTGAGAAGCAAAATCCGACTGTCCGGAAAAGGAAGCAGAGGTATATAAAAGCCCCCGTCCCGCCGCAGCGCCGCCGTTGTTTCAGCGCTTCTTCCGTTTTCCCTTGCCGTGGGTCGTGGTCGTTTTCCCGCGCTGGCTGATGGGGCTTTTTAGGTACTTGGACAGTTTGAGTATTTCAATCAGTGAGACGAACTGCTCTGTCGAGAGTTTGTCATAATCAATGCCGAACGTAGCAAGGAATGACCGAATTTGCCTTTTCTCGGAACTGCCCTCAAAGTTCATTGCATCCTGTAATTAGTTCTGTATATTTTCTGCAAAGGAGACTTCATCCGCGGTCATGGTGTCGGGGCGGTGTTCACTCCGAATGTCACGGAGAATACCTTTCAGATCATCCGCAATCAGGCTTCCGAAATATTCATCTTCCCGAATCTGCGCCACTTCTAACGTCCGCAGGTGCAGGTCATTTTCCTCACTGCCGTTTTTCATCAGTGCTATCTGCCGGACGGCTTCCAGCACGGCATTCATATCGTTGACCCGCATATCCGCGATCAGGTCAACGTAAATCTCAGCATCCAGCATGAAGCGCTGGAAATCCTTGTGGCAGATCAGCTCCGACAGCAGCCGGCGGTTGAACTTGCCCGTTTTCAATACATCAATCGAAGCATCACTCAAATGTAGCTCATGCAGAGCTGTGTTCAATGTCACTTAGTTAGCAAGTAAGGAACCTCACAAAGACAGCACACAGCAAAGCCAGAGCAAGCTGTGTGCTGTTTTTTGCGACATCAGGGCATGACAACAAAGCGGATCGGAAAATCCGCTTTAAAAAGAATGTTCAAATCACAAAATAAATGAATACGACAAAATAGTATATTTCACGAATAAAATATGCCTTTCAAAAGAGGTCTCTCAGCGCACATCCTACACAAATAATGCAGGGTATCTACACAGATCGTGCACCCCTGGAACAAGCGCAATGCAGCGGGAATGACCGAATTGGTTGTTTCGCAAGAATCATTGTCGCAAGGGGGGTACATTATTTGTATAGATACCTCCTTTTATACGGAACATAATTCTGAACAATATCAACCTATAGAATGAATCAATGCGGCAGAATGGTACATTTCACGAATATAATATGCCTTTAAAAAGAGGTCGCTCAGAACACACCCTACACAAATAATGTAGGGTATCTACACAAATCGTGCACCCCCTGAAACAAGCGCAATGCAGCGGGAATGACCAAGTTGGTTGTTTTGCAAGAATCATTGTCGCAAGGGGGGTACATTATTTGTGTAGGTGCATATAGTGGTTCGACAGCGAACTGCGGCGGCTGATCAAGCAGCTGGGTTATCACAATAAGATACGCTGCTCCGATAGCAAATACCGTTCCGAAATTTATATTTATCGCGGCAGTGAGCGCAGAAAACGGCTCGACCGCCGTGCGGTCGGCATCATCAGCATCGCGCTCGGCCACAGCCGCGAGGATACCGTGATTACCAATTATATTAATCTTTAATGTAAGAATCCGCCTCTGTGCTGTGAAAACTTGCGCAGAGGCGGATTCTTATGTTGTATGCAATATAACGAGATGTATGAAAAATACATAGCGATTCTTTCTTCGCAAAAAATTCTCCGCGGCACTCTCCCATCCTGGAAGAAGAGCCGCGGAGAAATAAATATATTTTCAGTGCCAATACAAAGACCATTAATCTTTACACCACTTTGCTTTTTCCAATGAAAAGATCGGAGATTACTATACAGAAAAGCGACAGGCAAATACCTGTCGCTTTTCTTTGAGGAAAATGAATTTACCACTTCGTAAGTTCCCATGCCTTAATATCGTCAGCAATGCTTCCATTATAGGAAGAAAACTTACGTTTATTACCGATATGAATGTTGGCACGAACCTCGTTATAAAGTGCCTCATCCGGATGGTTCGGATATGCGATCTGAAGTGATGTTTGCAAAGTCCGGGATATCCGCAGCGGTCAGCAGCGGCTTCTGGGTCAGCTCTGCATCCGGACCGGCGCCGAGGCCCTTCTCCAGCATGTAGAAAGCCAGCTCGCGCGAGCAGTTCTTATCATAGTTCTGGGGAGTGATCGCACCGAGGTTCGGCAGACACTGCAGATCGTTGATGCAGTAATCAACAACGCCATAAGCCCAATACTTGGTATTGTTTGCACTCTTGCCCGCATAGCCCTTTGCAGAACAAATCAGTTTTGCCATCTGGCCAATCGTGAGCTTGTCTTCGGGGCCATACTTACCGTTGCCGTAGCCCTTAATAAGACCGCCTTCGGACATCTTGTTGATGTAAGAGGTAGCCCAGTGGTTAGACGGCACGTCGCTGAAATTAGATGCCGCAAAGGCGGATGCCGTCATACTTGCCGCCAATGCCGCCGCCAGTGCTAATGAGGTAATTCTTTTGCACGTGTGTTCTTAAACCACTTGGCATATGGATTGAATTTTCCGCCGCTTTCTCTCCCGGATGAGCGTAGATTTGCTGATGCCGGTGAGCTTGACGACCTGCGCGTAAGAATGGTCATCGAGCAGCGCCATCGCATGGTCAAGCTGCTCGGTGTCGAACTTGGGCGGGCGGCCCTCACGGAAATTCGGGTCGGTGGCGCGCGCGACCGCCTTGCCCTCCTGCGTGCGCTGGACGATCATGTCGCGCTCGAACTGCGCGAACGACAGCAGCACGTTGCGCAGCAGCGTGTTGACCGAGTCGTTGGACAGGATGCCGAGGTTCAATACATTGATGGTGATGCCCTCGTCGATCATATCGGTGATGAGGTCGGAGGCCTGCGGCACCGACCGCGCGAGGCGGTCGAGCTTTGTCACGATGAGCACATCGCCGCGCCGCAGCTGCGCCCGCAGCCTGTCAAACTCCGGGCGCTCGATCTTCGTGCCGGTGAAGGTGTCTGTATAGATTTTTTCCGCGCCCGCCGCGGTCAGCGCCGCCTGCTGCGCGTCCAGACTGTTGCCGTCGCGCGCCTGCGTCTTGGTCGAGACTCTCGCGTAGCCGAATATCATATGAATTCCCCCGTTTTCCCGGTTTTGACACCGCAAGTTTTGAATATAGGTTTTGACACCTCTATTATAACTTATGACGCTGGGTTTTGCAACCGGTGGCAATACTTGAAAGATATGACACCGGGGAAAGCCCTGTTCGCGGCCTGCCTTTCGGTGCTTTGCCTGCGTGTTAAATCCGGGGGGTCACTTCGCGCTGCTTCCAGAGCGTCGCTCCGTGGCGGCCGCACGCTTCTCAAAACGCTGTAAAGCTAAAAAGTTGCAGAGTTATAACTTTACAACGTTATAACTCTGCAACTTTCTATTTATTGATACCGCGTCCAGTCGGGGACGCTCGTCAGCTTCGTCCAGCTTTCGCCGACTTCGCCCTGACGGTTGAAGTCATGGCTGTTCGTGGCCTCCTGCACAGCAAGGTAGTGCCAGTCGGACGGCTTGTTGTCCGGCCACGTTACCATGCTGTCCAGCAGGTCGCTTTCGCTCTGCGGCATACGGCAGAGTACGCGGTTGATCATGGTCATGGCCTCAGCGCGGGTGATGCGGGCGTCGGGGCGGAACGTGCCGTCCGGGTAGCCCGAAATCCAGCCGAACGCCGCCGCTCTCTCGATCTCGTTTTCCGCCCAGTGACCGGAAATGTCGGAGAAGCTGCCGCTGTTCTCGACCGGTTTGGTGTTGAAGCGCGCGCAGATCGCCGCAAATTCCGCACGAGTGATCGAGGCATCAGGGTCAAAGCGGTCCGCACGGCGGCCCTTGACGATGCCGAGCTTCGCCATCGTGGAAACCGCCTTGTTGTGCCACTGGCCGTCCGAAACATCGGAAAATTCGTTGTCGGCGGTCAGATTTCCGTCGCGAATGTCGGATTTGAGCAGTCTGAAGAAGATCGTCGCTGTTTCCGCACGGCTGATATTGCCCTCCGGGTGCACCTTTCCGTCCGGATAGCCGATGACGTAGGCGAAATGGTCGTCGCCGTTGAGCTTGTCCGGCACACCGGTCGCCTCCCAGCCTGCATAGACCGTCTTGTCGCTGTTCATCGTCACGGTCGTGATCTTCTGCGTCAGCGCCTTGTCGGCATACCAGCCGGTAAAGGTATAGCTCTCGCGGGTCGGGGTCTTGCCGAGCGTCACCTTCGTGCCGGAGGAACAGCGCTCATCCTTGTAAGCCGTGCCGCCGTTCGACTCGTAGTGCAGCGTATAGCGGGTCGAGTGGCCGGAAGAGCTGCCGCCGCCGGTGCTGCCGAACCGGTAGACATAGGTCACATCTCCGGTAATGCCGTTCGGGTCGGTGTTCGGCGTCTGTTCCCAGCCGCCGGCGGTATTTTCGTATCCCGGCGCCGGGAGCATGATCTGCGGTACATAGCTTGCGTCCAGCGTGCCGCTCGCGGTGCCGTCCGCCTGCGGATAGAGCACGACCGTTACGGTCTTGTCCTCTGCTGCGCCGCCCGACCATGTGCCGTTGACGATGCGGAACGTGACGGCGGCATTTTTTGCCCAGTGTGCATACAGGGTTGTGGGGCGGTTCACCTTTTCTTCAAAATTCGCCCGATTGCCGCCGTCGGCCGCCGTATACCAGCCGAGGAAGGTATAGCCGTTTCTGACCGGCGTACTTTCCGCCGCAACCTTCTCGGTATCTGTCTGAATTTTCACATAGCGCATGGCCTCGCCGCTGCTCCATACGCCGCCGTTGGCGTCGAACGTCACGATCGGCCACCACTGGGCGACGAAGGTCAGATTGGAGCGTACAGGCATATTCAGAACATCCGGATCGGTATAGAAAAGGTTATCCAGATCCCAGTCCTTGAAGAAATAGTAGGTCGCCTCACCGGGAACCGGGGTCGGCAGGCTTATGCGTTCCTTCCGCAGGGTAGAGCCGTAGGGAACCGTATATGTAAGAACAACGGTCTGTTTGTTCGCATCCAGGTATCCGCGTTCGGCCCCTTCATAATCCGCGAGAAACGTTACGGTACAGTAGTCAGGATGTGTCCATTTGCCGTAGAGGTCGATATTCTGACCTGCGCTGCTGCACGTTACCGTGGTTACGGAAGTGCCATTGCAGGCCTCGTTAGTATACCAGCCCGAGAACTTCCAGCCCTCTACTGGGGCAACCGTTGCGACCGGATAAGGCGTATCCTTGGTCACTGTCGCCTGCGGCGGGAGGGCGGCGGAATCCGGGTTCTCCGTGCTCACCCAGTGATAAGTTACCGTGCATTTGTTCTTCGGAGGGAAGGTATAGGTATAGACATAGTTTCCCGTCTCACTGATGCCGTCGGTGTTCGTGTTCGGGCGGCTGTCCCACGCGCCGGGAGCCTGGTATCCGCCGTCCGGAATCATACCCGTCGGCACGTCATTCTCAGACAGCGTTCCGAAGCCGTTGCGCAGATCGACGGTAACATTCTTGTCCGCGCTCAAGTGGTCCGACCATGTGCCGTTCTGCACCTTGAAGGTCACGATCTTCGTGCCGAGCCTCGTCCAGCGGCCGTAAAGGTTGGTGTTTGCGGTCAGAACCTCGCCGTCCTCTTGGAATTTCTGCGTGCAGGCGTAATCCTTGTACCAGCCGTCGAACTCGAAGCCGTCCGCCGTCGGCGCAGTCGCCTTATAGCGACAGTTTCCGTCTCCGTCAAGCGAAAGGCTCAGCGCGGACGGCGCCGCAATTTTATTGCCGTCCCCGTCCACCGGGATGACCGAGCCGGCCCAGTGAAACGAGACCTGAATCTCGGGCAGCCAGCGGCCGTACAGCTTGAGGTCGCTGCCGAACGCCGGGAACACTCTTCCGGTGTATTTGACGTAGGTCTTTCCGCCGTATTCCCACGTTGACTTATCCGGCTTATCCTTGTCGATCGTCTCGTCCCACAGGCGGTACCAGCCGTCGAATTTCAGGTTCAGGTTTTTCCCGGCCACTGCGTTCTGCGTCGGCGCGGCAGGCTTGTGCGTCGTTCCGCGCGCGGCGTGCTCGTGTTTGGGCAGAGGAATGTCCGGCTTCCAGCGCCCGATCCAGTCATAGTCGATGCAGACCGGGTCGGTGATGGTGATGACGACCTTCTCGCCGTAATTCGCGCCCCTGATCTCGCCTGCCTGCGCCTGCGGCGGAATCGGCAGAATGTTCAGAGAGGTCTGGATGGCGTCGTCGTCGTCGATGGCCGCAAGGTTCTGTTCGGTATGGCGGGAGGGCGTCGACTCGAACAGCGGCGTTCCGCTGCTGTCATAGCCGGTGAAGCTGTAATAATCCACCGACGCGACCTCGCGGATGCTGCCGGCGGACAGGATATGGTGGCCGTCCTTCAGCTGGCTCCAGCTGTATCCACCCGCGCCCTCGGTGAAGTGGTCCACATCAATGCTCATCTCCTCGGCTGCGCCCTCGCCGACGTTGGCGTCGATTTTGGTCATCAGCTCGTTGAGCGCCTCGTCGATGTCGTGCACCTGACTGAGTCCCTTGAAATAGTCCGCGCCGCTTGTAGACGCATTGCCGCAGATGGACGCCATGGTGGAGTTGAAGAAGTCTCGCTGCTTGTCGGGGTCGTTCAGAGACTCACTGTTTCCCAGGTTCAGCTTGTTGAAATCGCCCAGACCGAAAATGGTCGCGCCATAGGTTTTCTTGAGCGTGTTCGCCGCCTCGATCGCCGCATCCGGGCGCAGCTTTTGATAAGTGCCGCTGTTCTGGTAGGGGAGCGAGCTGGCGGCGATGCAGACGATCAGATTTCGTTCCTTACCGTCTGCCTCGGCCTTGGCGATCTTGGCAAGCTGCTCCGTGATGGTCAGACCGGCGTCCATGCGCGCCGCACCGGCGTACCACGGCACCATTTTATCGGCGTCGATGACCTGCTTGGCGTCGCTGACCGTCAGGAACACATCGTCATAGCCATCTGTACCATCTGTGTTTGTCAGATAGCCCGACGGCAGCTTCGGCAGGGTCGCGTCAGTGTGACCATCTATCTGGTTCCATTCCGTCCAGCCGCTCTGCGAATGAAAGCCGGATGTGGTATAATAGCCGGTGTTCAGGCTGTCATTACTGCTCGACAGCCTGCCGGGGTAGAGCGCGGCATCATAGCTGTCGCCGATGCCGGGGTTGTTGATGCGGCCGTAGCCCGCGATCGCAATGCGGTGCTCGCCGCCGGTGGTCGGCTGCGGCATCCCGTCCAGCAGGCGGTCTATGGCGCCCAGGATTTCCGCGCGCTCGTCGCCGGAACTGGCCGAGCCGTTCTGCGTATTCATGAATTTTGACTGCTCGATCAGGAAAATGATGTCGCAGGGCTTGACCGTCCGGGTCTTGTTGGCCGAATCGGTCATGTAAGCCTCGATCTGCGCGGTGATCTGTCCGGTCTCCGCGTGCTGCACGGTGGCCTTGACGGTCGCCGCCGCGTTTTCTGCGTTCCCTGCCGCCTGCGCCGGTGCCGGAAGCAGGGCGAAGATCATGCAGAATGCCAGAAAACAGGATAAAATACGTCTTTTCATATCCATATCATTCCTTTCTCAGCATGAAATATACTGTGTATTTCCCAATTATAGCACCGGAGCGGAGCGTATTCAGGGAATAAACTGGAAGGAAACGATGCAGAAAAGCCGCAGAAAGTGTATTTTTCTGCACGGCGGCTCTCCCGTATCCGTTTTCTCTGTTCCGCGCGCGGCGCACAAACTAACAAGTTGTTAATGGTTATTTTTCAGGTTCCGCTGTATCCTACAGGTACGGTGGAACCTTTTTATCTGCATTCTGAGAAAGGAGGGGAGGGCAGATGGAGCGGAAATACATCGAGGCCGTCCGTCCGCTCGGCGGTCATGTGCTTCAGGTCGATTTCGTCTCCGGGAGCAGGCTCCTGCTGGACATGGAGCCGTATCTGGACAAGTTCCGATTCCGGTCTCTTGCCGACCCGCAGATCTGGAACAGCGCGGTGACGAACGGCATTTTTGTCCGCTTCTGCGACGTGGAACTGAGCCACGACGAGCTTCTGTCCATGGCGGAGCAGGAACACCACAGAAAAGGAGGAAAACAGTATGAGTAAAAAGCGAACGATACGGCGGCGGGGACTGAGCGCAGGACTGTCTGTGCTGCTGTGCCTGAGCATGCTGCCGATGGGAGCGCTGGCGGAGGAGCCGGACGGCAGTGAAGATGCGGCCCGGAACACTATCGTTGAGAAAGCTGATACTGAGAATATCGAAAACACGACTGACAATGACGCTGTCGTCGAGAATGCCATCGTTGAAGACACAGCTGCTGAGAACGACACTGTGGTGAGCAGCGATGATGCGGATGTTAACGCTCTGGATAGTGATGCGGATGCTGTTGACGTTCAGGCTGCTGTCGCAGAACACGCTCATCCGATTTGCGGCAGCGGGGACGCCTGCACAGACCCGAATCATGCCAGCCACGAGGTTATCACGGACTGGCTGCCGATCAGCAGTGAAAGTGAGCTGTCGAAAACAACAGCGAACGGACACTACTATTTAACGGCTGATGTTGTTATTGATGAGTATTGGATGTGTCACAACAGTATCGTACTGTGTCTGAATGGCCATACCATCACTTTTCTGGAGGCAAAGGACAGCACGACGAACGGCGGTGTTACAATCACAAGCGATACAACTTTCACGCTTTGTGACTGCTCGAAAAAACAGACCGGTAAAATCACCGGTTCTACCCGCAGTGGTGTAAATGTAAGTGGAAGTAAAGCAATCTTCAATATGTACGGCGGTAAAATTACCGGAAACAGCCATAAAGGTACTAATACTGATTCGAATGCTTATGGCGGCGGCGTTCGGGTAAGGCGCGAGTGTACTTTCAATATGTATGGCGGTGAGATTTCCGGCAATCAGAGTATTTCAAGTTGGTATTCCTATGGCGGCGGTGTCTGCGTTGAAGATAAAGGTTCTATCTTCAATATGTACGGCGGAAAAATCACCGAAAACACAGCCAAGAATGGCAGCGATGTTGCTTTGTATAGGTATGGCCGTATGTGCCTTTCCGGTGCACCGATCCTTGGCGATATCTACTTGGTTCACTTAGATATCGACGGTATTGATGTAGGAGAAGGCGGCTTAGCTGAAAATACGACCTATCAGATCAACTTTGCTGGAATGGAATCCCCCGATACGGTTTTCCACTGCATCGGTACGATGAGCAAGGAGGATGCCGGTCATTTCCCGGCACCCAGCGGAGCAAAATACGACCATGGAAACCCCTGGAGCGCGTGGTATAACGGAGAACAGCTCTTTTTCGTGCGTGAAAGCGCCAAACACCAGGGCGGCATTCATCCGATATGCGGAGACGGTGCAGACTGCACGGCTCCGGATCATACAGAAAATCACGAAAATATAGCCTGGACACCGGTCGAGTATATCCATACAGAGACTCACGGAGACGAAGAATGGATAGAGCCGGGAAACTATTACCTGACCAAAGATACGATCCTTGCCAATAGTGCCTATTCAAGAAAGATCGTCGTCACCGGAGACGTGAAGATCTGCCTGAACGGTCATACGCTGAAATACAGGCCTCGGACGACCGGACTATCAGGCCTTCGTCGTATTTATCTGGAGGAAGGCGCCAGCTTCTCTATCTGCGACTGCTCGAAGGGACAAACCGGCAGGATCGTTCAGATTTCGGATGGCGGGAAAACGTATTCGTCTCTGTTCCAATGCCTGCGGAACAGCACGCTCAATCTCTTTGGCGGCGAGATCAGCGGCGGCGGCAGCAGCAAGGTACCGGATAACACTGCCTATCCGGGCGCAGTAAAGCTGTATGGCGGTACATTTAATATGTACGGCGGTAAGATTACGAACTGTACGGCAAATGCACAGTCGGTTATTGATGTAGACAGCTCCAGCGCCAGTGGACTGTACTATGGAGAAACAAGTGTTCCGGGTGTATTTAATATGTACGGCGGTGAAATCAGCGGCAACCAAATGACACCGTATACAGGTCAGCACAATACCGCCGCGATTGATGCAACTGGCAATAAGGTTAACATTTACGGCGGCAAAATCTGCAATAACACCGCTGTCGGAAATGGAAATGTGGCGCATGGCGTAGATGTGATTTGGAGCGACCTTACCATCAGCGGCGGCGAAATTACCGGCAACAGCGGCTATGGCGTATGGATGACGAATAAAACACCGGCAACTGCCTTGTCCGGCGGCAAGATAACCGGCAATGCAAAGGGAAACTTCTGCTTTGCATTCCAGCGGACGAGCGGTTATGTTTCCTCTACTGCTGTTCTGGATAAAAATATGGCACCCGACACTAACATCGGCATTACCATATCTCCTTTGGAGACCGACAAAGCATCGTATACCCTGTCCGAAGCCTGCGACACGGATAACAGCCGCTTTTTCCACTCGGATATGGCGGGTTACGCCGTAATCTATGATGAGGAAAGCAAAACCCTGCAGCTGCAGAAGGGCACGGCGCTCACCGGAACGCTCGAGATCAACGGTGCTGCGAAGTTTGGACAGGAGCTGGCGGCAACGCTGACCGGTACGAATAACACCGGCACCTTGACCTATAAGTGGTATCGCAGCGGTGAAGACGTCCCGATCGCAACCGATACCGACAAGTACACGCTGACTGCGGACGATATCGGCCAGACCATCACCGCGATGGTAAAGAGCAGTAAGGAACTCGGTTCGATGACTGCTGTTACCAAGGTGGTCGAAAAGGCAGACGGTCCTGCGGCTCCGGCTGCATTTACCCTTGGTTTTGCACTCAATGATGACCAAAAGACGTTCACAGCGACCATTCCGGAGGTGAAAAACGCGGAGTACAGCTTCGACGGGAAACAGTATTCCGCAGTCAACACCAAGACGGACTGTGCGCCGAACACGGAATATACCGGCTATGTGCGAATCCCGGAAACCGATACGCAGAAGGCAAGTGCGGTGACCAGCAGCACGCAGACCGCTCCCAAGCTGACCGTTGCAGCGCCGGTATTCAAGCCGGACGGCGCGACCAGCTTCCGTGGTACGCAGATGGTGGAGATTTACTGCGCAACACCCGGTGCGTCCATTTATTACACAACGGATGGCACAACGCCGACCAGCACCGGCACGATTTACAGCGGTGCGATCAGCCTGACCTCTACCACCACGATCAAGGCGATTGCGGTCAAGGCAGACATGAATGGCAGTGCCGTTGCCGAAGCAACCTTTACCAGACGTTCGTCCTCCGGCGGCGGCGGTGGCGGTGGAGGAGGCGGCGGAAGCGTCTCCGCACCTGGCTATTCGGTATCTGTAGATGATGTAAAGCACGGCACCGTGACCGTTTCTCCCGAGTCCGCGTCCAAGGGCGACACTGTGACCATCACGGCAACCCCCGACAAGGGCTACACCCTCGAAAGCCTGACCGTGCTGGACAAGGACGGCAAGGCGCTCGCGCTGACCGACAAGGGCGGCGGCAGGTACACCTTCGTCATGCCGGCGGGCAAGATCACGGTGAAGGCGGTCTTTATGGACGACAACACCATGCTCAACTTCTTCACCGATGTGCACGCGGAGGATTACTACTATGACGCAGTGCTGTGGGCGGCGCAGGAGGGCGTGACCGGCGGCACGAGCGATACGCTGTTTGCCCCGAACGCCGGCTGCACCCGCGCGCAGGCTGTGACCTTCCTGTGGCGTGCGGCAGGCTCGCCCGAGCCGAAAACGCTGAGCAGCTTTGCCGATGTCCCGGCGGACGCTTATTACGCGAAGGCAGTCGCGTGGGCGGTCGAAAACGGCGTCGCGAAGGGCGTGAGCGAGACCGCATTCGCTCCAGACACCAGCTGCACCCGTGCGCAGATCGTCACCTTCCTGTGGCGCGCGCAGCAGTCCCCGGCATCCGGCGGCGAAAACCCGTTCGCTGACGTTCCCGCGGCTGCGTACTACTATAATGCAGTGCTCTGGGCGGTCGAAAACGATGTTGCGAAAGGCGTGAGCGAGACCGCGTTCGCCCCGGACGATAACTGCACGAGAGCGCAGATCGTGACCCTGATTTACAGATGTAAGAAGTAAACTAAGCAGAAAACAACCAGAAATGCGCAGAAAATGCAAAGGAGCGGCGAAAGCCGCTCCTTTTTCCGACAGACGAAAACGAGACCGCTTAAAAGCGGTCTCGTCTTTTATTCCTGTGAAGTTTCGCGACAGTCTTTTATCCCAGTACGCGGAACACGCCGAACACGAGGGTGCTGACGGCCAGCATGGCGAAGCCGTTGATGGCCTCGTAGCCGAGCAGCTTGAGTCGCTCGCTGATGCCCATGTTGACGCCGCCTGCGCTGACGTGGAAGAACGAGCCGTGCGGCAGACCGTCAAAGACGAATACGCTCGCGTTGGTCATGGCTGCGGCAGCCAGCGGCGCGATGCCGCTCGCGACTACGGTCGGCCCGAAGATCTGGCTTGCGAGGGTCGTGCCTGCGGTAGCGGACGCGGTCGCCGCGCCCATCATCATGCCGGCGATCGGCGCGAGCATGAAGGCGGGCAGGCCGAGCGTTTCAATGCCGGAGATGATAACGTCCTTGAGCGAGGAGTTGGAGATGATGCCCGCGAGCGCGCCCGTGCCGATCAGCAGCATGGCCACGCCGCTCATCTTCGCGAGACCGGCGGTGAAATAGTGACCCATTTCCCTGGTCTTGCCCATCGCGATGGTGCCGACGATGCCGCCGACCGGGAGCGCAATCAGGGGGTCGATGGTGATGCCGGCGATCGGGCGCAGGACCAGGATGGCGATGGTGACGAACGGACCGGCGAGCGCCGCCCACAGGGGAGGCAGATCCTTGCTGTCGATCGTGTTGACGTCGCTGTCCGCGATCTCGGTGCCGCGCATGCGCAGATGGTAGGCGAGGAGCGAGGTGACGATCAGAGCCACGACGGCCGGGATGATGCCGACCGCGATGATCGAGGTCAGCGGCACGCCGAAGCCCTCAGCCGCCGCGATGTCGTTCGGGTTCGGGCTCATGACGTTGCCCGCGCGGACCGCGCCGAGCTGCGCCATCAGAACGCCCATCTTGTGATAGCCTGCACGCTTCGCCATCTGAAGGGCGATCGGTGCGACCGTGATGCACGCGACGTCACCGAACACGCCGACGGCGGTCAGGACCCACGTCGCGAGCGTGATCGCGATCAGGCAGCGCTTCGCGCCCAGCTTGTTCATGATCGCCTCCGCGATGCGCTCGGCCGCGCCGCTCTCGATCAGCGCACCGGCGAGGATGCCGGCGGTCACGATGCGGATGATGGCGGAGACGATGCCCTGCGTGCCCGAGATGATATAGTTTACGGTTCCGGTCAGACCGGCGCCGCCGATGAGGCCGCCGGCGACCGCGCCGATCAGCATGGCATAGGTCGGCTGGACCTTTTTCAGAATGAGTACGATGGCCACGACGAGCGCGGCCAGAGCGCCCAGAACGGATACGGTTACTCCATCCATAGTGAAATTCCCCTTTCCGTCGGCTTACAGGTGATCGAACTTCATGACGCCGCCCTCGGAGCCGGAGGCCGCGAGCTTGCAGTACAGGCCGAGCCAGCCCTTCTTGAACTTGGGCTCGGGGCGCTTCCACTGCTTGAGACGCGCCTCGATCTCCTCGTCGGGCACGAGCAGGTTGAGCTGCTTGTTATCGACGTCGATCTCGATGGTGTCGCCGTCATGGACGATGGCGATCGGGCCGCCCTCTGCCGCCTCCGGGGAGATATGGCCGACGAAGCAGCCGTTGTTCGTGCCGGAGAAGCGGCCGTCGGTGATGAGCGCGGTGGTCTTGGCGAGGCCGCGGCCGTACAGGTACTTCATGGCCTTGAACATCTCGCGCATGCCGGGGCCGCCCTTCGGGCCTTCGTAGCGGATGACGACGACGTGGCCGTCATGGATCTTGCCGGCGAGGATAGCCTCCTCTGCGGCCTCCTCGGAGTCGAAGCAGATGGCCTCGCCCTTGAAGTGATGCAGGCTCTTGTCGAACGCGCCGGGCTTGGTGATGCCGGTGTCGGGCGCGAGGTTGCCGCGCAGGACAGCGACGCCGCCGGTGTAGCCGAACGGGTCATCGAGCGTGTGGTTGACCAGACCGGTCGCCGGGTACAGGTACTTGTGGCTGTCGATATTCTCCGCGAGGGTGTGCGCGGTGACGGTCATGACGTCGGTCTCGAGCATGGAGCGCAGGTTCTCCATCAGACGCGGCACGCCGCCGTCCTTGTAGAAGTCTACGATGCTGTACTTGCAGGACGGGTTCATGCGCGCCAGCTGCGGCGTGGTGTCGGACAGGCTGTCGAACTCGTCGAGCACCTTGATGCCGAGCTCAGCCTCGTAGGCGATGGCGGTCAGGTGCATGACGGCGTTGGTCGAGCCGCTCATGGCCAGACATGCCTTGATGGCGTTGCGGATGGAGCCGTCGGTGATGATCTGGCGGGCGGTGATGTTCTTCTCGACCAGCTCCATGATCTTGACGCCGGTTTCCTCTGCCTTCATCATGCGGACGGCGGAGGTCGCCGGGGCGGTGCCGCCGTCCGGCAGGGTCATGCCGAGCGCTTCCGCGAGGGCGCACATGGTGTTCGCGGTGCCAAGGTAGGAGCACGAGCCGCAGCCCGGGCAGGCGGTATCCTCCAGAGCCACATACTCCGCCTCCGTGATCTTTCCGGCGGAAAGCATACCATAAGCCTCGGTGGCAGAGGTCTGGTCGGCCTGACGGCCGTCGAACTCAACGCCGCCCTCCATCGGGCCGCCCGGCAGGAAGATGCACGGGATGTCCAGACGGGCCGCCGCCATCAGCATGCCCGGAACGATCTTGTCGCACGAGCCGAGCAGGACGAGGCCGTCGAACAGGTTGATCTGCGCCATGGACTCGATGGAATTGGCGATCAGCTCGCGCGAGGGCATGATGAAGTGCATGCCGTCGTGGCCCTGACCCATGCCGTCGCAGCCGCCGATGACGCCGAACTCGATGGGCGTGCCGCCTGCGCGGTAGATGCCGTCCTTGACGCGCTGCGCGACCTGACGCAGGTTGTAGTGGCCGGGCACGCACTCGCTCCAGGCGTTCGCGATGCCGATGAGCGGACGCTTGAGATCCTCGGTGGTAAAGCCCATGGATTTGTAGGTTGCACGGTAATACTGGTTGCCCAGGCCCTTCAGAATATGTTCGCTGCGTAACATAACGCATTCCTCCTGTAATATCTTTTCACCCGAAAATTTTCTATGCTGACCCCCGGAAACGCCGGCTGTTCCGGAGCAGGTCTCTATACTCAGCATTATAATTTTTGAAAAGATGTGTTTCAAGTTGTCCAAAATGCTTTCTACTTTTGCAATAAAATTTTTTTATAAAATCGTGCAAAACCATCAAATCGCGTAAACTGTTTGCGCATTTTTGCGGGAAATGCGCGGGAAATAAGAAAAAGCGAGAAAAAAACATCGGACAACTTCAGGCTGCGCGCAAAAAAAGCGCCTGCATTGCAGGCGCTTGAGAGACTGTCGAAAAAGTCTGTATTCACGATGCTGACGCTGCCGCGCGGCAGCGCGCATTCAAAAGCGTTTGCTGCGCAAACGCAAAAAAACCGAGGACATGCGCCTCGGTTTTTTTACTCCCAGAGGGAGAAAGTTTCCGAATGGGAACTTTCGGACGTCCGTGTTTTGCGAAGTCAAAACACACTTGTCGGCGAAACTGTAGTTTCGCGACAGTTTTATCGCGCCGTTTTCGTCTGGCGGATGAAGATGCGGTTCGTGTCGAGATGCACGGACATGGCGCTGCGGGCGGCCTGCGGGTCGCGGTCACGCACGGCGTCCAGTATCTCCTTGTGCGTGTCGATGGTCATGGTGAGCAGCTCCTTGCGCGTGATGTTGGCGATCGAGATCACGGCCGCGTCGATGATCGGCATCAGCGGCTCGACGACCATGTTGTGCGAGCATTTCGCGAGGTACCAGTGAAAGCGCATATCCTCGATGAGGTAGTCTTCTCCGGCCTCGATCTTTTCGCGTACCGCGTCGCAGTATTCGGCCAGCTGCTCGACCTCCTCGTCCGTGCGGTTCTGCGCCGCAAGCGCCGCGATCGTCGGCTCGAGCATGAGCCGCACGTCGGTCAGATCGAGCGCGAGCTGCAGCTTGTCCTCGACCGCGTCCAGACCCAGCGGATTGGCGTGGAGCGGGAACAGGGACGCGACGTAGGTGCCCGAGCCGTGTTTGACGCGCAGAACGCCGCGCGAGACGAGCAGCTTGACCGCCTCGCGGACGGTGCCCCGGCTGACCTCGAAATGCGCCGCCAGCTCATGCTCGTTCGGCAGCTTCGCCCCGACCTTCAGATGGTTGTCCAGAATGTACGCAAACAAACGCTCCTCGACCCGTTCGGTCAGCGCCTGACTTTTGATGTTCGACAGCTCCGACATACCGAAATCTCCCTTTCCTTTTTCTGTCTGTGCGGTATTTTTCTGAGATAAGAATATACTGCATTTTCTCCGGCTGTCAATCTTTTTTTCGCCGGGCGACGCAAAGCTGTAACGTTATAACGTTAAAACGTTGCAACTTTACTTCGCATATCGGTTCGCAGAACGCGAAAATCCCGGCGGAAAACGTCCTGTTCCGCCGGGATAGATTGCATGAAACGTTATAACTTTGAAACGCTGTGACTTTATAACTTTACCTATTTCCCGGTACGCCGGTTTTTTCTTTCCGGCACCTTGACGCCGCGCGGACGGCGCTCACGGCCGCAGACGAGAAAAGCGCACCTTCGGGAGCAGCGCCTCGACGGCCTCGCGTTCGGCGGCCTGCGTGCCGCTGCACATGACGTTCGCCGCGCCGGCGGCGGTCGAGAGGCGGACGGCCTCCTCCTCGCTCAGTCCCTGCGCCTCGGCATACGCGAGCGCCGCGACCACGCTGTCGCCTGCGCCGACCGTACTGCCGACCGGGACCTTGAGGCCCTCGGCGTAGATCGTGCTGCCCTTTCGCAGATAGAGCGCGCCGCGGCCGCCGAGCGAGATCACGACCCGTTCGATGCCGCGCTCGAGCAGCCTTCTGCCCTCGGCGGTCAGTTCCTCGAGGGTCTCGAGCTTTTTCCCCGCCAGACGCGACAGCTCGTCGTCGTTCGGCTTGATGAGGTAGGGCGCGGCCTTCAGGCCTTCCGCAAGCAGCGCGCCGTCCGCGTCGAGAAAGACCCGTGCGCCCGCCTTTTTGCACGCGGCCGTCCATGTTCGGTAGGTGTCCTGCGGCGCACCCTTCGGCAGGCTCCCGGCGAGGACGACGATGTCGCCCGGCCGGAGCTCCGCCAACAGCTCGTGCAGCAGCGCATCTAAATCTGCGTCCGTGACGGTCAGGCCCGGCTCGTTGATGTCGGTGTTCGTGTGCCCTTCGCGGTCGATGATCTTGAGGTTGGTGCGGGTCTGCCCCTCGACGAAGCGGAATCGCGTCGCGAAGGGCTCGCCCTCGAGCAGCTTTTCGAGCATTTTTCCGCTCCCGCCGCCGAGGATGCCGGCCGCACAGCTCTCTCCGCCGAGCTTCGCGATCACCTTGCTCACGTTGATGCCCTTGCCGCCGGGATCGGTGCGCATTTCCGTGATGCGGTTGACGGTGTCGAGCGCCATGCCGGGGATCTCTACCGTTTTATCCAGTGCGGGATTGAGTGTTACCGTGTAGATCATGAAATGACCCCTTTCAGACGTTTGCAGCCAAGGCTGCGATCCGGACAGCCGCCGCGGCTTCCGCAGGTCATGCTCTGCCCGCCTGCTCGAGCCGCAGCAGCGCCTTTTTCATCTCCGTGCCGCCGGCGTAGCCGCCCAGCGAGCCGTCCGCGCAGATGACGCGGTGACAGGGGATGACGATGAGGATGGGGTTCGCGTGATTTGCCATGCCCACCGCGCGGCAGGCGTTCGGCTGACCGATGGCCTCGGCGAGCTGTTTATAGCTGCGCGTTTCGCCGTAGGGAATTTCACGCAGCGCCGCCCAGACCCTTTGCTGAAAGGGCGTGCCGTGCAGGCGGCAGGGGAAATCGAACGTCCGGCGCGTCCCGGCAAAATACTCGTCCAGCTGACGGAATACGAGTGCGGTCAGCTCGTTCGGCGCTTCCTCGCAGGCGCCGGACGGGGCGAGCTGCAGGGCCGTGACCGCGCCGTCCTCCCAGTCCAGCTGCATTTTCCCAAACGGCGAATGATAAACAGCGGTTCCCTTCATGTGCGTTTTCCTCCTATAAGACAGGTTTTTTAGTGAAATCTTGGCGTTTTCGCAATGAATGCGAGAGTAAAAGTTATAACGTTATGTAGTTTTAGTGTTATGCAGTTTTGACGTTATAACGTTTTCGGGAAGGCTCTCTCACGGCAGTATGTTTTCGATCATCGCGAGCAGCTGCTGCATATCGAACGGCTTGGAGAGGTGGCCGTTCATGCCGGCCTTTGCGGCGTTCTGGCGGTCCTCGTCAAAGGCGTTCGCCGTTATGGCGACGATGGGCAGGGCCGCCTTTTCGGCGTCCGGCAGGGCGCGGATGGCGCGCGTGGCCTCGTAGCCGTTCATGACCGGCATCTGAATGTCCATCAGCACCAGATCATAGTACCCAGGCGCGCTTTCGCGCACCTTGTCCACCGCGAGCTTGCCGTTTTCCGCCGTGTCCACCGCGAACCCGGCTTCCTCGAGCATCGTCACCGCGATCTCGCGGTTGAGGGCGTTGTCCTCGACGACCAGCAGCCGTTTTCCGGCGAATTCCGCCGCATTTTCTGTCTGCTCCGCCTGTTCCTCCATGCGGAACGGCTCGGCCAGCACGCGCCGCAGCTCGGACAGGAACAGCGGCTTTGCGCAGAAGGCGGTCACGCCCGCGGCCCGCGCCTCGACCTCGATGTCCGTCCAGTCGTAGGCGGTCAGGATGATGATCGGGGTGGCCTCTCCGATCAGCCTGCGCACGCGGCGCACGACCTCGAGGCCGTTCATATCGGGTATCATCCAGTCGATGATGAACACGCGGAAGCCGTCGCCCTGATCGAGCGCGTCCTGCGCACGCACGACCGCCTCGCGTCCCGAGGTCGTCCAGTCCGCCCGCATCCCGATCGTGCGCAGCATCTTGCTGACGTTCAGGCAGGTGTCGGTGTCGTCGTCCGCGACGAGCGCGCGCAGGCCCTCGAGCTGTGGGATGCGCGCGGGCGCGGCGGCACGCTCTCCGCTGACCGGGAAGCGCAGGGAGACCGTGAATTCCGAGCCTTTTCCCGGCTCGCTCTCGACCGAAATGCCGCCGTCCATCATGTCGATCAGATTTTTCGTGATCGCCATGCCGAGGCCGGTGCCCTGAATGCCGCTGACGGTCGAGGTCTCCTCGCGCGCGAACTGCTCGAAGATGTGCTTCTGAAACGCCGGACTCATGCCGATGCCGTTATCGCGGATATGGAACTCATAGTCCGCGCTGCCCTTCGGCGCGGTCTGCTTCTGGACGATGCGCAGGGTGATCGTGCCGCCCGCCGGGGTGAATTTGATGGCGTTGGACATGATGTTGAGCATGATCTGGTTGAGGCGCATGGGGTCGGCGATGACGTCCTCGTCCTCCACGTCGACCATGTCGATGAAGAGCGAGATGCGCTTGGCGGAAATGCCCGACTGGATGATGTCGCGCAGGTCGTGCACAAGCTCGGGCAGGTGCACCGGGCGCGGCTCGAGCGAGACCTTGCCGCTCTCGATGCGGCTCATGTCGAGCACGTCGTTGATGAGCGAGAGCAGGTGCTGGCTCGCCGTCGCGGTCTTTTTCAGGTAGTCGAGCACCTGTTCGCGGTTGTCGATATGGGTGGCCGCGAGCGAGGTGAAGCCGATGATCGCGTTCATCGGCGTGCGGATGTCGTGCGACATATTGAACAGGAATTCGCGCTTGGCGCGGTTGGCCGCCGTTTCCTGACGGATGGCGCGTTCAAGCTCGGCGTTTTTCTGCTCGAGTGAGGTCTGATATGCCTTTTCGAGCGTTTTCTGCTGCTGCAGGAAGCTCTTTTCCGTGCCTCGGCGCACGAACAGGAGCAGCGTCAGAACGACCACGCAGGCGAGGAACGCCGCGATCATGTTGACCGGCGTGTTCGTGTAGAGCAGTCTGCCCGGAACATACATGTAGTAGTAGAAGTCGCGCCCGTGGCTGTACATTCCGTAGTAACGGGTCAGACCCTTCCGCCCGGCATAGACCAGCGTTTCCGCCTCGCCGCTCGAACGGATGCGGCGGAGCAGCTCGTTTGCGGTGGTGTCCGTGCCGATGAGGGTCGGCTCGTCCGACGCGGTCACGCGGTTGCCGTCCGAGAGGATCACGACTCCCGTGGTCTCGGCGTCGTAGCCGTCGAGCAGATCCTGCACGGAGAGCACGGATTTCTGCGCGAATGCGGCTTTGGTGTGCCGCCATGCGAGCACCGCGCCGCTGCCGTCCGCAAGGCTGTGCACGGCGGCGTCAGCAAACGAGCCGTCGGTCAGCTGCACGCGGCGGACGTAGGTGCTCTGCGGATGGCCGACCACGGCGAGCACGCGCTCCGGCTCCAGATCGGTCTGAAGCCGGGCATAGCCGATGCCGTCCGTGCTGTATTCGCAGACCAGCCTGCCCTTCGCGTCCACGACCGAAACGCCGGTCAGCCACAGCCGCTCGGTGTACTGCCGCAGCGCGTCCTCGCCGCAGTCGAGCGTCAGGCTGTCCAGCTCCTGCATCGCGGTCGTGCCGCGCACGAGCGCCTTGGCCACGGCGGTCTCGTTGTACTGCACGTAGGCGGAGGACTGCTCCTTGACGAAGCTGATCAGCTCGTTCATGCGGTGCTCGCAGCTCTGCATATCGGAATAACGGGACAGCCCGAATACCATCCCGAGGAACATCAGTCCGCCCGCAAGGCACAGGCAGGCGAAGGTTTTCCGCGAGCGCGGCTGCCGGTTTTTACTGTTCAAGCGCATCCACCTCCAGACTGTGCGTGGGGTCGTCGAGATATTTTCCGGCGAGCTTTTCCATGCTGCCGTCCTCGCGCATCTGCTCAAAGACCTCGTCCAGCTGCGCCGCAAGGCCGCGCGTGTCATGTCGGGAAAAGGCGACGCCGATGCCGGTCACGAGCAGCGGCTCGTCCAGGATGCGGAAATTCGCGCCGTAGTCCTTCATGTACTGCCGGATGGCCTCCTCGTGCGCCGCGACCGCGTCCACATAGCCGCAGTCGAGCATGGCATACTGCACGCCGCGGTCCGCGAGACTGATGATGTCCCGGAAGGCCGGGACGTTATCGCCGCCGCGCAGGAAGATCGCCTCCGGCTTGCCGGTCGCCTGCACCGCGATGGTCTTGCCCGCGAGCTCGCTCATCGTCTCGATGCCGCTCTGCGCGCCGACCGCCACGACCTGACGGCTCGCCAGATACGGCCCCGCCCACTGATAGTCGTTCTCTCGTCCCGCCATGGAAAAGCAGCCCCAGATGCAGTCGATCTCTCCGCTGTCGACCAGCTCGGTCTTTTTCTCCCAGTCGATCGTGGTGAATTCCGCGCGGTAGCCCATGCGGCGGAACGCCTCCTCCGCGATCTCGACGTCCAGACCGGTGATGTCGCCGTTATTGTCCATGTAGACATAGGGCGGATAGGTGTCGCTGCCGACGGTGAGCGTCGGGAGCGTGCTGTCGGACGCCGCGGACGGGGCGCAGCCGGACAGCAGGAGCGCCGAGAGCGCCGCAAAAAGCGCCGATGCGCGCCGAAGCCGTTTGTATGGTATCATAGATCGCCGTGTCTCCTTTTGTCTCTCTTTCCCTGCGGCCGAAAATACCGCATGTTATCATTTAGTATACACGATTTCGCCCGGCGGTACAATAATATTGGTCGCTGATGCTGGAAATTTTCCTTTATTCTGCATTGTTTTGGTAGTATAATAAAATAGTGAATATGTGACAAAATCCGACAGGGGAGGGACCGCGACCCGGCTGCGGTCGAACGACTATGAACCGACAGAAAATCCTGATCGTTGACGACTCGGAGATGAACCGAGAAATACTCAAGGCCATTCTGGGCGAGGGATACAAATATACAGAAGCAGAGGACGGCGCGCAGGCGCTGCGCATGCTCCGGCAGGATATGAACATCGACCTGATGCTGCTCGACATCAATATGCCGAAGGTGGACGGCTTTACCGTGCTCGAGTACATGAACCAGTTCCGCTGGATCGACGAGATCCCGGTCGTCATGATCTCCGCCGCCGACGACCACGAGTCCATCGAGCGCTGCTACGGCCTCGGCGTTTCCGACTACATCCGCCGTCCCTTCGACGCGTTCATCGTCCAGCGCCGCGTCAAGAACACGCTCACGCTCTACGCCAACCAGAAGCGGCTGATGGGCATGGTCTCCGACCAGATCTACCGCAATCAGCGGGACAACAATGTCATGATCGGCATCCTCAGCCACATCGTCGAGTTCCGCAACAGCGAGAGCGCCCAGCACGTGCTCCAGGTGCAGACCGTGACCGGGATGCTGCTGCGCAGGCTGAGCGAAAAGACCGACGTATAGCATCTGACCGAGGAAAAGATCCGCCTCA
The DNA here is from genome assembly GCF_003481705.1 of Butyricicoccus sp. OM04-18BH. Taxonomy (GTDB): domain Bacteria; phylum Bacillota; class Clostridia; order Oscillospirales; family Butyricicoccaceae; genus Agathobaculum; species Agathobaculum hominis. Next base: position 49,297 of record NZ_QULN01000012.1, read on the forward strand.
TCGTCACCGCCTCCGCCCTGCACGACATCGGCAAGATCAGCATTCCCGAGAGCATCCTCAACAAGCCGGGCCGCCTGACGCCCGAGGAGTTCGACGTCATCCGCACCCATCCCGCCATCGGCGCGTCCATGCTCGAGGGGCTGACGCCGTACCGCGAGGAGCCGCTGCTCAAGGCCGCTATCGAGATCTGCCGCTGGCATCACGAGCGCTGGGACGGCGGCGGCTACCCGGATGGCCTGCTCGGCGAACAGATCCCGATTTCGGCGCAGGTGGTCGCGCTGGCGGACGTATATGACGCGCTGACGAGCGACCGCTGCTACAAAAAGGCGTACAGCCACGAAACCGCCGTCACCATGATCCTCAACGGGGAGTGCGGCGCGTTCAATCCGATGCTGCTCGACTGCCTTCAGGAGATCAGCGCGCGCCTCAAGAGCTCGCTGCCGCGGCTCGCGGCCGAGCGGAGCATGAAGAAGAACGCGCAGCGCCTTTCCTCCGAGCTGCTGAAAAAGAACGAGTTGCCGCGCAGCGACCGCGCCCAGCGTGAGCTGAACCACGCCCGGGAAATGCTGACCTTTTTCGCGTCCTGCTGCGGCGGCGTGCAGTTCGAGTACGATACGCTCTCCCGGTCGATCACCGTGGTCGACTGGAGCCGCCCGTGGCGGAAGAGCCGGACGATCCTGGACGCGGACAACCCGGACAGTATGCGCCTGCTCCGGCCGGCCGACCTCGAGCGGCTCCGGTGCGCCCTCAAGGCCACGACGCCCGAGAACAACGAGCTTTCCATCAGCCTGCTCCTGCCGGTCGAGGGCGAGCAGCACTGGCACAGCATCCGGATGCACACGCTCTGGTCGCCGCTCTCGCCCGGCAGCTATGTCGGCGTGATCGGCTGCATGACCGACATGCAGAAGGAGCAGGACAGCCGCGCGCCCCTCGGCTGCGCGGACAGGAGCACGGCGAACGGGCCGTCGCTCGCCGACGAGATCCGGCGCCTCGGCGCCGTCTTTGACATCGTCCGTCTGGTCGACCCGTCGGCCAATGCCGTGCTCGAGATCGACGCGAACGGCTCGCTGCACCGCACGGGCGAGCGCTGCACCGCGTTCTGGGACAGCGACAGCGGCTGCGCCAACTGCATCTCCACCCGGGCGTTCGCCGAGCGCACCACGCTCAACAAGCTCGAATTTACCCGGAACGAGATGTATTTCGTCATCGCGAAGTATGTTTCGGTCAACGGCACGCCCTGCGTGCTCGAGATGATCTCGCGGCTCAACGAGGGCCGCTGGATCGACGCGAACGGCTCGCGCTTCCTGCTCGACCGCACGCGCGGCGAGGATATGCAGCTGTTCCTCGACCCGATGACCAACATCTATTCGCGCCGCTATTTCGAGACCTACCGCACCCATCTCGAGGGCATGGAGGGCGTAGCGCTCATCGACGTGAACAGCTTCAAGCGCATCAACGATACCTGCGGCCACGCCGCCGGAGACGCGGCGCTGCGCGACATCGCGGGCGCGATACGCTCCTGCATCCGCAAGACCGACATCCTCATCCGCTACGGCGGGGACGAGTTCCTGCTCCTGTTCCCGCGCATGACCGAGGAGATCTTCCTCGCGAAGAAAAAGCAGATCCAGCAGGCCGTGCGCAGCATCCGTATGTCCGAGTTCGCGGATATCCGGCTCTCGGTCAGCGTCGGCGGCGTCTGCGGCGTGCATCCGATCACCGAGGCCATCCGCAAGGCGGATTACCTGATGTATCTGGACAAGGCGGAGCAGCAGCCCTGATAAAAAGCGAAAACCCCTGCCGGGGAGACAGAAAGCCTGTCCCGGCAGGGGTTTTTCTTTAGTTTTTCTCGACCGAAATGACCGTGCCGTCGAACGGGTCGGCCTCGGAGACCGTACCGGTGTAGGTGACAGTGACCGAATCGCCTTCCGCGGCGTCGTCCAGACCTTCCGGCTTTGCCGAGGCGTCGAAGGTGAATTCATAGGACGCGCCCTTTTCGTCGGTCACGACGAACATGAAGTCCTTCTTCTCGTCGAGCGTACCCGAGAGCTTGCTCTCAGTCGATGCGCTGTCCGAGGACGAAGCCGAGGAGCCGGTATCCGTGTTTTCAGCCGGCTTGCTGCCGCAGGCCGTGAGCGAGGCCGCCAGCAGTGCGGTGCACGCAAGCAGCAGGAATGTTTTTTTCATGATAAATGCCTTCTTTCCCGAAGAGACGCCGTTGTTTCTGTCTCTTCGTCAGACTTAGACGCAGCGCGTTCGCGAAAGTTCCGGTTCCGGAAAAATTTTTTCCGGAAGCATTCACGCCTGATCCTGTGCCGGCGTCTCCACGCCCTCCGCGAGCAGCCGCAGCAGGTCGTCCGGCGGCAGCGGACGGGAGAAATAGTAGCCTTGGATCATGTCCACGTTCCAGCTGCGCAGCAGCTCCATCTCCTCCTGCGTCTCCACGCCCTCCGCGACGATGCGGTAGCCGAGGCGGCAGAAGGCCGCGACGATGCTCTGGTAGAAGAGGGCGGCCTTTTTGTCCGTGCAGATATGGAACAGGAGCGAGCGGTCGAGCTTGATGACCGAGAAGGGCAGCTGCATGACCGTGTTCAGGTTGGCGTAGCCCGAGCCGAAATCGTCCAGACACAGGCCGATTCCGGCCGTCTGGAGGCTCTCCGCCACGCGGGTCAGGCTCGCGGAATACTCGGTCGCGACGGTCTCGGTGATCTCGAACTGGAAGCAGGAGCAGGGGAGACCGTACTCGCCGAGGATGCGGACGAGGTGGCTGCCGCTCTCGCTTTGGATGAGGTCGAGCGGCGAGAGATTGATCTTGACGTTGGCGATGCTCGCGCGGAGCGCCGGGTTTTCGCACAGAAAACGGCAGACGCGCCGCAGCTGGAGCTCGGTGATCTGGGTGATGAGGTGGTTCTTTTCCGCCAGGCGGATGAAGATATCCGGGGAGATCCAGCCAAGCTCGGGATGCCGCAGGCGGCTGAGCGCCTCAAGGGTGACAAAGCGCTGCTGATGCAGCGAATAGACCGGCTGATAGTAGACCTCGAACAGATCCTCCGCGATCGCGCGGTGCAGGAACTGCTCGACCTGCTTGTTATAGTGGAAGCTGTCCATGGTCTTGCGGTCGTTCTGGATGACCTGGGTCTCGCCGCTCCGGGAGACGAGGGACTCGAGATATTCCGCGTAGTCGAGTACGAGACCGCTCGTGCCCAGCTTTTCCGCGTTCACCACGCCGCACAGGATGACCGGCGTGGGGGCGGCCTGCGCGTCGTCCGGCTGCGTATGGAACAGCTGCCGCAGGCGCGTCAGGCAGGTCTCGTACTCGCGCAGCGAGAACGTCATCAGCAGGAAGCGCTTGCCCGAGATGCGGAACACGTTCCGATCCGCGATCTCCTGCATCCGCTCCGCCGCGCGGCGCAGAAATTCGTCGCCGTTCTGCACGCCCGCGACCTTGTTTATGTGGTCGAGCTGGTAGGCGTAGACCGTGATGATGTGAAAGGCCTTGTGCGCGTCGGTCAGCTCGTCCATTCGGCGCAGCAGGTACTGCTTGTCGTTCAGGCCGGTCAGGCTGTCCATGCACGCGCAGGGGTTGTTGATGGTCAGATACATGGCGAGGATGCTGAGCGAGAGGCCGAAGCCGGTCGTCAGCACCGAAGGATTGACGGCCTGCGCGGCGATGCCGAGGGCGGCGAGCGCAAAGACCGCGAGCAGCTCCGTGAGCGTGCGGCGGCTGACAGACGCGCGGTGCACCGCGACAAAGACCGCCGCCCCCGCGATGTGCAGCAGGGCGCTGACATACAGCAGCAGATACCACGGGCCGTGGCGGTAGCCGGTGCTGTCGAAATAGAACAGGATCTCGGTGAAGGGGTTGGTCAGAATGATAAAGACCAGAGCAATGGTCGGAATGCCCATGCGCAGCACGGTCGTGGGCGCGATCACGCGGCTTGTACACAGTGTACAGACGTAGTACAGCAGCAGCAGCGGCAGGAGCGCCTGAAACAGGTAGAACACCGTGTTCGAGAGCATGCGTCCGACGCCGTAGCTGTACGGGGCGTACAGGATGAAGCCCGTGCTGACCAGCTCCGCGGCAACGTCCAGACTGACGACGCTCAGCAGACGGCGGAACATCAGGCTGTTCCGGTCATCCATCTGCCGCTGGCGGGAATACTGCCATATGACGACCAGCAGCACCGCCATTGCGGCAATCAGATAATGTATGTTGGTTGTCATTCGGCGTCTCCTCCCAGTCCGGCTTCGTTTCTCTTCAAATGTGCGTCGGCCTCGGCCTTCCATGCGCTGATGCTGCGCGACTTTCCGTCCTCGTCGCACAGGCGGCTGAAGCCGAAGGTCATGGTGATGCGCGCGCGCGGCGCGCAGGTTCGGTTGTAGCGCGCGACGACCGCGCGGAACTGCCGGTGCAGCTGTCCGGAGTCGGTATGCGGCTCGGGGCGGATGAGGGCGAACTCGTTGCCGCCCGTGCGGAAGCACAAGACGCTCTCGCCCTCGTCCTCGCACGCGCGGCAGAAGTCGGCAACGCACTGCGCCGCCGCGATGACCGATTCATCTCCCGCCTGAAGGCCGAAGCGGTCGTTGCGCTCGTTCAGGCCCTCGAGCCGGATATAGGTCAGTACCGCGTCGCGGCAGCCGGCCCGGCCGGTGCGGATGCGCTCCATGTATTCCTCGAACGCGCGGCGGTTGGGCAGGCCGGTCATGCGGTCCTCGCGCTGCATCTCATGGCTGATGCGGTGCTCCATGTGAAAGCGCATATCCTCGGCCGCCTGGCTGATCAGGCCGTACAGCAGCAGGATGATGAACAGCAGCACGCCGAACTGGTACACAGCGTCGTACCAGTAGATATGCAGCAGCCAGTACAGCACGAGCGCGGCCACGCCGAACGCGCCCAGTGCGGCGAACGCCGCCACGCGCAGCCGCAGCTGACGCCGACCGAAAGCTCCTTTCCGTCGAGGACGACAGGGGCGGAGAGCGTGGTCTGGATGCGCTCGGTCATGCGGGCGCGCTGTTCTTCGTCCATGTCGGCGCTGACGATGAGCGCGAACTCATCGCCGCCGATGCGGAAGGCGTAGTCCCGGCTTCGGATGCAGCGCAGCAGCCGCGCCGCGATCTCCTTCAGCAGCCGGTCGCCCATCAGGTGGCCGTAGGTGTCGTTTACCGGCTTAAAGCGGTCGAGATCGAGGTAATACAGCACGAACGGCAGCTTTTTCGCCTCGCAGATGCTCAGGACTCTGCTGAAATAGCGCTCGTTGAACAGGCCGGTCATGCTGTCCGTGTTCGCCATGTTCTCGAGCTCGACCTTCTGCCCGATGTCCTGCACGACCTGCATGACCTCATAGACCGTGCCGTCCGCGTGCCACGCGACCGGGAGGATGGTCAGGACCAGGTAGGCGTTCTCCGTCCGGCTGCAATACTCGATCTTGAGATTGTCGTCCGGCCGGCGCAGCACGCTGCGCAGGTATTCGGGCGCGAGCAGGCGCGAGAGCTTGGCGTTTTCCGTTTCGGTCAGCGCGACATAGCGTTCGGAGATGGTCTTGAGCATTTCCGAATACTGTCCGGAGGTCGGATAGAGCGGCTTACTGAGGCGCAGCTCGCGGTAGCGGTAGCGGTCGGTGTCCAGATTGACGATGGTATAGCGGTCGACGATGCGGCTCATGCTTTGCAGCAGGCGGTCGCTCTGCATCTTTTCGCGCTCGAGGCTCAGCCGCGCCTCCTCCTCGCGCCGCAGGCGCAGCTGGCTCTCCATGCCCAGCGCCAGCACCACGATGATGACGGCGAAGATGCAGAGCGCGCCGAGCGCGAACGAGGTAGACTGCTGCACGCTGCGCATCGCGCCGTCCACCTCGTCGGCGTGGATGATGCCGACGAGTGACCAGTCAGGAAAATTGGTCGGTATCGCGATCAGATAATTTCGCGCTCTCGCGCAGGTGAACTGCGCGCTTCCGCTCTTGCCGAGCTGGATGCAGTCTCTGATGTCGTCCATGGTGCCGTATTTCCATTCGGCGTGCGTGTCGATGTCGTACAGATTGGTCAGACCCTTGCACAGCTCGGTCTGCGGCTCGAGCGCGAGCACGATGTCGCCGTTCGTGCGCACGATATAGCAGTCGCTCTGACCGCTGTACATACTGCCGTCGACCAGATCGTCGACCACGTCCGTGTCATAGCTGACCGCGAGGCCGGTATAGGTCACGCCGTCCAGCGTTATGTTCCGGCTCAGCGGCATGGCGAACACGATCTTGGGCACGCCGTAGCTCGCCGTGTAGGTGGAGACGATCGGCCCGTCATAGCGGTACAGCTCCTGAATAACGCCGCTGATGCTGCCGGCGCTGCCCTTTCGCCCATCTGCCGTTAGATACTGCGAGTCTTCGTTGAGCAGATAGAAGTCGCTGTAACGCCACGACTCCTTGCTGCCCTGCACATCCGGCCAGATGTTTTCAGCATCCGCGTCGCTGCCTGTGTTCTTCAACAGACCGTCCCACTGCCCCAGCACGGTCCAGTTTCGCTGCACGAACAGCGTAAAGGTCTTGGAGATCTGCGAAAAGCTCTCAAACAGATTATTCGAGCTTTCCTGATAGATTTTCATGCCGATGTAGCTGCTGTAAACGCCGATGCCCGCCGCGAACACCACAGCAAGAAGCGCGGTCAGCAGAACGATGCTCGGTCGTTTTTTCATGCACATCCCTCCTCAATGATGTTCTTCCATTCCCCTTTCTGTTCCATAATTATACTATTTTTCGAGCGAAAAAGAAAGGGAGGATTGCACCCTATCAGTATTTATTTTCCCCGCGCTGCCATGAATAAAGTTATAAAGTTACAGCGTTTCGAAGTTATAACGTTTTAACTTTTCCGCGCGGCAGGGGCAAAAAATATCCTCTCCCGTTTAACACAGGAGAGGATATTACGGTATATACAGAAAGCCGATGCGGTATCCCCGGGATAATTCATACAGAAAGGAAGAATATCATTGAATTAGGCTATAGATATTTAGGGGGGGTATACTGCTTTCCGTGCCGGGTATGGCAAGTGAGTCCGGCGCGGAGAAAGGAGGGATGGGTAATAGGTGGGATATAATATTTCATGCTTCGGAAGGGGATACCGCAGGCTTTTTGTAACAGATTAGTCCTCCGCGAGCTTCTTGTAGCGGGCGTAGCGGGCCTTGACGTCCTCGACCTCCTTCGCGTACAGGGCGTCGGCCTTGTCCGGGAAGTTGTTCTTGAGGGAAGCGAAGCGGTTTTCGCCCATCAGGAAGTCCATGACCTTGTCGGTGTCCGGCTCCTTGGAGTCGAGCTGGAACGGGTTCTTGCCCTCCGCGATGCGGCGCGGGTCGTAGCGGTACAGGTGCCAGTAACCGCACTCAACCGCCTTCTTCATCTCGTCCTGAGAGGTGCCCATGCCGGCCTTGATGTGCTGCTCAAGGCACGGGCAGTAGCAGATGACGATGGACGGGCCGTCGTAGGACTCGGCCTCGCGCAGCGCCTTGAGGGTCTGCGCCTGGTCTGCGCCCATTGCAACCTGTGCAACGTAAACGTACTCGTACTGCATCAGGATTGCGCCGAGGTCCTTCTTTGCGACCTTTTTGCCGCTTGCTGCGAACTTTGCAGTTGCAGAAGTCGGGGTTGCCTTGGAGGACTGGCCGCCGGTGTTCGAGTAAACCTCGGTGTCGAGAACGAGCAGGTTGACGTCCTGATTCTGCGCCATGACGTGGTCGATGCCGCCGAAGCCGATGTCGTAAGCCCAGCCGTCGCCGCCGATCGCCCAGACGGACTTCTTTGCGAGGAATTCGCGGTTGTCGAGGATGTACTTGACCTCGTCGGTCTGCTCAGCCTTCTCGAGCGCTGCAATGAGCGCGTCGGAAACCTCACGGGACTTCTCGCGGTCGTTCCAGTCAGCGAGGTATGCCGCTGCTTCCTCAGCCGCAACGCCGGCGTTCTTCAGCGCCTCGATGCGGATGAGCAGCTCCTTGCGGATAGCGTCCTGTGCGTGATAGAAGCCGAACGCGAACTCGGCGTTGTCCTCGAACAGGGAGTGCTCCCACGCCGGGCCGTGACCCTTGCAGTCGCGGCAGTACGGCAGGATCGGTGCGCCGCCGCTGATCGCGGACGAGCAGCCTGCTGCGTTGCCGACGTACATGCGGTCGCCGAACAGCTGGCTGAGCAGCTTGATATAGGTAGTCTCGGCGCAGCCTGCGCATGCAGCGGAGAACTGGAAGTAGGGCTTTGCGAACTGAACATTCTTGACGCTCTTGTCGCTGATGACGTCCTTCTTGAGGTAGGTTTCGTTCATTGCGACGTCGTCGAACAGCGGCTGCTCGGACTTCATCTCCTCGAACGGCGCCCAAGTCAGCGCGTCCTTTGCCGGGCACGCGGTCAGGCACACGCCGCAGCCGAGGCAGTCATACGGCGAGAGCTGCATACGGAAATTGTACTTCGGCGCGTCCTTGCCGAGGCCCTTTGCGGGAGCGGTAACGAAGGAATCCGGAACACCGGCCTTCTCCTCGTCGGTCAGCAGGACCGGACGGATTGCCGCGTGCGGGCAGCACATCGAGCAGCGGTTGCACTGGATGCAGGCGTCGGGGTTCCACTTCGGAACCTTGGTGGCCACGCCGCGCTTGGAGTAGACCGAAGTGCCGTTCTCCCACGTGCCGTCGAGCACGCCGTACTTCTGGAAAACAGATACCGGCAGCTTGTCGCCCTGCTGCTTGTCGAGCGGCATGACGATGTCGCGGACGAACGGGGTCATGTTCTTCGGCTCTGCAACCGGCTCGTCGGTCGCGTCCGCCCATGCAGCCGGGATTTCGACCTTGACGGTCGCCTGAACGCCGAGGTCGACCGCCTGGTTGTTCATGTCGACGATCTTCTGACCGGCCTTCTTGAAGTAGGAGTTATAGTTGTTCTTCTTCATATCCTCGATCGCGAGGTCCATCGGAATGACCTTGGTCAGCGCGAAGAACGCGCCCTGAAGGATGTTGTTGGTGCGCTTGCCGAGGCCGATGGCCGCCGCCAGCTTTGCCGCGTCGATGATGTAGAAGTTTGCGTGCTTGCGCGCGAGGTCGCGCTTCATCTTCGCCGGGAGGTGCTCCTCGAGCTCCTCGACCGACCACGGGCAGTTGAGCAGGAAGGTGCCGCCGTCCTTGAGGTCTGCGGTGACATCGTACTTTTTAACGTAGGTCGGGGCGTGAACCGCGACAAAATCCGCGGAATTGACCAGATAAGTGCTGAGAATCGGCTCGTCGCCAAAGCGCAGATGGCTCTGCGTCAGGCCGCCCGACTTCATCGTATCGTAGGAGAAATACGCCTGCGCGTACTTGCCGCCGACAAAGCCGATGGTCGAAATCGCGTTCTTGTTCGCGCCGACCGTGCCGTCGCCGCCGAGACCCCACAGCTTGCAGCTGATCTGGCCCGGGTGCGGCAGCTCGATCTCGGTGTAGTCGAGCGAGGTGTGGGTAACGTCGTCGTTGATGCCGATGGTGAAGTTGTTCTTCGGCGCGTCCTTCGCGAGGTTGTCGTAGACCGCGATGAACTGGCCCGGGGTGGTGTCCTTGGAGGACAGGCCGTAGCGGCCGCCGACGACGGTGATGTCGTTTCGGCCGGCCTGATTGAGGGCGGTCACGACGTCGAGGTATACCGGCTCGCCGACCGAACCGGTTTCCTTGCTGCGGTCGAGAACGGCGATCTTCTTAACAGAAGCCGGGATTGCAGCGGCGAAGTGCTTGACCGAGAACGGGCGGTACAGGTGGATCTGCACCATGCCGACCTTGCGGCCCTGCGCGTTCAGGTAGTCAACGGTCTCCTTGACCGCCTCGGAAGCCGAGCACATGACGACGATGACTTCCTCTGCGTCCGGCGCGCCGTAGTAGTTGAACAGCTTGTAGTCGCGGCCGGTCAGCTTGTTGATCTCGTCCATGTAGTGCTGAATGGTGTCGGGCACGATCTCGGCCTTGACGTTCGCGCCCTCCTTGCACTGGAAGTAGATGTCCGGGTTTACGTTGTTGCCGCGGTTGGTCGGGTGCTCCGGGTTGAGCGACTGACGGCGGAACTCCTGGAGCGCCTTCTGGTCGACCAGGCCGCGCAGATCCTCATAATCGAGGGTCTCGATGCGCTGCATCTCGTGCGAGGTGCGGAAGCCGTCGAAGCAGTGCATGAACGCATAGCGCGCCTTGATGGCGGACAGATGCGCGACTGCTGCGAGGTCCATCGCCTCCTGAGGCGAGGAGGACATCAGCATGCCGTAGCCGGTGGTGCGGCAGGTCATGAAGTCGGTGTGGTCGCCGAAGATCGAGTGATGGTTGCTCGTGACGACGCGGGACGCGATGTGCATGACGCTCGGCAGGAACTGGCCGCCCATGGCGTACATTGCCGGGATCATCAGCATCAGACCCTGCGAGGAGGTGAAGGTGGTGGTCAGCGCGCCTGCCTGCAGCGAGCCGTGGCAGGTGCCGGCCGCACCGGCCTCGGACTGCATCTGAATGACGTCGACCGTCGTGCCGAACAGGTTTTTCTTGCCCTTTGCGGACCATTCGTCGACCTTTTCCGCCATCGGAGAGGACGGGGTGATCGGGTAGATCGCCGCTACCTCGGTGAACGCATAGGCGCTGTACGCCGCCGCCGTGTTGCCGTCCATAACAGCATAGTTCTTTTTGTTATCCATAACGATCCTTTCTTTTGCGTCTGCATCAGCGGAGCCGAACCCCACCTGCGAAACGCAGTCCCTGGTTTTTGTGTAACAGACATTGAATGAAGCCGAACCTGCATTCTTGCCTTATCGGAAGAATAAAACGGTATAACCCCCGTTATTTCTTCGATTTATACATCAAATTCAGCAACATCAGCCTTTGCAGCCTGCATGAAGATATACGTGTCGCAGCCGTAGCCGATGAACTTTACGCCCATGTCGCGCCACTTCTTGCCGCCCTCGACCGTATCGGCAAAGCAGCCGATCTTTACGCCCTTTGCAGCTGCCTTTGCGATGATCTGCTTGATCGCGGCGATGACCTCCGGATGGTCGATTTCACCGACATGACCGAGCGAGCTGGACAGGTCATAGGGGCCGACAAAAACAACGTCGATGCCGGGTACGTCCAGAATTTCATCGAGATTGTCGATCGCCTTCTGACCCTCGGCCTGAAGGATGACCACGGTGTCCTGTGCACGCGAGAAATACTCGCTGCCGGGAACCGCGCCGAAGCCTGCCGAACGGACAAAACGGCAGGTGCCTCGCGTTCCGACGGGCGAAAACTTCGCGGCGGAAACAGCGGCACGCGCCTGCTCTGCGGTGTCGATCTGCGGGATCATGACCGCGCCTGCGCCGACATCCAGAGCCTGATCGATCCAGATATCGCTGCCGCGGGGTACGCGGACGACCGGGCATACGCCGGTGACGTTTGCTGCACGGATCAGATTGGGGAGTTCCTGGAAGGTGGTGGTGCCGTGCTCCATATCGAGCAGCACGAAATCATATCCGGCATGACCTGCGGCTTCCACCATCGCAGGGTCCGTACAGATCATGAACGGGCCAAGCGCGCCCCGGTCAGAATCCATTGCCGCCTTGAAACGATCCACGCTTTCCATCGTCGGCATAACGGACTTTTTGTTCATATGACCATCCCTTTCCACTATGCGGAAACGCATTCCGAATAGTTGGTAAAAATATTTACAAGGGCTCACCCTTGCCGTATAATTATATTATTAGACCACTATCGAAGGTTTGTCAAGAGGGCATTTGAAAAAATTTTTGAAGGAGTTTGTTATGGCTAGGGAGCATACCTCGAGCATTCTGCGCGCTTTGCAGATTCTGGAATGCTTTATGGATCAGGAAAAGGAATGGACGCTCAAGGAGCTGGTAAACCAGCTCGGACTGCCCACCACGACGGTTTTTCGTCATGTTTCCACGCTGATGGAACGGAAGTACCTGACGCAGGATCCGGTACGGAAGGTCTACCACGTAGGGCCGAATCTGCTTGCGCTGGCAGGAGCGATCATCGGCGGCTCCGATCTGTGCAAGATCGCCCGGCCGGAGCTTGAGCGCCTGTCCGACCGCGTCAAGGAGACGATCAATCTGAGCATTCTCGTCGATAACGAGATCTTCTATCTGGACAAGGTGGAAACGCAGCGCTCTATTACCTGCAGCACGAGAGTCGGCGGCCGTGTGGCCGCGCACGCGACCAGCTGCGGCAAGATCCTGCTTGCGGACAGGGACGCAGATTTTCTCGCACAGTACTGCGAATGGATGAAAAGCGTTCCGCCGCTCACGCCCAAGACCATCACACAGCCCGACCGGCTGCTGAAGGAGCTGGAATCGGCGCGCATCAACGGCTACGCCATGGACGACGGCGAGGTAGAGCAGGGACTGATCTGTGTGGCGGCGCCCGTGCGTGATGCAAGCGGCCGTGTCATTGCGGCCGTGAGCATTGCCGGACCGGATTATCGAATGGAGCAGGATATGGAAATGATGATCCATGAAATCAGGCAGGCCGCAGAACGAATTTCCTATACGCACGGCTTTTTCCGGTAGGATTATCAAAAAACATCATAAAAACAGCCCGGCAGCGAGCATATCAGACGCTCGCTGCCGGGTTTTTCAATGCTGTATTCATTCTTTTTGATAATATCATCATTTTTATTGATGGTAATCCTGATGAATTGCAGCACATTCCACAGAACTCGATCGAGGAATTTTCATAAATCAGCATTTATCAACAACAACGATGCATCTATCAATTATTTTGATTTTAATTTTGCGTCTGAAATTGATATACTGACATTACAAAATCATTCTTTTGACGGAAGCTTATTCCGAAAGCAGAAACAGTCCCGGCTTCTCCGGAAGGACGACTGTGTGCAGAAGCTCGATAAACCGTTCGACCATCTCCTTTTTGCAGGTATCCGGCTGATAGACCGCGACGATCTTTCTGGTATCCGGAATGCCCTTCATCGTGCAGTAGACGATCTTCGATGCAAGATACTCCATCTGCATCCCGAGAAAGACCGGGCTGGTGAACAGATAGCCCATGTTCTGCGAAACGAGCATGGCCGCCGTCTGCATGGAGCTGACAGTCGTGACCGACTGCGGACTGATGTCGAAATGCTCGAGTGCCTGCTGGGTGATGCCGCCGATGTCATTGGCGGCCGAGGGCAGGATCAGAGGCAGGTTCTGAATCTGCTTCGGCGTGATCTCATAGGGATTTTCCGCTGAATTGCCGCTGTACGCCCAGGGCGGAACCAGATTGAACGAGCGCGGAACGATCAGCAGAAGCTGTTCGAGCGCAAGATCAACGCTCGTCTCCTGCGAGCCCGGCGTCATGCCGCCGACGACAAGGTCAGCGTCATTCGAGCGCAGGCTCTGCATCAGCAGCTCATCTCCCTGCTCGATCAGGTTGATGCTGACGCTGGGGTAGATCTCATGAAAAAGCGGCAGCAGCGACGGCATCCAGGCCGCGCCGTGCATCAGACCGATGCCGACGTTCAGCGTTTCCTCCGGGTGCGCCATCTGCTGAAGGCGGGCGGTCAGTCTGGTCTCGATCTGCCGGATCTTCTTCAGCTCTTCAATGCACAGCGCGCCTGCAGGAGTCAGCTGGATCGGCGTCTTCGAGCGATCGAACAGCTTTAAGCCCAGCTCCCTTTCCACGCGGTTGAGATACATCGTCAGCGTGGACTGCGCGACAAACAGCCGCTTTGCGGCGCGGGTCAGATTCTGTTCCTTGGCGATCGCAAAAATATAATCCATCTTGTCAATCATCATCGACTCTTTTCTCCTTTTCCCAGCAGATGTTTCAATCATGATGATATGGGAAAAACGGAAAAAAGGCAAGCATAATTTTTTCAGCAGAAAGCGAGGCGGCGTCATGAGCATCGGCGAATATCTGAAATCCATATTCAGTCTGGAAGGAAAGACCATCCTGATCTCCGGCGCGACCGGCGGCATCGGGAGCGCGATCAGCCGCGGACTCGCGGCGGCGGGCGCTGAGACGGCGCTCTGCGCAAGAAACCAGCAGAAATGCCGGGAGCTGGCAGACGAGATCTCCGCGCATGGCGGCGCGGCGACGGCGCACGCTCTGGATATATCCGATCTGGACAGCATTCACCGCTGCGTAGACGAGGTCATGCAGCGTTACGGCAAGATCGACGTTCTGTTCAACGTGGCGGGCATCAACCGCCGGGAGGGACTGCTCGACGTCGAGCCGGAAACCTATGACCGTATCATGGATACCAACCTCAAGGGCGTGTTCTTCCTCAGCCAGGCGGTCGCGCGCGAGATGTACCGGCGCAGAGCCGGCAATATCATCAATATCGGCTCTCACAACGACACCGGAATGCTGGGCGGCTGCTCGGTCTACGGCGCATCGAAGAGCGGCGTGGTCGCGCTGACCCGTTCCATGGCAGTCGAGTTTGCACAGTACGGCATCCGCTGCAACGCGATCAGCCCCGGTCATATCCTGACCGACCTGACGCAGGTGACCTGGCAGCATCCCACGCGGAGCGAATATCTGCGCGAGCGGATCGCCATGGGCCGTCCGGGAGAGCCGGACGAGCTGACGGGCATGGCCATTCTTCTGGCCTCGGATGCCTCCTCGTACATGACGGGGCAGGCGTATCATGTTGACGGCGGCTGCCTGTGCGGCGGCAGGCCGTGGGACTATGATACACAGTATTGAAATTAGGACGGCGCCCCGCAAGGGGAAACGGCGCTGTCTTGATAAATAATAAAGGAGGGGGAATTTTCCTGAGCCGGGGAGGGAACCGGCTCCACGCGGCAGGAATGTTCAGTTCTTTGCCATCTGATTAAGAAAGGGAGTATAAACTATGTCTGCAACTGGATTTCTGGTTCTGCTGATCGTTTCCATCGCGATACTGATGGTACTGATCATGAAAGTCAAACTGCATCCGACCTTTGCGCTGTTCATCTCTGCGCTGTTCATGGGTCTTGTTCTGGGACGCTTCGAAGCGGAGGGCTTCGGATTTACGGATATTCTGACGACGATCACCGGCGGCTTCGGCGGCACACTCGGCAGTATGGGTATCCCGATCATGCTCGGCGCGATCCTCGCAATGGGCGTTCAGGACACCGGCGCTGCAAAGGCCATCGCGAACTTCTTCATCAAGCTGTTCCGCGGCAAAAACCTCGAGCTTGCTCCGGCGCTGACCGCCTACATCGTATCCATCCCGGTATTCGGCGATATCACCACCATTCTGACCTCCAACATCGCAAACGTCCTGTCCAAGCGCAAGCATATCTCGATGGGCAAGATGGCGGCGTTTACCCAGACCGGTCTGAACCTGACCCATGCGATGGTTCCGCCTACGCCCGGTATCCTGGCTGTATCCATCCTGCTCGGCGCTGACCTCGGTCTGGTCATCGGCTGGGGCATCCTGATCTCTCTGATCGCGTTCGCTCTGACCTGGCTGGTCCTGCGCAAGTGGACCGACAAGGAATTTGTCGAGCCGGTTCCGGAGGTAGTCGCTGAGATCGAGGAGACCTCCTCCAACGACGTCAAGGACATCCTGATCACCGGCAGCGACATCCCGGCGACCTTCGCATCCTTCCTGACCATCCTCATTCCGGTCGTTCTGATCGCAGGCAGCTCCTTCCTCAAGATGGTCGTTGCCGAGGATTCCGCTCTGTACGGCTGGGCCAACATTTTCGGCGATAAGATCGTCGCACTCGGCCTCGGCGTTATCTACACCATGCTGCTCGCAGTATTCCACAAGGCTTCCGTCCGCAAGAGCAACGCAGACGCTACCGGCAAGAACCCGCAGAACTTCCGTGAAGTCGTTCTGAACAGCTGGATCGCACGCGGCCTGGAGATCGCTCTCCCCGCACTGCTGATCACCGGCATGGGCGGCGCGTTCGCAGCCGTTATCAAGGCAGCTCCGGCCATCAATGATCTGGCAGGTCTCATCGAGCAGTCCGGCGTTCCGGGTCTGCTGATCCCGTTCCTCATCGGCGCTATCATGTTCACCGCAGTCGGCTCCATGACCACCGGCGGCATGACCGCAGCAGGCGTTGTCGGCCCGATGATGGTCACCCTGGGTCTGAGCCCGATCTCCACCGTTCTGGCAATCGGCGCAGGCACCATGATCTTCAACCACGTCAACAACTCCGGCTTCTGGGTTATCAGCCGTTTCTTCAACCTCGACCTCAAGCAGGGCCTGAAGTACATCACCCTGCCCGACTTCGTAGCCGGCATGTTCTGCTTCGTCATGATCTGCGGCGCGGCTGCTGTAGGTCTGTTCTAAAGACGAAGCCGAAAAACATTTTCAGTTAAATAAGGTCTGCTGCCTGCTGATCCAGCGGGCAGCAGATTCTGTATTCCACCTCACTTTATTCCGAATCCGGAGGAAAGGATAAGATTATGATTCAAAAAAGCCATGACGACCGCATGCTCTGGGCGCAGTTCGACGCCCTCGAAATGGGCACCGGCTGGGAGGATACCGACATCCTCAAGCCGCAGATTATGATCGAGAGCGTATACGGCGATTCCCACCCGGGCAGCTACCACCTGAACCAGATGGTAGAGCAGGCGGTTTACGGCGTATACCAGTGCGGCGGCAAGCCGGCCAAGTACTACGCTACCGACATCTGCGACGGCTGCGCGCAGGGTCACGACGGCATGAACGTCGTTCTGGCGTCCCGCGAGGCCATCGCCAACCTGGTAGAGGTTCACGCCTCCGCGGTTCCGTGGGACGGCATGATCCTCTCGTCGAGCTGCGACAAGTCTATCCCGGCGCACCTCAAGGCCGCAGCCCGCATGGATATTCCGGCCATCTTCATGCCGGGCGGCTCCATGCGCCCCGGTCCGAATATGACGACCTCTCTGGTCGCGGGCGACATTTCCCTGCGCCAGAAGCGCAAGGACGCCATCACCCCGCAGGAGGTCCGCGACTACAAGCTGACCGGCTGTCCGTCCGTCGGCGCGTGCACCTTCCTCGGAACGGCTTCCACCATGCAGTGCATGGCTGAGGCGCTCGGTCTGACTCTCCCCGGCGCGGCGCTCGTTCCGGCTACCATGCGCGACCTGCTCCAGTATTCGCGCTATGCCGGCCGCAAGATCATGGAGCTGGTCGAAAAGCAGATCACGCCGTCCAAGATCCTGACCCCCGCAGCGTTCAAAAACGCTATCATCGTGCATTCTGCCATCGGCGGCTCGACCAACGGCACCATTCATCTCCCGTCTATCGCAAGAGAGCTCGGCTATGATCTGCCGATCGAGCTGTTCGACGAGATCAACCATCAGGTCCCGCATCTGGGCAACATCAACCCGTCCGGCACCCATCTGACCGAAGCGTTCTGGTTCGCCGGCGGCGTACCGATGGTACAGTGGCTGCTGCGCGATATGCTCGATCTGGACGTCATGACCGTCACCGGCAAGACGCTGGGCGAGAACCTCGAGGATCTGCACAAGGACAACTGGTTCGAGCGCAACCTCGGTTATCTGCATAACTACGGTCTCGAGCGCGATCAGGTCATCTTCCCGGTGGATAAGGCGCCGGAAAAGGGCTCGGTCGCTATCCTGAAGGGCAATATCGCTCCCGAGGGCAGCGTGCTCAAATACTCCGCCTGCGCAAACAATCAGCGCGAGGTCGTCAACGCCAAGGCTCGTGTATTCAATCACGAGGAGGACGCACACAATGCTGTCGTCAACAACGAGATCAACCCGGGCGAAGTCATCATCATCCGCTACGAAGGCCCGCGCGGCTGCGGCATGCCGGAAATGCTGATGACCACCGAGGCTATTGTCTGCGACGAGCGCATCAACGGCTCGGTCGCTCTGATCACGGACGGCCGCTTCTCCGGCGCGACCCGCGGCGCGGCGATCGGCCATGTCAGCCCGGAGGCTGCTGCCGGCGGTCCCATCGCCTTCATCGAGGATGGCGACCTGATCTCCTACAGCGTCAAGGACCGTACCATCAACCTGACCGGCATCCACGGCGTGCCCTGCACGCTCGAGGAGGCGGACAAGGTGCTGGCAGAGCGCGCCAAGGCGGGCATCCTGCCGCGCGAACCCCGCAAGGGCTTCTACAAGCTGTACACCGACCACGCGCTTTCCGCAATGAAGGGCGCAGGTCTGGAATAAAAAAAACACTCAGGACCGCCGGAATGCTTTCTGCTTCCGGCGGTCTTGCTTTACGGCGCCGCCGCACCATACCGGGGGCGGCAGTCCGGAACAGACAAGGAGATTTTGATATGGAAAATCGATTAGCCGACAAGAAAGCGCAGGGTATCCCCTCCTATGGCACCTTTACCAAGCTCAAAAGCGCTGCTGCCGTAGAAAACATCGCCTGTGCGCCATTTGATTTTGTTGTCATCGATACCGAACATCAGACGTTCGGAACCGAGCTTATGGCCTCCGCCGTCGCGTCCGCGCAGGGCGCCGGTCTGACGCCTCTGGTCCGTATCTGCGAGATATCCAGACGCGCCGTCCTGCATCCGTTGGACGCAGGCGCCGCCGGTCTGATCGTTCCCGCCGTCAAAACCGCGGAGGAGGTCCGTCAGCTGGTCACCTACGCCAAGTTCGCCCCCCTCGGCAACCGAGGCTATCAGCCTACCCGGGACTGCCGGTGGGGTTCTTCGCCCTCCTTTACCCCGGTATCCTACATGGAAGAGGCCAACCGGAAAACGTTATTGATCCCGCAATGTGAAACCAGGGAATGTCTGGAGCATATCGAGGAGATCGCTTCGATCGACGGCGTAGACGGCATTTTTATCGGTCCTCTTGATCTGTCCATCGCCTTAGGCTGTCCGCTTCAGCTGGATTCCCCTGTCATGGCTCATGCCATCGAACGCATCCTGAAGGCCTGCCGGGACAACGGCAAAATGAGCATGATCTTCGCCGGCGATGCAGCGGCTGCCCGGAAATTCATCGGGCAGGGAGTCGACTCTGTGGCTGTCGGCGCAGATATTTTCCTGCTGATCCACGCCTATCAGGAGCTGTACCGCCAGCTGACCGACTGACGGAGGAGCGCGCGTCGACATCATGAAATGATATGCCCCCTATATAGCGAACAGTGAAATAAAAACACTGAAAGCTGTACAGGGGGCATTTTCTGCGTAAAAAATCTGCCAGGAGCTGAACGCTCCTGGCAGCAAAAATCTTATTTTATTTCATTGTCCTCTTGACTGGGCGGTTTATCTGCATAAAGTGGTTATACGCCAATGCCGAGCGGAGAGAATGCCAGATAGACCAGCAGCACGCACACGATAACGATAACGCTGACGATCTTGCTGTACTTCCAGGGGGTCAGATCTACCGCGCCGACGTCCTTCTGTACCCAAACCTCAGCACCCTTGTTCTTGTTGCGGCGGTGCATCAGGTACATGATGAGCATTTCGAGCGGCCACAGAATGGATACCGCATACAGATAGTGGATCGTGCCCTCGTTTCCGCTGTCAGTCTGTGCCCTCGAGCAGCGCGAGCAGGCGCTTTCGCTTGGCGCGCGGCTCGCCCTCGATGCGCAGCTTGGCGTAGATCTGGTTGATATACTGCCGGACGCTGCCCTCGGAGAGAAACAGCTTTTCCGCGATCTCGCGGTTGCTCAGGCGCTGCGTCATCAGTCCGACGATCGCGCATTCGCGCTCGGTCAGCGCGGCGAGCACCGCGGGCCGTTCCGCCGCCGCACGCCGCTGTCCGGCCAGGCCGCCCAGACGGACGATGCGCCCGGTCAGGCCGCCCTGAAGCCGTTCGGTCAGCAGCGGCTCAAGATAGCGGAAATTCTCCGCGAACGGGAGCGCGAAGCCGTCCGGCTCTGCGTCCGCGAGCGCCCTCTCGAGCAGCGCGCGCGCCTCGCCGTGCTTGCCGAGCATTTCGTAGGCCGCCGCGGTCTGGATGCGGATGTGCAGCGCGACCAGCGCATAGTGCATCGCCTCGCACTGCGCCAGCAGGCCCTCGCTGCGGCCGATCACGTGGGCGTATTCGCCCTGCGCGAGATAGACCTGGTTCTCGATCATCTCGATCATGGGCTTTCCCGGGGCGAGCGTGCGGACAGTGAACAGCCGGTGGCGGCGGTAGGCCTCGGGGATGCGGTCGAGGCTGCCGAGCAGGGCATGATGATAGGCTGCGGCCGCGTTCCAGAGGTTGAGCCACGAGACATTGTGATGCGCGAGCAGCTGTTCGCGCCGCTTTTCGAACCTTGCGCGCTGACCGATGTCCGTGAACAGGCTGAGCCGCCGCGCCAGAAAGTCGCAGCAGAGCGCCATGTTCTCCTGTCCGTTGCCCTCGATCTGCGCATAGGCGCGTTCGAGCGCGATGTGCGCGTCGGTGAAGCGTCCCTGCATGAACGCCGCCTCCGCGTGCATGATGGTCTCCGCGCCCTGTCCGTGGCTGCCCGTGATCTTGTAATAGTGCGGCATGCACTCGTCCATCTCGGCAAGCTCGCTCTCCAGCTCGCCCGGCGCGCGGTAGAACATCATGAGCACCGAGGGCGAGCCGAACGTCCAGCCGCCGCTCGACCGGATGCTGACGGCGGGACGGGACATCTGAGCGCTCGCGCTGCGGTGCAGGCGGCTCATGGCGCTGATGTCGTTGTAGCAGAGAAAGCTCATGATGAGGTCGCATTCGCCGAGCAGATTGCCCCGTTCCTCGGCGGAGCGCTGCGGGTCCTCGTCGATCGCGGTCAGCAGGAGCTGCCGCAGCGTGAGCATCCGCGGGATGTTCCGCCAGTTGAACATGCTGCGCATCAGCACGAGCAGCGCCGCCGGATGCGCCTTCAGCGTGTCCTCCGGGCATTTGTCCAGAAAATCCAGCACGTTTTTCGGGTCGAGCGAGCTGAGCAGGATGCCGGCGTCCTGCTGCACGACGCGCAGCAGGGCGTGATAATCGCCGCTCTGATAATAGGCCTGCATGGCGTGCAGGTACTGCCGGTGCTGCTCGTACCACGCGCCGAAGCGGCGGCGGCAGTCGTTCCGGCGCTCCTGCGGCAGGGTGAGGAACACGCGGAGCGCGCACTCCTTCATCATATGATGAAAGCGGTAGGTCACGCCGTCCGGCAGGCGCCGGACGAAGGCGTTCTGTCCGGTCAGCGCGGCGAGAAGCTCTGCGGCGTCCCCGGTCTGCATGATATCCTGCGCCATTTCGACGGTAAACTCGTCGGCGAGCCCCATCACCGCGAGAAACTCGCGCTGCTTTTCGGGGAGCGGGTCGATCATGGCGGCGGTAAAGATGGAGGAGATGTCGGAGCTGCGGTCCGCGAGCACGCCGTGCTCGGAATACATCCGCAGGTTCAGATAGACGGCGGAGAACCAGCCCTCGCTGTAATACAGCAGGGACTCGATCTGCTCGTCGGAAAGCTCGGTGCCGCAGCGGCTGATGTAGACGGCAAGCTCGGTATGGTTGAGGCGGAGCTGCTCGACGCCGATCTGGTAGACCTTCGCGCCCAGCCGGACGATGGCGGCGGCGGACAGGAAAACGTCGCGGCTGGCGAGGATGAGGTGGACGTTGGCGGGGAGTCGCGCGGCGAGCGCACAGAGGAACCCGGCTGCGCGTCTGCTGGTCAGCAGGTGGAAATCGTCGAGAAAGATATAGCAGGCGCGTTCGCCTGCCAGCGCGTGGCACAGGTCCTCGATGAGCAGGCCGCCGCCCGCGGCGTCGGACGGGCAGTCGTAGTCGCGCAGCAGGTCGAAGCCGGCGCGGGCGAAGGCGTCCTGCACGCTCCGCCAGAAGATGGCGAGGTTGGCGGAATAGACGCTGATGCGGATGACGGAGATCTCCTCGGCGCGGGCGCGTTCGGCGAGGTACCACTCGACCGCGGTGGTCTTGCCGTAGCCCATCGGGGCGACGACGGTCGTCAGCGCGCAGCGCGAAATCGGGCGCAGGCTTTCCTGCAAACGCTCGGATATGTAGATCGTGTTCAGGTTCCATTTTGCTTTTGGCATGGCGTACACCTCCGTCAGCGGGGCTGTTTGTTTCATTATAACGGATTTCCGAACAGGTGTAAACTGGGGATTGCCGCCGCCCGGCGGCGGGGAGAACGCCGGTGTTCACCGGCGAGGAATTGCCGCCTTCGGCGGCGGGGAGAGCCGCCGTCTGGCGGCGGAGACGCCGTGCCCACGGCGGGGGGATTGCCGGGGTCTCCCGGCGGAGACGCCGTACCCACGGCGGAGGGCAAAAGGGGACAGGACACCGTATGGTTTCCTGTCCCCTCTTGACTCCCCTCACCTTCCTTTGCGCTGACACATCGGAGATGTGCAGCGAAACGGGGGTTACGGGGGCTCGGTTCCGTGCGTCGGGCAGATTTTGGGACGCTGTTATGCCCTGAATTTCCCTTGCGTAGTTCGCCGCGCATAACAGTGCGCGGCCAGACGGTGCAGGGCGCTTGATTTGCGCTGCGAAAA
>NZ_QULN01000013.1:0-38832 GCF_003481705.1 Butyricicoccus sp. OM04-18BH
ATAGCGCGGAAGCGCTCGGTAAAGTTTTCTTTGCATACTTTCTTGTTCACAAGAAAGTATGCACCATTAGCTCAGTTGGTAGAGCAACTGACTCTTAATCAGTGGGTCCACGGTTCGAGCCCGTGATGGTGTACCAGGAAAGACGCTTGTGAGGTCAGAGATGACCTCACAGGTGAGACTTTCAAAGAGCACAAACCGAAGGTCTTGCTGTTATGGCCCGTTGGTCAAGCGGCTAAGACGGCGGCCTCTCACGCCGCAAACGGGAGTTCGATTCTCCCACGGGTCACCAAAATAACAGTTGACAAGACGTGAGGAATGTGCTAAAATCTAATAGTTTTCTGATACAGAAAGGTTGCGCGAAGCGCACATTGAAGTTTCTTTTGCTTACTTTTCTGTACACAGAAAAGTAAGTGCGTGTTAATGGTGATGAGGGTACACCTGTTCCCATTCCGAACACAGTAGTTAAGCTCATTTACGGTGACAATACTTGGCTGGCGACGGCCCGGGAAGATAACTCAACGCGCACACAATTAAGACTCAGAACTTTGGTTCTGAGTCTTTTTTGCTTTTTACACAAAATAGATGAACGGCATCATGGAGCGATGCCGTTCGAAAAGAAATGAAGAATGAAGATTGAAATCCGCAAATAAAGAATTTCACGGACTTCCCCTTTATTATACCTTGTACCATGGACAAAATATGTCTATTTCGCGCAAAATATGCACAGCCTGTGGAAAAATCAACGTTCATCCAGATATTGCGCGGTACGCGCCATGACGCGGTGGAGGGTCTCAAGATCATGCAGTGTATCGGCAGTTTCGAGCGAATGATCTGCGTTTTCTACAAGAAAAAGCGGCAGTCTGAGCCTTCTGCATTCGTTTTTTACGACCTTGGTGCGCGCCCAGGGGTCTGCGGTACCGTGGAAAACCAGACCCTCGCGTCTGAAATACGCAAACGAGTTCTCGACCGGCGTGTAGTAGACCTGCTGCGGAGAGAGGGAAAACCGGGCGGCGCAGACCGCCGCAACTGCCGTTCCGAGACTTTTAGAGATAAACAGGAGCTGTTTGTGTTGATCGGGCGCAATTCCGGACAGCTGTTCGGACGCGGCGCGGCTGCAAAGCTCAATGGCCTGCTGGATCCTCTCCGGCTTACCACGCAGACCGGTCGGCAGCGGCGGATAGCTGACCGCGCAGACTTCGTATCCGCGCTCACGCGCCAGCTTCGCACTGTGGTACAGCAGCGGTCTGTCGACATGGTAGCCGACGCCCGGGAACAGGACGGCAAGTTTCTCTGACATGCAAATTCCTTCTTTCTGCTGAAAAGTATAGCACAATGCATAAGATTTTGACAGGATTTTTTACAGTTACATTTCTGAACACCGCTTGCACACAGATGCAGTTTCGCCTATGATAAAGAAAAGGACGGTGGACAAGGGGAGCGTCCGCCGATAGCTGTCGAAAGGCGAAGGAGGAGAACAGCATGAAAAACATCTGTAAACGGACGCTTTGCGCAGCGCTCGCGCTCGGTATGGCGCTGCTCCCAGCAGGAGCGACCAACTGGGGTCTTTGGTACGGAAACGGCCTTCATCAGCCCCCGAACGGCGAGGATACCGTGCAGACGCTCGCAAAGTACGGCGCCTATTATATGGGGAGCGCGGACGAGAAAACGCTGTATCTTACGTTTGACTGCGGATACGAGAACGGAAATACTGCCAAAATACTGGATACCCTCAAGAAACAGCACGTTCCCGGCGCGTTCTTCGTCGTGGGCGATTACCTCAAGACCGCTCCGGCACTTGTCAGGCGCATGGGCGACGAGGGCCATCTCGTCGGCAACCATACGAACAATCATCCTAACATGAGCAAGGTGGGGAAGGCGCGCTTCACCTCCGAGCTGACGGCGGTCAGCTCGCAGTACAGGCAGCTGACCGGACGCAGCATCGCGCCGTTCTATCGTCCGCCGGAGGGTTCGTATACCTATGATAATCTCAGCTGGGCGCAGTCGCTCGGCTACCACACGACGCTGTGGAGCGTCGCGTATGCAGACTGGGACCCGGCGTCGCAGCCGTCCTATGCTTCCGCGAAGCAGACCATCCGTGCGCGCGCGCACAACGGAGCCATCATCCTGCTGCACGCGGTCTCCTCGACTAATGCGGCGATTCTGAACGACCTCATTTCCGGCTGGAAGGCTGAGGGCTACACCTTCAAGGCGCTGAGCGCTCTGCCCGGCATTAAAAACCCGACCGTCAACGCCCTGCCGAACGATGCGGCGTTCGCTGTCGGAGGAAGCAGGGCGGCATTTACTGCGTTTCTGATCGACGATGCAAACTATATCAAGCTGCGCGATGCCGCAGCGGCCCTCTCGGGCACGGAGAAGGCGTTTGCGGTCACGTATGATGCGGCGTCGGACAGCGTACAGCTGTCGCGCGGCGGCGCATACGAGGCGCTGGGGACCGAGCTTTCGGGTATGCGCGATGCGGCTGTCGTGCAGGCCGGCGCAGGCTCGCAGAGCATTACCCTTGACGGGGAGGCGCTGACGCTGAAAAGCTATCTGATCGATGACGCGAACTATGTCAAGCTGCGTGATCTGGCGCAGGCGCTCGACTGCGGCGTAGCCTACGATAACGCGACGCGCGCGGTCGTGCTCGACCCGGCGGCGAAATACACTGCGGAATAAAACTAAAAAATATTACAAAACGAAATACAAAAATACAGCCTCGGCAGAAATGCCGAGGCTGTCAGTTTTTTGATCAGGTCTATCTTCACGATATGGAGACCGGCGCGGTCTCGTCCGTCTGCATACTGTCTGCGGTCTGCTGCTCTTCGGTCGGCTCTGCGACCGTGATGTCGCAGTACTGGTAGGCCGTCGAGCCGTCCGTGCGCGTCACGCGGCAGGTCAGACAGGTCTGGCCGGGCTGGTATGTGCGGAAGGTGCAGTAGAAGGTCTTTCCGTTCGGGGAGACCTGCGGCACGGCTTCCGCGATGGACGGGTCGTCTACGATCCATTCGACGTTCTCGATCTCGTCGGTATAGCTCTGGTCGGTCATGACCGTGCTCTGGGTCGCCTTGTCGAAATAAAACTCGCTGCCGGAGAAAATCTGGCGCAGGATGATAACGCCATCCTGCGTGATGTCGATCTTCGTCGGTACGGCGGTCGTTTCGGTGTTCGCTGGGAGCGTGATGCTGGTGCGATCGAGAATCGCGTTTTCGTGCTGTTCCACCAGATCAAACACCGCGGTATCGGTGTATTTGCCCCACTTGACGGTCAGTTCGACCGTGCCGGTGGAGACCTGTTCGCCGAGGGGATCGCCCGGGATGGAGACGCTGCCGTCATCCGGGTTAAAGCGCAGCAGGGAGCGGCGGCTGACCGACCATTCAAGCTCGTTTTCCGGGATGGCATCGCCGGTCGCGCGGTCGTAGGCGGAAACATAGGTAACGAGCGGACAGCTGCGCGCGGCGAGCACGCGGTGGTGCACGGTCAGGACAACGCCCTCCTCGGCGTCCTCCGTATCGGTCTCGGTGTTCGCCCACGGATTGGAAAAGCTGTCATCCCCGGTCTGCGCCTCGATCTCGGCGGAGGCTGTCTCATCGGGGACGTTTTCAATCTTTGGCTGCGTGCCCCATGCGATGAGCGCCGCAGAGCACAGCACGAGCGCAAAGGAGGCCGCGAAGGTCTCGTGGCGGTGCTTCGCAAGGAGGAGCAGCAGCGGAGACTTGCCGGCTTTTTTCGCGGCGTCCCGGGCAGCGGAGCGTGCCGCCGCCTTTTCGCAGGCTGCGGCCTTCTTTTCGACGCTCGCGAGCGCGGTCTGCACGAGCCTTGCGGCGGTCTGTGTGTCGAGCTCGGTCAGTTCCGCATCGAGGCACAGAAAATGCCGCAGAAAAGGCAGAAGGGATACGCCCCGCAGCGACGGGTCGGCGGTCTCTCTCCCGCGAACGCCGCGCTCTATGGCGCTCTGCGCGCCGCCGAGGCGCGTTTTTACCGCGCTTTCGGAAATGGCAAGAGCGGCTGCGATCTCGCTGATGCTCATTTCGAGATAATAGTACATCAGCACGCATTCGCGCTGTACATTGGGCAGGGCGGCAGTGAGCGCGGCGGCGAGACGGCGGTTCTCCTCGCTGTCGAGCGCCTTGTCCGGCAGAACCTGCGCCGGGCCGTCGATAAACGGCGCGGAGTCGGCCTGCTCGGGCGCGGCGTTCCTTGCCGCGGCGCGGCACAGCCTTGCGGCGGTGCTCACCGTCCGGAGCGGGAAATCCTCGTCGTTTTTCAGTTCAGAAAGACCGTTCAGCACCTCGCAGAAGATTTTCCGTTCGGTATCCTGTGCGCGGCGTTCGTCCTTCAGCATTTTCAGGCAGTAGAAATAGAGACGCGGCTGTATCGCGCGGAGCAGTTCGCTCTGTGCCTCGGCATCTCCCCTGCGACAGCGCGCGAGCAGCAGGCGCGTGTCCTCGTTCAGCATAGTAAATCTCCCCTTGGGTTAAGGGCGGCACCGCAAAATGATATGGTGCTGCCTCAGCATTCTTTTTCATTTTACAGTATAGTTTACGCGCAAACCGTTGTCAATTTACAGGATGGAAAGTTCACAAAAAAAATATAAACTCTCGCCTGTCGGTGACGGTGAGCGAGAGTTTATAGATAACGCGCGGTTTTTATGCGTTTTCCGCGAGGGTGATGAGGCTCGGCGTGCAGACCGTGCTCTGCTCAGGCGTGCGCTCGTAGACCAGGTGCTCGAACAGCAGCCGCATGGCGAGCCGTCCCTGCTCGGCCGCGTCGCAGCTGACCGCACAGGCGACCGCGCCGCTGCGGAGGAGTGCAGCGATCTCCGGGCTGTTCTCGAAGCACAGCAGCGCGGGACGAGCGGCCGGATTTGCATCATGAATCGCGCGGCAGACCTCGGGCACGCAGCCGCAGAGGATGACGAGCGCATCGAGTCCGGGACAGCGGCTGAGCAGGGCACGGGTGTTCATGTAGGCGAGCTTGGGGGAGGGCTTGGTCTCGGCGGCCACTGCGAGCGGCAGATTTTCATCGAGCGCGTCCGCGAGCGACTGCTCCTGCGGCGTGACGCCGCCCGGGGTGCGCAGTACGCCGACCCTGCCGCTGCCGCCGAGCAGAAGCCCGAGCATTCGCGCCGCCGTGCGGCCTGCCTGCTGCACATCCTGCTCGATGCGGCACAGGCATGGCATGTTTTTCGGCGCGCTGTGGACGAGAATGAGCGGAATATCCGCATCATGCAGGGCGCAGAGCGCGGTTTTCACCGCCTCATCATTCGCCGTGCAGGCGATGACGCCGGCCGCTCCGCTCTCGCGGAATTCCCGCAGACAGGCGGCCTGCTGCTCTGTGTCGGCGGCCTCGGTCTCGCGCAGGTCGAGCGCGATGTTGAAGCTCGCGAAATCCTGCCGCACGCGCTCGATGCCGCGCCGCAGCGCGGCGGAAGCTGCTGTGCGCGCCAGCAGAATGCCGACGGTCAGCTTCTTTTTCTGGTAATTGAGCGCCTTTGCGAGCGGGTTGGACTCGTAGCCGTATTGCTCGAGCAGGGCGCGGATCTGCTCGCGCTTCGCCTCGCTCACGCCCGGACGGTCGTGAATGACCTTGTCGACCGTGGATTTATGTACGCCCGCCATATCGGCGATCTGTTTGAGTGTCACTGACATAATCGTTCCTCCGTTGCTGAGAGACCGGTTTTCTTTCTCTATTATCGCGCTTTTTCGCGGTCTGCGCAAGAGAAAATTCGAAAAACACCAGAAAAGCACCGCCCGCAGGCGAGCTGTCTGCGGGCGGTGCTGAGATTATGAGCGGAGATAGCGGAGCGTTTCCGCAATGTTTTCCTGATGCACCTCCGCCGGGCGGAAATGCAGCAGGCTGAAGTTCAGATTGATAAGCGAGCCGAGACCGAGCGCGGAGATGACCGTGCCGATGCCGAACTGGCCGCCGAGCAGAAAGCCGGACACCGTGACCAGAATATCCACGCAGACGCGGCAGAAACCGGCGGAGCGGCCGCTTTTCCGGGCGAGCGCGATCATCAGCGCATCGCGCGGCCCTGCGCCGAGCGCACTGCGCATATACATCCATGTGCCGAGTGCGAGCAGCTCCAGTCCTGCGAGCAGCATCGCGATGCCGCCGGGGAGCGAATGCAGCTGCGGCACCCAGTCGAGTGCGAGCATCGCGTCGATGCACACGCCGCAGCCGATGATGTTGACGATCGTGCCGACGCCGAAGCTCTCGCCGAACAGGACAGCCAGACCGATCGCGGCGGCACCCGCGATGACCGTGGCGAGGCCGTAGGAGATCGGCAGGACGAGCGTCAAGCCCTGCTGGAGCACGCTCCACGGCTCCAGACCGACGTTCGCCTGAAGCATGAGCACGATGCCGAGCGAGCTGACAGCGATCCCGGCTACAAGCCGGAGCAGGCGGCGTCCGTAATCACGCAGCATGGCGTCACCCCCTCATTCTTCCGGGACTTCGCTCTTGAGCTGCGCGAGATGGCGGTAAATGCTCGCCTGCGAGCAGGAAAGCGCCGCGGCGACGTCCTTTACCGCGCCCTTGAGCAGGAAGATGCCGCCCTCCTTGAGAGAGGCGACGATCTTAAGGCGCTCCTCGGGCGTCAGACGGTCAGCGGTCACGCCGAGACGAGACAGCTCGTTTGCGACGGCGTCCTCCGCGACATCGCCGATGGAGTTATGGAAGCTCTCGGGCGAGACTGCGGGGGGACACGCCGGCTTGTCCGAGAACTGCGACTCGTCGATCTGCACATGCGCCTCGACGAAGCGGTCGGGGTGGCACAGCTTGAGGATGGCGTCGCTCGCCTCGCGGTATTTGGAATCGTCGAAATTGATGCACAGCATGCCGATGAGCTTGCCGTTCTGCTTGATAAACATGGTAGAGGAGCGGAGGACCTTTCCCTTTGCGGACATACCGCAGTAGTGCAGACGGTAATCCTGTACCTCATAGCTCTTATCCATTAAAATTTTGAGCGCGACATTGGTCAGCGGCGCGCCGACATCGCGCCCGCTGATGTGGTTGTTGGCGATGGCGATGATGGAACGGTTTTTGTCGGTCATGTCGTGCAGCGCGACCTCATAGTCCGGTCCGAGGGTCAGACCGAGGAACTCGGTTACCTTGATATACTGCTGCAGCAGTGGATTTGCCATGTGATCTCACCTCATTTTTGAAATGGAAAACGGCGTGTGTGTGTTTTTCTTCCGGTAGAAGTGTTACTTATATTATATAATACCGCTCAGAGCTTGTCAAAAGAAGGTGAAAAGGAATTTATCACAATTAAAAAAATACTCAGTTGTGAGGATGCACAAAACCTATGGAAATAGAACACAAAAACGGGGGGTCGTTTGTAGTCATTCATACAAAGTGCACAATAAGGCGTTGACAAAAAGTTTTAAGTGTGATAAAGTTTATGACATGAAAAGGAGGCTGATGGAAATGAAGCAGATCATCAGTACGGAAAAGGCACCGGCAGCGATCGGCCCCTATGCACAGGGTGTTGCAGCAGGTAAGCTGATCATCACGTCCGGCCAGCTTCCGCTTGATCCCGCCACGGGCGCTTTCCCGGAAGGTATTAAAGAGCAGACCCGCCAGTCGCTGACCAACGTCAAGGCCATCCTCGAAGAGGGCGGCGCAGACATGAAGGACGTCATCAAGACGACCGTGTTCCTCAGCGACATGAACAACTTCGGCGCGATGAACGAGGTATATGCTGAGTTCTTCGGCGAGGGCGGCTATCCGTCCCGTTCGGCTGTTGAAGTTGCGCGCCTGCCCAAGGATGCTCTGGTAGAGATCGAGGTCATTGCGGTAGCACCGTAATGACGCAGCGCGAAACCCCGTTATAACCCTTTTTTACAGACAAGGTGCTGTCCGCCAGGCGGAGAGGAAACAATAAACAGCCTCTTCGACGACCGGGGTGCCTCCAAACACGAACTGCGCAAAGCGCACGATTTTATGGAGGTAATGAAAAATGAACAAGAACGAGAAGCACTATCCGCTGGATGTAGCAATGCCGCAGCACTGTGCATACGCTGTACGCGATCTTCCGCAGGCAACCGTTGAGCAGCGCGAGCGCGCTCTGAATGCAACGCACTGGAACGAGTTCGCATTCCCGTCCGGCATGCTGACCGTTGATATGCTGTCCGACTCCGGCACCACCGCAATGACCAACCAGCAGCTGGCTACCCTGTTCCTCGGCGACGAGGCTTACGGCCGCAACACCGGTTATTACGTTCTGCTCGACACCTTCCGCGACATCTTCGAGCGCGGCGGCGAGAAGAACTGGAAGAAGATTCTGGACCTCGTTCGCACCGACTGCCGTGACATCGAGAAGATGATGGACGAAGTTTATCTGTGCGAGTACGAAGGCGGCCTGTTCAACGGCGGCGCAGCTCAGATGGAGCGTCCGAACTCCTTCATCATCCAGCAGGGCCGTGCAGCTGAGTCCGTTCTGATGGAAATCGTTAAGAAGATCCTGGCTGCTCGTCATCCGGGCAAGGTATTCACCATTCCGTCTAACGGTCACTTTGATACCACCGAGGGCAACATCAAGCAGATGGGCTCTGTTCCGCGTAACCTGTACAACAAGGAACTGCTGTACGAAATTCCGGAAGGCGGCTCTTACGAGAAGAATCCGTTCAAGGGCAACATGGACATCGAGAAGCTCGAGCAGCTGATCACCTCTGTTGGTCCGGAGAACGTACCGCTGGTATTCACCTGCATCACCAACAACCCGATCTGCGGCCAGCCGGTATCCATGGGCAACCTGCGCGAGATCAACCGCGTAGCTCATAAGTACGACATCCCGCTGGTATTCGATACCGCTCGTTGGGCTGAGAACGCTTACTTCATCAAGATGAACGAGGAAGGCTACGCTGACAAGTCCATCGCTGAGATCGCTACCGAGATGTTCTCCTACTGCGACGCATTCACCATGTCCGCTAAGAAGGACGGCCACGCTAACATGGGCGGCATGCTCGCGTTCCGCGACAAGGGCCTGTTCTGGCAGAAGTTCTCCGACTTCAACGAGGACGGCACCGTCAAGACCGACGTCGGCGTTCTGATCAAGGTTAAGCAGATCTCCTGCTACGGCAACGACTCCTACGGCGGCATGTCCGGCCGTGACATCATGGCTCTGGCAGCTGGTCTGTACGAGTCCTGCGACTTCGGCTATATGCATGACCGTGTATCCCAGTGCGAGTATCTGGCACAGGGCTTCTACAAGGCAGGCGTCAAGGGCGTTGTTCTGCCGGCAGGCGGCCACGCTGTATACATCAACATGGACGAGTTCTTCGACGGCAAGCGCGATCACACCACCTTCGCAGGCACCGGCTTCTCGCTCGAGCTGATCCGCCGCTATGGTATCCGCGTTTCCGAGCTGGGCGACTTCTCCATGGAGTATGACCTGAAGACTCCGGAGCAGCAGGCTGAGCTGGCTAACGTAGTTCGCTTCGCGATCGACCGCAGCCGTCTGACCAAGGAGCACCTCGACTACGTTATCGCAGCCGTCAAGGCTCTGTATGAGGACCGCGAGTCCATCCCGAACATGCGCATTGTCTGGGGCCACAAGCTGCCGATGCGTCACTTCCACGCATTCCTGGAGCCGTACCCGAACGAGGAGAAGTAATTTCATCCGTTCTCACGGCATAGCATAAAAAGAGAGAGGCACCGTGACCTTCGCGGCGCGGTGCCTTTTCTGTAACAATACGGACGTAACCTGCGCCGCGCGGAAAGAGCGCAGGACTCATGCACAAATAGATACTGACTCGCAGAGGGCTCTGCGAGAAAGACAAGACCGGCAGCGGCCGCGGAAAACTAAACAGTTTCTGCGGACGCTGCTTTTTCTTTCAGCATCAGCAAAATACTTTACGCAATGACCCGGTATGTTCGAGATTTAGAGAACAGTTACACAAAAGAGGGGTGTAAAATATGAGTAAAGATACGAACACGGTAGAAAAACGAGATGGCTTCCAAAGTAAATGGGGATTTATTTTAGCCTGTATCGGTTCTGCCGTCGGCATGGGCAATATCTGGCGTTTCCCGATCATGGTTCAGCAATACGGAGGCATGACCTTCCTGCTGCCGTATTTCCTTTTTGTTATCCTGATCGGCGCTTCCGGTGTTATTGAAGAGTTCGCGCTCGGCCGCCGCGCAAAGGCAGGCCCGGTAGGCGCGTTCGGCATGTGCACCAAGGAGCGGACCGGCAGCGACAAGGCTGGCAAGGCCTTCGGCGCTATCCCGATCATCGGCGCGCTGATGCTCGCGATCGGCTACACGGTCGTTCTCGGCTGGATCTTCAAGTACGCATTCCTGTCGATCACCGGCGGCCTGTACAGCCTCGGCACCGACATGGGCGCGATCGGCGGTACGTTCGGCGTGACCGCACCGGAGGCTGAGACCCTCGGCGAAGCCCTCAAGGCAATGGCGTCGGCCGGCTTCTTCGGCATCGGCAACGGCGTATGGCAGATCGTAGCGCTCGTCGTTTCTCTCGCAATCATGGTAATGGGCATTGCAGGCGGCATTGAGAAGGCAAACAAGATCATGATGCCGGTTCTGTTCGGCCTGTTCCTCGTACTGGCAGTCTACATCGCGACCCTCCCGGGCGCACAGGAAGGCTACAAGTACATCCTGAAGATCAATCCGGCCGGTCTTGCAGACCCGAAGGTATGGGTATTTGCATTCGGCCAGGCGTTCTTCTCCCTGTCTGTTGCAGGCAACGGCTCGGTTATTTACGGTTCCTATCTGCCGGAAGGCGAGGATATCCCGGGCTCCGCTCGCAACGTAGCAATCTTCGACACCATCGCAGCGCTGCTCGCAGCACTCGTTATCGTTCCGTCGATGGCAGCGGTTCTCGGCGCTGGCATCAGCGACGTTCATGGCGGCCCTGGCCTGATGTTCGTTTACCTCGTAAACGTATTCAACGCAATGCCCGGCGGCCGTATCATCGGCGTGGTATTCTTCATCTGCGTTCTGTTCGCAGGCGTTTCCTCGATCGTCAATCTGTATGAGGCTCCGATCGCGTTCCTGCAGGAGCAGTTCAAGTTTAATCGCGCAGCAGCCGTTGGCACCATCGGCGTCATCGGCCTGATCGTTTCGATCTCCATTCAGCCGTGGACCTCTCAGTGGATGGACGTTGTATCCATTTACATCTGCCCGCTGGGCGCAGCTCTCGCAGGCATCATGTTCTTCTGGGTACTCAGCAAGAAGTCCGCTCTCGAGGAAGTCAACAACGGCGCAAAGAAGCCGATCGGCCCGTGGTTCTACATCCTTGGCAAGTACATCTACATTCCGTTCGCAATCGCGGCGCTGGTACTTGGCATCAAGTATGGCGGTATCGGCTGATACACAACAACACGACACCTCCTACCTGCCCCTTTCAGTAAGCGGAATATCCTGCCCGGATTCTTCCGCAAGTCTCCGGCAAGGCCCCCTTTCTATCGTGGAAGGGGGGTTTTGCTTTATCTGTCGAAAAGCTGGCGCTTTTCCGACAAGATGTGTTCTGACGGCGGCGCACCGCCGCAGAACACGGACGTCCGAAAGTTCCCGTTCGGAAACTTTCTCCCTCTCGGAGTATAAAAAGTCAGGTACACGCCCCGACTTTTTATGAACCTGCTGCGCAGGTTCTATTTTATGCGCGCTGCCGCGCGGGGGACAAAGACGAAAAACGGCTGGGTTTTTGAGGAATTGTTGGAAAACGGGGGAGAGACGGCGAAATGTATTGACGAAAAAGGATAAAAACGGTATCATATATTGTGTACCGCAGGGAAAAACTGCGAGTAAAAAAGAGGAGTAGTAAACATTATGGGGAAAATTTTTAAAAGTCTGCCGTTCAAGCTGCTGCTTGGCGTGGTGGTCGGCATTCTGCTCGGCCTTGTGGCGAACGAGGCGGTCATGAATGTCGTCGTTACCATCAAGCAGGTGCTCGGCCAGATCATCACGTTCTGCGTGCCGCTGATCGTCATCGGCTTTATCGCGCCGTCCATCACCAAGCTTGGCCATAACGCTTCGCGTATGCTGATGGTCGCGCTCGTTCTGGCGTACTGCTCGTCGGTCGGCGCGGCGCTCGCGTCCGCGTCCGCCGGCTACGCCATCATTCCGCACCTGTCCATCGTATCGCAGGTTGACGGTCTGAAGGAGCTGCCGGAGGTGCTGTTCCAGCTCGAAATCCCGCCGCTCATGAACGTCATGAGCGCGCTCGCGCTGTCGCTGATGGTCGGTCTGGCGATCACCTGGACCAAATCCAAGCGCCTGGAGGCGCTGCTCGACGAAATTCAAAACGTCGTTCTGGCCATCGTCTCCAAGATCATCATCCCGCTGCTGCCGTTCTTCATCGCCTCCACCTTCTGCGGTCTGGCGTATGAGGGCACCATTACCAAGCAGTTCCCGGTATTCATCAAGGTCATCATCATCGTCATGGTCGGCCACTATCTGTGGATGCTGCTGCTGTACGCGCTCGCCGGCGCATACTCGGGCAAGAACCCCATCGAGGTCGTCAAGCACTACGGCCCGGCATACATCACCGCGGTCGGCACGATGTCCTCTGCGGCGACGCTTGCCGTCGCGCTGCGTTGCGCGAAGAAGTCGAGCGTTCTGCGCAAGGACATGGTCGACTTCGGCATCCCGCTGTTCGCGAATATCCATCTGTGCGGTTCGGTTCTGACCGAGGTGTTCTTCGTCATGACTGTTTCGCAGATTCTTTACGGCAAGATCCCGTCGGTCGGCACGATGGTCCTGTTCTGCATGCTGCTCGGCATTTTCGCCATCGGCGCGCCCGGCGTTCCGGGCGGCACGGTCATGGCGTCGCTCGGCCTGATCACCGGCATCCTGCTGTTTGACGGCACGGGCACCGCGCTCATGCTGACCATCTTCGCACTTCAGGACAGCTTCGGTACGGCCTGCAACGTGACCGGCGACGGTGCGCTGACGCTCATCCTCACCGGCTACGCGGATCGTCACAAGATCGCCGTGGCCGAAAGCACGGCCGAGGAATAAGGCTGTTTCAAATTTCAAGTGTCCGCTTGCTGTGCAGGCGGACATTTCTTGTTATATTCCTGTTAAGGTTTCTTGTGGGAAGTCAAAAAATTGAAACTATTTTATTATAAATGACGCTTGTAATTTGCTTCATATGAATCTATTTTATAGTTAAGCAAAGGGTGGAAAAACCAAGCGCTTTTTATTTTCAGTATTCGTGCACGTGCACGAATTGCAAAAAGCGGAACGGATCTGCATTTTGCATATTTTTAACGTTGTTTCGTGCACGTGCACGGGACGAAAAATGTTAAAGGTGAGGCGACTTTGCGAAATGAATTTTGTTTGCCTCGGGAACGTGTATGGGTTTATAATAAAATTATGTCAAACCCTATACTAAAAATGCTCGAAAGGCTGAAAAGACGACAAAAATGACAAACTTGGAATTGATTGCAAAGCTTGCAGGCGTGTCACGCGGTACAGTAGACCGCGTGCTCCACAATCGTGGTCAGGTCAGACCAGAAACCGAAGAAAAGGTTCAGGCGGTCATGCAGGAGCTGGATTTCCAGCCGAATGCGCTCGGACGGGCCTTCTACCTGTCACGAAAGAAAAACAAGATCGGCATTCTGGTCGCGTTCCGCGAACCGGATTTCCAGAAGCAGGTCATGCAGGGCGTGAACGAAGGCGTCGTTTACGCACGGCAGCATGGCGTGGAGGTGCTGATCGAATACGCGCATCCCGATGATACGGAGGGCTACCTCGCCTCGCTCCGGCGGCTGCTGGACGGAGGCGTTCGCGGACTCGCCATTCGAGGCGTCCTCTCCGACGAGATCGACCGGTGCCTCCGGGAGATTTCGCGGGAGCAGATGCAGATCGTTGTCTACAACGAGGATATCCGCGACAAAGGTCTGCGCGACTGCTTCGTCGGGCAGGACTCCTGCCGGGCAGGCGCCTGCGCCGCCTGTCTGATGGAACAGATCGCGGCGCCGGGCGGCGAGATGCTGCTCGTGGGCGTTGACGCCCGGCACGTTTCGAGCGAGGAACGCCTGAATGGATTTGCGGAGTACTTCCGTAAGCGAGGTACCGACGTATCTCATGTGATCTACGGCAAGGGCAGCCACGAGCTGACTTACCGGCAGACGCGCGACATGATCGCCGCGAGAGAGCACATCTCGGGCATCTTCGTCAGCGGCGCCGGTCTCAGCGGCGCCGCGCACGCCGTCGATGACGCCGGACTGACCGGCAGGATCAAAGTAGTAGGTTTTGACATAACCGAGTCCAATATGAGTTTTCTGAAAAAGGGCACCGTGCAGTTCCTCATCGATCAGGGACCGTACATGCAGGGCTACCGCTCTGTGCAGCTGCTCACGGAAGCGATCTTCCGCGACGCGCCCGTAGAGACCTCGTTCGTGGACACCGGCATTCAAATCAAAAATCCGTACAACTGCTGAGCAATTGCCCGGCAGGAGTCAAAACCGCACTGTTCTATAAGGCGAAGAAACCGGAAAACGGTCCGCGCCGCGCGCCGAGATGATACCCCTCGGCTGCGCGGCCGGCTCTCCGGCCCTTCGCAGCATGGAACGGTGCGGTTTTTTCATACGGATTATTGAGATAACGTCCGTTCCGTATCTGCGGTGAACGGTGCGGGCAAAAAATTCTCACTTCACCTGAGGGGTGTGGTTGAAAGGAGAAAGTCTATGAAAAAAATTATCCGCAGCACGAATGACCTCCTGCTGGCAGTGCTGATGGGCGGCCTGTCCATCTTTCTGCTGCTGAGCAAGAAGATCATCACCGGCGTGGAGAACGGTCTGGGCGGTATGTGGGCGCAGGCAAGCACCTACATCCATCTGCTCGCAGGCGCACTCACCGGCTGCGGCAGCACCGGCTCCTCCTCCGCACAGGAGGTCATCGACTATGTAAACGCAAACCCGGGCAAGGTTACCGTCGGCTGCACCGGCTCCAACAACGTAAACTACGGCACCACCATGGAGCTGCTCAAGGACATGGGCATCTACGACAAGGTTACGATCGTTCCGTATGACGGCGGCGCTGCGAGCGAGACCGCGCTTCAGGGCGGCATCATGGTTGCCTACTTCATGGCAAACGTTGTCATGTATATCATGGAGCTCGGCCTGATGAAGGCGTTCGTCCGCATGGTAAACGTCAAGCTGTCCTTCCTGTTCCCGGCGATCGTCGCCTGCTGTGTGCTCGGCGTTTACACGCTGAACAACCGCATGTTCGACGTCTGGGTCATGATTATCTTCGGCTTTGTCGGCTATCTGCTGATCTGTCTGGGCATCGACATGGCGCCGGTCATCAAAAAGACTGTGACACACGGAAAGGAAAAGGCATAACCCTGCACCGCATCCGGCGGTGGACGGGTAAAGCCGAACACCGCTGCCTGTTTTTTTATGGAGGTTCTTCTGATGGATATGACCTATCGCGTAAGCAAAAACGCTTATATCGAGCTGCTGGCCGACATGGTCCGCCGCAACGACAGCCGTCCGATCAAGCTGCTCACGACGTTCCTGCTGACCCTCGGCCAGATGGCGGCGGTCGCCGTGCTCTACGCGACCCGGCTTGAGGGGCGCGAGCGGGTGTTTGCGATCGTCTGGTCGCTGCTGCTTGCCGGCATTACGCTGCTGCGCCGCAGAGAGGTTTCCGACAAGCTGATTGCAGCTCTCGAAGCAGCAGAGCAGACCGACGAGGTCAAGTACATCCTCGACAACCGCGAATTCCTCGCAAAGAAGTCCGTCTGGGCGATCGGCGGCGACGGCTGGGCTTACGACATCGGCTTCGGCGGCATCGACCACGTTATGGCGCAGAATCAGGACGTCAACCTGCTCGTCCTCGACACCGAGGTCTACTCGAACACCGGCGGCCAGTCCTCCAAGGCAACCCCGACTTCTGCAACTGCAAAGTTCGCAGCAAGCGGCAAAAAGGTCGCAAAGAAGGACCTCGGCGCGATCCTGATGCAGTACGAGTACGTTTACGTTGCACAGGTCGCAATGGGCGCAGACCAGGCGCAGACCCTCAAGGCGCTGCGCGAGGCGGAGTCCTACGACGGCCCGTCCATCGTCATCTGCTACTGCCCGTGCCTTGAGCAGCATATCAAGGCCGGCATGGGCACCTCGCAGGACGAGATGAAGAAGGCGGTCGAGTGCGGCTACTGGCACCTGTACCGCTACGACCCGCGCCGCATCGCGGAGGGCAAGAACCCGTTCCAGCTCGACTCCAAGGAGCCGGACACCGACAAGGTCATGGACTTCCTGATGGGCGAAAACCGCTTCGCTTCCCTCAAGAACAACTTCCCGGACAAGGCCGACGCCCTGTACGCGAAGGAGGTCGAGGACGTCAAGGCCCGCTACGAGCGCTACAAAAAGCTCGCGGAGGAGTAATCCGTTACAAAAAGCCGCAAGCCGCAAAATGTTCTCTCTCTGAAACATTATATCCCTGTTTATGCCTCGCGCTGTGCGTTCCTGCCGATTTTGCGCAGCGCGGGACAGAACATCAATGTATATCCCTATTCATAGCCTGATTCAATGATAATCTTCCTTTCTGTAAATAATTTTTCAATGTCTGACGGCTACGGCTTTCTGTATAAAAAACGATGCACTTCTCTGTCATACCGGCAGAGGAGTGTTATCCTTTCTTGACATATCGCCGCATCCGTGGTACGGTTGAGGCGGAAAACAAATCCGAACGAGGAGGAAAAACGATGGATTACAGAAGATTTGGCGACACGCTGCTCGTCCGCATCGATCGCGGCGAGGAAATCCTCGAGCAGGTCAAGACGGTCGCGCTCAAGGAAAACATTCAGCTTGCGAGCGTGCAGGCGCTTGGTGCGCTCGGCAGCTTTACCGTCGGCGTGTACAAGGTCGACGAGAAGA
This sequence comes from Butyricicoccus sp. OM04-18BH, assembly GCF_003481705.1. Classification (GTDB taxonomy): domain Bacteria; phylum Bacillota; class Clostridia; order Oscillospirales; family Butyricicoccaceae; genus Agathobaculum; species Agathobaculum hominis. The sequence continues at coordinate 16,851 of NZ_QULN01000013.1, forward strand.
AGTATTACGCCAATTCGTTCGAGGGCAGCTTTGAAATCGTCTCGCTGACCGGCACGATCGACACGATGAACGGCGAATTTTACACCCATCTGCATCTGAGCGCCGGAAACGACAGGGGCGAGGTGTTCGGCGGTCATCTGAACCGTGCGGAGGTTAGCGCGACCTGCGAGATGGTCATCCGTCTGATCGACGGCAGGATCGACCGTCAGTACGACGAAGTGACCGGACTGAACCTGTTTAAGTTCCTGTAAGAGCCTGATGTGATAAAAAACCTCCCGTTTTTCGTGAAACGGGAGGTTTTCTGCTGCATGGATCTTATTTTTCGGCGAGCTCTGCCTTGACTTTCTGAGCGACCCTGCGGTATTCCGGGCAGGCGAGGCCGTATTTGTCGGCCAGACGGACGACCTGATAGATGAGTCCGTCGACCTCGGAGTTTTTTCCGGCTTCCATGTCGCGCTGCATCGAGGTAGATGCGGACTCGGCGAGATCGTCGAGAATTTTCAGATGGGACTGCATGAGCGGCGCGTCCGGCTTGTCATCCAGCTCGATGCCCATCGCGCGCGCAAGCTCGAGGATTTCACCGACGAGGCGGATGAAGCACTCGCGGATTTCGCCCGGCTTCTGCATCGCGCCTGCCTTCACGTGATAATACTGGCCGCAGGCCGCCATGGGGGAGACGTGCGAGAACTTGAGCAGGGTGTCCTTCTCGACAAAGGGGGAGTAAAGCGTGTCGATACCGGCGGCGGTGAGGTCGGCGGCGACCTGACAGAGCACCGGATTGTCCGTGCGGTGGTCGGGTGTGCCGAAGATCACGCGGAAGATCGAGCCGTGACGCTGGATCACGCCGGGAGCGGCGAGATTGGACGAGATGTAGATGCAGCCGTCGGTCACGAGCAGACCGGGAAGCTGCGCCTGCATCGTGCGTCCCGTGCCGTAGATGTTGAGAATGGGGATGACAACGGTTTTTTCGCCGGCTGCGCTGCGGATAAAGGGGATGGTATCGTCGAGCGAATATCCCTTGACGCAGACAAAGATTACATCGGGCGAGGGAGCGCCCTGCGCCTTCGCGGCGAGGAAGCCGTCCATGTCGAAGGCCTTCACCGGAACGGTCCAGATTTCGCCGTCGCTCTGCTCGAAGCGCAGGCCTTTTTCCTGCATAGCGGCAAGATGTGCACCGCGCGCGATGAGCGTTACATCCGCACCGTTTTTTGCCAGAAAAGCACCGAGCGGAGCGCCTGTTCCGCCCGCGCCGATGATCATATAGCGAAGAGTCATATTCTTTCCTCCTTGAAGCTCTTTGTGCAATAATTATACCATAAAATGCATGGAAATGCAACGACAGACCGCATATTCGCCGGAGAAAAGTTCGAAATTGGTGCACGGAATGCACGGCGGAAAATTCCCGTTCCGCCCTTTCCTTTTTTGCAGCTGCGTGGTAAAATACTATCAGCCGAAAACGGCGGAGGAGGGCTCGCTTTTGAAATGGCTTCAGCATTTGCGCACGGTGCAGCATCACCGGTTTCTGGTCCTGCGGCACTGCTGGCGCGTCGGCCTGTACCGTCAGGGGCTCACGCATGACCTGAGCAAATTCAGTCCGGTCGAGTTTGCCGCGGGGGCACGGTATTATCAGGGAAACCGCAGCCCGAACGAGATCGAGCGGCGCGAAAAGGGATACAGCGCCGCATGGCTGCACCACAAGGGCCGCAACCGTCATCATCTGGAATACTGGATCGACTATGCGGCGGACGGCTCGGGCATGTGCGGCATGAAAATGCCGCTGAACTATGTGCTGGAAATGTTCTGCGACCGCGTGGCCGCGAGCAAGACCTATCGAGGCGCGGCCTACCGCGACAGCGACCCCTATGACTATTACGCGCGGTCGGTCGATCACTACATCATCCATCCTGAAACCGCGCAAACGCTCGAGTATCTGCTGCGCATCCTGCGCGACGAGGGCGAGGACAGGGCGTTCGCGGAGGCGCGGAGAATGCTCCGGGAGCAAAAGAAAAACAGATAAAAAGAGCCGTTTTCGCGAGGGAAACGGCCCACAGTTTGCCGAAAACACCAGTTTTTCGACAGCAAAGCCGCCCGGCAGAACGGAATGCCGGGCGGCTGTGTTTTTACTCGATCGGGATGGAAACGCCGCCGATGGTGAGCGAGGCCATGTCCTCCAGCGGGAGAATGCGCTCGAACGTGCCCTGACGGACGCAGTATGTTTTGCCGTCCTCCGGGTCCATGCTGCCGCCGCTCGCGAGGTCGATGGTCGTGCCGTCCTTCAGGGTGATGAACTGCTCGCCGGTAAACTCTTTCCATGTGTCGCGGTGCGAGGCCGGCGCCCGGCCGCTCTCTGCGTCCTCGAACTGTACCTCGTCGTCTACCGTGTAGGCAATGTTGTAGCCGATGGGGGAGAGAACGAGCTTATCGAGTACGGCGGACTTGCCATTGATGCTGATCTTCTGACCCGCCGGCAGCTCCTTGGAGCAGTTTTCCGCGTCGAGCTTGAATTTCAGATGCCATGTGCCATCGACAAGCGAGATCGGGCTCGGGTTATCCTCCGAGAAGTCGCGCAGGTTTTTCAGCGTGATTTTCGTCGTGCGGCCGGATTTCACCACATCGTCATACGACATGGTTGCAACGTACTGAATGGCGTTGTCGTCCGGGTTTTCGTCGTAGAACCAACTGCTGCCGATGAAGCCGCCGCTGCGGACGCCGACGTCGGTGGTCGAGTCCTCCCAGAGCAGGTCGAGCAGGTTGGTGTCCGGGTTGGTCTCGACGCCGAACGAGCTGCCGTCCTCCTTTTCGAGGGTGTAGGAGATGAGGTAGTTGTAGCCGTCGAACAGAATGGCGTCCGCCGTGACGGTCACGCCGTTTACCGTATCGCTCGCGCCGATGGGGCGGCCAATCTGGTCGATGATCTCGGTGTCGGCTGTCGGGCCGAATACTCCGGCAAAGGCTTCGCTCGCGGACTTGAGTATGCCGGTTGCGCCCGCGCCGATGCTGAGCACGAGCGCTGCCGCAACGCCGACCGCCGCGATGCGCGGGAAGCGGCGGACACGGTGGGGCGCAGGCTGCTCTGCGCGCTCCATCAGCCGATCGACCATGCGGTTTTTCGCTTCTTCCGAGAAATGCAGCGCGTCCATTGCGTTTTTATACTCTCTGTTATCATTATACTCTTTGTTCATAAAATTCTCCTCCAAGCGTTCCGCGCAGACTTTTGCGTCCGCGGCTCAGGTGTGCGGAAACGGCGGCCTCGCTCTGTCCAAGCATGGAGGCGATTTCGCGCACGGAATATCCTTCGTAGTAATACAGGTACACGGCTTCGCGGTATTTTTCGGGCAGCGCCATCACGGCTTCGAGTACGGTCGAGTCGGGCGGCTCGGGAGCGATGGCTTCCGCGACCGCCTCCAGTCCCACGCACCGCCGGTGCGAGGCGCGGAGCGCATCCTTGCAGGCGTTCGCCGTGGCGCGGATAATCCACGCCTTTTCGTGCTCGGGCGAGTCAAAGACCATGCCGCCGGTCAGCAGCTTGAGGAAAACCGTCTGGCAGATGTCCTCTGCGTCCTGCGTGGATTTCAGATAGGTGTAGGACAGACGCAGGATCATGTCGGAGTAGGTCTGCACCAGACGTTCCGCCTCCGTCCTGTCGATTGGTTTCATTGAAGGTTTCAGCTCCTTTCAGCAACGTTGCTTTCACTTGTAATACGAATGAGGGGCGCGATTTCTGACAGTTATTTTTCGTTGACTTTTGATTTTTCGGACGGTATAATTACAGTGTAAACGAGTAGCACAACTGCGTAAATCCAGTTTTCGTGCGGCTCGTTTTATTTTTTGTTTTTTGAGCGTGCAGCATTCCGCGTAAGTCCGGCTTTCGGGGAGCAGCACGCTCTTTTTGCGCAAAAAGAAGGAGGAATTCAAAAAAATGACGGAAAACAACAGAATGAAAGAGATGCCGGTAAACCGGCTGATGATGCGGATGGGACTGCCGATGATCCTGTCCATGGCGCTTCAGGCGGTGTACAACATCGTGGACAGCGCGTTCGTCGGAAATATGCGCGAGGGAGGCGAGGCGGCGCTCAACGCGATGACACTGGCCTTTCCGGTGCAGATGCTCATGGTGGCGCTCGCTATCGGAACGGGCGTGGGCGTGAACGCGCTGCTCGCACGCACGCTCGGGCAGGGAAACCGTGAAAAGGCGGCGAAGGTCGCCGGGAACGGTCTGTTCCTCGGCGCGGTCATTTATCTCATCTGTCTGCTGTTCGGTCTGGTGGGGGCAGGGGCGTACATCGCGTCGCAGACAGCGGACGCGCAGGTCATCGGCATGACGCACGACTACCTGTTCATCTGCTGCACATTCTCGTTCGGCATTGTCTTTTTCTCGCTGTTCGAGAAGCTGCTCCAGGCAACGGGGCGTTCGCTGTACTCGACCATCGGCCAGATCACGGGCGCGGTCATCAATATCGTGCTCGACCCGGTTATGATCTACGGCCTCGGCCCGGTGCCGGAGCTGGGCGTCAGGGGCGCGGCGTGGGCGACCGTCATCGGTCAGATCACGTCGGCGGCGCTGCTTTTCGTGTTCCATCTGCGCCTCAACCGCGAGTTTGACCGCGGCATCCGACAGCTGAAGCCGGAGACCACAGTCATCCGGGATATTTACACCATCGGCCTGCCGGCGATCATCGCGCAGGCGCTCATGTCGGTCATGGTGTATGCGATGAATCTGATTTTGAAATTCGATGCCGCCGCCCAGACCGCCTACGGCCTGTTCTACAAGGTGCAGCAGTTCGTGCTGTTCCTCGCGTTCGGCCTGCGCGACGCGATCACGCCGATCGTCGCCTACGGCTGCGGCATGGGCAGCCGGAAGCGCGTCGAGGACGGCATCAGGTACGGTCTGCTCTACACGGCTATGCTCATGGCGGCTGGATTTGCGCTGACCGAGCTGTTCCCGGGCGCGTTCGCCTCGCTGTTCAATGCGGGTCAGTCGAGGGCGTATTTTATCGGCGCTATGCGCGTGATCTCGCTCAGCTTTGTGTTCGCCGGTATCAACATAGCGCTTCAGGGCGTTTATCAGGCGCTCGGCGGCGGCATGGAGTCGCTCGTGCTCTCGCTGCTGCGTCAGCTCGTCGTCGTCCTGCCGCTCGCGTATGCGTTCTCTCTGGCGGTGCGCAGCGGCTCAGCCGGTGTTTCGCTCATCTGGTGGGCGATCCCGATCGCGGAGGCGCTGTCGTGCGCGGCAGGCTGCGTGCTCCTGCGGCGTATCCGGCGGAAAAATTTCTCTTGACATTCACGGCAGGCTGCGTATAATGATTACCAAAGATAATTATCAAGGGTAATCACTGGAGGGACATACATGACCATTGCGATGATAAAATCGCTGCTCGATGCGTGCTATCAGGCCAAGCGCATCCGCGACCTGCTGCCGCCGCTGCCGAAGGGCGTCGCGCCGGCATATATTCAGTATCTGGACGCTATCGGCCAGCTCGAACGGCAGGGCGTGCGCGTCAGGGTCTCCGATATCGGAGACACGCTCGACATCCCGCGCCCGGGCGTGACGCGGACGGTCAAGGAGATGGAGGCGAAGGGCTATCTGCGCAAGACCGCCTCCGAGGAGGACGGCCGCGTGACCTACATCACCGCGACCGAAGCGGGAAAGCTGCTCTCGCAGCGGTACAGCGAGCACTATTTTTCCCTGCTCGCGCCGCAGCTCGCGGATATTTCGGACGAGGACGCGGCGTGCACCATCCGCACCATCGAGAGGATGCACCGCGTGATGAGCGAGAGGAGGGGACGCATCGATGAGTAACACAGCAGACTTTACGCAGGGCAGCATTCTGAAAAAGCTATGCCGGTTCATGCTGCCGGTGCTCGGCGCACTGATTTTACAGGCGGCCTACGGCGCGGTCGACCTGCTCGTTGTCGGACGCTTCGGTTCGACCTCGGGCTTGTCGGCGGTCTCGACCGGCAGTCAGGTGCTCAATCTCGTGACATTCGTCGTGACGCAGCTTGCGATGGGCGTTACCGTGCTGATCGCGCGGTATATCGGCGAAAAACGCGAAAAGGAGATCGGCGCGGTGCTCGGCGGCGCGGCTGTCGTGTTCGCCATTCTCGCAGGGTGCCTGTTCGTGCTGCTCGTGCTGTTCGCACGGCCGATCTCTGTGCTCATGCAGGCGCCGCAGGAGGCGCTCGCGCTCACGACAAGCTATGTGCGTATCTGCGGCTGCGGCATTCTGTTCATCGTCGCGTACAACGTGCTCTCGGCGGTGTTCCGTGGTCTGGGCGACAGCCGTTCGCCGCTGCTGTTCGTGCTCGTGGCCTGCCTGGTCAATGTCGCAGGCGATCTGGTGCTCGTGGCCGGTCTGCATCTGGATGCGACCGGTGCGGCGCTCGCGACCGTGCTCGCGCAGGCGGTCAGCGTCGTGTGTGCGCTCGCGATCCTTCGCCGCAAAAAGCTGCCGTTTACGTTCCGAAAGAGCGATGTGCGGCTCAATGAGCAGTGCAGGCGCTTTCTCACGATCGGTCTGCCGCTCGCCCTGCAGGAATTTCTGACGCAGCTCTCCTTCCTCGCGCTCTGCGCATTCGTCAACCGTCTGGGGCTTGCGGCCTCGTCCGGCTACGGCGTCGCGAGCAAGATCGTCAGCTTTGTCATGCTCGTGCCGAGTGCGCTGATGCAGTCGATGGCGTCGTTCGTCGCGCAGAATATCGGCGCCGACAACGTGAAGCGCGCGAAAAAGTCCATGCTTACCGGCATCGCGGTGGGCGTGGCGTTCGGCATCGTGATGTTCGCGCTCGTGCTGCTGAAGGGCGACGTTCTGGCCGGTCTGTTCTCGACCGATGCGGAGGTCGTGCGCAGGGGCTTTGAATATCTGCGCGGCTTCGCGCCCGAGACCATCGTGACCGCCGTTCTGTTCAGCATGGTCGGCTATTTCAACGGCAGCAATCAGACGCTGTGGGTCATGATACAGGGACTCATCCAGACGCTGCTCGTCCGCCTTCCCCTTGCATATTACATGAGTATCCAGCCGAATGCAAGCCTGACGAAGATCGGCATATCGGCGCCGGTCGCAACTGTGGTCGGCATTGTGCTGAACATCGGGTTCTTTCTCTATCTGAATCGGAGAGATGCAGCAAAACGAGACGCGGAATAAACGGCTTTTACGGTCCTGCCGGTCTCTGTCCGCTCAAAAAATCACGAAACACAAAAGCCACCCTCGCGGGTGGCTTTTTGCTGTTTCAGATAATATAGTCATACTCGTCCGGGTTGGTGTGGATGAGGTCGGCGATCGTGATGTTGTCGAGGTAGTCGTTGATGACCTTGTCCAGACCCTTCCAGAGCGTCAGCGTGCGGCATTCAGATGCGTGCTCGCAGGCCTTGGCGCCCGGCTCCAGACAGGCGACCGGCGCCAGCGAGTCCTCGGTCAGCCGCAGGATGCTGCCGACGGTGTATTCCTCGGGCGAGCGGGTGAGACGGTAACCGCCGCCCTTGCCGCGCAGACCGGTCAGCAGTCTGGCGCGGACGAGCAGCTTGATGATGCTTTCCAGATATTTTTCCGAGATGCCCTGCCGCTCTGCGATGAGCTTGAGGGGGGTATAGCCGTCCGTTGGATGCTCCGCAAGGTCGATCATGACGCGCAGCGCATAGCGGCCCTTGGTTGAGACCAGCATACTTTCTTTTCCTCCTTCATTCGATAAACCTATTATACGACACGGGAAATAGGAAAATCAACGAAAAAGTTTTCCTAAAACCTATTGACAATATAGGAATAGTAGGATATAATTCAGATAAACCTACAGGAAAGGTTGGTATAAAAATGCGATACCAGATGACGTTCCGATGTCCGCGATGTTGACCATGGCAGACACGGAACACAGTTTATCATATAAAAATAACAACGAGATATATCAGGAGGAAATTATCATGAGCAGGATTTACACATCCGCAGACCAGCTGATCGGCCACACTCCGCTTCTGGAGCTGGTGCATATCGAGAAGGAGGAGAACCTCGAAGCAAAGGTTCTGGCGAAGCTCGAGTACTTCAATCCGGCCGGCAGTGTCAAGGACCGCATCGCAAAGGCAATGATCGACGACGCAGAGGCAAAGGGCCTGCTCAAGCCGGGCTCGGTCATCATCGAGCCGACCTCCGGCAACACCGGCATCGGTCTGGCGAGCGTTGCAGCCGCACGCGGCTACCGCATCATCATCGTAATGCCGGAGACCATGAGCGTGGAGCGCCGCCAGCTGATGAAGGCTTACGGTGCAGAGCTTGTACTGACCGAGGGCGCAAAGGGCATGAAAGGCGCGATCGCGAAGGCGGACGAGCTTGCAAAGGAGCTGCCGAACAGCTTTATCCCGGGTCAGTTCGTAAACCCGGCAAATCCGGCCGTACACAAGGCGACCACCGGCCCGGAGATCTGGGAGGATACCGACGGCAAGGTTGATATCTTTGTTGCGGGCGTAGGCACCGGCGGCACGGTTACCGGCACCGGCGAGTATCTCAAGAGCCGGAATCCGAACGTCAAGGTTGTTGCCGTCGAGCCGGCAAGCTCTCCGGTGCTTAGCCAGGGCCATGCGGGCGCGCATAAGATCCAGGGCATCGGCGCAGGCTTTGTTCCGGACGTTCTGGACACCAAAATCTACGACGAGATTATCACCGTGGAGAATGATGATGCCTTTGCGACCGGCAGGCTGATCGGCAAGCACGAGGGCGTTCTGGTCGGCATTTCCTCCGGTGCGGCTGTCTGGGCTGCGATCGAGCTTGCAAAGCGTCCGGAGAACAAGGGCAAGACCATCGTAGCGCTGCTGCCGGATACCGGCGACCGCTACCTGTCCACGCCGCTGTTCGCCGACTGATTGCAGCATACCCATTTCAAAGCTGCAAATGTATTTTATAGCCTTAGGGAGACCTGTGTGGTCTCCCTTTTGCATAAACAGACGAGTAAGGAGAAGGTAGTTATGATACCGACCCCGGAACGGGCATGGGAGCTGCTGTGCGAATATAACGAGGGTGATTTTCACAGAAAGCACGGACGCATCGTGGGCGATGCGAGCGAGCGATGCTGTTGATTGAAAACAGGCGAAACTGCCGATAAAACGGCGGACGAAGCGCGGATAATTGGATAAGATGACGGAATTTGCAATTCATACAATTCCGATATTGACACTAGGGAATGAGAGTGCTATTATATAACCAACAAAAACAGTAGGTTAACGGAAAGGAGCAGAAAAGCATGTTTATTCTGAACGAACGAATGTCGGGCTGCATGTGTATGTCTATGCCGCAGTATGCTCATCTGCTGTCTGCCCGATCGGATACGGGAACGGACGGACGCGGTCTTATCTGACGCCGCGCACTGTTCCGGATCATGGATCGTCCTGAAGCGGGGAGCTGTGGGCTCTCCGCTTTTTTGTGTAACAGGGAGGAATTGTTTTGATAGAACTGACACATATCTCCAAAAATTTCGCCTCCGGCGGACGCACGGTGCACGCCGTGCAGGACGTCAGCCTTTCGATCGGCAAGGGCGAGATCTTCGGCATCATCGGCTTTTCCGGCGCCGGCAAATCCACGCTCGTGCGATGCATCAATCTGCTCGAGCGGCCAACTTCCGGCTCGGTCACGGTGGACGGAAAAGAAATGACCGCGCTCTCTGCGAGGGAGCTGCGGCAGGCGCGCAAAAAGATCGGCATGATCTTTCAGCACTTCAATCTGATGCCGTCGCGCACCGTGTTCGGAAATGTCGCGTATCCGCTGCGCGGCAGCGGCCTTTCCGGAGAGCAGATCGCGGACAAGGTGCACAGGCTGCTCGAGCTGGTCGGCATCGGAGACAAGGCGGAGGCGTACCCGAAGCAGCTCTCCGGCGGACAGAAGCAGCGCGTTGCCATCGCGCGGGCGCTCGCAAACGACCCGAATGTGCTGCTGTGCGACGAGGCGACCTCGGCGCTCGACCCCCAGACCACCAAGGCGATCCTGCGGCTGCTGAAGAACCTGAACGAGAAGCTCGGCATCACGGTCGTCATCATCACGCACGAGATGGCTGTGGTCAAGGAGATCTGCGACCGCGTAGCGGTCATGGAGCACGGCAGGGTCGTCGAGCAGGGCGAGGTATTCAATGTGTTCGCAGATCCACGGCAGGAGATCACCCGGAGCTTCATCCACACGACGTCCAATCTCCGCAAGATCGAGGAACTCATCGAGGAGGACTCTCCGGTGGTGCAGCTGAAGCCGGGCGAGCTCATCGTGCGCCTGAGCTACATTCAGCGCAACGTTTCCGAGCCGCTGATCTCGACGGTATCGCGTAAATTCGATATTACGCTCAACATTATCTTTTCCGATATTGCCATCGTGCAGAATGCGCCGATCGGCGGCACGGTCGCCATCATCAGCGGCGAGCGCGCGCAGATCACGCAGGCAATCGCATATCTCATTGAGAAAAACGTAGGTGTGGAGGTGATCCGTGATGCAAGAATTTCTGAATAACATCATTCCGAACGTCATGGCAAAGCTGCCGGACTTCTATGCGGCGATCGGCGATACGCTGCTCATGGTGGTCTGGTCGGGGGCGATCTCGTTCGTGCTCGGTCTGGCGCTCGGCGTGCTGCTCACGGTCACAAAGCCGGGCGGCATTCTGGAAAACAAGGTCGTCTACCAGATCGTCGACAAGCTGGTCAGCCTGTTCCGCTCCATCCCGTTCATCATCCTGCTGACGTGGGTCATGCCGTTCTCCCGCGTCATCATGGGTACGGCGCTGTATGTACGCGGCGCGATCGTTCCTCTGGTGTTCGGCGCGGTGCCGTTCTTCACCCGACAGGTCGAGGGCGCGCTCGCGGAGCTGGACGGCGGCCTGATCGAGGCGGCGCTCTCCATGGGCTCGACGCCGCTTGAGATCATCTTCCGCGTCTACCTCAAGGAAAGCGTCGCGGCGATCGCACGCGGCACGACTATCACGGCCATCAGCCTGCTCAACCTCACCGCGATGGCAGGCGTTGTCGGCGCGGGCGGTCTGGGCGATTTCGCCATCCGCTACGGCCACGACCGCAACATGGTCGACATCACCAACGTCACGGTGCTGGTCCTGGTCATTATCGTTTGCATTATGGAGTTCGTTGGCGGCCAGGTCGTCAGGAAGAACACGCATTAAGGAGAGTCTGACATGAGTATTTCCAATCGTAAAGTTGTTATCGTGGGCGCAGGCCACGTCGGCTCCCACGTCGGCTACGCGCTGATCTCGCAGAGCCTCGCAGACGAGATCGTCTACATCGACTCCGACCGCGCAAAGGCTGTCGCACAGGCGCTCGATCTGACCGACGCGACCAACTATCTGCCGGTCCGCACAAAAGTCACCGCCGGTGATTACAGCGATGCCGCCGATGCGCAGATCATGATCATCGCGGCAGGTCCGCTGCCGAGCGGCAACCAGACCCGCATGGATACGCTGGGGCAGACCATCGAGATCCTGAAGGAAGTCACCGCGTCCATCAAAAAATCCGGCTTTGACGGTATTATCGTCAATATCTCCAATCCGGCGGACGTTATCACGCATTATATCCAGCACATGCTGAACTGGGCGCCGGAGCGTATCTTCTCCACGAGCACCACGCTCGACTCCGCAAGACTGCGCCGCGCGATCGCGCAGGAGACCGGCATCGACCAGAAATCCATCACAGCCTACGCGCTCGGCGAGCACGGCGAGAGCCAGATGGTCGCGTGGTCGGCCGTCACCATCGCCGGCAAGCCGCTCAGCCAGTGGCGCGACGAGTACCCGGACACGTTCGGAAAGCTCGACCTCGATGCCCTCGCCGATGCGGGCCGCGAGGGCGGCTGGACCATCCTGCGCGGCAAGGGCTGCACCGAGTTCGGCATCGGCGCGTCTGCGGCGGAGGTCGTCCGCGCCATCTTCTACAACGAGAACCGCGTCCTTTCGGTCTCTGTCCTGCTGGACGGTCAGTACGGTCAGCACGATGTCTATGCGAGTGTCCCGGCGATCGTGGGTCGCGACGGCATCGCGCACATCATCGAGCTGCATCTCACCCCGGAGGAGCAGGAGAAGTTCGACGTCTCCTGCCGGACCATGAGCGCCAATTATCAGCTTTCGCTCACCCTGTAAAAGACCTGTCGCGAAACTACAGTTTCGCCGACAAGAGGAACGGATCGTAGACCGTTCCAAAGTCGTCCGAAAGTTCCTATACAGAAACTTTCTCCCTCCTAAAGTATAAAAACGGTGATACATGCTCCCCGTTTGCTCTCATTAAAACACTTTAAGGATAGAGGCCTACGGGCTATGAATTTGCTTTGCAAATTCTATTTCATGCGTGCTGCCGCACGGAAGCCAAGCATTTTGGCGGTTTTCAATATGTCAAATTAAAAAATATATCATAAGATGGAGGAGATCCCAATGAAGCTCAAAAGAATTATCGCACTTTCCCTGTCCGCCGCAGGTCTCGCGCTCGCTCTGACCGCATGCGGCTCTTCGAGCAGCGCTTCCGATGATGCCGCACAGGCATCCGGCAGCAGCGACGCACAGACCACCGTAAAGCTCGGCGTTGTCGGCGCGATCTACGAGGATATCTGGGCACCGGCGAAGGAGAAGCTCGCGGACGAGGGCATCGACCTCGAGTTCGTACAGTTCTCCGATTATGTAACCCCGAACAATGCCCTCGCCAACGGCGAGATCGACCTCAACGCCTTCCAGCACCGCATCTATCTCCAGAGCGAGATCGACAGCTACGGCTACGAGATCGAGAACATCGGCAACACCTTCATCATTCCGCTCAACCTGTACTCCGACAAGGTGAAGTCGGTCGATGAGCTCAAGGACGGCGATACCGTCGCGATTCCGGACGACGCGACCAACGGCGGCCGCGCGCTCAAGGTGTTGGAGGCTGCCGGCCTCATCAAGCTCAAGGACGGCGCGGATTTCAACCCGACCGTTGACGACATCGAGACCTATAACAAGCAGATCAAGATCGAGGAGCTGAAGGCGAACATCATCCCGTCCACGCTCGCGGACGTGACCGCAGGCGTTGTAAACGGCAACTATGCCCTTGATTTCGGCCTCAAGACCGAGGACGCGATCTACAAGGACGACAAGCTGGACATTGAGGAATACTGGAACCTCATCGCAGCGCGTACCGAGGATCTGTCCGATCCGGCTAAGGTCGAGACCTACAAGAAGGTCGTTGCAGCGTTCCAGTCGGACGAGACCGAGGCGGTATTCAACGATCAGTTCGGCGGCTACTTCATCAAGGCTGGCTGGGATCAGGACCTGCTCGCTGACAAGTAAGAAGAGACCATACAGTGCCGCCGTTTCGGCGGCACTTTCCACAGGAAGGAAATGACCATGCAAATCAACAGACAGGCTCTGCGGAGCATCATCCTGAATGTGTCGCGCATGAACCGCATCAAGACGGCGCTCGACCCGAAACATATCCTGAACGATCAGAAATCTTACATTGTGGGAGGAAAATAAAATGCAGAGCTTATCCGAACGCACGGCCGGCTTCACCGACTCGGTCATCCGCCGCATGACGCGCGTTTCCATGCAGTACGGCGCGGTCAACCTGTCGCAGGGCTTCCCGGACTTTGAACCGCCGAAGGAGATCCTCGACCGCATGGCGCAGGTCGCCTATGAGGATTTTCATCAGTATTCCATCACCTGGGGCTCGCAGAACTTCCGCGAGGCGCTCGCCGCCAAGCAGTCGCGCTGTATGGGCCGGAAGATCGACCCGAACACCGAGATCGTCACGACCTGCGGCAGCACTGAGGCGATGATGGCGGCGATGATGACCGTCACCAATCCGGGCGACAAGGTCATCATTTTCTCCCCGTTCTACGAAAACTACGGCGCGGATACCATTCTGTCGGGCGCAGAGCCGATCTATGTGCCGCTCGTGCCGCCGGATTTCCATTTCGACCCGGCCCTTCTCGAGGATGCGTTCCGCCAGCACCCCAAGGCGATGATCCTGTGCAACCCCTCCAATCCCTGCGGCAAGGTGTTTACGCGCGAGGAGCTGGAATTTATCGCGACGCTCGCGGAAAAGTACGATACCTATGTCATCACCGACGAGGTCTACGAGCACATCGTCTACGCGCCGCACAAGCATACCTACTTCGCGACCCTGTCGGGTATGTGGGAGCGCACGCTGTCGTGCTCGTCGCTGTCCAAGACCTACTCGATCACCGGCTGGCGCCTCGGCTACATCATCGCGCCGCCGAACATCATCGACCGCGCGAAAAAGGTGCACGATTTCCTGACGGTCGGCGCGGCGGCGCCGCTTCAGGAGGCCGTTGTCACCGGACTGAAGTTCGGGCCGGGCTACTATGACGACCTGCTCGCCAAGTACACCCATAAAAAGGAGCTGTTCCTCAAAGGTCTGGACGAGCTGAACATCACGCACACCGACCCGGAGGGCGCGTATTATGTGCTGCTCGACATTTCCGAGTTCGGCTACGAGAGCGATCTCGAATTCTGCGAGGATCTGGCGCATTATGCCGGCGTAGGCGCGGTCCCGGGCTCGAGCTTTTTCCGCGAGCCGGTCAACCACCTCATCCGCCTGCATTTCGCGAAGAAGGACGAGACGCTGCTCGAGGCGCTGAACCGTCTGGAGGGTCTGCGCACGAAGATCAAGCCGAAAAAGTAAGGAGGACGTATCATGGACGTAAGGAAAGCGGCGGAGGCGGCGCGCGACTGCATCGTTTCCATCCGTCGGGAATTTCATCAGCATCCCGAGCTGAGCATGCAGGAATTCCGCACCGCGCAGCGGATTGAAGAGGAGCTTGACCAGCTCGGCATCCCGCACACCCGTGTCGGGGAGACCGGCGTACTCGGCACGCTGCGCGGCGAAAAGGAGGGCGGAAGAGCCGTCGTCCTGCGCGCGGACATCGACGCACTTCCCATCAATGCAGTCAGCTACCTGTTCCGCCGCGACGAGATACCGCCCGAGCTGACCCGGAACATCATGCTGTACTGTCTGGACTGCTTCGGTGAGGACGGCAGCACGGGCAGGCGCGGCACCTCGCGGATGGCCATGATGTTCCTCAGCAACTGGCTCAACGGCTACGGCGAGACCGGCCATCTGGCGGTATCGAGCCGCTATCTGTCGGGCCGGGAGGTGAACTTCTCCCAGAACGGCCCACTCCGGGACGCTCTGCGGCGCGGCGGTCGTGCGGCTCGACCTGGAGGGCTGGCACTATGTGCTGCTGACCCGTGTCGAGGGAGGGGACGTTTATCTGTTCGACCCGTATTACCATGAGGGACCGTTCGACAACGCCGAGCTGTGCGTCACCGACGAGCATCCCTGCTCCTATAACCGTATCGTTCCCGTTCACTATTTCGAGCGGGAGGAGATCAGCGTCTATTCGCTCGGGCCCTTCGATACTCGGGAGGCCATCCTGCTGTTCAATACGGATACCGAGCTGACCGAGGACAAGACGGTCGAGTATTTCATCTGAGATTGCCGCGAAGCTGTGTTTTTTCGTCACTCTCTTGCCAAGACCGCCCTGTGTGCGTATAATGAAAGTGCATAACGGAATTCAGACAAGGGAGTGAGTGATATGGAACGGGATTTCCTCAAGCAGAGCATTCGTAGAGAACTGGATTACTATCGGGACGGCCTGTTCAACGAGGACGGGGACGAAGAGTGGGTGCGCGCATGGTCTGCGCCGGATGATGACGACTCGATGGCGGAAAACGGCTTTCTGAATGTCGCGATGGCGCATCTCGCAGGCGATGAGTGCGATGAGATCGTGCTGCTCGGCACGGAATACGGCTATCATCAGCCGGATTACGACAGCTATATCGACATCGGCGCCGCTTTTGTCAACGATATGAGCACCGGCTTTCTTCAGACCGAGGGAAGCGAGGAGGACTGGGAACAGCTGATCGACAGCATCGCGGATATTCTGGGGAAAAACCTGTCGCGAGACTGACGCTTCGGTGACGGGCAGGACAGGAGCCGCACAGAGGGCGTGAACAGAAAAAGTAAAAATTTTTTAAAATCCCTATTGACAATCTGCACCCTGCATGATATTATATATAAGCACTCTGAAGTGAAGCTTCGCCGACGGAGTGAGAAAATGAATATCGCGGGGTAGAGCAGTTGGTAGCTCGTCGGGCTCATAACCCGGAGGCCGCAGGTTCAAGTCCTGTCCCCGCAACCATGTTTAACCGCTGATTTCGTAAGAAATCAGCGGTTTTTTGTATTTTTCGGAGCACTTAGAAAACCTCCGGGTAGGTGACTTCAAAAGCAGAAAGTCGTATGCGGAGAGGGAAACAAGTAAAAAAGAGAGTACGATTGAAGCATTTTTTACTTGTTGCATATTTGCAAAAATAAAAATATAATAGCCTTTAAAACGGTGATATTGTAGATATATTTTCGGAAAATAAGAATAAAACTGAGGAAAAATAAAAATAGAAATAAATGGAATAAAAAGGATATAAAATTGTTTTTTACTTGTCAATAGATAGATTCGGTATGTACAACGGACTCGATCTGTTCGGCAACATATCGCACACAGCCGAGCGTGCATAGCGCATGGTTTTTCCCGCCTGCTCGCAGAGTAAGGACGCGGAATCCCTTTTAAAAAAGTAACATTGGGTATGAAATCTGGCAAAGATAAATTTTGCATTACAAGAAATTAACGGATTCGTAGAAAATATGTAAATTTATTATGAATAAACCTGCGGAAAGTTGAAAAATTATGGGCAGATGCTATAATGAAACCAAGAGAAAGAATAATTTGGAATTCGATATACCATAAAATGAAAATGTTTTTATGGTTAACATAGAAAGGAAAAATTTGAAGAAGCGTAAAAGCAAAGGTTCGCATATCAAGCGATATGGTATTGATTTTTATGTGAGTAAGATAACGCAAGCAGGAGATACCCAGCCACCGGCAGAGGTAGTGCCTGAGTATGCAAGGCTGTCCTCCCGAAGTGATGTTGTGCAAAGCAGTGTGCGTGGATATTGTCGGGACGTCTGCGGTATGACAGCATCACGGATGATGCGGATTTTCGGCTTAAAGGCGGAGAGCACCTATGAAGAATGGTATGTCGATTACTTATCGCGCATCGCAATGCTGGCTACGCGGGCACGGCTTGAGCGGTGTCATAAACTGTTGCAGAGTGGTAGCCAATTGAAGAGCGTTCAGCTCAGCATGAGGCTGAAGCTGAAGCGTGGCGCCAAAATACGTTTTACAGCAAAATCTCAGATTCGTCTTGCAGTGCTTTTATAAGCGTAGGAAAACAAAAGAAACTTGGGCGGACTGTCCAAGTTTCTTTTTTCAGATAAAAAGTAGAAGAAATGGGAAATTTTTTTCATAGCCCGAGAAAAGTAACGGGACAAAATTTGGATAAGTTTAAAGTTCCGTGTAAGTGTGATCGGAGCGATTATAAGTATCAGCCGGTGACAGCAGAAGGCGAGTTAACACTGGAGGGTGTTTACGAACAATTTTTGCTGGATATGCAGAATGACCGTCACTGGGCCAAGAGCACGTGCATAGCGTATGACAGGGAATTCTGGCGGTCTGTTGCACCGATTTTTCGGGGGATACCGTATGCAGATCTCAATGAAGAACTGGCGGAAAAGCTGTGGATGGAAAGGGGACAGTTTGGTCTGGGTGACAGGATCATTGAGCAAAACGCTAAGAAAATTTTTTCCTGCATTGTTGAGCAGGCATATCAGCATGACCTGTCCCAGATGCGCTTCTGGGGAAATGTTGACGTGGAACTTTGCAAAAATGGTCTTGCGCATACCGCTGAAGGGCAGAAGCATTTGTTCAATCTTGCACACAAGCTGCTGAAGCGCCCCAAATCGCTTCCGATCAGCGTGGTTATCCGTATTTATGAAGAAATGATAAGTCGTGCAGATCGCTTTGGAGAATGTGTTGCACTGCTTGCAATGCTGTTGCTTGGTCTTCGCACCTCAGAGGCCGCCGGTCTGTCATATGGCGATATTCGTCAGATGGATGAGGAGCTGTATGCAATTGAGCGCAGATATGTGGAAAAGCAGAGCTCGCGTGATGTTCAAGTGGGCGGAAAAACATCAAATTCATATCGCTTGCTGCCGCTTGTAAAAGAGTTTCGCGATTTTCTTATGGAGCGTAAAAAGAAAGCGCTTATGTATTACATATAGTTCGTTTAAACGGCCGATGGAACTGGGATGTACGGCAGCAATGCGTGAGGAAACACGTCTTGCGGCGGATATGGCTGAGAAGAGCCGGTCTATCTATACATCGGTCGGCCTTTTTGAGAAGCCGGAACTTGTGGACAGTATGCCGGAAGCGGAGGATTTAGAGCGCGAGTGGCTGCCAGAGGTCGTGGATGCAGAGGGAAATCCGTATCCATGCAGCCAACAGGCTGACTCGTCAAAGAAGAAGTCAAAGTCGGAGGCGAAAGAGGGCATCTGTGAAGAAGAACTGCTGGCTGTGTTATCCGGCGGCAGGCTGGTTAAAGTGCCGGAAAACCGCTGGCTTTGTAAACCAGGCGTTTGTTCGATGGGATTGGATAAGAAACTTCAAGTGAAGCGGATAGTGGTTTTTCGACAATCGGTCGATAAAGTTTTGGTCAGTTCAAGTGGTCAGGCATGGTATTTGCCGGCTTCACTGACAGTGGATGACTTCTGCAAAAATGGAAGATGGCAGAAATGTCATGAAGCATTGCTTGAAGATGGTGTGCTGACAGAATGTAATCCTAAGGATACTTCGCTGGTCTGTGCAGCGCAAAGCGGCAGGCAGGTGCGGCTGCCGTTGGATCAAGTGCGTGTTATACCAGACGGTATGCAGATTGTACGTACAGGCGGGGAGAAAATTGTCACAGCGTGTTGCAGCACGGCGGAAGACGAATTGCTGTTTGTCAGCCATCAGGGAAAAGCATTGCGCGTGCCTGTTCAGGCGATGCATGAGTACAAAAATCTGGGTATCGGATTGGTTTCCGGCATGAAGCTGAAGACAGGAGATTCACTTTGTCAGCTCATGGTCTACCGGCCGGAGCATAAACTGATTATTGTGACAGAGAAAGGCAGAGGACTTGTACTGTTGCCGGACACAGCGGAAAAGCGTATGATTGAGCCAAAGCTGGGACTGGGTGAGGGTGTACAGCTGATACAGTGGGGGCATGGCGGCGATGCCATAGATACGTTATATGCGGAAACAGGTGTGCTGCTGGTAACGAAGCAGGGCAAGGCGCACTGTCATGACTTGAGTGATGTAACTCCGCAAAACAGAGGTACGACGGGACACTGGTGGATTACAAATCATGATGTTGTGGGTGTGGTTGAGATGAGTATTGCTAAGGCAACATCGCACGATTAAAGCCGCGGCTCCTTGCGTAGGTTCCGGTCACGCTGCCGCGCCTCATGCACAACTTCATTTTACAACGCGCGTAAAAAATATCATCACGCAAACCATTCGCGTGATGATACTTTTTACCGGCCTTGCCGCGCATTTGCAGAGATTGAGGTGCTTTTTCCGAAACATGCCAACCAGAGCGCAGATGATGTGAGTACCGTCTGTATGCCTGATCTGGCGGTGATCTGTAATCCTAACAAATTGCATGAACAATACTGCTTCGGTGCGCCGACTGTAGTAATGGAAATCCTTTTTCCCTCAACTGTCAAAGCTGATCGACTGGTGAAGCTGAACCGTTATCAGCAGGCGGGCGTACCGGAATACTGGATCGTATTGCCGCAGGAACAGAACGCAACCGTGTTTGTGCTGGAGAACGGCTTGTATCGTACCGTTGCCGTTTACGCTAAAGAAGACACCGCCGCAAAGGTGTTTACGCTGACCGGTTGTGAACTGGATTTGACGCGCGTATTTGAGTGATGGAGTAACGAAACGTTACCCTATTTCAGCGGGGATAGCAATTTGCGACACCTCTCACGCACAAGGCGGCCTTCACCGGTTTGTCGAGGCCTGCACCGGTCTGTACACTGCGTTGAACAACCCGTTTTCTCTTGGCGGGGTGTCATACAAGCTACCACAGAGGACGCTCGAAAGCGTCCTTTTTTATGCGTCGAACTGGGTGAAACTTGGCGTTTATTTGGTGTTTGTTGAGGTGCAGACAGGTGGTTTTACATGGTCACAGAAGTGCGTGATATGGATAGCGTATAATGATAGCGTATAATTAAGTTCGCAAAAGCAAATATGATGTGATCGACTCCTACGCCAAACGCTTTCCGAAAGCGGTTCAGTGCCTTGAAGACGGATTGGAGGATTCTCTGGCCTTCTATGCATTCCCCATGCTGGATGCGCGAAAAATCTCATCTTCCAGCATGATTGAAAGATTGAATCGTGAAATTCGGAGACGTACCAGCGTGGTTGAAATCTTTCCGAATGAAAGTTCCTATGTTCGCCTAGTGACCACGTATCTCATGGAATACGCTGAGGAGTGGTCTGTCTCCAGAGCTTATCTCAGCCAGGAATCCATTGCGGCAACTCTGCTCGTTGCTGCCTAACTTCATTTTTTTCAGGAGCCCTTTTTGTGAACATTACTTGACGCGGTCTCAAAAACTTAAGCGTTCTGTGACGGCAAAAATGTAGCAGTCAAGCTCGGAATATGTTGATATTTTTGCCGATGATGTGGTATACTATGTAATAGATTAACGTAGTTTTTTGATGGATTTTATGGTGGAGGATCATAGATGCGATATCTTTCCGTTGCTGAAATAGCGAAAAAGTGGGATGTGTCAGAGCGCAGTGTCAGAAATTACTGCGCCCAGGGGCGTGTGAATGGTGCGTTTCTTACCGGTAAGACATGGAACATTCCAGAAAACGCAGAAAAACCGGAGCGTACCAATAAAAGAAAAGCAGAACCGATCACTCTGTTGGATATCCTGAAAGAACAGAAGGCAAGTAAATACTCCGGCGGGATCTACCACAAAACACAGATCGATTTGACATACAATTCCAACCATATAGAAGGAAGCCGACTGACCCACGATCAGACCAGATATATCTTTGAAACCAATACTATTGGTGTGGAAAAAGAAGTGCTGAACGTGGATGACGTGATTGAAACAGCAAATCATTTCCGCTGCATTGACATGATCATAGATCATGCAAAAGCAGCTCTGACGGAAAAGTTCATCAAAGAGCTTCACTTGGTTTTGAAGAACGGCACCAGCGATTCCAGAAAAGATTGGTTTGCTGTTGGCGATTATAAGAAACTTCCGAATGAAGTCGGCGGCATGAATACCGCCCTTCCCGAAGAAGTTGCCGATAAAATGAAGGCCCTGCTGACGGAATATAACGCCAAAGAAGAAAAGACCCTTGAGAACATTTTGGACTTTCATGTGAAGTTTGAGCGGATTCATCCGTTCCAGGACGGCAACGGTCGTGTAGGCAGACTCATTATGTTCAAGGAATGTCTGAAATACAATATCGTTCCGTTCATCATTGAGGACAATCTGAAACTGTTCTATTACCGTGGATTGAAGGAATGGGACAACGAAAAAGGCTATCTGACAGATACCTGCCTGACCGCACAGGACAAGTATAAAGCATATTTGGATTATTTTAGGATTGGGTATTAAGCAAGCTGATTGCCAAAGTGTCAAATGCTTGACCCAAAGTGTCAATTTGACACTTTAATCTCTTTGCCGCCGAAACCCAAGTCGGAATGTGATGGCTGTCCCTATGGGCGAGATCACCCGTGCATTGGTTGGTGTACGAAGAAGGTTATGCGTGAAGTGGGGCTTCGTTGATATGGATGCGTATGAATAGGAATACCGCTTCTGCTATTTTGCCCGATGTCCTTACGAAAAGACGGATATGACTTTCCCCAGCATTCCGCTGACAACAGAAAGTTTTCCGCAGAAAGAAGGTGGTGAAGCCGTGTGAGTTTTGATTATTTTTACGGTCGGCAATCTGATCTATTCACATTCTATCGAGTTCCGAAGGTGTTGTTCACGAACGAGAGGTTCTGGAATATTTCTGCCGATGCCAAGATGCTGTATGGGATTTTGCTTGACCGCATGAGCCTGTCTGCCAAGAAT
>NZ_QULN01000013.1:38842-47238 GCF_003481705.1 Butyricicoccus sp. OM04-18BH
GATTTTGCTTGACCGCATGAGCCTGTCTGCCAAGAATGGTTGGATAGATAAAAACGGTCGAGTGTATATCATTTTTACAATCGACGAAGCGAAGTTGGCTCTGAACTGCGCTGAACAAAAGGCTATCAAGCTGCTCAGTGAACTTGAGAAGAAAGCAGGATTGATTGAACGCAAGCGCCAGGGTTTGGGAAAACCAAACCTGATCTATGTGAAGAACTTTATCTCTGCTGTGGATTCACAACTCTTGCGAGATTTGCAGTGGCGGATTCGCGCCGATGGACATCGTTCCTGCTCGATATTTTGCCGCGACTCGACAACGTGAATTTCGCCGCGCTGCCGGATATGCAAAAACGTATGCAGCTTTAACGCTAATAAGGCGAAAAACTGTCCTTTTGAGGGCGGTTTTTCGCCTTGTTTTGCAACGAGTCTTTTGAACGATATGTAATTGCACTGGGAGTGCAGCGGACGATCACTCATGTTTCTCCGCATTATCGCGCTCCATAGTTTCTTTGATTGCGCGCTTGATAAATGCGGTGGTGGATTCGCCTTGCTGGTTAGCGTGCGCCTGAATAACGGCGCACTCGCCCTTGGGTACGCGGAATTTCACTTCTTCCACCTTTTCTTTTTGCCATTTTGCAGTTGCTCGCTTTTGTGCTTCGCTGACAGCCACATTTTCACCTCCGTAAGATATATCAGGGATTGCGCAGAGATAACATAGTGAAAATAATACATATGCGACCGGTATGCTAGGAAAACTGGGACTTTGAACGTCAGCAGTTGACTCTGCCGGACGGCAGAAAAGTTTGTTTGGACAATATACAGGCAGCTTTTGTGCGATATTGTTATCGCAAGCAGTGTGAGTATCAGCAGCATGCGCCGCACATGGGCGACCGTATTTTTCAGACGTTCAAGGTGAAAACGGTATGACGCTGAACGAATGGACGGAGCAATGGCTCGAAACATACGTCAAGCCCGTGGCGAAACCGAGCGGCTACGAGCATTACTGCGACAATATGTATAAACATATTCTCCCGAAACTGGGTAATCTGCCGATGAATGAGCTGACAACGGCGGTCGTGCAGCAGTTCCTAAACGGGGAAGCGCTGCATGGAAATCTGCGCACCGGCGGACCTCTGAGCGCGAAAAGTGTGAAAAATATGCGAGTGGTGCTCGATGTCTGCTGCAAACGTGCGGTCGCAGACGGCATTATGCCTGTCAACCCTGTTCCGGCAACGGTTTACACGCACTGCCGCTCGAAAAAGCTGACGGTGCTGAGCGATGACGCGCAGGCAACGCTTGAAAAGTGGCTGTTTTCCGACCTGTCGCTCAACAACGCGGGCATTATTCTTGCGCTCTACACCGGAATGCGGCTCGGCGAGGTCTGCGCGGTGCGGTGGAAGGGTTACGACGCGGCGAGCGGCACGCTGCATATTACGCAGACGGTTCGGCGCGTCACGATCGACCCGAGCGCGGAATACGGAAAACGCACAAAACTGGTGTTCAGCGCGGCGAAAACCGAGGCTTCGGAACGTTCTCTCTACCTGCCGGAAGTGCTGCAAGGCCTGCTGACTGTGCAGTGGGAGCGGTTTCGCTCGCTGTTTGGCAGGGCGCCGAATGGAGAGGATTTCATCATTTACAGCGCAGTGGGCGGCGTGCTCGACCCGGACCATCTGAGCGCCTACTGGAGAGATGTGCTGGACGGCCTGCACCTGCCGCACGTTCGGTTTCACGACATTCGCCATACGTTTGCGACGCGCGCCATCGAGCAAGGCGTGGACGTTGCGACGGTCGCAGGCCTGCTCGGGCACGCCGATGTGACGACTACTACGCATTATTACGTTCATCCGCGCGAAGCGTCCATGCACCGCGCCATGGCGGCAATCGAGCCGGTCGGGAAAATCGGTCACGCATGGCAGAACACGCGCTTGTTTGCACCGGCTCACGCAGAGGAGAAAATCCCGAAAACGGCACAGAGAATACATCGGCGGCGCAAACATATCGCGGGATGTGTCTGAAATACACAAAAGGAAAGAGTTTTTTTATGAATAACGACAGAAGATTATGCAAGGTATGCGGAGAAAACCGGACGTCCTCGCCCGATGGTCTCTGCTGGAAATGCTGGGAGAAAGAGAACGAGGGAAAGCAGCGCGACCCCGAGGCATTGCAGAAAGCGATTGAAAGAACGCAGCTGACGCTGACTATTCTCAAGTATCGTGCGGAGGGCATTTCCTATCAGAATATTGCCCGTATCGTCGAACTTCCGGTGCAGACCTGCTACGCGATGGTGGAGCGGGCGATTGGGGAAGGGAAGAAGTAAACGATCGAAAGGGCTTGGGCTGCAAGACACCGGACGAGACATTTGAAGCAGAAATGGATAAAATCTATGCCGTCGTTGACAGACTGTGCGTCTTTGCTGTTCTGCAATCAAGAGGGCGACAGCACAAAATGCTGCCGCCCTCAGTTTGTTGATAAAGTCTATTTTCGTGCCGGAACAGCAGCCGCGCGGCAGCGCGCATGAAAAAGCGTTTGCTGCGCAAACGCATCAAAACCGGGGGCGTGTACCTCGGTTTTGATACTTTGAGAGGGAGAAAGTTTCTGCATGGGAACTTTCGGACGTCCGTGTTTTGCGAAGCCAAAACACAGATTGTCGGAAAAACGAAGTTTTTCGACAGTCTCAGGGCGACAGCACAAAATGCTGCCGCCCTCTGCCATTATTCAGAAAGAGAAATTTTCATTGTGTCAATCCATATAGGCTGCGGATGGACTCCGTAACCGGATACCATGACAGGTCAGCAGCATAGGAGCGTTTTTTTCTGCAAGGTTTTATGCCTGACCATTTAGCAATCATTTTTGCCTAAACAAGAGAGTTTTTCCAAGTAACGATCTAAAATTTCCTGCAAGGTGATAGCTTCCATAGCCTTCTCCGCTTGCTGCTGTACCAGGTCGTAGCAATCCCGGATGACCAGTTGGATGTTCACGCCCACGCCACAAGCCGGGTTGGTGTGGATGTCCTGATGGAGCAGGGGCTTGTTGCCCTCCACTGCCCGGTAGGCATCCAGCAGAGTGATCTTCTCCGGCTCACGAGCCAGAGCGGGGCGGG
This sequence comes from Butyricicoccus sp. OM04-18BH, assembly GCF_003481705.1. Taxonomy (GTDB): domain Bacteria; phylum Bacillota; class Clostridia; order Oscillospirales; family Butyricicoccaceae; genus Agathobaculum; species Agathobaculum hominis. Next base: position 41,943 of record NZ_QULN01000013.1, read on the forward strand.
GGTGCCCCTTGACGCTGACCAGCAGCCCTCCCTTCCGCAAGGCGGACATGAGCTGGCGCACATAGGCAGGATTCGTCTGAACGCTCTCTGCCAGCTTGTTGCTGGTCAGGTCGCAGTCTGGGTTCAGAGCGATAAAAGTCAGAATATGAACAGCATCGCTAAGGCGGGTGGGATATTTCATGCCTGATCTCCTTTTTTGCTTTGATGTTATTTTTATTATAACAGCATATTGACAGTGACGCAAGAGGCTGTTAAAATGATTTGAAGTAAGAATAAAAATAACACCCACTCAAAAGGAATGGTGAAAATGAACTTCTATGATGATTTGGTCATGCAGACCCAGATGAATTATTCCAGACACTATCCTATCTATGCTTCCGGCAGTACGCCTTATCAGCTGACTGACAAAAAGCCGCTGCCGTACAGCGAACAGATCAAGCGGTTGGTACAGGAGGTAAAGGAAGCTGACTGTGTGGTAGTGGGCGGAGCCTCCGGTCTGTCCGCTGCCGGCGGCGGAGATTTTTACTACGAGGACAACGACTCCTACCGCAAATACTTCCGGACTTTTGCTGAGAAGTACCACTTCAAAGGTGCTTTTGCAGGGATGGGTCACCCCTGGAAGACCCGGGAAGAGTATTGGGGGTATCTCGCCACCTTCCTTCACACCACCCAGACCGCACCTGTGCGTCATCCCTATTTGGATTTAGACGCTTTGCTGAAAGGCAAGGACTTCTTCGTCCTCACCACTAACCAGGATACCCAGTTTGTCAAACTCTACCCGGAGGAGAAGGTGGCGGAAATCCAGGGAGATCACCGGTTCTTCCAGTGTGCCGCCTGCTGTACCGATGACACCTGGGATGCGGTGAAGCCGGTGGCTGATATGGTGGACGCTATGGGGGACGGTACGAAGATTCCCACGGATCTTATTCCCAAGTGCCCCCACTGCGGCGGCGAGGCATTCCCCTGGGTACGTGGATACGGCAACTTCCTGCAAGGCAAGAAGTATGAGGAACAGTATGAAAAGATCTCCCACTATGTACTGGAACACAAAGACAGTAAAATTCTGTTCCTGGAGCTGGGCGTGGGCCGCATGACTCCCATGTTCATTCAGGAGCCTTTCTGGAACCTGACCCTCAGCTTTCCCCATGCCCGGTATATCGCTGTCAACAACAAATATGATTTTCTGCCCAAGGAGCTGGAGAACAAGGGCATGACCATTGTGGCCGACATTGCTCAAGTGCTGCGGGATGCACGGGACACCATGGAAAGCGGAGATAACGATCATGAATCAGACCGACAAAAAAGTCCTGCTGTTGGAACTTGGCGTGGGTGAGATGACACCCAGTATCATCAAACTACCTTTCTGGGAACTTACTGCCAAAAACGAAAACGTCTTTTATGCCTGTCTTAATCAAGAGGCATCTCACAGGCCGGAGCATCTGCGGGGACGCAGCCTGTATCTGCAAGGAGATTTGGCGGAAACTCTATCCGCCCTCCGGCAGGAGCGAGCCATCGCAGCAACCATAAAATAGAAAGGACGAACGAATATGATCGATTGGAACTCTATTGCGGAAAAATTCAGAGAAGCGGATGCTATCTTGATCGGGGCCAGTAACGGACTGTCCATCACCGAGGGACTGCATTTGTTTGCGGACAATGCAGCCTTTGACGAATTGTTTGGAGATTTCAAACAAAAATACGGATTGCGCTGCATTTTGCAGGGCATGATGGCCGGATGGCCCAGCGAGGAGGAAAAGTGGGCCTTCTGGGCTCGGCTCGTCCATCATTACTGCGGACAGTACCGGCCTACGCCGGTGATGAACGATTTGAAGGCCATTGTAGGAGAAAAAGATTACTTTGTCGTCACATCAAACGGAGAAGGTCACTTTGAACTGTGTGGCTTCGATCCGACGAAAATCTATGAGATCGAGGGCAACTGGTTTACGATGCAGTGTGCCCGCCCCTGCCACGACACCCTCTATCCCAGTCTGGAGGTGGCCGAAAAATTATCGGCTGTCGGACAGGGCGGCCATGTGCCTGCAGAGCTGGTGCCGCGCTGTCCCAGGTGCGGCGGTCCCATGGACATCCACATGGGCGCGGGTCAGAGAATGATTCTGGATACCGCAGCTCGGGCACGGCTCCAAAACTTTCTGAAAACCCACCATGGGAAGAAGCTGGTGGTTTTGGAGCTGGGCATTGGCTGGCGCAATCAGCTGATCAAGGCCCCGATGATGCGCCTTGTGGCCGGCGAGCCAAACGCCGCTTATGTGACCATCAATCTGGGTGAGGTCTACATTGCGGACAATATCAAAGAGAAGTCCTTCGGACTGGACGGGCGGCTGGATGAGCTGCTGCCTGCTCTCCGGGAGGCGTGCGAGGTATGACGATTTCGGAGCAGATTCAAAATGACTATACGAATGCATAAAAAGATTAAAATCACCGTGCTGCGCGCGGAATACGATCAGGAGCTGGCAGAACAGTATGCGATTCCTAATTTGGAAATGTGTCCTTTTCATCAGAAAGGTCAAGTGCTGTACAGCGATGGCATCAATCCGCCGGATGGGATGTGTGGTGCTGCTTGGCAGGTCATCGGCCCCATGGTTCGGCGATTGTCCGAAGGTCAAACGGTACAGTCTACCGGCACTTGGCTCAATGATGATACGATTGGTGTGTTTGCGTGTCCGGACGGTATCCGGCCTGTCATTTTTCTCTTGGAGGCGGAGTAAGGAATGCAATGGGCAGACGGAAAGATTCGATGCCATCTCAAAAGACTTGAAAAAGCGGGGCATGAAGTTTGTGGGGAGCATAATCATCTATGCCTATTTGCAGGCGGTGGGAGTTATCAACGCTCATGAATCAATTTGCTTCCTGTTTCGTGGTCTGTGATATGACTGGGATAGTCCATAGCGATTGCCGCTTCATGGACAGCTGGGTTTTTGGACAAGCTGAAAGCGTCTGCGTGAGCAGACGCTTTTTATTATGAAAATCATGAAACAGGTGCGGAATTGGGCGAATCAGCTTGTGCAATCGCTTCCAGATGGAGCAGGATTTGATTTAACATATTTAACTGCGCCGGTCCGATCGATGTCAAAGCAAATGGAAGCGATGGAATAGCAGAGAAACGTTTCCGGATCTTGATATCGGTATCGCAGCCTGCATATGAAATGCTGAATTTAGACTCGGTTTCAAAGATATTTCCTAATATGCTGGAGGTCTGAAGGATTTTCCACATTTCAGATACCGCGGTACGATTAGAAAAGTCTAATTCTATATATGGATGATTGGGATTTTTGCTTTGAATAACGATTGCTAATTTGTCATAGACCGTTTGCCCGGCGGTATGCTGTTCGGCGGTGCCTTGAGAAATGCCGCCTTTCGTTTTCATCTGCGTATAGGTGTGCGCGGAAGTAATAAGCTGTGCCTGAAGAATATCGGAGTAGGGGAGAGAAAAACACTCAAATGCTTCTAACGGATGAGCATTTGTGCATTGAAGTGCATGTAATTCCGGTAAATCCTTTGTTTTATAATAGAGTAATTGCTGATTGACACTGTCCAGAATAATACCTTGCGAACCGGAAAAGTTGATACGGCATCGATCAATAACAGCATGGGAGGGGCATGTAATCTCTATGCTCCAGTCACATTTGCTGCCTTGTGTCTGCAAATGCTGGTATAAGGCGGTATAAGCTGCTTCTAACCATTTCGGTAAGTCTCGATCAAACAGATGCACAACATCCTGTCGTGCCGCGTCATGAAGCCACCTATTGGATAGTATGGAACGAAGGGCAGCATAGATTCCCCGGAGTATGAGAGCTATGATCAGACATGCTAAGAGCGCTAATAAGGTTACCATGTATCGTCCTCCTGTTATCTTCTTTAGTATAGCTGGAAGAAATATGTATGTCAATTATAAATATCATAAGGATATCGTAATATCATCGTGATTGGCATACCCTATAATAAGGTGATAGAATGCTGATTATAGGGGAACGAATTAAAATGCTGCGGGAGAGTCACAACATCTCACAGGCCGCGCTGGCCAAGCGGCTGGGCATCACGCGGTCGAGCGTAAATGCGTGGGAATTGGGACTGAATGTACCAAGTACGCAGTATATTATCGAATTATCCACGATTTTCAAGGTATCGACGGACTATCTGCTGTGTGTTGCAAAAACGCAGACGCTGGATTTAACCGGTCTGGACGAGGAGGATATCGCTGTTCTGTATGCGCTGGCAACCCATCTGCGCAGAAAGAACCGCGAAATGAAATTATAAAAATAATTTGAAGAGTGTCTGCTCATGCAGATGCTTTTTATTATCCCATTGTTGAAAACCGGAAATCCACTGAAAAATGTCGTAGACCTGTCACAAGGCTGCTGAAAACGCAAAAAACGAGAGCCGAAGGCTATGCTTCCGGCTCTCGGTCTTTAAGGCGGTACCGCATAATTTCCGCAAAGCGCCGCAGCTCTTATTGTGCGGTATTGTCTTAAGAATGATAAGGATAGCGTATAATCAAGTTCGCAAAATCAAACAGAAGTGTCTGGACTACCGCAGCAATCACAGGATCAAGGCAAAGCGCAAGGGCCTGCCGCCTGTAATTCACAGGCAGCAAGCCCTTTCGGTCGCGTGAGCATTTTTTCTAACTTTTAGAGGTCACTTCAAAAAATGCCTTGCTGTTGTATTTGAGGGAATGAAAAGCATTTGGAGCTGCTTTTCTAATTTAGAATATAGAGAAAGGAGAAAGAAATGCTAAGAAGAATTACTCGCCGACCTTGACGAACACGCCGCCGTTACGGCAGGACTCGGTAGCAGCCTTAGCCATGAGAACCGGACGCAGGCCGTCAACAGCGCCGACAGCAACCGGCTTGTCGTTGTTGATCGCATCAACGAAGGAGATAACCTGGTTGATGAATGCCTGGTTGTAGCGCTCGAGGAAGAACCACAGCGGCTTCTCGGACTTTGCGCCGTCTACGGTCATAACGGTGGTGGTGTTGACCAGATCGTTAGCGTCGGAAGCCATGCCCTTGGAGCCGAAAGCCTCTACGCGCTGATCGTAGCCGTAAACTGCCTGACGGGAGTTGTTGATAACAGCGATGCAGCCGTTAGCCATCTTCATGGTAACAACAGCGGTGTCAACGTCCGGAATGCCGGACTCTTCCTGCAGCTTCGGGTTAACGAGGCAGGAACCAACAGCGGAGATCTCAACAGCCTCGGAACCGGTTACGTAGCGAACCATATCGAAGTCGTGGATCATCATATCATAGAAGATACCGCCGGAAACTGCGACGTAGGATGC
>NZ_QULN01000014.1:0-35989 GCF_003481705.1 Butyricicoccus sp. OM04-18BH
GATGTGCAGCTTGCCGATACGGCCGCAGCCAACTACGCCGATTTTCAGAATGCCCATTGTAATTCTCTCCTTTTCAGTAGGTCGAGGCTCCGGATGGTCAGTCTGCACAGCGCAGACCGCATTCCGCAGCTCTCCCCTTGGATAACTTTATTATATCCCACTTGCCATCGTGCTTCAAGTGGGGATTTCATTTTTAGCGTACCGCCCAATTTTTGCATGTCTGTTTGGTGAAAAGTGCAGGAAATCACGTGCAAAAACGTGCAAAAAGGCCGTGCGTTGTGCAAAAACAAAAAAATGCACAACCGAATGCGACAAATTCGCGCGCAGTGTCTAAAATGCACAGAATTGCTTGTGAAGCTTTGTCTGGTATGATAGAATAAACCGTGCAATCGTGAACTAAAATGCACAATTTACCGTGATTTCGTGCTGTGAACAAAAAATGCACGAGAGAGTAAAAGGGAGAATCCTGCTATGAAGGTAACTGCACAGTGGATCGCGGATCAGTGCGGCGTATCGCGCGGAACGGTAGACCGCGTGGTAAACGGCCGTCCGAACGTCTCGCCCGAGGTGCGCGAGCGCATTCAGAAGCTGATCAGCGAATACGGCTACAAAACACCGACGCAGCGGCAGGCGGCCCGGGCGGGCCGCGGCGTGTACCGCATCGGCGTCATCCTGCCGAGCTGGGATGCGTTCTTCATCCGCCGCATGCGCGACGGCATCCGCACCGCGGTGCACAACCGCGGTCTGAACGACATCACCGTGCTGGTCGAGGAGCTGAAGAACCGTTCTCCGCGCTCGTACTTCGAGGCGATCGGCCGCATGGAGGAGCGCGGCATCGACGGCCTGATCGTCACCGCGCCCGACACGCTCGTCATGCGCGAGGAGATCGACCGTCTGGTCGCCTCCGGCGTGCCGGTCGTGACCTGCGACTCGGATGTCTGCCAGAGCCGCCGCCTGTATCACATCGGTCAGGATATGGTAAAGTCGGGCCGCGTCGCGGCGGGACTGATCGCGCCCTATGCGGAGGGCGGCGAGATCCTCGTCGTTACGGGCAACCGCGAGTTTGCGGCGCATGACCTGCGCGTGCGCGGTTTTCTCGACCGGCTGCACGAGCTGCGCGGCGACGACGTGGTCGTGAACGTCATCGAGAGCGTCGAAAAGTACGAGCTGACCTATGACGGCGTGCTGTACTACGCGAAAGGTCATCCGCGGCTGCGCGGCATCTACATGGCGAACGAGTCCGTGCGCGGCTGCATGGACGCGCTCGAGCGTGTCAGGCCGGCGCGCCGTATCCACGTGATCTGCCATGACCTGACGCCCTATGCGCGCAAATACCTCGAGGAGGGGAGACTGGACTTCATCATCGACCAGGACTTCTCCGCGCAGACCACGCGCGCGATCGAGGTGCTCGCACACACGCTGCGCACGGGCGAATCGCCGCGCCGGAGCATAGAATATATCCACACGAGCATCATCACGAGAGAACTGCTTTAATATTGCAAGAGCACGCATGGGGGCGCGCGTTCTCCGCAAGCGAGAGGAGAGACAAGGTATTTATATGAAACGAAAAGTCATCAGCGCACTGCTCGCCTGCACCCTGCTCGCAGGGTCGGCCGTACCGGCGCTCGCGGCCGGGGAGACGGCGGCGGGGCAGACGCCTGCCGGTATCGGCGCGGAGGCGCCCGCGCTCAAGGTCCGGCAGATGGGCGTGCTGGCCGTGAAAAAGGCGGTGCAGGAGGATAACAGCACAGTGCGCATCCTGCGCAGGAACGCCTCCGCTATCGAGGGCGCGACGGGCGGTTCGTCGTCGATGGGGAGCACGGTCAGTCCCGGCGCGGCATACAGCGAGCTGGCGGACACGCTCGAGAAGATCCTGGAGACCGGAACGCTGGACGGGGACACGAAAAAGGCCTACGAGGCGCAGATCATCGCGCTGCGCGGCAATGCGGAGAACATGAACCTGTCGGTGAGCGTGCAGTATCAGAGTGCGCTCGCGATGCTCTCGCAGCTCGACGATCAGGCGTATCAGCTTCGCCGCCAGGCGGACAGCATCGCCAATCAGATGGCGATGGCGGCGCAGAACCTGCTGTATACGATGGAAACGCTGGACTGCCAGATGGAGAGCCTGAAAAACGGCATCGCGACCCTCGACCGCAATCTCGCGGTGATGAAGGTGCAGCGCAGCCGCGGCATGATCGGTCAGCTCCAGCTCGACACGGTGGAGAACCAGCGCGTGCAGCTGGTCAATTCGAAGCAGACGCTCGCTAATATGCGCGAGCAGATCGGTCTGTCGCTGTCGCAGCTGTGCGGACTGGACGCGGATACGCTCGTCGAGCCGTCCACGCTCGTCATGCCCTATGAAGGCGAGCTCGACCGGATCAATGCGAAGACCGGCCTCGAGAACGCGAAAAAGAACAGCTTCGACATCTGGAGCAGGCGCGTGTCGCTGCGTGCGGCGCAGAACGTCTACGACAAGGACGTTTCAGGCACGGCGGAGGCCGTGAAGGCGGCAGAGGATCAGCTTGCGGTGACGCAGGAGTCGGTCGAAGCGGCCTATGCCACGGTCATTCAGAATATGAAGGACAGCCGGGTGTCGCTCACGGCGGCGAAGAACGCGCTGACGCAGGCGCAGGACGATCTCCGTCTGGCCTCCGTCAAGTATAAGCTCGGCACGATGAGCCGGCTCAGCTACCGGTCCGCTGAGGACGCGGTAAAGACCGCCGAGATCAACGTCAGACTCGCAGAGCTGACCGTTGCGCAGAGCTACACGGCGTGCCAGTGGGCGGAGCAGGGCGTGCTGACGCTTCCGACCGGTGTTTAAGGCAACACCGCACAATGAAAGCTGCGGCGCTTTGCGGAAATTTTGCGCCCTGACTTCGTTTCGATTTCACGGTAATACATCAAGTATTACCGCAAAACCGCGCCTCGTCAGTACGCAAAATTTGCTCGCAAATCGCTCTTGTTCAATTGTACGGTATTGCCTCAACGTTTGATAAATCCCATTTCGCTATTTAGGAAAGGTTGATACATATATGAAAAGAGCAGCTGCCGCAGGACTTTGCGCGGCTCTGCTGTGCGGTATGTGCGCCCCGGCTTACGCCGCGGACGCCGCGAAGCCCGCACAGACCACGACCACGGCGCAGACCGCCGTGCAGACGCCGGTCAGGCTGACGTTCGATACGCTCGAAAAGACCGTGCGCGAGGGAAACGTTTCCATCCGCTCGTATCAGCAGACGGTGGAGAGCGCGGAAAAGACCGACGTTTCCGACCAGTACATCAACAAGTATTTTAATCTGTCGCAGCAGATCGACGCCTACGACAGGCAGATCAGGGAGCTGAAGAAGTCGCGAGACGGCATCACGGATACGGAGCTGCTCAAATCGATCAACGCGCAGATCAATGTGCTGCAGGCGCAGCGCGAGAGCCTTTATCGGCAGTATAACGATCTCGACGACGACGAGGACGACGCAAAGGACGAGCAGAAAAAGACGGTCGATTCGACCCGCCGCCAGATGCAGAACAACGCGGACACCATCTGCATGTCGGCCGAGAACAACTACATTTCGCTCGCGTCCATGCAGTATTCGCTCGCGCAGACCGAGCGCAGCCTTCAGCAGCTCGACCGCACCATCGCGCAGACGAAAAAGCAGGTCGCCCTCGGCATCGCCACGAAGAACACGCTCTCCGGCCTGCAGAGCCAGCGTGAGCTGCTCGCGGCGCAGCAGAAGAGCGCACAGACCTCGGCGGACAGCCTCAGGAACACGCTCGCCATCCAGTGCGGCTACCCGACCGGCACCGAGATCACCATCGAGGCGCTGCCGGGCGTGACAAATGAGCAGCTTGCCGCTGTCGACTACGAGAAGGACCTCGCGTCCGCGCTCGAGAACAGCTATTCCATCTGGTCCGCCGGTGACAGCGTCCGCAAGGCGTCCGACGACTACGAGAACGACGTCACCAACAATCTGCACGCCTATGAGGCGGCGAAGATTCAGCGCGACGCGACCGAGGAGAGCGTAAAGAGCTCGTTCCGCAAGCTGTACAAGACCATGCAGGAGAAGATCACCGCCATGACCGCCGCGCAGGGCGACCTGACGCAGGCGCAGAAGACCTTCGCGGTCTCCGAGCTGCAATACAAGCGCGGCATGATCTCGCGGCTGAAATACGAAGAGGCGCAGGACACGTACATGACCGCGCAGGAGACGGCGGAAAACGCGCGTACCGACCTGCTGACCGCATACAACAATTACGAGTGGGCAACGCGCGGCGTGATGTCGAGCGCGAACTGAGGAAACAGGCAAATTTTAAGGAGGAGACCGATGAAAAAACGTGTTTTAGCGGCGCTGCTCGCAGCATCCATGGCGCTCTGCGCAGGCTGCGGCAGCCAGACGAGCGACGACGGGGAGGAGCAGACCGCAGCAGGCACCGCCGTTGAGGTAGCCGAGGTGACAAAGGGCGCGATGAGCACCGAATACTCGGTCAACGGCAAGGTCGCAGCGGACAACGAGGTGCAGGTGTTCCCGATGCTCGCCGGTCAGGTGCTGACGCTCAGCGTCAGCGAGGGCGACAAGGTCGCGAAGGGGCAGACTCTGCTGAACGTGGACACTTCGTCGGTCACCTCGACCATGTCCTCGCTGCGCGAGTCGTACAATGCGACCAAAACCGCGACCGAAAAGGCCATTGAGAACGCGCAGATCGGCGTCGAGCAGGCGCAGCTCGCCGTCGAGAACACCGAGGCGCTGCTCGAGGCAGGCGCGGCCGCTGAGCAGGATCTGACCAAGGCCAAGCAGGGCCTTGCGCAGGCGCAGGCCGGCGTACAGCAGGCGCGCGCGCAGCAGGCGGCGTCCCTCGCCCAGATTCAGGCGAGCATGGATCAGATCAACAAGCAGGCCTCCTACGGCACGGTGACCGCGCCCTGCGCGGGCACGGTCACGGCGGTGAACGTCGTGCAGGGCGGCATGGCCTCCTCCGCACAGCCGGCGGTCGTCATCGCCGAGGACAGCCGCGTCAAGATCAACGCATCGGTCTCTGAGGATGTATTCGCCGGTCTGCACACCGGCGACAGCGCGGGCGTGCAGATCTCCGTCCTGTCCGACGAGGTCAAGAGCGCGAAGATCGTCTCGCTCCCGGCGGCGGCCAACCAGCAGACCAACCTCTATGACGTATCGGTCTCGGTTCCGGACGGCACCGAGCCGGCCATCGGCGCGTTCGCGACCGTCATCTTCTACACCGACCGCCGCGAGAACACGCTCTCCGTTCCGACCGAGTGCGTGCTGACCGGCAACGACAACGAGCGCTACCTGTTCACCGTCGACGAGAGCGGCACGACCGCAAAGCGCGTCACGGTTGAGACCGGTCTTGTCGGCAAGACCCAGACCGAAATCACCTCCGGCCTGAGCGAGGGCGACCGCGTCGTTACCAAGGGTCAGTCCTACCTGTCCGACGGCTCTGCCGTCCGTGTCGTCACCAGTGACGGCGGGGAGGGTTAAGGCCCGATGAAAGTAGCAGCAACCTTTATCAAGCACAACGTAATGACCATCCTTCTGTATCTCATGGTCATTGTGTTCGGCTTTTACAGCTTTTCGACCCTGCCGCTCGCGCTGATGCCGTCCATGGAGGTTCCGGCGGCGATCGTGTACGCGACCTATCCGGGCGCAGGCCCGGAGGACATCGAGCAGCAGGTCGCCAAGCCGCTCGAGAGCGCGGTGGCCGGTCTGTCCGGTCTGGATACGCTCCAGTCCACCTCGTCGGAGAACATGGCGATGCTCGTCGTCCAGTTCACCGACTCCACCGACCTCGACGACGCGATGACCGACCTGCGCGACAAGGTCAGCCAGGTCAAGAGCCAGCTTCCCGACGACGCCTCCGACCCGACCGTCATGAGCATCGACATCGATTCCATGCCGGTCGTGCAGGTCGCGCTGCGCGGCTCTGATCTCGCGGCGCTCCAGTCCATCGCGGAGGACGAGATCTCCCCGGCGCTCGAGCGTCTGGACGGCGTAGCATCCGTCGACGTTTCGGGCGGCTACGAGGACGAGGTCGCGGTCAAGACCAACGCCGCACGCCTCAAGGGCTACAACCTCACCATTACCTCGGTCGCACAGCAGCTCGGCGCGGACAACATGGCCATCCCGGGCGGCGACCTCGACAACGGCTCGCAGACGCTTGCCGTCCGCACGGACGGCGAGTATTCCTCGCTCAATGATGTCAAGAACGCGCTCATCTCGCTCCCGGCCGGCGGCACGGTCCGCCTCAGCCAGATCGCGGACGTTTCCATGCAGCCCAAGGACCGCTCGACCATCGCCAAGGTCGACGGCGAGGAGTGCATCATGCTCTCGGTCAACAAGCAGTCCGGCTCGAACACCGTCAAGGTCGCGCAGAGCGCGGTCGACCGCCTGAACGAGGTCATCGCGGAAAACGATGCGCTTCAGGCAGACGTTGTTATGGACCAGTCCGACTACATCAACATGACCGTCGACAACGCGGTGCAGAACATCTGGATGGGCGTGCTGTTCGCAGCGGTCGTCCTGCTCGTGTTCCTGCGCGACCTCGGCGCGACGCTGTCGCTGACCATCGCGATGCCGTGCTGCATCCTGTTTACCTTCCTTATCATGAACGTGTGCGGCATCACGCTGAACATGATGTCGCTCGGCGGCATTACGCTCGGCGTCGGCATGATCGTCGATAACTCGATCGTCGTTCTGGAGAACATCTTCAGCTACCGCGCGGACGGCTACAGCCGCTGGGACGCCTGCACGAAGGGCACGGGCGAGGTCATGACCTCGGTCACGGCGTCCACCCTGACCACCATCGCCGTATTCCTGCCGATCGCGCTGTCGGGCGGCATGACCGGCATGATGTTCCGGGAATTCTGCATCACCATCGTCGCGCTGCTGCTCAGCTCGCTCATCATCGCGCTGACGCTCGTGCCGCTGCTGTGCTATATGCTGCTCGGCGCGTCCAAGGTCAGCAAGGCCGCCTCGGCGGGCTCGGATGAGCTCAAGGCCACCACGATCGTGGAAAAGCCGCTCATGCGCCGCTACCGCAGCAGCTTGAAATTCCTCATCACCCACCGCTGGGCCGGCATCGCTATCACGCTCGCCATCTGCGTCGTCAGCGTCATCAGCATCGCCATGGCCGGCATGGAGCTGATCCCGGAGATGGACCAGGGTCAGGTTTCGGTTTCCATCTCCATGCCGAACGGCTCGACCATGGAGGATACCGCGGCCATCCAGGACCGCATCGCGGGCATTGTCATGGATAAGGTGCCGGAGACCGAGCAGATCTACTACTCGACCGGCGACTCGACCTCCATCATGTCCTCCGCCTCCGGCGCGAGTGTTACGGTTTCGCTCGTCGACCTCGACAAGCGCGACCGCTCCGCGCAGGACATCACCAAACAGCTCCGCCGCGACCTTGCGGACATCGCCGGCTGCGAGATCACGGTCTCCGCAAGCGAATCCATGAGCATGTCCACCGACTCGGACATCAGCGTGGAGCTGACCGGCGACGACTATGACCAGCTCGCCGCGACGGCGGACGACCTCGTGGAGAAGCTCTCCGCCATCCCGGACGCGATCAACGTCGAGTCCTCTGCCGGCGAGCAGACGCCGCGCGTCGCGGTCAAGGTGCGCCGCGAGAACGCCTCGCGCTTCGGTCTGACCCCGGCCGCCATCGGCGGTCTGGTGCGCGGCGAGCTGACCGGCTCGACGGCGACCACGCTGCGCATGAACGGCGAGGAATACGACGTTACGGTCTCGGGCGACGCGGACGTCGCGACCAGTCTGGACGCGCTGCGCTCGATGCAGCTGCCGACCGCAACGGGCGGCAATGTGCCGCTGAGCTCGGTCGCAGACGTTTATACCGAGCTGAGCCCGCAGTCCATCGTCCGTAAGAACCAGAAGGAGACCGTCACCATCACCGGCGAAAGCGAGTCCGGCGACGCGAACGCCATCACCGAAAAGGTAAACGAGGTGCTCGGCTCCTATGAGACGCCGGACGGCGTGGAGATCGGAGACGGCGACACCATGGCCTCCCAGATGGCCGAGACCACCGGCACGCTCATGCTCGCCCTCGCGGTCGCGATCGCCCTCGTCTACTTCATCCTCGCGACCCAGTTCAACTCGTTCGCGCTGCCGATCGCGATCATGCTGATCCTGCCGATCGGCCTGCTCGGCTCGATGATGCTGCTCGCGCCCAGCGGAAACCACGTTTCCATGGTCGCGCTGCTCGGCGTTATCATTCTGGCCGGTACGGTCGTAAACTCGTCCATCGTCCTGATCGACTATACCCTTCAGCGCCGGGAGCGCGGCGAGGACAAGAATACCGCCATCCTCAACGCCTGCCCGCGCCGCGTCCGTCCGGTCCTGATGACCGCGATGACCACCATCCTCGGCCTCGTGCCGATGGTATTCTCGAACGGCGAGGGCTCGGAGATGATGAAGCCGATGGGCGTCGTCATGATGACCGGCATGGTCATCTCGACCGTCGCGACGCTGTTCATCACGCCGGTCTACTACTCGCTGACCGACAGCATCGCAGAGCGCCTGAAAAAGCTTGTTCACCTGCCGCACCGCAAGGGCGGCAAGGGCAGAAAGGGCGGCGGCAGCGGCGAGAACACGGAGGAAAACCCGGCTTCTGCCGAATAAACCCGCCAGATTACCGTTGCAAAAATCAGTAAAATACTGTATGATAGGTGTATCAACGCCCGAAAGCGGAAACGGCTGCGTCAGCGCAGCCGTTTTTCCGGTCTTTCGGCAGATTTTGAGAGAGGGGAGACCGCAGTCCATGAAACGATGGTCTGTTGCCGCCGCACTGCTTGCGGCATGCCTTACCGGCTGCACCGGGGAAACGACCGCGACCGTCAATCCGCAGACGCAGGCGCTCGAGCGCGCCGAGCAGGCGGGATTGCTCCGGGAAGAGGAGAAAAAGCCGCAGCTGCTCAGCGTGTATGAGGCGCAGAAGCTCGCTGGCGAGCAGTTCGACAGCGAAAGCTATGCGGTAGCGCCGTCGCGCGAAACGCTGGAATGCGAGGTCGAGGGAGAAACCCATTCGTTTGCCGTGTTCGACGTCAGCCGCCGCGCGGACGGCGGCGCGGTCGGACAGGTGGCCGTGGACCGCGTGACGGGCGACCGGTACAGCTATCACGGCGAGGGCGTTCTGGGGGAGTATGACGCCCTGCTCAGCGAGCCGGGGGACACGGAGACCGACTGGGCGGGCTGCTATGCCGCCTCCTCGGGCGCGTCGGTCACGCTCGAGCAGACCGGCGAGGGAACATTCACCTTCACGTTCTCGGACGGCGTGACGGGCACGGCCTCGGCCGACCGCGACAGCGCAGCCTCCGAGGACGGCGAAACGCGCTTCCTGCTGCATGAGGATGTGCTGACCGTGATCGGCAGCGGCGAGACTGGAAACTATACGCTGGTCGAGCCGCCGGAAGAACAGTAAAGAGCAGAAAGGACGCAGACCTGCGGGCTGTGTCCTTTTTTGTGACAAAAATTCGTCGGTATTTTTGGCTATTTTATGAAAAATGTCGAATAGCATTGCTATTGGCCGAGGGCGTGTGCTATAATGTTCACAGATGAATTGTTAAGATTTTGTCAAAAAACAGAAGAGAGAAAGAGTAGCAGCAAGAGGAGAAAAAGAGATGAAGAACCAGTTCAGAGAACGATTGTCGTTCTGCGCGACCATGATCGAGATGGTGGTCGGCGGCCTTATCCTGATCGGATGCATCATATCGGGCATCGGTCTGATCGGCACGACCAGCATCGCCGAGCTGCTCGGCGACGCGCATTACATGCAGGACCGCATGAGTGACGCCTGCCTGATCCTGATCGGCGCGGAGATGCTCAAGATGATCACGAGCTACACCATCGACTCGGTGGTCGACGTCATGTTGCTCGCGATCGCGCGTCAGATGATCGTCGAGCATACCTCGCCGCAGGAAAACCTGCTGGCGGTGCTGTCGGTCGGCGTGCTGTTCGTCATTCGAAAGTTCCTGTACATCTCCCGTCTGGACAAGCGGCGCGAGCTGGAACGGAAAAAGAAAGAGGACAAGCAGAAGGGAAGCGTGCCGTCGCCCGCCGCAGAGAACGCGGAAGCGTCTGCTGCGGAGCCTCTCCAGAGCGACGAGATGCGCAAGCGCGACGAGTTCCACATCGACGAGGAGCTGGAGGAGTTGGAACGGCTCAAGGCCGCCGTCGAGCGCAAGGCGGAGGAGGAGCTCCGCCGCATCGAGCAGATGGAGAAGAACGTTATCCACTGAAGCTTTACGTAAAAACCCCCTGCATGGACGGAAAATGTCATGCAGGGGGTTCTTTTATCTTTTAGTTGAAATAAACGATGTCTTCCTTCGCCTTTTCGGCCGGAACGACCTCGATGGCGTGGAGCACCGGGCCTTCGCCGCGGTACTGCGGCAGCGTCTCGACCGTCACGGACGCCGTGACCGTGACCCAGTCGCGGACGCCGAGCTCTTCGGCCTTGTCATAGCGGCAGATGAAGCCGAGGAAGGTCACATCGTCTGCGCAGCAGACCATGCCGAAGCGGCCGGGTACGAACGAGCCTGCCGGAACATCCTTGCCGCGGTAGACCTGCGCGAGAAAGCGGACGGTCTTGCCGTCGTACTTTTCCGGCTCGCCGGTCGCGTCGATGTACCAGAGACCGTAGTCCTCCGGCTTGATGTCGATGATGTCGGCGTCGATGTCGAACGGGAGCGGCATATTGCGCGAGTAGTCCTCGGAATTGCCGTTGAGATCGTCCAGGTAGATGGCCGCGCGCGGGTTCATCGCCTTGATGTTCTTCTTGTAGAGCATCTCCTTGAGCGCGTCCGTGCAGCGGTTGAAAACGACCATGTCGGCGGTGGTGATGTGCTCGAACATCTGCGGGCCGATGTTGTTCGAGTAGACCTCGAAGGTGGTCGCGTCGACCGTCGTGATGATCTGGTACAGCTCCCAGCGCGCCGGGAACGCCTGCATCAGCGACTCGAGCTTCCACATACCGTTGTACTCGACGATGATGCGGTCAGGGTTGTACTTCTGCTCGATGCGCTTGAGGATATTCGGGGTCAGACGGTCCTCGGACTCGATCGGAACGAGCGCCGTGCCGTAGTGGGCGAGCCACTTTTCGTCGTATTCCTCGATGCCTTCCTCGCAGAGCAGCAGCGCGGTCACTTCGTTTTCGGTGAAGTTCGGGTCCGCAAGGATCTCCTGGATGAACTTGGTCTTGCCGCTCTCCAGAAAACCGGTAAAGACATATACCGGAATGGGATTGTTAGCCATGTGGGGGTTCCTCCCTTAGTTTACGCCGAACAGGGAAGCGATGCGCTCCTCGTCCAGTTCGGAGCCGATGACGCACAGACGGCCGGTGTAGTCGGCCGAGCCGCGGCGGATCTCGGGTGCGCCCGGAACATAGTCAAAGTGCAGCCACTCGCCGCCGTCTGCCGCCGGAACGATGCCCTTCGCGCGCAGAACCGTGCCGAGCGTAACATCGCCGAGCGCGGTGAGCGCTGCGGTGAGCTCGTCCTCGGTGTACTTGTGCGTGGTCTCGCGGCCCCAGGAGGTGAATACCTCGTCCGCATCGTGGTCATGATCGTGGCCGCAGCAGCAGTGACCGTCGTGGTCGTGATGATGGTGCTCGTGGTCATGATCGTGATGATGGTGCTCGTGGTCATGGCAGCCGCAGGTGCAGTCCTCGCCGTGCTCATGATGATGCTCGTGGTCGTGCTCGTCATGGTCATGATCGTGATGATGCTCATGCTCCTCGTGGTCGTGGTCGTGCTCATCATGGTCATGGTGATGGTGATGATGCTCGTGATGCGGCTCGTGCGCGATCTCCTCGAGCACCTCGGCAACCAGATCACGGCTGCCCTCCATGGTCGCGAGCAGCTGCTCGCCGGTCAGATCCTTCCACGGAGTCGTGACGATGCGTGCGTGCTCGTTCAGGCCGCGCAGCATGGCGACGGTCTCGTCGAGACGCTTCTCCGGGCACTCTGCGGTGCGCGAGAGCAGGATAGCGCCTGCGTGCGCGACCTGGTTCTCGAAGAACTCGCCGAAGTTCTTGAGGTACATCTTGGCCTTGAGCGCGTCAACGACGGTGACGAAGCTGTTGAGCTGAACGTCAAGGTGCGCGTTCTGAACCGCTGCGATAACGTCGGAGAGCTTGCCGACGCCGGACGGCTCGATGAGGATGCGGTCGGGGTGATACTGGTCGACGACGTCGTGCAGCGCCTTGCCGAAATCACCGACGAGCGAGCAGCAGATGCAGCCTGCGTTCATCTCGTTGACAACGATGCCTGCGTCCTTGAGGAAGCCGCCGTCGATGCCGATCTCGCCGAACTCGTTCTCGATCAGAACGACCTGTTCGCCCTTGAGCGCGTCCGCGAGCAGACGCTTGATGAGCGTGGTCTTGCCTGCGCCCAGAAAACCGGAGATAATATCAATTTTAGTCATGATTGTCGCTCCATTTCATTAGTTGCTTTTCGCTTGATAGATATTATACCACATTTATCGCAAAAAGAAAAGTTTTTTAGTTAGCGAAGGCTAATTTTGTATAAGCGGAAAGCCGCGCGGACATACTGCGGATAAAAGGAGGGAAAAACCATGAAACATTATGAACCGAAACATATCGCCGCGCTGTCCGACCGCGGATTTTACACGATCCTGACCGTGTGCGGACTGATCATCGCGGCGAGCGCGTGGGTGCTCTGGATGCACGCCGGGTCGAGTGCAGAGACTGCCGTTCCCGAGACGGGCGCGCCGGTCATCACGCCGGCGGAGGATGTTCCCGACCTGACCGTGCAGGATGTTCCCGTGACGGCGGAGGAGCCGGAGAGCGGGGAAGAAACGACCGCCGAGGCCGAAGAGCCTGTTTCCGTGCCCGAGCCGACACCGGCGGTCACGGTTTCCGCGCCGGTGTATACCCGGCCGACGGCCGGCGCGGTGCTGACGCCGTTTTCGGGCGATATGCTGCTGTTTCAGCCGACGCTCGGAGACTGGCGCGTGCACAGCGGCACGGATTTCGCCTGCGAGGCAGGGGAGAACGTTTTGGCGCTGACCGACGGCACGGTGCAGGCTGTTTTTGAGGACGGACTGTACGGAACGTGCGTCACGCTCGCGCATGCAGGCGACCTCAGGACCACGTACCGCGGTCTGAGCGAGGTGCGCGTGCGCGAGGGGCAGGCGGTCTCGTCGGGAGAGGCGCTGGGCGTGTGCGCGGCAGGCATTCCGGCGGAGGAAGCGATCGGCACGCATGTGCATGTGGAGGCATCCCGGGGGGATACAGTGGTCGACGTGATGGAGCTTCTCGGCGAGGAGGAATAAGCGCCCCGCAGGATGCCGCCGCCCGGCGGCGGGGGCAAAAGGGGCAGGGACACCAAGGTTTCCCTGCCCCTCTTGACTCCCCGACCTTTCCTTAGGACGCGACTCCCTTCGGTCGCGCGTCTAAAAGCGAGGGGCCCACAGGGGCGTTTGGTGCTCCAAGGGCCAACGCTTGATGGAAGCGAAGCTTTTCGCAGCAGAACGCTGCCGCCCTGCACTGTCTGGCCGCGCACTGACAGCGCTACGGATAACGCAAGGGAAATTCAGGGTCTAACAGCGTCCCAAAATCTGCCCGACGCACGGAACCGAGCCCCGTTTCTCCCGTTTCGCCGCGCGACCGCAGGGAGTCGCGGCGCAAAGGAGGGTTTGGGGGAGTCAAGAGGGGGCAAGGGAACCATACGGTGCCCTTGCCCCCTTTTGTCTCCGCCGCCAGACGGCGGCATTCTCGCCGGTGAACACCGGCACTCCCGGCCGCCGCAGGCGGCCACTCTTCACGCCCTAGGACAGGGCGTTTTTCGCCTCTAGCGGCGGAAAATTTCGAGTCTGCCCTTTGTAAGGGCTTATTCTAAGTTGAGCTTGTGCGTCAGAATATATCTGGTTCCGGCAAAGCAGATCGCTGCTGCGGCGGCGCTCACCAAACACAGGATCAGCACCACGAAATGCACGGCGCCGGAGCCCATCGACTTCCAGAACAGGACGATCGAACGCGCCATGGACTCGCTGACGACGTTGCCGCCGGCCATCATCACGAGCATGCCGATGATCTGCACCGCAGTCGAGAGCACAAAGTACCACACGAACGCCATGAGCAGACGGTGCTTTTTCGCGAGGTGGCCGAGCGCGATGCACAGATAAATGAACAGCACGGCTGCAAAGGCGCACAGTACAAGCCACAGCAGACCCTCGAGTACATAGGGGACTGCGGCCAGGTCAAAGAAAGAAAATGCCGCAGGATTTATGCCGTGCGATAACAGGAGGATGCTCAGAAACGCCACAAGGCAGCTCAGAAAGCACATCGCGACGGCAATGATCGCCTTGCTGAAAATGTGCTGCGTGACCGAAACCGGCAGGGTGAACATCAGATAGCCCTCGCCGCCGAGCAGGCTCTTGTAGAACCGCTGCACGAGGATGACAGCTGTCGCGACAAATACCGCCGCGAAGATCACGGCATAGAGCATGCTCATGATAGCCGCCGGAATGCCGAACAGCAGATCCGGAACCGCTTCCGAATACAGCAGGTGGTTGATGAGCGCGACGAGAATGATCGCGCCGTAGAGCGGCAGACAGGTGCGTGCGCACGCCTTCCACTCGTATTTCAGTAACTTTAACATGCAAATACCTCCCGGAACAGCATATCAACGGATTTTCCGTGCTCCTCGCGGATCGTGTCCACGCTCTCATGCAGGACCATTTCACCGTTCTTGAGGAAAACGACCTCGTCGAGCACGCGCTCGATGTCAGCGATCAGATGGGTCGAGAGCAGGACGGAAGCGTCCTCGCTGTAGTTTGCGAGAATCGTGTTTAAGATGTAGTCGCGCGCTGCCGGGTCGACGCCTGCGATCGGCTCGTCGAGCACATAGAGCTGCGCCCTGCGGCTCATGGTCAGAATAAGCTGAACCTTTTCCTTCGTGCCCTTGCTGAGCGTTTTCAGACGGTCAAGCGGGGAAATGCGCAGCGCTTTGAACATTTCGATTGCCTTGACACGGTCGAAATCTCTGTAAAAATCAGAGAAAAAGTCGATGACGTCCGTGACCTTCATCCAGTCGCTCAGATAGGCGCGGTCGGGCAGGTAGCTGACGATGCTGTGCGTGTAGCATCCCGGCTGTGCGCCGTCCACGGTGATCGTGCCCGAGGTCGGCTGAAGCAGACCGTTGAGCAGTTTGATGGTGGTCGTTTTGCCCGAGCCGTTCGGGCCGAGCAGGCCAATGAACCGGCCACGCTCCAGGTTCAGATCGAGATTTTTCAGTGCAGTAAAGCTGCCGTAGCTTTTTGTCAGGCCGCTGCATACGACCAGAGGCTTGTTCTGTTCCATAAAAGATCATTCCCCTTTCCCGTGCCGCTTTTCGAGAAGCGACAGGATTTCCTGTTCGGTAAAGCCGAGCTGGCTCATGCCGGCGAGAAACTCCGAAATCCGTTCGTCCGCAATCTGTTCGCGAATCTGTGCGATCATACTCCTATCCTCCGTTACATATCGTCCGCTTGTGCGGTTGCTGTGCATCAACCCCTCGCGCTCGAGATCCGCAAGGGCGCGCTGCATGGTGTTGGGGTTGACCCCTGCCTGTGCAGCAAGCTCACGCACCGGCGGCACCTTATCACCCGCGTTCAGCTGACCGCTGACGATCTGCTCGGTCAGCTTTTCCATGATCTGCTGATAGATCGGGCGATCCCCACGAAGCTGCCACTGCATAGCCTCAGTCCTTTCTTGTTATGTTGTACTATGATAATAATACAATAACACAAACCTGTCAAGAGGAAAAATAAAAAAGATTTTCCCCTTGGCAGAGGGGGGAGACTTGCCGCCGTTCGGGCGGCCGTGCCGTTTTTTTTACCGTCTGCTGACGGTGGACCTTGCGCCGATACAGCGGCGCAGCCGCTGGAGGCGACTTTACGCCCTCGGAGGGCGTGGACAATGGCCGCCGTCCGGCGGCGGGGGAATGCCGGGGTCTCCCGGCGGAGACAAAAGGGGCAGGGACACCAAGGTTTCCCTGCCCCTCTTGACTCCCCAACCTTTCCTTAGGACGCGACTCCCTTCGGTCGCGCGTCAAAAAGCGAGGGGCCCACAGATGCGTTTGGTGCTCCAAGGGTACACCCTTGATGGAAGCGGAGTTTTTCGCAGCGGAACGCTGCCGCCCTGTACCGTCTGGCCGCGCACTGTCATGCGCGGCAAACCACGCAAAGTAAATTCAGGGCATAACAGCATCCCGAAATCTGCCCGACGCCCGGAACCGAGCCCCCGTACCCCCGTTTCGCCGCGCAACCGAAGGGCGTCGCGGCGCAAAGGAGGGTTTGGGGGAGTCAAGAGGGGGCAAGGGAACCATATGGTGCCCTTGCCCCCTTTTGTCTCCGCCGCCAGACGGCGGCATTCCCGCCGGTGAACACCGGCACTCCCGGCCGCCGCAGGCGGCCATTCTTCGCGCCCTAAGATAGGGCGTTTTTCGCCTCCAGCGGCGCACCGCTGTATCGGCGGAACCGCTTGCCCTCTGCTGAGGGAAAAAGAGGGGCATTCGCCGCCCTGCGGCGAAATATCTTGCACTGCGCGGCAGGATTTGATATGATGAAGATACCAGAAAGGGGGCGCATCATATGAAATGCCAACACTGCGGTATCAACTTCGAGGACGGGGAACGGTTCTGCCCGATCTGCGGCGAGCGCGCCGGCAGCAAAGGCCGTCTCAGCGAGACGGGAAAACCCCTGTTTCCCCATAAAACTGTACGCCCGAGAGTCGAAAAAAAGACCGAACGCGAAAGCGTCCGATCTGCGATAGACCCACAGTATGAAAGCGTGCGCACGACCGCACAGCACAAAACGCATTCGCACGAAGCGCGTCCCATCGGCACGAAGGCCGTTCCTTCCGCCATGCCGAAAAAATCCGGCGGCGCTAAGGGCAGCCGCAAGGCGGGCGCGATCATCGCGGCAGTCGTTGTTCTGGTCAACTTTATCCCGACGATCATCAGCCTGATCGAGGACAGCACCGCGAATTTCCCGGAGCGGCTCCCGGATTTTGTTTACGATTTTACGGACGGCGACAGCAGCCATGATTATGATAATGCGGATACTTATATCGATCTGAGCATTCTGGTCGGGGAGCAAATCGAACTCCCGCTGAGCGACGGCGCGACGCTCGCGCTTTATTTTGAACCGGGCGAGGCCGGCGCGTACACGCTCGGGTATATCGCGCCGGACGGCTCGAAGCAGTATGTTGAACAGGGCTATTCCAGCTGCTCGGAGGAAAGCGACAGCTGGTATGACGAGGAGAACTTCCCGACCGAGGATTACGAGTTTTATCTGACCTGGATGACAAAAAACGAGGAAGCGGCATCGAATACCACGGTTCCGCCCTGGTACGATGCGCGCGGCGAGAGCGACATCTGGCTGTGCATCTACCGCAGCCGCACCGACGGCAGCATCATCCTGCAGGATATGGACCGGCTCGGCCTGTTCGGCGATACGGATATCTATGAGCTGAACCCGACAGCTCTGATCTGAACAAAGGAAGTCGAAACAAAGGAAAAAAGGCACGCCTATGGCGTGCCTTCTGCGCACGCAGGGCGTGCGCAATCTCCTGCCGCATTTTGCCTTCGGCAAAAGAGGCAGGACAGGCGCTCCGCAGAGCGCCGCGCAAAAATTCCCCGTAAAAGTCAGGGCGTGTACCTGACTTTTACTCCACTGCCCGCGCCGCGGCGGCGCGGCCTCGTCCGCCGTGCGGACGAGAGGGGGTTATCGCCCCCGGTTTCTCCGGAACCGGGGGCGTATCTAAGGGGGACAGCGTCCCCCTTAGACCTTGCGCAGCTGCGCAAGGTACCTGTAAACGCTCGCCTGCGAGCAGTGCAGCACCTCGGTCACCTCGCGTACTGCGCCCTTTAGACGGAAATAACCGTGCTTTTCCAGCTCGGAGATGATGTGCAGCCGCTCCTCGGACGTCAGCGCGTCCGCCGTGGTATTCGCCTCGAGCAGCATGCGGCGCACGGCCTCGGCGGCGGTCAGCTCGCCGTCCGGCGCCGAGAATGCCTGCCCGCTGTCCGACGGCCGGTTGAGACCGGCAAGCTCGAGTCCCTCGATCTCCTGCCAGAAATGGTCCGGATGACACAGATGCAGCATTTCATCGACCAGATCGCGGTAGCGGTTGTCGTCGAAGCGCACGCTCAGCAGGCCCTCCGGTTCGTCGGCGCCGTCGACAAGGATGACCGCTGAGGAGCGCAGCAGGTGTCCGTCTGCGGTTACGCTGTGACTGTTGACCAGCGGCTCGCGGTCGCCCTGACGGAAACGCTCGAGCATGGAAAGCCCTGCTGCGGTAAGCGGCGTGCCGAGCGGACGGCCGCTGTTCAGTCCGCCGGCGGTGAAGATCAGCGGACAGCCTTCGGCCCTGAGGTCGAACAGCGACAGCTCATAATCCTGACCGAGCACCTGCCCGAAGAAATCGATCAGCCTGTCGTATTTTTGCAGCAGTGGATGACGCATCCGGGGACTCCTCGCTTTCAGAAATGTAGACTGGTAATATTATACTTCATAATACAGACGCTTGTCAAAACGCGGAGACGGCGCGGCTGCGTGCGTATAAATACGCAAAAGTGTATAAAAAGCACAGAAAGACAGGGAAAAACGACGAAATAATCGGGAATTATGAAACAAGGAAAAATATGCCGAAAGTCAAAGGGGAAATCAATCTTTTCCTTGGCTTGTCGCACAAAAAACACGAAAAAATGAAAAATGCACAGGAAATTCAAGAGGAGGCAAGGAGGAATTCATGGGAAATAACGTGAATCCGGCAAGAAAGATCCTGCTGATCGCAACGGGCGGCACGATCGCCTGCCGCGAGACCGGGCACGGTCTGACGCCCGTGCTCGACGGGGAGGGGCTGCTGCGCGAGCTGTCGGGGCTTTCCGAGGTGTGCAGGGTCGAGGTACTCGATCTGATGCAGCGCGACTCGACCGACATCACAGCGGACGACCGGATGCAGATGGCGCGGGCGGTCTGGGAAAAACGCGGAGCGTATGACGGCTTTGTCATCGCGCACGGCACGGACACGCTCGCGTGCACGGCGGCGCTGCTGCATCATCTCCTGCCGCATATCGACCGGCCGGTCGTCGTGACCGGATCGATGCTGCCGATGGGCGCGGAGGGCTCGGACGCGCCGGGAAATCTGCTCGATGCACTGCGCGTGGCGGCGGATGGACGGCGCGGCGTGTATGCCGTGCTGCGCGGCAGCATCCTGCGCGGCACGAACGTCCTCAAGGTGCATTCGACCGCGCTCGATGCGTTCGTTTCGGCCAATGAGCCGCCGGCAGGTCGTGTCGCGGACGGAAGCGTGGTCTGGGACGCGCCCGCGCCCGGAGAGGGAACGCCGCGCCTCGTGCAGCGGCTCGAGCCGCATGTGTTCGTGCTGCGGCTCACGCCCGACCTTCCGCTGTCGTTCTTCTCGGTCCTGCACGGCTTTCCGAGCGTCATTATCGAGACGTTCGGCGGCGGCGGCATCCCGGCGCACATGGAGCAGGCAGTACGTGCACTGATAGCGGACGGCACGCGCGTTTTTCTTACGACACAGTGCATCGAGGGCGGCGTCCACCTGCATAAATATGAGGTCGGCCGCCGGGCGGAGGCCATGGGCGCGGTGTCGCTCGGCATGCGGACGGTCGAGGACGCGCTCGCCGCGATCATGTGCGGAGAACTGTAAAAAGCAAGGCGGCGGCAGATGGAAATTTAACACTTTTGCATAGCAAAGTGCAAAATTGTTTGCACGAACGGAAAAAAGGTCTTGCGCTCGTGCAGGGTCAACAACCGCCAAAAGCCCATCATATCGCATTTTTGGCAGAATATATCCCCAAGATAAATTGACATATTTGCAGGAGTGGAGTATGATATATTCATATCACTATTTTGGAAATAACCGCTGCGCCGGCTGGGGCGCCTCGGGAACAGAAAGGGGAAGGCCGGATGAACATTCAGCCTGATTTTGTAAAAGAAGAACAGTTGCAGGAACTCAGCGAAAGCTTCCGTCTGCATAACCAGATCCCGCCTGACCTGTACACCCGTTACCGAATCAAGCGCGGCCTGCGAAACTCGGACGGCACCGGCGTTCTGGTCGGCGCGACCCACCTCGGCAACGTTCACGGCTACATCCTGAACGAGGGCGAGCGCGAGCCGATCGAAGGCCGCCTGACCTACCGGGGCTATAACATATATGATCTCATCCACGGTCTCGAGCGCGAGGACCGCTTCGGCTTCGAGGAGATCGGCTATCTGCTCATGTGCGGCGAACTGCCGACGCGCCGCCAGCTCGAGGAGTTCCAGCACGTCATTGGTCTGGAGCGCGCGCTGCCGGACAACTTCACCGAGGATATGATCATGCGCGCGCCGAGCCGCGACATCATGAACAAGCTCGCCAGCGCGACGCTCGCGCTGTATTCCTACGACAGCAACCCGGACGCGACGACGGTCGAGAACATCATGCGTCAGGGCATCAGTCTGACCGCCAAGTTCCCGGTCATCATCTCGCACGCCTATCAGGCGAAGCGCCGCTACTTTGACGGCGCGTCCATGTTCCTGCACGTGCCCGATCCGGAGCGCTCGACCGCGGAGAACATCCTGCACCTGATCCGCCCGGACGGCAAATACACCGACGACGAGGCCAAGCTGCTCGATCGCTGCCTCATCCTGCACGCAGAGCACGGCGGCGGCAATAACTCGACCTTTACCGTGCGTGTCACCACCTCCTCCGGCACGGACACCTATTCCGCTATCGCGGCGGCGGTCTCCTCGCTTAAGGGCCCGCGTCACGGCGGCGCGAACCTGCGCGTTGTCAAGCAGTTCGAGGAGATCAAGGAGAACGTCAAGAACTGGAAGGACGAGGGCGAGGTCCGCGACTACCTGTGCCGCATTCTGGACGGCGCGGCAGGCGACGGCTCCGGCCTGATCTACGGTATGGGTCACGCCATCTACACCAAGAGCGACCCGCGTGCGGTCGCGCTCAAGCACGCTGCCCGTCCGCTCGCCGAGAAAAAGGGCATGAGCGACGAGATGGACCTCATCGAGCTGGTCGAAAAGCTGACCCCCGAGGTCTTTGCCGAAAAGAAGGGCAGCGACAAGCCGATGTGCGCGAACGTCGATATGTATTCCGGCTTCGTTTACCGTATGCTCGGCCTGCCCAAGTCGCTGTATACGCCGCTGTTCGCGACCGCGCGTATCGTCGGCTGGATGGCGCACCGTCTGGAGGAGGTCACCACCGGCGGCAAGATCATCCGTCCGGCATACAAGCCGCTCGCAAAGACCACGGCTTATACCAATATCGACGAGAGAAGATAAAAAAAGGCTGCCTCTATCTTAAGAGGCAGCCTTTTTTCGCTTACTTATATTTCTGGTATTCCGCTACGGCGAGCTCGTCGCAGCGGTTGTTGTACGGGTTGTCCGCGTGGCCCTTGACCCAGTGGAAGCGTACCTCGTGACGGTCGAGCAGGTCGAGCAGACGGCCCCACAGCTCGGGATTCTTCGCCGGCTTCTTATCGCTCTTGACCCAGCCGCGCGCGCGCCAGCCCTTCGCCCAGCCCTTCGTGATGCCGTCGACGACATATTTGCTGTCCGAATACAGATCGACCGAGCAGGGCTCCTTGAGCAGCTCGAGCGCGGAGATCACGCCGAGCAGCTCCATGCGGTTGTTCGTGGTGGAGGGCTCGGAGCCGGACAGCTCCTTTTTCGCCGTGCCGTACTGCAAAATGGCGCCCCAGCCGCCCGGACCGGGGTTGCCCGAGCACGCGCCGTCGGTATAAATGGTTACGTTTTTCATGATGAACCTCGTTTGCGTTTAAGATGATGTTATCATATCATATCTGGCCGCGCCGCGCAACGGCAGACAGGGACAGCGTGAGGAGTATCCCGAAGACTGTGTTCATAACAGACAAAATGTGCGGAAAATTTTCGTACAAAGTGTTGTTTATATGGATAATAATAGATAAATTCGACATAAAATGATTTACAAGTACCCTCGTGAATGCTATACTGAAACTGGAAAAAAACGGACAGAAAACAGGGACAGGATATTTTCCGGGAGGGCTCAGCTATGAATATGATGAACGATCCGCGCCTGCGCACGGACAGCTACGCGAAGATTTTCCTTTACAACACGCACGAGACCGTGGCCTGCGTGCCGCGCCACACCATCCGCATGAAGGACCGGGTGCGCCCGGACAAGCTGCGCGAGGCGGTCGAGCAGGCGCTGCTGCGCTTTCCGCACATGATGCTGAGCGTCGAGCGCACCGAGACCGGCTTCCGCTACCGCACGAATGTACGCCCGGCGGTTGTGCTGCCGTTCGACGGCGTTTCCACGCGCTACACCATCGGCTCGGCCGACACGAACGGCTATCTGTTCCTCGTCGGCTATCACGAGGACACGATCTACATGGAATATCAGCATTCGATCTCGGACGGGCGCGGCTTCGAGGAATTCATCCGCTGCGTCCTGTTCCAGTATCTGAAGAACTGCGGCTGCCTGGTCGAGAACGACGGCACGGTCCGCGCGATGGATACCAGATGGACGCCGGAGGAGAGCGCGGACGGCTACGAACAGCTTGCCGACCGCGAGTTTTCCCCGGAGGGCATCTGGAAAAAGCCGGAGGCCGTCCACGCGCCTGCGGTGCAGTGGGAGGCGGACGCGGGCGAGGTCGTCAGCGAGATCACGTTCCCGTTTTCGCAGCTGCACGCCTGTGCAAAGCGCATCGGCGTCAGCCCGCTCTCGATCATCGCGCCGCTCATGATGCGCGCGTTCGACCGCAAGTTCGGCGGCGGGGACAAGCCGGTCATCGCGCAGATCCCGGTCGACCTTCGTCCGCTGCTGCCGAGCGTCACGACGCGCTACTTTATCTGCTTCATCGACCTGCCGTACCTGCCGGAATACCGCAGCCTGCCGCTCGAGGAGGTGTTCCGCCGCACGAAGGCCTTCCTTGCCGGTCAGATGGAGCGCGAACAGCTGCTCTACCGCGCCAAGACGGCCGCCGACCGCTGCGACACGCTGCATAAGGCGGATATGCCGCTCGCGGAGAAGATGCAGGCCGCGCGCAAGGTCACGATGGATTTCGTCCTCGAGGACAGCTTCCTCATCACGAACGTCGGCCGCTTCACCATGCCGGAGAGCTGCCGCCCGTATGTTCTGGATTACGGCGCGATCCTGCCGTGCGCGGTGCAGCCGTTCGCGCTGCTCATCTCGTCCTACGGGGATACGATGAAGCTGTCGGTGGCGCAGCGCGACAGCAATATGCAGATCGTCGGAGACCTGATGAGCGGTCTGCACGAGATCGGCGTGGAGGCGGAGAGCCGCAGCTATCCGTTCGTCGTGACGCGCTACGACGGCATGGCGTGCGAGGCATAAACGGACAGCCGGGAAAAAAGAACGTTTTAACACAGATTTATCTTGACGCGCTGCGGATTTCTGACGCATAATAAGAGTGTGAAAAACTATTCCGGCGGCGGCCTGCATTCCGGTCTGCCGACCGACCGAAAGGAGAACAAGCACTATGGCTGAAGATTTAGAACTTCTGCGCGAAAAGAAAGGCTTTATCTGCGATATGGACGGTGTCATCTATCACGGCAACCGTCTCCTTCCGGGCGTAACGGACTTCGTTGCGTGGCTTCAGAGGGAAAACAAGAGCTTTCTGTTCCTGACCAACTCCTCCGAGCGTTCGCCGCTCGAGCTGCAGCAGAAGCTGGCGCGCATGGGTCTGGAGATCGGCGAGGAGCACTTCTATACCTCGGCGCTTGCCACGGCGCGCTTCATCGCGAGCCAGAAGCCGCACGCATCCGCATATGTCATCGGCGCTCCCGGTCTGGTCGGCGCGCTGTACGAGGCCGGCATCGTGATGAACGACGTCGACCCGGATTATGTCATCGCGGGCGAGACCAATACCTATAACTATCAGACCATCCTCAAGGCGGTCGATCTGATCAACAAGGGCGCGCGTCTCATCGCGACCAACTCCGATCTGACCGGTCCGTCCGAGCAGGGCATCATTCCGGCGTGCCGTGCGCTCGTCGCGCCGATCGAGCTGGCGACCGGCAAGACCGCGTACTACGTCGGCAAGCCCAATCCGCTCATGATGCGCACCGGTCTGCGCCTGCTCGGCGTACATTCGCACGAGGCGGTCATGATCGGCGACCGCATGGACACCGACATCGTTGCCGGCATCGAGACCGGTCTGGACACCGTGCTCGTGCTGAGCGGCTGCACCTCGCGCGCGGAAGTGGAGAACTACGCATACCGTCCGCACTATATTCTGGACGGCGTGGGCTGCGTCGCACCGTAACGAGACTGTCGCGAAACTGCGTTTCGCCGACAATCTGTGTTCTGACTTCGCAGAACACGAGTCGTCCGAAAGTTCCCATGCGGAAACTTTCTCCCTCTCAGAGTCAAAAAACCGAGGTACACGCCCCCGGTTTTTTGGGCTTTGCTTCGCAAAGCCTTTTTAATGCGCGCTGCCGCGCGAGCGGCGCTTAGGTAAAGCAAAAGGAACGTCAAAAACTGGCGTTCCTTCTTTTTTGTGTCATATTTTTTATAAAACGCTGAGCTCGACGTCCTCGACCGACATGGGGCGGACGAAATCCGAACGGATCGAGCGGCCCGGCGCGAGCTTGATAAGGGGCTCGAAGAGCGGGATGGCCAGACGCATTTCCGTGCCGCCGCCGGGACGCTGCGCACAGGTGAGCGTGCCCTCGTGCGCCTGCGCGACCAGCTGCGCGAAGGCCAGACCCAGACCGGGCTGCATGCCGCTCGCTGTCAGACGCATGCGCTCACGCGCGGACATGGAGGTGCACCATGCGCTGACCGCGCTGCGGAAGCGCTCGGGAGACAGGCCGGGGCCTTTGTCGCAGACCGTCATGACCGCATATTCGATCGTTTCGTCCTCGAAGGCCGGGCGCGTTTCGCAGGTGAGTGTGAAGGTGATGCTGCCGGGATCGGACGAGACCGCGACGGCGTTCAGGAGCAGGTTGTAGAGCGCGGCGCGCAGGCGTACCGCATCGACATAGGACGAGCAGCGCATCGGGACGCTGGTCATGATGCAGTCGCGCCTGTCCTCAGGCAGGCGGCGCAGGATCTGGTCCGCGACATCCGAGCACAGACGCGACAGCTCGCAGTCGTGGGCGTTGATCGTGCCGAGGACCGGCGGGTCGAGCAGCTCGGTGACATGGAAGGCCATGCGCTGAAGGCGGAACATCTCGCGGGAGAGGGCGGCGGCGAGCGCCGGGTCGGATGCCTTGGCGGCAAGGTCGTACAGGCGGGCGATCGAGGCGTTGAGCGTATCGCCGCATACATAGCTCAGACCGCGCGGCAGGCGGAGCGGCTGCGGCTCGAGCGCGACGAGCGCACCGTCCGGGTGCGGAACAACGGTCAGACGGCAGTCACCGACGTCGAGATGCTCGGTCATGCTGCTTGCACCGCCGCCGGATGCGCAGTCCTCGACGAGCGCGACCGCCTCGTCGGACAGGGCGCTGGCCAGCAGGTCACCGTTTTCGAGCTCGAGCAGCTCGCCTGCGGCTGCGGTCTGCGCACGGATGAGCCCGTGTGTGTCGACCAGAAGCATCGCGGCTGCGGATGCAGACGGCTGCCCGGAGAGCACCTTGAGAGCATCGGTGTCAACCAGTGCAAAAAAATCATCGTTCATAGCTTTTTTCCTCCTAAGATCTGTCCGGGAGTTTAGTATCTGCGGTTCGGCACAAAAATTCCGGCCTGTGCGGAAATTATGGATGCGGGGAGAACGGGCAGGTGCACGGGCAGAATGCGGGGTTTGTTTTTAAGGGAAGAAAGGTATAACCGCGCGCAGAGCTGCATATGCTGTCTGCGGAGGCGGAGAACCCTGTATGGATATTCAAATTATAACATGGAAAAAAACAAAAATCGACAGAAAGACACGCAAACGATAAAATGTTTTGCCGCAGCAGATGCGGTTTTTTATGGGCATCTGTTTGTGGAATGCTTGTTATTTTGGTGACTTTGTGGATAATAGCGGGACGGAGACGGGCGGGTAGATGAAATATGTACAAAAAAGCGGCAGGCAATGATAAAAAAATCACAAATATTACACCTTGCGGCACAGACACGCTTTAGTGTATAATAAATGTATCTACTAAAAGTATTTCAAACTTCAACATTTTTAGGAGGAACACTGAAATGGGTATCAAAGTAGGTATCAATGGCTTTGGCCGTATCGGCCGTATGGTTTTCCGCGCTGGTCTGAAGAACCCGAACATCGAGTTCGTAGCGGTAAACGATCCGTTCATGACCCCGGACTACATGGCATACATGCTCAAGTATGACACCATGCACGGTCGTTACGACGGCACCATCGAGTATGACGAGAACTCCATCACCGTTGATGGCAAGAAGGTTCTCTTCTTCGCAGAGATGGACCCGAAGAACATTCCGTGGGGCAAGGTTGGCGCTGACTACGTTGTAGAGTCCACCGGCGTATTCCTGACCAAGGAGAAGGCACAGGCTCACATCGACGGCGGCGCTAAGAAGGTTATCATGTCCGCTCCGTCCAAGGACGACACCCCGATGTTCGTAATGGGCGTTAACCAGGACACTTACACCAAGGATATGACCTTCGTTTCCAACGCTTCCTGCACCACCAACTGCCTGGCTCCGATCGCTAAGGTTCTCGACGAGTCCTTCGGCATCGTAGAAGGCCTGATGACCACCGTTCACTCTGCAACCGGCACTCAGAAGGTTGTTGACGGCCCGTCCAAGAAGGACTGGCGCGGCGGCCGTGCAGCTTGCGGCAACATCATCCCGTCCACCACTGGCGCTGCAAAGGCAGTAGGCAAGGTTTACCCGAAGCTGAACGGCAAGCTGACCGGTATCTCCATGCGTGTACCGACCCTGGACGTTTCCGTAGTTGACCTGACCTGCAACCTGGCTAAGCCGGCTACCAAGGAAGACATCTGCGCTGCTATGAAGGCTGCTTCCGAGAAGCCGCTGGCAGAGGGTGGCCTCGCAGGCGTTCTGGGCTACACCGAGGATGCTGTTGTATCTTCCGACTTCCTGGGCGACGAGCGCACCTCTATCTTCGACGCTAACGCTGGCGTTTACCTGACCGACACCTTCGTAAAGGTTGTTTCCTGGTACGACAACGAGTGGGGCTACTCCAACAAGCTGCTGATGCTCATCGAGCACATGGCAGAGGTTGACAACAAGTAATTGTTGCCCACTGGCGTAAAGTCATAAAAATCGGCACCTGTTCTTTTCTAAGAGCAGGTGCCTTTTGCTTATGTCCGGTTTATTTCCCTCTTTCTGCGCTATAATGAAAGCACAAAGAGAAAGGGAGGCGCAGGATATGAGCATGGAGGACTGGGATTTCGGTTATTACGGAAAGGGTCTGGACGGATATGTACATTTTCGGCAGGGCATAAAGGAGATCGAGAGCCACGCGCCGTACAGCAAGTGCCGTCACGGTCGCGATGACAGCCTCGATGATCTCGATGACCTTGACGAATACGACGATCCGGAGGATGACCTATTTTACGAGCCGCCGCAGAAAACGCCGGTCAGCAGCGCGAAGCCTGTGATGCCGTCGGAGGGCACGACGAAGGAAGCAGACTCGAATCCGCAGACTGTACAGACATCTTCGCCGGAGGCTGAGCCGCAGCAGGAAACGCCGACAAAGAGAAGTATATGGGACTCGAAATGGTGGAAAAACAAGTGGGATTATGGTTTTCTCGCGAGCACGCTGGCCTTTCTGTACTTTCTCATGAGGGCGGAGGCCCTTCAGACTGCGGCAGGGGATTCCACTGCATGGAGAGTGGGAATGGTATTCCTTGTATTCGTGGGGATCGAAGTCATACGGTTTGTAATCTGGTTTTTTAAGAGCATATGGTGAAAAAGCGCCTGCGTCCCGTTTCGGGAGCAGGCGCTTTGCTTTTTTGTGCCGGTATCAGGCGTCGTTGGTGAGCTTTGCTCTGTCGAGAGCATGGAACACGAGGCTCATGATCATTGCGACGATGGCGGCGAGGGTCATGCCGGACAGCGATACATCGCCGAGCGACAGGGTCACGCCGGACAGGCCGGTGACGAAAATGACCGACGTCAGGATCATGTTGCGGTTCTTGCTGTAATCAACATGGTTGTCGACCAGAATGCGCAGACCGGAGGTGCCGATCATGCCGTACAGCAGGAAGGAGATGCCGCCGATGACCGGGCCGGGGATGGTCTGGATGAGGGCGGCGAGCGGGCCGACGAACGAGCAGATGATGGAGATGACTGCCGCGCCGCCGATGACGCGCACCGAGTAGACCTTGGTGATCGCCATAACGCCGATGTTCTCGCCGTAGGTAGTGGTCGGGACCGAACCGATGAAGCCGGAGATCATGGTCGAGAAGTTATCCGCGAACAGAGAGCGGTGCAGACCGGGGTCCTTGAGCAGATCGCGGCCGACGACCTTGCTCGTGACGAGCTGATGGCCGATGTGCTCGTTCGCGATGACGAGGATGACCGGCAGGATGATCAGGATGGCGTTGATGTCGAACTTCGGCGTCTGAAAGTTCGGAATGGAGATGAAGCTGGTGTGCAGCGCATCGACGATGGTCTGGGTGTCGATGACGCCGGTAATAACGCCCGCGATGTAGCCGCAGATGATCGCGATCAGGATCGGAATGGTCGAGAAGAAGCCGCGGAACATGACGCTGCCGAATACCGCAACGGCGAGCGTCACGAGAAAGGTGACGACCGTGCCGACGGTCACGCTGTCGCCGACGATGCAGCCGGTGGAAGCCGCCGAGCCGGCCAGCTCGAGACCGATGAGCGCGACGACCGGGCCCATGGCTGCCGGCGGCAGCACGACGCTGATCCAGTCCGTGCCGCATTTGTAGATGATAAGCGCGAGAATGCAGCCGCACGCGCCGACTGCGACGAAGCCGCCGAGCGCGTACTGGTAGCCCCAGTTCTGGATGACGATGGTCGCGGGTGCGATGAACGCGAAGGACGAGCCGAGGTAGGCCGGCGCCTTGCCCTTGGTGATCAGGATGAACAGCAGCGTGCCGATGCCGTTCATGAACAGCACGATGGCCGGGTTCATATGGAAGATGAACGGGACCAGTACGGATGCGCCGAACATCGCGAACATATGCTGGATGGACAGCGGCACGAGCAGCCTCGGCGGGACCTTGTCCTCGACCTGAATGATTCTGTTGTTCTGCATGTGTTTTTCTTTTCCCCCTAAAATCTTTATTTCTATTCTCCGTCAGACGAACAGCGCTTTGATGTCGTCTATCCGGTCACACGTCATATTATACCCCATTTCATAGCCCCATTCCAGCTTTTTAATATCTTTTTCGAAGGTGGCAAGGGGCGCGTCCGGCTGGAGCAGGACCGTGTCCGCCGGGTTTTCCTCCGCGAGACGGCGGCACAGACAGACCGTGTCGTTGTAGAGACCGGGACGCGCGAGCATGGTTTCGGTCATGGCCGGGTATTTGCGGCGGAGTGCATGGGCGGCGAATTTCGAGCCGCGCGTCAGGGTCTTGCGGTAGCCTTTCGGCTGCGTCAGCACGATGAGGTTCTTTCTGTTGCCGTCGTGCAGACTGCGGACGATGGGGATGGGGTCGGCGACGCCGCCGTCATAGAATGTGCCGCCGCTCAGCTGAACCGCCGGAAAGTAGAGCGGAATGGCGCAGGTCGCGCGCAGCATGGTGCAGGTGCGGTCGAGCTTCGCGCCGTCGAGATATTCGGCTCTGCCGGTCTCGGCGTTGGTCACGCCGACCAGAATGCGGCCTTTATAACGGTGATATGCCTCCCAGTCGAACGGGATGAGCTGGTTTGGAATGGTATCGAACACGAAATCCGTGCCGAAGATCGAGTGGTCGTGCGGCAGGTTGCGCACGCCGAAATAGCGGCTGTCGCCGCGGTAGCGACGCAGCACCTCCAGATTGCGCCCGCGTTGGCGGGAGAGGTAGGAGATGGCGTAGGTGATGCCGGCGGAAACGCCGACGACGTAGTCGAACATGATGTCATGGTCGAGCAGCGCGTCCATGACGCCGCAGGAAAATACCGGGCGGAAGGTACCGCCCTCTAAAACGAGTCCGGGCAATGCTGAGTCTCCTTTTTGCTGTTATCTGCGTTTTCTTGTGGGCGGTTTTTTGCCCTTCTGGCCGCCGCTGCGGCCCCTGCCGTGCGAATGACGGCGGCGCGAAGCGCGGTTACCGAAGGGCGGCCGGTCGTCATCGCGCGGCGCGCGCTCAGGCTTTTCCGAGACGGGCAGCGAGCCCTCCGCCGGGGCGAAGTCGATCTGGCCCGTGACCTCGCTCGCGGCGAGCAGCTTGACGCGCAGGGGCGTGCCGATGGTGAAGCGCTTGCCGGTGCGGCGGCCGACCATGGCCATGTGCTCCTCGTCGTACTGGTAGAAGTCGCCGGTCATCAGCTCGGCGCGGATCAGACCCTCGCAGCCGTTGGCAAGGGCGACGAAGATGCCGAACGACTGCACGCCGGATACTTCGGCGTCGAACTCCTCGCCGATGAATTGCTTCATGTAGGCGGCGATGAACAGCTTGTCGATGTCGCGCTCGCAGTTATCCGCCGCCTGCTCGCGGCTTGTGGACTGCTGCGCGGCCTCGGCGCACATATTTTCGTCTGCGGCGGTGAATTCCTCGCCGGTGAGCGCCTTTTGCAGCATCCGGTGCGCGATGAGGTCGGGATAGCGGCGGATCGGGGAGGTAAAGTGCAGATAGAACTTCGCCTTGAGGCCGTAATGACCGATGCACTCGTCGGCGTAGCGTGCGCGGGCGAGCGAACGCAGCAGCAAGGTGGGCAGCACGCGCTGCTTCGGGTCGTTCTTCGCGCCGCGCAGCACGACCTGGAACTGGGCGGTGTCCTCGGGCTTGGACGGGTCGATGCGGTAGCCGAACGGGCGCGCGAACTGCGCAAACGCGCGCAGCTTGTCCGGGTCGGGGTTTTCGTGCACGCGGTAGACCGTTGGGTGCTCGCGCTTGCACATGAACTCCGCGACCGCCTCGTTGGCCTGAAGCATGAATTCCTCGATGAGCTTTTCGCTCTCGCCGCGCTCGCGGAAGCAGATCTCGACCGGCTTTCCGGCCTCATCCACGCGGATCTCCGCCTCCGGAATATCGAGCTCGAGCGCACCGCGTTCGATGCGGCGCTTGTAGAGCGCGTGGGCGAGATCGTTCATCTTTTCCGCCGTTTCGACGAGAAAGGCGTATTCTTCGCGCAGACCCTTGTCGCCGGCGAGGATCTTATTGACTTTGTTGTAGGTCATGCGTGCCTTGGAGCGGATGATGGATTTCGCGAACTTCGCGCCGTAGCGGCGGCCGCTCGCGTCCATCTCCATGAGCGCGGAGAAGGCGAGACGGTCGACGTTCGGGTTGAGCGAGCAGATGCCGTTGGACAGCGCGAACGGCAGCATGGGTACGACGTGACCGGGGAAGTAGACCGAGGTGCCGCGGCGGAACGCCTCTGCATCGAGCGGGGAGTCCGGCGTGACATAGTGGCTGACGTCCGCGATGTGGACGCCGAGCAGATAATGGCCGTTATCGAGCTTTTCGAGAGAGACCGCGTCGTCGAAGTCCTTCGCGTCGTCGCCGTCGATGGTAAAGATGAGCTTGTCGCGCAGGTCGAGACGCTTTCCGGCCGTGGCGAGGTCGACCTGCTGCGGAATGGCGTCCGCCTGCTTCAGGACCTCGTCCGGGAATACGTCGAACACGCCGTTTTCATGCAGGATGGCCGCGATAGACGCCTCTATCGTGCCGTTTTCGCCGAGCGCCGCAGAGACGACGCCCTGCGGATGATAGGTGTCGTCGCCGTAGCTCGTCACCTCGACGGCCACGCAGTCGCCGACCTGTGCGTCGCCGATGTCGCGGCGGCTGACCGCGATCTCAGGGTACTTTTTGGACGAGGGCTGCACGAAAAATGCCTTGCCGCGCTGCACGAGCTCGCCGGTCAGCTCCTTACCGGAGCGGCTGAGGACGCGCAGCACCGTCGCCTCGCGGCGGCCGCGGTTGTTTTTGCGCTCGCTGACCTTGACGAGCACCCTGTCGCCGTGCCATGCGCCGCCGCCGGCGTTCGGCGGAATGAAATAATCGTCCGGTTTGGGCTCACCCGGCTCGACGTCGGGCGCGACAAAGGCAAAGCCGCGCTCGGTCGCGAGGAACGTGCCGGTAGCGCAGCCGTAGTGCGAGGCCACCGCAAAACGGTTTTTCTTGTTTTTCATGATCTTTCCGTCCTGCGTCAGACGGTCGAGCGCATCCTTCAGCTCGTGCTTTCCGATGTCGGGCAGCGCGCGGCGGATCTCCTCGATGCGGAGCGGCTGCGCGAGCAGCGTCAGCAGCCTGCCGTCAAGCGTATACTCCTCCATATCTTTCCCTCCGATCTGTAACGAAGAATATATTTCTAACCTTAGGTATAGTATACCATTTCCGCGCCCGGATGAAAAGAGCAGTAAAACGACGGCGGGGGCGCTGCCTGTCGAAAAAGTGAAATATTTTCGAAAAGATCCTGTTTGTTTCGATGAACGGCCGCAGTTGACAGCGGCGTATTCTTACATTATAATTAAGGCAATACCGCACAATTAAAGCTGCGGCGCTTTGCGGAAATTTTGTGCCCTGACTTTGTTGCGATTTCACGGTAATACGTCCAGTATTACCGCAAACCCGCGCCTCGTCAGTACGCAAAATTTACTCGCAAATCGCTCTTGTCCAATTATGCGGTATTGCCTTAAGGCAACACCGTACGATTTCACTCGATGATGCGGTAAAATCCACCTATGTAAATCAAGTGCCGCGGAAACGGCTGAAAACCGGGCATCGCGTCCCGAAAAAGGGAGATATACCAATGAAACAGATCATTCTTACCGGCGACCGTCCGACCGGCCGTCTGCACGTCGGCCACTATGTCGGCTCGCTGAGCGAGCGCGTCAGGCTTCAGAACTCGGGCGAGTTCGACGAGATCTATATCATGATCGCGGACGCGCAGGCGCTGACCGACAACGCCGAGCACCCGGAGAAGGTCCGTCAGAACATCATGGAGGTCGCGCTCGACTATCTGGCCTGCGGTCTCGACCCGGAAAAGGTCAACATCTTCATTCAGTCCATGGTGCCCGAGCTGACCGAGCTGACGTTCTACTACATGAACCTCGTCACGGTTTCCCGCGTGCAGCGCAATCCTACCGTAAAGTCCGAGATTCAGATGCGCGGCTTTGAGTCGAGCATTCCGGTCGGCTTTTTCTGCTATCCGATCAGCCAGGCGGCCGACATCACCGCCTTCCGCGCGACCTGCGTACCGGTCGGCGAGGACCAGATGCCCATGATCGAGCAGTGCCGCGAGATCGTGCATTCCTTCAACCGCATTTACGGCGAGACGCTGACCGACCCGAAGATCATGCTCCCGTCCAACACCGCCTGCCTGCGTCTGCCGGGCACGGACGGCAAGGCGAAGATGAGCAAGTCGCTCGGCAACTGCATCTATCTGGCCGACGACGAAAAGACTGTCCGCACCAAGATCATGTCCATGTTCACCGATCCGGATCATATCCGCATCGAGGACCCGGGCAAGCTCGAGGGCAATACCGTGTTCACCTATCTGGACGCCTTCTGCACCGACGAGCATTTTGCGGAGTTCCTGCCGGAGTACAGCAATCTCGACGAGCTCAAGGCGCACTACACGCGCGGCGGTCTGGGCGACGTAAAGGTAAAGAAGTTCCTCAATAACGTCATGCAGTCCATCCTCGGCCCGATGCGCGAGCGCCGCGCCTACTGGGAGGCGCGCAAGCCGGAGGTCTATGAGATCCTCAAAAAGGGCAGCGAGGCCGCAGAGCGCAAGGCTGCGGAGACCCTCGCAGATGTCCGCGCCGCGATGAAGATCAACTATTTCGACGACGGCAACCTTATGAAGTAAGATCATAGCAAATACGCACGAAACGGAGACCTGTCTGCAAGGAACGGTCTCCGTTTTCTGTTTGACGGGCGGGACGGGCTGTGCTACACTGATATATTATACCGAAACACCGGGAAATGGAGGGAGTTATATGAAGGCGCTGATTACCGGCGCGTCCTCGGGACTGGGGCGTGAAATGGCGTTCGCGCTCGCTGAGCGCGGCTGCGAGCTGGTGCTGTGCGCACGGCGCGAGGAGCGTCTGCGCGAGCTTGCGGCCGAGCTGCCGACCGTGTGCCATGTGATCGCGGCGGATGTGAGCGATGAGGAGGAATGCCGCCTGCTGTACAGTGCGGTGTGCGGCGACGATCTCGAGATCGTGATAAATAATGCGGGCTTCGGCCTGTTCGGCGAGTTTCTGGACACCGATCTGGACGAGGAGCTGCGCATGATCGACACGAATATCCGTGCGGTGCACATTCTGACCAAGCTCGCGGTGCAGGATTTCGCGAAGCGCGGCCACGGATATATTCTGAATGTCGCCTCGTCGGCCGGCTTCCTGCCCGGCCCGCTCATGGCGACCTACTACGCGACCAAAAACTATGTGCTCCGTCTAACGCAGGCGCTGCGCGAGGAGCTGCGGCACAGAAACAGCGCGGTCAAGGTGTGCGCACTCTGTCCGGGGCCGGTCGACACCGAATTCAACAAGGTAGCCGGCGTGAAGTTCGCGCTGAACGGTCTGGACGCGAAGCGTGTGGCAAGGGAAGCGGTCGACGGGATGTTCGCCGGGAAAACGGTCATCGTTCCGGGCCTTGCCATGAAGGCGATGACGGTCGCGCGGCATTTCGCGCCGGACAGCCTGCTCGCGCGCATCACCTACCATTTTCAGCATAAGAAGGGCGTAAAATGACAGCAGAAGAGATCAGAAAGACCTTGCAGCGCGAGTTCGTGCGCACGATTCGCAAGCCATTCGTGGATGCGGTAAAGGAATATGACATGGTGCGTC
Organism: Butyricicoccus sp. OM04-18BH; assembly: GCF_003481705.1. Classification (GTDB taxonomy): domain Bacteria; phylum Bacillota; class Clostridia; order Oscillospirales; family Butyricicoccaceae; genus Agathobaculum; species Agathobaculum hominis. The sequence goes on from NZ_QULN01000014.1 coordinate 34,886, forward strand.
CGGGCGACCGCGTCGCAGTGTGCATCTCGGGCGGCAAGGACTCCATGCTGCTCGGCCTGCTGCTGCGGGATTTGCAGCACACAGTGGATTTCGAGCTGAAATTTCTGGCGATGGACCCCGGATATGCGCCCGAAGGCCGCAGGCATCTGGAGGAGAATGCGCGGAAACTGGACATTCCGCTCGAGATCTTCGACACAGATGTGCTGCGCGTCGCAGGCAGCCATTCGGCGGAACATCCGTGCTTCCTCTGCGCGAAAATGCGCCGCGGCTATCTCTATGCCGAGGCGAAAAAGCGCGGCTGCAACAAAATTGCCCTCGGTCACCATTATGATGACGCGATCGGCACGGTGCTGATGGGTCTGATCTACGGCGGCCAGGTGCAGGCGATGCTGCCGCGCGTGAAGGCGAAAAACTACGAGGGGATGGAGCTGATCCGTCCGCTTTACTTCACACGCGAGGCAAACGTTGTGGAATGGGCGGAATTCTGCGGACTGACCTTCCTGCCCTGCGACTGTCCGGCGAAAAAACTGGAAAACGACACAAAACGCGCGGAAATCAAGCAGATGATCGCGTCTCTTGCGTCGAGAAATCCGCAGATCGAGGCAAATATCTTCAATGCGGTCAAGAATGTGGATACGGGAAAGCTGCTTGGATGGCGCGATGAAAACGGCCGCCACAGCTTTCTTGACAGACTTTGAAAGAAAAAGTCGGAATTACAGCTGAGTAGCAAGAGTAAAATTAACACAAATTGATAGAAGATTTTTAGGCATTGTGTACATCATACACAATGCCTTTACTTTTTACGCTTTATAAGCACTTTTTTAGGGTAATTCGAGGTATTTTAGGCACGCCAACAAGGAGTGACTTTTTTCGCCACTCCTAAAATGAGAAAATATGCGATTTTGACGGCTTATTCCTGCTGCTGCATATACAGTTCGTACACTGTATTGGAGGTTGCCCAGCTGAGAACCTTGCGTGGATAGTTATTGATCCAGTCCTGCAAGGCAGCGATCTGTGCTGCCGTCACCTTGGAGAAGTCAGTACCTTTTGGAAACCATCGCCGGATTAGACGATTAGCGTTCTCGTTAGAACCACGCTCCCAGC
>NZ_QULN01000014.1:35999-36572 GCF_003481705.1 Butyricicoccus sp. OM04-18BH
ACGATTAGCGTTCTCGTTAGAACCACGCTCCCAGCTATGGTGGGCATGACAGTAATAGACTTTCGTGCGCTTCTCACTCTTGCGCAGGCCGGAGTTCTCCATGCCATCCACATTGGCAAATTCGCTGCCGTTATCTACGGTGATCGTTCGGAAAGTATCTGTGAATTTCTTTGCACCCATACTGCGTTCAAGACGATTGAGCGCACGAACTACGCTGGCAGAGGTACGGTCGCGCATCTTGATAATGAGTTCTTTGCGCGACAGGCGCTCCGTCAGTACGAGTAAGGCCGGTTTCAGCCGAACGGCTTTTGCCTTTTTCGTGGTGGTATACACAGTATCCATCTCCCAATGGCCGAGCGTTGTACGCTCATCTACTTCCTCTGGGCGATAATCAATGCTGGTTCCGGCAGATACACGCTTCTGTGTTTTGATACGTCTATATTTGCGCTTCTGTCTACCTTTCATGGGCAAATCTGTTCTGTTGATATTCAGAACGCCGGTATCAATATAGTTGTATACGGTGCGCGCACAAATTTTCACATCAAAATCCCAGCCTTTGTTGTTCAATTCGGC
>NZ_QULN01000015.1:0-3549 GCF_003481705.1 Butyricicoccus sp. OM04-18BH
ATTTTGTCCTCCGAAGGTTTCGGATGCCGTCTCATTGACAGCTTATTTATTATATCAGACTGTTTTTCATTTGTCAAGAACTTTTTCAAAACTTTTTTCGAAGTTTTTGAAGCAATTCTCTCAAAACTCAAACTTTTCTGACCGCCATCTCTTTCAAAACAGCTTATTTATTATATCAAACCGAAACCCGTTTGTCAAGAACTTTTTTCGTTCTTTTCAAGCCGCCTTTCCGTTCGACCGCCGCGCCTCTCAGCGACAGCTTTAATAGGATACCACAGCACTCCCCCTCCTGTCAACAATAATTTTCAGTTTTTTTCAAATTCAGAAATCGCGATGTTACACCCGTTACAAAGTAAAGTCTGAAATTCAATTCTGTTTATAAGGAATTAAGGATTGCTGCCGTTATCCCGCAGCAGTCGCAGAGAGTAAAAACGCAATGCGGGGGATAGTATAAAAAGGGCGTTTGCCGATCGGAAAGTAGGAAACGCAGCCTTGGACAGTGCATTTGCACAAAAAACCGGGAGGATTGCCGCAGCCAGCAGTCCTCCCGGTTTTTTCAGTTTTGACTTTTTCACAAAAATAACAGTAAATCCGAACCCCTCACCGTTTGATAAAAGGTTCGGATTTCTTTTGTTTGGTAGGCGTTACAGGGCTCGAACCTGTGACCCTCTACCGGTTGGCAGATGACGAGTCCGGCTGCAATAAAGAAAAAGAAAAGCACTTACATTCGTAAGTGCTTGTTGGTGGAAGTTAACGGGCTCGAACCGCTGACCCTCTGCTTGTAAGGCAGATGCTCTCCCAGCTGAGCTAAACTTCCATAGCCGGTCACTTTTCAGTGTTTTGTGTGTCACTCAGTGACGACTATGTTAGGATACTACACTTTGCCCGAATTGTCAACAGGTTTTTCGAAAAAAATCCGAAATTATTTTTTCACCTGTCCTCGCTGCATGCTTTCCCGGTGCTCCAGCTCACGCATGACCGTGCACCGCATCGTGATATAGCATGCAAGTCCGCCGATCAGATTGGAGATCGGCTCGGCCGCAAAAACACCGTTTACGCCGAGTCCGGCAACGCGCGGCAGCACAAGCGTGAGCGGAACAACGATGAACGCCTTTCGCAGAAGCGAGAAGAAAACCGCAAAGCCGGCCCTATTCAGCGACTTGAACGTGCTCTGACCGGAATACTGGAACGCCATCATGACAAAGCCGAAGAAATAGATGTGCAGCGACGGGATCGCCGCGCGCAGCATGGCGGCATCCTGATTGAAGATCCGGATAAAAGCCGCCGGGAACAGCGAGATCAGCAGCCAACTCAGCACGGTATAGCCAAAAGCAAGCTGCGTCATAAACCGGATGGCGTCGCGCACGCGGCTGTAGGCCTTCGCGCCGTAGTTGAAGCTGATGACCGCCGTCGCACCGTCCGCGATCGCCATGACCGGCGTCTGCGCGATCTGCCGCACGGAATTCAGCACAGTCATGACGCTGATATAAATATCGCCGCCGAATGTGAGCAGCGTCGCGTTGCACGCGATCTGCACGAGACTGTCCGTAAACGACATCACAAAGCTCGAAACGCCGAGCGTCGCGATGCGCCGGATGCAGGCAAAATCCGGCCGAAAGCCGCGGAAGCCTATTTTAAGCTCCGCTTGCCTGCCGGTCAGGAAGCGCAGTACCCATAGCGCCGAAAGCGTCTGCGAAATGACGGTCGCGATGGCCGCGCCGCGCACGCCGAGGTGCAGAGCAAAAATAAAAACCGGGTCGAGCACGATGTTCGCCGCCGCACCCACAACAACGGTCAGCATGCCGATCTTCGCAAAGCCCTGACAGTTTATGTACGGATTCAGTCCGAGCGACGTCATCACGCATAGCGTGCCGAGCAGATAAACCGTTAGATAAGATGCCGCATACGGATACGTCGTATCGCTCGCGCCGAACAGATACAGCAGCGGTCTGTGAAAAACGAGACCGATCGCCGTCAGCACCGCACCGCTCACGAGCAGCATGAAATAAGCGTTGCGCATGATGCTCTGCGCACTCTCGCGTTTTCCCTTTCCGCGCGCGATCGAGCACAGCGGCGCGCCGCCCGCACCGAACAGATTGGCGAACGCGGTCACGATCGTAACCACCGGGAAGCACAGGCCAAGCCCTGCGAGCGCGGCCGTGCCCTCCCCCGGGATTTTGCCGATATAAATACGATCAACTATATTATAGAGCAGATTGAGCACCTGCGCGACGAGCATGGGCGCGGCAAGCGCCAGCGTTTTGCGGCGCACGCTCCCCTCGGCAAAGTCGATCTGCCCGGCAGGCTGTTTCTCTTTCAAACAGGTCCTTCCTTTCCCATGACGTTCTGTCATTTTTCACCGGTACAGACCTATTATAAATCAATCTGCCGATAAAGTCTACTTCTGCCTTGGGCCCGCCGCCGCTCTCTGCCGTTATTACAGCCGTTCGATTGCGCGGCAGAGCATTACGCATGCGTCTCTCCGGGTGAGCGGCGCGGAGGCGCTGCCCGAGGCCGTGCTTTCATCCAGAATTTCCGCACGCGCCATCGCGGAGACCGCCCGCTGCGCCCAGTCTGCCGCCTCGTCATGCTCCGCCGCCATCACCTCGCTGACGCCCGCGGCATCGCTCAGCAGGTTCGCCATGACGACGCTCGCCTCCGCGAGCGTGATCGGGTTCTGTCCCCGAATCTCGTTGAGCGCTCCGGCAGTCTCATAGCCACAGACCAGTCCGTCCGCCGCCGCCGCGCTGATATACGGCCTGGCCCACGCGGAAAGTCCGCTGTCGTCAGCGAAATCCGTGCGGTCGGTCGGCTTTATCCTGAGCTTCGCCGCAGATGCCGCCATCGCGATAAATTCGCTGCGCGTCACGGTCTGCGACGGGCGGAAAAACGCACAATCTCCGATGCGCTCGCCTTGCATGATGCCGCGCGCGGCAAGGCACAGCGCCGCATAGTGCGCCGGGTCTCCCTCCATGTCGGAATACGTCAGTCCGGCCCGGTTTTTCCCGATGCGGACCGTAATCTTTGCCGGTGCAGCGGCATTTCCCTCCGCGTCCACCGCGGTATAGCTGAATTCATCCTTTCCCGTGCGCGCGCCGGGCGTATAGATGATACGGTCGTCCTCGATCTCCGCTGTGCCGAGACGCGGCCGCTCAGTCAGCTGAAACAGCACCACATCCCCGTCTGCGTCCTGTGCACACAGCGCGGCTTCGGTCGACGCGCCCACGCAGGTCTCGAACGCGATGTCCTGTACCTGCGGCTGCGCGCCGGCCGCCCCGGCGGATGCCGCGCCGCTTGCAAGCGCTGCGAACAGCAGCAGAACGGTCAGCGGGAGCAGCAGCGCCGCCGCCAGCAGTCTCTTGTCTTTCAATGGGATTCTTCCTTTCCGTACAGTTATTTCCATCTCAGTCTGCACCGCTCCGCCTCTTTCTATTCGCTGTTTTGACGAAAAACCGGAAGCAAAGTCTCCCCCCTGCAATCAACCCTATAAAATCCGTCGAAATATTGAAAAAGCACTTGTCGAACGCCTGCGATTGTGGCATAATTTTA
>NZ_QULN01000015.1:3559-29698 GCF_003481705.1 Butyricicoccus sp. OM04-18BH
ACCGGTGTAGCCGCGCTCCAACTCACTCTTTACTGTGTGAGCATTAACACCGATGTCCGCTGCGATGTTCGCTACCTTATATCCGGAAATCCACATCTCGTAAATACGCTGACGCATTGCATCGGTAATTGCTCTTTTTACTTCGGACATTTTTGCACCTCCATTCGGATTTTTTGTAATAAAAAAACTTACCTCGAGGACTACTCCTTTGCGGTAAGTTAATTATTGCATTTTAGGAAATCCGTCGAAATATTGAAAAAGCACTTGTCGAACGCCTGCGATTGTGGCATAATTTTATTATATGTTTAAGAGTATCAATACGAAAGGAGATTGACGATGGAAAATCATCAGCTCGTTCTTGTGCTGGATTTCGGCGGTCAGTATAATCAGCTGATTGCGCGCCGCGTCCGCGAACATAATGTATTCTGTGAGGTAAAGCCGTACAAGACCTCGATCGAGGAGATCAAGGCCATGAACCCGATCGGCATTATCTTCACCGGCGGCCCGAACAGCGTTTACGAGGAGACCTCCCCGAAGTGCGACCCGGCGCTGTTCGACCTCGGCATCCCGGTGCTCGGCATCTGCTACGGCTGCCAGCTCATGGCGCACACCCTCGGTGGTCAGGTCACCGCCGCACAGGAGGACACCGCGCGTGAATACGGCAAGACCCGCACCTTCTACAACACCGGCTGCAAGCTGTTCAAGGGTCTGCCCGCCGAGGGCATTTCCTGGATGAGCCACGGCGACTACATGGCAAAGGTTCCGGAGGGCTTTGAACTCGTCGCGCACACCGATGCCTGCCCGACCGCCGCTATCGCAAATGAGGCGCGCGGCTTCTACGGCGTTCAGTATCATCCCGAGGTAAACCACACCGAAAACGGCTCTCTGATGCTGAAGAACTTCCTCTATGAGATCTGCCACGCCAAGGGCGACTGGACCATGGAGGACTACAAGAACACCTCGATCAAGGCGATCCGCGAAAAGGTCGGTGACGGCAAGATCCTGCTCGCGCTGTCCGGCGGCGTTGACTCCTCTGTTGCAGCCGCTCTGCTCGCGGAGGCAGTCGGCGATCAGCTGACCTGCGTGTTCGTAGACCACGGTTTGATGCGTAAGAACGAAGGCGACGAGGTCGAGGAGGCGTTCTCCAAGTGGAACCTCAACCTCATCCGCATGAACGAAGAGGACGAGTTCCTTGCCGCGCTCAAGGGTCTGACCGACCCCGAGGACAAGCGCAAGGCGATCGGCGCGCAGTTCATCCGCACCTTCGAGAAGATGGGCAAGGAGATCGGCGCGAAGGTCGGCAAGGTGGACTACCTCGCACAGGGCACCATCTATCCGGACGTCATCGAGTCCGGCAAGGATGACGCAGCCGTTATCAAGAGCCATCACAACGTCGGCGGTCTGCCGGATTTCGTCGACTTCAAGGAGATCATCGAGCCGCTGCGCATGCTGTTCAAGGACGAGGTCCGTCAGCTCGGCTTTGAGCTCGGTCTGCCGAAGTATCTCGTTATGCGCCAGCCGTTCCCGGGTCCCGGCCTCGGCATCCGCATCACCGGCGAGATCACCAAGGAGAAGTGCGACATTCTGCGCGAGGCGGACGCGATTTTCCGTGAGGAGATCGCAAATGCAGGTCTGGACACCCAGATCAACCAGTACTTCGCCGTTCTGACCAACACCCGCACGGTCGGCGTCATGGGCGACAGCCGCACCTACGATTACGCCCTCGCGCTGCGCGGCGTCACCACGAGCGACTTTATGACCGCTGACTGGGCGCGCATCCCGTATGACGTCCTCGACAAGGCTTCCAGCCGTATCGTAAACGAGGTCGCCGGCGTAAACCGCATCGTGTACGATATCACCTCCAAGCCCCCCGCTACGATCGAGTGGGAATGATCCCAGAAAGGCTGAAAAACCTTGAAAATGCTGGACTTTTTCGTTACGGATTTGCCCCGTGACAACAAAATGACAACATTTTAAGATTATCCAAGAATAAAGAGCTATCTGATTTCTGTTAGAGAAGTCAGATAGCTCTTTTTGTTTTGTCTGAATTTAATCGTTCTTCAGCCTGTCTTTGAAAGCCTCCACCAGCGCATCGCTGAGCTGCTGGGATGGGACTTTCACATAGCCGGACGCTTCGTCATATTTCGGATAGTTATAACGCCACTTGTCATAGTCCTCCCGGTTGATTTCGCCATTACGATACTTTTCGGCTTGTTCCGCCCAAGCAACAAGCATTTCGGAAAGCTCGGCGGCATCCTTTCCCTTCCGAGGGTCAACACGCAGGGAAACGCCGTTTTCGCCGGTTTCCACCGTCAACCCATAGCGATCCTCCAAGGTAAACAGCGTGTGCATCAGGCCGAGATAGCTGTCAATGTCCGGCACGGACAGTGCCAGCGGTGAGACACCCAGCGCATCGGCAAGGCTCTCCGTCAGCTCCGCCTTGGGTGTTCTGCTGCCGGATTCATACTGCGCCATACGGATGTCGGCGGTCTTTTCCGGAAAGCCGACCACCTGCCCTAAGTATTTTTGCGTCATTCCCCGCAGATTGCGGAAGAACCGAATTCTCTCACCGATTGCCATAGCACAACACTCCTTTATGTACTGTGCAATTAGTATAGCATATAGATTTAAGTTATGTCAAGATAGCAAAAGCAAAAAAGTTAAATATTTTCCCGAAAGCCTCTTGACAATAGCAAATTCGTTTAGTATAATGGCTATAGCAAATAGCGTTAAGTTATTTGTAGACAACAGAATATCCATCGTGCGTCACGGTAATGGCGTAACCGCTCGGGCAAATCGGAATGCGGCCAGAAAGTTCTCCGACACTAAACAAGAGAACTATAACCAAACGAAAGGGGTGATGAAATGGAGAACACGAGCTTTATGAAAGTGGACGAAGTGGCACAGGAATTGGGCGTTTCCAAATCCTACGCCTACAAGATCGTGCAAAAGCTGAATGAGGAACTGAAAAACAAGGGCTTCCTCACGATTTCGGGACGAGTCAACAAGCAATATTTTATGGAACGCACCTGCTACGGTGCTATTCAGAAAGAGAGGTAAAAATGTCCGTTTATAAAGATACCAAAAACAACTCTTGGAAGGTCTACTACCGTTTTACGGATTGGCAGGGCAAAGTCCACCAGTCTACGAAGCGAGGCTTTCCAACCAAACGAGAAGCTCTTGCTTGGGAGCGGGAACAACTCCACAAGGTGGAAGCCGATCTGGATATGACCTTTGAGAGCTTTATCGACACCTACACAGCCGATATGAAGAACCGGCTGAAAGAGAACACTTGGCACACCAAAGAGCACATCATTCGCACCAAACTGCTCCCGTACTTCGCCAAGCGAAAAATGAATACGATCCAGCCCAAAGACATTATCGCTTGGCAAAATGAGATGATTAAATGTCGGGATAAGAGCGGCGAGGCGTATTCGCCGGTGTATCTCAAGACGCTGCACAATCAGCTCAGTGCTATTTTCAATCATGCCGTGAAGTTTTATGGGTTGAAAGACAATCCAGCCGCCAAGGTCGGCAATATGGGGAAAGCCAAGGCAAGAGAGATGCTTTTCTGGACGCAGGAGGAATACAAGAAATTCTCCGAAGAAATGATGGATAAGCCGGTTTCCTTCTATGCTTTTGAAATGCTGTACTGGTGTGGCATCCGTGAGGGTGAACTGCTGGCGCTGACCCCGGCGGATTTCGATTTTGACCGGGAGACGGTCACGATCAGCAAATCCTATCAGCGTATCGGTGGCCGGGACATCATCACTGACCCGAAAACGCCGAAAAGTAACCGGACGATCAAAATGCCGGAGTTCCTCTGTGAAGAAATGCAGGACTATATGAAACAGCTCTACCGAATCGGCAAAAATGACCGGCTGTTTGAAGTCACGAAAAGCTATCTTCATCACGAAATGGACAGAGGCGCCAATGCCGCAGGGGTAAAGCGCATCCGAATCCACGATTTGAGACACAGCCATATTTCGCTTCTGATTGAAATGGGATATTCGGCGGTAGCGATTGCTGACCGGGTAGGACACGAAAGCATCAATATCACCTACAACTACGCCCACCTGTTCCCATCCACGCAAAGCGATATGGCGGACAAGCTCAATCAATTCAGAAAGGACGGTGTAAACGATGTCATTGAAGAACAGGGACGAGCATAATCGCTGGCGCAATAAGACGGTTGCCTTCCGGGTATCGCCGGAGGAAGATGCCCAAATCGAACGCTATGTGCAGCTCTCCGGGCTGACCAAGCAGGACTATATCACCCGGCGGCTCACTCACAAGGATGTGGTGGTGCAGGGCAATCCCAGAGTGTTTAAGGCACTGCGGAATCAGCTTGCGGAAGTGCTTTTGGAATTGCAGCGCATTGAGACTGGCGATATAGCCAATGATGAGCTGCTTGACTTGATTGAAATGATCGCCGACATTCTCGGCGGAATGAAGGAGGAATCTGAATGAACAAAGAAAAAGAAATGACCGCCCCTATTGTATCTGTTGGCGCAGATACGGAGCAGTCATCCCAAAACCTTACTAACAATAGTTTAACCGATTTTGATTCGGATTTCAAGGGGTCTGACGATGATTTCTACCGGGAAATGCAAAGAAGGATGGCTCCGGACTATCTGGAAACGGTGTCTATGTCCACCCTCTATGATACGGACTTTGAAGGGCAGGAACCGCTGATTGACGGCCTGATATATCAGGGAGCCTATCTGCTGGCAGGCTCCCCGAAGGTGGGAAAGAGCTTCCTGATGGCCCAGCTTGCCTATCAGGTCAGCACCGGCCTGCCTCTGTGGGGCTATAAGGTGCGAAAAACGGGCGTTCTTTACTTTGCGCTGGAAGATAACTATGCCCGCTTGCAGCGGAGACTATTCCGGATGTTCGGCGCTGAGGCGGCTGAAAATCTGTATTTTGCCACCCACTGTAAAACAACCAGCAGCGGTCTGGAGGATCAGATTCGCAGCTTTATGCGGGAGCATCCCAACACCGGCCTGATCATCATCGACACCCTGAAACGGGTGCGTGAGGTTGGCGGAGCGGATTTCAGCTACAGTAGTGACTACGATATTGTGGCTCGGCTGAAAACTGTTGCCGACAGCTATAAGGTAACAATGGTAATCGTTCACCACACCCGCAAGTTGGAGGCAGATGACAAATTCGATATGATTGCTGGAACCAACGGTCTGCTGGGTGCAGCGGACGGCGGCTTTGTCCTCAGCAAGGAGAAACGCACCTCCAATGCAGCGGTGCTGGATGTTACCGGCAGAGATCAGGAGGATCAGCGGTTGCACCTGAACAAGAATCCCGAAACTCTGGTATGGGAGTTGGAGAGCGTTGAAACGGGGCTTTGGCAGGAGCCGCCGGACCCGTTTCTGGAAAGCATCGCAGCCTTTCTTTCTTCGGTGGGTGAACGCTGGGAGGGCACAGCATCCGAGCTGTGCTGCCTGCTACATCTGGACTGCAAGCCCAATGTGCTTTCTCTCCGGCTAAGTGTTGGCTCTGCACGGCTGCTGCGGGATCACGATATTCACTACAAGGCAAGCCGCAATCACGGTGGACGTAAAATCTCCCTGTGGAAGGAGATGGAACTGGACAGCGTGTCAAAGGGTGACGACCGTGACGGTCTTTTGGTGGGCAGCGGCGAGGCCTAAAACATTGTCACCACCGTCACGGTTTGTCACGCTTTGAAGTTTCGGCAAGCCGTGCGGCTGCCCTTTTCAAAGGGCATTGAGCACTGGGGAGGCAACCGCAGTTGCCGGGGCAACGCCCCATAGCCCCCGAGGGGAGATTCCCCCGATAGCGGGGGAAATGTCTGCGAAGCAGACAAAGGGGGCCTGGGTCCGGAGGACCGCAATAGCAGCTTTTGATGGCCGCAGGCTGTCAAAAGTGCTTTTGCGTTACTCTTGACAAGAGTAACAGAACCCCGGCTGCGGCCGGAATGTGAAAGGAAGTGAGATTTTATGAAGAGAACGATCAGCGCCGAGGTCGGCAAAGGCTCTGTCAATCATAACAGCCGCAAATTTCGGGCGGAGAATGTGGATGGAAGCCGTACTCACCTGAACATCGACTATTGCAACGAGCGCATCCAGACGATATACCACCAGCTTTTTGATGAAGCTCTGAAACGCTACAATGAGAAACAGGCCCGTGCAGACAGGCGCATTCCAAACTACTATGAGAAAATTCGCTCCGGCAATCAGGAGAAGCCCTTCCACGAGATTATCCTGCAAATCGGAAATAAGGACGATATGAGCGCCACCGGCGAGTATGCAGAGCTGGCACGAACCGTACTGGACCAGTATTATCAGGGCTTTCAGGAGCGCAATCCCAACCTCCGGGTGTTTTCGGCGCATCTCCATATGGACGAAGCTACACCCCATATCCACATTGACTTTGTGCCGTTCACCACCGGGAGTAAGCGAGGGCTTGATACCCGTGTATCGCTGAAACAGGCGCTGGCAGCGCAGGGCTTCAAGGGTGGCACACGAGGTGCAACGGAATGGGCACAGTGGGTACAATCCGAAAAGGAGCAGCTGGCTGCCGTGATGGAGCGGTATGACATCCAGTGGGAGCAGAAAGGGACGCACGACAAGCACCTCTCCGTTCTGGATTACAAGAAGCAAGAGCGAGAAAAAGAGATTGCTGCGATGGGCAGCACGCTTGCCGAAAAGCAGAACGAGCTGGAAACTGTACAGAATAGGATCGACAACTTCGATCAGGGTGTGCAGTCTATTGAAAAGTTGGAGCAGCGGATTGAGTCGGATGCAGAGTTTCAACTCCCCGATCCCCCCACTCTAATGACCGCCAAGACCTATAAACAGCGGTTTGTTGACCCACTCATTAAGAAATTGAAAGAGGTTATCCGAGAGGTGTTCTACCACTATTACAAGGCTCTGGACAGCTATCACCGGCTGAACACCACCAACGGGCGGCTCTACCGAGAGAATGAACATCTGACCGCAACCAACGACCGGCTCAAAGGAGAAAATGATGCCCTACGCTCGGAACTGAAGGATTTCCGCTTTCTGCGGAAGGTTCTTGGAAATCAGCAGATCGATAATCTGATTGCGCAGGCAAAAGATATGGAGCAGCAACGAAAGCAAAATCAGCGCACAAGGCGCAGAAATACAAATTATGAAAGGTAGGAACAGACAATGGCAAAGACGATTTTTGAGGAAATGGGCGGTACTTATACGCAGGTCGGGGATTATCTTCTCCCCGATCTGAAGCTGCCCGAAGAAGAACAGCAGCCCATCGGCGTGTGGGGACAGCGCCACCGGCGCTATCTGAAGGAGCATCGCCGGGCAAGCTATGCGACCCTGCTCACCAGCGGAAAATTGAACAGCTACCTTGCCGATATCGACCGTCAGGCGGAGGAAATGTTTCTTCGGCTGGTAAAGCAGATGGCCGAGGCGGAAGGTATCACGGAGACCCTGAAAGCTACCGATTCAATGGAGTGGGTCGGCAGGATGAATAACATCCGAAATAAGGCTATGGAGATTGTAAATAGCGAACTAATTTATAGGGTATAAGTGCAACGGCGGCAGGGATTGCTCCCTGCCGCCGGCTTTTGTTTTCAACTAAGTTGTAGATTCTTTTTAATTCGCCTTGCCAACTCCCTCTATATGTGCTATAATTATGTTATAAAAGTGGAGGTAAATGCTATGCCCTTTTCAAACGATGTGGAATTGCTACGCAAGAAATTGTTCTTAAGCCAAGAAGATTTTGCGAAAGAAATCGGCGTTTCTTTCGCAACCGTTAATCGGTGGGAAAGTGGAAAAGTTTCCCCTAACTATAAGACGCTAAAAAAGTTGGCTGACTATTGTTCTGAACATAATATTGACTTTGATTCAGAACGGTATGTGCGATAAATAAGGAGTATATCGATGAAGGCAGGACGCAATAAAACGATTGATTTATCTGTCGAAGAAGGGAAATCATACTTAGACAGATGCATCTCGATTTCAAAGCCGACGGATTTACAGTCGGTCATAAACAAAACCATTCTTGGGGATACTTTTTCGATTCTCCCGTTATTGCCAACAAAATTCGTTGATTTATTGATTGCAGATCCCCCCTACAACCTCGACAAAAACTTCAATGGGAAAAAATTCAAAAAAACATCGGATGAAATGTACGAAGAGTATACCCAGTCTTGGATTAAGTCAGTATTACCATTACTCAAGGAAGACGCTACCATATATGTTTGCTGCGATTGGCAATCAAGTCCCACAATCGGCAAGGTTCTAAAAAAGTATTTCTACATTCAGAATAGAATTACTTGGCAACGAGAGAAGGGCCGTGGAGCATTAAGCAATTGGAAAAACGGCATGGAAGATATTTGGTTTGCAACAGTGTCAAAACATTACACATTTAATGTTGATAAAGTCAAAGTACGTCGCAAAGTTATTGCTCCTTATAAGGTCGATGGAAAACCAAAGGATTGGGAAGAAACGGCAGAAGGCAATTTCAGAAATACATATCCCTCTAACTTTTGGGATGATATTTCTATTCCGTATTGGTCTATGCCGGAAAATACTGCTCATCCAACTCAAAAGCCCGAGAAACTTATAGCTAAGCTTATTCTTGCAAGTTCCAATCCCGGAAGCATCGTCTTAGACCCGTTCCTTGGTTCCGGGACAACATCGGTAACGGCAAAAAAACTTGGCAGACACTATATCGGAATAGAAGAAAACGAGCAGTATTGCGTTTGGGCCGAGAAGCGTCTGGAGATGGCGGACAACGATGCGTCTATTCAAGGATATACAGATGGTGTGTTTTGGGAAAGAAACACAACTGCATTGCAAAGGAAAACCCAAAACTCACAATTATCTATGTGGGGTGATTAAATGTATAACGAAGTCGAAATCAACCGATTAATATCTCTTATTCAACAGCACAACGGCATTGGTGACAAGGAGGAACTCTCAAAAATTGTCCAAAATGAATTTGGACTTATTAAAGATCGAAAGGTTTTTTCAAATAAGGATTTTGCCATTCGATTTAGTAAGTCTGAACACAAAAGGATGAGCAACACGGTTCTTTCTCTTTCGGCATTGCAGAAATACGATAGCAGGCCGTTTTTTGTATGCATAGTAGCCTCGTCTGAGAACTATCTGCTTTTGGCAAATACAACCTTTTTGAAAAAGATAAGTCACTCCTCTCAGGAACTCCGCATCGACAATATTAAGGGGAGCTTTAATGGTAGTGACATTATATTTGATTTTCAGGGTATTGAAAACACGCCCAAAAACTTTCAATCATTATATGCCTATCACGAAGGGCTTTCTTTCCAAGATAATCTTGAGCGACTAGTTGAAAGTACAAATGGTATTGTAGGAAGAGTACAAAAATATCAAGTAACAAATTCATCAGAAGTAACCATACTCCATTCTATATCGAGAGCTACCTCTTTCGCCCAATCACCACAGTATCGTGATTTGCGTAACGATCTTGATACACGAGTGGCAAAGGTTCAGGGCGAAATTGCAATCGCTGCATTTATTGATAATGTAAATATTAGAGGGCGGATCATTGAGTATTTAATTACTGATAATGGTTCGACTCTCAAAGACCAGATAATTGCTGCACTGCGCAATAAAACACCATTACCGCAATTCAAGACTGAAGACAAATTAGGCGACTATTCTAAGGATTATGCTGATTTCGAAACAGAAACGGATATTAAGACAAAAGTAATGTTCCTTGATGGAAATCCTAAGGCCTATAATGTTGATAAATTGCTAGAATTTTTGGCGAAGGATAAATCCGTATATATGATTTACTTGCTTGGCGTAGGGACAAACGGAGAAATAGTTGCACGACTTTGCTCTGTTTTCGACGAAAGATTAATTGGAAGTACTAATCTAATTCATCACTGGGCTGGGCGAAATTCTCGTGGGGTTGCACAGTTTATGGGGCATGGCCTTGTGCAAATCCTTGAAGATAAAGACGAGACTAGAATATCAGAGACGCAGGCAAAAGGCTTTATTGAAAGCCTTATTGAGCGCTAGGAAGAATTATATTTAATCAATTAGAGGCATTGGAGGGGATAAAGGTGTATAAAAACAGAATTGAGCTATACCGTCAGCTAGAAGAAGCGTTAGATTCAAAAGTGCTCGTCTATGTTACTAGTGATAGAACTGGCTTTGAAACGCAAATTGCACAAGATGTTATTGATCTATTTATTAATCATCTCGATAAAATTGGTATCACAGAAAAAATATCCTTGTATCTTTATACTCGTGGCGGAGATACGGCTGCCGCATGGAATATTGTAAATTTATTACGACAGTATTGTGATAAATTGGAAGTAGTAATTCCTCACAAGGCGCATAGTGCAGGAACGCTAATAAGTATTGGTGCAAATTCTATTATAATGACAAAGCAGGCCACATTGGGGCCAATTGACCCAAGCATCAACACTCCGTTAAATCCTCCTATACCCAATAACCCTACGGCAACAATGCCAGTTAGCGTTGAGGCCGTAAAAGGTTATCTGGAGTTTGCAAAGGAAGAGTTGTCAATTAAAGATGATATGGCGCTGGCGAATATCTTTACAAAACTATCAGAAAGCGTACATCCTTTGGTTCTTGGTAATGTATACCGTTCTCGTGCCCAAATCAAAATGCTTGCAGAAAAATTGCTAATTAACCAGATTACAGATCCAAATAAAATTAAGCAAATCATAGCATTCCTGTGCAGTGAGTCTGGAAGCCACGATTATACGATTAATCGCCGTGAGGCAAAGGACAACCTTGGTCTTAATGTCATAAAACCAGACGATTCATTGTATGCTATTATTAAAGCCATTTACGATGATATTGGTTGCGAATTAGGATTCGGTGAAACTTTTGATCCAAGAGCAATGTTAAAATCCCCCAATGGTGAATATACTATTACAAGAGGGCTGGTTGAAAGTCTACCAGGTGGTAGTTACGCATTTGTTTCGAGCGGCAGAATCTCTCAACAAATTATTTCAACGCCAGCTGGACAACAACAGCGTATTAATGATGATAGAATGTTTGAGGGGTGGAAACACGAATTTGAATCCGAATTTGATAGAAAGGACGATGAGGCAAGTGCTGGAACAAGTACAATATAATACATTTAGTTTAACAGCATCGGCAAACTACAGTTCTACATCGACTTCTGTGCCTTGCTCATTTATTGAGATATTGAAAAATTCTACCATAATTATTGGGCATACCGAATTAGGTCAAAAGGATGTCAGTTGTACTCGCAACGAGAAAAGCTGACAACAAAATGACAACGGGAATTATGATACACCATAATTCTTGGATAATCTAAGCAATCCTGATAATCGGAGCTAAACGGTCTATACAAAATCGTTTAGGTCACTGTTTCAGGGAGCGAGTGGGAATGATTTCAGAGGTCAAAAAAAGCCCGTAAACACTGGACTTTTTAAGCCTTGATGCCCCTCGTGGCAGCGATTTGGCAACAGAATTTCATTATTCTCAAGAAAAGAGCTATCTGATTTCAAATGAAGTCAGATAGCTCTTTTGGTTTTCTGGATTTTCCTAGGCTGATTCCAAAAACGTTTTCTACAGAGAGATGAGTGAAAGTGGCTCGTTTTTCGTTTCCCCTATATTTGAGTATGGTTTTGGTCGCAGATTCCTCAGACGGAGATAAATATGCTCCATATCCCGCCCAAAACACATCAAAGTATTTTCTGGAATTTAGATTCCGGTATTGATAGCACTGATCATCTAATCTCTGCCGCACCTGCATCCCTTGACAAACGCTGTGATGGCTGTTATGATAGCAATGGAAAAAGAGCTCATATAATCTCGCTGTCATGGCGCGAGAGTTTCTACGAGACCGCCGGAAGGTCTCACTATGAGTGTCCGCTGATGGTAATTCCCCATCTGACGGGCACTTTTTTCATGCCCAGATTACGGAAAGGATGAAAAAATATGAAACTTCTGAAGGGCGACATCGTCCACGCACCTGCGCTCGGAGCACTCGAGACCATCCCGGACGGCGCGCTGCTGCTCGATGACGACGGCACGATCTGCGAGGTACTGCACGAGCAGCCGCAGGATTTCGACGGTGAGGTATTCGACTGCACCGGAAAACTCATCATGCAGTCGTTCGCTGATATGCATCTGCACGCGCCGCAGTTCCCGAACGTCGGCACAGGCATGGATCTGCCGCTGCTCGACTGGCTGAAAACCTACACCTTCCCGGTCGAAGCGAAATTTGCTGACCTCAGCTACGCGCGCCGCGTCTACCGCAGACTCGCGCGCGACCTCATCGCGAACGGCACCACACGTGTGTGCATGTTCTCCTCCCTGCATACGGACGCAACGCTTGTGCTGATGGAGGAGCTGGAACGTGCGGGCGTGACCGGCTTTGTCGGTAAGGTAAACATGGACCGCAACGGCGGAGAAAATCTTCAGGAGACCACCGGAGACTCCATCCGCGAGACACAGCGCTGGCTCAAAGAATGCAGCCGTTTCACCCACATCAAGCCGATCCTGACGCCGCGCTTCACTCCTGCCTGCACGGATGAGCTGATGGCCGCGCTCGGAAAGATTTCTGCGGAAAAGGGTCTGTATGTGCAGTCGCATCTTTCGGAAAACCTCGATGAGATCGCGTGGGTGCGCGAGCTGCACCCCGACTGCGCGCAGTACTGGGAGAGCTACGATAAATTCGGTCTGTGGAAGGACCACACCATCATGGCGCACTGCGTCCACTCGGATGCGCGCGAGCGCAGCGCCATCCGTCAGGCCGGTGTTGTCGTCGCGCACTGCCCGGACTCCAACATCAACCTGTGTAGCGGCATCGCGCCGGTGCGGCAGATGCTGAATGAGGGCCTCTGGGTTACGCTCGGCTCGGACATTGCCGCAGGCTCGTCGCTTTCCGGCAGCCAGATGGTCACGATGAGCATCCGCGCCTCCAAAATCCGCCACTTTACCGACCCGGAAAAACCGGCTTTTCTGACCGTTCCCGAGGCGTACTACCTCGGCACGACATCCGGCCACCGCTATTTCGGCGCCGGAAACGGCTTTGCCGCAGGCGACCGACTGCACGCCGTTGCAGTCGACGACCGCGATTTTACGGAAACACCGCGGGCGCTCAGCCTGTCCGAGCGCCTCGAGCGCGCGCTGTACACGATGACCGCCGCGAACGTCTGCGCGGTATGGTCGGAGGGCCGTCTGGTGCTCGACCGCCGCACGGCCGCACCCGTCCGGAAAACCGCCGCCCGCTCGCGAAAACTCGGATGATTTCTGCGCCGTTTTATGGTATACTTTCAGTAGGATAGGACAATTCTTCTGACGGAGGGGATCATATGAAAAAACGGTTCAGCAAAGCCGCGCGGCAGACCATGCTCGCCGCGGCAACGCTCGCGCTGCTTTTCGCGCCGTTCGTGTGTTTCGGCGTGCAAAAGATAAGGACCGATGCCTTGGACAGCGCATTTCTCTGGAGCATACACACTCCGCACGATGTGGAAACCTTTCTGTCTGAACACGGTCTCCGCCCGGACAGCATGCCGGTCTCCGGTACGCCGGACTGGTATCAGCTCCGCGTTTTTCTTTCCATCGCCTCCTGTAACAAAGGATGGGATACGTCGGTCATTCTTCAGTATAAGGACGCGCAGGGAAACCCGACCGTGCAGCGCTCCGGCCTGTTCGCGAGCTGTGTCGACAGCGTTTATTCCCTTGATTTCACCGATTTCGCCGCCAAAGATCTGCGCGCGCTCTACGCCTGTCCGAGCGGCTGCTCCATACAGCTTTACGGCAAGCTCGTGACGACGGAATACTGGAAGATCATGTGTCTGAACCGCGTATGCATCGACGGAACCGAATGGACAGCGCAGACGCCGGTCGAGGAAACCGACCATTACGAAATCAGATCGGATGACCTGCGCTGGAACTTTGAAAACAGAGCCGAGCTCGAAAGCTATCTCGATGTAGTGAAAGTCTTTCCTGCGGCGACCAAGGAGCTCTGCGGCGAGGAGCTCTCCCGCGATGAATCCGAACTGCTGACCAGCAGAGACGGACCTTCGTACATACGGGGTTCCATCAGCTATGGAACGGTTTTCGCCCGGCACGCTGTCAACTGGCATGATGACCTCTTTCCGAAACTTCGAGTGCTTGCCCTCCGCACCGCTGCGCTGTACCTGCTGTCCCTGTTTGCGCTTTACAGATTTTTCTTCCGCGAATAATCCCCCTCCCTTTCGGTTATACTTCTCCCGAAAAGGAGGCGGATCTCTGTGAACGCTTGTGTAAATGATGATGCCTGCATCGGCTGCGGCCTGTGCACCAATATTGCGCCTGCCGTGTTCGAGCTGAACGACGTCGGCAAGGCTTATGCACTCGATACGGCGGAGGAAAACCGCAGCGCCGTGCAGGAGGCCATCGACGCCTGCCCCACCGCGGCGATCTCGTGGACGGACTGACAGCAAAAAGGCCGGAGAGTCTGGGATTTTGTTCCCTGCTCTCCGGCTTTTTCTCTTATTACTCCTCAAGGCGGTCGAGAATATCGTCCGCGATATCCTCGAGCTTTTCGTGCTGTTCGCTCCACTCGTCGTATGCCTCGGATGCCATGTCCTCCGGCTCGTCCTCGTCGAGGCGCGCGATGCGCTCGCGTATCTCCGCGAGATAATCCCGGAGCACGTCGGCGTCCATCGCGTCGATGTCGGGCGCGGCGCCGAGTTCAATGATCTGTGCCATGTCTGCTCTCCCCTTTTCCGTTTGTTATGCTTCCATAATACCAAGCCGCTCGCCGTTCGTCAATGGTTGCCTTTTTCCATGTTCTGTGCTATACTGATTGCACAGCATACCGCCGCTTTCTTTTTTCGCGAAAGCGGCTTCGACCTTTCCAAAGGAGAACAGAGGATTGAAATTACTGCAACGAATTTGTCTGTTTGCCGCGATTCCGGTCATTCTCGCGCTCTGCGTCTGCCGCACGCCGCTGCGCTTCGGCGCACAGGCTGACGCGCTGTTCGGAACAGTCGCGGATACATACGAAGCCGGTGATGAGACCGTCGAGGTCAGCCGGACCAGCCTTCCGCAGGGCGGCAGCGTCCTTCTGCTGCGCGGCTGGACGCTCGGAGGTGAGGACCGCTGCGTCATGGGCAGCTTTCAGACCGCACACCGCACCCTGCGCTCCCGCGCCATCTGGTCTACCGAAATCGCAGACGACACGCTCTCCGTGCGGTGGTTTGACGGGCAGATCTGGCACGACGAACCCATCCGCACCGGAAAATATCATTCCAACACCGCCTTTTTCCTAACCGGCCGCGATTTTTCCGCGCTGTGCTACACGCCGCAGGTCTGGGCGTTCCGTGAAAACGGCTCTCGCCAGCTTGCGGACAACTGGCTCGGCTGGATCGAAGCTGACCAGACGAAAAACGGCTGGCGGCTGACGTTCTGCACGCCGCGCATGAAGGGCAGCAGCACAGCGGATTTCACCTTCCTGACCGTTGCGGACAGCAGCGGCATCGACTGGGCACGCGACGGCATTCCGGCGCTCTGGAGCAGTTACCGCAACGCCGGCGACGGCCGCTGGTGCTTCGACGGCTACTACACCCCCTCCCCCGAGACCTACATCCCGACCGGAAACCGCGTTTTCTTCCGCAATGCTGCCTCCTATATGATCAAGAGCTTTCTCTATCAGGCAGGTTCGACCCGCACGGCGCGCGACCTCAGCATCGCCATGCTCGATACCATGATCTCCGAGCAGAGCGATGACGGCTGCTGGCCGACGCTGTCGGGCAGTACATGGCTCGAAAGTGAGTACGGCATCGGCGCCGGTTTCTTTGA
The DNA here is from genome assembly GCF_003481705.1 of Butyricicoccus sp. OM04-18BH. Lineage (GTDB taxonomy): Bacteria > Bacillota > Clostridia > Oscillospirales > Butyricicoccaceae > Agathobaculum > Agathobaculum hominis. Next base: position 19,363 of record NZ_QULN01000015.1, read on the forward strand.
TACGCGCTTTAATACGGAATTTGCAAATCTGCTGCTCCTTGCGGAGTCCCGCTTCCCCTCGGACATCTATCGGGATTCGCTCCGCCGCTACTGCGACTTTTTCAAGGATTTCGCGGAGAATTATCATTCCGAGACCGATCTCGGCGGCTGGTTTATCCCGGATTACTGGCATGAGGGTATGTCCAGCGTCTCGCATACGAGCCTCAATCATCAGCTCGCGGAGATCCTGTTCCTGTACAGGGCTTCGGACGTGCTCGCGGAGGGCAGTCTTTCCGCACTCGCGGACAGGATGCTGCTCGCGGTCGATGAAACCGGCGAGGACTGGGTCCTTCCGGACGGCAACCTGCATTATCAGGTCTCGCAGGACGGCGAATACGGAAACACAGACTACCCCTACCTCACCTATGACGACCTGTTCAAGCTCCAGAAATACCTCAGCGACCGATTTTCGCGCACCGATCCCGTGCTTGATCTGCTGATGCAGCACAAGCGCGCATGGATGGACGCGAACGGCATCACTGCCTACATGAAATAAGGAGAGACCCTATGTTTTGTATGAACTGCGGAAAGGCGCTGCCGGACGGCGCGAAATTCTGCATGTACTGCGGTACGCCGCTCGGTGCGGCAGCCGCGCCCGCGCAGAGCGGATGCTGTCTGCCCGGCAGGAAATACCTGTCCTGCGACGCGCTCTATCCGGGCGGCGCGTATACCGAAACGCCTGCCTACCAGCACGACCGCGAGCGCATGCGGGCCTCCGAGCTCGCCTCGGCCCCCTATTCCGGCTTCGATTTCACGAATTATGTCCGTCTGGAGAATGGCGCGATGGTTGGCTTCGTATTCGGCCACACCGCCGCCAACCGCGCTGCCGAGGACTACTACAACAACCTGTATCTGCTGACGCAGGATGGGCGCGCGGTCTTTCTGAACGCAGGCGGCCGCCGCTGCACCGGCCTGTTCGTGCAGGATAATGAGGTGCACTGGACGGAAAACGGGCAGACGCACAGCGTTCCCATTCCGCTATAAAGCAAAAAGAGACGAACGATACTCCGTGAGAGACCGGTATCGTTCGTCTTTTTCTTATCTCTTTGAGAGGTCCGCGAGCAGCACCTTCATCTGTCCGCCGCAGACCATGCCCTCTTTTTCCGCCACATCGTTCGACATATCGATAGAGACGCTCCTGCTCTCGCCCGTGCCGATGAGGTAGTAGGCCTGCCGCAGGACGGCGCTCTCGCTGCATCCGCCGCCGATCGTACCCATGAATTTCGTCGAGCTGTCCACCGCCATAAATGCGCCGGATTTCACCGGCGTCGAGCCGCTCGTATCGTACACGAGCAGCAGCACCTTGTCGATGCTCTCGTCCGCGACATAGCGCAGCAGCGGCAGGTCGATGTCCTCGCTCGTCATGATGCTGCTGTGCGAGCGACGGTTTGTGTTCGCGCGGCGGCAGGCGATCAACTCCGCGACGATGGAAATCGCAATTTCCTTGACGCTCAGCGCGCCGATGTCCAGACCGATCGGCGTATGGATGGCGTCCAGCTGCGCCCGGTCGAAGCCCTCGCCCTCGAGCAGGTGCAGCAGGCCGGCCGTGCGCCGCTTCGAGCCGATCATGCCGAGATATTTCGGCATCGTGCCGCGCAGGATTTTTCGCAGGCAGTCCGCATCATAGCGGTGTCCGCGCGTGATGACCGCGACGTAATCGCCCTCGCCGATACCGATCCGGTCGATCGCGTTCTCGAACCGGTCGCAGTACACCGTGTGCGCTTCGGGAAAGCGCGGCCGGTTCGCGAAGGTCGGACGGTCGTCCGCCACGATGACCGAAAAGCCGAGATCGGCGGCGTAGCGGCAGAGCGGCTGCGCGATATTGCCGCCGCCGAGCAGGATCAGCCGCTCATTCGGGCGGAAGCTGCGCACAAGCTCCGCGCCCTCCGCCTCGAAGTGCAGCGCCGATGCAAGACCGTGCTCCGCACTTTCCCTTATGGTCTGAAATTGCTCTAAAAGATTCATATTTCTCGCTCCCTGCGGCTTATTCGTTCGTCCTGCTATATTCTCCGCTCCTGCCGCCGTCCTTGTGCAGCAGCAGCGTCCGGTCGATGCGCATGTCGCGGTCGACCGCCTTGCACATATCGTAGATCGTCAGCGCTGCAATGGAAGCCGCTGTCAGCGCCTCCATCTCAATGCCGGTCTTGTGCGAGCAGCGCAGCGTACTGATGATGCGCACCTGCGTGTCCGAGACGGCTTCAATGTCGATCTTCACGCTCTCGATGGGGATGGGATGGCACATCGGGATAAGCTCGCTCGTCTTTTTCGCCGCCATGATGCCCGCAATGCGCGCACACGCGAAAACATCGCCCTTCGGTGCGCGGTCCTCGCAGATCATGCGCAGCGTCTCCGGCTTCATCGTTATGACCGACTGTGCACAGGCCGTGCGCCGCGTCACCGCCTTCTCCCCTACGTCCACCATGCGCGCCGCACCCGTTTCGTCCAGATGAGTCAGTTCCATGCTTTCGCCTCCGTTGCTTTTGCTCTTATTATACCATATCGGCATAAAAAAGAAAAACCCGGCCTTCTCAAAGAAGGCCGGGTGAGACTGTCGAAAAACTTCGTTTTTCCGACAATCTGTGTTTTGACTTTGCAAAACACGGACGTCCGAAAGTTCCCATGCGGAAACTTTCTCCCTCTTAAAGTACGAAAACCGAGGTACACGCCCCCGGTTTTCGTGCATTTGCTACGCAAACGCTTTTTCATGCGCGCTGCCGCGCGGCTGCCGTTCCTGCATGAAAATATACTTTATCGACAGACTGACCCGGCCTTCTCAAAGAAGGCCGGATTTTTCATGTCTGCCTTATGCTTTTGCGCTTTCGCTGTTCTTTTCGCTCTTTGCATAGGCCTTGAACGAGTGGATAACGATCGTCAGACCGAGCACGATCAGCAGGACTGCGAGGATGAGCTGGAGACCGTTTGCGATGAATACCGCGCCCCAGGTGGTCTCGCCTGCCGGGATCGTCGTCGAGGCCGCCGCAGAGATCGCCTTTACCATCGCAAGCAGGCGCTGCACCAGAGCGGTGAAGGTGACGCACAGCATGATGATCAGCGGCGGGAAAATCATCTTGTTGCTGCGGCCGGTGACTCTGAGGAATACGCACAGCGTGATGAGCACCAGAGCGCTCAGCAGCTGGTTTGCCGAACCGAACAGCGGCCAGATGTTGGCGTAGCCGACCTTGGTCAGCACATAGCCGAACGCAAGGGTAAGGATGGTCGAGAAATAGACGTTGCAGAACAGCTTTCTCCAGCCCTCTGCGTGCTCCATGTCATCGACCGAGAACAGCTCCTGAAAGCTCATACGGCCGATGCGGGCAACTGCGTCCAGACTGGTCAGCGCCAGAGCGGAAACGCACATGGTCATGAATACGGTCGCGACATAGACCGGAACGCCGAACATTTCGAAGAAGCCCGCAACGCCGCTGCTGAATACCTGGAACGGCGTGCCGGCCGCCGGGGTGCCGTCTGCTGCGGCAGCCGCACCGGCAACGCACAGCGCGAGAACTGCCAGCAGGCTTTCCAGCACCATGGCGCCGTAGCCGACCTTCGGCATATCCTTTTCATTCTCGATGGTCTTGGAGGACGTACCGGAGGAAACCAGACTGTGGAAGCCGGAAACCGCGCCGCACGCGACCGTGACGAACAGGATCGGGAACATCGTGCCGAGCTTTTCGTTGGTGAAGCCGGTGAATACCGGCAGATTCATGGTCGGATGCGCAACGACCAGACCGACGACCGCACCGGCGATCATGCAGATGAACATGAAGGTCGTCATGTAGTCGCGCGGCTGCTTGAGCAGCCACATCGGGAGGACTGCTGCGAAGAAGATGTAGATAAAGGTGATGTAGCTCCATGCCGCCTTGCCGAAGATCAGCGGGCAGTTTGCGCCGATGACAAAGGACAGGATGATGAATACAATGCTGAGAACGGCTTCCTTCCAGCCCTTGAAGTCAAACTTCTTCTGGATGAGGCCGAATACAACGGCGAACACCATAAACATGATCGAGACCATGCCGGCAGCACCGTTGGTCTGAGCTGCCGGAGACAGCTCCATGACGCCTGCGTCGTTGGCCGCGAAGGCGTTGAACGTACCGGCTACCATATCAGCGAACGCCGCGATGACGATACAGCAGAAGATCCACGAGAATACGAGGAACAGCTTGCGGCCGGTCCTGCCGATATACTTCTCGATCAGCATGCCCATCGACTTGCCCTTGTTCTTGACCGAGGCGTACAGCGCACCGAAGTCCGTGACCGCGCCGAAGAATACGCCGCCGATCAGCACCCAGAGCAGCACCGGCAGCCAGCCAAAGGCTGCGGCCTGAATTGCGCCGGTCACAGGGCCGGCGCCTGCGATAGACGAAAACTGATGGCTGAATACCGTCCAGCCATTGGTCGGAACGAAGTCCTTTCCGTCGTTCAGCTCGACGGCCGGGGTCTTGGCCTTGGGATCGATGCCCCATTTGTTCGCGAGCCAGCGTCCGTAGAATACATAGGCGCAGGCGAGAACAACAGCCGCGATCAGCACGATTGTAAGTGTGTTCATGGTTTTTCTTCTCTTTTCCGTTTGGATTTGCGGCTTTCCTGTCAATGAGCGTGCACGGCAGATACAAAAAAAGCCCTCGTCTTTGTCTGCTCTCCCCTTCGGGAGAACCTGCAAAGACGAAGGCATTTCCGACTCAGTCGGCTGCGTTTCCGCGTTACCACTCTGCTTGCCGGAAAAAATCCGGCCGCTCATCCGCCGCCCGGTGCCGCTGCGCCGGAAAGCGTGACCCTGTAACGGAGGCTTCCGTCTCGAACTACTTCTGCCTTTCGTTCGAGCTGCTCGCAGGGGATAATTTCTCCGCGCCTTGCTGCCGTCTTGCACGACCGGCGGCTTTCTGAAAGCGGTGATGCGGGAAACCGTGTCCTGTTCAAAGCATTTATCCTTTTGACGAATTCATCATAGAACTTCGCGCGGCGTTTGTCAATCACTTTCGAACCTTTTTGATCATTTTCGGCAGGCCGTATAAATCCAAGCCAAATTCTCACATTCTTTTTTGTATATTTTTCGCGCAATTTTCAGCAACTCTGCACAAGAAAAGGGACTCCCGTTTATGGAGAGTCCCCAAATTTTCCTGGTTTACTTGCTTTCCTTCGGCTCGGTCATGACTTCCTTGAACGAGGAGGCAAGGCCCGCAAGGCTCTGGATCTCGCTCGGAATGATGATCTTGGTCGCCTTGCCGTCAGCTGCCTTGCCGAACGCCTCGAGCGACTTGAGGCGAATGACCTGCTCGGACGGCGCCGCATCGTTCAGCAGCGCGATAGAATCCGCAAGCGCCTTCTGCACGGCGAGCAGCGCCTCTGCTTCGCCCTGCGCTTCCTTGATCTTGGAAAGCCGGGTCGCCTCAGCCGCCAGAACGGCCGCTTCCTTTTCGCCCTCTGCGACCAGAATGGCGGACTGCTTTTTGCCTTCCGCGACCAGAATAGCCTCGCGGCGCTCGCGCTCCGCCTTCATCTGCTTTTCCATCGACTCCTGAATAGCGGCCGGCGGAATGATGTTCTTCAGCTCGACGCGGTTGACCTTGATGCCCCAGGCATCGGTCGCCTCGTCCAGGATCGCGCGCATCTTGGTGTTGATGATGTCGCGGCTGGTGAGTGTCTGGTCAAGCTCGAGGTCGCCAATGATGTTTCGCAGCGTGGTCGCGGTCAGGTTTTCGATCGCCGCCATCGGGCTCTCAATGCCGTAGGTGAACATTTTCGGGTCGGTGATCTGGAAATAAACGACCGTGTCGATCTGCATGGTTACGTTGTCCTTGGTGATGACCGGCTGCGGCGGAAAGTCAACGACCTGCTCCTTGAGCGTTACCTTGCGCGCGATGCGCTCGAACAGCGGCACCTTGAAATGCAGGCCGGTGTTCCAGGTATCGCGGTAGGTGCCCAGACGTTCGATGACGTAGGCGCGCGCCTGCGGGACGATAACGATATTGCTCGCGATAAACGCGATGAGCAGGATCAGCAGAATGATCCAGATCAGGGGTCCGATGAAAAACAAGGGCATATTTTACTCCTTTTCTCCGTTGGTTTCGGTTTTCTGAACGATTGCCTTGACGCCGCGAATTTCGAGGATCGTCACTCTGGTTCCGGCAGGAATGGGAGTGCCGTCCTTCGTGCGCGCGGTCCATTCCTTGCCGAGCACGCGCACCGCGCCGGTTTCCGCCAGATTGTCGATCGGCTCAGTGACCACGGCGCTCTGACCGATGATGCGGTCGGCATTTGTCGCCTGTCTGCCTGCCTTGAGGAAGCGGCTGAACAGCGGACGCACGAGCAGCAGCATGACTGCGGACAGCAAGACAAAAATTACGAGCTGCATCCATATGGATGCGCCGAAGGTTGCCGCGACGAGCGCCGCTGCGCCGCCGGCCGCGAACCAGATGCCGCACAGACCAAGCGTCGCCGCCTCCGCCGCGATGCTGATAATGATGACAGCCAGCCAGAAATACAGGCTGTCTATGCCAAACAACATGCTCTATCCTCCCTTCCTTTTCCATCAGTATAGCATAACCCGAGAGAAAAGTATAGTTACAGCACGGATTTTTTTCAGCAGTTTGAACAATTTTCACACATAGAAAAAGAGCGCTGCATCAAGCAGCGCTCCGGAACTGGTGGACATTAACGGGTTCGAACCGCTGACCTTCCGCACGTCAAGCGGTGCACTGAAAACAGCCAAATCGTCAGCTATATCCCAACAAACAGCGCTCCTGTTTGCCGTCATATCCTACACATATCCTACATCATTATCTACTGTACAGCCCGGCGACCTGCAGCAGCAGGAGGCACGTGCAGTCCGGGCAGGTGCCGTCTTTCTGTGCAGAAACCACAAAGCCCCGGTGTTCAAATTGAACACCGGGGCTTCCTCTTTATACCTTATTTAATATGCGCCGCGATTTTTTTGATGAGCTCCTCGCCGTACTGATACCGCAGCAGGTAATCGATGGTCTGCTCTTCCAGACCGGCGTACTCCTGCACGGTGTCGATAGCTTCCTGCACCTCTGCGGTGCCGTCCGGCACGAAGGTGCGGCACTGCGGTGCGGTGATGGACGGCATCTGGCGCACCGCATCGTAAACCACGTTAAAGCCCGCCTGCGCCAGACTGCGCATCTTGATGTAGTTCACATCATCGCGGCAGATGCACTCACAGGTGTACGTCTTGCCATTCAGCAGAACGTTCTTCTTTTCCACCACTTCGCCGTCCTCCTTCTTCGCGTCCGACTGGGCGTATTTCTGCACCTCCGCCCAAGGGAAATTGACGCCCGGACAGTCAGTGCTGTTGACGTCCTTATGCCGGAGCAGCTCGAGGTTGCCGTACCGGCTCATGATGTCACAGATCAGGCCCTTGAGCGCGGACAGCTGCGCCGCCGGCATGGTCTCGGTCATGTATGCACCCTCGCAGCAGATGCCGATGGACTTGTCATTGTGACCGACGGCGTGCGCGCCGACCGCCCACTCCGGCCGGCCACGCCAGATTGTGCCGTCCTTGCGGACGTAGTAGTGGTAGCCGATACCTGCCCAACCTCTTTCGATATGCCACGAGTTTACGTCCTCGACACTGGCGCGGCTTGCCTCGGCGTGGTGCAGAATAATCTCGGACGTACTGCTGCGGTACGACCAGTTGCCGTTGCGCTTTAAGTTTGCGTCATGAATGTTCATGGTTTTCCTCCTTTGGGATGATCTTATTCCCTGCTGCGTCTACGGCCTTGCGTGCGGCATTCAGCCCGCGCACGAAGATTTCCGGCACCTCATACCCCAGCACGACCAGATTTTCCACAATACTGGTCAGCTCATTCAGGATATATACACCGAGCGTAAACCAGCCGATCAAATGAAGGAAGCCCAGCTGCGCGTCGATCGCCGTGCCGAAGTCGATCAGCACCTGCGCCACACCGAACGCCATGGCGATCACAACCCAGTAACTGACCTTTTTCATAATGCCGACCGCACCTTTCGCACTGTTGATCGTGCCGGTCTGCTTGCCTTTGAGCCAGCCATAGAAAAAATCCACGACATTGAGTGCAAAAAACAGCACGAACACCTGCCAGTGTGCGCCGAACACGCCGCCCAGAACAGCAACGACTGTTGCGCCGAGCAGGTTTGCTTTATCCGTAAAAACGGAAAAATAATGTTCCATATAATTATCCTTTCCGCCGGAGGCCATAAAAACGCCCCGGTCTGTCGTTCTTGACAAAGCCGGAGCATATGCTATAATATAATCAAAGGGACGCTGTTACAGCAGTCAGACCCTCATGCAGTCGATCTATTTAAGATGACCGTTTCGGTGCCAGCCGGACGGTCATCGCGCTTTTATACAGAAAATGTACAGCAATACTGCCGCACATACAAAAAGCCTAAATGCTTTCTTCTGCATCCGCGCCACCCCCTTCCTGCCGCAGACTGCGGGAAAGGAAAAGAGGGTCTGACCGCCATATGTAACAGCGTCCGCTCGTATTATAACATACGCCGTCGAACCCTGTCAATGAACCGCCTTTTCAGGCGGTTTTTCTTGATTTTCGCTCCTTTTCGTTTGCATCTTCTCAGCAAATCATCCTATTGTATTCATACTGCACGCGAATCGGGTCAATTTCCGCATAAATCAGCGTCGTTTTCGGGTCGCTGTGCCCCAAAAGGTGCTGAATGATCGTCAGCTCCATACCGCAGTTAAGCGCGTGCGACGCGAAAGTATGCCGCATCAGATGCGGATACAGCGGCCGCTCCATGCCGATGCGCTTGCCCAGCTTGGAGATCATCTTCTCAATGCCGCGGTCAGTGAGCGGCTCGTATGGCGCCCTGCTCGATGCAAAGAGCGCCTCGCCGCCCCTGCGCTCCGCGATGTAGAGCTGCAGCATGAGCTTCGCGCGGACGGAAAAATAAACCGTTCGCTCCTTGTTGCCCTTGCCGATGACCTTGCACTTGCGGTCGCGCCAGTCGATGTCGTCGACGCGCAGACCGGCGACTTCGGACACGCGACAGCCCGAGGATACAAGGAACTCGACGAGCGCCTTCTCCTTGTAACCCCGGCAGCCGTCGCGCACAAGCTCGAGCTGCTCGGCCGTCAGCGGGTGCCGTGACCGCAGTTTATCGATTTTCAGTGATTTGATCTTGCGCATCGGGCTCTTGCGGATGTTATCCTCGTCCACGAGCCACGAAAAGAAGCTCCGCAGCGTGTTGATGTGCGCCTGCACCGAGTTATCCATCAAATGCCGCTCGTCGACGAGATAGGCGAGATACTCGCGCAGGTCGTCGGTCGTGATCTGCTGCACCGGCTTGCTGCACTGCGTCATGAACAGCTTGAGCCGCTCGCGATAGCCCTTGATCGTCTTCGGGCGGCAGCCGTCGATGCGCTTTGCGGCGAGGAACGCCTCCACCCGGCGCGGCAGATTGCTGCGGTCGTACACCTGCGCGGTCTGCACGTCATACTCGCGCATGATCTTGATGATCTCACGCGCGCACTCCGGCATCAAAGCCGTCAGCTTTGCAATCAAATCGATTTTTGCGGTCATGAAAAATCACTCCTTTGTGCCATTATAGCACAATCCGGAACATGATTTTACTCCTTCGTACCGCCGAACTCTGCCGGCACCATCTCCGGCAGGCCGGAGTCGATCAGGATCTCCGCAACCTGCTTTTTGAGTGCCTTGGGTACTGCATCGAACTCGGTCTTACCGAGGATTACTCTCTGGGCAAAAAACATAGACATCATTAAAAACATCCTTTCCAAAAACTTAATCATAGGTTTAGTTGTACACCTGCATTGCCATCTCGGCGATGCAGTCCTCTACAAAATCCGCGCGGTCACTCTGTGCGGCGATCTGCGCCTTGAGCAGCTTGTTCTCGGCCTCGAGCTCCGCGTTGCTCATCGGTGCTGGCTTGATCTCCGGCGCCGGGTGCTCCTGCTCCCACGCCGCGATCTCGTCGGCCGTGGCGGTCTCCTGCCAGTCCGAGCCGTCCCAGATCGGCGAAATAAATCCGGTGCTGCCGGCGTGCTGACGCATACTCGGCGGCGAGGCATCGACAAGCTGCTCGCCGTCCTTTAAGGTGTAGTTCTGCACCTCCTCGACCTGCTCCGTGCCGCCGTCCTCCAGCGGCTTGTCGCGGATTTTTACGAGCACGTAAGTCACGTGCTTGCCCTCAGCGTCAATGACGCTGCAGTGCTTTTCATTGTTCATTTTCATCATCCTTTCTCAAATTTTAAGGGCGCCTACGGCAAAGCGCCTTATAAACTACGGTACAGAGTTCGCCTCTAAAGACACAATTTTAGACG
>NZ_QULN01000016.1 GCF_003481705.1 Butyricicoccus sp. OM04-18BH
AGTACATTGAAATCAACACTACGGAAGATACCGCAGTAGCGGGCTAACCCCCGCTACAACCCCCTTTGACAGTGTGTTTTCCTAATAGGCGCTAATCATAAGGTTAAGGCTAATCAATTAATGTCCTGTTCAAACTCTGCTTCCTCCTCTGCGGGCATCATAACGACCCGCCCGCCTTGACGCCGTATCACGATACGCAGACACCGGCTGTTCAGCGAGAAAGGACATGACAAGCTCTGAAGGCGGCTTTCTCTGGACGATACGCAGACACTTCTGCCGTTCGCTGCGAAAACAGTCGTAATCGTTCAGCGTATACCAAAGCTGATACGGTATCTATTCCGGTAATTGCTGCTCGATTTTCTGTGAAACATAAATATTTTTCATCTCAAATTACCTTCTGAGAGAAACAAGGACCCGCTGATAGTTTCAGCGGGTTCGCTGCTATAACATGTAATTTTCTCTTTGGAGATTTCAAATCTGGCCGAGCAGCCAGCGGACATCGATATTCAGAATTTCGGCCAGCGCCTTGAACTCGATGTCAGATACCGGGCGTTTCTGTGGAACGTGCTTCGGTCACGCGCGCCGGCGATATTACGCTTGCCAGGTGCCAGTTTTCGTGTGTTCATCCTCATCACCAACTTCTTCGCTTGCTTTAGTATAAGGAATTTTGTCGTTGCCAAATTTGGCAGTAGCAAATATAATGAAATTTGATATAAGAAATCAGGTGAAATCAGGATTTTCTTCATCACTGATGTGGAAGGAAAAAGCAATATGCAGCAAGTTTACGGGTACATTCGTGTATCTACACGTGACCAGAATGAAGAACGGCAGGTGATCGCCATGCGCGAGTTCGGCGTGCCAGAGAAAAATATGGTAATCGATAAGCAGTCCGGCAAAAATTTCGCGCGGCCGGGCTATCGCAGACTGGTGAAAAAATTAAAACCGGCCGACACTCTCGTGATTAAGAGCATCGACCGGCTGGGACGAAATTATGATGATGTTTTGGAGCAGTGGCGCCTGCTGACAAAAGAGAAGCAGGTGGATATTGTGGTGCTCGATATGCCGCTTCTGGATACGAGGAAGGGACGCGATTTGATCGGAACGCTGATTTCTGACATCGTTTTGCAGCTGCTTTCGTATGTGGCGCAGACCGAGCGGGAGTTTATCCATCAGCGGCAGGCGGAAGGCATTGCAGCCGCCAAAGCGCGCGGCGTTAAGTTCGGCCGCCGACCGAAAAATCGCCCTGCGGACTACGAAATCATCAAGAAAGCGTGGTGTGAGGGCAGTCTGTCCGCACGTGCTGCGTCGCAGCAGCTAGGCGTAACGCATCGAACTTTCATGAAATGGATTGGACAGGATAATTCCAAATGTTGAAAAAAGTACACTTTATTATCCTATGAAAGTATTGTAGTTTAGAGACAGATTTGATATAATAAACTAGATTATACGGTTAACACGCTGTAAATCAGAATTTTCTTTGTTTTGCATCAAATTGTACTTTAGTAACCACGATAACGCTTTAGCTCTGTGAGGATGTGTCCATGAAAGGCAAAAATTACTACTATTCCTGCGTAAAGCCAGAAGAAAGTGACGCACAGACAGAGCGTTTTCGTGCGCTCGGAGCACGGGATGGAGAGATTTTCATTGATACCATCGGTGAAAAATCCTCACGGAGGAACAACTTGCGGCTGCTGAAGCAGCTTACATTGCGAGAAGGGGATACACTGACCGTTTCCTCGCTTTACTGCCTGAGCGACCTCAAAAAGGGACTGGCAGATGAGCTGCACTGGCTGCGCGACAATGGAATTCAGCTGAGAATCGCGGATATTCCGCTGAGCGTGCAGGAGCACGACGAGAAATCTCAGCAGTTTCTGAGCGACTTGATGTTTGAGGTTTTCGATGCGACTATCCTCAAGGAGCGTGAGCAGCGCCGCCAAAAGCAGAGCGAAGGCATTCGTGCGGCGAAGAAGAAAGGTGTGCATATCGGCCGCAAGCCGATGGAACGCGGCGCGGCGTTCGGGACGGTAAAAGCGCAGTGGCAGCGCGGTGAGATTTCGCTCAGAGAGGCCGGAAGACGCCTCGGCGTGACGCATCAGACGTTTAAGAAGTGGGTGGAGGAAGACCACTCAGAGCGCTAGGATAGATAGAAAAGTGAGGATATATAGATGAAAGGCATTATTTTAGCAGGCGGCAGCGGTACGAGACTCTACCCGCTGACCATGGTGACGAGCAAGCAGCTGTTGCCGATTTACGACAAGCCGATGATTTACTATCCGCTTTCCACGCTGATGCTGGCTGGAATTCGTGATATTCTGATCATTTCCACGCCGACAGACCTGCCGAACTTCGAGCGGCTTCTAGGCGACGGCAGCCGTTACGGTGTGAACCTCTCCTACAAGGTGCAGCCGTCCCCGGACGGTCTGGCACAGGCGTTCACGCTCGGCGAGGAGTTCATCGGAGACGAGCCGTGCGCGATGGTACTCGGTGACAACATTTTCTACGGCGCAGGCCTGAGCGAACGCCTGAAAGCGGCGGCGGACGCGGCGCAGAACGGTCAGGCGACCGTGTTCGGCTACTACGTCAACGACCCGGAACGCTTCGGCATCGTAGAATTCGATGCGGATGGCCGTGTGATTTCGGTTGAGGAAAAGCCGAAGCAGCCGAAGTCCAATTACGCGATTACCGGTCTCTATTTCTACGACAAGCGCGTAGTCGAGCTTGCGAAACAGGTCAAACCCTCGGCGCGCGGCGAGCTGGAAATCACCGACCTCAACCGCATGTACCTCGAGGACGGCACGCTTAACGTGCAGCTGCTCGGCCGCGGCTACGCTTGGCTGGACACTGGCACGATGGACACGCTCGTGGAAGCGGCGGAGTTTGTGCAGGTCATTGAGCAGCGGCAGGGCATCATGATCTCCGCTCCCGAAGAGATTGCATATCGTCACGGCTGGATCACGCGCGAGGAACTGCTCAAATCGGCGGATACATACGGAAAATCTCCGTACGGTGAGCATTTACACCGCGTAGCAGACGGAAAAATTCGATATTAAGAGGGTAAGGGCATGGAGATTATCAAAACGAAAATTGACGGCGTTGTCATCGTGGAACCTAAGGTGTTCGGCGACCATCGCGGATTTTTTATGGAAAGCTGGTCCAAGCGCACATTCGAAGAGGCTGGTTTACACTATGATTTCGTGCAGGACAACCACTCGTCCTCAACCGTGAAGGGCACGCTGCGCGGTATTCATTTTCAGCGCGGCGACAAGGCGCAGGCAAAGCTCGTGCGCTGTGTGCGCGGCGCAGTGCTCGATGTTGCTGTTGACTTGCGTCCGTTCAGCCCGACCTACAAGCAGTGGGTCGCGGTCGAGCTGAGCGAGGAAAACAAGCGTCAGCTGATGATTCCGCGCGGCTTCGGCCACGGTTTTGTGACGCTGACCGACCATGTGGAGTTCCTCTACAAGGCCGACAACTACTACGCGCCCGAGGCGGACGGCGGCATTCGCTGGAACGACCCGGAACTCGGCATTGACTGGGGCGTGACCGACCCGGTTCTGTCCGAAAAGGATACGAAATCGCCGTTTTTGAAGGACGCTGTGACTGGATTTGAGGACTGGTAATATGAAGATTTTAGTAACTGGCGGTGCCGGATTTATTGGCGGAAACTTTGTGCATTTTATGCTCAAAGAGCACCCGCAGGACGATATTCTGTGTGTGGACGCGCTGACGTACGCAGGTAACATGGAGACGCTTGCGCCGGTGATGGGCAATCCGCATTTCAAGTTCATCAAGGCGGATATTGCTGACCGCGAGGCAATTTACAGCATTTTTGAGCAGGAAAAGCCGGAGATTATCGTAAACTTTGCAGCGGAGAGCCACGTTGACCGCTCGATTGAGAACCCGTCCATCTTCTTGCAGACCAACGTCATGGGCACGCAGGTGCTGCTCGACGCATGCCGTAAGTATGGCATTCAGCGCTATCATCAGGTTTCGACCGACGAGGTTTACGGCGACCTGCCGCTCGACCGTCCCGATCTGTTCTTTACGGAAGAGACTCCTATCTACACATCCAGCCCATACTCGGCGAGCAAGGCAAGTGCTGACCTGCTCGTGCAGGCGTACCACCGCACGTTTGGCGTGCCGGTGACGATTTCGCGCTGTTCGAACAACTACGGCCCGTATCATTTCCCGGAAAAGCTGATTCCGCTCATGATTGCAAACGTGTTGAACGACAAGCCGCTGCCGGTCTACGGTGATGGCAAGAACGTCCGCGACTGGCTGTACGTGGAGGACCACTGCCGTGCCATCGACCTTATCATTCGCAGCGGCCGTGTCGGCGAGGTATACAATGTCGGCGGCCACAACGAAAAGACCAATCTCGAGGTCGTTCAGCTGATTATTGCGGCGCTCGGCAAGGGCGAGATCAAGTTTGTGCGCGACCGCGCAGGCCATGACCGCCGCTATGCGATCGACCCGACCAAGATTCACAACGAGCTCGGCTGGCTGCCGCAGACTAAGTTTGAGGACGGCATTCAGAAGACTATTCAGTGGTATCTGGATAACAAATCGTGGTGGGAAAATATCATTTCCGGAGAATATCAGAAGTATTATGAACGAATGTATGGAAATCGATAAGCCGCTTATCACCATCGTGATGGCGGTTTATGAACCGAATATGCAGTGGCTCAAGGAGCAGCTTTTGAGTCTGGAGGCACAGACCTATCCCAATCTGGAGCTGATTATCCGCGACGATTGTTCGCCGACCGTGCCGTTTGAGCAGATTTGCGAGTGCGCGGCGACGTGTATTCGGTCGTTTCCATATGAAATCTCGCGCAATGAGCGCAATGTTGGCTCTAACCAGACGTTTGAGTGGCTGACGCAGCAGGCGCGCGGTGAGTATATCGCGTACTGCGATCAGGATGATGTCTGGCTGAACGAAAAAATAGAAACGCTGTATCAAGCTGTTTTATCACAAAATGCAGTAATGAGCTATTGCGATATGGCAGTTATTGATGCAAAAAGTGATGTGATTGCGACTTCATTAAGGCAAATCAGACCACGGTTAGAGTATTTAACAGGTTCTGCGCTGATGAAGTCGTATTTTTTTAGAAACTGCACGGCAGGGTGTTCTATGCTGATGCGGGCAGATATTGCAAAGCAGGCAGTGCCGTTTCCCAAACAGACAGTGGCAGACCATTGGCTTGCAATCTGGGCGGCATACAGCGGCAGCATTGTGTTTGTGGATAAAGCAATGCTGAAATACCGTCAGCATTCGCGTAATCAAACAGGTATTTTGAGCGGCGTAACAGATAAAGAAAGCTATCGTGTAAAACGGATACTGCCGTTGAAAGAACGTTTAAGTATGCTGAAAGAGCGCATAGATGTACAGCAGGATTTACAGGATTTTGTGCAGGCTCGCATTGAAAACCGGGTTCTGGGCATTTGGAAAGGTAGAAAGTTCAGCCCGAAAGAAGCTGGATTTGAAATCATCATGAATCTGTTGCCGGAGAAATTGTTTCAGGCAATTATATCGAGGATCAGAAAATGAAAATTTTAGTTACCGGAGTAGGCGGACAGCTTGGATATGACGTATGCAAGGTTCTGGACGCACGCAAAATTGAAAACAAGGGCGTTGATCTGGCGGATTTTGACATCACGGACGCACAGGCAACGCATGATTATATTGCCGCATACCGTCCGGATGCGGTTATTCACTGTTCGGCGTGGACTGCTGTAGACAAGGCGGAGGACGAGATGGACAAGGTTCGTTCGGTCAACACAGAAGGTCCGCGTAATATTGCGAAGGTCTGCAAGGAGATCGGTGCGAAAATGCTGTACATCTCGACCGATTACGTGTTCCCTGGCACGGGTGAACGGTTCTATGAGCCGGACGATCCGACCGGCCCGCTCGGCGCTTACGGTGCGACTAAGCTTGGCGGCGAACTGGCTGTCAAGGAGCAGCTGGATAACTATTTTATCGTCCGTATCTCGTGGGTATTTGGCAAGAACGGCAACAATTTTGTCAAGACCATGCTGCGCCTTGCGGAGACACACGACACGCTTAATGTAGTCTGTGACCAAATTGGCAGCCCGACATATACGGCGGATTTGGCACCGCTGCTGTGCGACATGATCGTGACTGAGAAATACGGCACGTACCATGCAACCAACGAGGGTATCTGCTCATGGGCGGATTTCGCAGAGGCGATTTTTGAACTGGCCGGCAAAAAGGTTACGGTCAATCACATCCCGACCAGCGAGTACCCGACGCGTGCGGTGCGTCCGCTCAATTCGCGCATGAGCAAGGACAAACTGGAGCAGATGGGATTCTCGCGTCTGCCGCATTGGAAGGACGCGCTGGAAAGATATTTGAAGGAACTGGAGATTTTGAAGTAATGCATCTTATTAAAAAAGCTCGAGCAGCTTATCAGAAATACTGGTTTCTGCTTACACAATTGGTAAGTCGAGACTTTAAGACAAAATATAAGCGCAGTGTACTTGGTGTGCTGTGGAGCATGCTGAACCCGTTGCTTACGATGGGAGTACAGTATATCGTCTTCTCAGAATTATTCCGTTGGGATATTGATAATTTTGCTGTTTATCTGCTGATTGGTACGGTAATGTTTAACTTCTTTACGGAGTCGACGGGACAGGCACTGGTTTCTATTACAGGCAGTGCGTCGCTGATTACAAAGGTATATGTGCCGACTTATATTTTCCCAGTTTCAAAAGTGCTTTCGTCGTGTATTAACTTGGGATTTTCGACTTTGGCGTTGTATGCAATTCTGCTTATCCAGAGGGTACCGCTGAATATCTATCATTTGCTGATGCCGTTTGGATATCTGTGTCTGGTTGCATTTGCGATTGGCATCGGACTGATTCTGGCATCGATGATGGTATATTTCCGCGATACGCAGTTTTTGTACGGCATTGTAACGGTTCTGTGGATGTATCTGACACCGCTGTTCTATCCAATCGACATCGTGCCGGCACGTTTTCTACCGATTATCAAGTGTAATCCGATGTTTCACTTCATTCGTTATGTGCGTAATATCATTTTGGATGCTTCGCTTCCGACGCTTCGTGCACATTTGGTTTGTCTGCTTTTTGCTTTTGGTACCTTGGGTATCGGCTGGGCAATTTTCCAGAAGGCAAAGAAAAACTTTATTCTGAATATTTGAGGTTATGTGATGATTTACGTAGATAATGTAACGATGAATTATCGTATTCAGCAGGAGAATATTAAAAGTATTAAAGAATATCTGGTCAATGTTCTGCGCGGCAAGATTTCGTATAAGGAATTTTGTGCGCTGAACCAAGTGAATCTGCATATCAACCGAGGAGAAGTGTGTGGCATTGTAGGACGCAATGGTGCGGGCAAGTCAACACTTTTGAAGGTCATCGCAGGCGTACTGACACCGACATCGGGCCATGTTCAAATCAATGGAAATATTGCCCCGATGCTGGAGCTTGGTGCAGGCTTTGACCAGGATCTAACCGCTAAGGAGAACATCTTTCTGAATGGCGCGATTTTAGGCTATTCGAAGAAGTTCCTTGAGGAGAAATATGACGATATTATTGAGTTTTCAGAGCTGAAAGACTTTATCGATCAGCCGGTTCGTACATTTTCCTCCGGTATGATGATGCGTCTGGCGTTCTCTATTGCAACACTAGTAGAACCGGAAGTACTGATCGTTGATGAGATTTTGTCCGTTGGTGATGGCCATTTCCAGAAGAAAAGTGAAAAACGTATGCGCGAGCTGATGAGCGGCGGTACGACGGTTCTCATGGTTTCACATGCGCTCAAGCAGATTCGCGATCTATGTAATCGTGTTATCTGGCTGGAGCACGGAAAGGTCATTATGGATGGACCGACACAGGAAGTGTGCGATGCATATGAGCAGACGCAGGAGTGAATTATTAAGGGAGTAAAGCTATGCAGCTGACAACGCAAAACGATAAAAAAGTATATTCGGATGGTGATACCGTAGAACAGCGTATGCTTGAAATTGCCCGAAAGTACCCAGAAGATCAAGCGGAAGAATATATTGCGCAGAACTACGACTATACGACGAATAATACATTTTCGTCAGTAAGAAAAAACCTGCTGAATTGGTATCCGTTTGCCCCGAATTCTACGGTTCTGGAAATTGGCGCTGGAATGGGCGCAATGACGGGATTGTTATGCGATAAATGTGCTCACGTAACTGCGGTTGAGATGAATGCTGTCCGCGCAGATGTTATTAGGGCTCGCTATGCGAAACGTAAAAATCTAACAGTTTTAACAAATAACATTCAAGAACTGCCAAATGAGACTAAATACGACTATGTAGTATTTGTCGGTGTTTTGGAATATGCGGCAATTTTTTCGGACGCTGTAGAACCGTTTAGGGACTTTATAGTTGACGCAGCAAAGTTTTTGAAAGCGGATGGTACGTTGCTTTTCGCGATTGAAAACCAGTATGGTGTTAAGTATTGGTGTGGTGCTGCGGAGGATCATTTACAGGAGCCGTTTGCAGGTATCAAAGGGTATAAAAAAGAAAAAACTGCACGTACTTTTTCCAAAGCAGCATTAGAACGCTTGGTAGAAGAAGCTGGTTTAAAGCAGCATCGAATTTATGGTGTGCTGCCAGATTATAAATTTCCGACATATATCTTTTCGGAAGAGTACAAACCAACAGCCAGTGATATGGAAAACATCGCGTATACATACGGAAAAAATAGCCTGTTAGTTGCGGATGAGAAAAGTATATATCAAGATTTAACAGATAATGATGTGTTAATGTTTTTTGCCAATTCTTTTCTAGTTGAAGCATCGGCAGAGCAGTTAAATGCTAATGCACCTTTACTGGTAACAGCTCGAGGTGAGAACAAAGCAGAATATCGAATTATAACTGCTATTTATCCGGATAAAACGGTAGCTAAGCAGGCAGCGCATTCTAAAGCGCAAAAACATTTGCTACAGATGGCAGAGAATGAGCGTGTACTGGCTAATCGAGGTGTACATGTATTTCAAGGCGAGCTCAAAAATGGCGTTTGGACAAGACCATTTTACAATTTGAGACGAGCGGACACATGTTTTTCTGAGTATTTAAAACACGCAGAGTTAAATGAAGTCTGGAAGATGGTTGAGGAATTGCGCGAGAACCTTCTTAAAAGTTCGGAAATATCATTTGATGCGGACAATGCATTAGTTCAAAGAGGAATTGCCTCACCCGATGAGTCGTTCGGAGCTATTTTGGAGCACGGTTATGTGGACATGACCTTTTATAATGCTTTTGTTGATGAAAATAGATTGGTATTCTTCGATCAAGAGTGGATGATTCCTAAACTGCCATTAGAGTTCATTTTGTATTATGCGGTGAAATCTGTTTTTCAGAGATGCGGCTCAACATCGGCGGTATCATTCGAAACAGTAACAAAGCATCTTAATATCTCTAAGAGCCATCAAAGAATGTATGACGCCTTGGAAGAAGAAATCTGGAAACCATTATTTCTTAGACAGGGTGATTTCTATGGCGAGGGGGGATACTGCACACAGTATTATACAACTCCGAAAATAGAACAGCTAAGAGAACATTCTGATGCGCTTGAAAAAGAAAATCAGCAATTGAATATCAATTTACAAGCACAATTGAATTCAAACAAGCAGTTATCAAATGAGATAAAGGATATAAAACAAAATGTTGCGGAATTGACAAAGCAAACGGAGCAAAAACAAAAAGACAACATTTTTCTGCAGCATAAATTACTTGCTGAGCAAGAAACAAATACTTCTCTAACGCAGCAGCTTAATAACCAACAAGGCCACATCGAATTGTTGCTCGAAAGTGACCGTGAACTAGAGCGCATCAAGAACTCTCGTTCCTGGCGATACATGGGCTATGTATGGCAAATTCGTGATGTGCTTATCCCTTGCGGGAGCAAGCGAAGAATGCTTGGAAAAATCATCGTAAAGTTTGTGAAACATCCGATTCGTTTCATTGGAAAGTGCTCTCCGGCACGTATTCATAAATTCTTTATGACCTTGAGACGCGAGGGAACAGAAGGTGTCAGCCGACGCCTTGATGATTGCCTGATCGGAAACAATATTCAAACGACACAACTGGTACTGAATGAAGTGAATTTGGCTGCACAGAAAACAGCAGCCGATTATGAAGTATTGTACGTTCCTACGCAGGACAAGCCGGTCATTTCCATTGTTATTCCGGTATATAACCAGTTTGAATATACGTATCTCTGTATCAAATCTATTCTGGAGAACAGCGGCGATATTGCATATGAAATCATCATTGCGGATGACTGCTCGACTGATTTGACAACGAAAATCGATGAAATCATTCACGGCGTACACACGATTCATAACGAAAGCAATCTTCGTTTCCTGCGTAACTGCAATAATGCGGCTAAACAGGCGCGAGGACAGTACATTCTATTTCTGAATAATGATACGCAGGTGCAGGTGGATTGGCTTGCTCCGCTCATTGAGTTGATCGAGCGGGATGACAGCATTGGTATGGTCGGCTCTAAGCTAGTATATCCAGATGGTCGCTTGCAGGAAGCGGGCGGCATTCTCTGGCAGGACGGCAGTGCGTGGAATTATGGTAATCGTGCAAATCCGGATGAACCGGAATTCAATTATGTGAAGGAAGCTGACTATATTTCCGGTGCGGCAATTATGATCAGAAAATCACTGTGGGAAGAAATCGGCGGCTTTGACGAGCGATTTGTACCGGCTTACTGTGAGGACAGCGATTTGGCGTTCGAGGTTCGCAAGCATGGTTGTAAAGTCATGTATCAGCCGAAATCGGTTGTTGTTCACTTTGAGGGTATTTCTAACGGTACAGACACTACGAGCGGTCAAAAGGCATATCAGGTGACGAATCAGAAAAAGTTCCTTGAAAAATGGCAGCAGGAACTTCAGGAAAATCATTTGCCGAATGCGGTTGATCCGTTCTGCGCACGTGAACGTTCGGTACATAAGAAAATTCTGTTGATGGTTGATCATTACGTACCGCATTACGATAAGGATGCTGGCAGTCGTACGGTGTATCAGTATCTGCAGCTGTTTGTCAATCAGGGATTCAGCGTAAAATTCATCGGTGATAATTTCTTTGCACATCAGCCGTATACGGATACGCTGCAGCAGATGGGCGTTGAAGTGCTTTACGGACCGTATTATGCAAAGCACTGGAAGGACTGGCTGAAAGAAAACGGCAAGGACATTGGCTATGTATTTCTCAATAGGCCGCATATTTCGGTGAAGTACATCGATGCAGTCCGTGAATTCACGAATGCGCGTGTTATTTACTATGGACATGATCTGCATTTTCTCCGTGAAAAACGTGAGTATGAGTTGACCGGAGATGCAGCATTGTTACAATCCTCGGCAGATTGGGAGAAGAAGGAGCTGGAGCTGATTCTCGCTGCTGACATGGCGTATTATCCTTCCTATGTCGAAGAACGGGCAATCCATGAGATTGCACCGCAGGCTAAGGTGAAGGCAATCCCTGCATACCTTTTCTCGGATGTGGAGGAGTGCGAATATCACTTCGATAAGCGAAAAGATCTGATGTTCATCGGAGGCTTTGGCCATCGACCGAACGTGGATGCAGTGAAGTGGCTGGCAAATGAAATTATGCCTGCGCTGGTAAAGAAACTGCCGGATATTCGTGTATATATTCTGGGTTCTAATCCGCCTGAAGAGGTAAAACAGCTGGCAACCGAAAATCTCTTGATTAAAGGCTTTGTCACGGATGAAGAATTGCAGGAATATTATCAGAACTGCCGAATTTCTATTGTTCCGTTGAGATATGGTGCGGGCATCAAGGGCAAGGTGATCGAAGCAATGCGTTTCGGTACGCCTGTAATGACGACAAGTGTGGGCGTGGAAGGCATAAAGGGTGCAGAAAGCATTCTGGACATTGCCGATGAGGCAGCTGATTTTGTCGAGCAGCTTACAGCATTGTACCAGAATGAAGCAGAGCTGGTACGCAGAAGCAAGGCTTCGTACCAGTATATCCGAGATAACTTCTCGTTTGAGAATGCGAAAAAGGTCATTGGACCAGAATTTGATTTGGAGTAAAGATATGATTATTCGATCTAAGGCACCGCTTCGGCTCGGATTGGCAGGTGGGGGTACGGACGTATCCCCTTACTGCGATTACTATGGCGGCACGGTGCTCAATGTCACGATTGATATGTATGCGTATTGCACGATTGAGCCAACAGAAGACGGGAAAATTGAATTCTACGCGGCTGATCGTAACGAATGTGTACAAGCGGATTCGGTATCGGAATTGCCGATAGAGGGAGATCTGCTGCTGCATCGCGGAGTATATAACCGCATTGTTTCTGATTACTGCGGCGGTAAGCCGTTGTCCTTTCGGATGACTACCTACTCCGATGCACCGGCAGGAAGTGGTTTAGGTTCGTCCTCTACAATGGTGGTTGCAATCATCAAGGCTTATATGGAATGGCTGAATCTGCCGCTTGGTGAATATGATATTGCCGCTTTGGCATATCAGATTGAGCGTGTTGATCTGGGACTTTCTGGCGGCAAGCAGGATCAGTATGCAGCGACATTTGGTGGTTTTAATTTTATCGAATTTGAAAAGGATGATCGAGTAATCGTCAATCCGCTGCGTATCAAGAATTGGATCAAAAATGAACTGGAAAATTCGCTGATTCTGTATTATACGGGCACTTCGCGTGACAGCGCAAAGATCATTGATGAGCAGATTAAGAGCACTAAAGAGAAAAACAGCAATTCTCTTGAAGGAATGCACACCTTGAAACGAGAAGCATATGTCATGAAGGAGTGTATTCTGAAGGGCGATTTCGATGGCTTTGCAGCATGCCTTCAGCGTGGCTGGGAAGCAAAGAAAAAAACCGCATCTGTAATTTCAAACCCGTTTATTGATGAAATGTACCGATTTGTTATGGATAACGGCGCAAAGGCGGCAAAGATTAGCGGAGCTGGCGGCGGCGGATTTATGATGATTTACTGTGATCCGGTTCAGCGTTTCAGCTTGGTTGAAAAATTAAAGAAAACGCAGGGAACTGTCATGCTGACCAGCTTTACGGAGCGCGGTACGCAGGCATGGACGCTGTATTGATGACTGAATAGAAAGGCAGCTTTTATGAGAGAAACGACAATGAAAATTCTGCAGGAGTTAGAGCAAAGGTATCCTGCATTAAAAACCTGTATGCCGGAAATCACACAGGCAGCCTCAGCATTGGTGTCCTGCTTCTGGCAGGATGGAAAACTGCTGGCGTGCGGCAACGGCGGCAGCGCAGCAGATTGCGAACATATTGTCGGAGAACTCATGAAGGCGTTTCGCCTGCATCGCCGTTTAGATACGGACAAGCAGAGACAAATCCGAGAAACTTATCCAGAGCAGGCGGACGTGATGATTGCGAATTTGCAGCGAGCTGTGCCAGCAATCTCCTTAGTCAGCCAGACGGCTTTGATGACGGCATTTGGAAATGACGTTTCAGCACAAATGCTGTTCGCACAGCAGGTATTGAGCTATGGTCGTCTGGGGGATTATCTGCTGGCAATCAGTACATCGGGCAACTCGGAGAATATTCTCCATGCGGCAAGACTTGCACATATTCAAGGGGTACGTGTGATTGCACTGACAGGCAGTGACGGAGGCAAACTGAAGGCATTAAGCGATATTGCTATCTGCGTACCGGCGGATATTACATATCAGATTCAGGAGTTCCATTTGCCGGTATATCATTGCCTGTGTGCCTGCGTTGAAAACGAACTTTTTGGTGAGGACTGATCATGGAAGCAATTGTATTAGCAGGCGGTTTTGGAACCCGCTTGGCGCATGTTGTATCAGATGTGCCGAAACCTATGGCCCCCGTATGCAATAGGCCGTTTCTGCGTTTCATACTGGATGATCTGCAGGCAAAGGGCATCGAGCGGGTTGTGCTCGCAGTTGGCTATAAGCAGGAAGTGATTCGAGACTACTTCGGCGCACATTATCGTGGAATGCAGATTGTGTATTCATCTGAGGATACGCCATTGTTTACTGGCGGCGCAATAAAAAAAGCACTGCAGTCATGCAGTGCAGAGCGTGTATTTGTCGTGAATGGAGATACCTTTTTCGATGTGGATCTACATGCAATGCAGCGAGAAAGCGCACCGCTCGTTGTAGCCGTGAAGCGAATGAAGAAATTTTCGCGCTATGGAACTGTTCAGATTGAAGACGGTCGGATTCAGGCGTTTCGAGAGAAACAGCCGTGCGATGAAGGCTTGATTAACGGCGGTATCTATCTGGTAAATAGAACGATTCTTGAAGATTATCCTAAGGATAAGTTTTCGTTTGAGAATGAGATTCTGGAAACAAAAACAGCAGAAATAGAGATGGCTGCTGTGGAGAGCGAAGGATATTTCATCGACATCGGTATTCCGGAGGATTACGCTGCAGCACAGGAAACGATGAAAGAACGTGCTCCAATCAATAAAGCGGCTTTCTTCGATAGAGATGGTACGATCAATGTAGATATTCATTATCTGCATCGACCGGAAGATTTGCAGTTTATTGCTGGTATGCCTGAGTTTATCCGTAAGTGGAATGACTGGGGATATAAGGTCATCGTAGTGACCAATCAGGCTGGTATTGCACGCGGATATTATGGTGAAAAAGAAATGCGAGCGCTTCACCGCTATATGAATGAAAGACTGGCGGAGTATGGAGCACATATCGATGCGTTTTACTTCTGCCCACATCATCCGGAGATTACGGGACCGTGCCATTGCCGCAAACCGGAACCGGGTATGATCGAGGACGCGATTCGAGAGTTTGATCTTGATTCAGCAAAGTGTATCCTGTTTGGCGATAAGCCGTGGGATGTGGAAGCAGGGGAGAAGTGTGGGATTAAAAGTGAGATGATTGAAAACAAGGAGAATGAAGATGCTTCGAAGACTAAACGAGAATAAATCAGAAAAGATGAAAATATCGATTATATTTGCAATTTATTTATTATATGCGATTGCAATTTTATTAAGTGATTGGATCGATTTGTTTTGCTTTATTTTGAAATGGCCACAAGCAAGTGTAATATCGAGAGTAATAGTGTTAATTGCGTGCGGCAGTATTACCTACATAATGAGGAAACGGGTAATAATTATTCGCGAAAGAAAAGATATTGTATATTGGTTAGGCGTATTCAGTATTTTGGCGCTTGGCATTATTAAGGGGGGAGTACCAGATACTTCCACAGATGTAATGAACTATCATTTGATAGCACAGAATCCAGGATTTATGCACAATTTCTCATATAATATAGCACCCGGAGATTTTCAGTTATTTGGATTTGCATTACCTGATAGAATGTTTTATTTGCCTCGGATTTTATTAGGATATCGTATGGGTACAATATTTGGTTCAATTGTCCTTATAATCATTTACACTCAGGTATATGAAATAATAAAAAATCTATTAGATGAGGATTTTGTGATTTGCCGGGAAAAAGTATCTGGTGCGTGGAAGAATATTGCATGGATTATAACACAAGAGGGAATTCTTGCATTTTTGGTCGTAATGACACATGATGTCGCACTGCAGTTTGGCACATATATGGTAGATTTATTTGGTATTCCTTTTGCATTAGAATTGCTCAAAATTCTCTTGTTCCAGGATACAGAAAAAAAACCGAACCATGCGTATGTTGCTTTTCTGTGTGGAATGCTGTTTTGCATGAAAATGACAAATGTTGTATATGTAGTTCCATTGCTATGTATATATTTATATCGCTATAGAAAACAAATTACGATAAAAGATTTTGTAATTAGCTTTTTTACAGCGATTCTACCAGTATGTGTATATCTAATTTATAATATGATAGAAACTGGAAATCCGGTTTTCCCATACTACAATAAATTATTTCAGTCTGAGTATTTCCCCATTGAGAATTTCAAGGACACGCGCTGGGGGCCAGAAACGATTAAAGATTATTTGCTCTGGCCAATTTATTTAATGTTTCGACCAGGCTATCGCCAGTCAGAAATACCTAATAAATGGGCGATTGGCAGTATAGGAATATGGATAGCTGTTATCTGGAAAGTGGTAATTATTGTCACATGTAAAAACAACGTAAAAAGGACTAAACAGTATAAACAGATGACAGTGCTTTGTCTTGTATTTGTAATATCATATATGTTATGGATTGTGACAACAGGACATATTCGATATTTTATCCTTGGTTACATGGTGGGAGGAATTATTTTTATCCAATTTGTTTCGACGTGTTTTGCAAGGCTAAAATATCCTAGCAATATCGTCGCCACAATATTGCTAGGAATTTTTGCCATAGGACCGGTTGCTAATATAAGCGCTGACTTAATAGGATATGAATGGAGTTGGCGTACATTAGATAAATATAAATGCAATGTTACAAAAGTTTTCTCTGATTATCAATTTGCAAGTATAGAACAATCAGAAAAAATAGATGCTTTTTTGATGAATGATGGATCAAAAGGCAGTTTTGCTTATCAAATCAATAAAAATGTACCGATTATTTTCAATGACTATGTACATAACCGCTTAGCAAATAAACAGCAAGAAATAGCATTAAAAAAAATAGATACTATGTTCGATGAGGGACTGAATATCTATGACATGTTTTATGCCGCAGAAGGCGATTTTGAAACTCACATCGAAAAATTAAATGAATATGGTCTTAAGCTAATGAATTTAGAATGGCTTAATGGTCACTTGATTGATAGCAATAATTTGGTATTGATGAAGTTGGGAAAAGGACAAAATACATATTGCTATGCATCTGCTTTAAATCAAGAAGAGTTATATATAGAACCACAGACATCTCGGATTGAAGTCGAATTTTGCGGAGGTCTAATTAATAACTTTGGTTGGTTTCAGCAAGCAATTGATAATGCTCAATTACAGGTAATCATATCGGATGGATCTGCGGTTATCGAGCAGGATACTATTAAAATTGAGGAAGAAGAATTTTATAAGCTCAAGTATGCGTTAGATTTAAAAGAAAAACATACGCTGAAAATTGAATTTAAAATTACGGATGGACATGGCGTAGAACAGGAGAGTATTGAGCCGTATCACTTTGCCATAGTATCTACAAATACAGAAAACTGTTCAGTACATTCTTGATAAGAAAAAGGAGAAGAATATGGATAAAATCGCAGTATTAATACCCTGCTACAACGAAAGTGCAACGATTGCAAAGGTTATAGCAGACTATCGCGCAGTTTTGCCGGAAGCAACGATTTACGTTTACGATAACAATTCGAGCGATGGTACGGATAAAATTGCGCGTGCAGCAGGCGCGGAAGTGCGCTATGAGCATCGACAGGGTAAGGGTAATGTTATTCGCTCTATGTTTCGTGATATTGAAGCGGATTGCTATCTGATGATCGATGGTGATGACACATATCCGGCGGAGAATGCGCGGGATATGGTAGGCAAAGTGTTGGATGACGGATATGATATGGTTATCGGCGATCGTCTGTCGTCTACATACTTTACAGAAAATAAGCGTCCATTCCACAACACGGGTAATGTGTTGGTGCGCAAGCTGGTAAACAGCATTTTTGGCGGCAACGTTACCGATATTATGACCGGCTATCGTGCATTCAGCAGATTATTCGTTAAAAGCTTTCCGGTTCTTTCTAAGGGATTTGAAATTGAAACCGAGATGACCATACATGCATTGGACAAGAATCTGGCATTGATCTCTGTCCCTGTAGATTATCGAGATCGGCCTGAGGGCAGTGTGTCGAAGCTAAACACGTTTTCGGATGGGTTTAAAGTTCTTAAGACGATTGGCCGTCTTTTTAAGGATTACAAACCGCTTCCTTTTTTTGGTATCTGCGCAGCGGTATTGATGATTATTGCGTTGCTGCTGCTTTGGCCTGTTCTGAATGAGTATCATCAGACAGGTTTGGTCCCGCGGCTGCCAACTTTTATTGCTGCCTGCTTTATGGCGTTGTTTTCCTTGCAAACATTCGTCTGCGGTTTAATTCTTGATACGCAGAGTAAGAAGAGCCGACAGAATTTTGAGCTTCAAATGACGATTCTGCAAGGCATGGGAAGCGATGAAAAATAAGGGCATAACGGAGATGTTCCGCCTGCTATGGGAACGCGATTGGTCTGGGTTACTATATGCGCCAACGAATAACGGATGGCTTCAGTTATTTCGCTATGGCTTTGTGGGCGGTGGTGCATTCGTAGTTGATTTCGGTGTTTACTGCATTCTGGGATGGCTCGGAATGCAGTATCTGCTGGCAGGGATTATTTCATTCATTGTGGGTTTCGCGTTCAACTTCCTTGTATCGCGTTGGATGATATTTCAATCTACCGCATCTTCGAAAATCGATGTGCGAGAACTGATTTCGGTGTTGGCAATTTCGATAATAGGGCTGTTGCTTACAGAAGCGTTACTTTTTGCAGGAACAGATTGGGTTGGCTTAGATTACCGAATAGCGAAAATTTTTGCATCGATTCTCGTATTGTTTTGGAATTATGCAGCACGGAAAATATTTGTCTATAAATAATGGATAGAGAGGAAAAAGTATGAAAGGTCTAATCTTAGCCGCCGGCAAAGGCACGCGCCTTTACCCGATGACAAAACCGATGAGCAAACCATTGCTTCCAGTTTACGACAAGCCCATGATTTATTACCCGCTTGCAATTCTCATGCAAGCGGGCATTTCGGATGTCATGGTAATCGTTCCGCCGAACGAGACGGATACATTCCGTGCGTTGCTCGGCGACGGAAGCCAGTTCGGCATCAGTATCTGCTATGCAGAACAGCCTGTTGCACGCGGTATAGCGGACGCACTGCTCATCGGCCGTGAGTTCGTGGGAGACGACTCGGTATGCCTTGTGCTTGGCGATAACATTTTCCACAGCAATACACTGGCCGAAGTTCTGCGCAAAGGTGCACAGCAGCAGAACGGTGCAACGGTGTTCGGCTACTGGGTTGAAA
Source organism: Butyricicoccus sp. OM04-18BH (assembly GCF_003481705.1). Taxonomy (GTDB): domain Bacteria; phylum Bacillota; class Clostridia; order Oscillospirales; family Butyricicoccaceae; genus Agathobaculum; species Agathobaculum hominis. The sequence goes on from NZ_QULN01000016.1 coordinate 18,982, forward strand.
ATCCGCGGCCGTTCGGCGTGGTAGAGTTTGACGAGGATGGCCGCGCAATTTCGATTGAGGAGAAGCCACGCCATCCGAAGAGCAATTACATAATTCCTGGTATTTATTTTTATGATAATCAGGCAATGGAGATTGCGGCGAACCTTACGCCGTCGCAGCGCGGCGAACTGGAAATCACAGACGTAAATCTGGAATATCTGAGCCGTGACCAGTTGCAGGTGCTCCCGCTCGAGCGGGACGTCGTGTGGCTGGACGCCGGTACAGCAGACAGCCTGATGGATGCAGGCCAGACTATTCGAACCATTCAAGCCGAGACCGGACGCTATGTTGGCTGCCTGGAAGAACTGGCCTTTAACCAGGGCTGGCTGACAGAAGAGCAGGTACACGAAGCCGGACAAGAGCTCGGAATGACGCTTTATGGACAGTATTTGCAGTGCTTATAAAAATACCGCTATATACAAGACTATGTATACAGCGGTGAATAATATCACAATATAAAAAGCGAAAGCAATCATTTCAAAGCTTGGCTTGCAGAATATAAACTTTGGTTGTAGTGGTGGAATTGTTTTAACATATACTCGCGGTATTTTTTCATCTCGGTGTCGTATGCATTTAATTGTAGACAGTAATTGATTTTTCCAAGTAGGCTTTGGCAATAGTTTGCTGCGTCGAGAGGCGTAGATGATTTACCGCTTTTTTGTAAATGGCTTATCAATCCATATTTCTGGCAATAATACATCTCTAAGCGGATAGATTTTCTATAGTTTTTTGGTGCCTGCAATTTTTGATTTACAACGACGCCGGTAACAATCTGACGACTATGGTGTTTAATAACAGCGGTTTTTAGTTTATTAATTTTCAGTCCATTATCAGATACAATTTTGGTCACGGCATGAATGACAGAGGATGGATTCATCGCACCTGAAATGGAAATATCATCAGCATATCTCGTATATCGTAAACCACCGTTTTCACTGCAAAATTGAAAAATTGCAGTGTCCATATCAATTGTTAAAAGATTTGATAAATATGGACTTGTAGGCGCTCCTTGAGGAAGACCACCATTGAGAGTACAGAGTTTTGTAAGCAGAGTGCTGAGTGATTTACTGTATCCGACAGTATGAAAAAACAGGTAAAATACTTTAGACTCATGCAGATTGGAAAAATAATCTGTAATATCTAACTTTATCAATGTTTGTTGATTGCGATGGAATTTTGCATTTCCCTTAAGGCTTGCTCGCGGTTTGAAGGCTTTCGCGTAAATACTACATGGGATTTTTTTAAGAATATTGTGAAGAATATAGTGCTGGATATCCTTTAATATTGGTAAGGGCTCGGCTATTTTTCGGAATTTTCCACTTGCTTTTGGAATTGTAAAATATCGATAAAAATTGCGAGGGCTGTTTGAAATCGCCAGTAAAAAGTCTAATCGAATACCGATAAGTTGACTAAAATGATGAATATCAAAAATGATAGGCACATGCTTATCTGCTAAAGCTTTAGCATAATTTATGCAATTTTTTATATAGTCATCACTCTTGCCAGCTTTTCTAGCTGCTTCAGTGAACATCTTTTCATATGTTATAAAATTCATATTATCACCATAAAAACATAGTGTCCTGTTACTAAAATTATCCGTCCAACCAACGCAGATAATTAAGCGAATTATCTGTGTTGGTTGAAAACCAACTTTGTCAAAAGTGGTTCAGATAAACAGTTATTTTGACGTCCTCGACAAAATAACTGTTTATCTGGGGCTTGAAAACTAGAATTTACTCGTAACACGAACTCGCATTACTATCGTTATAAACGATACGCTAACAGGGCACTATGCATTACCTATATTATCATATTTTGTCGGGTAAGTAAATATCTTCATCAGAAATTTTAGGGATATATACATCAGGAATTCTTGCAATTTCTCTTGCAATACCTTTGTTTTTGAGTTCGTCGTTTGCATGTTTGATGAATATTTTACCTTTTTCGGTAATATGAAATTCTTCGTGAATCAGTATCATGAAACCTTCGTTAATTGCTTTAGAACACAATTCACTAATAGAACCGTAGGATAAGTGTTGCATAACAAAGTTGGATGATTGAGTGTGTTTGATTGTTAAAAGTAATAATAACATATTTTCTACATCATATGACATTTTATTCTCCTATCTTGGGAACGGTGCAGAATGTGATCGACCTTTATCAAACCAGAACATGGGGAGTGAATTATTAGGGGTTCGCAGAAGTGTAATTAAAGTAGCTGATTCGCCGTAGCCAAAGTGAAATTCCTTGGATACCCCTAGTGAATTTTCTATAGTTTGTAACACGTTTTGCTCTTGCGGAGAAAGCTTTTGTAGGGAACAAGATACAAGCTCTAAGTATTCAACACTATAACCGCTTTCTGTAAGTTGTTTGTTTCCAGCTTCGGATAGATAAAGCGTGCATATCACAATATTTTCTTTGGAAATACCTGCATCAAATAACTCTTGAACAACATCGCAAACATATTTGCCAGAACCGATAAAATCGTCGAGTAGCAATAGCGGCTTTTTATAAAGTTTTTGCTTTTTTTGTTCAAGATCTTGAAGAGAGTTAATAATGCGAAATTTCTTTTTATACAGACGATCGCTATATTGTGTTTGAACAGTTTTACATAGATAGGCAACTAAATCAGCACTTTTGATATCACTTAAGTGTTCAAATTTTTTTATTGGATAGACCCAAACATCTTGACCTGCTGTATAATACTTCTCGACTGCTTGCTCCATAAGCTGGATGATGAGTTCTTGATATTCGGATAGCGAAATTTTCTGATAACATTGACTCAACTTTAGAAAAAGAGTTCGGCCTTCAGTATTGAAATGCTGATATCTTTGCAGAAAACGATTATATAGACTGCTTTTATTAATTTCGTCGATAGGCCAATTTTTTTCTGTAAATAGATCAATTATTCGAGTGATTTCATAAAACTTCAAATTCTTTTGAGTATCCATGCTTGCTCCATTTACCGTATAAAGTATATGTATAACAAAAATATTATATCATATTTTCGCACAAATTGAAGTACTAATATTTTTTGTGGATAATACTATACAAAGAGAACATAACTATAGGATTGATACATATCTACTAATCGGATTGAATTTACTGAACATACAAAATTTTTATTAAAAGGGGATACACCCCACCCCCATCTCCTCAAACTTTCCTAACAATTTAATAAAGTCAGATTTCTTAATTCTACAATCCTTACGGACGGCTGCGAGCGAAACGCAGCCGTTCGCCTTTTTCGCGATGCGACGCATCTTCTTCTTTGTCTTTTCGTGATACTTAGAGGCGTCAATACGGTCGAGCAGCTCGGAGAGTGAAACCGGATCAAAGTACGTCATATGCAGCCGATGCAGAAACTTGCTCTGCTGCTTTTCCACCTGCTTGCTGAGCTCAATAAGCTGACCATACCAGTCTTTTACCTTGGTTATCTTGGTGATTTTCGAACGCCCGAACCGTAATTCCAGACGCAGAATATGCTCATCAATCTTGATATTATGTCGTTTTTTGAGCTCATACGTTTTATCGTAAACCGAAAAAGCGCAGCTTTGAGACTGATTTTCGATCGTCCACGAATGTTTATCCGCCTCTTTGGATTTCTCGTCAAAATCCATATATGAACTGAAAGAAATCACGCTGTAACGGGGGATAGGATGTGATTTCTTGAACATTTCAAGTCGTTTGCGTACTTCGGCCCTGCTTTCGTAATACAGATTGCAGGTCAGATCGCATCGAGACAGCTTGAAAGTCTTGAGCGGTTCGGATACTCCGATATCTTTGAGAATGTAATGAAGAAAGAGCTTCATTCCTGCAAAATCCATATTCCGCTTGAAAAGATCGGTTGGCTGATAATGGCCGGCAAGCAGGGAAGAGGGATTGACGATCAGCGTCAGCCAGCTCGGACGAGAGCCGAAGGTCTGACTCATCTGAATTTCAACGCCCCGGGATTTGTACTGCGTGATCTGATAGTAGGAAGATAACTCATACCTATCTTTACCACAGCAGAAGCACTTGTTCTGCTCAATAATATTTTGAATTTCAGAATAAGAATACTTTCGCTTTAAGCAAAAGGTGTGAATACCAGATTCATTCATAATCATTTGCTGCTCCTTCGTTTTCGCGCGCATACCGTGCAGCGCTTGCAGGTTTTAGTTTCGTTCTGTCCCTGATACTCGAGAATATCACTTACCATGCAGTTATCGCTGTGGATAAAGTCATGCACCTGCTTCCGTTTTGTCTTTATTGTTTTAGCGGCTTTGGCTGACTGCTTTTTCGTCTTCTTGATAAAGCTGTCCGAGACAGCATCATCATCGCCATTCTGATCGTAGAAAAGAACACAGTGTGCTTTTCGTCCATCACGTCCCGCTCGGCCAATCTGCTGAATGTAATCCGTCATGCTGATCGGCGCGTTAAAGTGCACGACAAGCTCAATATCGGAAACATCAATACCCATCGAGAACGCCGAGGTTGAAATCATAATTTTTCTTTCACCATGCAGGAAGTCGAACAGCAGCTTTTTCTTGTGACGTTCCGGCTTAACTCGTGAATGATAGCGAGTCACCTCGTCCGTATATCTTTCACGCAGGATATTATATAACGCATCGACATAAGCCGTAGTCTGCGCAAAGATCAGCACCGAGCCATCCTTGTGATATTTATCAATCAGCTTGCATAGTTTCTTGATACGGAATTCTAGCCGTTCCTCCAGCAGTTTCTTCTGACAGGTAACGTCCTTCTTGAGCAGAATAAGATTATCGCGTCGTAAATCACTGCGGAGCACAGCGGGCTTGTCCATATGCAGACTGTCGCGAATAGTGTCGAGAGAGTCAGCCGGTATCGTCGCGGAGCAGGCGCAGATCATCGGTTTATGCTCCAGCTTATCAATAAATTCGCCAATGTGCAGATAAGCGTCACGAAACGTTTGACCCCATTCCGTAACGCAGTGGCACTCGTCAACAACTACCATAAAGATATCAGTCTGTTTCATCACGGAAAGAAAGGTACTGTTCTGTAAACGTTCCGGTGTCACATAGAGAAAGTTCAGCTTGCCTTTGCGCGCCTTCTTCAAGATCTTTTCGGTGTCTTCCTTCGTGGTGTCCTTGTCGATGTATTCAGCAGAAATGTCATGAGCTTTTAATGTCTGCACCTGGTTGTAGATCAGCGCAAGCAATGGTTCAATCACAATCGTCAGCCTGTCGGAATGAGCAAGACCAACGGTTTCGTAGATGACCTGTTTGCCGGAAGACGTAGCAGCAATCACAATCGCATCCTGTCCGGCATCAAGAGTTTTCATCGGGATGATCTGCGCCTTGCGAGGCTTGTCAAAACCAAGCTGTTTCAAAGCAGATTTAAGATGTCGTTTAATATCCATAGAGATAATCCTCCTCCATATAAAGATTATCAATATGTTGTATGCGTATAAAAAGATAATGCCGAATAGTGAACTTTTTTCAAAAATTTATTACATTTTTTGATATAATAAAAAAACGTCTCAAATACCTTCCCTGAGTATTTGAGACACAAATATTGCGTTTATTCATAATAAAAGTGTAAAAAAGTTAGATTAAATAGATGGATTTTGCCGGATTTTTTGTTCTGGCGCTGCACGAAATTCAATCTTTGTAGCCGCCTGTAGCCAAATCTTCCGGCAGTCATCCCATCGACCCTCATTTCGCTCGCAATAAACGGCGGTGCGAGCGGGACGTCAGCAATTCGCAAAACCTTCCCAAATTTGACGAATTCACGCCGATATGCTATAATAAGTACAGTGAAGAGATACTTTTCGAGACGCTTGATTTCAGCCTCGCGAGTCTCAAAATCCCGTGGCTACAGGCCTCTGAGAGATTGGCTCCAAGTAGCCAACTTGTAGCCAAAACGAAAAAAACGCCTTTTTACGGCCCTCTGACAAGCGGTTTCGCCGTCCACTGCGTGTATTCTGGACTCCCCATTTCGCACGGAAACCGTCCAAATGTTCCAAAACCAACGAGAAAAAATAATTTTAGGCGAGTTCAACTCCTCTCGGCTCCGCTAAAACCAGCACAGAACCGACGGTTTGACCCGTCTGTACTTCATCACGCAGGAGATCGGTCCAGCAGAGTTATCAAGTGTTCGTGATACTGTGCGTGCTGATTGAGATCATTTGTGTGGAAAATCTGTAAATAGATTAAAAAATCATCAATTCTGCCGCAGGACAGGGACAAATCAGAATGTCTCTGTCCTGCTCGTTTTTTTCACAAAGTAAAATATGATATGCTGAATCGCCTGGCTGCAAGGTAAAGATCATCGCGTTCAACAGTGGTTTTCTTCGAGGTATCGCAGGGGCTTTTACCTGTTTTCTCCTGCGTGACCATCGTAATTCTCGAGAAACGAATGGAGTACGCCGCCGGTCTTGTAGCCGGGCATCATATCCAGATTGACCGAGTGAATGCTGTTGAAAATGCTGCGCTCGATATTGGGATTGTCGCGGCGCAGACGGCGCAGCAGGAGCTTGACCTCCTGACGCTTGGAGCCGCCGCCGCCATTGTCGCACATGGTGCAGTTTTCGGTAAAGCGGCAGGCGCACTGGATAAATTCGAGGTCATTATACTGCATCCACGCGAGAATGTCTTCCTCGTGGATGCAGTAGAGCGGACGAATCAGCTCCATGCCCGCGAAATTCGTGCTGTGCAGCTTGGGCAGCATGGCCTGCATCTGAGAGCCGTAGAACATGCTCATGACCGTCGTCTCGATGACGTCGTTGAAGTGGTGGCCGAGTGCGATCTTGTTGCAGCCGAGCGACTGCGCCTTGCTGTAAAGATAGCCGCGGCGCATGCGGGCGCACAGGTAGCATGGGTTCTTTTCGCTGTTGTTGGCGACCTCGAATACGTCAGTCTCGAAAACAGTGATCGGAATGTGCAGCAGCGCGGCGTTGCTTTCGATCTTATTGCGGTTGATCTCGTTATAGCCGGGATCCATGACAAGGAAAACGACCTCGAACGGGACCTCGCTGTACCGCTGGAGCAGCTGCATCAGCTTGGCCATCAGCATGGAGTCCTTGCCGCCGGAGATGCACACGGCGATCTTGTCGCCCGGCTGAATGAGCTGATACTGTCGGACGGCCAGGGTAAACGGGTTCCAGATGGTCTTTCGAAATTTCTTGATGATGCTGCGCTCGATTAGTTCGTGCGGCTCTAATGTGCGTTTCATAAACAGGCTCCCTGTATCGTTATTTCACGAGTTCGTGATAGCATTCGTCGAAAATGGCGAGAAAAGCATCAATCTCCTCATCGGTGGTGATGTGGCTCAGGCTGATGCGCCATGAGGAAAGTGCGTTCCGGCGGTCGCGGCTGACAGCAAATACCGCGCGCGAGGGCAGGCCGTCCGCCGAGCAGGCGGATTTGACCGACACGCAGACGCCTTTTTCGGAAAGCGCACGCTGAAACACGGTTCCCTTGACATTTTTGACGCTGAGGTTGAGAATGTGCGGGACGGCGCGCTCCGGGCTGTTGATATGCACGGCCGGATAGGCGGCGAGCGCCCTGCGCAGGCGTTCGCTGCGCTGACGGACAACGGCGCAGCGGTTTTCACGCTGCTCACAGGCGAGCTGGAGCGCGAGAGCAGCGGACGCGGCAAGCCCCAGTGCCGGTGTGCCGCTGCGGTAAAGCGTCGTGCTTGCGCCGCCGTTCATCTGCGGCTCCAGCGGCATACGGCTGCGCTTGAGCAGAACGCCGCTTCCGCACAGGCCGCCGAGCTTGTGCGGTGCAAAGCTCATTGTGTCGATGCCGGAGAAATTAACCGGGATGCGGCCGATGGCCTGCGTCGCGTCGACATGCAGGCGGCAGTTCGGATAACCGGCGAGCAGCTCTGCGATCTCGCGGACCGGCTGAACCGTGCCGAGCTCGCTGTCCACCGCGCAGAGCGCGACGAGTACGGTATCCGGGCGCAGCAGCTCGCGCACCTCCTCGGAGTCGACTGTGCCGTCGCGGCCGATGCTCAGCAGGTCGATCTCCCAGCCGCGCTCCTGAAGCGCGGTCAGGCTGCCGCTGACCGAGGAATGCTCGAGCGGAGTGGAGATGATGTGCCTGCCGATGTGGCGCGCAGCCTGTGCGATACCCTTGATGGCGAGATTGTTCGCCTCGGTCGCGCCCGAGGTGAAAATGACCTCGGAGGGGGCTGCGCCGGTGAGCGACGCGATCTGCTCGGCTGCGCAGGCCATTTGCTCGCGCGCGGCCCGGCCTGCGGCGTGGCCTGAGTTTGGATTGGCAGTAAAACGGCGTTCCATGTCGCAGAAACGCTCGAGCACCGCAGGGTCAGCCGGTGCATGGGCGGCGTAATCGAGATAAATCATAGCACTGCGCTCCTTTGTTCAAACTTGAATCATAATCATAGCATTTTTGTAGGAAAAAGTCAAGACGAACGGAGAAGGACCGACCTGTAATGTGTCGAAACGATGAACAATTCATGCGGTTTCACGCGGCTGTGCACGCAAACAGTACAACAAACGCTAAGATATATTGCTGCCATCGTTCAAAATAACAGAGAAAGCGTATTCTCGCGCACCTTGCGCCGCGGTTTCCGCTGCCTTATAATATAGGAATGAAGGAGGCGGCGTGGATGATAATTCGTGAATACGGCGACCCTGCGGCGAGGGTCATGCTCGTTCAGCCGGTCGGACAGCATGAGCTGCCGCTGATCGACGACGAAATCGCGCAGATCGGTCATATGACCGACCGGCCGTTCCGCTATCTTGCGGTACAGGTGGAAAACTGGAATCGGGATCTGTCGCCGTGGACGGCTCCGGCGGTATTCGGGGATGAGGACTTCGGTGACGGCGCAGAAGCACTGCTTGAGGAAATCCTGCCGCTTTGCGCGGAGCAGGATAAAGACTACATAATCGGCGGATATTCGCTTGCGGGACTGTTTGCACTATGGAGCGCCTGCCGGACAGATGTGTTCAGCGGCGCGGCGGCGGCCTCGCCGTCTCTCTGGTTTCCCGGATTTTCTGCATATATGAAGGAAAAAGGCATTGGATGCGAAACGGTATATTTGAGTCTGGGCATGCGTGAGGAAAAAACGCGAAATCCGGTGATGCGCACAGTCGGGGACTGCGCCAGATACTGCTTTGCATGGATGAAGGAGCAGGGCATAAACTGTACACTTGAGTGGAATCCGGGCAATCATTTCAAAGAACCCGGTCTGCGAACGGCGAAAGCGTTCGCGTGGGTGATGAATCATATGCGGGAAAAGCCTGCACATGCGGCGGAAAAACGAAATATGAAAAAAGCTGAAAATTTATGTTGACAGGAGGGGGAGTGCTGTGGTATTCTATTAAAGCTGTCGCTGAGAGGCACGGCGGTCAAACGGAAAAGCGGCTTGAAAAGAACGAAAAAAGTTCTTGACAAACGGATTTCGGTTTGATATAATAAATAAGCTGTTTCGAAAGAGATGGCGGTCAGAAAAGTTTGAGTTTTGAGAGAATTGATTCAAAAACTTCGAAAAAGTTTTGAAAAAAGTTCTTGACAAACGAAACTTCATCTGATATAATAAATAAGCTGCGAACGAGAAGCTGAGCTTCTTAAAACAGCGGATTGTACCTTGTAAATTAAACAACGATGTGCTTAAAATTTTGTTCGATATGAACAAGG
>NZ_QULN01000017.1 GCF_003481705.1 Butyricicoccus sp. OM04-18BH
TGCTTTGGCGTTTTTCTGCTGTTTCAGCCCGTCCCGGACAGGGCGGGTCTTGGAATAGGTCAGTTCGCCCCATGCCATCAGCCTGCCGTCTGCCACAGGACGCCGCCTGTCATCATCGTAGTTGACGATGGAAAGAGGCTGGTTATCCGGCGGCTTCGGGTAGGTGCCTATGTCCACGGGCCGCTGGGTGGAATAATAGCGGTAAACGCCCTCCGGTCCCAGCTCGGTATGCTTGACCGCCGCATGGTAAAACTGCTGATAGTCGTCCACCCGGCGGTCAAAGTCCCTCTGCGCCCACGCTTGACTGGTTCCATAGCGGCCCCAGTAGTAATCCCGATGGCCGTTTTCCCCCTCGGTAAACTGCCAGGTCACAAAGGGGCTCGGCGCTCCCGGATTATGCCCCAGCGCAAAGCCGTGTCCGGTTTCAAAGGTGGCAGCTTTCAAAATCACATATCCTTGTACTGTCTCCAAGAGATCCCTCCTTTCTGTGCCTCGGGCCAACATGACCCGAAGTGCTGGATGTTACGAAATAAGAGGGCAGACCGGGGAGGAATGTAATAAGATATTCCCACCCCGGAAACACCCTCAAAAAAGCCCGGAATGTCAAGCCTTTGGAGGCGGCAAATCGTAACAGCCGCCCGGCCTTTTCTCCCGCATTTTCCTCATGCGTTCCCGGCTTTTCCGTCGGTTCCCTTCGGCCTTGCAGGCGTCGGAGCAGTAGGCTTGACGCCCCTCGGGCAAAAATGCCTTTCCGCAGACCGCACAGGCCCGCAGCTCCGGGGAGATGCCTTCCGTTGTCAGCGCCGCTTGAAGCTCCGGGTTAAGGGGCAGGACAGCCTCACGGAAGTAACGGCAGTACGCCCCTGTCCAGCACTTGTGCAGCATATAGCAGGCACAGTCAAGAGGAAGGCACAGGCCGCTTTCCCGGTCATAGTTGGCGCACATCCCCGTGACCAGAGAACGGATTTTTTTCTTCTCGTCACGGGTCAGCTCCCGGGCGTCCATTTAAGACTTCGGGCCACGATGGCCCGAAGGGCGGGGCTCCACGATCAGCGCCCGGAACTTCTTCCGGCACTGTTTTTTCTTTCCTTTGCACTCCTTGTAATAACGGCATCCCTTACAAGGGTCGTCATTGTCCCAGCCGGGGTGCGGTACTTCCTTCATCATTCGTTCAAAAGGGCTGCTTGTAAAATTCATTCTCATTCCTCCGTATCTTCCTCCCACGGCGGGGTATTTTCGTCCTCGGGTTCCTCTGCGATCTCCTCCAGCTCCCCGTCCTCATATTCGCAGTAATCATCTTCCAAATCCGGGGCCTCATGCTTCGGCTTGTAAATCTTGAAATAGTAACCAATCCCACCGCCGGCCAGCACCACCGCACCGATCAGGAGCAGAGAGAGAAGGGGGCTGTCCTTTTTCTCCGGCTTGGGTTCCGGTACTTCCTCCACCGGTTCGGTGGGCTTTGGCTCTGGCTCAGGGGTCACTTCTTTGGGCGGTTCCTTGCCCTGTTCAGCAAGAGGCAGAAGGTCGTCTGTGGTAACGGTATTGAGGAAATAGACGTTCTCGCTGGTTTTCTGTTTGTCGATCACCAGATAAAACACGCTCTCGTCTGCTGTGGTGATGGTGTAGAACTCCTTTCCATCCTCGTCGGTGGCGTTGTCCACCACGGTTCCCGTCCCGTCCGGGGTAAAGGGGTTCTGGGTTTCCTTGCCCGGCCCGCTATCCGTTACCGGCTGTTCCGGCGTTTTTGTGGTTTTATCATCTGCCATAAGCATTTACCTCCTGTTTTTTGGCATGAAAAAAGGGGCTCAACTTTTCAGTCAAGCCCCCGTGGGAAGTTCCTCCTTTCTCCGCCATGATACAAAAATACCGCCCGTAGTCTCGTTTGGGCGGTACTTTGTGTAAGATTGGCAGTCCATTATTAAGTTTTTTATTATGTTCCCTTTGTACACCGTTGCAACTAAATTACTAGAGTCAGGAGAATAATTCATGAAAAAATTATCACAAGGAATCGCAAACTGGCTTTGTCGATGCAAAGAATTGTCAGAATTCTCTGCAGAAATCCAATACGCTGTACATCAAATTTTATGGGATCTTAGTACCTTGATCTTATCTTTGATATGCTTGCAACTCATTTACAGTGACATACAATCCGGTTTATTATTCGCAGCCTTATTTTTACCGTTACATTGTGTTGCCGGTGGCGCACACGCTCAAACCCGTTTGAACTGTGTCGGTATTACCATACTCATGTTTATTATCTGCGCATACTATTGCCATGAGGACACCATGCCCTTCATCACCATTTTATCGATGCTGTCATGGCTCTTTATCTGGAAATTTGCTCCCACGGCTGCACAAAACCATATAATGACAATTCGGCAGAAAAAGAAAAATCGCAAGCTCACGCATCACATCTTATTGCTCTACCTTCTGCTAACAATTCTAAGTCAAAAAATGAATATTATAGCAGTTGTAAATTCTATTCAAATCAGCTTGATTATAATTGCAATATTAATGTTTGCGTGTTCTGCATACGATAGCGATTGGCCGCACTTTAGTCAACACAGCTGGAAAAAACAATTACCGCAGGCAGTATTGGGACTTTGTCTTTTGATTTGTCATAATGCGGTAAACATGACCAGTTATCATTGGGAATATCAAGATGAACTTTCTGATGATCTGCGTCGTAAATTCGATAACATTTGACGTTTTATCCTTTCAATTCCCAGAGCCTCGCATGGCTCCCACAGCTATGCGAGGCTCTGTTTTTTTGCAAAATCCGCGTAATTTACCCGCGCATCCGAAATAATTTTCGCATTTCCACACACTGTATACTTTGTCGACCAACTGTAAACCGATTTCTGCTATGATTAAACTATAAAAAACAACTGGATTATTCCTTCATTATATCCCAAGGAGACGAGATATGCGATATGAACGATTACGGCAGCTGAGAATGGAAAAAGGCATGACGCAGACCACTCTGGCGCGTTCCCTTTCCGTCAGCAAGGCGGCAATTTCAACGTATGAAAACGGTCTGCGCAATCCGCCGGATAATACGCTTGTCGATATGGCGCATTTTTTCAATGTATCCGTAGACTACTTACTGGGGGTTTCCGACATCAGATATGCTTTCAAAACGTCGTTTACCCGTGATGAGCTTATCGCGGCGGAAGCTGTCATTCTCACGCTTCTCGATATGCTCCGCCGATAAAAAAGTATCACCCCGTTCGAACGCATTGTTTCTTCTGTGCGCTCGAACGGAGTGATACTCCGTTTTCTGTACCTTGACAATCTAAACCCGGGTGTGCTCCGTGAAAGCAGGCACCGGAAAGCTGCAACCCGTTAAGCGAATGAGAAGATCAGCAGCGACCATCGGCGGCTGAATACCGATGGAACTATATTTTTTAGACGGTAGGAGGTGTTTCTATGAACCCTGATGCTTTTGACAGTTATCCCGAAATGCTGAACGCCGAACAGCTTGCGAAAATGCTCGGCATTTCCCGTGCAGGCGCATATCAGCTGCTGAACTGCGACTCCTTTCCTACACTCCATATTGGCAAGCGTAAAATCGCGCCGAAAAGCAAGGTGCTGGAGTGGATCGACCAGATGACCAGTCATTGACTCATGTACCGTTTTTACAACATTAAGGAAAATTGTTAAATTTTCTGTTGGGCTATGAACGCATATCGTCCTATGCTATACTGTAAATACGAAGTGCATTCATGTGCCAGCAGAAAGGAGTTCTTATTTATGGCACGCACAAAAAACTGCCGCAGTGCGTCCGGCAGCGGCAATATCCGCAAGCGGCCAAACGGAACGTGGGAGGGCCGCTATACCGCCGGAACAGACGAGCGAACGGGAAAATCTATCCGGCGCTCGGTTTACGGCAAAACGCAGAAAGAAGTCCGCGAACGTCTGCGTCAGATTACAAACGATATTGACACCGGCTCCTATGTCGCCCCATGCTCCATGAAATACAGTGAATGGATCGACATATGGCTCAGCGAATACCTGACCGGACGTTCCCCCTTGACCATCAGCCAGTACAAAAGCTATGCACACAATCATATTGTGCCGGTACTGGGCAATCACAGACTGGACGAGCTTTCCCTTGCGCAGATACAGAAGTTCATCAATTCGCTTGCACAGGAAAGTTTGTCCGCCAAGACCGTAAAGAATATTTACGGCATCATGCACCGCTGTTTGCAGCAGGCCGTAACGCTCGGCTATCTGCGGCATAATCCATCGGAGCATTGCAGTCTGCCGCGCAGTCTGGACCCGGGCATTACCCCGCTGGAAACGCCCGAGATCATGCTGCTCATTCGCAGATTACAGGAGCTCAACCACCCCGATGCCAATCTTATTCTGGTAACACTGTTTACCGGAATGAGGCAGAGCGAGGTGATCGGATTGAGCTGGCCCGATGTAGATTTTCGGAAAGGCATCATCTTTGTCCGGCGGCAGCTTGTCAAGCTCCCCGAAAAAGGACAAGGCTACATATTTTCCTCACCGAAAAGCAGAAAGTCGCGCATCATCAAACCAGCCCAAACCGTAATGCGTATTCTTGATCATCAGCGTGAACAGCAGAAGCATTGGGCGCAGACCGCCGGCAGTGCATGGGACAATCCCGACAATCTGGTGTTCACCAACGAGGTCGGACGGCATCTTGCTCATGTCACCGTTTACAAGCGGTTCAAGGATATTGTCCGTGAGCTTGGTTTTCCGGAGTGCCGTTTTCACGATCTCCGGCATACCTTCGCAACCGTTTCGCTGGAAAACGGCGACAGCATCAAGACCGTACAGGCCAATCTCGGACACGCTACCGCATCGTTCACCATGGCAAAATATGCTCATGTCAGCGAGGTGATGCGTATGGAAAGCTCAGTCCAAATGGACCGGTTTATTCACAATGTGTCTGACCTGTGACAACTCGTTTGGGGTACGCTAAGGGGTACGCAAAAATCAAGCATTCAAAAAAGTTAGTAATTTTCTCTGCAAAATAAAAAACAGCACCTTTCATCACTGAAAAGTGCTGTCATGTGGCGGAGAAGGTGGGATTCGAACCCACGTGGCGTGTTACCGCCAACTCGATTTCGAGTCGAGCTCGTTATGACCACTTCGATACTTCTCCGTAGCGCACCCGTTTCACAGGTGCTTAATTATTATATCATCTTGCGCGCAGATTGACAAGAGTTTTTTTGCAAAAGCGGAATTTATTTTTTCTCGCGCGGTTTCTTCGGCTTTCGTGTCCGGTCCGGCGCCCAGCCGTCCAGCGGATAGCGCTGCATCGCGCCGAAAATTCGCTCCCGCAGACCCGGCATGGTCGTTTCCAGATTTTTTAGAAGCTCCTTGATCTCCTGCCGCTTGGTATTGCCGTCGGCAGGGCAGGGGTTGTGCACGATCGGCAGCTCATGGCGCTTTGCGAACGAGCGGACGAAATACTCCGGCACATAAAGCAGCGGGCGGATGAGCGTGATGTCGGCGCGGTCGAGGTAGGTCACGGGCTGGAAGCACGAGATGCGGCCCTCATAGAACAGCGAGAGCATATACGTCTCGACCACATCATCGAAATGGTGGCCGAGGGCGACCTTGTTGCAGCCTGCGGCCTTTGCGGCCTCGTGCAGCGCGCCGCGGCGCATCTTCGCGCACAGCGCACAGGGGTTTTCCTCGTGGCGGATGTCGAAAATGATCGGTCCGATCTGGGTAGGGACGCGGATGTATTCTACACCGAGACGGTCGCAGAGCGCCTGCACAGGCGAGAAATCCATTTCGTCGTAGCCCATTTCGAGCGTGATCGCGACGACTTCGAACTTTTCGGGATAGAAACGGCTGAGCTGCGTCAGCGCGACGAGCAGGGCGAGCGAGTCCTTGCCGCCCGAAACGCCGACCGCCACGCGGTCGCCTTCCTTTATCATATTGTAATGGTCCACCGCGCGGCGGACATAAGAGAGCATTTTCTGCATGGCGTGTCCTCTTTTTCGTATGTTATCCTTATTATATACTATATATATACCAGATTTGACGCGGTGACGCAAATACAAAAAGTGAATTGAGAAGTGAGAAAACAAGAGCATAAAAGAGAATAAACGAGAATAAAAGAGATTGCATCGGATTTAAGATATTTTTTGAAAATAAGGCTTGACTTGCGCATTTAGATGTGTTTTAATAGATATGCTCGTTGAGAGCGGTAAATTAGTTGTCAAAATAATTTTTGATAGATATAAACGGAGGAAGAAAACATGTCTACTTTTATGGCTAAGGCAGAGACTGTCGAGCGTAAGTGGTACGTGCTGGATGCAGCTGGCAAGCCGCTGGGCCGCACTGCTGCTACCGCGGCAATGCTTCTGCGCGGCAAGCACAAGACCACCTTTACCCCGCACGTCGACTGCGGCGATTTCGTTATCATCGTAAACGCTGACAAGGCAGTTCTGACCGGCAAGAAGCTCACCCAGAAGTACTACCGTCATCACACCGGCTGGGTCGGCGGTCTGAAGGAAGTTCAGTACAAGACCCTCATGACCGAGAAGCCGGAGTTCGCTATGCAGCTCGCAGTTAAGGGCATGCTGCCGAAGAACTCCATCGGCCGTCAGTCCGCTACCCGTCTGAAGGTATTTGCAGGCGAGAACCACAATCATCAGGCTCAGAAGCCCGAGAACTGGGAAAAGTAAGGGAGGAACTAACTGATGTATACACCTAAGAAGGCTTATTTCTATGGCACCGGCAGAAGAAAGTCCTCTGTTGCCCGCGTTCGTCTTTTCCCGGGCGGCACCGGTGAGATCAAGATCAACAACCGTACCATCGACAACTACTTCGGTCTCGAGACCCTGAAGATGGTTTGCCGTCAGCCGTTCGAAGTAACCGGCACCGAGGGCAAGTTCGATGTAGAGTGCACTGTTTCCGGCGGCGGTTTCACCGGCCAGGCAGGCGCTATCCGTCACGGCATCGCTCGTGCACTGCTTCAGGCTGATTCCGATCAGTACCGCGCAGCTCTGAAGGCTGCCGGCTTCCTGACTCGTGATCCGCGTATGAAGGAGCGTAAGAAGTACGGCCTCAAAGCAGCTCGTCGCGCTCCGCAGTTCAGCAAGCGATAATCGACTGCTCAGACTATATCAAAATGGTTCAAAAAGCCCGGAAAATCAAGGTTTTCCGGGCTTTTGCTATATCTAAACGGGCTGATATGGTTTGAGCAAATTTGGCAAAACGAGAGCCGATTTCATCTAATTTTTAGTGGTCCGCAAGTGGTTAACTGGCCAAAAAGAGGGGGAAGTGGTTCCCAAAGTGGTTAACCGAGAGCCGATTTTTGGGGTGCTTTTCATCCCTCCTTTCCCTCGTTTTTTGGCTGTGGCAGTTTGGCATAGTTTGAGCTAATTTGAATAATTGAATATGAATTTGATGTAGCACACAGTATAAATGCTGGGTGCTTTTTTCATTTCAGGAACTCGTATTCCGGTGATAGAAAGAGCCGTCACTTCACTTTTTATTTTGGAGTGGCGGCTTTTTCTATTTCCAGAAGCAACAGCAACAATTAGAAATGAGGTGAAGTCAATGAACACGCAAATCATCGCCATCGCCAACCAGAAAGGCGGCGTTGGCAAAACAACAACCTGTGCGAACTTGGGAATCGGGCTGGCCGCTGCGAACAGGATCATAATTCCCGTTCAGGCAGAGTATCTGCCCGCCAAAGGGCTGGAACAGCTGCTCTCCACGGTAAACAAGGTAAAGCGGCAGATCAACCCCAAGCTCCAGATAGACGGTATCCTGCTGACGATGGTGGACAGCCGAACCAACTTTGCCAAAGAGATCTCCGCGCTCCTGCGGGAGACCTATGGCAGCAAGATCAAAGTATTCGGCACAGAGATTCCGCACTCTGTCCGGGCAAAGGAAATCAGTGCAGAGGGAAAAAGTATTTTCGCCCACGATCCCGGTGGCAAGGTGGCAGAGGGCTACAAAAATATAACGAAGGAGGTGTTGAAACTTGAAAAGCAGCGTGAAAAAAATAGAGCTGGCCTCGGTAGATGATCTGTTCTCCACCGAAGAAGGCCGTCAAGATGCAAAGCTGGAAAAGATTCAGGAGATTCCGCTGTCTGAGCTGCATCCCTTTAAGAACCATCCATTCAAAGTCAAGGATGACGAAGCCATGATGGAGACCGCTGACAGTATCAAGCAGTATGGCGTTCTGGTTCCGGCGATTGCTCGACCGGACCCGGAGGGCGGTTATGAGCTGGTAGCTGGACACAGGCGGCACAGAGCCCGATGGTAGGAAATCCAGAGATGTTTTAGCTGAACAGGTTGGACAGAGTAAGAATCAAATTCAGAGATTTATCCGTCTGACCGAGCTTATTCCCGAACTGCTGGATATGGTGGATGAAAAGAAGATTGCTCTGAACCCTGCCTATGAGCTGTCCTTTCTCAAAAAGGAAGAACAGGTAGACCTGCTGGACGCGATGAACAGCGAACAGGCTACCTCTTCTCTTTCTCAAGCCCAGCGGCTCAAGAAATACAGTCAGGAGGGGCATCTGACCCTCGATATGATGCGTGTCATCATGGGTGAGGAAAAGCGATCTGGACCGAGTGACATTTACCTTTGACACCTTGCGAAAGTATTTCCCTAAAAGCTATACGCCCCAGCGGATGCAGGAAACTATTATCAAGCTGCTGGAACAGTGGCAGAAAAAACGCCAGAGAGACCAGGAACGATGAAAGGAGCCGCCTATGAAAGATATTTCAGCAAGGGAGCTGAAAGGACATAACATTCTCGCCGTAGAGAGGTTTTGGGATGACACCCGCTGGATGATTGAGTTTTCCGTCCTGCGTCCAAGCACAGCTTACGGCAGTCCCGGAGAGGAAATGCGGCTGTTTTTGACCGAGGACGGGTATCAGGCCGCTCTGCAAAGCCAGCAGCGCCGGGAGATCAAGATCAAGCGTTACGCTCGTGTGATTGAGGGACATATCCCCGATTTCAAACCGGGAAAACGCCGCCGCGCATAAACCCATACAACGAAAGGAATGACTATGTGTACGGTAAAGGAAATTCAAGAAGCAATCCGGGAAAATTGCAAATCTCAGCATGACATGGATACAACGGATATTGACCGCGTGATGCAAACACTTCCTTTCGCCCAGGAGGAGCCATTTACAGAGGCGCGTCCTCAAAAGCCGCTGTTTTGGTTTTATGCAAGAAAATTTGAAAAGTGTTGAACACCGCACGGAAAACAGACTGTGAAGCAGCTTGTCGGGCAGAATCAGGGAATATCCAACATTGAGATCACAGATCCCTCTATCAAGGAGTTTGAGAAAATCGCCCGGAAATATGTAGTTTACATTTTTCAAGATGACTCTGAAATCTGCCGCTGTTCAGTAAATAAATCAAATTCCCCTCGTATTCTTTATCGTCCAACGCATCATCAAAGATAGAGCCTTTTTCCAAGCTATTCCACCGGGTACAGAACATACGGGAGTTATCAATTGTGTGCTGATCGGTCATGAGCTTTCCGGCATTGGTCAGGAGTCCATTTTTATCAGTCAAACCAAAGGAAACATAATCGGATGGCTCAAAGCGGAGACCGGTCCGTTCCAGATAGGTTGCTTCCAGAAGTGTAAAGCTGTAATCCTTTTTCACAGCTTCTGTTGTTAAGGTGTCAAAGGACTGATTGGTTCCCTTTAAGATCAGTTCATTCACAATGTAATCCGGTGCAATTACGCTTTCATTTCCAACACGGATGTATGCTTCCATCACGCCGTCTGCCTTGTAATAGTATGGGGTGCTGCGGCCGGGAGAAACCTCCAGAGCCAACAGGTTTTTACCATCCTCCTGCAATGGCTTTAAGATAAACTGCGGTAATGGTGTGATACGTTCTTTGATTAAGCGGCTGATCGCCTCAGCATCCTTTTGAACATCGGACAAGCCGATAGGCTCCCGGTCATCGGAGACTCCGAAAAACAGAGTGCCGCCGATCCCATTGGAAAAGGTACTGATACTTTTTAACCAGCTTTTTGGCTTTTTTGTTTCGAGAGCAACTTTGAAATCACGATTCCTAATTTCATAGCTTTCTCTATCTCCTTAAAAAGTCTTGATTTTCAAGGGCTTCCGGAATCTGGCACGCTTGGATTACGCCATTTTCGCATGGACTTATATGTTAGGAAACCCTGCCTGATTCGAATTGCCGCACAGCTTGATCCAAAGATTCGGATGTGACATGGACGTCTCTGTCCATCGTTGTTTTTATACTTGCGTGACCAAGCAACTTTTGAAGAACCTTGGGCTGCACGCCGCTTTCATTCGCTCTCGTGGCGTAGGTATGGCGTAAAGCGTGCATACAGAATTTTTCAATTCCCGCTTCGTCACATAGCTTATAAAGGTGGGTATCATAGGAACTGTTTTTTGCCGGTTCCCCGGTACGCCAGTTGATAAAGACAAGATCGCGCATGACCAGCCGGGAGATTGCCCCCGTCCGCCGGTCGATATATTCCAGTGTTTGCGAGAGCAGCGGAGATTCCTTTTGCCAAGGGAGCTTGTCCTTGATTTCTTTCAGAATTTCATAGGCCCGATCTGTCAGCGGGATGGTGCGATAGCTTTGCTGTGTTTTCGGAGATCCTGGACGCCAAAAATGCTGCTTGTGACGATACTCCAAGGTTTTATTGACCGTCAGCGTCCGATTCTGAAAATCTATTGCATCCCACGTCAGTCCGATCATCTCGCCGGTACGCAAGCCGGTTTCAAGGATCAGTGCGTACTGATTGTAGTTGTGGGAACGTTTCGCAACTTCAAGAAATCTGATTTGCTCATCCCGCGTCAAAAAGTGAATGTCGTCCGGCGCTCGGACCGGCTTTGTGCAGCGAACGCCGTCCATCGGGTGCTTGTAAATCAAATCGTTCATCTTCGCAGCCTTGAGCAAGGTTCCCATCGTGATATAGGTCTGCCGGATGGTAGACCCTGCATAATCCGCATCCATGGAAAGCAGCACTTTTTTGCAGTGCATGGGCTTCACATCGGAAAGGAGCATTTTGCCGTCAGATCACCAGCTTTTGGCTGATATAGTCCTCAAATTCCTTCCGTTTGACAAGCTTTTTCGTCCCGACGAACAAAACGAAGGGGCAGTTGGGCGCTCTCAGCATACTGTCGATCTTGTTGATGCCGATGTTGCTGTATTCTGCCGCTTCTCTGGCGGTCAGTGTCATTTTGAGGTGGATGGGGACGGTGAGAACGTTGTCCATAGAAAATTCTCGGCTATGTAGACAAATAGAATTCGATTTCGCGGCTGCGAGGGAAATCGTATTGCCGTGCGGCTTTGGCGGTGCGGCAAGGCTTGCTATTCAAGAGCTTTTCGCCCCCAAATTGTCTACGCCCGACCGCCGTTTGCGGGCGGATTTCGCTTTCTGCTGGCGGTGAACCTCCTTGGCGCAGTCCCGGCAGTATTTCGCCCGGCCGGAGCGGGTGAGGATGCCCCGGCCGCAGACTGCGCAGCGGCGAAGCTTCTTGGGGCTGCGAATGGATTGTTCCCGCTTTGGCTGCTGGGGCAGCACGGCGCGGCGAAACCACCGGCAAAGTAGACTTCGAGAGATGTGCTGCGGACAAACGCCGTCCAGCAGCAGGCACTCGCCGCCTGAAAAGTTGCAGCAGCGCTTCGTAAGCCCGCGCACGCTGCGGAGCTGCCCTGGCGTCAGGCGAAAGAGCGAGCCGTCTGGCAGGCGTTCGATGGGGTCAAGTCTGTGCATCTTCGCCCTCCTTTGCGATGAGTTTTGCGTCTGCAAAAGCTGGGCGAACGCCCGATAGAGCGCGGCCTGCCGCCGCTCGACCACGCCGCGATTCTGCTGCAGCGGATGGCGCGCTCCGCGTACTCGTCATCAACATAAGTGAAGGGCTTGCTCTTAGACTCCGAAAAGCCGTATTCATACACTTCGCGGACAGTACCTTCGTCGATCTCGCGCTGGGTCTGGCGGACGTATTTATCCCGCAGCACACCATCGACTTCGACCTGCTCGCAGAAGGAGGCGTACCGGATGAGGTAGTAATGCTCGTTGTCTTCTTTGGCAAAGCTGGCATCCTTGCAGACCACGATGGACTCGCCGGTGTCGATGTCCTTGAGCACCCGGACAACGAAGATGGGCTTTCCGTCGTACCGCGTATAAAACCCGGCAAATACACGTTTCAGTGCCATAAGAAAGCCCTCCTTCCGCCGATTTTCTTACAGTATAGCACAGATTTCGGCGGAGAGAAAGAACGGCGTTGGGACGGAGAAAACTGGGATTTGAGAGAACAGCAAGCACAGCCGCTGTCCGGACACGCGGCGATTTTGGGAGTATCCCAAGCCCCTTGCATTTGGCTCGCAGCCTTATATTCAGGAGGCAGCCGATCATGAATCATTCAGTGGTTGGTGCTTGCTTTCTTCATGAACTCCAGATAAAGACTGTACAACACAGCACAGACGGGTACGCTGAACAGCATCCCTAAGACGCCGAATGCTTCGCCGCCGATTGTAACAGCCATCAGCACAAGCAGTCCGGGAAGCCCAACGGACTTGCCGACCACCTTGGGATAAATCAGATTACCCTCCACCTGCTGCAAAATGAGCAGAAAGAGAATGAACCACAGAGCCTTGCCGGGTTCTGCCAGCAGGATCAAAAACGCGCCAAGACCGCCGCCAATCCATGCGCCAAAAATCGGTACCAGCGCAGTAACGGCCACAAACGCGGAGACCGCACCAGCATACGGAATCCCAAGGATCAGCATTCCAAAGAAGCACAGAACGCCGATGATGACCGCTTCGGTAAGCTGTCCGCTGACAAAATTTGCGAAGGTTTGGTTGGTCAGAAAGGCAATACTCAGAAGCCGCTGTGCCTTCTTTTGCGGAAGGACTGTCACAATGAGTTTTTTCAAATGTGCCGCGACGACTTCCTTCTTTGCAAGCAGATACAGCGCAAAGACAAGTCCCAAGAGAACATCCACCAAAGCCGACAGGACAGAGGTTGCCGCGCCCCACGTCACGGTGAGGATGCCGCTTCCCTCATCGCTGATCAAGGCGGTGACCTTCTCGATCAACAGGTCGGAGTCTATGGCGTATTCGGGCAGGACAATGTTATATTTTGCAGCAAACCGGACAACGCCTGTCCACCACCGCCCGATTTCCTCCACATAGGCCGGAATGTTTTGAATAAACTCGTCGCCGGACTCCCGCAGGCTGGGGATCATCATAAACACCACGGCAAACAGAATCCCAAGAACGAGCACGGTGCTTGCGCTCAGGCACACAGGGCGGGTCAGCTTTTCAGGAGCCCTTCGGCACACCTTGTTCCAGCAGCATTCCAACGGTCGAAGGACTATGTTAATCAAAAACGCAATTGCGCCACCGATCAGAAATGGCGTGAACAGCGCAAGCACCTTGCCGAGAAAACGCAAAACAGCGTCAAGGTTTACCAGTGCCCACGCAAATACAATCAGCAGCACCAATGCGCGGATAATGTAACGAATAATCGCCTTGTCCGGCCATTTGCGTTCCTGCGGCGCGGAATCCTCATTTCTGTTACCGGCTGTGTTTTGCGGTTTCTTCGCCATGTTTCTTCCTTTCCACTATTGTGCACAGGCCCATTCAAATCCGAAAGCACTTTTGCAGCGCTTTATACGCACCCATTGCCAGAATCGTTATGTCATCGGACAATACAGTGTCCGGCGTAACGGAAACATCCGTTTTTCCTGCACGCTTGATGCCGAGGATATTGATGCCGAACTTTCGGCGAACATTCAGTTCTCCAACGCTTTTCCCGACCCACGCCTCTGGCACCTGAACTTCAAAGATGGCGTGCTGCTCGTCGATCTCTATATAGTCAAAAATATGGTCGGCAGTGAATCGAATCGCTGCCCATTTTGCCATCTGCTTTTCGGGATAGACCACGTTATCTGCGCCGTTGCGGAGCAGAAACTTCGCCTGCACGTCGCGTTCGGCGCGGGATACCACGCATTTTGCGCCCAGCTCTTTCAGCAGCGAGGTGGTTTCCAGCGAGTTCTGGAAGTTGCCGCTGATGGTCACAAAGCAAACGTCAAAATTTCCGATACCGAGCGAACGCAGGAACTCCGCATTGGTGCTGTCGCCGATCTGTGCGTTGGTGACAAACGGAAGCACATCGTTGATTCGCTCCTCGTTGGTATCAACTGCCATGACCTGATGCCCCAGTTGAGAAAGCTGCATGGCGATATGCCGCCCAAAGTGGCCTGCTCCAATCAATAAAACATTTTTCATGGGATAGACAACTCCTTTGCTTATCCAATCGTGATTTTTTCCTGCGGCAGCTTTGCATTGCCGCTTTTTTTGCTGGACACCGCCGCATAAATGAGCGTCAGCCCGCCGACCCTGCCCAGATACATCAGCGCGATCAATACCGCCTGCGAGGGAATGTGCAGCTGCGGCGTAATACCCAGAGTCAGTCCCACGGTGCCCACCGCCGACGCGGTTTCATACAGGCAGGAGGACAGCGGAAGATTCTCATATACGCTGATAAAGACGGCTCCGCCAAAGAACAGCGCAAGGTACATCGTCAGAATGGTCGCGGCGGTTTTGACGGCACTGCAATCGACTCTGCGCCCAAAGAATTGAGCGCTGTCCCGCTGCCGGAAGCTCGCGGCAGCATTGGCAAGCAGAACAGCCAGCGTTGTGGTTTTCATGCCGCCTGCCGTGGAGCCGGGAGAACCGCCGATGAGCATCAGAAGGATCATCACGCCCAGCGATGCGCCGGACATGGCGGGTAGATCGACTGTGTTGAAGCCCGCCGTTCTCGGCGTGACCGATTGGAACAGGGCTGCCTGAACCCGCTCTCTGAGGGGAAGGGCATCAAAGTCCACAAAGAAGAAAAACAGCGCCGGAAAGACGATCAGCGTGAGTGTCGTAACGAGAATGACCTTACTTTGCATTCGATAACGGTGGAAATGCAGCTTGTTTTCGCAAATGTCATCCCATGTCAGAAAACCAATGCCGCCGGTTATGATCAGGAGCATAATCGTGATATTGATCACCGGATTTTGGACATAACCGGTGAGAGAGGGATACAGGTTATGGTTCGTTCCCAGAATGTCAAACCCTGCGTTGCAAAAGGCAGAGATCGAGTGAAATACCGCCATCCATATCCCGTGCCATCCGTAGTCGCGGCAAAACACCGGCAGCATGGCAAGCGCACCGATCAGTTCGATCAGAAATGTTCCCCGCAGGACGAACCGTGTCAGCCGGACGATTCCCCCCACTTTCGGCGCTGAGATGGCGTCCTGCATGGTGCTGCGCTGCATCAGAGAGATCCTTCGCCCGGACAGCAGCGCAAACGATGCCGCCACGGTGACAACACCAAGCCCGCCTATCTGAATCAGCGTCAGGATCACAGCCTGACCAAAGACCGACCAATAGCTGCCGGTATCCTGCACCACAAGACCCGTTACACAAACAGCGGAGGTCGCGGTAAACAGTGCCTCATGAAACGGCGTTACACACCGGGCTGTCGCAGAAATTGGCAACATCAGCAGCAGCGCGCCCAGCAGGATTACCCCTGCAAAGCCCAATATGATGATTTGAAAAGACGAAAGACGACGCTTTCTGCAAACCATTTCTTCTGACATCATCCTCACTCCTTGTGAATTGCGCGATATATTTATTGTGCGCAGGCCAAACACACGCCGCATTGCCTGACTGTGACAGAGGATACCCGATACGCGCTCAGCCCGGAGACCGTGATCTCCAAATTCTGCACAGCGAAGGAATCGCCCTTGACGGGGACTCTATTCAGCTGCTCCATGACCCAGCCGCCGACAGAAACACTGTCCGATTCCAGCTTGACATCAAAGAATTCCATAAAATCTTCCAAATTGACGGAGCAGTCCACACGGTAGGTATTCTCGTCCAGCTTTTCAAAATCTTCTTCCACTTCGTCGTGTTCGTCCCAAATTTCACCAACCAGTTCTTCCAGAACATCCTCCATCGTAACAATACCGAGCGTGCCGCCAAAATCGTCTACAACGACGGCGACATGGGACTTCTGATGCTGGAGCATTTTTAGAATGTCGCGGATCTTCGTGTGCTGATAGACGAACAACGGTTCCGTCATGATTGCCGTAATGGGCTGATCCGTCATCTTGCCGTTGATATAGAAGTCCTTCTGATGAAGAACACCGACGATCTGATCGATGGTATCCCGGTAGACCAGCAGACGGGAGAAGCGGGACTGTGTAAAGACTCTGGCAATTTCCTCGTGGCTCTCGTCGATGTCCACGGCCTCCAATTCGATGCGATGCGTCAGAATTTCCGCCGCCGTCAGGTCGCGGAACTCAAGGGCGTTGCGCAGCAGCTCACCCTCATTTTCGTCAATGCCGCCGTCCTGCTCCACGTCCTCCATGAAAAGGATCAGTTCCTCGTGGGACATTTTTGCGTCGTCATTTGTCTTGAAGAAGCGAGAAATCAGCTTTTTCCACTGGGAAAAGAGAAAATTCAGCGGGGTCAGCACCCAGATCCAGAGCCGGATAAAGGGCGCACTGAACATGGCAAAGCGCTCCGGCGTGTCCTTTGCAATGCTTTTTGGGGTGATCTCGCCAAAGATCAGGACAACGACCGTGACCACAATGGTGGAAACGGTCGCGCCGATGTCGCCGTAAAGTCCGACGAACAGAAGTGTGCCGATGGACGCCACCATGATATTGACGATATTGTTGCCGATCAGGATGGTGGAGATCAGCTTGTCATAATCTTTGGACAGCTTGAGCGCCAGCGCTGCCTGCTTGTTTCCGTTGTCCGCCAACACCTTGAGGCGGGTTTTATTCAGGGACGAGAACGCTGTTTCTGTGGCGCTGAAATAGGCGGACATGGCGATGCAGACCACTATTGCGAAAATGCTTCCAAAATAATTCATTTCAAACTCCTTTATGTTCTGTTCATACGATCATTTCATGCAAAAAAAGACACACCTATACCCGATACCGCAGCAAAGGGCGTAGATATGCCACATACGAACAGACCATATAAGAGCGATTATCGTTATCGTTGCTACTGTCGTTTTCCACGAATTTCTTCCTCCTTTTTGCTGTGTGCTTATATCATAGCATTTCTCCGGTGTAGATTCGGTAAAGAAACGAGTGCGGGACCATATCCTCCTGCTTGAAATCTTGATGCGCTTCTTCTCATGGAGTATAATAAAGATGTTAAAAAGCACCTTTGGAGAGATTGCCATGAAAAGCCGCCAACGACAAAAGGATATTTTATTTTCGCTCATCGTCTTTTTCAGCGCCTTTACCGTCAATTTGCTGATTCAGAAGCTATTTACCACGCAGACGCTGGTGCCCATGATCTTTGTGTTCGGCGTATTTTTGATCTCGCTGAAAACGCATGGGTATTGCTATGGCATCACTTCGGCGATCGTCAGTGTGTTTGCGGTGAATTTTGCCTTCACCTATCCCTATTATGTCTTTGACTTTTTCGTAGAAGAAAGTATCCTATCCGCTGTCATCATGATGGTCGTCGCCGTTTCCACCAGTACGCTGAATATTCGCATCCGCGATCAGGAAAAGCTGCGCTCAGAAAACGAAAAGGAAAGAATGCGCGGCAATCTGCTGCGGGCGATCTCCCATGACCTGCGCACACCCCTCACCTCCATATACGGATCATCCTCCACGCTGCTCTCCAAGTATGATGAGCTGCCGAAGGAACAGCAGCTCAAGCTGCTGGGAGAGATCCGGGAGGACAGCGAATGGCTCATCCGCATGGTCGAAAATCTCCTGTCCGTCACAAGGATCGACGGTGCAAAGGTCGAGGTCGTGAAGACGCCGACTGTTCTGGATGAGCTGATCGACTCGGTTCTCATGAAGTTTTCCAAAAAGCATCCGAACCAGAAGGTCATCACGCAGATACCGGATGAGTTTGTGGATATTCCCATGGACTCGCTTCTCATCGAGCAAGTGCTGCTGAATCTTCTGGAAAACGCTGTATTCCATGCAAAAGGCATGACGGAGCTGATGCTTTCCGTTTCTCTCGTGGGAGACAAGGCGGTATTTGAGGTCGCCGACAACGGCTGCGGCATTCCGGAGGATGCGCTCCAAAAGATTTTCAGCGGGAGCTATGAAAAGTCCGCCGCGCCGGTGGACGGGACACGCAGCAATATGGGGATCGGGCTATCTGTGTGCGTTGCCATCGTCAAAGCGCACGGCAGTGACATTACCGCAGAAAACAGAAAGGGCGGCGGCGCGGTATTCCGCTTTGCGCTGGAAAGAGGGGGTGAGGACGATGGGCAATAACAAGTACAAGATCCTGATCGTAGAAGACGAGGCCAACATCCGAAGCTTTATCAAAGCCAATCTGGAAACCAGTGACTATCAGGTGCTCTGCGCGGAGACCTGTGCGCTCGGCATAATGATGTACGCCTCCCATCGTCCGGATCTCATCGTTCTGGATCTCGGCCTGCCGGATCGGGATGGTATGGACTTGATTCAGAAAGTCCGGGAATCGGACACCGTGCCCATCATTGTGCTCTCCGCCCGTTCCAACGAGCGGGATAAGGTGGAAGCCCTGGATCTGGGGGCGAATGATTATATCACCAAGCCCTTTGGCACGGAGGAATTGCTGGCCCGTATCCGCGCCGTTCTCCGCAGTCATCGGCACAGCGAAGAGGAAGAAAGCTCCCCCGGCGGAAAATTCCACCTTCAGGATCTGCTGATCGACTATGATACGCGGCAGGTCTTTGTTGGCAAAGAGGAGATCGACCTGACTCAGACGGAGTACAACATCATGGCGTTTCTCTCCGTCCATGCGGGAAAGGTGCTGACGTATGCCGCCATCATCCGCGCGGTCTGGGGGTATTCAGACTATGGCAGCGTCAAGAAGCTGCAAGTCAACATGAAGAACATCCGCAAGAAAATGGGCGTGACGCCCGGTGAAAAGCGCTACATCATCAATGAGCTTGGCGTCGGATACCGGATGCTGGCGGAGGATGAGGCATAGCGCTGCCAAAGTTCTGCGCCGCTTGACAGGCGTGGTACAATATAAATGAGCTTTTTCCGTTTCTATACCAAACGGAGAAGGCTCATTTTTTGTTTGGAGGATCAAAAATGAAGAGAACATTCAGCACGGAGATACCTTCTTTACCGTTGGCTGTCTCCCGTGTGGAGCTTCGTCACCTTCGGCATGGCGGAAATATTTCGCACCGGACACTGCGACGCAAACGAACGCAGAGCGAAACACCTTGTATCTCTCCACGCCGGTGCGCAGACAAAAAGCTGCCCTGCATGTGCGCAGGGCAGCTTAACTATTGTTGGTAATGTTGCAGCAGGCGATTTTCGCAGCTGCGTACCGCCGGTTCCTCTACGCCACGTTTTCTCCCGTCCTTCGCAGCGATGTAACTTTTCGCTGCCCACTTCGCCGGACGCCTTGTATTTCTTCTGATATTCGTATATAATGTATCATGTTGAGTATTATCCATGCGGAGGTGCGGTATGAACGGGATCAAGGGCTATATTTCCATAAGGGAGGCCTCCTATCGCTGGGGCGTGTCAGAGCGGAGAGTCAACCAATACTGCGCAGCTGGACGCATCCCCGGCGCGTCCCGGTTCGGGCGCTCATGGGCGATCCCGGAAAACGCGGAGAAACCGTCCGACCCGCGCAGGAAGGCCACGGAAGGAGGCGGTGGATATGATCTCCGATGAAACCGCATACCGACGGTATCTTGACGGAGAGCAAAAAGCTGCCGACCTGCTGGTGGAACGCTACGGCGATGCGCTGACGCTTTACATCAACGGATATATCAAGGACATCCACGAGGCGGAGGATCTGATGATCGAGGCCTTTTCACAGCTTTTCGCAAAGGAGCGGCCGATTGAGGGTGTGGGCAGTTTTAAGGCATATCTTTACAAAACCGCTCGTCACCTTGCGCTTCGGCATAAGCAGAAACACCGTCTTGCATTTCTGTGCTTGGATGAGTTGGACTTTGAGCCGCGGAGTGACTCCCTTGTAGAGACGGCTCTGCTCCGCAGCGAACGTGATCGCCAGTTGTATGACGCTCTCGAAAGATTAAAGGCGGAATACCGGGAAGTACTCTATCTTGTCTATTTTGAAGATATGAGCTACCGCGATGCGGCAACGGTCATGAACAAAAGTGAGAGCCAGATCACAAAACTGGTCTACCGTGGAAAACAAAGCCTGAAAATAATTTTGGAGCAGGAGGGATTTACTTATGCGGACAAGTGAGGAACGTGCCCGCCTGATCCACAGGCGGACAGCGGAAATCAAACAGGAGCGTCGAATAAAAAGACAGCGGCGACTGGATGCGGCGTGCATGGCGGCCTGCCTGTTTCTGGTCATCGGCATCGGCGCAATGATGCCGGGATTGATGAGGGGCGCAGCGGACGGAAGCATCGTCCACCCTTCGGGGACGGCAAGCCTGCTCGGAAGTCATGCTGCACTGGGTTATATCATAATGGGGCTGCTGGCGTTTCTTCTTGGGGTTTGCGTGACGGTTCTTTTATACCGTCTGCGCCGGAGAGGGGAACGACAGAAGCAGGAGGATGCCGGAGATGGAGAACTTTGAACTCATTGATAACCTTTTTCAGATCACGGTGTTGCTCTGCGCCTGTGTCGCTGCCGGTATTCTTGCCATTCGTCACAGAAACCGCAGCCTCCTGATTTTATCTCTCGCCTATGCCTGCTTTGCCATGGGGACGATATACTATGTGCTGTATCTGGTTATCATTGGTATCTGGCCGCAAGTATTTTATGTGGCGGAGATCTCATGGCTGGCTGCGTGGCTTTTCTACCTGTCCGCACAGATTTTGCGAACGGAGGGGATGAAGTGCCGCTTTTCGCTCCCTGCCGGAGCTGCGGCTGCGTGCCTTGCGGCGGTTGCTTTTCTCGATCACGATTTTGGCCCGTCATATTTTGTTTCCGCACTGTTTGCGCTCACGGCGGGCGCGATCATGTATCTCTCGGTATCTCATATACAAAACGGCAGCTTGTACCGAAAAAGAGACTTTTTTATGATCATCTGCGTTATGTTGCAGGTGTTGTTATATTTGGTTTCTGACTTCACGCACGACTACACGCGCTTTCAGCTCTACTATGCTGTAGACCTTGCGCTGACGCTGTCTATGGCGGCGCTGCTGCCTCTGACGCTGCGGGAGGTGAAGCAGGCTTGACCTATATTGAAAATATTTTCCTCTGCCTTGCGCTTCCGCTGATTTTATCCATGTTTTTCATCAAGGGGCGCGTTCGGCGCTATGCGCTGTTTTTGACCGTCGGTATGGCCGTTTGCCTGCTCAGCGCCTATGTCAGCAGCTTCTTCATGGGGCAATATGGAGTGGATGGCACCGTTGCCGCTATCGAGATCACGCCCGTATGTGAAGAAGTCATGAAATTGCTGCCGCTGCTGTTTTTCTATCTGATTTTTGAGCCGGAGCCGAAAGAGATGCCGGCGGCAGCCATCGCCATCGCCGTTGGTTTTGCTACCTTTGAAAATGTCTGCTATCTGACGGAAAACGGCGCGGCCAATTTCAATTTTCTGCTGATCCGCGGGATCTCCGCCGGAGCACTGCATATTCTCTGCGGCGTTTTTTCCGGCTTCGGTGTTTCCTATGTGTTTCGCCGCCGCTGGCTGGCAGCGACCGGCACCGTGGGCATTCTTGGAGCCTGCATCGGCTTCCACGCCATCTATAATCTGCTCATCACGGCGGACGGTGTATGGAAAACGGCAGGATACCTCTTTCCGTCGCTGCTCCTCCTCTGCCTATACGCAGCAAAGCAGCTGCTGCCAAAGCAGAACATTTCCTTTGAATAAGTACAGATTTCGTGCGCAGAGCCGTCCCAAATTCGGGGCGGCTCAATTTTTTTTGAAATTTTTTCGATTTTGGGTGGAAGGATTTTGGATTTCATGTCTTTTAGGAAGTAGAGGGTCGTTGATTGACCCTGGAAACAAAAAGCGAAAGGAGGCATTGACCATGACCGGCAGAACGGAGCGCCGGGTTCGGGAGATCCGGCGACGGACGAGGCAATACAGGAAGCGGTACGAAGGGCACGTGCTTTCCACCTTAAGCGTGTGCAGTCTGCTTCTCTTTGCCGGGATCGGTATTCTTTTGCGGAGGGTACAGTCAGGCGGCGTCCCCACCGTGGCGGACAGCTATGGCTCTGTGCTGCTGCGAGGAGGCGCAAGCGCATACGTTGTGGTCGGCATCGCCGCCTTCGCGGTGGGGGTGACAGTGACCATGATCTGCATCCGATGCAAAAAGAAAAAAACGATCCGCATGGAGGCTGCGGAAGAAATGGAGGGAACAAGATGAAAAAACGAATTTTAAGCCTTTTGCTCTGCTGCGTGATGTTGATAGGGTTGCTGCCCACAACGGCATTTGCGGAAGAACCGCTTGTTTGCAGCTGTGAAACGGCCTGCACGGTGGACAACATGAACAAGGAATGCCCTGTCTGTGGAGCGGAGAATACCATACCGCAGAACTGCGGTCAATACATCCCTGTTGAGGACAGAACCGGCGAAAACGGCAGCACCGAGGGAGCCGATGATCCGAATGGTCCCACAGAGCTGAGTGCCGCAGATCAGGTACAGGCCATGATCGACGGTTTACCGAACGCAGAAGAAATCACTGAAGAGAACGCCGAAGAAGTCAAGGCGCAGCTTGAGGCCATCGACGAGGCGAAGGAGAAGCTCTCCGACGAGGAAATCGATGAGCTGGATATGACCCGGTATGCGGAAGCTGCCGCTGCATTG
Organism: Butyricicoccus sp. OM04-18BH; assembly: GCF_003481705.1. Taxonomy (GTDB): domain Bacteria; phylum Bacillota; class Clostridia; order Oscillospirales; family Butyricicoccaceae; genus Agathobaculum; species Agathobaculum hominis. The sequence goes on from NZ_QULN01000017.1 coordinate 22,726, forward strand.
GGGGCGCTGGCTGCGCCAATGCTATTGGCTAATGATTCGCCTGGCGAGCAGTTTTCCCTCACCCCCGGCGGCAGATATTATTTTGACCTCTCCGGCGCGAGCATTCCCGGCACAGCAAACAGCGGAAACTCAGATGGTGCGGCTTCTTTGCCGGATACGTCGCTGCACTATGTTCCCTTTACCTATGCGGGAACAATAGAAGCCTACAAGCTCACATCGGAGATGGCGACCACCGAGGAGTATGCACAGCAGAACAAATATCCCCACAGCCTGTTTGTGGCGGACTATGTCGTAACGCATACGGTAAGCTGGGATGACTTAAATACGAAAAGTCTGATTTTCGGCAAAAATTATGCCAGCGGCGGCGTGGACTATACCCTGCGCACACCGTCTGTGGGAAGTAGCTCTACAGGTTCGGGCGATTCCCAACGCGGCACGCCCCAAAGCAACGAATGGGACACGATGCTGAACAAGAACAGCGGATATATCCAAAACTGGAATGAAATGTATTCACGGGGACAGGATACTTTTTCTGGCGGCGCGTCGTTCCGTGCGGATCGCGGGTACTTTTCGGCCCGCTACTGGCGCCTCAACTCTGCTACGAGCTCCTACCCGTACCGCGGTTTCCGCCCCGTCCTTGAAGTCCTGAACCCTGACGAACTGGGTTCTGGCGGACTGAAGGTCGTTACCCTTGACCTTGGCGGCGGCAAGCTGGGTAATAGCTCCGAGGATATTCAAATCATCGTGAAAAACGGCAGCGAGTTTACCGCGCCTGCGTCCGGCGGTTTGACCCGCCCGGACGAAAATACAGATAGCTACTTCATGTGGCTTGGAAGCAACGGCAAGCTCTACGCCCCCGGCGCCAACGTTCCGGCTGATGTGACGACCCTGACGGTACAGTGGACAGCCCCGACCTACGCCGTAACCCTGCACGCGAACGGCGGCACGATCAACAGCGGCAATGTCACCGAATACACCTACGGCGTGGGCGCAACACTCCCGACAGATGTGACGCGCACCGGGTACACCTTCAAGGGCTGGTATGATAACGAGAGTCTGACCGGCAATCCTGTTACGGCAATCGGCGGTGCAGAAACGGGTAATAAAGAGTATTGGGCGAAGTGGGAAGCAAATACCTACACCGTCACGCTGAACACAAACGGTGGCACGATCAACAGCGGCAATGTCACCGGATACACCTACGGCGTGGGTGCAACGCTTCCGACAGCCGACGATATGACCTATACGGGATATACGTTCAAGGGATGGTATGACAACGAAGGCTTGACCGGCTTTCCTGTTACGGCAATCAGCGACACCGAAACGGGCAACAAGGAATATTGGGCGAAGTGGGAAGCAAATGTCTACACCGTCACGCTGAACACGAACGGCGGCACGATCAACAGCGGCAATGTCACCGAATACACCTACGGCGTGGGCGCAACACTCCCGACAGATGTGACGCGCACCGGGTACACCTTCAAGGGCTGGTATGATAACGAAAATCTGACCGGCTCTCCTGTTACGGCGATCAGCAACACCGAAACGGGCAACAAGGAATACTGGGCGAAGTGGGAAGCAAATACCTATACCGTGACATTTGACCCTAATGGTGGCAGTGTCAATCCGGTTGCTGCTACCACAGATAGTTCCGGCAAGCTGTCCTCTTTACCTACACCAACCCATGGTGGCAACTATCGTTTTGATGGATGGTACACCGCACAGACCGGCGGCATAAAGGTTACCTTAAATCAGGTTTATACGGCAAATACCACCCTATATGCCTACTGGATCTATACTGGCGGCAGTTCATCTTCCAAAGGCAGGGACGATCCCTCCGGCAACGCCTTTATCACTGATCGTCCGAACAAGGATAACCCGACCACACCAACCACAGCAAAATCAAATCCTGTAAAAGTGGATAGTAAGGGAAATGCAGTGATTACAAGAAGCATAGTTGCTGATGTTATCTCCGTTGCCCAGTCTGACTCAATAAAGCATGGGAATACGAAAAACGGTATCGCGGTGGTTGTTCCTGTGGAAATCAGCAAAGCGTTAGCTGGTGTGCAGATTACGCTGAAGGCAGATGCACTGGATAAACTAGTGTCCTCTGGTGTCAAACGGTTCACCATCGATACCGACAGTATGGCTGACTTTGGATTTATGCTGGATACCCTAAAGGAACTGAACCGTCAGACTACCGGAGATCTTATTCTAAAAATGAAGAAGACCGCAGTTACCTCTCAGGAAGCAGAAACAGCCATTGGAAATCGCCCGGTCTATGATATTACCTTATGGGAAGTAAAGAACGGCAAGGAAACTGCTGTCAACTTGAGCGGGAAGACCGTCAGCATTGCAATTCCGTATACTCCGGCGAAAAACGAGCAGCCTGACAACCTGTATGCGGTTTATGTGGACGAAAACGGTAATGTACAGTGGATCAGCAAATCCAGCTATAATATGGATCAGGAAGCAGTGATTTTTGCAGCAGAGCATTTCAGCATCTACGGCATAGGCTACAAGAATCAGATTCCTGCCTTTACCGACGTGAACAACCACTGGGCAAAGGACAATATGCTCTTTGTTGTTAGCCGTGGGCTGCTGAGTGGTACCAGTGCCACCACCTTCAGTCCCAATACCGGCATGACCAGAGGAATGTTTGTCACCGCACTGGGGCGATTAGCAGGTGTTGACCCGACGGATTACCAGGCCAGCAGGTTTACCGATGTGAAAGAAGATGCTTACTACGCCCCCTATGTCAACTGGGCGGCAAAGACTGGCGTTGTCAGTGGAACGACAGATACTGCTTTCGCCCCGGATATCAACATCAACCGCGAGCAGATGGCGGTCATTATGAAGAACTACGCTGCCAAACTGGGCTACACCATCCCGAAAACTCTGGAAGTTGTGAATTTTGCGGATAGCGCAGGTATTTCTTCCTGGGCAAAAGAAGCGGTCAAGTCCATGCAGCAGGCGGGCATCCTTGCGGGCAAGACAAACAACTGTTTCGACCCTGCCGGAACCGCAACCAGAGCCGAAGTCGCTGCCGTCCTGCGGCGGTTCGTGGAGATCGTCATCGATCCGCAGACTGCCAACGGCTGAGTGCAGAACGACAGCGGTGAATACCACCGTAGACGGCAAGACCATCGGTGCGGATGGAGCCAGAAAGTAAGTTGTTTTACCAGCAAATTAAAAATTAAAACAGGGGCATTCCAAACGACATGTGTACTGGAATGCCCCTTCTACAATAAAAGACTGTTTGCCCGTAATAGCAGCGGACAAAGAATAAACGCGGTCGGGTAAGCAGATACCCAGCCGCGTTTATTCTTTCTCGGGTTTTCCCCTTGTGTCGAGCATTTTGTCAATCAGGGCAAGTAAAAGCTCCTGTTCCCGATGACTGCATTGTAGGACTAAACGCTGTATGCGATCTACGATTTCATAAAAGAATGGTGGCAGATTTGGCGCGATGTATGCTTTGGAAAAACTTATTACACGAAAAGAAGCAGCAGAAATTTTAGGTATCAGCATTGCAACGCTGGACGCGGCCCGTAACAATGGTCTTATTTCTTATGTGCAGTATGTTCAGAATGGCTGTGTGTATTTTACTGCGGCGGGCCTTCAGGAGTATATCGCAAAATGCACGCACAGGGCAAAGCCAGCAGAAAAGAACGCAACTTATCGTAGATCTCGCAGAGCTGGAGTGTGAGCCGGTCCGTATCCTTGATGGAATCAGGAGTGTCTGATAAAACAAAGATACAGCGCTGGAGATTATTCTTAGGAGGTGGAGGAATTGGCAAATAGAAAAAGAGCAATTCCACAATACGGTACAGTCATGAAAAGAGGTGTCCTATATTATAGGACCAGAATCAAAAAGGGATATTCCGATACCGAAGTGTTTGGTGGATTGTCTGAGAGCAACGAAAGAAAATTCCATATCGCACACCGGATAACTGAGAAGCAGAAAGCCGGAAAAGCCCGGAAATACACCATTTTCCGGGCTTTTTCTATACCCAAAATTCTGTCTGGACTGTTCGGTTTTGATGGAATTTGAACGGAAATTTATGGGTTTATAGTGGCCAAATTACTGGTGGACAAGCCCATTTTGACCTCTTATGGGTTAAATTACTGGTGGACAATAGGAGCAAATGAAGTCCAATTTTGCCGTCAAGCGATGTGACGAAGGCGTTGGGGTATGTGAATCCCTATGCCGCAGTGAAACGCCATTGCAGAGGCCCCCTAACGAAGCGCGAGGGGGTCGTTCAGAAGGTGAGCCAGTATGGGAATGCTGGAGAGCAGGTTGTTGAAATCTCCTTTATCAATGGTGGCGGCAATGCGGTGCTGGGGACTTCCTACACGGCAGAAGATGAAGATTTGAAGGGCGTGGAGACGGATTATACCAAAGCAGAAAAATATCTCGGTTATCCCTATGTCTGGGACGGCAGTTCACCGAGTACCAGCTTTGATTGTTCCGGTTTTGTCAGCTAGGTTATCAACCATTGCGGCAATGGCTGGAATGTAGGCAGGCAGACGGCCAATGGTCTGATGGGAAAATGCGACATTATTCCGAAGAGTGAAGCAAAGCCCGGAGACCTGATCTTCTTCCAGAAAACCTACAACACCAGCGGAGCATCCCATGTGGGCATTTATGTCGGCAACGGGATGATGATTCACTGCGGCAACCCAATTTCCTATGCTTCCATTGAGACGAGCTACTGGCGTCAGCATTACTACTGCATGGGAAGAATTCGATAAAAACAGGGCGGTTATTCGCCCGGAAAGGACGCTATATGAGTTTGAAACTGGAAAAGATTGCTGCGGAGCGTGAGAAAGCCCGCAGGAAACGCGATGAGTGGGAGGAGCGCAGAAAGGAATGGGACAGAAAGTACCACGAGCAGGAAAACAGCGAAATCTGTGAAATGGTACATGCCCAGAGCCTGACACCGGAACAGCTGGCAGTCATCATTCAGATGGCGCAGGCTGCGGTTCCCAACCCGGAGAACCTGAAACTGGATGAGAAAGAAACGGAGGATATGGAATGAAAAAGATGATGGCAATGCTGCTTGCCAGCGTGATGGCGGCAGGAACCTTTACGACCACTGCATTTGCCTATACGGGCGATGATGGGCAGAAGAACACGTTTGTCAGTACCGCTGCACAGGAGACGGATGCAGGGAAAGAGGTGAGCTTCAGCGGCAAAACCGGGTATGCGCATGGAAAATACCTGAATGTCACGGATTCTGCAAAAGACAGCAGTATGTTCAGTGAAGATGCGCTGAAGCTGTTTCTGGATCTGATGCAGGGCGGACTGTCATCCGAGAGTGAAAAGGAATCCAGTACAGCTTTGACCCCGGAAGGAAATATGACGCTGGTGGACGATATCGGTGAGGAAGAAGATAAATCCAGCCAGCAGTTCATCACGCTGGTGACAAAGGCGGGCAACACCTTCTATCTGATTTACGAAGCGGAATCAGACGATGAACCTGTTTGATTAACGCAGCGTTGACCGGTGGGGCGGCTGAAAAGCCATCCCTTTTACATAGCTAAATGGTTTGTGAATGAACTTTTTGAGCTATGAAGCTATGGAATCTGTAGACGATATCTGATAAAATAGGAGGTAAGAATAACGATGCAAATCGAAATTTATAAAGGAGAATATTGATGAAACTATTTTTATGTTCGCACTTTTCAAGTGTAGGAAGTCTGATAAAGGAAGAGATTGAAAATAAGAAAGTCGCATTTATTCCAACAGCTTCACTGCGTGAAGGCTACACCGGTTATGTCGGCTCGGCTCGAAAATTATTCAAAAAGTTGGGAGCAATCGTAACTGAAATTGATATTTCAACGGAGGCTTATTCAACGATACAGTCTGTTTTTGAAGA
>NZ_QULN01000018.1:0-8280 GCF_003481705.1 Butyricicoccus sp. OM04-18BH
TCTTCAAAAACAGACTGTATCGTTGAATAAGCCTCCGTTGAAATATCAATTTCAGTTACAGCTGCTCCCAGTTTATTGAATAGCTTTCGAGCCGAGCCGACATAACCGGTATAGCCTTCACGCAGCGAAGCTGTGGGAATAAATGCGACTTTCTTGTTATCAATTTCTTCTTTTATCAAACTTCCTACACTTGAAAAGTGCGAACATAAAAACAGTTTCATCCATATCCTCCTTAATAAATTCCGATTTGTAAACTGCTTATTATTATACTTCATTCTCGCCTCACTTGCAAATCCCGTCGAAAAACGCTATACTGGAACTGAATAAAAATCGGAATTTTTATTAAAGGAGGCATATTCCAATGAAGGATATTGCATACTATAACGGAAAAATCGGCCGCATCGACGAGGTTCAGGCGCCGATCACCGACCGCGGTTTTTACTTCGGCGACGGCGTTTACGACGCCGCCATGGTCCGCAACAAGAAGATCTTTGCGCTCGACGATCATCTCGACCGCTTCTACAACAGCCTCAGTCTGCTGCGCATCGAGCCGCCGATGGAGCGCAGCGAGCTCGCCGCAACGCTGAACGATCTGGTCAGCCGTCTGGACAGCGACGCGCCGCATATGCTCTACTGGCAGTCCACCCGCGCCGCCGCGCACCGCAAGCACGCTTTCCCGGCGGGCGCAAAGGCGACGCTGATGGCGTTCGCGGAGGCCTGCCCTCTCGACCGCCACGACCATCCGTACAAGCTCATCACGGTCGAGGACACCCGTTTCCTGCACTGCAACATCAAGACGCTCAACCTCATCCCCAACTGCATGGCAATGCAGCGCGCGGTCGAAGCCGACTGCGACGAGGTCGTGTTCCACCGCGGCGACCGCGTCACCGAGGGCGCGCATTCCAGCCTCGCCATCATCCGCGACGGCGTATTCTGTACGCCCCCGGCGGACGAGCTTATCCTCCCGAGCATCACGCGCAAGCATTTCCTCGAGCTGTGCAGCAGGCTGGGCATCCCGTCCCGCATCGCGCCGTTCACGGTCGACGAGCTGCTGACCGCAGACGAGATCATGATCCTGTCCACCGGCTCGCACTGCATCGCGGTCTGCGAGGTGGACGGCAGGCCGGTCGGCGGCAAGGCTCCCGCGCTGCTCAGCCGTATGCAGCAGGCCTACCAGCAGGAATTCCTCGAGGGTACCGAAAAGTAAAGGAGGCACCATGCCCACACTGGTTATCATCGGCGGCGGTCCCGCCGGACTCAGCGCCGCGATCTATGCGGTGCGCGCAGGTCTTGACGTTCATGTGCTGTACAAGGACGACGGCGCACTCGGAAAGACCGACAAAATCGAAAACTATTTCGGCTTCCCCGATGTGATTTCGGGCGCGGAGCTGCTGTCGCGCGGGCGGGCGCAGGCGGAACGCCTCGGCGCACAGCTTCACCGCACCGAGGTCACGGGCATCGAGTACGCCGACACCGGCTTTGCGGTCAAGACGACGGACGGCGAGCGCCACGCAGACGCGGTGCTGCTCGCGACCGGCTCTCCGCGCGCCGTCCCCGCTATTACGGGCATCCGCACGTTCGAAGGACGCGGCGTAAGCTACTGCGCGGTCTGCGATGCGTTTTTCTATCGCGGCAGAGCGGCCGCCGTACTCGGGCAGGGCGAATACGCCCTTGAGGAGGCGCGTGTGCTGCTTCCGGTCGCAGGCTCGGTCACACTCCTGACGAACGGCCAGAGCGCGCCTGAGAACCTTCCGGACGGCCTTGCGGTCGATACCCGGCCGGTCTCCGCCGTCGAGGGCGGCGAGACGGTCGAGCGCGTGGTTTTCGCGGACGGCGAGACGCTGCCGCTCGACGGTGTGTTCGTCGCGCTCGGCACCGCAGGCAGCACGGATTTCGCGCGAAAGCTCGGCGCGCCGCTCGACGGCACGCATATCAGGGCGAACGCCGACGGCTCGACCGCCGTGCCCGGGCTGTTCGCCGCAGGAGACTGCACCGGCGGCCTGCTCCAGATCGCAAAAGCGGTCTCGGACGGCGCGCAGGCCGCTATGAGCGCGGTAAAATCCCTCCGGAAATAACAGAACAGAAAACGAGAGTACAGATGCTGTGTACTCTCGTTTTATTCTCTCGATAAAGTCCATTTCCCACGCAGAAACAGCAGCCGCGCGGCAACGCGCATGAAAAAGCGTTTGCCACGCAAACGCAGCCCGTAGGCCTCTATCCTTAAAATATTTAATGAGAGCAAAAACCGGGGACATGCGCCTCGGTTTTTTTACTCCTAGAGGTAGAAAGTTTCCGTATGGGAACTTTCGGACGACTCGTGTTCTGCGTAGTCAGAACACAGATTGTCGGCGAAACGTCAGTTTCGCGACAGTCTAAAAAAATAAATCGCCGCTGAGCGGCGATTTCAAGGGGCCGATGCAGCGCACCGGCATCTCATTTCAGGTTGAAGTGTCGCAGAGGACGCTTCGGCGCGAGGAGCGCAGGCTCAGTCGAGAATATCGACTGTCACGCGCTTGTTTTCGCGATTGCCTGCCGCTTTCATGAGTGTGCGGATTTCCTTGGCGATGCGGCCGTGACGACCGATCACTCGGCCCATGTCACCAGGCGCTACGCGCAGGGAAAACGTGACGTTGTCGCCGTCGATCTCCTCAGTGATGGCAATCGCATCCGGCTCGGAAACCAGATTTTTGACGATATAAGTCAATAACTCTTTCATTTCGACAACCTCACTCAATTCAGCACGCCAGCCTTCTTCAGAATGCCGCGAACAGTATCGGTCGGCTGTGCACCCTTCTTGATCCACTCCTGAGCGCGGTCAGCGTCAACGTTAACGGTGGACGGGTTGGTCAGCGGGTTGTAAGTGCCGATCTCCTCGATGAAACGGCCGTCACGCGGGTAACGAGAGTCAGCGACAACGATGCGGTAGAACGGAGCCTTCTTAGCGCCCATGCGGCGCAGTCTGATCTTTACCATGAAATTTTCACCTCCTGTATTAAAACTTATCTATTGTAAATTGAAATTTACAAACAATAGCAAATCAGAACGGCAGCTTGAGGTTGCCGAGTCCCGGGAAGCCGCGGCGCTTTTTGCCCTTGCTCTTGGCCAGGCTCGTCAGCTGCTTGGTCATCTTCTGCATGGCCTCGAACTGCTTGAGCAGCTTGTTGACCTGCTCGACCGAAAGGCCGCAGCCGGCTGCGATGCGCTTCTTGCGGGAAAAGTTGATGATGGAGGGGTTGTCCCTCTCCTTCGGGGTCATAGACTGGATGATGGCTTCGGTGTGCGCCATCTGCTTTTCGTCGATCTTCGCACCGGCGAGGGCTTTTGCATCCACGCCCGGCAGCATGCCGAGCATCTCTTCCATCGAGCCCATGTTCTTCATTTTCTGAAGCTGGTCGTAAAAATCGGTCAGCGTCAGCTTGCCGGCCATCATCTTTTTGGCGGTCTCGGCGGCCTGCTTCTGGTCGAAGGACTCCTGTGCCTTTTCGATCAGCGTCAGTACGTCGCCCATGCCGAGGATGCGGCTTGCCATGCGGTCGGGGTGGAACGGCTCGATGTCGCCGAGCTTCTCGCCCGTACCGATGAACTTGATCGGCTTGCCGGTAACGGCCTTGACCGAAAGCGCCGCGCCGCCGCGTGCGTCGCCGTCCATCTTGCTCATGAGCACGCCGTCGATGCCGAGGGCTTCGTCAAAGGTCTGTGCGACCGTTACGGCGTCCTGACCGGTCATCGCGTCAACGACGAGGATGATCTCGGTCGGCTTGACCGTGGCCTTGATGTTTTTCAGCTCGTCCATCAGCTTTTCGTCGATATGCAGGCGGCCTGCGGTATCGAGAAAGACAAGGTCGTAGCCGTTTTTACGGGCGTAGTCGATGCCGTGCTTCGCGATCTCGACCGGGTCGCCCTGTCCCTCGTCAAAAACGGGGATATTCAGCTGCCTGCCGACTACCTTCAGCTGTTCGATCGCGGCCGGACGGTAAACGTCGCAGGCGACGAGCAGCGGACGTCTCTGCTGCTGTTTCCGGAGCAGAGCGGCAAGCTTTGCGCAGTTTGTCGTTTTGCCCGCACCCTGCAGACCTGCCATCATGACAATGGTCGGCGGGTTCGGGGATATGGTAAGACGGGTGGTCTGGCCGCCGAGCAGGGCAACCAGTTCCTCGTTTACGATTTTAATGACCTGCTGAGAGGGCGAAAGGCTTTCCAGGATCTCGGCATCGGTCGCCTTTTCGGTGACGGCCTTGATGAAATCCTTCGCGACCTTGAAGTTGACGTCCGCCTCGAGCAGCGCCATGCGGATCTCACGCATAGCCTCCTTGATGTCGGACTCGGTCAGACGGCCCTTGCTTCGCAGATGCTTAAACGCAGATGAAATTTTTTCGGTAAGACCTTCAAATGCCATATTAAGCCTCCTGCCTGAGCTGGTCGAGCAGCGCGGTCATGCGGTCGGCGATGGCCTCCGCCTCCGGGCTGTGCAGTGTGTCGGTGTTAAGGGCTCGCAGGCGGCTGACCTCTTCCCGAAGCTCTCCGGCGCAGCGTTCGGTGTCGCCGTAACGGGCGACCAGTCCGAGCTTGCTCTCCATCTCGCCGAGCGCGTGTTCCGCGCGCTTGATGCTGTCGCGCACACCCTGACGGGTGATGCCCGCGTGCTCCGCGATCTCCGCGAGAGACAGATCTTCGTTATAGTACAGGTCGAACAGCTCGCGCTGCTTTTCTGTGAGCGTCTCGCCGTAAAAGTCGAACAGCAGGCTCATTTCGAGCGGTTTGCCTTTCATCGGCGGGCCTCCTTGAGAGTGTAAAGTTCTTCACCTTTACATCGAACATATTTATTCTACATGATGAGGCCGCGAAAGTCAAGAAGAATTTGCAGAAATTTTTCGAATTGTACGCAATGCAAAAAGGATGCCCGAAGGCATCCTTTGCACTATATATATTATACCATCACGCCTGCGCCCTGCGCTTTTCCGGCAGCTGCGCGAGCACGATCGCGCCGAACATCAGCACGCAGCCGAAGATCTCGCGCGCCGACAGCGCCTGATCGAGCAGCAGCCAGCCGGAGATAGCCGAGATAACCGATTCCAGGCTCATGATAAGGCTTGCGACTGTCGGGCGCAGCCCCTTCTGGCCGATGATCTGGAGCGTGTACGCCACGCCCGAGGACATCGCGCCCGCATACAGGATCGGCTTCCACGCGGCGAAAATATTCGCCCAGGTCGGCTGTTCAAAGAGCAGCATGCCGATGCCCGCGAGGACCGCGCAGGTGAAAAACTGGATGCAGGACATTCTTACGCCGTCCACTCTGATCGAAAAATGGTCGATGACGAGAATGTGGCAGGAGAACAGGAACGCGCAGCAGAGACCGAGTAGCGTGCCCAGATCGAGGCTGAAGCCGCCGCCCGTCATGCACAGGAAGTACAGACCGGCCAGTGCGATCGCGACGCTGCACCAGTGCTTGAGGCCGCAGCGGCGGCCGAACAGCAGGCCGATCAGCGGCACGACCAGAATATAGCACGCGGTCATAAAACCTGCCTTGCCGACCGTGGTGTGCAGCAGCGTGAGCTGCTGTGTACAGCTTGCGATACACAGGACGGCGCCGCAGCAGACACCGCCGATGACAAGCGTTTTCCGTCCCTTCCGGCGTTCCTCCGGCGTTTCAGCCGCGCGCGGCGGCCCGACCCGGTTCAGCACCGCGATCACAGGCAGCAGCACGATCATTCCGATGACGCTTCGCGCGCAGACGTAGGTCATCGGGCCGACATAATCCATGCCGACGCTCTGCGCCACGAATGCCGTGCCCCAGATGGTCGCTGTGATCAGCAGAAGCAGGGAATTTCGCAGTTTCATTCGTATCTCTCCCCCGAGACAGGATTTTTTACAAAAAAAGAACCGCTCTTTTCAAAGCGGTTCTCTTTGGAGCTGATAACCAGATTCGAACTGGTGACCTCATCCTTACCAAGGATGCACTCTACCTACTGAGCTATATCAGCATTGGCAGGGGCAGTAGGGATCGAACCCACGGCACTCGGTTTTGGAGACCGATGCTCTACCAGCTGAGCTATACCCCTGTGTGGCTCCTCAAGTTGGACTCGAACCAACGACCCTGCGGTTAACAGCCGCATGCTCTACCAACTGAGCTATTGAGGAATGTTAAAAATGCTGGTACATTGCCGACATGAATTTTATCACAATCAGCTTACATATTATATCGCGAAAGCGCAGGACTTGTCAATAGATTTACAGCAAAAAAATCTTTCCATATTTTTTTGCATTTTTCGCTTGACAATTCTCTCTGAATATTATATACTGTTAAAGTCGCACAGGACAAAGCCGAATTGTGTAAAGGTAGCACGACAGACTCTGACTCTGTTTGTGAGGGTTCGAATCCTTCTTCGGCTGCCACATTGCCCCGAAACCGTGAGGTTTCGGGGTTTTTTCTTTTTCATCATCGACCCCAAAAAGCGCCCGCTCGTTCCGTAAACCGGATAGAGCGGGCGCTTCTGCTTCACTTATTAGCGGATCGGCAGCATCTTGCCGGTCTCAAAGGACTCCTTGCAGCGGTAAGCAGCCTCGGAGACTGCGGTGCCGTCATAAACGGTGAGGTCAGCCGGCTTGGTGTTGTCGCGGACATGGCCGGTGAAGGCAACCATCTCAGCCACGAAGGCCTCGTGCCAGCGGCTCATGAAGTCCGGATAGTATTCCTCGCGGGAGCCGTGCTCGTCGACGATGTTCAGCAGGTTCTTTGCGCCGACGTTCGCGATGCGCAGCGTGCCATGCGTGCCGATGATCTCGGTCTCGACGTTCGAGCCTGCCGCATGGGTGCGGTTGGTGAACATGAAGCCCATAGCGCCGTTCTCCATCTGGATAGTAGCGGCTGCGTTGTCGGCATCGTTCAGCTCCTTATACAGGTCGAACTCGAATACGCCGCCAATCGCCCAGACGTTCTTGACGTTGGAGCCGGTGAACCAGCGGATGAGGTCGATGTCATGTACGCACATATCGAGGTACTGACCACCGGAGTGCGGTGCGAACTTCAGAGTGGACTCGATGGTGGAACGCGGGTCCTGCGTGTAGGAACGAACCAGAACGACCTTGCCGATGTCGCCGTTGTCGATCTTGCGCTTTGCCTCAGCATAGGACTTGTCGAAGCGGCGCATAAAGCCCAGCTGGAAGATCAGATCGGGGTGTGCCTCGATGACCTTTTCCGCGGCCTTGCACTGCTCTACGTCGGTGCCGAGCGGCTTCTCGCAGAAAACGTGCTTGCCGTTGTTCATGGCGATCTCGATCTGCTGGCAGTGCAGGAAGGACGGAGAAACGATGACGATCGCGTCGAGCTCCGGGTTCTTGCACATCTCCTCGAAGTCAGTGTAGGTGTACTGAACGCCGAGCTCTTCGGCGACCTCCTTGACACGGCCTGCGTCTACGTCGCAGATCGCTGCCAGCTCGCAGCCCGGAACCTGCGTTGCGAGGTTTTTTGCGTGCTCGTAGCCCAGACGGCCCAGGCCAACCGAACCAATCTTTACAGTTTTCATAGCAGAAACTCTCCTTTTCAATCAAAAAACTCTCTTCGCGCGGCTGTTTGAGCCGCCTGTTCTCTCTGTTGACTATGGCTCTATTTTAGCGCTTCCGGCGGGGAAAAACCAGAGCAATCTTGCGAAAAGAGCGAGGGATTTTCCGCAGAAAAACCGAGAGCAGACGGAGAAACTTTCAAATTCTTGCTATAGCGGCAAGCGCGGCCTCTTTCTTTCCCGTCAGCGACGGGAAACGGTTCCGCCGTTCCGGCGGCTTGCCGCCGCAGGCGAAATTGGCTGCCGATGGGCAGGCCGGGCATTGCCGCCGCCCGGCGGCGGGGGCAAGAGGGACAGGGACACCAAGGTTTCCCTGCCCCTCTTGACTCCCCAGCCTTTCCTTAGGACGCGGCTCCCTTCGGTCGCGCGTCTAAATGCGAGGGGCCCACAGATGCGTTTGGTGCTCCAAGAGTACACCATTGATCGAAGCGGAGCTTTTCGCAGCAGAAAGCAAACGCCCTGCACCGGATGGCCGCGCACTGTCATGCGCGGCGCCTTACGCAAGGAAAATTCAGGGCCTAACAGCGTCCCAAAACCTGCCCGACGCACGGAACCGAGCCCCCGTTTCTCTCGTTTCGCCGCGCGACCGAAGGGAGTCGCGGCGCAAAGGAAGGTTTGGGGGAGTCAAGAGGGGGCAAGGGAACCATACGGTGCCCTTGCCCCCTTTTGCCCCCGCCGTGGGCACGGCCTTCCCCGCCGCCGGACGGCGGCAATTCTCCCC
>NZ_QULN01000018.1:8290-16170 GCF_003481705.1 Butyricicoccus sp. OM04-18BH
CTTCCCCGCCGCCGGACGGCGGCAATTCTCCCCCACCGTGAGTGCAGCCTCCTCTTGACTGGTACAGCCTTTTCTGCTATTCTTGAAATACAGAGTACCGCGCCGCCGTTCCGCTTTCTGGCGGCGCCAGAAAGAAAATGAGGCGTATCACTATGAAAATCGACGGAAATGAACTTGCCATCCTGCAAAATGAGCTCGACCAGCAGGGCTTTAAGGACGAGGCGCTTAAGATCAAGCTGGAATTCCTGCGTCAGGTGCGTGAGTCCGGCGACCACTGCCCCTGCAAGGAGGCCTGCCGCCATCACGGCAACTGCTTCGAATGCGTGACCATCCACCGCGGCCACCGCGACCACCTGCCCATGTGCCTGTGGGACATGGTAAACGAGCGCATCGCCGCTCTCAGCCACATCACCGAGGGCTCGCTCCATGCCTATGAAGCGCGCGTCAAGGCCGAGCGCGAGGCCGCCGAGGCGCAGGGCTGCACCGGCGGCTGCGACAGCTGCGGCGGCTGCGAATAAAATTCCACCCGAAATCTGCACGGTTTCGCCAGTCTCAAAGGCTCACTTCGGTGAGCCTTTTCTTTCTTTTTCTGTATTTATTCGGATAAATCGGGAAAAATATCTGTATTTCGTTAAAATGTTTTCAGAACTGTGCTCTGCATATTGCTTTTTCTGCGCCGAAAGGCTATAATCCAATAGTAACATGGGCGAGGTATTCGCCCGGCAGGCGGCGGACGCTTCATCGGAGCTCTCCGCCACTCAGTATAAAAGATCGGAGGCGCAGTATGCGCATCATAATTGTAGGCTGCGGCAAGGTAGGCTCCGCACTGGCGGAGCAGCTCTCCGCAGAGGGGCATGATCTGACGCTCATCGACCTGTCCGAACGGCGTCTGGAGGAGCTGACCAACCGTCTCGACCTCACGGCTGTTGCCGGCAGCGGCACAAGCTATCAGGTTCTGCTCGAGGCGGGCGTGCAGGACACCGACCTCGTCATCGCGGTCACGACACACGACGAGATCAACCTTCTCTCCTGTCTGATCGCCCGAAAGGCTTCCGACTGCCATGCGATCGCGCGCGTGCGTGATCCGCAGTATGTGGCCGATCTCGGCTTTATCCGCGACGAGCTCGGTATTTCCATGGCGATCAATCCCGAGCTTTCGACCGCCCGCGTCGTTTCCCGTCTGATACGTTTTCCGTCTGCGATCGGCGTCAGCACGTTCGCACGCGGCCGCATCGAGCTGCTCGACGTCCGCATTCCGGCTGAGTCCCGTCTGGAGGGCATGGCGGTATGCGAGGTCAATCCCCTTCTGCGCACCAATGTGCTGCTGTGCATGGTCCGCCGCGGCGACAAGACCTATATCCCCAAGGGCGACTTCATTCTGCACGCGGGCGACGACATCACGGTCATTATCCCCCCGAAGGAGCAGAAGTTCTTCTTCGACCAGATCGGCGTGCCGAGTACGCCGATCAAGACCGCCATGCTCGTCGGCGGCGGCAAGATCGCCTTTTTCCTCGCGAGGATCCTGCTCGATTCCGGCATTTCGGTCAAGATCATCGAAAAACGTCTGGAGCGCTGTGAGTTTCTGTCGGAAAAGCTGCCTGCGGCAACCGTTATCCACGGCGACGGCACCGACCGCGAGCTGCTCGACGAGGAGGGTCTGTCCTCCTGCGGCGCGTTCGCGTCCCTCACCGGCATGGACGAGGAGAACATCCTGCTCTCCCTGCACGCCGGACGTCACTCTAAGGCTCGTCTGTTCACCAAGGTCAACCGCGTGAACTTCGAGGAGGTCATTTCGCACCTGCCCATCGGCACCATCGTCCGCCCCAAGCAGACCACCGCCGAGCTTATCGGCCAGTACACCCGCGCCATGCAGAACTCCATGGGCTCGAACGTCGAGACGCTCCATCAGCTCGGCGGCGCGGAGGCGCTCGAATTCCGTGTCGCGGCGCACCATCTGACCGGCGTTCCGCTTCAGGATATGCCCATCCGCCCGGATGTGCTGCTGTGCTGCATCAACCGCAAGGGCCGCCGCATCATCCCGCGCGGCCACGACGAGCTTCAGAAGAGCGACACCGTTATCGTCGTCTCTACCCGTCAGGGCATGAACGATCTGCAGGATATTTTCTTGCCGCAGGAGTCACAGTAAATGAATTTTGCCATTGTTCGCTACCTGATCGGCTGGATGCTCGGTATCGAGTCGATTTTTCTGCTCCTCCCGGCGCTGACCGCCGTCATCTACGGCGAAGCAGAGCTTCCGGCTTATCTGACCGCGGCCGCCATCAGTCTCGCCGGCGCGGCGCTCCTGTGCCACAGAAAGCCGAAGAACACCCGCTTCTACGCCCGTGAGGGTTATGTTACGGTCGCGCTGTGCTGGCTCGTCCTCGCGGTCATCGGCGCGCTGCCGTTTGTCCTGAGCCGTGAGATCCCGTTTTTCATCGACGCGCTCTTCGAGACGGTTTCCGGCTTCACCACGACCGGCGCGACCATTCTCGGCGACGTCGAGGCGCTCAGCCACGCCTCCATGCTCTGGCGCTGCCTGACGCACTGGGTCGGCGGCATGGGCGTGCTCGTGTTCATGCTGATCGTGCTCCCGCTCGCGGGCGGACAGACCATCTTCCTCATGCGTGCGGAAAGCCCCGGCCCCGCGGTCTCCAAGATGTCGCCGCATATGCGCGACACCGCGACCATCCTGTACGCGATCTACTTCGGTCTGACCGTGCTCCAGATGATCCTGCTGCTCATCGGCGGCATGCCGCTCTTCGACGCGATCTGCGTCTCGCTCGGCACGGCCGGTACGGGCGGCTTCGGCAACTGGAACGATTCCATCGCGCACTACAACAGCGCGTACCTCCAGAACGTCATCACGGTCTTTATGATCCTGTTTGGCATCAATTTCAGCGCCTATTTTCTCATCCTCACGCGCAAATTCCGTCAGGCGTTCCGCATCGAGGAGATCCGCGTCTATCTCGGCGTCATTTTCGTATTCGCCGGGCTCATCGCCTTTAACGTGCGGCCGATGTTTGGCTCGCTGCGCGAGAGCTTCCATCACGCCCTGTTCCAGGTCGCGTCCATCATCACAACGACCGGTTTTTCGACCGTGGATTTCGACCGGTGGCCGACGTTCAGCCGCGCCCTGCTCGTGCTGCTGATGTTCATCGGCGCGTGCGCCGGTTCGACCGGCGGCGGCATAAAATGCTCGCGCATCCTGCTGCTCGGAAAGAGCGTCAAGAAAGAGATGATGTGCCTCATCCATCCGCGTCTCGTGCGCGTCAACAAGATGGACGGCCAGCGCGTCCCGCATGAGGTCATGCGCTCGATCAACGTGTTCGTCGTTGCCTATGCGTTCATCTTCATCCTCTCGCTGCTCATTATATCACTGAACTGTGAGGATCTCGTGACCTGCTTCACCTCGGTCGCGACCACGCTCAACAACGTCGGCCCGGGTCTTTCGCTGTGCGGCCCGACCTGCAACTTCGACTTTTTCCCTCCGCTGAGCAAGTGCGTGCTCATCTTCGATATGCTCGCCGGCCGTCTGGAGCTGTTCCCCATGCTCCTGCTGTTCACGCCTGGCACCTGGCAGAGAAACAAGTAAAACAAACACCTTCCGCGATGGTCTCAGCCGTTTCGGAAGGTGTTTTTTCTTTAGGCAATGCCGCATAATCGAACAAGAGCGATAAAGCGCCGCGGCTTTCATTGTGCGGTGCTGCTTTTATTTTCTGATGCGGCGCAGGACAGCCTGCACCTCTTCCCTGCCCTCGCCGGAGGCGATGATGCAGACGGCGTAGACCGCCGCGCCGACCACGCAGGCGAGCGCGAGCCGCAGAAGATTGCCGAGCGGCAGCAGCGTGCACCCATAGGCCGCCGCGCCGCAAAGCGCTGCGGAGACGATGATGCGCACGACCGAGAGCGTCGGCACGCGGAACAGGAAGCGCGAACGGACGCGCACACAGGTGATGAAGAAATAGGACGCGAAGGCCACGATCGAGCCGAGCGCGCCGCCCGTAAAGCCGAGCGCCTTGAGCAGCACGATGCTGCTGACGACCTTGATGCAGGCCGCGATGGCGCTGTTCTGCAATACGTGCACGGTCGCCTGCTCAAGCTCGTAGGCCTTGTTCGCGTACTCGGTCAGGCCCATGAACAGCATAGCGAGCGCCGTGTAGGCGATGACAGGCGCGCCGGCCTCATAGCCCTTTGCGAACAGGAAACGCGACATCGGGAGCGAGACTGCGGTCAGACCGGCGACCGCCGGGACGGCGATGAGCAGGTACAGGCGAACGCCCTGATCGAGCAACGGCTTGGCGGCAGCCTTTCCGCCGTCGCGCCACGCGCGGAGCACCGCCGGATAAACGCCGCGCATGATGCCGACCGAGATCATGGTGAACAGGCCGCTCGCGATCGAGTTGTTGGTCGAATAGTAGGCGTACAGCACATCTCCGTAAAAGCCGACCACGAGATATTTGTCGATCTGGTTGAGCAGCGCGACCGAGATCGAAACACCCATCAGCGGAACGCCGTACTTGAGGAAGCGGCTGAGCAGCGGTCTGGAGAAACAGCGCAGGCGGACAATGGCCGGAAGGCCGAGCGCGAATACTGCGCCGACGGCCGCTACGCCGTCCGCGATCGTGTTCGCGAAGATCGCCGGGAACGCGGAAGGATAATTCGACTTGCCGCCGACGAGCGCGAACGCGACCGCGAGCTTGAGCGAGGCCGAGGTCAGCGACCAGAAAATCGACGCCTTGACGCGGCCGAGCTGAATGAGCGCGGCGTTCAGCACCTGAAACGCGGTATACGAGCAGAACATCAGCGCGCCGCCCCAGTAAAGCGTATTGCCCGTTACAGCTGCCGTGATGCCGCAGCCTGCCGCGACGATCACGCACAGACCGAGATAAATGGTCGAAACGGTCGAAAACAGGCCGCGCCCGCTGTCCGCGCGGTATTCCTCGCCGACATAGCGCGTCGCGGAATTCGCCATCCAGCCGGCAAGGATGAGGTAGATCAGCTGCACGGTCGTGTTGGTCAGGTTGAAGCCGGTGACAGCACCCTCGACGAAGATATGCGTATAGAGCGACGAGCAGGCTATGACGAGCAGACCCTCGACGACCTTCGCCGGCAGGAACATCATCGCATCCCGTGTCATGGTATTTTTGGAGGACAAGGTCATCCCTCTCTTTCGGTCAGATAAATCTATTATAGCATATAAATCGTGAAAAATCGACCGGTCCGGCGAAAGTCTCTGCCGAAAAGACAAAAGGGGCAGGGAACCCGTTGGTATCCCTGCCCGAGAGCTTCGAATTTTTTACAGAAGCGCCAGAATGTCTTCCTTCGGCATCGCGCCGACCGCCTTGTTCGCGATCTGACCGTCCTTCATCACGACAAGCGTCGGGATGGAGACGATGCGGAACTGCTGCGCCAGCTCCATCTGCTCGTCCACGTTAATCTTGCCGACCTTGATGTCGCTGCGCTCCTCCGAGATCTCGTCCACGATCGGAGAGACCATGCGGCACGGACCGCACCAGGTTGCCCAGAAATCGAGCAGGACCGGCTTGTCAGACTCGAGAACTTCGCTCTTGAAATTATCCTTTGTGATCGTAATGACTGCCATAAGAAACAACTCCTTTGATTTTTTATCTATTATTTTGCATTTCCAGCTCGTAAAAGAACGCATACTGCTGCATGACGCCCGCAAAGCCTCTGTACCGCGTCAGCGGAAAGCCTTTCGGATAGTGTGCGTCGAGCATCTGCCGGATATGCGTGTCGATGGGAAAGGCGTCGATATGGTGCAGGCCAAACAGACAAATGCACTCCGCGACCTTGATCCCCACGCCGGTCAGCCGCAGCAGCTCATTTTTCGCGTCTGCGTACTTCATGCGAGCGACCTTTTCCAGATCGACCGCGCCCGATGCGACCTGCCGCGCCGTCGCACAGATGTATTTCGCGCGGTAGCCGAGCCGGATCGGCGCAAGCTCCTCGGGCGTGCACTGCGCGAGGCGCTCCGCCGTCGGAAAGGCATGATAGACCTCGCCGTTTGCGCGCTGCCTTGCCTCTCCGAACAGCGTACACAGTCCATCCACGCACTTCGTGATGCGGGGAATGTTGTTCTGCTGCGAAATGATGAAGCAGATGATCGTTTCCCACAGCTCCTGCCGCAGGATACGCAGGCCGCTCCCCGTTTCGACCGCCGCACGCAGATAGGCATCCCGCTTTGCGACCTTGGATTTATAGCGCCCGTAATCGGCATTCAGATCAAAGTAATCGCGCCAGAATCCCTCAAATTCGTTCTCTGCGCAGGAAAACCGAACGGTTTCGCCGTTCTGCTCGATATCCAGCCATTTTCCGCCGGCGATCAGCGAATAACGCCCTTCTCCCTCGCGCCGAAAGCGAAAGCACTGGCCGGAACGCGCGATCTGGTCGATATTGAAATCCGGAATGACATATTCGATCATCCGTGCATCGCCTCATGCTCGCGCACCAGCTCGTCATACAGCGCACGCAGCGTCCACGGGAGATTGTGCTCCGTCACGATCGCCTTGTACGGCACGGACACGCCTTGCTGCCGCAGCTCACGCAGCAGAACATCCAGACGTTTGGAGGTAAAACCGTCGAGCACGAGCATCGGCTGCTCCGGCGCCTCCACAATGTCCGCGCACTGCGCGAAACCTGCGCGGCCGAGCGCGAAGCCGACCGTCTGCGCAAAGTCCGCCGCCGCTATGTTTCTGATGCGCGCACCCATGCAGACCAGAACGGTCTTCACCTGCTGCGCACGCTCTCCGCCCTCCGGATCGTAATACAGCGCGGTTTCACGCGATTTTGCCATGCAGTTCACCTCGATTTTCATAGAGATGGAATTTCCATCTCTCTTCTCGCATATAGTATACTATTATTATATAGTTTTGTCAAGAACGCTTGACAAGTATGGTTTCTTCGTGTTATCCTTTGGTTAGCCTAAACTAACCGCAGGAGGAAACACACGATGCAGCAGGCGCTTTTATGGGCCGCAGCCGGTACGGGCTTCACGTTTTCTATGACAGCCCTCGGTGCGGCGATGGTATTTTTCATGAAAAAACAGTCGACCGCGCTGATGCAGCGCATTTTTCTCGGCTTTGCCGCCGGAGTAATGATCGCGGCATCGGTCTGGAGCCTGCTCATCCCGGCGATCGAGGAGACCGAACAGGCCGGGGGCGTCGGGTGGCTTCCGGCGTCAGGCGGCTTTGTTCTCGGCATCCTGCTTATGCTGCTGCTGGACGGCCTGCTGCCGCATCTGCACAACGGTGCGGCGCGCGCAGAAGGACTGCCGTCCTCGTTCCGACGCACGACGCTGCTTGTACTCGCGGTAACCCTGCACAATATTCCCGAAGGAATGGCCGTCGGCCTGTCGTTTGCACGCGCCGCACAGCATGGCGGCAGCAGGGGACTGGTCGCGGCGGCCGGTGCGCTCGCGCTCGGCATCGGCATACAGAACTTCCCCGAAGGGGCCGCCGTTGCACTGCCGCTGCATCAGGAAGGCCTGAGCCGGATGAAATCCTTTGTCTATGGCGCACTGAGCGGCATCGTAGAGCCGCTTTTCGGTGTTGCGGTCGTCCTCGTCTCCGCGCAGCTGACGCCGTTCATGCCGTGGCTGCTCTCCGCCGCCGCCGGTGCAATGCTGTATGTCGTCGTCGAGGAGCTGATCCCGGAAGCGCATTTAGGCGAGCATTCTCACTCGGGTACGCTCGGCGTCATGGTCGGCTTTCTCGTGATGATGATACTGGACGTTGCGCTCGGATAAGCAAAACCCAGAATAAGCGCTCAGGGGCAGCCTTCCGGCTGCCCCTTCCCCGTTTTCGGCAAACAAAAAAGCATCATCCGAAGATGATGCTTTGATGGAGCTGATAACCAGATTC
>NZ_QULN01000019.1 GCF_003481705.1 Butyricicoccus sp. OM04-18BH
CTCTAATATGGCTGCGGATGCGGAACTGTATGCAGCTATGAGCATTGTACAGGCACACGCTGTAAATGGTGCTCTGCCCGTGGAGATCTCGCACGCATCGTTCGAGCTTTTCTGCTGTGCGCTTTGGCGGCGCAACAAGGTCGTGTACACCTTTGATGATACGCTGGCCGCAGAGCTTGTACAGCAGGCCGACGAGTGGGACGATAGTGATAATCTGCCGATCGAGGTACTGCTGCATCCGCCGTACCGCTGTGCTTTTATCTCCTGTTCCGGCGTTATTGACCCGGAGATTATCGGTTTCTTCCCGTTTATCGTGCGAGATATGGATAAAGGAACACCTGTCTTTTACGTTTGTGTGGTGTACAAAACTTTCAGTACCTTGACTATGCCGCTATATCTTAATGGCCTGACGGTTGGCGATTGCATCAATGCAACGACCAAAGCGGCAAACCGAGCAAAACATCCGGACGGCTATGAGGTAAATTTAGACCGCACCACTATTTTGCGATACCTGAATTTGTACTTATATATCTGCGCCGCTAATGCGGATATAGCATCGACACCGGCGCAGACATACCGCCCACGTTCGGCTGCCGCACCGATCCGCGACAGGTTCCGCGAGGTGCAGTCATATGATACCGGTCTGGCAATCGGCTCGGCCTTGCGCCGAGCGCAGGCCGAGGAGAAAAACACCAAAGCACAGCAGCGCGGCACTGCTCGTCGGCGCAGCGGCCACATTCGCACGCACACTCGTCGCGGACACTGGCACCACTTTTGGACTGGCAGTAAGTCCAAGCCGGAAAGCCGCAAAGTCGTTCTGCGCTGGCTGCATCCGATGCTGGTCGGTCGCAGCGATGAACCGGACACAACCACGGTTCACCCAGTCCAATAATCAACTTTACGATTTTCTCGAAAACGGCTCTAAGTGGTCAAAAAAGTTCAAAATCAATATTTCAAAGGTCGAAGCAATTCGACCTTTTTTCTATGCTCTCAAGTCGAATTTTATCAGACACTATGTTTAGTAAGTCTGAAATTTTGTAAACAAATTGTGAACAATCATCGAAAAAGTGTTACACCCCCCCCTCTATATGAGTATAGTAGAGGCTTTTATTTTAAGGTGCTATTTCCGATAACCGAAATTCATAACTTTTTTGCACTTTTACAAAATCCTCTGCTGTACCTTGATAACCGAACAGCATGGGTGCGCTCCTGTGAAGCAAGCGCCGGAAGTTGAAATCCGTTAGGATAAAGGGAAGATAACAGCGAGCGTCAGCGGCTCAATACTGACGCACGAGAAAACAAAGAAAGGAGGGATTGTATATGGCAAGTACCAGTGAACAGATCAAACGCATAGAAACTGATATTTTGAAGGTGCAGACCAAAATCAAAGCGTATCAGGAGAAGCTCTCGCAGCTTACCGAGAAGCGCAAACAGTTGCAGGAACGCGCTCTGCTTGAAAAGATCAGTGAGATTGCACCAACCTATGACGATGCGCAGACGCTGCTTGACCTGTTAGCAGCAGAGCGCCCGTCAGCAGATACTAAGGACGGAGGAAATGCGCATGACAACGAACGCGAACCGCCGCGTGACTGACGAGCAGATCGAACGCGCACGCAGCATTGACCTTGTGCAGTTCTTGCAGCAGTATGAGCCGCCCGGAGAGCTGAAACGCATTGGTCAGTCATGGACACTGAAATCTCATGACAGTATGCGTATCTCAGCAGATGGTCGATGGAACTGGTTCTCACAGCACAAGGGCGGCGGCGATGCAATCGGTTTTCTTCAAGCCGTTCATGGCATGAGTTTTCAGGATGCAGTACGCACGCTGGCCGGTGAAGATTTTAAGACGATCCCCGCCACGCAGGCAGAGCACAGAGCAAAGCCGCCTGAGCGCGCAGCGTTCGCCCTGCCGCCAAAGAATAACGGCAACCGTCGCGTGTTTGCATACCTGCATCGGTCGCGCGGCATTGCGGCAGAGATCATCAATCACTGTATCAAGAATGATCTGCTGTATGAGGACGCGCAGCATCACAATGCTGTGTTCGTTGGCAAGGACGAAAACCACAATGCGAGGTACGCTTTTCTGCGAGGTACGCTCACCGCTTCACACTTTCGGCAGGAAGCAACCGGCAGTGATAAAAGCTACGGATTTTTTCTGCGCGGCAGCGGCAAAACCTTGTTCGTTTGCGAAGCTGCGATTGATGCGCTTTCCATCGCAACGCTGCGGAAGTTTGATGGTCTGGATTGGAAGAAAGATAACTATCTTGCACTCGGCGGCGTGACGGCGTCGGAGCGTAAGCTGCCGGTCGCGCTGGAGCGAACGCTCAACAATTTTTCTTTTAAGCGGGTCGTTCTTTGTTTCGATAACGACGCAGCTGGACAGACTGCAGCGCGCAGAATTTTCACGATGCTGCGTCAGCAGTTCCCAGAAAATCTTGAAGTGCGAACCTGTGTTCCCGAAGTGAAAGATTTCAACGACCAGCTTTGTGTTAAGCTGCAAAACGGGAAAAATTCGCCCTCGCGCGGGACGCGCGAAAGCACTTTATCGCGCTAAAGGTTAGAGTTCCCGCAAGCATAGGGTTTGGGGTACCCAAAACCCGGCTTGTTAAGGGGATACCCCCTAATACCCCCAAGCGACCATAGAACAAGGAATTGTAAAAAATGAGAAAGCGAGTACACCAAATAAAGTTCCGTTTGGACGATGATGAACTTATGTTGCTCCGGCGTAAATTGCGTGAAAGTAATTTGTCGATGGCTGAGTATTTTCGCAGATTACTGGTATATGGCGAAATCAAAATCTATCCAAATGCGTTTGTTGCAGACTTGCAAAAACAGGTCAAAGGCGTTGGTCGTAATGTTAATCAGATTACGCGCCTTGCGCACATTTCCGGCAAGGTATCGCTCGAAACTTTGCGTCAGATTTCCGAAGCGCAGGAGAAGATCGAGCAGCAGCTTGAGAGGTTGAACTAATGGCGGTTTTGCAAATTCATGTTATCCGAGAGCAGCTGCGGCATCGTATTGATTATGTAATGAACCCGGAGAAAACAGCGTGTAAAGGTTTTCACAGTTTTTTCGGAATTAAGGATACGCTTACCTCCGGTTTCACTTGCGCGTGCGATGAAGCCTATCAGCAGATGATGGAAACCAAACAGCACGAAAAGAAAACGGATAAAGTCCTCGGATACCATTATATTCAGTCGTTTAAGCCGGGTGAAGTCACGCCGGAGGAAGCACACCAAGTTGGGTGCGAATTTATCGAGCGATGCTTCGCAGAAGATTTTGAAGTTGTGATAGGCACTCACACAGATCATGCGCATATACACAACCACATAATTCTCAATTCAGTATCGTTCGTGGACGGTCACAAGTTCCAATCCACACCGGCAAGTTTCTACAAGCTGCGGGAAATTTCTGATGAGATTTGCCGGGCGCATCACCTGTCGGTTATCGACGAACCCAAGACCCGCAAGGCCAAGCACTATGCGGAATGGAAAGCCGAACAGGAGTACCGCCCAACAATCCGAAATGAGATCCGGCGTGATATTGATGTCGTACTGAAGCAGTCACATTCGCTCAATAATTTTTGGGAACTGCTTAGGCTGCGCGGCTACGAAATCAAGTTCAATGAAAAGCGCAAGTACGCTGCCATTCGCCCGCCGAACGGTAAGCGTTTTATTCGCATGAAATCGCTCGGTGAGGAATACACACCGCGCGAACTTGTGAAGCGGCTGGAAGCCGCCGACAAAAGCGAAGTTGCGGCAAACCGGAGAGCCTTTCAGCAAATCTATCAGCAGAGAAAACACCGAAAGAAATATTACGCGCTGCCATGGACAATCATTCCACATCGGCGGCTTACGCTGCGCGGCATTCGTGCCTTGTACTGGCGCTATGTTTATATGCTTAGTAAGGTGCGCGCGCGCAAAGCACCGCGCGCAGTCCGCGGCGTAATGCTCGATGAGTTAAAGAAACTGGAGCGATATTCGCAGCAGTATTATTTCTTGCGTGATAATCGACTGAACACGGAAGCAGATGTGAACCTGTACGAAGAAGCGCTATCGAATGAAATTTATGTTTTGACAGACAGGAGAAAACATCTGTATGCAGAATGTCGAAAGCCGGATGCTGATAAGCAGACGCTCAAAGCGCAGACCAAAGGATTGACCGAAGAACTGCGTGTGCTGCGAAAAAAGCAGCGTACCTGTAAGACGGTTTTAGAAAACGCGCCCGCCATGGAGGAACGGCTGGAAACAGCAAACACTGAGTGGCAGCGTATTGAAAGAAATGAAGATGAACATAGTAAGGAAGTGAAACCAAATGTCGGTAGAAGCAGAAGCGGCGGAACGAGTGCTGCGCATGGAGATCATGCTGACCGAATCCGCAGTCAAACTCGCGGCAACCGGAGCAGTAAACCTCGCAATGCTGCTGATCGCGGCTGTGAGAAATGAAGTCCACATGGGTGGAAGAACCAATGTGGCAAAAATG
Source organism: Butyricicoccus sp. OM04-18BH (assembly GCF_003481705.1). GTDB lineage: Bacteria > Bacillota > Clostridia > Oscillospirales > Butyricicoccaceae > Agathobaculum > Agathobaculum hominis. Next base: position 4,483 of record NZ_QULN01000019.1, read on the forward strand.
CTGGAGCAAGGCAAACAGATCACAGCATTTCCTATTAACACAGACAGTTTGACGAAGTTTGCCGAACTGGCAAAGAAGCACAAATTAGCCTGTGGCTATATCCCTGACCCGCAGAACCCAGCGACTACAAATGTTGTCATCAAGACCGAAGATGCAGAGCTTGCAAATAAGATTCGCAAGGACGCAGGTATCGAGATTTTGCCGGGTATCGACGAAAAAAAACAGAACGCCAGTCCGTTCGCCAGCGTGTCGCAGAAATCCGAAAATACAATGGCGCGCGAACTGGCATCAACAATGACTACGGCGATGACGAAGAACAGTCCGACGATCAATCCTATTCAAACTATGAATAATGGTATCACGCAGGATCAGGCAAATATGATGCTGACGCAGCTTACCGCTCTGAGAGGTGTGCTGGCAAACGGCGGCAATGTTCATGAGTGCCAGGCAGCACTTATTGCGGTCACAGATGAATTGAAGCATTTGCTGACGCCGCCAGAACAGATGCAGGAAGCGGACAAAGCGGAGCAGTCCAAGTCGGAGGATAGATCCGAGGAAAGAAAGGCTGCGGCCCCGAAGCCGAGCGGCAAAGGAAAGGTATCTATCCGGCAGCGCGTTGCGGATATTAAAGCGCGTGCCACACATACGCCGCAGCACACCAAGGACAAGCAGTACCAGCCGAAACATTCCATCAACGATCTGACAAAATAAATGAGGAGTGAGAAAGTGAAGATCAAAAAATTTTGCGCGACCGCCACCCTGCTGGCAGCGGCGTGCGCAATGCAGGCCGGAGCGCTGGTGGCAGAAGCACCGGCAGCGACCGGAACTGCAACCCAGAGCACCGTAGGCGCGGCGGTTACATCAGCTACTCAGACAGCCAGCACCGATGCGGCCACCGGTGAGCTGCTGCCCAGCGATGTGCAGACAAGCTCGGACGGCTTGCAGCTGAAGAAGATCTACGATGTGGGCAAAACCACCTCGCCGGATAAAATCCCGCAAGCGGATTTTGAGCGCGGCGGCTTCAAGTACACCTTTGAGGATCTTCTGAAAATCGAACTGCCGGAGATGGATCGCAAGGTTCATTCAGAAACGGTGACGGTCAGCTCCAGCAGCAATAACACCAATGATGTGCTGTCGCTGCTGCCGAAAAGCAAATCCGTCAGCACAACAGACGGTTATACCGGCACAGCATATCTCGATATTTCCAGCATCTCCACTAAGGTTGCAGGTACGGAGAGCGTATCAAACGATTTGAGCGCTACTCGTGAATACCCCGGTATGACCGAAATGGATATGGAGAGCATCCCAAAGAGCATTACGGAAAACGGACATACCCTGCGCTTTGCCGATGTGGAGTGGAAAGAAGCAAACGACGAAGCGGATAACTTCGGAACAGTTCAGACCACTTACACCGCTGTTGTAAACTATACCGGTACCGCGACCTCCAGCCGCACGACCGGCTATACAGTTACAGCTACCTATGCCGGTGAGGTATCTCGCCGGAACAACGAAGGTGTGCGCTACATTGCGGTTTACAACGGCACACCGATTGAAGAAATTCCGGCAATCCCGGAGGAAGAACAGGGACACGAGGAAGATCCGCCGGACTTAACCGGTCTGATCGACCCGGAGCAGCAGGACAACCAGAACGATGAACGCAAAGCGCCGTTGCTCAGTTGGGTGCTGTGTGCCATCTTTGGTATCTTGATGCTCCTGTTTGCGTTCCGGCCCCCGATGTGCCGCCGCATGATGCGGCAGATGCAGATGGGCGCGCAGGCTGTCCGCGAGAAAATCAACAATGAAACGGAGAGGATAAAAAGTGAAAGACAAGCAGAGGAAGAAAAGGAGCGTGAGCGCCAGCAGATTTTCGGACCGCTTGAAAAAGTCAAAGCCGCAATCCGAAACCGCCGGAAACGCAAGGGCGGCAAGCACAGTATCCCCGCACTCGCAGCTCCCGCAGAAGAAAAACAGTACGGCAACAGCGATGAAATCGCTGCTGAAAGCGCCGATGCAGTGGACGAAACCGAGGATTACGCCGGTCTGGAAGATGTGGAGCCGGAGTTCTCTCAGCAGGACGCTCCTGTCCAGCGCGATGGCGCTGACGATGATGGCGAGTACCCCGGCATTCGCCTCTAACCTGACCTACAATTTTTCGGGTGCATCGGCTGGTAACTTTGGCAAGTCCACCTCGATTGACCCGGTAACGACGATTGGTGCGGATAGTGTCAACCGCGATATTTCCAAGAACAGCGCATTTATCCCGCCGGAATTCGGCTCGCCGCAGGCGGATATTCTCGGCACAGGTGAGCTGCTTACGCCGGATATTTCGGGCGTTGAGCCGATGTTCCCGCACTCCACGCAGGCGAATTTCGGTCAGACTGTCACCTCGAATGGTGCAATGTCGGGCGGCGGCGAGATCATCATGCCGCCGGATGCGGAGAATACGACCGTATCCAGCGCGCCGATCTATGAGATCAGCACCGGTACGGGAGCTGTATCGGAAACCGACTCTCTCGGCGGCTATACAGGCGGCGGCGCAGATGCAGCCTACGGCTCCGGTTATACTTCTACCTCCGGTATGAAGTATTCGGACGGCAGTATCGGAAAGCTGTCTATTCCGTCCATCGGTGTAAACAAAAAGGTATACGACGGCGAAACCATTGCCAATATGCGGCTCGGTGCGGCACACTTTGAGGGTACAAGCGGCTGGGACGGCAATGTCGCAATGTGCGGTCACAATCGCGGCAGCTACGGCTACTTCGGCAATATCCACACGCTGAAAAATGGTGATACAATCTCCTATACTACCATTTTCGGCACGCGCACCTACAAGGTATACAGCGTTCGTAAGATTGCCAAGACCGATACAAGCGTACTTGACCCGTCCGATGCGAACATCATCACACTGATTACCTGCGTGCGTGATGTGCCCAGCCAGCGCTGGTGCGTACAGGCGATGGCAATTTAAGCGGCTACCTAACAAAGTAACCTCGGCAGCGAGAAAGTCCGCTATATTGGACATACCATGTGCTATTATAAAAATATGAAAAACCTCGTCAATAACACTTGACAAATAATGGAAATTATGATATGATATAGTTGAAGAAATATAGCATATCACAAATCGAAGGAGGCGGATTATATGAGGTATGTACGATGGAGAGCACCGGAGGTTGAAGCAGTAGATACTATAATGCTCGGTGGATTTGGACTTCTGCTCCTGATCCCGCATTTGATCCTGCTGCTCATCAAAACACGCTTTATCATTCCGGTGATTTATTCACTGATTGTTGATATTCACTTTCATGAATGGGAAGCAGCACATCATGTTCTGTCCAACAGAATTGAAATTGCGCTTATTGTGTTGGTGATCGTGTCGTGGATTGTAACGCTGGTTCGCACTATCAAGCGCCGCCTTGACAACCGATAACCATTAAAGAGGAGGTTCTGACCATGACCAAGAGGATTTTCGTAACTGCTATTGCTGCGGCGGTAATCGCGGCATCGCTGCCGACCGCAGGTGCAACAAACGCATTAACCGCTGTACCGACCAGCGCCAAGGGACAGGCCGTTTATGTTGGTTCGACCCGCGTGTATCCCACTGGCTATAACATCAACGACAACAACTATTTCAAGCTGCGCGATGTTGGCAAGCTGGCAGGCTTTGGCGTAGACTGGAACGAGGATACGCGCACCGTCGAGATCAGCACTACGCGCACTGCACCGGAGCTGACTGGAATTACAGATACCGCCGTAACTGGCGCGACCGCCAAGCCGACCGACCAGCGTATCACTGTGGACGGCAAGGAAGTCAGCATGACAGCCTACAAGATCAAGGGCAACAACTATGTCAAGCTGCGCGACATTGGCAAGACCATCAATTTCGGTGTTTCCTTTAACATGGCTACCAAGGCGGTCAGCATCGACCCGAACGGTACTTATGTTGAGGAAGTCAAGCCGACACCCTCTACGCCCTCGGCTGCTGCAATTACCAAGTGGAACAGCACCATGGACGAGTTTAACGAGGAAATGATCCAGAACCACAGCGACAAGGACAAGCTGCTTGCTATCGCTGCCAAGTATGGCACGACCATTACCGGCAAGGCTAACGCCACCACCGCTGATGTGATCTCCGCGCTGGAGAGCATGACCGGCGCGCCGGTTGATGCGATCTCGTTCGACGATAAGCCGGTAAGCCTGTATTGGGCAAAGCAGCTCCGCAAGGCGAATGGCGAAAACATTGTTGAGGTTGACCCGAACTTTGTACCGGTAACAGATGCCATGCTTCGCCAGTGGGAAAACGAAATGATTGATAGCATCAATGCTGAACGAGCCAAAGCAGGATTGTCTGCATTAGCTAAAGATGATAATGTGATGAAACGCGCTCAAGCGTGGGCACAGCATCTTACCATTGAGTTTAGACACTCTACATGGTCGGAGGTTGAAGAATTTGCTAACAGCATTGGCGTAGATGCAAACAGTATTTCGGGCGGTGAAAACATCGTTGGCGGATGTTTTGTTGAGGATGATCCAGTAAAAACCGATATGGAGAAGTTTATGGCTTCCGCTGGTCACCGAGCCACTATTCTTGACAAGGACTTTACAAAAGTCGGTGTAGGATTTGCTGTGGCAGCTGATGGACGTAATATTTTCTGTACACAAAACTTCGCGTAACATAATTTAATATGTGCTTTAGAGCGATTAGGTTTAATTCCCCTAATCGCTTTTTTATTTGCAAAAGGAGATGAAAAAATGAGAAAAAACTTCTTTAAGCGCACATTAGCAGGCGTTTTGTCTGCTGTGACGCTTTTCAGCAGCATGGCGGTCAGTGTACCTACCGCATTCGCTGCGGAAGAAGATAACAAAGCATCGGCTATCGAGATCAAAGTAGGCGAAAACTACAATGTAGCCGACAAGGGCGTGAGCAAAGCGTGGTTTCAGCAGAATGGCGCACCGCGTAATGTCTGGCCTATGTTCACCAAAGCGTCGGACGGTACGGAAATCCGCGCATACTGCGCAGATCACGCCAAGGGCAATCCCGGTACAGGCGGCAAGCCGTACACCGTAACCGGGCAGGTCAAGGATATGCGTGTGTACGGCGTTGTTGTCAAGTCGGACAGCCGTAACACTCTGAACACCTTTATCAGCGGTTCCAAGGTGCTTAACGCCGGTAACTTTACCGCAGATATGTATTTTTCTGCTTCGCAGGCTGCTATCTGGTGTGCGTTGGGTGATGCACAGATCGCGGCTAACAGCAAGTTCGGTATCACCTATCCCAGTTCCACCTCGCTCGGCTACCGTTCGTCCGGCAAGACGCTAAGTGCATCTACTACTTCTGAAGCACTTACTCTTTATGCCGCCATTGAGATGTTGAAATACGGCAATGAGTTTGACGGCGTTTGGGGCAGCAGCGGCAAGGGTCATGCTCCATGGGTCGGCAACACGATCAATTATACACCGGGCAGTGCAACCTACAATGCCGCCAATGCAAAGACCGGCTCGGTCGATCTGCCGAACGGTATTGTGAAGTCCGGTGTATTTGCCGAAAAGTCGATTGATGGTACAGATTATCTCGTGCTGCCGATGGCTGCGGCATCTGCAACTTTCGTTCGCAGCAATCGTATCTTTGTGCGTGCATCCAATCTTCCGTCCGGCGCGTTCATCATGGACGAGGACGGCAACAAGAACGGCAGCGATGGCCTGCTGACACTGAGCAAGGTTCACAGCGACAAGACCTTGTATAAGAACGGCAATGATATGGCTTTCGGTCAGGTGTTTTACTTCTGTATCCCCAAATCTACTGCCGAACAGATGGACACAGCAGGCACTAAGCTGTCTACTTCTTTCTTAACCAGCATGAATGTTGACCGCTACAATGTCTATGTCGCATCGACGAACAGCTCCGGTATTCAGCCTGTCATTTTGGTTGAACCGGCTGTTAAGCTGTCCAGTAATAAGTTGTCATTCAGTTCGACCACTGTCCCAAAAGATAAAGTAAAGCTGAAAGTCATGAAAACTGATAAGGACGGCGCTCCGTTGGATGGCTGTACTTTTCAGATTACCTATACTGATGCAGGTAAAGCACAGAATAAGACGGCAACAACAGATAGTAACGGTGAAGCAATCTTTACAGAATTACCAACTAACACAACCGTAACTGTCAAGGAAACCGCAGCACCGGAGGGTTACACCCTGCTCCCGTCCAAGACGGTCAATACCGGCACCAAGGGCGGTCAGACGGTCGAGCTGAAGCTCGCTAACTCGGACGATCACACCTTTAAGGTTCACAAGATTTCGTCCGCAGACGGTCGCAACCTGATGGGCGCTACCTTTGAGGTGCGCGGCATCGACAACAACTTCAAGCACACCTACACCACCGATGCGCTGGGCGAGTTTGAAATTCAAGGCCGCGACCTGCCGACCGGCTCTTTTGAGGTATACGAGATCGCCGCGCCGGAGGGTTACGCTACCGATGGTTCGGATATTCAGACCTTTGCATGGGATAACTCCAAGGACATCGAGCTGTCCTTTAAGGACGCTCCGCGACCGGGCATCAAGATTTACAAGTTCGACAAGGAAACCAAGATGCCGCTGGAGGGCGCGACTTTCGAAATCCGCCGCGACGGTCAGGTACTTGCAACCGTAAAGACCGATGTAAACGGCAATGCCGGTCTGTACGATCTGCCCAAGGGATTTTATCAGGTAGTCGAAACCGAACCGCCGCAGGGTTATCTCCGCGACGAGCAGGTACACGAGGTCTACATTGACCCGACCGCAGACCCGACGCAGCTCATCCGCGAAGTCGATGTTGCAAATACAAAAAAATTATCCATCCGCATTGTGAAAATCGACAAGGAAACCAAGGTTCCGCTGTCCGGCTGGAAGTTTGATGTTTATTACAATGATGCGCATTTGACTACGGTAACGACCAACCAGAACGGCGAAGCGATGGTCGAGAACCTGCAGCCCGGCACTTATCGCATCAAAGAAACCGGCGGCGATACTGAGCACTATAACATGGATGCCGGTGAGCAGACGGTCGAGCTGGTTAAGGATCAGGCTGAAATTCCGACCCTGACCTTTGCCAATACCATCAAGAAGCATTTCGGTATTCTGAAAATCGACAGTGAAACCCACAAGCCGATTGAGGGCGTAACCTTTGCCATCTACAAGGACGGCAAGCTGCTCGGCAACTACACCACCGGCGCAGATGGTCGTATCTGGCTTCCGTATGCAGAGCCGGGCACTTATCAGGCGCAGGAGGTCATCACCGACCCGAAGTATGTGCTGAATGCAAAGGTATTCACCATCGAAAACAATTCCGAGTACCCGACGTTCTTCACTATTCCCAATGTAATGAAGAAGGATATTACCGTCACCAAGATTGACAAGGATACCGGTAAACCGTTGCAGGGTGTTGTTTTCCAAGGCTTCAAGGACGGTAAGAGCATTGGCTACTTTACCACCGGCGCGGACGGCAAGTTTACCATTCCGTATGCTGACAGCGGCACTTACACCTTCAAGGAGTATCACACGTTGGCGGGTTATGTGCTGAATAAGGAACCGATCACCATCGAGCATACGACGGACGGCAATGTTGATCTCGTAGTGGACAATACCGTACAGAAGAAGTTCGAGGTCATCAAGGTGGACAGCCAGACCAAGCAGCCGCTGGCGGGTGTACAGTTTAAGATTTGGCGTGATGCAACTCTGCTCGGTGACTACACCACCGACGAAAACGGCAAGATCACCATCGAAAAGGCTCCGGCAGGCACCTACAAAGTACAGGAAACTGCTACTTTAAAGGAATATATCCTGAACGATAAGCCTTACGAAATCGAGCACACCACCGACAAGGCAACTTCTATCACCATCGAGAATACTAAGAAGCCTGGTCTGTCGATCACCAAGATCGATGCAGAAACGAAGAAGCCGCTGCCGGGTGCTGTGTTCAAGCTGACCCGTGCCAACGGCGATGTTGTTCGTGAGGACATCACGACCGGCGAGGACGGTACGGCATTTGTAGAGGGGCTTGATGCTGCGGATTATATCGTGACCGAGGTAACTGCTCCCGGCGGATATATCATCGACAAGACCCCTCATGCAGTATCTCTGGAAAAGGGTAAAACTTACACGCTTACAATCGAAAACAGCAAAAAGCCGGGTCTGCTCATTAAAAAGGTAGATGCGCAGACACACAAGGCGCTGCCGGGTGCGACCTTTAAGATCACTCGCGGCGATGGCTCTGTTGTCCGTGAAGCAGCAGTTACCGATAGTGACGGTGTTATCCATCTCGCAGAACTGGACACCGGAACATATATCATCACTGAGGTAAAGGCTCCGGATTCTTATGTGATCGACGAGACACCTAAAACTGTGCAGCTCCGCAAGGGCCAGACTTACGAAGTAACTTTTGCAAATACCAAGCAGTCTGGTCTTACCATCAAGAAGATCGACGAAGAAACCCGTCAGCCGCTTAAAAATGCCCTGTTCCGTATTACCAAGTCCAATGGTGAAATCATCAAGGAAGCGGAAACTGATGAAAACGGTATTATCACCCTGACCGGCTTGTCGGATTGCTCTCTGGTTATCACCGAGATCAAGGCACCGACCGGCTATATCTTGCAGGACACCCCCAAGACCATTGAGGTCAAGGCCGGTCAGTCCTATGAGCTGACCTTTACCAACAAAAAAGCGTATGGCTTGCAGATTCGCAAGGTGGTTAAGGGTACTGGCGAAGCACTCGCAGGCGCGAAATTCAAGGTTGAGAAGGTGTCCGGCGAGCGCATCGGTGAGTATACCTCCAATTCTGCCGGTCTGGTCAACATTTCCGGTCTGGAGGACGGCATCTATGTCGTAACCGAGATCAAGGCGCCCGATGGCTACCGTATCGACACAAATCCGAAGAATGTTATTGTAAAGGCTGGTGAACTGGCCACAGTGGAATTTGAAAATGCCAAGATGTCCAGCGTCCGCATCAAGAAGATTGACAGCGTGACGAAAGACCCTATTCCGGGTGTGCGTTTCCTGATCAAAGACAAGAATAAGAACATTGTTGGCGAGTATACCACCGACAGCGATGGTTATATCGAGCTGGAAAACGATCTGGAAGAGGGCAAATATTACGCAGAAGAAATTCAGGCCGCACCGGGATATATCCGCGACACACAGGAGCGCACCTTCCGCGTAAAGCGTGGCGAAACCACTGAGATTGTATGGGAAAATACAGCGCAGTATGGTCAGATCCAAGTCATCAAAAAGTCCAAGGACTACAACAGTATCAATGGTCTGCCCGCAGGTACGCTCCTGCAGGGCGCAACCTTTGAGATCTACGACAAGGCACAGAATGTTGTAGACACGGTAGTTTCCAACGAGCGCGGCCTTGCAATCTCCAAGCTGCTGCCGCTGGGTCGTTACACTATCAAGGAAACCAAAGCACCGAAGTATTACGGTGTATCCGGTGAAACTTTTGAAGCGGAAATCGAGTTTGCAAGCCAGATCGTCCGTCTGGAGGTTCTGGACGAGAGCGTTTACACCAATGTTGTAATCGGCAAGTCCGGTCCGAAGCAGGTAACGCCGGGTATGCAGATGAAGTGGACGATCAGCCGCGTGGCCAATAATTCCTCCATTCGTCTGACGAGCTTCTACTGGCGCGACAATCTGCCGTATCAGGCGGTACAGCTGGATAAGATCGTAACCGGCACTTATAACACCCGTATCCCCTATAAGGTGGTTTATAAGACCAACTTCAATCAGACACCGCGCACGCTGGCAGATAATCTCGACCCGTCTGTCAACCGCGTCCTGCAAGCAACGCCGACCGCACTCGGCCTGAAATCCGGTGAAGCGGTAACGCAGATTATGTTTATTTTCGGTACGGTGCCGTCCGGCTTCCGTATGGTGGATAACGCCTATATTTACGGTACGGTTCGCAAGTCGGCTTCCGGCAGTTCGTTTGTTAATAAGGCAGATGTTGGCGGTCTGAATGACAGCCAGCAGTGGATCATGTCGAATGACGCATGGACTACCACCATCTACCGCGCACCGACTTATAAAAAGCCGACCCTGCCGACTACCGGCTGGTAAGGAAAAGAGAGGAGAAAGTTTATGAAAATCAGACGATTGATCTGTGCGGCGCTTGCCGCATCGCTCGCCCTGTGTCCTGCCGCTTTTGCGGCGGACACCGCCCCGAAAACCGATCGTATCGTCACCACGCAGAACGGCACCGGTTACTCGGTGTCTTCTGTGGGGCGGCATATCATTCCGGTGTCGGACAGCAGCCAGAGCTTCGATTTCTCGCCGCTGGACGGCTACGATCTGTCTACGCTTATCATCTCGGACGGCAAGTATACCGACCGCGCCAATGTCGTACACCTCGACAATGATTTGACACTGAACGGCGTAACTTATCCGATCCACTATCAGTCCAAGACGGACGCAGGCGGCGAAAGCGTGATCCGCGCGACCGTCGATATTCCGGCAGCATCGGACGATGTTAC
>NZ_QULN01000002.1:0-463395 GCF_003481705.1 Butyricicoccus sp. OM04-18BH
AGGTAACCTCGAGAAGAATAGCGATTGCGAGTAAGATTGTTCAGTTTTGAAGGTGTAAATCTTCAAAAGTAGGTGTTAATGGTGACGAGGGTACACCTGTTCCCATTCCGAACACAGTAGTTAAGCTCGTTTACGGTGACAATACTTGGCTGGCGACGGCCCGGGAAGATAACTCAACGCCTACATCATTTCAAACCGATCCGAAAGGGTCGGTTTTCTGTTGTTTAAAAGACGTTGACGCTGCCGTGCGGCATCGCGCGTGAAATAATATCTGCAAAGCAAATAAAACCGGGGGCGTGCACCTCGGTTTTGTTGTTTTCAGAGGGAGAAAAATTCCGAATGGGAGCTTTCGGGTGATTCGTGTCTGCGTAGTCAGAATACAAACTGTCGCGAAAATGATAGTTTTTCGACAGCCTCTCAATGCAGGTGTATGCTGCCATCACTTTTTCCTTGCTTTTTTTCATTCATCGCAGTATAATGCGATTATCGGGCTTCGTGCCCGGCAGGCGGATGGTATTCCCTTATGGAAACTGTACCGGCACATTTTATCCCTGAAAGCCCCGTTCCATCGGGCAGCAGGATCGCATCACCCATGAAAACGAAAGGCTGGGTGATCGAATGAAAACTGGTTTTATCGGAGCAGGCAAAGTCGGCTTCTCTCTCGGCAAAATGTTTGCGGAGAGCGGACTTCCGCTGACCGGCTATTACAGCAGGCAGCGAGAGGCGGCGCAGGAGGCGGCTGCATTTACCGGAACACGCGCATACAGTGATCTCTGCGAGTTGGTGCAGGACAGTGATGCGATTTTTCTGACTGTTCCCGACAGAGCGATTACCCCGGTTTATCTCGAACTGCGGTCGTTTTCCCTTTCAGGCAAACAAATATGTCATTGCAGCGGCGCACTCTCGGCCCGGGACGCATTCCCCGGCATTGAGGAGACAGGTGCGCTCGGTCTTTCCATCCATCCGCTTTTTCCCGTCAGCAGCAGGTACGATTCGTACCGGGAACTTGCGGATGCTTTTTTCTGTCTGGAGGGCGAAAAAAGCGCCATCCCGGCATGGAAAACGCAGCTGGAGTGCTGCGGCTGCACGGTGCAGACCATCGATGCAGCGGTCAAGCCGCTCTATCATGCGGCCTGCGCCACGGCGAGCAATCTGGTCTGCGCACTCGTGCAGCAGAGCATCGATGAGCTGACGCGCTGCGGCTTTAGTCAGGAGGATGCGCTTCGCGCACTGACGCCGCTCATTCGCAGCAACACCGCGCGTCTGCTTGCGGTCGGCCCGACAGAGGCGCTGACCGGTCCGGTCGAACGAAACGACTGCGAAACGGTGAAAAAACATCTTGCCTGTCTCACGGAGGGAAATGAGAGGGCGCTTTACACAGCAGCTACCCGAAAACTGATCGAAATAGCGGTCGGCCGACATCCGGAAACGGATTACGGCGCATTGCGGGAGCTGACGGAGGAAGGACAAAAATGAAAAACACAGTAGCAACCCTCGCCGCGATGAAGAAAAACGGCGAGAAGATCTCGCAGCTGACCTGTTATGACTACTCGACCGCGAAAATCATCGACGCGGCGGGCATCAACATGATCCTGGTCGGCGACAGCCTCGGCATGACCATGCAGGGCTACAAGGACACGCTTCCGGTAACGGTCGATGAGATGATCGTTTACGGCCGCAGCGTCGTGCGCGGCTGCAAAGAGACGTTCGTTGTGGTCGATATGCCGTTCATGAGCTATCAGATCTCGGTCGAACAGGCGATGCAGAACGCAGGTCGCATCATGAAGGAGACCGGCGCGAGCGCAATCAAGCTCGAGGGCGGAAAAGAGGTCTGCCCCCAGATCCGCGCCATCACGGCCGCAGGCATTCCGGTCGTCGCGCATATCGGCATGACGCCCCAGTCGGTCAACGCCTTTGGCGGCTTTACCGTGCAGGGCAAGGGCGAGGCGAACGCACGCCGCGTGCTCGAGGACGCGCTCGCGGTACAGGAGGCAGGCGCTTTCGCGGTAACGCTCGAATGTGTGCCGCCGAAACTCTCCGCGCTCATCACGAAAAAGCTCGACATCATCACCATCGGCATCGGCGCGTCCCCCGAATGCGACGCGCAGGTGCTGGTCTGGCAGGATATGCTCGGCATTTCGGACTTCAAGCCCAAATTCGCCAAGCATTTCGCTGAGGTGGGCGAGACCATGCGCGAGGCGTTCCGCGCCTATGACGGCGAGGTAAAGTCCGGTGTGTTCCCGGCGAGCGAGCACACCTTTGTCAAGAGCGACTGCACGGAGGAATTTCTGGCGTCTCTCGATGCGGAATATTAAGGACAGCATCACCCAAGACTACTGTGGAGGTAAATACAGCATGATTATTGCAGAAACGATTGCGCAGGTTCGTGCGCAGGTAAAGGAATGGAAGGAGCAGGGCCTGACGGTCGGTCTCGTGCCGACGATGGGCTACCTGCATGAGGGTCACGCGAGCCTGGTAGACAAGGCGGTTTCGATGTGCGACCGCGTTGTCGCGTCGGATTTCGTCAACCCGACCCAGTTCGGCCCGAATGAGGATCTGGAATCCTATCCGCGCGACTTTGACCGCGACTGCGCGCTGCTCGAGGAGCACGGATGCAGCATGGTGTTCCATCCCTCGGTCGAGGAGATGTATGCGCCGGACGCTGCGACCTTTGTTGAGATCCTGTCCGATATGCCGAGGCAGCTGTGCGGCAAGACCCGCCCCATCCACTTCCGCGGCGTGTGCACGGTCGTGTCCAAGCTGTTCAACATCGTCACCCCGGACAAGGCGTTTTTCGGCCAGAAGGACGCGCAGCAGCTCGCCATCATCCGCCGCATGGTACGCGATATGTCCTACGGAATCGAGATCGTCGGCTGTCCGATCGTGCGTGAGGCGGACGGTCTGGCGAAGTCCTCGCGCAACACCTATCTGAGTGCGGAGGAGCGCAAGGCGGCGCTCGTGCTGTCGAAGGCAGTATTCCTCGGTGAAAAACTCGTCCGCGAGGGTGAAACGGACGCAGACAAGATCGTTTCCGCGATGAAGGCCTGCATCGCGGCGGAGAAGCTCGCGAAGATCGATTATGTTTCCGCTGTCGACGCGGTCACGATGGAGAACGTACATCGCATCGACCGTCCGGTGCTCGTCGCGATGGCTGTCTACATCGGAAAGACCCGTCTGATCGACAATTTTCTGACGGAGGACTGTGCGAAATGATGCTGAATATGCTCAAGGGTAAGATTCACCGCGCGACCGTCGTGCAGGCCGAGCTGGATTACGTCGGCTCGATCACGGTCGATCAGGATCTTCTGGATGCTGCCGGCATTCTGGAATACGAAAAGGTGCAGATCGTTGACGTCAACAACGGCAGCCGCTTCGAGACGTACACCATCTCGGGCGAGCGCGGCTCGGGCATGATCTGTCTGAACGGCGCGGCGGCGCGCTGCGTCAGCACGGGCGACAAGGTCATTATCATGTGCTACGCCCAGCTGAGCGCGGAGGAGGCGAAAACGCACAAGCCGCAGGTCGTTTTTGTCGGCGAGGACAACCGCATCGAGCGCATCACGACCTACGAGAAGCACGGTCTGCTGCGCGATATGGCTTAAGGCAACACCGCACAATTAAAGCGGCGGTGCTTTGCGGAAATTTTGTGCCCTGACTTTGTTGCAGTTTCACGGTAATACATCAAGTATTACCGCAAAACTGCGCCTCGTCAGTACGCAAAATTTACTCGCAAATCACTCTTGTTCAATTATGCGGTATTGTCTTAAAAAAAATCAATACGATTGCCGCTGTCCCGGGCACAGGCTTCGGACGGCGGCTTTCTTTGTTATGAAAAAAACAAAGGGATTTCCTCTTGCATTTTTCACATGAAACCTGTATGATGATAAGTAGTTTTATAATACGAAACGAAGGGAGTCTGTCATATGGCCGAACATTCCCCGGTTCAGTCGCTCGACCGGGCCTTTGACCTGCTGGAGATTTTATGCCGGTCGCGCGGCGGCATGACGATCGGTGCGCTGTCTGCGGAGACCGGGCTGCACAAGTCCACCGTGCACCGTCTGCTTACGAGCATGTGCATGCGCGGCTATGTGCAGCGCGATGCGGAGACCAGCATGTACCGCGCGGGCATGCGCCTGTGCGAGATGTCGAGCTATATCGTAGATAATCTGGACGTTGTCGACCGGGCGCGCGCCGTGCTGGAGCGCCTCGGCCGCGAGACGGACGAGACCGTTCATCTCGTCATGCGGGACGAACGGGATGTTGTCTATATCCATAAGATCGACGGCGGAAACAGCGCCATCCGTATGTTTTCGCGCATCGGCATGCGCCTGCCGCTTTACTGCACGGGCGTGGGCAAGGCGATCCTTGCGACATGGCCGAGGTCGGAGGCGCGCGCGGTCTGGGAAGCGAGCGACGTTTACGCATGGACGGAGAATACGATTACCGACGAGGAAGCATTTTTCCGCGAGATCGACAAGGTGCGCCAGCTCGGCTATGCGCTCGACAACGAGGAGAACGAGGTGGGCGTCCGCTGCATCGCGGCGGCGATACCGGACTACCGCGGCCGGGCATTCTATGCGATCTCGCTGTCCGCGCCGACCGCCCGTATGGCAGACGAGCGCATCATGCAGCTGCGCGGGCCGCTGCTGCGCGCGAGCCGCGACATCGCGCAGGCGCTCGGCGGCAGCACGGGACGCTGACGAGGGGGACGGCTTGCGCGGGTGAACTGCATCCTGTGAAGCCGGAACACAGCCCGAATATTGACATTGCGGCGCAGCTGTTGTAAAATAGTATCACCATATTGCAAACGCGATGAAGGGGAAAGTACGCAGCGAGGTACGGCAAAGCGAGTTTCGGACGGTGGGAGCGAAACGCGGAGGGCGCGGCGGAAAATGGCCCCGGAGCGCCGCACCGAACCGTTCGGCAAGGCTGCGGCGGCGCTGTCCTGCCGTTATCGAGGCGAAGGGTAAGTTTTTACCTGCTGAGGCGCACGTTCGCGAGGACGGCGCAAAACAAGGTGGTAACACGGAAGCGTGCGGCTCCCGTCCTTGAATGGCCTGGGCGCCATTGGAGGGCGGGAGCTTTCTGATGCAGTCTGACACAGGATAAGGAAATCACGCAAAACGTTATCAATAAAGGAGAGTATCAACCAATGGAGAAGAAACCGTATTATATCTCGACGGCGATCGCATACACCTCTGCGAAGCCGCACATCGGCAACACTTATGAGATCGTGCTGGCCGACGCGATCGCGCGCTACAAGCGCATGACCGGCTACGATGTCTACTTCCAGACCGGCACCGATGAGCACGGCCAGAAGATTCAGGAGAAGGCAGAGGCTGCCGGCATCACGCCGCAGCAGCATGTCGACAAGGTCGCGGGCGAGGTCAAGGCGATCTGGGATCTGATGAACACCACCTATGACAAGTTCATCCGCACCACCGACCCGATGCACGAGAAGAAGGTGCAGAAGATCTTCAAGAAGCTGCACGATCAGGGCGATATCTACAAGGGCGCGTACAAGGGCAAGTACTGCAAGCCGTGCGAGTCCTTCTGGACCGAGAGCCAGCTCAAGGACGGCTGCTGCCCGGACTGCGGCCGCCCGTGCGTGGACGCCGAGGAGGAAGCATACTTCTTTAAGATGAGCAAGTACGCTGACCGCCTGATGAAGCACATCGAGGAGCATCCGGAGTTCATCCAGCCGGAGAGCCGCAAGAACGAGATGGTCAACAACTTCCTCAAACCGGGTCTTCAGGACCTGTGCGTTTCCCGCACCTCGTTCTCCTGGGGCATCCCGGTCGATTTTGACCCGGGTCACGTTGTCTACGTCTGGCTCGACGCGCTGACCAACTATATCACCTTCTGCGGCTACGACCCGGACGGCAATCACGACGAGCATTATAAGAAGTTCTGGCCGGCAGATGTTCACCTGATCGGCAAGGACATCATTCGTTTCCATACCATCTACTGGCCGATCTTCCTCATGGCGCTCGGCGAGCCGCTCCCGAAGCAGGTATTCGGTCATCCGTGGCTGCTCGTCGGAGACGGCAAGATGTCCAAGTCGCTCGGCAACGTGATCTATGCGGACGATCTGGTTCGCCTGTTCGGCGTTGACGCAGTCCGCTACTACGTGCTGCATGAGATGCCGTTCGCGAACGACGGCGTGCTCTCCTACGAGCTGCTCTGCGAGCGCATCAACTCCGATCTCGCGAATGTTCTGGGCAACCTCGTCAACCGCACCATCGCCATGACCAAGAAGTATTTCGGCGGCATTGTTCCGGCGCCGACCGCACCGGAAGCGCTCGACGATGAACTCAAGGCGGTCGCCCTCGGCCTGCCGGCGGCTGTCGAAAAGAAGATGGACACCCTGCACGTTGCGGACGCGATCGACGAGGTATTTGCGCTCCTGCGCCGCTCCAACAAGTATATCGACGAGACCATGCCGTGGGCGCTCGCGAAGGACGAGAGCAAAAAGGAGCGTCTCGGCACGGTCATGTACAACCTGCTCGAGGCCATCCGCTTTGCGGCCGTTGAGCTGAAGCCCTACCTGCCGGACACCGCAGACAAGATCTTCGCACAGCTCGGCATCGAGAACAAGGGCGTTGAGAGCCTTGACTCCTTCGACGGCATGCAGGCCGGTCAGCCGGTCGGCGAAGCGTCCATCCTGTTCGAGCGTATCGACATCCCGAAGAAGCTGGCAGAGATCGAGGAGGAGAAGAAGGCAGCCGAGGCAGAGCAGAAGCCGGCTGTCGAGTTCCTGCCGGATATCCCGTTTGACGACTTCTGCAAGGTCGACATGACGGTATGCAAGGTCCTCGCCTGCGAGAACGTCAAGAAGAGCAGCAAGCTCCTCAAGTTCCAGCTCGACGACGGCTCGGGCACGCCGCGCCAGATCCTCTCCGGCATCGCAAAGTATTACAAGCCGGAGGAGCTGGTCGGCAAGACGGTCGTCGCCGTCACCAACCTGCCGCCGCGCAAGATGATGGGGCAGGAGTCCAATGGCATGCTGCTGTCCGCAGAAAAGGACGAGAAGCTGAACCTTCTCATGCTGAGCGACAGCATCCCGGCCGGCGCAAAGCTCTGCTGAACATGCCGCAGAACTACAGTTCCGCCGGCAGGTGTGTTCTGACTACGCAGAACACGAGGCGTCCGAAAGTTCCCATGCGGAAACTTTCTTCCTCTTAAAGTATAAAAACCGAGGCACATGTCCTCGGTTTTTGCTCTCATTGAATTTTTAAGGATAGAGGCCTACGGGCTGCGTTTGCGCAGCAAACGCTTTTTCATGCACGCTGCCGCGCGGCTGCTGTTTTGTGTAAAATTGAATTTTTTCGACGGACTGAGAGCGCAGACATTTTGTCTGCGCTCTTTTCTTATGCGTTCCACCCGGTTTTCTCCTGCTCAGAGAGCAGGAGTTTTTCGTATTCCTCGCGTGCGAGCGTCGAAATATCGTGCAGGATATGCTCCTGCGTCTGCAAATACAGCTTGCGCAGACAGCGCGGCGTGCATTTGCCTGCCTCGACCTGCGCATCGTGCGCAAGCGACTGAATGAGGGCGGTGACGGTCGTGCGGCCGACCGGCGTGCCGCGCCGTGTGATGAAGATCGGCCCCGACAGGATGCCCTCGCGCCCGGCAAAATCCAGAAGCTCCTCCTTCAGACAGCCGCACAGCTGCATATCATATTCCGGCAGACCGCCGGCCTGCGCGGCGCTTACCGTGACCGCATCGAGCAGATGCACGGGAAGTCCGGTCGTGCCGAGCAGCTTGACAAGCAGGTAGGCGCGTTCCTTTTCGAGGATGCGTGCGGTCTGGAGCAGACGCAGATATTCCTCGCGCGTCAGCTCGGGCTGCTCGGTCTCGGGCAGGGGGGCGGGCATGACCTGCCAGCCGCGCCGCCCGCAGAAGGCGAGCAGGCTGTTGGCCGCGGAGACCGCGCTGTTGATGGTACTCGGACAGTAGCCCTGCTCGCGCAGCGCCTCGGGCCATCGGCGCATCGCTTCATGGCTCAGCCTGCGTCCGGGCAGAAAGCCGCACAGCTTGCCGAGGCTGTTGCGGTAGCATTTCAGCGTTTCCTCGGTGCGGCCGCGGCTTTGCAGATCGGTGAGAAAGGTTTCGGTCAGGGTATCGTCGAGCAGGATAACGTCCTCAGAGGCAGCTGTCATTATGTGTACGCTCCTTTGTGTTAATTTGGATTATGTGAGCTCATTATAGCGCAGGGACGGGCGTGAAAACGGTCGAATGGCGGCGGCGGACAGCAGTGTTTTTCCGGACGAGCCGCTCATAGAATGGAGCAGGTGATGAAACATGGGAAACAGACAGGATGCGGCATGGATGCAGGCGATCGCGTGCCTGCCGGAGGAGCGCGCCGCCGCGCTCAGCAGGGCGGCGGAGCAGGAACGGATCGAGGAGCTGCGGCTGCGCTGCGGCGAAGCACCAAGCGTGCGCATCGGCGGGGCGGAGCGCCCGCTCGCGATGGCGCCGGTCACGGCGGACGAGCTGCGCGAAACAGTCGGCCGCGCGGCGCGGTACTCGGTACACAGCTATGCGGAGAGTATGCGGCAGGGCTTTCTGCCGCTCGAGGGCGGCCACCGGCTCGGCCTGTGCGGCACGGCGGTCGCAGAAAACGGCAGCGTCACGGGCGTGCGGCGGATTTCCTCGCTCAATCTGCGCGTGGCGCGGCAAATTGATGCGCTGGATGATATTCTTGCGTCGTATATCGGGGAGGGCACGCCGTTTTCACTGCTCGTGCTCGCGCCGCCCGGCTGCGGCAAGACGACGCTCGTGCGCGAGTGGGTGCGGCTCGTTTCGGACGCCGGGCACACCACAGCCGTTGCGGACGAGCGCGGCGAGATCGCAGGCCTTGCCGAGGGCATGCCGCAGTTCCGTATCGGGCGCTGTACGGACATCCTGGAGGGCTGCACGAAAAAGCAGGCGGCGCTCATGCTGCTCAAGACCATGTCTCCGGCGCTTGTCGCGATGGACGAGATCACCTCGCCCGAGGACATCGAGGCGGTCGCGCTCTGTGCCCACTGCGGCACGGCGGTGCTCGCCGCCGCGCATGCGGCCGGGCTTAACGACCTGCGGCGCAGACCGCTCTACCGGCGGCTGCTGTCGCTCGGCGTGTTCGAGCGGGTGCTGACGATTGAGCAAAAGGACGGGAAACGAAGCTACCGAATGGAGAAAACGGAGGGAACGACATGCTGAAACTGATCGGCTCAGTGATGATCTTCGGCTCGTGCGCCGCACTCGGACTGAATGCGCGGCGTGAGCTGCGGCGCAGAGTCGCGGCGGCGGACGCCATGCTGCTCGCGCTGCGGCTGATGGAGAACGAGATCACCGCGCACCGCACGCCTATGCCCGAAATTATCGACCTGCTCGCGAAAAACGAGAATGCGGTCATCCGGCAGATCTTTTCCGGCGTGCGCCGCCGGATGCGTGAGCGCAGCGGACTGTCGCTCAGCTATCTCTGGTGCGCAGGCATGCGCGCGGCGCAGGCGGACGCCGGTCTCGGCCGGGAGGAGTGCGGCGTGCTGTGCGATGCGGCGAATTTCCTCGGACGGTATGACGCTTCCGAGCAGAAGGCCGCCATCGACACGGCGCTGCATCGTTTGCAGATGCTGCGTGAGCTGGCTTTTGCCGAGCTGCGCGACCGGGGCAGCCTGTACCGCACCTGCGGCATCGCGGCCGGTTTGCTCGTTATTCTGGTGCTTGTCTGAAGCGGAGGGGGAAAACGATGGACGTTGATTTGATCTTCCGCATCGCGGCGGTCGGCATCCTCGTCGCGGTGCTGGGGCAGCTGCTGACGCGGTCGGGACGGGACGAGCAGGCGCTCATGACGACGCTCGCGGGCCTGATCGTGGTACTTATGCTGATCGTCGAGCAGATCAGCC
Source organism: Butyricicoccus sp. OM04-18BH (assembly GCF_003481705.1). Taxonomy (GTDB): domain Bacteria; phylum Bacillota; class Clostridia; order Oscillospirales; family Butyricicoccaceae; genus Agathobaculum; species Agathobaculum hominis. The sequence goes on from NZ_QULN01000002.1 coordinate 9,888, forward strand.
GGCTGTTCAGCATGATGAAGAGCGTGTTCGGGTTTTGAGCGGCACCGGACTGCTCGCGGGCATCGTCGTGCTCGCGCTCGTGCTGTCGCTCACGCTCAAAAAGGACGCACCCGTCATCGCGTTCCTGCTTGTGCTCGCCGCCGGAGTCGTTCTGCTGCTGCGGCTCGGCGAGGCGGCGCAGAGCACGATGCAGCGCTTTTCCGCGCTGCTCGCACGGGGCGATCTCAGCGCAGAGCTGTACGGGCCGGTGCTGCGCGTCGTCGGCATCGCGGTTCTCGTGCGCATCCTCGCGGCGCTCTGCCGCGATGCAGGCCAGTCCGCGCTTGCGGCGAAGGTGGAGCTTGCCGGGACAGTGCTCGCATTCGGAGCGGCGCTGCCTCTGCTCGAACAGGTGCTGACCTTTCTCACGGAATGGACGGTATGATGAAAAAACGGATGAAAATTCTGGCGGCGGTTTTGCTGCTGCCGCTTGCTCTGTGCCTGTCTGCCGGGGCGGCGGAGACGGACGCGCAGCGCGAGCGGGACGAGGCGGCGCTGCGGAGCGCGGTGACGGGCGAGGCGCAGCCGTATCTTGCGGGCACGGACGGGCAGGACGTTGCGGACTCGTTCGCGCGGCTGCTCCGAAACGCCGCGCCGGATGCGAAAAGCGCGTGGGCAAAGGCGGCCGGCAGTCTCGGTACGGCGGCCGGCATCATGATTCTGACAGCGGCGGCACGCGGCTTTTCCGAAGCGGCAGGGGGAGCGGCGAACGATGCGGTCGACCTGGCCGGGGCGCTCGGCATCTCCGCTGTGCTGCTCCGGGACTTTTCGGGCGTGCTGTCGCTCTGCCGGTCGGCGCTCGACGGCATCAGTGTGTTTTCCGCGACGCTCCAGCCGGTCCTCGCGGCGGCGCTCTCGATGGGCGGCAGCGCCGTGACCGCCACGACGCTTCAGGTCGCCTCCATGTTCGCCTTTGACCTTGTCTTGCGGCTGATCGAAGGTCTGCTCGTGCCGGCGGTGTGCGTATATCTCGCGGTCACGGTCGTGGATGCGGCCGCCGGGAACGGCGTGCTGCGCGGGCTCGCGGAGGGCATCGGCAGCCTGTCGGCCGGAGCGCTCAAGCTCATACTTACGCTGTTCACCGCATATCTTGCCGTAGCGGGCGGCGTTTCGGGGAACGTGGACCGCGTCGCGCTCAAAACGGCAAAGTTCGCGGTCTCGGGCGCGGTTCCGGTGGTCGGCGGCGTCATGTCGGACGCGGCGGAGACCGTTCTGTCGGGTGCGGTGCTGCTGCGCGGCTCAGTCGGCGTTTTCGGCATGATATGCGTCACGGCGATCTGCCTTGCGCCTTTTGTCCGCGCCGGGGCGTGCTATCTGTGCTTCAAGGCAGGCGCGGCTCTGCTCGCGCCCCTGTGTCCGGACAGCCTCAGGCGTCTGCTCTCGGGCATCGGCACGGGATTCGGTCTGCTGCTCGGCATGCTGAGCGCCGCCTGCACTATTCTGTATCTGGAACTTGTTTATGCTGTTGCGATGGTGAAACCGTTATGAATGAACTGCTGCATACCATTCTGCTGCGCGTGACGCTTGCCGGGGCGGCGTCCGCAGCGGCGCTGCGCATGGCCGGGAGCGGCGCGATGCGCGAGACGGTGCGTCTCGCGGCCGGTCTGCTCATGCTCGCGGCTCTTTTACAGCCGCTCGGCAGTCTGCGCTCTGCCGGGTGGAGCGCATCCGCTGCACCGGACACGCAGGCGATACGCGAGACCAACATGCAAACTGCGATGAGCGCGGTCGCATCGAGCATCGCTAAGGCGCTCGAGAGCCGCGCCGCCGCCGAGGGCTACGACTGCCGCTTTACGGTCACGATGGCGACCGACGAGAGCGGTATTTTACAGGTAGACCGCGTGACCGTGCACTGCGGTGCGGACGATATTGCGCATCTCAGAGAGATACAGGAGATTGTGACGAGCGAATGCGGCGTCCCGGCGGAACGGCAGGAGGTGATCGCGCGATGAATACGGAAAAATTGCACGAGCTTTGCGTGCGGCTGCGGCCGCTCGCGAAAAAATACCGCGCGGCACTCATTGTCCTGCTCGCGGGCGTGCTGCTGCTCGTGTCGGGCGGCCGGGAGGAAACATCGGACGCCGCGCAGACGCAGACCGGCGCGGACAGCTTTTCGCTGAGCGATTTCGAGACGCAGCTCTGCTGCCGCCTGTCTGCGATCGACGGTGCAGGCCGGGTCGAGCTGATGCTCTCGCTCGAGCAGACCGGAGAGGCGGTGTATGCGGTCAACACGAGAGAGACCGGCGGCGCGGCCTCGAGTCGGGAGAGCGATGTCGCGGTCATTTCCTCGTCGGGATACGGCGAGACCCCCGTGACGGTCAAGAACGTCCTGCCGACGTTCCGCGGCGCGATCGTGCTGTGCGACGGGGCGGAGAACGCCGCGGTCCGGCTTGCCGTAACGCAGGCTGTCGAGACGGTGTGCGGTCTGACAAGCGACCGCATCACGGTTCTGAAACGCGCCTCCGGCGCATAGAACGGTCATATGGAAATCTTTCACCGCATCGAGGAGGGCGAGCGTGATGAAAAAAATCAAGAAACGAGGCGCGGTCTACGGCGTGGTCGCACTGCTGCTGTGCACGGCGGCGTATCTCAACTGGAGCTATGTCGAGCCGCCGGCGGATCTGCTCCAGACCGACGGGAACAGCGCGGACAGCGCTGCTGCTACATCGGACGACGGCGCGGCGGCGGGAGAGGATTATTTCGCGTCCTCGCGTCTGACGAGAGAAAAGGCGCGTGACGAGGCGGTGAGCACGCTGAAGGAGTTGTCCGAGAGCGCGGATGCGGACGAGACCGCGAAGGAGGATGCCGCCTCGCAGATCTCCGCGCTGGCCGCGGCCTCCGTGCAGGAGGCGAACATCGAGAGCCTCATCCGCGCAAAGGGCTATGCGGATGCGGTCGTCATGCTCTCGGACGGCTCGGCGAACATCGTGGTCTCGCCGCCGGAGGGCGGCCTGCAGGCGGACGATGTGACGAAGATACGCGATATCGTGGTCTCCGAGACCGGCATGAGCGCCGGACAGATCAAAATCGTCGAGGCCGGCAGCTGACAGCCTCATATTTTTCCTTTTCATTTTGCGCCCGATGTGATATACTCTTGCTAAAGGAGAGTGAGCACTATGGCGGATCATAAGGAATACTGGTCGACCGAGAGTGACCAGGGCTCTATTCGTATTTCTGAGGACGTTGTTGCCTCTATCGCGGCGCTTGCGGCCTCGGAGACCGACGGCGTGAGCGGTCTTTATTCCAGCGTAACGCGTGACATCGTCAGCTTTCTGAGCAAGAAAAACCTGTCCAAGGGCGTGCGCGTCGAGCTGGGCGAGGAGGATACCGTAAAGGTTGAGATCAGCTTTCTCGCGCTGTTCGGTCATAACATCTGCGAGGTCGCAAGACAGGTGCAGGACAATGTCAAGAGCCAGATCGAGTCGATGACCGGCCTGCATGTGGTCGAGATTAATGTACACGTCGGCGGCGTGACCTTCGCGCCTGCGGCAGAGGAAAAGGCCGCAGAGCCGGAGGAAAAGCCGGCGCAGACCGCAGAGAAGCCTGCCGGGGAGCAGGAGGAAAACGCGGCCGAGTAAATTCGGAAAAATGTGCGGTGAGCGTCGGTCTCGCCGCACATTTTTTTATGCCCGGTACGCCGGACGCGGAAACGTCATGGGCAGCACCGCACAAGGGAAAACGGCAGCGCTCTGCGGAAATTTTGCGTTCCTGTGCAATTATGCGGTATTGCCCTTGCGTTTTTCTGTAAAATAGGATAAAATAAGATATTGATAGTATAAAAAACATGAATATCAGTTACCTTGATAAATAAAAACAGAGAAGGAGCCTGCCGCCGTGAACGAGAATGTGATGAGCAGAACAAAAGCAAGAGAGATCGCACTGCACCTTATCTTTGAGATGGGTTTTCAGCAGTTTGAGCCGGAAAATCTGGAGGAACGGCTGGACGAGAACATTATGCGCTCGCTCAAAACCGATGCCGAGATGTATGCAGGCAGGCTGAGCGGCGAGAACGCCGACTATATCCGCGCAGTCGTCAAGGGCGTTGCGACCCATGTGGACGAGCTTGACGGCGCAATCGAGCGCAACGCAAAGGGCTGGAAGCTGAACCGCCTGTCGCGCATGACCAAGGCTGTGCTGCGCCTCGCGATCTATGAGATGCGCTATGTGAGCGACGTTCCGGTCGGCGTTGCCATCAATGAGGCGGTCGCGCTCGACAAGATCTACGACACCGAGGAGGCTGCTGCCTTCATCAACGGCGTTCTGGGTGCGGTCGCGCGCGAGAAGCAGGAAAAGGACGAGACCGATGCCTGAGCGATTTCTGGGGATCGATACGTCCAATTACCGCACCTCGGCTGCGGTCTATGACGCGGAGACCGGCGAATGGTGCAACCGCGGCAGTCTGCTGACCGTGCCTGAGGGTGCGATCGGCCTGCGGCAGTCGGACGCGCTGTTTCAGCACACCGTGCATCTGCATGAAAGAATCGAAGCTCTGCCGCAGGGCGAGGTGCGCGCCGTCGGCGTCAGCACCCGTCCGCGCGCGGTCGAGGGCTCATATATGCCCTGCTTTCTGGCAGGAAAAAGCGTCGCGCACAGTGCGGCGCATTTGCTTTCTGTGCCGCTTTTCGAGGTATCCCATCAGCAGGGGCATATCGCGGCGGCGGCGCTGTCCGCCGGGCGGCTCGACCTGCTGGACAGTCGCTTCCTCGCGTGGCATCTGTCGGGCGGCACGAGCGAACTGCTTTACGTCGAATGCGGCGCGGACGGCCTGCCGGACTGTACCTGCATCGGCGGCACGACCGATCTTGCAGCCGGTCAGCTGCTCGACCGGGCGGGCGCACTGCTCGAGCTGCCGTTCCCGTCGGGCGCGGCGCTGGATGAGCTTGCGCTGACGGCAGAGCCGCAGAAGGGCTTTCGTCCCAGAGTGACGGACTGCAGATTCTCGCTCTCCGGTATGCAGAACCAGGTGGAAAATAAATTTAAGACCGAAAAGCCTGAGGACATGGCGCGCTTCGCTCTTGAAACCGTGGCGAATGCGGTCATCAAGGCGACCGAACAGGCAAAGGAGCGCTATGACGTTCCGGTGCTGTGCGCCGGCGGCGTGATGGCGAGCCGGGTCATCCGCGCGCGCATGGAGAAGCGCTTCGGCAGCGGCGTCAGCTTTGCCGAGCCGACGCTCTCGGGCGATAACGCCGTAGGTGTGGCGGTGCTCGCGGCAAGACTGTACCGAAAAACCGGCGCAGACGGACAGTGAGCCTGTCGAAGATCTGCGCTTTTCCGACAAACAGAGTGTGAAACCATTATGGCAGCGATTTATACCGTATCTCAACTGAATAACGAAATCAAGGATCTCCTGGACGCCGTTCCGGGCTACCGCAGCCTGCTGGTGCAGGGCGAGATCTCGAACTACAAGGCGCACTCGTCCGGCCATCACTATATGACGCTCAAGGACCGGGACGCGGCCATCAACGCCGTCATGTTCCGCTCGGACGCCATGCGGCTCAAATTCCGGCTGGAGAACGGCATGAAGGTCATCGTCCGCGCGCGTGTCAGCTCGTTTCCGCGCACGGGTGCGGTGCAGCTTTATATCTCGGAGATCATTCCGGACGGCGCAGGCGCGCTGAACGTTGCCTTCGAGCAGCTGAAGGTAAAGCTCGCGGCCGAGGGCCTGTTTGCCGAGGCACACAAAAAGCCGATCCCGGCCTGCCCGTCCTCCATTGCCCTCGTGACCTCACCGACCGGTGCGGCGGTGCGCGACATGATCCGCATCCTCGGGCGGCGCTGGCCGCTCGCGAAGGTCGTGCTCTACCCGGCGCAGGTGCAGGGACAGGGGGCGGCGGAGAGCATCGCGCGCGCTCTCGCGCTCGCGAACGCGATCGGTGAGGCGGACGTTATCCTGTGCGGCCGCGGCGGCGGCTCAATGGAGGATCTTTGGGCGTTCAACGAAGAGGTGACGGCGCGGGCGATCTATGCTTCGGAAATCCCGGTCATCTCGGCGGTCGGCCATGAGCCGGACGTCACAATCGCGGATTTTGTCGCCGACCTGCGCGCCCCCACGCCGTCCGGCGCGGCAGAGCTCGCGGTTCCCGACCGCGCGGACTGGAAGGCGACGCTCGAAATGCTGGACGCGCGGCTGCGTGCGGCGGCGGGAAAGCAGACTCAAATGCGCAGGAGGCAGCTGCAAAGCCTGAGCGAGCGCCTGTCCGTGCGCACGCCCGTCCGCTATATCGCGGAAAAGCGGCTTGTGCTCGACACGCTGACCGAGCGCCTTCAGGGAACGGTCCCGGCGCGGCTTGCGCACGAAAGACAGCAGCTCCGGACGGCGCAGGACCGCCTGCTTGCGGCAGGCAGGGGAAATCTGCACCGCGCGAGACTGCGCTTCACGCAGACTGTCGCGTCGCTCGACGCGATGAGTCCGCTGCGCGTGCTGAGCCGCGGCTATGCGGTCGCGACAAAGGGCGCACGGGGCGCGGTCGTGACCGATGCGGCGGCGCTGAAGGAAGGGGACGCGCTGCACATCCGATTTGCAAAAGGCGCGGCAGACTGCCGCGTGATCTATACCGAGGAGGAACAATAAATGGCGGAAAAGACGTTTGAAAGCCAGATGGCGCGGCTCGAAGAGATCGTGCGCCTGCTGGAGCGCGGCGAAGCGCCGCTCGCGGAGAGCATGAAGCTGTTCGAGGAGGGCACAAAGCTGTCCGCCGCCCTCGGAAAGCTGCTCGACAAGGCGGAACAGAAGGTGACGGTCGTTCAGGAAAATCTCCAGGGCGAGGTAACGGAGCGTCCGTTCGACGCAGAGGAGGCGGCAAAATGACATTTTCCGAACAGCTGAGCGCGGATATCGCGCTGATCGAGCCGGCGCTCGAGGGCTATCTCTCGCGCGAGACGCATGAGGGCTACGACCGCATTTTTGAGGCGGCGAAATATTCCGCGATGGCAGGCGGCAAGCGTCTGCGTCCGGTGATCGTGCTCGAGTTCTGCCGCCTGCACGGCGGCGACATCAAAAACGCCCTGCCGTTCGCGTGTGCGCTCGAAATGATCCATACCTATTCGCTTATTCACGACGATCTGCCGTGCATGGACAACGACGATCTGCGCCGCGGCCGTCCGACCTGCCACAAGGCGTTCGACGAGGCGACGGCAGTGCTCGCCGGTGACGGTCTGCTGACCGCGGCGTTCGAGACCGCTTCGCAGGCAGACGTTCCGGCGGAGACCGCGCTGCGCTGCATCCGGATTCTGGGCGAGAACGCCGGCATGAACGGCATGATCGGCGGTCAGGTGCTCGACATGCTCGCGGAGCATCGCCGTATTTCCGAAACCGAGCTGCGCCTGCTCCAGAAGCTCAAGACCGGCTGCCTGCTGCGCGCCGCATGCGAGCTCGGCTGTGCGGCGGCCGGAAAGACCGATGCGGAGAGCATCGAGGCCGCGCGCGCCTATGGCGATAAGCTCGGCCTTGCCTTCCAGATCGAGGACGATATCCTCGACATCGAGGGCGACGAGAAAACGCTCGGCAAGTCCATCGGCAAGGACGCGGCAAGCGAAAAATCGACCTTCCCGTCCCTGCTCGGTCTGGATGCGTGCCGAAAGCTCGCGGGCGAGCTGACCGAACAGGCCGTCGCGGCGCTCGCGCCGTATGAAGGACGCGCGTTTCTGAAAACGCTCGCGCGCAGCCTGACCGGCCGCAGGTCATAAGGCAATACGGCATCATTGAACAGGAACGATCTGCGAGCAAGTTTTGCGGTAATACTTGATGTATTACCGTGAAATCGCAGCAAAGTCAGGACGCGAAATCTCCGCAAAGCGCCCAGTTTTAATTGTGCGGTGATGCCTTAAAATGTTAAAATTCTGCGTATTCTTCGTATAATGTTGAAAAACACTCGAATTTATGGTAAACTGAAAACAGTGACGTAGTATCCTAGTCAGTACATGCAATTCCCAAGACGGGCCTAAAAATCCGTAGACGGGCATATCGATGAAGTCTCTGGTGTTTGCTTCTTACGCCCAGTTTGGGGTGGATGCTGGAGGTTAAGGCTTGCGGGCGCGCTTCAATGGCATGAAGTACCGACCCTCTCGCCGTGGAGACCCGTGACTGTCGGACACCTATAGCATCCCTTTGGGGTTGATGGATGTCCAACGGCACGGGATGAAACCTGCAATGCGGTGCGGATGACCCTGTGAGGAATTGATCCCCCTCGCGCTGTTCAGAAACGCTGTGTGCAGTGTAGCCTGCCTTGAGTGGCCATGGTGAATATCGTATCCGCCTGCGGTTTCCCGGCCAGGAATGCCGCGGGAATTGACGGTTGAAACCATGTCTGCAAAAGAGGCTAAGAATTGTGTTGACTGCTGTGGAAATCACCTAGGCTATTCGTTTACGAGGCAGGCCGTGGATTGCAGTGCGGACTCAGTGGCAATTCGGTCCCGGTGATGGCAACATCCCGGCACGGACTTTAATGGGAAACCCCCACGGCGGCGACGCGTGGCAGTTCGCGGGGAAATCCAACCGAACCTCAAGCCGCAAGATTTACTCGGCCTGCCGTCACTGCCTTTTATCTATTTCCGGCGTCGCTCTCCTGCGTAAAACAGGGGAGCGGAGCCGTTTGCCATATGTGACCGACTTGAAAAAAGAACTGAGGAGTCGTATCGTTTTGGAGTCAACAGAAAATAAGCAAAAGAAAAAGCCGCCGCAAAAGCCGTCCGTTGTTAACGTCCGCTGGGTCGTGACGATCATGGCGGTCAGCTTTGTGCTGTCGGTGGTCATGTCGTATATCTCGAATGAAGCGCTCAACAGCGCAGGCACAGTCCTGTCGTTTGTGGTGCTGTTCTTCTTTATCGGCCTCGGCATCGTGTTCGACATGATCGGCGTGGCCGCGACCTCGGGCACGGAAAAGGAGTTTCACTCCATGGCGGCGCACAAGGTGCGCGGCGCGCGCGAGGCGGTCTGGATGGTACGCAATGCGGAAAAGGTCTCGAGCATCTGCAACGATGTCGTGGGCGATATCTGCGGCATTATCTCCGGTGCGACGGGCGCGCTGATCGTGACGCACATCACCGCCGGTACGGACGGCGCGACCAAGGTTCTGGTCTCGCTCCTGATCACGGGTCTGATTTCTGCGGGTACGATCGGCGGCAAGGCGGCCGGCAAGGGCATCGCTGTCGCTGCGAGCGGCAAGGTGCTTGCATTGTGCGGCCGCGTTCTGTCCGTGCTGCCGCTCAAGCTGGATAATAAAAGATAAAACTACCGTTCCGGTGGGGATATTTTCATGAAAAGATATGGAATTTTGAACAATATAACCAGTCCTGCTGATCTGAAGGGACTGTCGTATGACACGCTCGGCGTGCTGTGTGCGGCGCTGCGCGAGTTTATCGTGGACTCGGTCTCTCAGACCGGCGGCCATCTCGCCTCCAATCTCGGCATCGTCGAGCTGGCGGTAGCGCTCGAGCGGGAGTTCGACTCCTCGCGCGACCGCATCATCTACGATGTCGGCCATCAGTGCTACGTCCACAAGATACTGACCGGCCGCCGCGACCGTTTTTCAACGCTGCGGCAGTACGGCGGTCTCTCCGGCTTTATGAAGCCGGAGGAGAGCATTACCGACCCGTGCATCACGGGCCACGCCTCGGACTCGGTTTCGGTCGCGCTCGGCATGGCGCACGCGCGCACGCTCAGAAACCAGAAATACCACGTTGTCGCGGTCATCGGCGACGGCGCGCTGACCGGCGGCATGGCGTATGAGGCGCTTTCGAATGCCGGCACGTCGGGCGAGCCGCTGCTCGTCGTTCTGAACGACAACAATATGTCGATCGCGAAGAATGTCGGCGGCCTGAGCCGTCATCTGTCGCGTCTGCGCGTCAGTCCTCGTTATCTGGGTGCGAAGGTGCGTATCAAGGAAAAGCTCGCGCGCATTCCGGGCGGGCGGGCGCTGACGCAGTCGATCTCGCGCACCAAGGCGCGCATCAAGGGCTTCCTGCTGCCGACGTCGCTGTTCGAGCAGATGGGATTTACCTATCTCGGCCCGGTGGACGGCCACGACCTCAAGAGCGTCTGCGAGTTGCTGGCACAGGCGAAAAAGATGAAAAAGCCGGTGCTGCTGCACGTGATGACGCAGAAGGGACGCGGCTACGCGCCGAGCGAGAACAATCCGGAGAAGTATCACGGCGTATCGCAGTTCGACCGCGTGACGGGCGAATTTCTTGCGAAGAAGAAGGAGGACTTCTCGGCGCGTTTCGGAGCGGAGCTGTGCGGTCTTGCGGACAAGGACGCGCGCATCTGTGCGATCACGGCGGCGATGCCGTCGGGCACGGGTCTGACCAGATTCTCCACGCTGCACCGGGACCGCTTCTTTGATGTCGGCATCGCGGAGGAGCATGCGGTCGCTATGGCGGCCGGTATGGCGGCGCAGGGACTTGTCCCGGTCGTCGCGCTCTATTCAACGTTTTTACAGCGCGCCTACGACCAGATCGTGCACGATGTCGCGATCGAAGGATTGCATGTCGTGTTCTGCATCGACCGCGCGGGCATTGTCGGCGCGGACGGCGCGACCCACAACGGCGTGCTCGATATTGCGTTTCTGCGCTCGATCCCGGGCGTTACCATTCTCTGCCCGTCGAGCTTCGCGGAGCTGCGCTCGATGATGACGCGCGCGGTCTATCACGAGAACGGCCCGGTCGCCATCCGCTATCCGCGCGGCGGCGAGGGCGCATGGCGCGGCGACACTTCGTCGCAGCCGCTCGCCTGTGTCCGGCAGACTGCCGGTCATGAGGTCACGCTCGTTACGCACGGCATTATGATAAACGAAACGCTTGCGGCGGCGGAAAAGCTGGAAAGCCGCGGCGTCCGCACGCAGGTCTGCAAGGTAAACGAACTGAGTCCGGCGCTTGAGCAGGCGCTTGCGGCGCAGGAGGATGCGCTTTCCGGTCTGTGCGTCGTCGTGGAGGACACGGTCGACAACGGCGGCGTGGGCGAATGGCTTGCCTCGCACCGCAGCGGCAGAACGCTGTGCATCAGCACGGGCAACCGCTTCCTGCCGCACGGCAGCGTGAACGATCTGTACCGTCACTGCGGTCTGGACGCGGACGGTATTGCGGAATTTGTGATGGAACATCGAAAGGAGACCGGTCTTGGCTAAGAAACGACTGGATGTACTGCTGTTTGAAAAAGGTCTGTGCCCCTCGCGCGAACGCGCGAAGACCGCTATCATGGAGGGCATCGTGTATATCGCCGGACAGAAGGCCGGCAAGGCAGGCGACATGGTGGACGAGAACGCCGAGCTTGAAGTCCGCGGCAACGACAATGCGTTCGTCTCGCGCGGCGGCAAGAAGATCGAGAAGGCGCTCAATTACTTTGCGATCGACCCGTCCGGCCTGACGGTCATGGACGTTGGCGCATCGACCGGCGGCTTTACCGACTGCCTGCTGCGGCGCGGCGCGGAGAAGGTCTACTCCATCGACGTCGGCTACGGTCAGCTCGCATGGAGCCTGCGTCAGGACCCGCGCGTCAAGTGCATGGAGCGCACCAATATCCGCTATGTAACGCCGGATATGCTCGAGGAGACCCCGTCGCTCTGCGTCATCGACGTATCGTTCATCTCGCTGAAGCTCGTGCTGCCAGTCGTTGCGGGCCTGCTGACCGAGGACGGCCGCGTGGCCAACCTCATCAAGCCGCAGTTTGAGGCCGGCAAGGGCAAGGTCGGCAAGAAGGGCGTCGTGCGCGAGCCGGAGATCCATCTGGAAGTGCTCGAGAATTATGTAGAAAACGCACATGCGGCAGGCTTCAAGGTGCTCGACGTAACGTTTTCGCCCATCAAGGGGCCGGAGGGCAACATTGAATTCCTCGGCTATCTGGCGAAGCAGGGCGAGGAGCGTATTCCGGATCTGGCGGAGGTTGTGCGTCAGGCGCACGAGGAACTGGACAGCTGATGCGGACGTTTTTCATCTACCCCAATCTGCGCAAGCAAAGTGCGCGGGAAATTCTGCCTTCGGTCTGCGAGCGGCTCCGGGGCAGGGATATTCACCTCATCCTGCCCAATCAGATGCGGGGCACCATGCACGCGCTGCATGATGAGGTGATGGCGCTCGATTACATGGATACTGCCGAGGCGGTCCGCATCGCGGACGCCGCTGTCGTTCTGGGCGGAGACGGCACCATGCTGCGCATCGCCCGGGCGGCGGCGCAGAACGAGCTGCCGCTGCTCGGCATCAATGTTGGCCACGTCGGCTTTATGACCGAGCTAGAGCCTGCGGAGCTGGATAAAATGCAGGCGCTGCTCGAGGGGGACTATCAGCTCGACAGCCGCATGATGCTGCATGTCGAGGTCGAGCGCCATGGCCGCAGGGTCTATGAAAATGACGCGCTGAACGATATCGTCATTGCAAAGGGCACCGCGTTCCGCGTGGTGCGCGTCGGCATATCGGCCGATGGCGAGGAGGTCACGCGCTTCAACGGAGACGGCGTGATCGCGGCGACACCGACCGGCTCGACGGCCTACGGCCTGTCCGCAGGCGGCCCGGTGATCGAGCCGAGCGCGGAAAATCTGGCGGTCATTCCCATCTGCGCGCATGCGCTTGCGGCGAAGTCATTCGTATTCGCACCCGAGCGCACGCTCGCCATCACGGCAGCCTGCGAGGGCGGCAGCGAGGTGTTCATCTCGGCGGACGGCGGACAGGGCTTCGCCGTGCGTCCGGACGACCGGGTGCTCATCACGCGCTCTGCGCTGCGCACGCGGCTGATCCGCCTCAAGGGCAACAGCTTTTACCGAATACTACAGCAGAAGCTGTGAGACTGTCGCGAAACTAACGTTTCGCCGACAATCTGTGTTCTGACTACGCAGAACACAAGTCGTCCGAAAGTTCCCATACGGAAACTTTCTCCCTCCGGAGGTATCAAAACCGAGGTACACGCCCCCGGTTTTGATGCGTTTGCGAGCAAACGCTTTTGAATACGCGCTGCCGCGCGGTGGCGTTAACATTGCGGAATTGGGCTTTATCGACAGACAGCAGAAGCTGTGATTTTATAGAAAAACGAGCATTTCTGAACAGGGGGTGCGTGAAATGAAATTTCAGAGACAGGCGAAGATCCTGGAGCTGATCGATCGCTTCGAGATCGAGACGCAGGAGGAGCTGACCGACCATCTGCGTGCGGTCGGCTATAGCACCACGCAGGCGACGGTCTCGCGCGACATCAAGGAGCTGCGGCTCATCAAATCACTTTCCACTGAGACCGGAAAGTATAAATATACGGTTGCGGCGGCTGGTGCAGCGGACAGCTTCACGACTCGTCTGCGGAACATTTTCCGTGAGTGCGTGACCGATATCGACGCTGCGCAGAACATGGTCGTCATCAAGACGCTGCCCGGTCTGGGTCAGGCGGCGGCGATGGCGATCGACGCGATGCGCGCGGTGGATGTGGTCGGCACACTGGGCGGCGACGACACGGTTTTCGTCGTCATGCGCGATACCGAGAGCGCTGAGCGGTTTTCCAGACAGGCGCATGATATTCTAAAGTAAGCAGGTGAGGACGCGGCAATGCTGCAACTACTCCACATTGAAAATATTGCCGTGATCGAGCGCGCGGACATCGAGCTGGAGGGCGGACTGACCGTGCTCTCCGGTGAGACCGGCGCGGGCAAGAGTATCGTCATCGACTCGATTGGCGCGATCCTCGGCAGACGAGTCAGCCGCGATCTGGTGCGTTCGGGCGCGAAAAAGGGCTTTGTCAGCGCGGTATTCACCGATCTGCCGCCGGCGCTCTGCCAGCTTGTCAACGAGCTGGATCTTGCCGGTGACGAAGGGGATACGCTGCATATCCAGCGTCAGCTCACCGCGGACGGAAAAAGCTCCTGCCGCGTCAACATGAAGCCGGTGTCGGCCTCGACGCTGCGGCTGCTTGCGCCGTATCTGATCGACATTCACGGTCAGAACGACGGTCAGAAGCTGCTCGACGAGGCGCATCACATCGACTATCTGGACGGCTACGCAGGTAATGCAGCGCTGCTCGAGCGCTACCGGCCGAATTATCAGGCGCTTCTGGCGCTCCGGCGCGAAATTCACGCGCTCGAGACCGGCGAACAGGAGCGTTTGCAGCGCATCGACATGCTGTCGTTCCACAAGGACGAGATCGAACAGGCGGCGCTGAAGCCGGACGAGGACGAGACGCTTGCACAGCGCAAGGCTTACTTCGACCACGCAGGGAAGATAGCGGGTGCGCTCGAACGCGCACGGCTTGCGATGAGCGGCGACGATGAGGTCGGCGGTGCATGTGCTCTGCTCGATGAGGTGTCGGCGGCGATCTCCGCGCTGCGCGAGGTGTCTGATGCCTTTGACGGCATGGCGGAGCAGGCCGAGGAGGTGCGTCTGCTCGCGGCCGATCTGCGCGACAGCGTAGCGGCACAGAGCGGCAATCTGGACTTTTCCTCGGCGGAACGCGAATATGTAGAACAGCGCCTCGACGAGATATACCGTCTCAAGCAGAAATACGGCGGTACGATACCGGAGATCCTGGCGTACCGCGACAGGATCGAGGCAGAGCTTGACGCGCTTCAGAATGCGGACGACCGCCGCGAGGAGCTTCGCGGGCAGTACCGCGAAATGCTCCGCCAGACCAAGAGCATTGCAGCCGAGCTGACCGAGGCGCGGCGCACGGCGGCGAAAAAGCTCGAACAGGAGATCGTGCGCGAGCTTTCCGAGCTGGATATGGACAAGGTCCGCATGCGCATCGCCGTGCACACCGGGACCAAGCTGTCCGCGCACGGCTTTGACACCGTGACGTTCGAGATCTCGGTCAATCCGGGTGAGCCGGAAAAGCCGCTCTCCAGAGTCGCCTCCGGCGGCGAGCTGAGCCGCATCATGCTCGCGCTCAAAAACGTATTGACAGCGGGCGAAGATGTTGGTATGCTGATTTTTGACGAGATCGATACCGGCGTGTCCGGTCACGCGGCGCAGCAGATCGGGCGCAAGCTGTCCGCCATCGCGCGGAAGAAGCAGACGCTCTGCGTGACCCATCTGCCGCAGATCGCGGCGATGGGCGACCATCATCTGCGCATCTCCAAATCCGTCCGCGACGGGCGGAGTTTTACGGACGTGAGTCCGATGGATCGCGCACACCGCATCGACGAGATCGCACGGCTGCTGTCCGGTGAGGAAATCTCGGACGCAGCGCGCAAAAATGCAGAGGACCTGCTCGATGCGGCAGGGCAGGGGGCATAGCAATGGTGTTTATCGACGAGAGACACAAGGAACGCGCTCCGTAACAGCGTTTCAGTACAGGATATAAAGGATAAAATCAAGTAACAGGAGAAATATTCGATGAAACTTTACGACGAACTGAAAGCGCGCGGCCTGATCGCGCAGGTAACGAACGAAGAAGAGATCAGCGAGATGATCAACAACGGCAAGGCGACGTTCTACATCGGCTTCGATCCGACCGCAGACAGCCTGCATGTCGGTCACTTCATGGCGCTCTGCCTGATGAAGCGCATGCAGATGGCGGGCAACAAGCCGATCGCGCTCATCGGCGGCGGCACCGCCATGATCGGCGACCCGTCCGGCCGTACCGATATGCGTTCGATGATGACCGTCGAGACCATCCAGCACAACTGCGACTGCTTCAAGAAGCAGATGGAGCGCTTTATCGAATTCGGCGAGGGCAAGGCGCGGATGGTGAACAATGCGGACTGGCTGATGAATCTCAACTACATCGAGTTCATCCGCGACATCGGTTCCTGCTTCTCGGTCAACAATATGCTCCGCGCTGAGTGCTTCAAGCAGCGCATGGAAAAGGGTCTGAGCTTCCTCGAGTTCAACTACATGCCGATGCAGTCCTACGACTTCTACTACCTGTTCAAGAACTACGGCTGCAATATGCAGTTCGGCGGCAACGACCAGTGGAGCAATATGCTCGGCGGCACCGAGCTGATCCGCCGCAAGCTGGGCAAGGATGCGCACGCGATGACCATTACCCTGCTGCTTAACAGCGAGGGCAAGAAGATGGGCAAGACTGCCGCGGGCGCAGTATGGCTCGACCCGAACAAGACCTCTCCCTACGATTTTTACCAGTACTGGCGCAACGTGGACGATGCGGACGTACTCAAGTGTATCCGCATGCTGACCTTCCTGCCGCTCGAGGAGATCGAGGAGATGGACAAGTGGGAAGGCGCACAGCTCAACAAGGCGAAGGAGATCCTTGCCTACGAGTTGACCGCTCTGGTTCACGGCAAGGAAGAGGCAGAGAAGGCACAGACCGCTGCGAAGGAGATCTTCGTATCCGGCGGTGCGGCTGCCAATATGCCGACCACCACGCTGACCGATGCGGATTTCACCGACGGCCAGATTGGCGTGCTGACCCTGCTGGTCAAGTGCGGTCTCGCGGCCTCCAACGGCGAGGCGCGCAAGCTCGTACAGGGCGGCGGTGTTTCTCTCAACGGCGAAAAGGTCGCGGATTTCAAGCAGCAGCTCGCAAAGGACTTCTTTAACGAGGAGTGCATGATCAAGAAGGGCAAAAAGACCTTCCACAAGGCTGTTCTGGGATAAGACAGAAAAAAGCGGCGCGAACCTTTGGGTTCACGCCGCTTTTCCGGTCATCTGAAGAATTTACGAGAGCAGCCGTTCCGCAAAGAGCATGACGAGCGGGAGCGTTGCGACCGAGAGAAAGGTGGAGAGGCAGACGTAGGAGACTGCCCGGCGGTAGTCCTGATCGAACTTCTGCGCGAAGATGGCGGTGCTGCTTGCGATCGGTGTCGCGGCCGCGATGAGCGTGATGAGCGTAATCTCGCCGCGTGCGAAGGGGAACGGCAGGAACACGAGTATCGTGACCGCCGGAACGACGAGCAGACGCAGTGCGGAGAAGAGATACAGCCGTGCATCAGCGAACAGACCGCGCAGCTGCACCTTGGAGAGATAGTAGCCGAGGATGATCATGGCGAGCACGGTGTTGCCGTCCGCGATGTAGCCGATGGTACCGGTAACGACCGTCGGGAGCGTCGGCTGGAGCACGAAAAGCGCGATGCCGATGACCATGGAGATAAAGACCGGATTGACGAAAACCATTCTGAGATTCATGGTCTCCTTTTTACCGGAAATGATGACGATGCCGTAGGTCCACTGCAAAAGGTTTGCGAACGTGCTGAAGGAGACCACATAGAACGCTGCTTCCGGCCCGAATACGGCGGTAACGAGCGGAATGCCGATAAAGCCTGCATTGCCGAAGGCGACAGCGAAGTTTTCGATCCGGTGACGGGTGCCGCAGGTCAGATACGCGACTGCGATGGACGCCGCGAAGGCAATGACCGCGATCAGAGCGGAAAGACCCATCGCGCGCAGCTTTTCCGTGCTGAATTCAGACATATAGCTGCGCAGAATGACGCACGGGATGACCGCATACAGCAGCACATTGGAAAGATCACGGCTGCCCTGTTCGGTGATCATGCCGCGGCGAGAGAGGAGCAGGCCGAGCAGCATGAGCGCAAACATGATGATGGTCTGCTGAAGAAGAATTTGAGTGATCATAAGTATAAAAATCCTGTCAGTATGATAAAATGGGAGGAAAATGCGTGGAAATTTACCAGCTTCGGCAGTTTGCAGCGGTCGCAAAGACCGAAAATATGACGCGCGCCGCACAGAGCCTCAGCATGGCGCAGCCGGCAGTATCCAAGACGATACGAAATCTGGAGAGCGAGCTGGGTGCGGAGCTGTTCGAACGGACGGGAAAAGGACTCAGACGCACCGAACAGGGAGATATCCTGCTGCGGTACGCCCGAGCCATTCTGAATGCGGAGCTGGACGCGCGGCGCGAGATCGAGGAGAGCCTGCACCGCGCCGGCGGTCTGTGCATCTGCGCACTGTCCTGCGTCGAGCGGCTGAGCGACATTCTGGCCGGATTCGCGGCCGAGTACGGCAACGCGGATTTCCGCATCGGCAGCACGCCCGAGGGCAGCGACCTGCTGCTCGACTGCGCCGTCTCCCGGGACGAGGTCCCGGCGGGCGCCGAGGTGCTGTTCGACGAGGAAATCTGCATCGCGGTCCCGGACGGGCATCGCTTTGCGGACTGCGGCGCGGTCTCGCTGACCGAGCTTGCGGATGACCCGTTTATCGCGCTAAGCGGTTCGGAGTCCTTTCAGCAGGTTTCCGAGCATATTTTCCGCTCCGCAGGAATCGCCATGCACGCGGCGATCGAGTGCGACAGTCTGGCGCTCCAAAGCCGCCTGCTGTCCTGCGGCATGGGTATCGCGCTTGCCGCGGCCGGAGAGTGGAGACAGCTGTGCGAGGAGGGCAGCGTACATCTGCTGCACATCCGCGACGCCGAATGCCGGCGCTACATCTATGTGCAGCAGCTCAGCCGCTTTGAAACGCATTCCATGCGTGCCTTCCGCGCGTTTCTGCGCCGGTATTTTTCCAAAATCGGTTAAGCGTGCACCTCAAGCGGCACGTTCTCGCCTGCATCAAACTGGTGCAGGCTTTCGAGCGAGCACTGTACCATGTCGAACACTGCCTGGTCGGTGAAAAACGCAACGTGCGGCGTGACGATGGTGTTCTGGAAGGATTTGAGAATGATATAGTCGTGGTTGGTGACATGGCTGTTGTAGCTGTGATCCACGCGGATGACGTCATCCTCGCCCTCGAAGCAGTCCACACCGACCGAGCCGATGCGGCCGGATTCGATTCCTTCGATCAGAGCGCGGGTGTCGATGAGCGCGCCGCGCGCGCAGTTGATGATAACAACGCCGGGCTTCATCTTTCTGATGGACTCGGCGTTGATCATATGGAACGTCTCGTCGTTCAGAAAGGTATGCAGCGTAACGATGTCGGACTGTGCATAGAGCGAGTCGAGCGAAACGTATTCCACACCCATTTTCTTCATTTCCTCGGACGGATACGGATCGTGCGCGACGATATGGCAGCCGAAGCCGGAGAGGTTCTGGATGACGGCCTTGCCGATGCGGCCGGTGCCGATGACGCCGACGGTGAGGTTCTGCATCTCCATGCCGCGCGCCGAGCCGGCCGCGCCGAGCGAATTATCCGCCGTGTGCGAGCGGAACATGATATAGACCGCCTTACGGATGCACATCAGCATGAGCATGACCGTGTAGTTCGCGACCGAGTAGGGCGAATAGCCTGCGTGCGACACGCGGATGCCCAGGCGCTTTGCCGCCTCAAGATCTACGTTGTCGTAACCGATGGTGCGCAGCGCGGCGTAGCGTACACCGTTTTCTGCGAGCTTCTCCAGAACTGGCGCCGGAAGATCGCAGGTGCAGGAAATGCCGTCGAAGCCGCGCGTCAGGCCGGCGTTGTCGACTGTCAGCGTGCCCGGCTGAAGCTCGAGGTCCATGTTCAGAGACTGACCGAAGTGATCGAAAAACGCGCGTTCGTCCGGACGGGCGTTAAATGCCATAACTTTCATGATTTAGTGCTCCTTTACCCATTCATGCGTCAGTCTGCCGAGAATTTCGATGCCCTTTACGATCTGTTCATCGCTCGGGGTGGAATAGTTCAGACGGAAGGCGTTCGAAATCTGCTTTTCATCTGCGAGGAATGCCGAGCCCGGTACGCACAGCACGCCGCGCTTGATGGCCTCGCGGACAAACGGCTGCGCGTCCATGCCCTCAGGCAGGAATGCCATGACGAACAGACCGCCCTCCGGCTGCGGGAAGGTGACGGACGGGTGGAACGTGCGGCGCATGGTGTCGAGCATCAGTCTGCACTTTTCGCGGTAGACGCCGCGCGACTTTTCGAGATGCGAGGCGAAATCATATTTTGTCATGTACTCGTTGCACACATACTGGAACAGGACGTTGGAGTGCACATCGGTGGTCTGCTTGGCGATGGTCAGCGGCATGGTCAGCGACTTGTCAAAAACGAGGAAGCCGAGGCGGAATGCCGGGGCCATGACCTTGGAGAAGCTGCCGGCATACAGGACGCGGCCCTCGGTGTCCATCGACTTGATGGTCGGGACATCCTCGCCGGAGAAGCGCAGCTCGCCGTAGGGATTGTCCTCGAGGATGGCGATGTCGTACTTGCAGGCAAGCTCATAGACCTTTTTGCGCTTTTCGAGCGTGGTCGTGATGCCGGAGGGGTTCTGGAAGGACGGAATGGTATAGAGCAGCTTTGCGTTCGGGTTCGCCTTCAGCGCGGCCTCGAGCGCGTCGATGTCCATGCCGTCCTGCTGCATCGGCACGCCGACGAGCTTCGCGCCGTAGGAACGGAAGGTATTCAGACAGCCGACAAATGCCGGGTCCTCGGTCAGGATGACGTCGCCCTCGTTGACGAGCACCTTGGTCGTGAGGTCGGCGCACTGCTGACCGCCGGAGACGATGAACAGCTCGTTTTTCTCGAAATCAAAGCCCTGCGTGCGTGCAAGGTATTCCTTCATGGTATCGCGCAGCGGCGTATAGCCCTCAGACAGGCCGTACTGAAGCACGGAGACCGGCGCGTTCTTCATGACGTCGGCCATGATCTCCGCGATCTCGGGAACAGGAAAGGTCTCCGCGGACGGATTGCCGCCGCCGAACGAGATCATGTTGGGGTCTGCGCCGAGCTTGAACAGCTCGCGGATTGCAGAGCCATGCACGTCGGACATACGATGGGAAATGGTGTACTGCATATATATCGCTCCTGATAAAAAATTGAATGACAAAAGAAAAGGGCATAGAAACCCCATAGTCGGTGGTTTCAGCCCCTTTGCTGATACGATTATTGTAAACCTGCACAAACTTTATGTCAAATATCTGTTGTTTATGACGATATAACGCGAAAGAATAGTGCAGACGGCTTGCAGTATCCCGGAAAACCTGCGATAATATCAATGATACCCTGCGAGCTGTCCTCTGACGGGCACAGTTCGGAACAGAAAGCGAAAATGACTATGAAACATATCTGTATAGGCATAACCGCGCACGTCGATGCCGGAAAGACAACGCTCTCCGAGGCGATGCTCTTCCGCGCGGGTGCGCTCAAAAAAATGGGGCGGGTCGATCACCGGGATGCATTTCTCGACACCTTTGCGCTCGAGCGGGAGCGCGGCATCACGATCTTCTCCAAGCAGGCGGAGTTTTCTCTGCCGCATACGGAGGTGACGCTGCTCGACACGCCGGGACATGTCGATTTCTCCGCAGAAATGGAGCGTACGCTTCAGGTGCTCGATTACGCGGTGCTCGTCATCAGCGGCACAGACGGCGTGCAGGCGCACACGGAGACGCTCTGGCGGCTGCTCGCCCGGCACGGCATCCCGACGTTCCTGTTCGTCAACAAGATGGATCTGGACGGCGCAGAGCGCGTTCTGCTGCTGCGTGAGCTGAAAACGCGGCTTTCCTCGGGTGTGGTCGATTTCGGCGACGAGGGCATGCTGCACGAGGAGCTGGCAGTCTGCGACGAGACGCTGCTCGAAAGGTATTTCGAACAGGGAACAGTCGCAGACGAAGATGTTGTGCGTCTCATTCGTGAGCGCAAGGTCTTTCCGTGCTTTTTCGGCTCGGCGCTCAGGCTGGACGGCGTGGACGCGCTGCTCGACGCACTCGACCGCCGCACCGTGCAGCCTGAGCCGCAGGCGGACTTCGGTGCTCGTGTGTTCAAGGTCGCGCGCGATGCGCAGGGAAACCGTCTAACCTACATGAAGATCACCGGCGGTTCGCTTGCGGTCCGCGCGCAGCTTTCGGGCGGAGAGGACGGCGGTTGGCAGGAAAAGGTCAATCAGCTGCGCGTCTATTCGGGCGAAAAATTTACCGCTGTGGAGCGTGCCGAATCGGGCATGGTGGTCGCGGCGACCGGCCTGACGCATACCGCGCCGGGCATGGGACTGGGGGCAGCGGCAGGCGCACTGCCGCCCGTGCTGGAGCCTGTGCTCAGCTACCGCGTCGGTCTGCCGGCCGACTGTGACGCGCACACCATGCTCCGCAGTCTGCGGCAGCTTGAGGAAGAGGACCCGCTGCTGCGTGTCGTCTGGAACGAACAGCTGGGTGAGATCCACCTGCAGCTGATGGGCGAGGTGCAGCTCGAGATATTGACCGAGCTGATCGAGTCGCGCTTCGGTGTGCGCGTGACCTTTGACGAGGGCAGCATCGTCTACCGAGAGACTATCGCGGAGCCGGTCATCGGCATCGGCCATTTCGAGCCGCTGCGGCATTACGCCGAGGTGCATCTGCTCATGGAGCCGGGCGAGCGGGGGAGCGGCATCACGCTCGGCACGGCCTGCTCGACCGATGAACTCGACCTTAACTGGCAGCGGCTTATTCTGACGCACCTCGCGGAGAAAGCGCATCTCGGCGTGCTGACCGGCGCGCCGCTGACCGATGTGCACATCACCCTCATCGCCGGACGCGCCCATGTCAAGCATACCGAAGGCGGCGATTTCCGTGAAGCAACCTACCGCGCTGTGCGCAATGGGCTGATGCAGGCGCAGAGCATTCTGCTCGAGCCGTATTACGATTTCACGCTTGAACTGCCGGACGAATGCGTCGGCCGTGCAATGAGCGATATTCAGCGCATGGACGGCACCTTTGAGCCGCCGCAGCCGCTGCACGGAGGGTCGATGCTGACCGGCAAGGCGCCCGTTGCATCCATGCGAAACTACTGGACTGAGGTCGCCTCCTACACCAAGGGACGCGGCAGGCTCTCGTGCACGCCGGGCGGATATGAGGTCTGTCACAACACGGAGGCGGTCGTGACGGCCATTGGCTACGATGCCGAGCGAGACACGGAAAATACGGCGGACTCGGTATTCTGTTCACACGGCGCAGGCTATGTCGTGCACTGGGACGAGGTCCGCGCACACGCTCATCTGGACACGAGCTGTGTGCTTGCGCAGCCGGAAGAGGAGGCGGAGCCGGTATCTGTGCCGCACAGCGGTGTGCGTTCATCGGGATTTGAAAATGACAGCGAGCTTCGGGCGCTGTTCGAGCGCACCTACGGACCGGTTCGGGATCGCGGCTTTGAAGCCCTGCAGCAAAGCCGGAAAAAGGCGGAGACGCTCGAACAGCTCTATGTGACACGCATCCGGCAGGACGATTATCTGCTCGTCGACGGATACAACATCATTTTTGCGTGGGATGAGCTGAAGGCCATCGCGGCGGAGGACGTAAACGCGGCACGCGAGCGGCTTGTGAACATCATGAGCAACTACCAGGGTGTGCGCAGGTGCCACCTGATCCTCGTATTCGATGCCTACAAGGTCAAGGGCGGCACGGGCTCGGTCGAAAAACGCCACGGCATCCATATCGTCTACACCAGGGAGGCCGAGACGGCGGATATGTATATCGAGCAGGCGTCCTATGATCTGTCGCGCAGGCATCGCGTGCGCGTCGCTACCTCGGACGGCATGGAGCAGATGATCATTCTGGGACACGGCGCGGAGCGTATGTCTGCGACCGAGCTGAAATGGGAGGTCGAGCAGGCGGACGAGCATCTGCGCGGAATTATTCAAAATCTTCAGCCTTGAGCTTGCAGGATGCAGGTATAAACGAATATTTTTTGCAAATTATTAAAATGGAAAACGCAGGGGGTTGAAAACATAGTAAACCTGTGGTATATTAGTGGTAAAGGTGCCGGCAGGGGAGAAAAGCCGACACAGAAAGAAAGGATGGGGCGCGCCTGAACGGAAAAAACAGAGGCGTGCCGGATAGATTATGAAAATTTCAACCAAAGGAAGATATGCGCTTCGACTGATGATCGATCTTGCGCAGCACGACGCCGGCGGCTATATACCGCTTCGCGATATTTCCAGGCGACAGGAGATTTCGGCAAAATATCTGGAGCAGATCGTCGTACAGCTTTCGCGTGCGGGTTTTGTGACCTCGACGCGCGGCGCACAGGGCGGCTATCAGCTGGCGCGTCACCCGTCTGAGTATACGGTGGGCGATATTCTGCGCATCACGGAAGGCTCTCTCGCTCCGGTTGCCTGTCTGGAGCATGAACCGATCGACTGTGCGCGAGCAAATGAGTGTATCACGCTCGATTTCTGGCGCGGACTGTACGATGCGATCAACCAATATGTCGACTCGGTAACACTCGAGGAACTGGTCAACAACGAAAAAAATACGTTGAATTTCTCGATTTGAAAATTTCCCCGGAGGCTTCGGCTTCCGGGGATTTTTCTTGACATACCATTATAGATGTACTATCATCTAAATGGTTGATACTACAACTATAACGGAAAGGAGCGGTAACGGTGGATCAGAGCCGCAGACAGATCACAAAAATCGCCCGGGAGGTGAGTAAGTTCACGGTCAGGGAGATGAAGGCGGAGGGGATCGGGACGGCCGAGTTCGATTTCATCCATCTCGTGCGTCATCACCCCGGCATCACGCAGACGCAGATACGCGATGCACTCAAAATCGACAAAGGCGCAGCGGCGCGGCGCGCAGCAAGTCTGGAAGCAAAGGGATACCTTGTGCGCCGGGAAAATCCGAACGATCACCGAAGTCAGCTGCTGTACGCGACGGAAAAAGCCGAAGGACTGCGAAATTCCAAGGCGGCCATCGAGCAGACGTTTTATGAGTGGCTGCTCGATGAACTGTCTGAAAGCGACCGTGACAGCTTCTGCCGCGTTCTGAACGATCTGTATCTGCGCTCGAAAAAGGAGGCGCGCGCAGGCTTTCCGGAGGTCAGCGCACGGCTGGAGACGGGGGCGGGGCAGGATGAATGACCGCCACGATCCGCAGAGGATCACCTGGTATTTCGCGCAGGAAAAGCGCACGCTCGCGGTCGTTACGGTTTCCGGCCTGCTGTATAATGCAGGTCTGCTGGCAGGGCCGCTGTTCGAGGGCCGGCTCGTCGGCACGCTGCTCGATGTGCTGAACGGAACGCAGACAGCGAAATACATGGCGCTGCTCGCGCTCGCGTATCTTGCGACCATTGCAGCCGTGC
The DNA here is from genome assembly GCF_003481705.1 of Butyricicoccus sp. OM04-18BH. Taxonomy (GTDB): domain Bacteria; phylum Bacillota; class Clostridia; order Oscillospirales; family Butyricicoccaceae; genus Agathobaculum; species Agathobaculum hominis. Next base: position 34,770 of record NZ_QULN01000002.1, read on the forward strand.
AGGGCGTGCGCTGCATCAAACGACTGTATGTCCGTCGGTTCGCAAATGACATCAACCGGCGCATGAAGCATATGCTCTATGCAGATCTTGTGCACCGTTCCAAAAAAGAACTGGATAGGGAAGGAAGCGGCGCGGTGCTGACCAAGGCGATTTCAGATGTCGATGCCTGCGCGGAGGGCATGCGTAAATTCACGACCGAGATATTCGATACGGGCGTCGTGCTTGTGTGCTACATCGGCCTGCTGCTCTGGTATGATGTGAAAATCGCGCTGCTGAGCCTGCTGTTCCCACCGCTTGCATATTTTGCCGCGGAGCGCATGAAAACCATCGTACAGCGCACCAATGCGGCGTTTCGTTCGAGCGCAGAGCGGCTGAATGCGGCGACGCTCGACCGCGCAGCAGGCGCACTGACATATCGTATTTTCGGCTGCGACGCGCAGCGGAACGCGGATTATGACGCACATCTTGCGGATTATGAGAGGTGTGCGGTGAGGGCCAATATATGGGTGTCCGCGCTGCCGCCGCTGTATAATGCGCTTTCCATGACAGGCGTGCTGTTTATCCTGTACCTCGGCGGCGCCCGCGTACAAAGCGGTGCGTGGGACATTGCGGCGTTCACGACATTTATTGCCTGCTTCGCGAAGCTATCGGTAAAATCCTCCAAGGCAGCCAAGCTGTTCAATGCCGTGCAGCAGGCGCAGGTGTCATGGAGACGCATCAAGGGATTTCTCTGCACACCGCCGGAGGAACGAGATCTGCCGCAAAAAGCACCGTGCAGTGTGAAGGCGACCGGTCTCTCTGTACCGGATGTGCTGGAAAACGCGAATTTCGAGATCAAACCAGGACAGATAATCGGAATAACGGGACCGGTAGCGTGCGGAAAAAGCATGCTCGGAAAGGCGTTTTTGTGCGAAAATCCGTATGAGGGCTCTATCTGGTTTGACGATCGCGAGCTTGCGGCGCTCGATGAAACAGAACGATGCGCATATATCGGCTATCTGGGGCACGACACGGAGCTTTTGAGCGATACGGTCGAAAACAATATCCTGCTTGGCGGCACAGGAGATGTGAAGGCACTGCTGCGGGCTGTACGGCTCGAACGGGAAGTGACGCCGGAAACACGCATTGGCGCAGGCGGCATGCGCCTGTCCGGCGGACAACAGCAGAGGCTCGCGCTCGCGCGGCAGCTCGCAAATCTGAAGCCGCTGCTGATTCTGGATGATCCGTTTTCTGCGCTCGATCGAAGGACCGAACGTGAGGTGTTTGATGAGCTTAGAAAAAAAGCGAAGGACTCCGCGGTTTTGCTTATTTCGCATCGTTTATATGTATTTCCGGAGCTTGATGGCGTGCTGTGGATGCAGAACGGTGTCGTGCGCACCTCGACACACGCGGAGCTGATGGCCAGCTGTCCGGAGTATGCCGAGCTCTATAAGCTGCAGCAGGGAGGACAGGAAAGTGCATAAAAACGTCAGTACGGTTCGGATTATCCTCTCCTCTGCGCTAAAAAACGCAGTTTTAAGCATCGGAACGATCGCTGCGGTCGCCGGCGCCATCGTGACGGCGCTCATCCCGCCGCTTGTGCTCGAACGCATCGTAAACACGCTCACGGAAGGAAAACGCCCGGGAATTATGCTCGTTTCAGCATATTTCGGTATTATTTTAATGGCAGGACTTGCTGAGTCAGCAAGAGAAAGCCTGCTCTCCGTGTTTGGACAGCGTATCACGCGCAGTCTGCGTCATGAGCTCTGCGGAAAACTTTCCCGACTGGATACGGGATGCTTTGTGCAGCAGACGCCCGGCGAAATCGTATCACGGTTTGTAGGTGATGTCGATACCGTGGAAAAACTGTTTACCGGCGGCATCATTGGCATGACGGCAGATATCGGTAAGATTATCAGCATATTGGCGGTCGTTTTTATAAAAGCGCCCGGTCTCGCATGGATGATTATTGCGCTTATACCAGCGCTGTACATTTTCACGAGAGCGATTCAGAAGCGAATGCTTCGTGCGCAGATGGACAGCCGGGCTGCGGCTGCGAGCGTTTCCGGCTTCCTGCCCGAAACATTGCACTGCATCCGCACAGTGCATCTTCTTGGACGCGAAGGATTTATGCGGAAACGTTATGATGAAGCAATCGAGGAGGGATACCAGGCAATAGAACGCACAAATTTCTATGATTCGGTGTACTCTCCGGTCATTCTGATCGTGAGCGCTGCGGTAACTGCGCTGGTTTTCGTTCTTTCAGCATCAGGAAATCCATCGCTTCGTTATCTGTTCGGCATGTCTGCCGGTACAGCAGTCGCTGTGATCTCGTATATTTCGCAGGTATTTACGCCGCTTGAAAGCATCGGCATGGAAATTCAGACCGTGCAGTCAGCTGTCGCAGGCGTGCATCGAATTGACGATTTTCTGGCTCTTTCAGAAAGAGAGACCGGTAGCGCTGCTACTGAAAAATCGGATTTGTGCATTGCTGTGAATGAAGTGGATTTTGCTTATACTGCGGATACACCGGTCCTGGAGAATATTTCGCTGAATATAAGAGAGGGCGAGCACGTTACGCTGACAGGCCGAACCGGGGCAGGAAAATCGACGCTGTTTAAGCTGCTGATGGGGCTGTACCGTCCGCAGAAGGGCAGCGTGCGCATTATGGGACGCGAGGCGTCGGATATTCCGGATTCAGAGAAACGGCATCTGTTCGGCTGTGTGGAGCAGCATTTTTACGCGCCACCTGCTACGATCGAGGAACAGATTACGCTGTTTGATCCGGAAATTACGCATGATGACGCGGTGAAGGCGGCAAAGCTCACGGGTCTGCACGCGGCAATCATGGCACTGCCTGAGAACTATAAAACGATGTTTTCGGAGGCTCACTTTTCCCAGGGACAGCGGCAGCTGCTTGCAATCTCCCGCGCGGTAGCAGCCGACCCGAAAATACTGCTTCTCGATGAAATCACTGCGGATCTCGATGCTGAAACCGAACACTGCGTTCTTGCAGCGCTGCGTTCCGCCGCAGGAGGTCGCACTGTTGTTTCGATTTCGCACCGGCTATACGAGGAAGAGGGCAGCAGACGAGTCGAGATTGGCTGAGATGTAAAAGACGGCTGAGAATAAAAACTCAGCCGTCTTGTTGTATTTGTATCAGTAATTGATTTCGAGACCGGTCTCGCAGTCGCCGGTAAGCGATTTTGCGGCGCTGCTCTCCGTAACTTCATAGGTGTTTTCCGTGCCGATGAGGCCAATGCCTTCGAGCGCGATTTTCGGCTCGACTGCAAACGTCATGCCGGGTACGACCGGATCGTTAAAACCCTTAGCAAGCACCGGCGCCTCGTCCATCGTCAGACCGATGGAATGGCCGAGAAATTTGCAGGAATTCATAAAGCCGTCGCGGAATACCGGGTCAACGGCGGCGAGAACTTTTTCGTAAATCTCAGCCGGAACCGCACCCGGACGCAGCAGCTCAGCAGTCATCTTCTCGAGTGCAATGCACTGCTCGTGTGCGGCGCGGATCAGATCGGCCTTCGGATTTTCGTCAAGGTCGCCGAAATAGAACGTGATGCTCTTGTCGGTGTGATAGCCGCGCCAGCCGCACGGAATGTCGAGCAGCACGGTATCGCCGCCGCGAAGCAGGCGCTCGGTCGAACCGATGGACTTCATGGCGATGCAGGTGCCGACCGTGCCGGAGGGGCCGTCGAGCGCCGCCGGCATCAGGCTGTTCTCACTGTAGCTTGCAAAGCCGAGCACATCCTCGGCCGCCGGCTGATTGTAACGGGAGATGCCCATCGCGCCGTGGTCAAGCATGGAGGTGCAGATTTCAGAACACAGACGGGCCTCGCTCAGGCCGGGGCGCAGGAGCGCCGGCGCAACAGTTTCGAGAACCTTTGCGTGGATTTTTCCGGCGTGCCTCATGCATTCCAGCTCGTAGGCACTCTTGACGGCGCGCAGACCGCCCAGAATACTGTCGATGGAGGCAGGAGCGAAAGGAAGATACTTCTGGAGCATGGCAAGCTTTTGCAGCGTCATCGTCCGCGTCGCGACGTAAACCGTTTCAGGGATATGAGGAAAGGCGGATGCAATGCCGCGGAAGCTGCCAAGCGGACGGATGTCGGCAAAGCTGGAGTCGCGCACGGCGCATTCATAGGAATGGCGCACGAAAAGGGCCGCCTCATCGGGCGTGATGACGAGCGCGCCCTCCTGCATCGTGCCGGTAAAATAATACAGGTCGATCTTGCTGTCGAGCAAAATCATCCCCCAGTCGGGGTGGGCGGCGGATATCGCGCGGCGCAGGTTTTCCAGACGCGCGGCGAGCTCGGCCGCAGGAACAGCGGTATGTGGCATGGTGATCCCTCCGTTTTTTATTTATGATAGCTCCTTCATCATACCACAGCTGTACCGTAAAAGTCGAGAGGGAAGCGCAGCTTTTTTGCGCATCCGGCTGCGTTCGATTGACTTTTTTTCGCTGCTGCGGTATCATGATATATAAAGAAAAATGCCCGCAGGGAAAGGAGTCGTTATGCGCAGATTTTTCGGCCGGATACTCGGTGACCGGCGCGTTGCTGGCGGATTGTTTTTGATTTTGGAGCTGATCGCCGTGATGTGGGGCGTGGGCTGGATGAGCGAGCGATGGCCGTCGGTCACGCCGGCGCTCACCATTCTCAGCTTTGTCATCGTGGTCTGGCTTGTCCGCAAGTACGACAATCCGACCTATAAAATCACATGGATCATCATTATCCTGCTGTTTCCGCTGTTCGGCGGCCTGTTTTACCTGTTCTGGGGCAATACGCCCTTCAACCGCGCGCGCACACAGCATCAGTATGAGCCAAATCCGCCGGATTTCACCGATTACATGCGCAAGCCTGCAACGGAGGAGCTTTCGCAGCTGCATCCGCGTCATGCGGCCCGTACGCGCTATATCGACAGTCTGTGCGGCATGCCGGCCTGGACGAACACGGAGGCGCATTACTTCCGCGCCGGCGAGGATATGTTTGCTTCGATGTGCGAGGAGCTGGAAAAGGCGGAGCGGTTCATCTTTCTCGAATACTTCATCATTGAAGAAGGCAAGATGTGGAACACGATTCTCGATATTCTGGCGCGAAAGGCAAAGAAAGGCCTGGATGTCCGCATCATTTACGACGATGTCGGGTCGATCGCGACGCTGCCGCAGCACTATGACCGCTATCTGGTGTCGCTCGGCATTCGCGCGGTCCGTTTCAACCGCTTTATTCCGACGCTCAATACCTATCTGAACTATCGAAATCACCGCAAAATGATGATCATAGACGGCAATGTGGGGTATATGGGCGGCATCAACCTTGCCGATGAATACATCAACGAAAAGGTGCGCTTCGGCTACTGGAAGGATACCGGCATTCTGCTGCGCGGTGAGGGCACGGCGAACATGACCTCGCTGTTCCTTCAGATGTGGGAGTATGTGACGGGAGAGAAGATTACCGCGTTCAAAAGCTATCTGCCGACGGTCAAGCTGCCGCAGGACGGCTGGGTGCAGCCGTTCGCCGACTCGCCGCTCGACGATCTCAACATCGGTGAGTCCACCTATCTTCAGATCATTCACAACGCGCGAAAGTATGTCTACATCACCACGCCGTATCTGGTGCTCGACAATGAGATGATCACGGCGCTGACGATCGCGGCGCAGTCGGGCGTTGACGTCCGCATCCTGACGCCGGGCATCCCGGATAAAAAGCTGGTCTATATGATCACGCGGTCGTATTATCAGCAGCTGCACCGTGCAGGCGTGAAGATCTATGAATACCGCCCCGGCTTCCTGCACGCGAAGAGCATCGTCTCGGACGACGATACGGCGGTGGTCGGCACGATCAATATGGATTTCCGCTCGTTCTTCCTGCATTTTGAGTGTGCGACCTGCTTCTACAACAGCTCGGTCGTAGCGGCGGTCAAGCAGGATATCCTCGAAACGATCAATGTCAGCCGCCGCATTGACGACGCATGGCTGCGGCGTGTTCCGTGGCTGCGGTCGATCGCCGCAAGCGTGCTGCGCCTGTTCGCGCCACTGCTGTAAGTAGCTGATTTTGAAAGATGAAAATCGTGGGGGATAAAGCGAACAGATCGAAAGGTGTGGAGGTCTAAGCATGAAGAAAATAATTGCAGGAACAGGATTTGAACTGACAAGAACATTGATGGTGCTATGTACTTCTTTGATGGCAAGCATGAATATGGAAAATACAACAGAGTGGAATACGGAATTGGGTAGATATTGGCAAACAGTATCTGATATGAGTTTATTCCCTGTGCTGATAACAGGAATTATTTTATTGGTAACAGGCATTGCATTTTCTTTATGGGGTGTTTTTTCAAAAGAAGATAAATAAACGCTATTCCAGTTTGATAGACCGTGCATCTCAAAAAGGCACCGCCTCATTTTTCATGAAGCGGTGCCTTTTTGATACATTTTTACGTGCGCAGACCGAGATGCAGCAGCAGATAAAGGATGCAGGCTGCGATGGCGGCCCAGATGAGGCTGGTCATCAGAGTCAGAAACAGGCCGCGGAGCGGAAAACGGGTGCGGCGGAGCAGCAGCCCGAGCGAATGCGCGTCTCCCATGGCGCTGATGGCACGTTCGATGGCCTGCCCGCGCGGGCAGCCGGTGCTGCGTTCGAGAAGCTCCGCGCGCGAGAGAATGTGGTCAGATAGCTCGCGGCGTACGCGGCGGCGGTAGGGCGGCCAGAACAGCGGACCGCAGACCTCATCGAGAAAAGAGGCAAGGCGTTCATCTTCGTGCACAGGTCTCACCTCCCGCGGCCAGACTGCTGCATTTGCGGCGGTAATGCTCCCATTCACGGCGGCATCGCGCAAGCGTCTTTGTCCCCTGGCGGGTGAGACGGTACCAGCGGCGCGGCCGTCTGTCGTTCATCCGCTCGCGCGAGCGGATGTCGCCGCGCTCCTCCAGCCGGTGCAGCAGGGGGTAAAGGTCGCCCTCGTGCCCGGCAAAGGTGCGGTCACACTGGCGCTCGAGTATCGTTATGATCTCGTGCCCGGCGCGTTCTCCGTCGGCAAGTATGCCCAGCACGAGCAGTACATTGCATGACGCCCAGCAGGCGTCGTTCCTTCGGTCGGACATTGTTCTCACCTCCGCATATGATTTGCTATACACAGTATACCCGAAGTACGGCGATGCGTCAAACTGTTGATAAAATTCACACAAAATTTATAGGAGCGCCCTTGCGTTTTCTGTGCTCAAAGGGTAAAATAAAAGTAATATTTCGAAAAAAAGGAGTAGAAGATTGTTTTCTGCATTATTTGACTGGCTGCTCGGCGCGGGGCGCGAGGCGGCCGTTTTTATCATTTCCATGGTGCCGCTCGTAGAGCTGCGCGGCGCAGTACCGCTCGGCGCGGCCGCCGGAATCCCGTGGACGACGCTTTTCCCGCTGGCCATCCTCGGCAATATGCTCCCCATTCCGCTGCTGCTCGTGTTCGGGGAAAAGCTGCTTGCATGGGCGGAAACCCTGCCGCCGCTGCGTAAATTTGCCGCTGCGTACAAGAAAAAGCTGCTGAGCAAAAGCGGCGAGGTCACAAAATACGCCCGTCTCGGACTGTATCTGTTCGTTGCTGTTCCGCTTCCGGGAACCGGCGCGTGGTCGGGTGCGCTGATCGCAACGCTGCTGAAAATGCCCAAAACGCGCGCGCTGCTGTCTATTTTCTGCGGCGTCATCACGGCGGGCATCATCATGCTGATCGCGTCTCACGGCGTGCTCGGCGTGGTAAAGATGATATAAACGAACGCAAAAAGGCACTCTCATTCGTCCGAGAGTGCCTTTTGCGTTAATGCTTTCCGCAGCCGTGTTCGCCGCAGGTGTGATGGCCGCTGCCGTGTTCGTGCTCGTGATGGGTGCAATGGACGTTCGGGTCGAAGGTCAACTGACCGGCTGCAAGTGCTGCCGCAGCTTCGTCTGCGCTACCCGAAACACCGCCGTACAGTCGAATGCCCGCCTGCGCAAGCGCAGTCTGTGCGCCGCCGCCGATGCCGCCGCAGATCAGCGCGTCGACCTGATGCGCGGTCAGGAAGCCTGCAAGGGCACCGTGGCCGCTGCCGTTCGTGTCGACTACCTCGCTGTGTCTGATCTCGCCGTTCTCCACATCGTACAGCTTGAACTGTTCGGTATGGCCGAAATGCTGAAAGATGGTTCCGTTCTCGTAGGTAACTGCAATTCTCATGATATGTTCTCCTTTTTCTGTAATCTGCTGCGGGGACTGTGCCGCGTTTCTGCGGCATCGATGGCAGCAGAGCGGTCCTGTGCCGTCGCACAGGCGGTAGCGTCCGCCTGCGATCACGAGCGTCTTGCCGCCAATCAGGCTGTCTGCAATCTTTGTCCGTGCAGATTCGTAGATTTCGGTCGCTGTTGTCCGCGAAATATCCATCTGCGCGGCGCATTGCTCGTGGGTGTATTTCATCAGGTCGATCAGCCGCACGGCTTCGTATTCATCCACGGTCAGCGTGATGCTTTCCGGCGAAGGGATACCTTCGGGTACAAAGCGGTCGAACTCCGGCTCGGTGCAGATGCGCCGCCATCGACAGGGTCTTGCCATTGCTGTCACTCCGTTTCCGATATATGTCGATAATGATTATAACACACAAGATGCGTTCGGTCAACCCACAGTAAAATTTATGAGCGGAGAAAAACGAAAATCCCGATGCAGATCAGCTCTGCACCGGGATCAGAAAGAGAGAGATTTTAGCGTTTTTTAAGGTAGCGCATATTGCACAGAGCGGAAACGACGAGCATTGCCGCCGCGATGAGCAGCAGAGCAAAGCCGATGCGGATACCGCCGTGGTTTGCGGCAACGCCGATCGCTGCCGGGGCAGCTGCTGCGCCCAGACCGTTCAGTGTAACATAAATGCCCATTGAGGCAGGATAGCGCGAGAACAGGTCGCCGGCATTCGAGACCGTCGTGCCGTACATACCGGACATACACAGGCCGAGGCCGATGGTAGCGACGATCAGTACCGGAAGGCTGGTGCCGAGGACGAGCAGGACGAGGAAGGCTGCGATGCCGAAGCACATGACGGTGATCATCTGCCACGGGCGGAACCTTGCCGCGATCACGCTGCACGAGAAACGGCCGACAAGCAGCGAAATCCAGAGCAGCGAAGTAACGATCTGCGCCGCGCCCGCTGCAAGCACGCCGGAGTCGATGTAGAACGTGGTCAGCCAGCCCATCATGGATGCTTCGACCGCTTCGTAGAAAAAGCAGAGCGCGGTGGTCAGCCAGAACAGACGCTCGCGGAAAAATCCGTAATCGGTGGCGGATTTCTGCGAGCTTTCCGCAGGCTTTTCCTCATCCATTTTCATAAACAGGCCAAACACAAGACCGAAGGTGAGCAGAACGATTGCGATTTCAAGCGCCAGACGCCAGCCGTTTTCACCGCCGAGCTTCTGGCAGGCGAGCACCGCGAGCGGAGCAACGCACGCGCCGAATGCATACGAGGCGTGCATCATATTGAGCGGCGTTGCGCTGCCGTTTGCGTATTCGCTCATGACGCGGTTGTTGTAGTCGGTAATGCCGCCCTTGGAGATGCCGGTCAGGAACATCGCGGTGAGCAGCAGGACCGGCGAGCCGGTCACGAGCAGCATGATGAAGCCGACCGCAAACAGATAGTAGGAAACGAGATAAGAGCGCTTGAGACCCCATTTGACGACTGCCGCGCCGGACAGCAGACCGATGAGAAGGTAGCCGACCGACTGGGAGGAGATCAGTGTTCCGCTGAGCTGGTAGTCGAGCCCGTAGGCGGCGCGGAGATCGGGGAGGACGGAGCCAAGCATGATCGAGCCGAGGCCGTGCGCGAAATAAACGAGGAACAGCTCAGCGACAACAAAACGCTTGTTGCGGCTGATAGATGATAAAAATGCCTTCATAGTGTTTGCCCCTTCTGGTTTACGAAAATGAAGCATTGAGAAAATGCGAAACAGCATTCCCTTGCTTGCAGACAAAAGTATAACAGGATAAAATGCGGTTTTCCAGCACAATCTTGCGAATTCGTGCAGAAAAAACGGAAGAAAAACCGGTGAAAACCGCCATCCGGCAGGCCTCGAAGCGCAAAAAAATGCGCGGCTGCCTGCGCGGTTTATAAAATCTTGCGCTCGCGTATTTGAGCACAGAAAAACAGCGGACCGTAGAAGGTCCGCTGTCATGTGTACGTTTGAATAAAATCAGATGCGGCAGGATTCGAGCAGCTCGTTCTTGCAAGTCCAGAGCTTTTTGGACAGGTCGACAAAGTAGGTCTGCGGATTTTCGAAGCGCTTGATCTGATCCCAGAGCGTGTCCACCTCGCGCATACAGTAGTCGCGGATCTCGGTGATCGAGGGCGACTGATAGATGCATTCGCCGTTCTTGAAGATCTGCTGGCGCAGCGGACGGACGGTGTAGTCGGTAACGACGCGCTGCTTCCAGGTGTGGATCGGGTGGAAGAGAACATAGGGGAGAGCCGGATCGATGATCTCGTCATGAATGGTCAGAACGTCGCCCAGCGCCTTGCCGGTCTTGTTGTCGAACAGACGGTAGACCTGCTTGAAGTGCGGCGTGGTGATCTTCTCAACATTTTCGGAGACCTTGATCTTCGGAATGATCTCGCCGTCCTCGTTTTCAACGGCTGCAAGTTTGTAAACGCCGCCGAATACCGGCTCGGACTTGGAGGTGATCAGACGCTCGCCGATGCCGAACGAGTCGATCTGTGCGCCCTGTACGATGAGGTCGCGTACCAGATATTCATCGAGCGAGTTGGAGGCCATGATCTGCATATCGGAGAAGCCTGCGTCGTTGAGCATCTTGCGCGCTTCGACCGAGAGATAAGCGATATCGCCCGAGTCCAGACGGATGCCCTTGGCGCGGATGCCCTTTTCAGCAAGCTCCTTTGCCACGCGGATGGCGTTCGGAACACCGGATTTGAGTACATTATAGGTATCGACGAGGAATACGCAGTTGTCCGGATAGATCTCGGCATAGGCCTTGAAGGCCTCGTACTCGCTGTCGAACATCTGCACCCAGGAATGCGCCATCGTGCCGCCGGCCGGGATGCCGTGGTCGCGGTCGGCCAGAACACAGGCAGTACCCTGACAGCCGCCGATGAAGGTTGCGCGCGCACCGTAGATCGCGCCGTCATAGCCCTGCGCACGGCGGGAGCCGAACTCAAGCACGGTGCGGCCCTGCGCGGCGCGGGTGATGCGGTTCGCCTTGGTGGCGATCAGCGTCTGGTGGTTGACGGTCAGCAGAACCATGGTCTCAACAAACTGCGCCTGAATCATCGGGCCTGCAACGGTGACGAGCGGCTCGCCCGGGAATACCGGCGTGCCCTCGGGGACAGCCCAGACGTCGCATTCGAACTTGAAGTCGCGCAGATAGTTGAGAAACGCCTCGGAGAAGCATTTGCGGCGGCGGAGGTATGCGATGTCCTCCTCGGTGAAGTGGAGATTTTTGAAGTAGGAGATCAGCTGCTCGACACCGGCCATGATGGCATAGCCGCCGCCGTCCGGAACGCGGCGGAAGAACATATCAAAGTATGCGCGGCGGTTGCCCATACCTTTTTCAAAATAGCCATTTGCCATCGTGAACTCGTAGAAGTCGGTCAGCATGGTAAGATTTCTTTCGGTCATTGCGATAAACGCCCCTTTGCGTGAGAAAAAGACACGCGGTAAATTCATAGCCTGTGCACTGTCTTGACACACAGTATTAAACATATAATAGTACGTTTTATGGAAAAGTGCAAGCATTTCTTTTGTTAGAGAGAGCTAAGGCAATACCGCATAATTGGATAAGAGCGACTCGCGAGTAAATTTTGCGTACTGACGAGGCACGGTTTTGCAGTAATACTTGACGTATTGCCGTGAAATCGCAACAAAGTCAGGATACGAAATTTCCGCAAAGCGCCGCAGCTTTCCTTGTGCGGTGCTGCCTGAAATTTTCGGCGGGGCAGGGGGAAACAGACGGGCATCAGAAAGGTGTAGACGTGCTCTGACGACCCGGGGAAAACGGGCGGGCAGCGAATGCTACTGCGAAGGAATGTCTGCTTTATGCGGACAAATGATAGGATGAAATCGATCGGCGTCGTGTAAAAAACAAAAGAAAAGCAGAAAAGATACCTATTTAATATAATGGGAATAATGGTGAGAAGCAGCGCGGGCAGAGGAGGAACAGAAATGCACAAAGTGAATAAATATACATTTCATAAAATAATTATAAATTTTTCTTGCCAAACGGGAAATGTGGTAGTATAATAAAACCATCGAAAAAACGATGAATGCGAGGTCAAACGATATGGAAAAGAAATATAACAAAGTTGTTCTGGCATATTCCGGCGGTCTGGATACTTCGGTACTGATCCCGTGGCTTAAGGAGCATTACGGCTGCGAGGTCATCGCGGTTTCCGGCAACGTCGGTCAGGGTACTGAGCTGGACGGTCTGGAGGAGAAGGCGCTCAAGACCGGCGCTTCCAAGCTGTACATCGAGGATCTGACCAAGGAATTTGTTGATGACTATATCATTCCGACCGTCAAGGCGGGCGCAACCTATGAGCAGTATCTGCTCGGTACTTCCTTCGCGCGCCCGATCATCGCAAAGCGCATCGTAGATATTGCGCTCAAGGAAGGCGCAGACGCGATTTGCCACGGCTGCACCGGCAAGGGCAACGATCAGGTTCGCTTCGAGCTGGCAATCCATGCGTTCGCACCGCAGATGGACATTATCGCTCCGTGGCGTTTCTGGGAGCTGAACAGCCGCGAAAAGGAGATCGCGTACGCTGAGGCGCACAACATCCCGCTGAAGATCAACAAGGAGACCAACTACTCCAAGGATAAGAACCTGTGGCATCTGAGCCATGAGGGTCTGGACCTTGAGCTTCCGTCCAACGAGGCTCCGATCAACAAGCCGGGCTTCCTCGAACTGGGCGTTTCCCCGGAAATGGCTCCGGACAAGCCGACCTATGTCACCATCCACTTCGAGAAGGGCGTTCCGACCGCTGTGGACGGCGAGAAGCTGGACTCCGTTGCCCTCATCGAGAAGCTGAACAAGCTCGGCGGCGAGAACGGCATCGGCATCCTCGACATCGTCGAGAACCGTCTGGTCGGCATGAAGAGCCGCGGCGTATACGAGACTCCGGGCGGCTCTATCCTGTACGCAGCACACGCAAAGCTCGAGGAGATCACCCTCGACAAGGAGACCTCGCACTACAAGGCGCAGGTCGGCCTTAAGTTCGGCGAGCTGGTCTACAACGGCCAGTGGTATACGCCGCTGCGCAAGGCGCTGTCCGCATTCGTCGACTCCACGCAGGAGACCGTTACCGGCGACGTAAAGCTGAAGCTGTACAAGGGCAACATCATCCCGGCTTCCGTAACCTCTCCGTACAGCCTGTACTCCGAGGATATGGCTACCTTCAACGAGGATGACTGCTACGATCAGGCAGACTCCGCAGGCTTCATCAATCTGTTTGGCCTGCCGCTCAAGGTACGCGCGCTGAACGATCAGATGCTGTTCGCCAAGACCGGCGAGCACTTCCCGTCCGTTGATAAGTAAGTTAATTAAGGATCGTAGGGCGGCATGTCCGAAATGTGCCGCCCTACGGGTGTTTTGAGAGGTAACAGCACTATGGCAAAATTATGGGCAGGACGTTTCCAGAAGGAGACCGATCTTGTAGTAAACGACTTTAACTCGTCCATCCTGTTTGACTGCCGCCTGTACAAGGAGGACATCACCGGCTCGATCGCGCACGCGACCATGCTGGGCAGGCAGGGCATCATCGAGGAGCACGAGGCCGAGAAGATCGTTGAGGGCCTCAAGGGCATCCTCAAGGATATCGAGGAAGGCAACGTAGAGTTCTCGCTCGATTATGAGGACATTCATATGAACGTCGAGCAGCTGCTCACCGAGCGCATCGGCGATACCGGCAAGCGCCTGCATACCGGCCGTTCGAGAAACGATCAGGTCGCGCTCGATATGCGTCTGTATGTCAAGAAGGAGATCAAGGAGATCATCGAGCTGATCCTCGGCTTCATGAAGGCGCTCACCAAGAAGAGCCGCGAGAATCTGGACGCTGTCATGCCGGGCTATACGCATCTTCAGCGCGCGCAGCCGACGACGTTCGCACATTATATGATGGCATATGCCAATATGCTGAAGCGCGACATCACCCGTCTCCAGGACTGCTACGAGCGTATGGACGAGATGCCGCTCGGCTCGGGCGCGCTCGCTTCCACCACCTATCCGATCGACCGCGACTTCGTCCGTGAGCAGCTCGGCTTTGCGCGCCTGACCGACAACTCGCTCGACGGCGTTTCCGATCGCGACTACTGTGTTGAGCTGCTTTCTGCGCTTTCCATTCTGATGATGCACCTGTCGCGTCTGTCCGAGGAGATCATCTCCTGGTGCTCGTGGGAGTTCAAGTTCGTGGAGCTGGACGACGCATACTCCACCGGCTCGTCCATCATGCCGCAGAAGAAGAACCCGGACGTCTGCGAGCTCATCCGCGGCAAGACCGGCCGCGTTTACGGCGCGCTGACCACCATGCTGACCGTTCTGAAGGGTCTGCCGCTGGCATACAACAAGGATATGCAGGAGGACAAGGAGGCTGTTTTCGGCGCGATCGATACGGTCAAGCAGTGCCTTGAGGTATTTACTCCGATGTTCTCCACCATGACGCTCCGCCGCGACAATATGCGCAAGGCGGCGTCGCGCGGCTTCATCAACGCGACCGACTGCGCGGACTACCTCACCAAGAAGGGCGTTCCGTTCCGCGATGCGTACAAGACGGTAGGCCGTCTGGTCAATCAGTGCATCAAGGCGGACGAGACCCTCGAGACCATGACCATGCGCGACTTTGCGGCGATCTCCAACAAGTTCGGTGACGATGTCTATGATGCACTCGACCTGCGTACCTGTGTTGCAGGGCGCAAGGTCATCGGCGGCCCGGCTCCGCAGGAGGTCACCCGTCAGATCGACAAGATCGAGAAGTTCGTTGCCGATGTGGAGGACGAGCTGTAATTATGAGCAAACCGAAGATTTATATTGACGGCAAGGAGGGCACGACCGGCCTTCAGATCTACGAGCGTCTCGGCAAACGCGACGACGTAGAGCTGCTGCTCATCGATGAGGACAAGCGCAAGGATACCGAGGAACGCCGAAAGTTTCTGAATGCGGCGGACATCGTGTTCCTGTGCCTGCCGGATGCCGCAGCGAAGGAAGCTGTCACGCTGATCGAAAACGACCATACCCGTGTGATCGACGCATCGACCGCACACCGCACCGACCCGGACTGGGATTACGGCTTTGCGGAGCTGTCCAAGGCGCACCGCGCCGCGATCGCCGGCTCCAGGCGCGTTGCCAACCCGGGCTGCCACGCGAGCGGCTTCATTTCCTCTGTTTATCCGCTCGTCGCACGCGGCGTTGTCCCGGAGGACTTTGCCTTTACCTGCTCGTCGCTCACCGGCTATTCGGGCGGCGGCAAAAAGATGATCGCAGAATATGAGGATGCCGAGCGCGACAGCCGTCACGACTCCGAGCGCATTTACGGCCTCAATCTGCATCACAAGCATCTGCCCGAGATGGAATACGTCTGCGGTCTGATGCACGCGCCGGTTTTCGTGCCGATCGTCGGCGACTTCTACAAGGGTATGGCAACGACGGTCATGCTGCCTGGCGTGGATGCACACATCGTGCACAACACCCTCGCGGAGCACTATGCAAACCAGAATTTTGTGACGGTCGCACCGATAGGCGGCGATGAAAACGTCATTTATGCAAATACGATGGCAGGCCGCGATAGCCTGCGGCTGATCGTCTGCGGCCATGAGGAACAGACAATCGTTACCGCACTGTTCGACAATCTCGGAAAGGGTGCGTCGGGTGCTGCGGTGCAGAACATGAATATCATGCTCGGCCTGGAGGAAACGACGGGCCTGACGCTCTGAAACGGAGAAGAAGAACTATGAAGATCATTGACGGCGGCGTTTGCGCCGCAAAGGGTTTCAAGGCGGGCAGCGTGCGCTGCGGCATCAAGGCGAGCCGCACGAATGACGATACCGCGATCATTTTCAGCGAATGCGAGTGCAACGCTGCGGCGACCTACACGATGAACCGCGTAAAGGCGGCTCCGGTCTATGTCACCATGGAGCACCTCGAAAACGGTGTAGCACGCGCCATCGTCGCGAACTCCGGCAACGCGAATGCCTGCGCACCGGACGGCATGGAGAACGCACGCCGCATGGCGAAAGCGGCGGCTTCCTTCCTCGGCGTCGAGGAGGAGGACGTTGCGGTAGCGTCCACCGGCGTTATCGGCCAGCGCATCGATATCGAGTGCATCGAGGAGCATCTGTCCGAAATCGTTCTTTCGGACGACGCTTCGGAACAGGCAAACCGTGCAATCATGACCACCGATACCCGTACCAAGACTGCGGCGGTCGAGTTTACGGTCGGCGGCAAGACCTGCCGCATCGGCGGCATCTGCAAGGGCAGCGGCATGATCCATCCGAACATGGGCACCATGCTGTCCTTCATCACCACTGACTGCGCGATCTCTCACGAAATGCTGACTGATGCACTTCAGGAGAACGTAAAAAAGACCTACAACCGTGTGACGGTTGACGGCGATACCTCGACCAATGATATGTGCGTCGTTCTGGCGAACGGTCTGGCAGGCAATGAACTGATCGACTGGCAGAACGAGGATTATCAGGCGTTCTGCAAGGCGCTGAACGAGATTAACACCCGTCTGGCGCGTCAGATCGCAGCGGACGGCGAGGGCGCGACCAAGCTCGTGACCTGCACGGTCAGGAATTCGCGCAGCGAGGAGACCGCCGAGCGTCTGGCAAAGGCGGTTGTCGGCTCTAATCTCGTCAAGGCTGCCATGTTCGGTGCGGACGCAAACTGGGGCCGCGTCCTGTGCGCAATGGGCTACTCCAAGGCGCCGTTCCGCCCGGAGTATGTTGATGTAGCGTTCGAGTCCGAAAACGGCTCGGTTGCTGTCTGCGAGAAGGGCGCAGCGCTGAATTTCGATGAGGAGCTTGCAAAGAAGGTTCTCACCGCAAACGAAGTCACCATTCAGATTGACGTTCACGAGGGCGAGCATGCTGCTACGGCCTGGGGCTGCGATCTGACGTATGATTATGTCAAGATCAACGGCGACTACCGTACCTGAGCGGCGATAAATCGCGTGATTCTTCGTCAGCAGCGCGCTTGCGTACATATGTACGCGGCGTGCGCTTCTTCCTCGGCTGACACGATTTCTCTTGCTCAGGAGGCGAAGCGAGCTGCGCAAATGTGTGACGCGGTTTCTCTTGCGCGAAGGTACGGAGCGAGCTGCGTGAATGCAGACGCGGTTTTTCTTGCTCAGGAGGCGAAGCGAGCTGTGCAAATGCGTTGCGCGGTTTCTCTTGCGCAGGGGATACAGAGTAGATTGCGTGAGTACGCATCTGATAAAAACATATCCGAAAAGGAACGAAAAAGCATGGATACTCCCATCACAGAACAGAAAACAGACAATATGGATGCGGAGCTGAGAGCCGACATTCTGGTCGAGGCTCTTCCGTATATCCAGGAATATTACGGTCAGACCGTTGTCGTCAAGTACGGAGGCAACGCGATGATCAATGACGAGCTGAAGGACGCGGTCATACACGACCTCGTTCTGCTCAATCTGGTCGGCGTCAAGGTCGTTATCGTGCATGGTGGCGGTCCGGAGATCAACGATATGCTGAAAAAAATCGGCAAGGAGAGCAAGTTCGTCAACGGTCTGCGCTACACCGACCGTGAGACCATGGACATTGTGCAGATGGTGCTGTGCGGCAAGGTCAACAAGGACCTTGTCACCCTGATCGAAAAGGCGGGCGGCCGCGGCATCGGTCTCGGCGGCATGGACGGCGGCCTGTTTCAGGCAAAGCGCCTGACCGACCGCGCGGGCACAGATTACGGCTACGTCGGCGACATCGTTGACGTTGACCCGGCGCCGGTCATCGACGTTCTTCAGCAGGGTTACATCCCGGTCGTTTCGACCGTTGCGCAGGGCATCGATGACGAGACCAACTACAACATCAATGCCGATACCGCAGCGAGCAAGCTCGCCGTTGCGCTCGGTGCGAAAAAACTCATCCTGCTGACCGATGTGCGCGGCCTGATGCTCGACGTCAACGATGAAAACAGCGTGCTGCATCGACTCAAGGTTTCTGAAGTGCCTAAGCTCGTGCGCGACGGCGTCATCAAGGGCGGCATGATCCCGAAGGTGGACTGCTGCGTTGAGGCGGTCCGCAAGGGCGTTGAGCGCGCGACCATTCTCGACGGCCGCGTCAAGCACTCCATCCTCATCGAGCTGCTGTCTGATGTCGGCGCAGGCACGATGTTTCAGTAATTCACAGCAATCAGTAGATTTATGCTGATTTCGCAGATTTTCCACGAAAAGGGCGAAAACCAATGACATATAACGAACTGAAAAACGAAGAAAATAAATATGTAATGAACACCTACGGCCGCTTCCCGATCGCGCTCGACCACGGCAAGGGCGCGACCCTGTGGGACGTAGAGGGAAAGAAGTACATCGACCTTGCCTCCGGCATCGGCGTCAACTGCATGGGCTACGACAACCAGATCCTCATCGACGCAATCACCCGGCAGGCGCACAAGATCATGCACGCCTCCAACCTGTTTACCACGGAACCGATGGTGCAGGTCGCGAAGAAGCTCGTCGAAAAGACCCATCTGAACGGCAAGGTATTCTTCGCCAACTCGGGTGCGGAGTCCAACGAGGGTGCGATCAAGCTCGCGCGCAAGTATTCCTTCGACAAGTACGGTGAGGGACGCTACAAGATCGTAACGCTCATCAATTCTTTCCACGGCCGCACCGTAACTACGCTCAAGGCGACCGGCCAGGATCGTTTCCATAACTATTTCTTCCCGTTCACCGAGGGCTTTGACTACGCGGTCGCGAACGACATCGACGACGTTCGCCGCAAGGCCGACGATATGACCTGCGCGATCATGATGGAGCTTGTACAGGGCGAGGGCGGCGTGCTGCCGCTCGATCAGGAATTTGTCAAGCAGGTCGAGGCGCTCTGCCGTGAGAAGGATATGCTGCTCATCATCGACGAGGTACAGACCGGCATCGGCCGCACCGGCAGCCTGTTCGCGTTCCAGCAGTACGGCATCCGTCCGGATGTTGTCACCATGGCGAAGGGTCTCGGCGGCGGTGTTCCGATCGGCGCTGTGCTCGCGGCAGATACCTGCTGCAGCGTTCTGACGCCGGGTACGCACGCGACGACCTTCGGCGGCACGCCGCTCGTCTGTGCGTCTGCGAATGCAGTGCTCGATCATGTAGGCGACCCGAAGTTCCTGCATGAAGTCAAGGAGAAGGGCGAGTATCTGAAGAACGGCATCCTTGCGCTCGGCAAGGACAGCATCCATGGCGTTCGCGGCATGGGTCTGATGCTCGGCATCATCGTCGACGAGGGCAAGCATTCCGCTTTTGCGAACAAGCTGATCGAAAACGGTGTTCTGGCGATCACTGCCGGCAAGAATGCGGTTCGCCTGCTGCCGCCGCTGGTCATTTCCAAGGAGGAAATGGACGAGGCATTGGCAGTCATGGCAAAGGTATTTTAAGAAAACGCCGCACAATGAAAGCGCGGTATGGCCTTAACGGATTATAGAAAGGTGTTTTACCAATGAAGCATTTACTCAAGCTGCTCGACTGCTCCACCGAGGAGATCATCGGCCTGCTCGATCTGGCAGATCAGCTCAAATATGAACAGAAGCATAATATTTCCCATCGCCATCTGGAGGGCAAGAGCCTCGGCATGATCTTCCAGAAGTCCTCCACCCGTACCCGCGTTTCCTTCGAAACCGGTATGTATCAGCTCGGCGGTCAGGCGCTGTTCCTGTCCAACCGTGACCTTCAGATCGGCCGCGGCGAGCCGGTGCAGGATACTGCGCGCGTTCTGAGCCGCTATCTGGACGGTATCATGATCCGCACCTACGCACAGAAGGAGGTCGAGGATCTCGCGAAGTACGGCTCCATTCCGATCATCAACGGTCTGACTGACTTCTGCCATCCGTGCCAGGTTCTGGCCGATCTGATGACCATCCGCGAGAAGTTCGCGGTTCTGGAGGGCCTCAAGATGTGCTACATCGGCGACGGCAACAACATGGCAAACTCGCTGATCGTCGGCGGTCTCAAGACCGGCATGAAGGTATCCATCGCAACGCCGGTGGACTACCGTCCGGATGCTGAAGTCATGGCCTTCGCAGAGCCGAACCCGAACTTCTTCATCACCGACGACCCGATGAAGGCTGCGGAGAATGCAGACGTTGTCATCACTGACACTTGGGCATCCATGGGTCAGGAAGCCGAGAAGGAAATCCGCATGAAGGCGTTCCAGGGCTATCAGGTTAATGACGAGCTGCTCGCCGCTGCAAAGCCGGGCTGCATGGTGCAGCACTGCCTGCCGGCATACCGCGAGCAGGAGATCACCACCAAGGTGTTCGAGGAACACGCAAACGAGATTTTCGAGGAAGCGGAGAACCGTCTGCACGCACAGAAGGCTGTCATGGTCACTCTGATGGGCAGCGTCGAGGAATAATCCGGGGCAACCCCAAGTGCCTGCAACGCGCAGAAAACGTTGCAGGCGCTTTTTTCTGTACGCCATTTGCGGAAATCCTATTGACATACTCTGAAAAGCTGTGTAAACTTATATCAGTATGCAAAAATGGAGAATAAGGAGCAGATAGACGTGTTAAACCAGTTTTCGAGAACAGAACTGCTGCTGGGTCATGAGGGCATGGAAAAGCTCAGCAAGGCTCGCGTAGCGGTATTCGGCATCGGCGGCGTCGGCGGCTATACGGTAGAGGCGCTTGCACGCAGCGGCGTCGGCACGCTCGACCTCATTGACGACGATAAGGTGTGCCTCACGAACCTCAACCGCCAGATTATCGCCACGCGCAGCACGGTTGGCAAGTACAAGGTCGATGTGGCGGCGGAGCGCATCCACGACATCAATCCGGACGCGGTGGTCAACACTTACAAGACGTTTTACAACCCCGAAACGGCGTCCCAGTTCGATTTTACGCAGTACGACTACGTGGTTGACGCCATCGACACGGTAACGGGCAAGATCGAGCTGGTCGAGCAGGCCAACAAGGCCGGCACCCCCATCATCAGCTGCATGGGCGCAGGCAACAAGCTGAACGCCGCCGCCTTCGAGGTCAGCGACATCTATAAGACCTCGTTTTGCCCGCTCGCGCGCGTTATGCGCTACGAGCTGCGCCGCCGCGGCATCCGGAAGCTCAAGGTGGTCTATTCGCGCGAGCAGGCGATGACGCCGATCGACGATATGGCGAGCAGCTGCCGCCAGGACTGCATCTGTCCACCGGGCACGGCGCGCAAGTGCACCCAGAGACGTCAGGTTCCGGGCAGCACGGCCTTTGTGCCTGCTGTAGCGGGACTGATCGTGGCCGGCGAGGTCGTCAAGGATCTCTCGGGCGTGAGAAACGATTAATACAGGACGGCCGGCGCTATTCAGCCGGCCGTTTTTTGCGGTTGACTCTATAACGGTTATAGAGCTTATCATGGGATGCGGAGAAGGCACAGCCGCCCCGAATGATCAGAAAAACCGACTCGGACGAACGGAACTTCCCCTGTGAAACGTGATTTCACCGCATCTGGTCACATGGTCTGAAAACCGCAGCATTATCGCGCGAGATCACGCCGGCCGACCGGGACTTCACCGAGAGCAGCATTCCTGTTTGGAGCATAAAATGACTGGAAAGCCGCCCTCGGATATGCTATACTGTTTTTTGTATAGGAAAAACAGGAGAGCGTATTCTCCTGCAAAAGGCGGTAAAAAGAATGCATTTTTTCAAAAAAATACGAATCGGTCAGCGTGCAGTCAAGACTGCGCTTTCGGTCGGAATCGCGCTTGCGGTTGCGCAGATTTTAGGTTCCAGTCTGCCGATTTTTGCGGCGATCGGTGCGATTTCGGTTATGAGCCGCACATGGAGCGACTCACTGAAGGAAAGTCTGACGCAGGTTGCCGGTACTTTTCTCGGATACCTGATCGCATGCGCTTTTGTACTCTGGCTGCCGTGGCGGCCGCAGTTCTTTCTGTGGATGGCAGTCGGCACGCTCTGTGTCATCACACTCTGTATCGCGCTGCGGCTGAATTTTGCCATTCCGCTCGCGAGCATTGTGTTCGCGGATGTCTGTCTGTATACGGGCGGAGACGCCGTGGTCTACGGCTTTCATCGCTTCACAGATACGATGGTCGGTCTGGCGGTTGCGCTCGTGGTCAATATCGTGATCCGGCCATACAACAACCGCCAGAAAATCCTGAATATGATGTACGAGCTGCAAAAGCAGTTTCTCCCGCTTCTGGAGGCGCGTGTGATCGCGCACCGCTACCCGGATCTTGCGCCGCTGCGCAACAAAATGGCGAAGCTGGACGATGAACTGCGTATTTTCGAAAAACAGCCGGTCGCGCTTTTTCATCATACCGTGCGTGTTTCCGCGCGGCGGCAGGAAGCTGCTTATCTGCGCGGCTGTCAGCAGCTGCTCGATAAAATGGGCGGCGAGCTCGCGGCGCTGTGCAACATGGATTCCAGTCCGGTTCCGGACGATAAAATGCTTGCACGCCTGAAGGAGCACGGTGTCGCCGTGCCTGAAGGCCTCGAAAAGTATGGATATTGCAGCGAAGTCGACACAGCGGTCATGAATTTCCATGTCGGCAATCTGCTGGATGCCTATGATTACCTGAGTATACTGCATCATGGATAAGGAAAATCAGGGTTCGCGCAGATGCCGAGCGTGGCTTTTGGACAAATAAAAAAACAGCAGCAAAAAGCGGCGCTGCCTCCGAGAAGTGTTCCCGGAAGCAGCGCCCTGTTTGCATTTCTTTGGAGCCTTAGCCCTTGGCTGCGAGGCTCTGCTCGTAAGACTCAATCATCTTCTTGAACGTGTGTCCCGAACGACGTTCGAGTTTTTCGAGATACCGCATGGTGCTTTCGCTGGTGAAAAGTTTGATTTGCAGCTGAATTTTATCATTATCGACCGTTACAAAGATGCGGTCGATATATTTTTGCACAAAGTCGCGGCCCATGAGCCCGTTCACCGCATCGTCGCGAGCGGCCTGTAAAACACGGCGGATTTCCGCGATGTGTGCGTTGAGGTCGGCGCGGGAGGTCCGGGCGGCCTCCAATTCTTCGAGACAGAGAGTGCACTCGTCGATCTCATTGTCGCACTGACGGTTCATCTTGAGAAAATCCGCATCCGTGATCTGACCGGTGACGTTGTACTCGAGCAGCTTGCTCTTTTTCTTTTCAGCGAGCTCGCGCCTGGTACGCTGCGTGTCGATCTCCTGCGCAAGGTCGGTATCGTCCTGACTGATCGCACGGTACATTTCGATATAGCGCTCGATCAGTTCATCGGCATTGACGTCCGCTTCCTTGAACACGTCCATCAAAACCGGCTTGAGTTCCTGCTCGTACAGCGGCAGGGAAGGGCAGGAGTCCTTTCCGTTTTTGATCTTGCCGGAGCAGACCCACTTGCTGTTGACGCTGCCTTTCCGGTCTTTGGCATCGCGTCGGTAGTAGGCCGCGCCGCAGTGCGTGCAGTACAGCTTGCCGGTCAACAGATTGTCGTGATTGCAAAGATTCTGCCGCCGCTTGACATCCTTGCTGCGGCGGGTGAGGACAGCGTTTGCTGCGTCCCACAGCTCCTCGGATACGATGGCAGGTACGATTTCACCGCTCTCATCCTTGAACATCACCCACTCCTCAGGCGGGAGAAACTTCTGCTTTTTAGTGAACATATCCACGATGCGCACTTTGTTGCCGACATAATAGCCCTTGTACTTCGGGTTGGAAATCATGCCGGACATGGTCGTGTGGGCGATTTTTCTGCCGTTATGGTTGCGGTAGCCTTTTTCCCAGAACAGGTTTTCGATCTGCTTCATGCTGTAATGGTCAGTAGCGTACAGCTCGAACAGCTCGCGCACCATGGGCGCCTCGTTTTCGTCAATGACAAGGCGCCTGCTGTCCTTTCGATAGCCGAAAATGCGGCTGTTGCCGAGAACAACATTGTTTTTTATCGCCTGCTGGTGGCCGAACTTGACGCGGCTGGACAGCTTGCGCAGCTCGTCCTGAGCGATGCCGGACATGATGGTGAGGCGCAGCTCGGAGTCCTCGTCGAACGTGTTGATGTTGTCGTTCTGGAAAAAAACGCCGACGCCTGCGGAAAGCAGCTCGCGCGTGTAGCAGATACTGTCGAGTGTATTTCGGGCGAAACGGGTGATCTCCTTGGTGAGGATGAGGTCAAATTTGTCGTCCTTCGCGTCCTGCACCATGCGCTGAAAGTTGTCGCGCTTGCGCGTGGTCATGCCGGAAAGACCCTCGTCAATGTAGCCGTCGATGAACGTCCATGCCGGGTTGCGCGTGATATAGTCGCGGTAGTAGCTGATCTGGTTGTCGAGCGAGTTGAGCTGCTCGTCGCTGTCGGTCGAAACACGCGCGTAAAACGTTACGCGCAGAGCAATGTCGCTGAGCCGCGTTGTGCGCAGCTTTTGCCGTATCGTAAAGATGTCCATAAGCCACACCTCAAAAGTTCATTGTATCATGATTAGTATATCATGACAAGTGCGCAAATACAAGAGAAACGGATCGAGAAAGCACGGATCTTCATATGTATGAAGGCAAACCCTGTCGTGCGGTGGCGACGCAGTGCATTGAAGTGGGAGTGGATCTGGACTTCAAAACGGTATATCGTGCTCTGGCGCCTTTGGACGCCATCATTCAGGCGGCCGGACGGTGCAACCGCAACGGACGTGACCGGATGGGACGAGCAATCGTATTTTGCCCTGAGGATAGCCGAAGGCTATACCCGGATGACTGCTATAACAATGCTGCCGTTACCGTGCAGGAAATGTCGCCGTCTTTTTTATTCATGATCCGGATAATATTCGGGAGTATTATCAGCGGCTGTTCGATGGGAGTACAGACAAGAAAGCATTGACAGAGGGGATTGATGCCCGGTCTTTTGAGCAAACAGCGGCACAGTATAAGCTGATTGACAATACCGGTGTGCAGATTATTGTCCCCTATGCGGAGAAACGCGAATTGCATAAGAGTATATCGAAGCAGCATCTATTACCTTGATCTGCTTTGACAAAAATCTGGATATCTATGCGGAAGAAATTCCGGTTGCCCGCAGAAGCAGAGCTCGGTTCGATGGGCAGACGGCGGGAAGCTGCGTGTACCTGCTCCGTCCGCAATATGAAGAATACTATTCTGCGGAGATGGGACTTCATTTACCGCAGGGAGAAGAATTTGACGGTATATGGTAAGGATAGCACGTTGAGTCTCCGCTTTATTGGACACTCAACGTGTTATTATTTTACAGATAAAATAGATGGAGAGCCTGAAAAATATAGATGACATAATTTTGCTGTTCTATCCGTCAAACGACGCGGAGCACGCAAATCATGGAGGTGAATTGTATTTGAAAGAAATTGTAATCGAGGTGTGGGGAGACCTTGCATGCTTCACGATGCCGTATGCAAAGGGTGAAAGATTAACCTATCCGTTCCCGACTCCATCTGCCGCAAGAGGGATTCTTTCAGCGATTTATTCAAAGCCGAAAGAGTTTCGCTGGCAGATCAATCGTATTGAAGTGCTGAACCCCATCCGTTATATCAGTTTTAAATCGTACTGGTTACTGCGCCGAACAACACCGGCATTAAGACGATTGATGATCTTGGCGGTAAGAAGGTTCCGGCAGGCGCAGGTCGCGTCAATGCGCAGTTTATGGAGAGCTATAATAAGGAGCACGCAGACAACCCGATCGACATCCAGTACACCGATGCAGATGCTTCCGCGGCGTTGATCGATCTGTATAACGGCTGCTACGATGACATTATGAACCTTTTTAAGCCATCTGCGATTTGGGAGGGCATCGTCCGCATCGTTCCGAATATTCCGCAAACGCTCGAGATCGCAGCGGCTGCGGCTGTGATCGGTATTGTACTGGGCTTTCTGCTGGCTTTGTGCCGCATTAAAAAATTCCCGGTGCTCAGTCAGTTCGCTACGCTGTACATCTCGTTTATGCGCGGCACGCCGCTGCTCGTGCAGCTGTTTCTGTCGTACTACGGCAGACCGGCGGCCAGACCATGCGCCGCATCATTCTGCCGCAGGCAATGATCGTTGCCATCCCAAACCCCGGCAACAGCCTCATCAGCCTGCTCAAGTCTACCTCGCTCGCGTTTACCATCGGCGTGATGGACATGCTGGGCAAGGCAAAGGTCGTCGCGGGCAACAATATGCGCTATTTTGAGGTATATATCGGTCTGGCGCTTCTGTACTGGCCGATGTGCATCCTGATCGAGTTCGCCGTACACAAGCTGGAAAAACGTTTCAATTTTCTACAATCTCGGCAGCCTGCTCATGGAGTTTGAGGCGGGCGAGTCCATCATTGCCCCGGAAATGTACGAGGCGTATGGCTATGGTGCGGACAGCCGTCCGTCCGATCTGCATTCCAATCGTGCTAAGGACAAAAACGGCAGCTTCATCGGTTTTAACGCAGAGCGCCGATTCTCGGAGAACTGCCTGCTCCAGATCGACAGGAATGAGGATGGCAGCGTAACGTATGGCCTTATTCCGATCGATTTGACCATGGAGAACGAGCGTGCGCTGGAGCGCGGCCTGCCGAAAATCGCATCCATCGAAGTGGCTGAGCTGATTATAGAGCATATGACGGCATACAGCGCACTGTATGGCACGAAGCTGACTTACGATAAGGAAAGCGGTCTCATCTGCATCGCTTAATCTGAGGACAGCACGATGCTGTATAAAAACGAAATTGCTGAACAAGTAAAGCAAAAGAGGGTATCCAAACGGATACCCTCTGGTTTTTGTGTAAATTCGCAATGCGGGCTTGCCTGCTGCGCGCCTTGCAACACTGTTCTCATGCCTTTAGGCGGGGAATCACGCGCAATACACAAGATAAGGAAAATAGAGGATCAATGCAAGACCGCTGCCGATAATAGTGAACGGCGTATCCCAAGAGCCTCCTGACGTATATGAATGCCGAGAGTTTATTCTGTGGGACGAATGGCTTGCGGGGGATTTGTGCATTTCATCAAAGGCCTGCTTGCAGTGCACATATCCGTCGATGCCTTTACCGTAAAATCCGTAATCCTCCTTGATAATCTGACTTGTGTTTGCTTGCCTTTGGCATTATAATAGCGCTGTAGAGAGAATTTGTAAAGTAAGTATAATAATATGCGGTAGTTACTAAAAAGAAACTAATAGGAGACTGTCATGGAAGATAGAGAAATCAAAATGCTGCCGGCCTGCCCGGTGGAGACTACGCTGACGCTCATCAGCGATAAGTGGAAGGTACTCATTCTGCGAGACCTGATGACGGGAACGAAGCGGTTCGGAGAGCTGAAAAAGTCGATTGGCCACGTTTCTCAAAAGGTACTGACAACGCAACTCCGTCAGATGGAGGCGAGCGGCCTGCTCAGTCGAAAGGTCTACGCAGAGGTTCCGCCGCGCGTGGAATATACGCTGACAGAACTGGGATGCAGTCTGAAGCCTGTTATGGATGCCATGTGGGAGTGGGGAGCAGGGTATCAGAAACGACAGAAGGCGGAAGGTCTAGTGCTGACAGACAACTGAACATCGCATCGCTAAATAAGAACATCGCATCAGAGGCAGTATCGGGATAGCTGAGGAGACTTCTGCCGCGTGAGAAGAACCGATTATCATGGATATAAGACCCGCTCGTTTCGGATTCAGACGAGCGGGTCTTGTGCATAAAAATTCACCTGCGTGGAAAACTGAAATGAAAGCACCTGGGAATATATATTAGAAAGCCCAGAAAGGAGAGTTTTTATGCAGGGTACAGAGCAAATGAAAAAACGGATGGCAGAAATGATCTGGCTTCAGTACTTCAACGAGAAGCTGTTTGAGCAGAAGAAGATCGATGAGACTGCCAGAAACAAACTCCGGCTGGCAATCTTGGCCGACGGACGAAAGGCATAGCAGAGTGCTTCGGCACTCGGTTGAGACTGTCGAAAAACTCCGTTTTCCGACAATCTGTGTTTTGACTTCGCAAAACACGGACGTCCGAAGGTTCTCATACGGAAACTTTCTCCCTCTGGACTTGTTCGTCAGAATTCACAAATATTCGTTCCGTTTCTATTGTTTCCTACAAAGTTAATCCTCCTGAGCAGATTTGTCTTGTCATTCATTAAGTCAGGATATATTATCGGAATATAGTAATATTTCTATTCGTTTCCTGCACAAATGATTCTAAAATCATAAATATTAGAAAGAGGAGGTCTTCCTTATGAGAAAACTCCGGCATTTTATTGCACTCGTCTTGACCGTGTCTTTACTATGTTATGTTCTCATTCCGATAAAGGCCTCCGCTTATCATGATACACAGGGGCACTGGGCCTCGACCGCGATTGAACGCTGGACGAAATACGGCGTTGTACAGGGCGATGGAACCTCTTTTCGTCCGGATGCCCGGATTTCCAGTGGAGAAATTGCAGCCATTCTTTCCAGAGTCCTGGATTTTAATACATTCAGCACAGAAAACGATGCATTCTGGTACGATCCATACATCAGGAAATGTGTATCCGAGCGCATTTCAATTCCTCAAGATCGAACTTGTATTTCACGGCAGGATGCAATGATTGCGCTGTCGCAGGCTCTGAGCGTTGCTGAATCCGATCGGTCGGCGCTTTCCTTATATTCAGATGCCGACCGAGTAAGTGATGACGCGGTTTCCTATGTTGCCGGACTGATCTCCTCCGGCATCGTGAACGGAATTACTCCCACTCTGATTGCGCCGGAGAAATCCGTCACCCGTGCCGAACTGCTTACGATGCTCGACCGAGCCATTATCCAGGTCATCTCATCACCCGGAACTTATGAGCTTGCTGCTCAAGACGGGATCATACTGATTTCGTCCGGAGATGTGATCGTATCCGGCAAAACACCGGCAGCGATCCTCATTACAAGCGGTGCAGACGGCGGAGTGATTACTTTTCAAGATGCGTCCGTCACCGGACGCTTTACCGTGCGTGCCAATAACACCCTGATTGTTAACGATAATTCCGAGCTTCCGGAGATTGGATTTTTCGGATGGGGCAGCCGGTTGGAAGTGCTGCCGGTTGAAATCCCGCCCGTCCTGCCTGCTGTTTCCGGAAAACCAAAATACGAACCCGTATATAAGGCATTGAATGTCTCAGAGCCGCGAGACATAGACGGCGGTGTTTACAGCTATGTCATGATCGAAAGCGACCTCGGCGACGGAGAGGTCACGCTCAGAAATATTACTATCAATGATGATCTGCTTATTCAGGGAGGCGGATCAAATTCGATCCATCTCGTAAACTGTACGGTGAAGGGCAAGGTGAGGATGGAGAAAAGCGGCGGCGAGCCGCCCCGCCTTTGCTTATCCAACACGCCGATTTCCATGATTACAACCGCAAATCCTGCTATTATCGAAGCCGCAGATGCTGATTCCGTAATACAGAAGGTACAATCGCGCAGCGATCTCACGATACAGGGGGCAGAAACCGTAATCGAAAGTCTGACGATTGCCGACGCAGATCAGGAAGTCTCCCTTCATTTCAGCGCCGGCCATGTCAAGCAGCTGCAAACACATTCGTCAGTGCAGATCATCAACGAGAATACGGTAATAGACAGTCTTTATGCCGGTGGCAGATTGACGCTCGAAAAGGGTGATTTCCCGAGCGTCTGTGTACCCGCAGGGACTCAGGCAGAAGTGATTCTGGACGAAGGCCGGATCGGTTGTATTGAAATAAACGGAAATGCGAAGCTACGCGGAGAGTATGACACAGTTACTGCACGCGGCAGCCTTTCTTTGCAGGAGGGGAGCATCAAGAAGCTCTATACGCCTGCCGGTAGCGGAAATGCTGTCGCAGTAACGGTTGCACCGAATACATGGATCTCCGAAGCAGAAATCAATCGGCTGACCGCATTCGATGTGAGCGGCTCGGTTGCACATGTTTCGGCATATTCTGATGTAACCTTAATGCGTGGCCGACTGCCGAAGGTGGAAATTTTCTCTAAAACATCTGATGATATTCACCTGACGATTATCGACGATGCAGAAATCGAGCAGACAGTTCTCAATACTTCCAATAAAATCATTCTTCATGGGGAGGAAAACACGGTCTTTGTTGCGGCAGATCAGACCGTTCCCCGGATTGAGCAGAAAGACGCTTTGCCCGCAAAACATATCCATATTTACTCCAATCAAATAACGACACAGCCCGCAACCTGTACGCAGGCCGGTACGCTGAGCGCAAAGTGCGTCCAATGCGGTTACGTTTTATCAAGTGAAATCGCAGCTACGGGCCATTGCTGGGATAACGGCTGTATCATTGATCCCCCAGCGGTCAAGCATGAAGGCGTAAAGCAGTTTACCTGTCTGAACTGCGCGCAGACCCGAACAGAATCGATTCCGGCGCTTTCTCCCGATGAAAGCGAGAAGAAACCCGCTTTTTCGATCAGCAACATTCATTTTTCAAACGAAAACGGCGCTTTGTATCTCGTCTGGGATGCAGCCTATGGCGGCTCCGGCTCTGCCGGCGCTTATTTCTCCGTGGAGATGAAACAGGAAGACGGAAGCTGGAAAACGATCACCTCCTTGCTATACTCACGCAGATGTTCACTTCTCTGGACCACCGCGGATCGCGTGCATTATACCGCTGCTCGAATTAAAATGTACGCTAATCGTCAGCTGATCACCGAAGCAGAACAGGAGATTTCGTTTGATATCAATACAACGGCTCTGATGAATGATATCGGCGTTTGCTTCAGACAATATCAAGATACCGTCCGCGCAACCGTTCGGAATGCGGTGAGTGGACGAACCTGTCGTCTGGATATCATGACCAATCCAATAGAACAGCGCACCTTTGTACCCGACGCTGATGGCAACGCCTATGTCGACCTGAACTGCAATCTCGATGCACTCAGGGAGGCGCAGTATCAGCTGTTGAGCTTTGTTTCGTCTGCAAGCAGGGACAGTGCTGCTCTGACTATTGAGAGAACAGCATGGAGCAACTGTACGGATGCTTTTTCAGAAAATCACGAGCTTTCGTATGCTGTTGATGAAAACCATATGCTGATACTTCAGACCGATATCGATAATATCGATGAATGTGTTCTGATGCTCAACAGCGCAGAAGATGCAAAAAATCTCAGAATCGAACTGAAAGACGGCTTAACCTTGACGGAACGGCTGCTTTCCCAGCCAAATGCGTATTACACATCCGCTTCACTGCTGCGACCGGCAGACGATAAGGAAAATGTTCTCGCACACAGCAATCAGATTTTGAATGTGTCCGGTTCTTTGCCGCCAATCGAGATAACAGGTGCGGAACGCCTGGAATCAGGAAGGCTGTCTATTCACATCAGCGGTAATCCTGATGCAAAATACTGTTACTTTTTGCGCGCGAATGATCAATATCTGCCTCTTGAGGCCGAACAGGATCAGCTGACGTGCATGACTGACCTCGACCTTGACGGTCAGAGAATTGATGTAATCCGTACACAGGTTTTGAAATCTGGTGATGTGTTCACGCTCTACTGCTCGGCGCGCGATGATGGGTTTAAATTCCCGGAAAAGGAGACAGGACCAGACATCAAGGAGCCGGAGAAAGATCCGGAAAAAGAACCGGGCAAGGATAACCCTAGTCCGACAGATGAAATTTTCATTGAGCAGATTCAAAAAGGCGGTGAAGTCCGTTTGACCGCTCCGGTTACAATAACAGACAACAGCAATAACATCAACCTCGAAAAGAATGTAACCCTTGATCTGAACGGGCAGACACTCGATTTGTCAGCAATCTCCCTGTGGGTCCCGGAGGGCGTTTCGTTGACGGTAAAGGACAGCGAGGGAGGCAGCGAAATTCAAAGCTCCGTCTCTATTATTTATAATCAAGGCGGCATCGTACGCATCGAAGGCGGTGCTCTGTCCATATCCGACAGTGACAGCAGCAGTTGCGCACTGCACCAGCAAAGTGGAGAAATGACCATAACCGGCGGTACATTTACCGGTACTGCCAATTCGGCCGCGCTTGCTGCAATGGGCGGAACGATCAGGATCGAGGACGGAATATTCGAAGGTCCCGTCGCAATACGCGCTTTTTCAAAGGCGAAGATCACCATGACCGGCGGAGAACTTCGCGGATCGGTTGTTCAGAAAGGATCTTCCGAGATTATCATCGGTGAAAA
This sequence comes from Butyricicoccus sp. OM04-18BH, assembly GCF_003481705.1. Classification (GTDB taxonomy): domain Bacteria; phylum Bacillota; class Clostridia; order Oscillospirales; family Butyricicoccaceae; genus Agathobaculum; species Agathobaculum hominis. The sequence continues at coordinate 67,038 of NZ_QULN01000002.1, forward strand.
TGTGCTTAAGACTGCATAGCTGCGAAAAAATACAAGCCACAGGTATTCACCTGTGGCTTGTATTTTTCGCACTGTCATATGCTGACGCCGTTGACAATTTTGAAAGCATGTGCACGATTTCCAGTCAGGCAATCGGTAAGATTATGGCAGCTCATGCGCTGTAATGCCTCGATCGAGCGAGCACTGTAGAATGCTGCATGCGGAGTAAGGATTACATTTTCACGACCGATGAGCGCACAGTTTTCCAAATCCGGTTTTTCTGCTTCGAGGACATCCAGTCCTGCCGCACGAATCAGTCCGTTATCCAATGCGCGAACCAGCGCTGCCTCATCGACGCTGCCGCCTCTCGAAACATTGAGAAAAATCGGATGCTTCTCCATAGCTGCAAAGCCTGCGTCATCGAAGAAATGCCGGTTCTCTGCGGTCAGATTCATGTGATTGCTGATCACATCGGACTCACGCAGCAGTGTTTTTGCATCTGTGATGGTAGCACCAAGTTCTGAGGCCTGCTGCTCGTCAGCATGTGGATCAACCGCAAGCACGCGCATCCCGAATCCCCGCGCTCTCCGGGCAACTGCGCGGCCGATTTTACCGAATCCGAACAATCCAAGCGTACTGCTATTTAACCCCATCGGTTTGGAGGCCATATAATACTTCCAGCAGTGCTCACTGTCAACGGTACGGATGTAGGTTTTAAGCCTGCGGTCCAGCGCGAGCATGAGCGCCATAGTATGGTCAGCGACCTCCTGTGTGCAGTATTCTCCGATTGCGCATGAAGGAGTCAATGTCCTTATAGCTGTCGGCATCCGCCTTGCGAACCATGATGCGCTGCTCGGCCTTCAGATAAACATCGGAGAAGTCCATATTCTGCTTGCGTTCCTCAAGGGGGGGGACATGCCTGCGAGCATAATATCAACCTGATCGGCAGCGACCGCTGCAAGGTTTGCGGTAAAGGTGGTATCCTCGACCTTCTTCTTCACCTCAACACCGAGTTTGTCGCTCAGCTTCTCGATGAGCTTGTCGCCGAGCGCCATATCAACGCCGATTACATCCTGATTTGCGCTCGAAATATCAACGAACTCATACGGCATATAGCCGGAAGCCGTCGCAATTACCATTTCGCCGGACTCCTTGATACGGGTCAGTACCGGACCCAGATCGGAAGCATCAGCCGAAGCAGAGACTGCCTGCGTATCTGCGGAAGTATCAGCTGCGGCGGTGTCCTTGCTGCCGCAGGCCGTCAGGACAGAGGCCATGCTTGCTGCGGCAAGCAGCAGGGAAAGCGTGCGTTTTACGGTGGTTTTCATATGAGTGTCCTCCTTTTGAATGTGAAACGGTTGAGAGTGCGTTTCTATCATTAAATATAATGATAACAAATTGAATTGATTTACCGATCCGCTTTTTTGAAGTGCTTTTCCATTGCATGTACGCCGCGTCCAACGGTAAACGTCATCACGAAGTACAGGAATGCAATTACAATAAGCGGAGTGAATACACGGCCGTTCGAACTGATGGTATTAAAGGTAAACATCAGCTCTGCAACACCAATGACCATGACCTGCGAGGAGGCCTGGATAAGGTTTGTAAATTCGTTGCCGAAGTTCGGGAGAATATTCTTTACTGCTTGCGGCACAACGATCATCATCATTGAACGAACCGGGCCGAAACCGATCGAGCGCGCGGCCTCCATCTGTCCGGGATCGACCGACTCAATGCCGGAACGGATGATCTCGCAGATATAACCGCCGGAATTGATCGTCAGTGCAATAATGCCGTACATAACACGATTGCCTGCGCTGCCGAGAAAGGCCGGAACCGGAGGCTCAATGCCGATCATCGGCAGGCCGTAATACACGAGCATGATCTGTACCAGCACCGGCGTGCCTCGCACGAATTCAATCCATCCTGCTCATGCGAAGGAAGCACAGGCCGCCGCCAACCAGAATGCTCAGCACGCCTGCAATCGTCTTTAATACCTTGCCAAGAAAATTCACCAGGCGCTCACTCTGCGGATGCTTGAACAGCATTTCCGGCGTTCCGGATTCCTGAATAATACCGTCTGCCATGAATACGACCTTGCTTGCGACCTCGCGTGCAAAGCCCATCTCATGAGTAACGATAATCATCGTCATGCCATCCTTTGCAAGATCCTTCATGACTTCAAGGACCTCGCCGACCATTTCAGGATCGAGCGCCGAAGTCGGCTCGTCGAAAAGAATGACATCCGGCTCCATTGCGAGTGTGCGTGCAATCGCGATGCGCTGCTTCTGACCGCCGGAAAGCTGACTGGGGTAGGGCGTCCCGCTTATCGGACAGACCCACCTGCCTGAGGAGTTTTTCCGCAAGTGCATTCGCCTCAGCAGTCGGCATCTTGCGCAGCTTGCGCGGTCCGAGCGTGATGTTTTCGAGCACGGTCAGATGGGGAAACAGATTGAAATGCTGAAAGACCATGCCGATACGCTGCCGTACCTTTGCTGGCGGCAGGTGTTGCGAAGCTCGCCATTCACCGCGGCGACAAGGGGAAATGTGCCGTTGCGCGCATGAGTGCGATGTACTCGAACTGCGGCTTCATGGCGTTTCCGCTCATTTCTGCGGTGCCTGGAGAAATCGGCGTTTTTTACGGCAGTGCATTTGTCGGTATGTTCAATCTATCCCTCTGGACGCAGGGACGTGCGCTTCTGCTGGGACTGTTGTCATGCTCTGTGCATCCTGTCCGTCCGCTGCGAGCAGCATGCTCATGACCGCATCTCTGGGTATGGACTCGGTCTACGGCTCACGTATTATTTTCATGACAAGCATTTTATCTGTTTTTGCGATCCCAATGCTTGCGCTTGTGGCCAGTTTAATCTTACTGTAATTGACAAAATGCTTGCAGGAATGTATACTGTGTGCATAGACGAACTACGGCAGGTGAAACAGCATGGCACTGAAAAACTTAAAAAAGGATCCATCTCTGACGGATAAGGCGTATAGCGCAATTAAAAGCGCGATTATGAGTAATGAATTAACTCCCGGCACAGTTCTGGCGGAGGAAAACCTCGCCTCGCAGCTCGGCATCAGCCGCACACCGCTACGTGCAGCGCTGCAGCGTCTGCAGCATGAGGAGATCGTGATGCAGAACGGAAAAAACATGGTCGTAGCCGAGGTAACGGAACGGGATGTACGCGATATCTCTGTCGTGCGCATACAGCTGGAGCCGCTTGCCATCCATCTGCTGTCGCAGAACGGCGGCATTACAGCCAAACAGCTTGACCGCCTGTATCTTTGCGGCGAAAAGCAGCTGTATGCCTTGCGGAGCGGAGACAGTGAGGCTTTTCTCGATCAGGATGCGCTGTTTCACGTTTCTCTCGCACAGCTGACCGGAAACAGCTTTCTCACGGATCTGGTAATCAAAAGCAACGAAACCATCCGCCGCTTTCATACGCTTTCCGGTTCGCTGTTGTTCCATGCAGAGGAAGCTGTGCAGGAACATACCGTCGTGCTCGATTATCTGCGCGACGGCCGCTTTGATCTCGCAGAGCAGGCGCTTCGTTCGCATCTTGAGCAGGTGCAGCAGCGCATGTTTGCGAAATAACGTAATTGATCAGGTAATTTGATTTTTTCAGTTGCAGTCTGCACAAAAATGCGGTATACTGTAATCATTAGAAAACAATAAAATGATAGGAATACGGTAAGCGCCGTACTTCCATATCTCTCAAACAACAGGAGGTTTAACTCATGGCTATTACGAAAAAGACTACGATCGGCGAGGTTCTCAACCTCAACATCGAGACCGCAAAGTTCTTCATGGAAATCGGCATGCACTGCCTGGGCTGCCCGGCATCTCAGGGCGAAAGCATTGAAGAGGCTTGCATGGTACACGGTACGAATGCAGACGAGCTGGTTGCCAAACTCAACGCCTTCATTGGTGAGTAAGAGGAAAGACACGAGTCGGCGGTGTATTCTGCCGGCTCTGTTTTTTTAGGTTATGGAAAGTATGATTTTAACACCGCGCCTTGCCTGTATTGCAGCACTCGTGCCGCAGGGCGCGCGGCTTGCCGATGTTGGAACCGACCATGGCAAGCTCCCGATCACCCTGCTGATAGAAGGGCGTATCGCGCATGCGATCGGTTCAGATCTGCGCGAAGGCCCGCTCGATCATGCGGCGCGAAACGCCGAGGAGCATGGCGTCATCCTGCCGCTGCGGCTCGCTGCCGGTCTGGATGGCATTTCTCCCGAAGAATGTGACACAGTAACGATCGCGGGCATGGGTGGTCAGACGATTGCTGAGATATTGCAGAATGCTCCATGGACGGCCGACGGAGATCACCTGCTGCTGCTTCAGCCAATGACCATGATATATGAGCTTCGTCAATGGCTGTGGGCGCATGGCTATGCGATCGAGCGAGAAACACTGTGCAGAGAGGATCGGCGGCATTATGTCATCCTGTCTGTACGCGGCGGTGCGAAAGAATGCCTGTATCCGCGTGAAAAATGCGCAGTTTCTCCCGCGCTGCTCGCCGCGCCGGATGCCGGAGCTTATCTGCGCCATTTGATCGAGCGGGAAACTCGCGCATTAAACGGAATGGAGCGGAGTGAAAACACAGATATCGCGAAGCTTCGCAGTCAGCAGGCGCTTGTCCGCGAGCTGACCGCTGCACTGGAGGGATTGAAATGATAACTGTATCTGATGTACTTGATTTTCTGGAGGGCTTTGCACCTCCGGAGCTTGCTGAAAGCTGGGATAATGTAGGTCTGCTGTGCGGCGACCGGAGATCCGAAGTCACGAGTGTGCTCTGCGCACTCGACGCAACCGAGACTGTCGTACAGGAGGCGATCGACCGCGGTGCACAGCTTGTCGTTGCGCATCATCCGGCGATCTTCACATCGGTCAGTCGTGTTACGAGCGATGACGCGACCGGCCGAATCCTGCGCCTCGCCATCCGCCATGACATTTCGATCATCTGCATGCATACGAACGCGGACTGTGCGTTCGGCGGCGTGAACGACGCCTTGGCCTCCGCACTTTTCCTGACAAATGTCGTGAACATGGAAGCAGGGGAGAACGGTATGCTCGGCCGAACAGGTGATCTGCCGCGTGAAATGCAGCCGCATGAATTTGCACTCTACGTTAAGGAATGCCTGCGCGCCAGCGGTGTCCGCTTCTGTGACGCGGGAAAACCGATTCGCCGTGTAGCAGTCGGCGGCGGCGCCTGCGGCAAGATGATGGACAGTGCGATCGCAAAGGGGGCCGACGCTTTTGTAATTGGTGACTGCTCGTATGATCTGATGCAGCGTGCGCAGTCACTCGGCCTGACGCTTGTTGACGCCGGACACTTTCCGACGGAAAATCCGGTTGCGGCAGTGTTCGCTGACAAAATCAGCGAAGCCTTTCCTCAGCTGACCTCTGTCGTTTCCGAACGTCATGCTGACTGTATTCAATTTGTTTAAGGAAGATAAAAATGCCATTAGACGCAATCTGCCTCGGTGCAGTAACCAACGAACTCAATACCGTACTGACCGGCTGTCGCATAGAGAAAGTATATCAGCCCGATCGCGATGAAATCGTTATTCAGACACGCGGACAAGGCGGTGCGCGCCGTCTTTTAGTCTCTATTGCAGCCGGTACGCCGCGTGTGCACTTTATCGAGACCGCACGTGAAAATCCTGCCGTTCCGCCGATGTTCTGCATGTTGCTGCGCAAGCATGTGCAGGGAGCAAAAATCGCCGCAGTAACGCAGCCTGCGGTCGAACGAATGCTGAGTATCGAGCTCGATACAACAGATGAAATGGGTGTTGCCTGCAAAAAACATCTGATCTGCGAATTGATGGGTAAGCATTCCAACGTTGTTCTATGCGGCGAGGATAATCGTATTATCGACGCAATGCGCCGCGTGGACGGTGATCTGTCCGGAAAGCGCCAGGTGCTGCCCGGCCTGTTCTACCGCATGCCGCCCGCACAGGACAAGCACGATCCGTTTGCCGTTTCCGGTGTTGGACTTGCGGCCGCTGCCGCACAGGCGGATGGTGAGCAGATGCTCGACCGTTTTCTGCTGAATACGCTGCTCGGATTTTCTCCGTTGCTCTGCCGCGAGCTTGCCTTCCGTGCAACAGGCGATACTGCAAAACCGCTCGGCATGCTGAGTGACGAAGAGAGAAATCGCCTTGCAAAGGTATATGATGATTTTCTCGCCTATATAGAGGAAGAAAGATGGAAGCCGTTTCTTCTGACAAAAAGCGAGGACAGTGCTGTCTTTGATTTCACATTTCTGCCGGTCACACAGTATGAAGGTCTCATGAATGTGACGCAGTATGAGAGCTTTTCGTCTCTCCTCGCTGCATTTTTTGAGAAAAAAGGAAGAGTAGAACGCATGACGCGCCGCTCGTCCGATCTTCACAAGGCGGTAGTCAATGCGCGCGACCGGCTCGCCCGTAAGCTTTCCGCACAGAAGAAAGAGCTTGCCGGCGCCCATGACCGTGAAAAATATAAACGCACGGGTGAACTGATTACAGCAAACCTTTATCAGCTCGAAAAAGGCATGAACAAGGCAAAGGTTATCGACTACTACAATAAAGACTGTCCGGAAGTAGAAATATCTCTTGATGTTCGGCTGACGCCTCAGCAGAACGCGCAGAAATATTTCAAACTCTATACCAAGTCCAAAACTGCGGAAGAGGTATTGACCGAACAGATCAGACAGGGAAGTATCGAGCTTGATTATCTTGAAAGCGTACTCGTTCAGCTTGGTGAAGCAGAAACCGAACGTGATCTGGCGCAGCTTCGCGAGGAACTGACGCTGTCCGGTGTTCTTTCTGCGAAACAAACACGAAATAAAAAAGGCCGGCAAAAGCCGGCACAGGCAAAGCCGTTCCATTATCGGACAACCGATGGTTTTGATATTTTCGCAGGTAAAAACAACCTTCAAAACGATCTTCTTACCCTTAAAATTGCGTTCAAGAGTGATATCTGGTTCCACACGCAAAAGATACACGGGTCTCATGTCATACTTGTAACAGACGGCAGGGAACCGACGGAGCAGGCTATGACGGAAGCAGCTATGATTGCAGCTTACCATTCCAAGGCTCGTTCGTCCTCTATGGTACCAGTCGATTATACGCAGGTTCGCCAGGTTAAAAAGCCGGCAGGTGCGAAACCGGGCATGGTAATTTATCATGTTTACCAAACCGCTTATGTAACGCCCGACGAAACCGTAATCGAGAAACTCAGAATCGAATAATATCAGCCGATACTGCCGCCCGGCCATCAGAAACAGATATGTGACCGGATTGGGGTTGTGTTTGCGGCTGGCACGGCTTGTTCCAAGCCAGCCGCATCATTTATCAAGGATTGCTGTTACGCCAAAATTCTTATATTTTTCTATTGACATTCACTCGATACTATGGTATTATAATTAAGTCGCTGATACATATTAGATGACAACAATAATATATGGAAGGTTTCCCGAGTGGCCAAAGGGAACAGACTGTAAATCTGTCGTCTATGACTTCGGTGGTTCGAATCCACCACCTTCCACCATAAAAGCACTTCGTTTGAAGTGCTTTTTTCTTTGTGATGGTTCGAATCGATATGACTATAATTTAACGTAGAAATTGTTCAGGCTGTTAAAAGGGCTTGTTGTCTGTGAATTGCAGGCGGCAGGCCCTTTTGCTTTGCCTTGATTCTTCGGTAACCGAACTCATCAAAGAATGCCGCAGCAGCGGATTACCGGTTAAAATGTGGTGCCAGCAGGCTCAAATTACACCGAGCACTTATTATCAACGGGAGCGGAACGTGCCGGCAAGTGCCGAAACTGCGAGAAAACGGATGTTGAAGCACCTGCTTATCATAGGCTGCCGAATGTTACGCAGGCTGTCTGCTGGGCACACGCGCGGCGGAAATTCGATGAGGCGGTGAAGTCACAGCCCAAAGGCAAGGCTGGGAATGGTTCAGCATCACAGGGACTGGGACCCGTCCCGGCGTTGCGCTTCCGTCATCGTGTGAGAACACGCAAACAGCCGTAGACGGCGCGTAACGCTTGCGAGGATGAAAGGCAAAGCGCCGGTACGGCGGATTGCCTAAAAACCGCACAGCACGCTCTACGGTGGCGTAACGGCAGGCGTGCGGGCAGGGGATAGCGCCGGGCACGTTTGATATACGCGCTCTAATGACAGAAAGGAGAACGTTATGTGGCGATTGATATTCCGGTGGCGCGATCTCGGCTCCGCCTGGTGAAAGACCAGCGCAAGTACACACTGATGAAGTACAGTAATGAAAATATGACGGAATATCTTGGTGTACGATCTTCGCACGGACAAGTGAAGCTTTATAACAAAGCGTTAGAGCGCGGACTTGAAAGCGATCTAACACGTTTGGAGATAACTGTTGATTATGAACGGTGCAGCTGGGGTGAGTTTAAGCGGCTGTTCCCGGTGGTGCTGGATAACGGTTCGCAGCTGCCGGACGATCTGACCGGAAGGGATTACGTTTTGTGTATGGCCTGCTTGGAGCATCCGGAGTATTTGCAGCATTTGCCGTATAAAAAGCGCAAAAAAATTGAGCAGTTGCTCGCGACAACTGCCCAAAACGTTCAACCTGATGAACTATCTTACAAGGATATTTTAGCACAGATTTTGTACTATGGCAAGGATATAAAACCGGAAATGTGGGCAGATTTTCACGAAATTGACGCAGAAATTCCGGAAGAATGGACAAAAAAGAAAACGAAAATGTTCGATGAAATACAATCCTACGGACAGTATCAGATTTAGCGTGAACTTGAACAAAATTGTTATTTTGCATACATTAGCGCCGCATATGGTCTATGCAGACGTTGGAGCGCAGCGAGGGCAGCGTACCGGCTGCGTTCGCTCGCGAAAACGTCTGCATAGGTAATTATACAAAATAAAAGTTTTGTATAATTGGGGGGGAGCTATTCGCTAATATTGGTATCCAACCACTCGATCGCGGCAGCAACGGCATGGGAATTATTATCTCGCACAACAACATCTGCAAGACTTTTTGTACTGTTTGCTGCGTTTTCTGGTACAAATGAAATACCGGCAACCCGAAGCATCGGATCGTCATTCGAACTGTCACCGATAGCTAATACATTTTTACGCTTAATCCCAAGCATATCAGCGATTTTCAAAAGAGATGATCCTTTGTTAACATTCGCAGCAGTAATCTCCCAAAAATTCGGTGTACTTGCCGCGATGCAGAACTCATTTTCATAACGCGACAGGAACTGTCGAACGTCAGCCATGATCGGCTCCGGGCCGGTCAAATTGATCTTACACCAGCCCGAAGTATCTGGCAGTTCGCAATCAGACACCATATCGTATTTGAGATTGAGAACGCGCATATGATGTTCGGTTACTGCACTCATCCGGCGTACATGAATTTTTTCTCCTTCAAATATTTCGCAGCCTAATTGTGAAAATTTTGACAAAGCGGCATCCATCAGCTCCACTGTTTTTTGAGGCATTCCGGCACACCACATTATATTTTGGCTGGAATCCATAATCAGTGAGCCATTCAAATGAGTGTATGGTGCATTGAACGGCAACAGCGAGCGATATATATCTATCGCTCGCGGCGCGCGCCCTGTTGCGAGCGAAAAACAGCCTCCGTTTTTGACAAAATACCATATTGCCTCTTGGTTTTTCGCAGATATCTGTTTTCTGCTGTCCAACAGCGTCCCGTCCATATCGCAGCCGAGCAGCAGCCCATCAAATTTTTTCATTGCATTCTCTCCAGCTTTTGCAGAATTTCTACAAAGTAATCAGGCAGCGCTGCTGAAAACGTCATGCGCTCCCCTGTTTTCGGGTGTGTTAGCGTTAGCTCTGCGGCGTGCAGACATTGTCCCCCAATATCGGAAAATCTGTCTTTTTTCAATCCGTACACAGGATCGCCGATAATTGGATGTCCGATCGAGGCCATATGCACGCGAATTTGATGTGTACGCCCGGTTTCAAGCTGAAATGCCATATGCGTATAGCCGCGGTATCGTTTCAGCACAGTATAATGTGTGATTGCTTCTCTTCCGCCCTCAACAATGGCCATGCGCTTGCGATCGTTTTTGTGTCGTGCGATCGGCTTGTCTACTGTTCCGCTGTCCTCACGAGGGCTTCCAACTACGATCGCTTCATAGCCGCGATACGCAGTATGTGCCGCAATCTGTGCCGCAAGACTCTGATGAGCGCTATCGTTTTTGGCAACGACAAGCAGTCCGCTGGTGTCTTTGTCAATACGATGAACAATGCCGGGACGATGTTCGCCGTTAATGCCGGAAAGGCTTTCGCCACAGTGAAACATAAGCGCATTCACAAGCGTGCCGGACCAGTTTCCGACCGCCGGATGCACGACCATGCTGCGCGGTTTATTCACCACAACGATATCCTCATCCTCATAGACGATATCGAGCGGAATATCTTCGGCTGCAAGGTCAACCTCACGCAGCTCCGGCATAATGACGGTAAGAACCTCTCCGCCGGCGAGCTTGTAATTTTTTTTGACCGCTTTTCCATCGGCATTTACCGCCTGCTCCGAGAGCAGATTTTGTACAGCAGAGCGTGTCAGGCCGTCTATATGCTCGGACAGCCAGCTGTCAATACGCTTGCCTGCGTCCTCCTGCGGTACGGTTAGCTTCATCTCATTCATTGTCGTTCACCGCTTCGTTTTTATCATTCGGCTTATCCTTATGCTGAAACATAAAATAAATAACAAACAATACACCGCCGACGCAGATAAAGATATCTGCAACGTTAAACACGGGGAAATGAATAAGACGAAAATCAAACATGTCAACTACAAAGCCTCTTGCAACGCGGTCAATGGCATTGCCGACCGCGCCCGCCGCAATCAGCACAAGGGACCAGCTGCCCAGTGCTGTCTGCATCAGCTTTTTTGAAAGTGTGTAACAGATTGCAAGCGTAATAACCGATGCGAGTGCAACAAAAATCCAACGTGAATCAAATTTCGCAAACATGCTGAACGCTGCTCCACGGTTTTCGATATAGGTCAGATGAAAAACGTTCTCGATGAGCGGAATAGTATGCTGCGGCTGAAGCACAGTAAACGCCCAGTGCTTTACCACTTGATCAACCACGATCATGATAAGAATTGCCGCAATATATAAAGGCATGAAAAAACTCTCCTATCAGCTAAAGGGGGGAACAGAAAGACCTGTTCCCCCCTTCCCTTTTATTTATGTCTCAGCCGACAACCTTAGCGCAGCGTGCGCACAGAGCCGGATGAGCAGCATCCGAACCGACGGACTTCGCCTGCTTCCAGCAGCGCAGGCACTTCTCACCTGCTGCGCGGACGACAGAAATCGTCAGGCCCGGCAGTTCCTCACTTGCAAGGCCCTCGCCTTCGCCTGCAACAACATCCATTTCAGAAACGATGCACAGGTCAGCCAGATCCTGGCCGCAGCCGTTCATGAATGCAGCAGTATCAGCATCCGTATAAACGGTTACATGAGCCTCAAGCGGCTTGCCGATCGTCTTAGCGTTGCGAGCACCTTCCAGTGCCTTGTTCACATCATCGCGGAACGCAATCAGCTTATTCCACTTTTCCGTCTCCGCCTCATCAAATGCAAACGCATCATCAGCCTGCGGCATCTCATTATATGCAACGTTGCGTACATCGTCCTCTGCTGCATGCGGCATAGCCTGCCAAATCTCATCTGCGGTGAAGCAGAGGATCGGAGAGAGCATGCGAACCAGAGCGCTCAGAATGCGATAAATCGTGGTCTGGGCAGCGCGGCGGCTTGCACCCGCCGTCTCGTCGCAGTACAGACGGTCCTTGATAACGTCGAGATAGAAGTTCGACATATCAACAACACAGAAGTTGTGAATTGCGTGGAAAACGGTGTGGAACTCGTAGCTGTCGTAACCCTCGCGTACCTTTGCGGTCAGTTCATTCAGCTTCATCAGCGCCCACTTGTCCAGATCGGTCAGGTCAGCATAAGCGACTGCATCGGTCTTGGGATCGAAATCAGCGAGATTGCCCAGAATATAGCGAGCCGTGTTGCGGATCTTCAGATAGTTCTGAGAGAGATGCTTGAGCATATCCTTGGAGATACGCATGTCCTGACGGTAGTCCGAAGAGGCGACCCACAGGCGCATAACATCAGCGCCGTACTGCTTGAGAATGTCCTCCGGGGCAATGCCGTTGCCGAGCGACTTGGACATCTTCTGGCGCTCCTCGTCAACGATCATGCCATGCGTAATGACCGTCTTATACGGCGCCTTGCCCTGCGTTGCGATAGAGGTCAGCATAGAGGACTGGAACCAGCCGCGATACTGGTCGTTGCCTTCCAGATATACGTCGACCGGAGTCTTTTGACCCTCACGGTTTTCAATGACCGCGCGCCAGGACGAACCGGAGTCGAACCATACGTCCATGGTATCGGTTTCCTTGTCGAAATCGGCGCAGCCGCACTCGCACTTGATGCCTTCCGGCAGGATCTCAGCAGCGGACATATCGAACCATGCGTTGGAACCCTTCTCGCGGAACAGGTCAGCGACTGCCTTGATGGTCTGCTCGTTAACAAGCGGCTTGCCGCACTTCTTGCAGGTAAAAATCGGAATCGGAACACCCCAGACACGCTGGCGCGAAATGCACCAGTCCGAACGTTCGCGAATCATGGAAGTCATTCGTTCCTGACCCCAGCCCGGGATCCACTTGATATCCTCGCAGGCCTTGACAGCGTCATCCTTGAGAGCGTCCACCGAGCAGAACCACTGCTCCGTGGTACGGAAGATAATCGGGTTCTTGCAGCGCCAGCAGTGCGGATAGCTGTGAACGATATCCTCGGTTGCGAGGAGTGCGCCGCAGTCATTGAGATCCTTGAGGATAACCTCATTGGAGTCCTCTACGAACATGCCCTCATACTTGCCCGCTTCAGCCGTATGACGACCCTTGCCGTCAACCGGAACAATGATCGGAATTTTATATTTCTGGCAAACGATAAAGTCATCTGCACCAAAGCCCGGAGCGGTATGAACACAGCCGGTACCGGCATCGAGCGTTACATGCTCACCGACGATAACGAGCGACTCGCGGTCATACAGCGGATGCTTTGTCTTGATCATTTCCAGATCAGAGCCAAGGCAGGTTGCGAGGACTTCCCACGTGGAGATGCCTGCGGTCTTCATGACGGACGCGACAAGCTCCTTCGCCATGACATAAATCTCGCCGGACGGAACCTTAACGAAATCATACTCGAAGAACGGATTAAGGGAAATCGCCAGGTTGCCCGGAATCGTCCATGTCGTGGTCGTCCAGATGACGAAGTAAACGTTCTCCTTGCTGCCAAGCAGTTTTGTGATTACGCCCTTGTCATCGGTTACTGCGAACTTGACAAAAATGGACTTGCACGGAATATCCTTATACTCGATCTCGGCCTCAGCCAAAGCAGTCTCATCATGCGGGCACCAGTAAACCGGCTTCTGACCCTTGTAGATGTAGCCCTTCTTTGCCATTTCGCCAAAGATCTCGATCTGAGCCGCTTCGTAATCGTGAGTCAGGGTCAGATACGGACGATCCCAGTCACCGATAACGCCCAGACGCTTGAACTGCTCGCGCTGCGTGTTAACGTGATCGTGAGCAAACTCTTCGCACTTGGAGCGGAACTCAGCAACGGAAACCTTGCTGCGGTCCATGCCGTATGCCTTGATTGCCTGACGCTCGATCGGCAGACCGTGCGTATCCCAGCCCGGAATATACGGCGCCTGATAACCCATCATATTACGCGAACGCAGAATAAAGTCCTTGAGGATCTTATTGAGTGCGTGACCCATATGCAGGTTTCCGTTTGCATACGGAGGGCCGTCATGCAGAACGAAAAGCGGCTTGCCTTCGTTCTTCTTCATCAGCTCGTGATACAGATCTGCATGCTCCCAGTTTTCCAGGAAACCCGGCTCGCGCTTGGGAAGACCCGCACGCATCGGGAAATCTGTTTTTGGCAGATTGATTGTATTGTTATAATCCTGCTGCATTGGCAGTATTCATTCCTTTCAGTTATGACTTGAAGCGGCTGTTGCAGCCGCTCTTATTTCGTTTTTTTCGGATCGTAGTCTGCGCCAAACTTCAGCTCACCGAAATCAAACTTGCGAGTGGAGTCCTCAGCCGGAGCATCCGCCTTGACAGCAGCTGCATTCTTTTCATCGGCCGCAGGCTTTGCGATTTTTGTGGTCTTGTCATCGACCTTTGCTTCCTGAGTCTGTGCAGGCTGCACCAGCTTCTCTGCCTTTGCAAGCTCGACAAGGGCCTTAGCCTGAGCCTGATATGCCGCCGAAACACGCGCAACAAACTCGACCGTACTCTTGCGGGCCGCCTCAAGCTTGCGTGCCTCAAGCTCGATTTCGCTTCTGGTATCCTGTACCTTGCTTTCGGTTTCGGTCTTTGCGGCGGCAATAATGTCTTCGGCTTCCTTCTTTGCCTTGTCGATCGTATCCTGTGCGATCGACTGAGCAGACATCAGGGTGCGGCGCATTCCGTCCTCAACACCGCGGTACTCCTCGATCTTGTCAACCAGAACCTTCATCTTTGCTTTCAGAGAAGCGTTTTCCTTCTGCATGGCAGCGAACTCCTCTGCGACGCGCTCGAGAAAGGTATCGACCGATTTCATATCGTATCCGCCGAAAACAGCCTTTTCAAAGCCGATCTCTTGAATTTCCTGCACCGTCATAGTCTTTCCTCCGTAAAAATGTTTGTTTTGCCCGATGCACGGGAAAATGGCCGGGCATTGCCCGACCACCCGCATGTTTCTTTTTGCAGGCATCACAGCATATAAACAACCTGTTCCAGAACAATGATCGTGAAAAATGCCAGCATGAACGGGATGTCAAGCGGACATCTCCTGAAAGCGTCAATCCGGCTCACAAGACTCCGAAACGGCTGAATCAGCGGTTCGGTAAGCATACAAAGAAACTCATACAGTCTGGAGCCGCCGGCCTGAGAGAACCAGCTGAGTATCGCTCTGGCAAAGAGCAGAAACTCAAGAATGCGCAGCAGATTGCCGACAATATATGAAGCTATCATGTTCACAGCAGCAGCCCTTAGAAATACATACCGCTGCTCTCAAGCTCATCGATCAAATCGCCCATAATGTCCACATTGTAGGGCGTGATGATATATGTGCTGTTTGCAACCTTTTTGATCTTGCCTTCATTCGCATATGCAACACCGCTCAGAAAATCCACCAGACGACGCGCGATATCCTTGTTTGTCTGCTCCAGATTGAGGACCACCGTGCGCTTGTCCTTCAGATGATCTGCAATTTCAGCCGCCTGTTCAAAGCGATCAGGCTTGACAAGAACCACTGCAAGCTTGCTGGTCGTGTTGATGCTGACGACCTTATTATCCCGCAGGCTCTCATGGCGCGGCTGCGAAACAGTGTTCTCCACAGTGGCACTGCTATACGAGTGATCGTACGAACGGTTTTCGTACGATGAAGGCACACTATTTATTGCAGGTTCTTCGCTGCGCGGCTGCCGGGACATCTCCTCATCGTAATCGTCCTCAGCATCCCCGCCCTTGACCCAATCAAGAAAGCTTTTGATCGAACCCATGTAAGTTCCTCCTTATATTTTAAGGCGAAACGATCTGATAAGGCCGTGCGCCAAAGATCGCCGTGCCGATGCGAACCATGTTTGCACCGCACGCAATCGCCGTTTCAAAATCATTTGTCATTCCCATCGACAAATAATCCATATCTACATTATCGTATTTTTTTGTCAAAATGTCAACAAATACTTGTCGCATTTCATTGAAATAGCGCAAGTTTTTCGTTTCTGCATCGGCTACCGGCGGAATTGCCATCAATCCGCGTATATGAAGCGACGGTTTTGCGCGCAAAGTGTCGATTGCATCCAGCAGTTCGTCCGGGTCAATGCCGCTCTTGGCCTGCTCTCTGCCAATGTTGACCTCGAGCAGAATATCCTGGCGGATGCCATGCTTTGCGGCCTCTTTTGCGATCGCTTCGCCAAGATGAACCGAACCGACCGACTGGATCAGAGAGACCTTGCCGACCAGAAACTTCACCTTATTGGTCTGGAGCGTGCCGATAAACTGCAGATCCGCTCCTTCATAAGCGTTCTGTTCATACTTTTCAAGCAGCTCCTGCACACGGTTTTCACCGCACACCTCGATGCCTGCGCGAATCGCTTCCTGGACGCGCTCCGCATCATTCATCTTGCTCGCGGCAACCAGTATGATGTCTTCCGGCTTTTTTCCTGCTTTTTCCGCTGCACGCGCTACCCGTTCCTTTACCTGAGCGATGCGTTCATGCAGCTCATTTCTTTCTTGTTCTGTCATGTTTTCACCACCGTATTATCCTTTAGATCTGTTCCTCGGACAATGACCTGATCCTGTTCGACCAACATATCCGAATCGGTTGCACTCTGCTCGACGATATAGCTGTCATCGGTCTCATACAACTTGTTGATCACCTTGAATTTGCGTACCGAGCCGCTGAGAATGAACACACCCGTGTCCTTATGCTTCTCACCATTGCTGTCCGTCCATTCCTCCACGCGCAGTGCGCTCTTGGGAACGCTCAGGCCGGTGTACGATGCAATGATGATTTCGACCGGCTGCTGACGCATGGAAACCATCCCGCTGTTGAAATCAGTGCCTTCCAGCACGAGTAAAGCTGTATCATCATCATGCTCCCAGTTAACCGCATACACGGTTACCGGGCTCGTGAGAGATGCCTGAGTAAAATTGACCTTAAGCTCCTGACCGATCTGCAGCCGTTCCGCCTGTTTCGCCGGAATTTCGCAGGCCAGATACCAGCTGAAGCCCTGTACCATCTTGCCGAGCGTTGAGCTGCTGTGACGTGTTTCGGGTGCCTTGGATGTCAGTTCGCGAAAGCGCGCAACCGTCAGGCCCGAAAGCGATGCCGGCTTGAGCGTGTCTTCAAAGCCATCTACGATCTCGGAAAAATATCCGGAGCAGGGCGCCTTTAATTCAGCGGTTCGACCGGACAGACTCTGCTGCAGGCTGTCGCGCTGCGCGCTCAGAGAATCCCGCTCCGCACGGATAGAGGCGGAGTCCAGCTGATCCGCAGCGCGGCGCAGAGAAAGCGTTCGCAGGGATGCAGACGAAGAAGTAAGCACGCTGCCCGAGCCTTCCTTGGTCTCGGCGGCAAGATTCTGAATCGCCAGCGTAATCTGCTGATCGATCTTCGCTGTGTCCGAACTGTCGTTTGCGGTCTGAAGCGCAGTATCGAGCTGACTGATCCGGTCATCGAGCGGATCCAGCTGCCGGCTGAGCTCCAGCGCTTCATCATCACCGTACACAACCGCAAGCGGCGCATTTTTCTGCACACGCTCACCGCTGTATACGATATGCTTGACGGACTCACCGCCGCCCTTGATCGTGATTTCATCGCGAACGAACCATCCGTCCGCAGTGAAGCTGTCATTCACCGTGACGCGCATAGCCGGTGTCGTTTCCGGCGCTGCCGAAAAAATACCAAAAAAGCTGCGTCCGATATACAGCAGCACGACTGCAGCAATCATCATAAAAACCAGATGGCTGCGGTCACGTTTCTGCTGCCGTGCCGGTTTTGTTTTTTGTTTTTGTTCCATGAAGTGCCTCGTAAGTAATCAACTGTCCGCACGCTCCTCTCTCGCTCCGTACAGATCCACCGGATGCTGCGGAATGATCGTGGAAATTGCATGCTTGTAGATCATCTGCTGTTTCCCTTCGCTTTCCAGAATAACGACAAAGTTATCAAATCCGCGGATAATTCCCCGCATCTGAAAGCCGTTCATCAGAAAAAACGTTGTATTCTGACTCTGCTGACGCAGAGCAGCAAGCATTCTGTCCTGCAGATTGATTTCGTTTCGCACAATAATACCTCCGTTGCTGTTGCAGTTTATGGTATCATTGTACACCGTGTTTTTGCAGATATTCTGTCGAATGCTGTAGGACATCTGCAAACTCTTCACTCTTATTATAATATATCCAGTGGATGCTGTCATCCCTTTTCAGCCAGGTAAGCTGCCTTTTTGCATAATTTCTGCTTCGGCGTTTTAACAGCTCGATACAGCTCTCGAGGGTTTCGCTGCCCTCCAGATAGCCAAGGAGCTCCTTGTAGCCGATCGCCTGCGCCGCCGTTCCCGCAAGAAGTCCATTTTCCCAAAGATATCTGGTCTCATCGATCAGCCCGTCACGAATCATGTCGTCAACCCGGCTGTCGATTCGATGATAAAGCGTCTGCCGGTCTTTCGGACACAGCCCGAGCTTGATTGCCTGATATTTCGGCTCCGGACGCTTGTGCAGGCGGTTCATTTCTCCGATTGTCATGCCTGTCTGCTCGTATACCTCGAGCGCACGGATAACACGCTTCAGATTATTCGGATGCAGCCGTTCTGCGCTTTCCGGGTCGACCCCTGCAAGGCAGGCGTGCACTGCTTCGTTCCCCTGCTCACGAGCCATGATTTCGTATTTTTTTCGAACAGAGAGATCGGTCTCGTCGCCCGAAAAGGTGCTGCACTCGATCAGCGCGTCCATATAAAGTCCCGTGCCGCCGACGACGACGGGTATCATGCTACGTGAAAGAATATCCTGAGCAGCCGCATCTGCGAGTTCGACATACCGTGCTACCGAAAATGCCTCTCCCGGTTCGCACACATCAAATAGATGGTGTCGGATGCCCTGCCTTTCTTCAATGGTCGGCTTTGCCGTTCCGATGTCCATATATCTGTACAGCTGCATGGAATCAGCCGAAATGATCTCAGTATGCAGTTTTTTCGCGAGTGCAACAGAAAGCGCAGTTTTGCCGCTTGCGGTCGGTCCGCAGATGCAGACCAGTCGATTATCCATGAAGTCAGCTCCTTGCCTACTGGTTAACACGTTTGAACATTTTATCCAGTTCATATTTTGTCAGACGAACAGTCGTCGGCCTGCCATGCGGGCAGGATCGCACGTTATCGTCCGAAAGCACACGGTCACACAGACTTTGCAGCTCCAGCATCGTTGTTGCTCTGCCTGCTTTGATCGCCGCCTTGCATGCAACCGTATGAATGAGGTCATCCAGGCGGTCCGGTACTGTTGTGCGGCTGTTCATTGCTTTCTCGGCCAGCTCGCTGATAACGCTCTGGACGTCGCCGCTGTCCAGATACGCCGGTACGCTGCGTACAGCAAAGCTGTTCTCGCCAAACGGGTCGATAGAAAATCCGGCTTTGCGAATATCCTCCAGCTGCGCCTGTACTGCTGCCGCCTCCTCGCCGGTCAGTTCGACCACGACCGGCGTCAAAAGCTGCTGCTGCGGCATTTCTGTCTCAGCACGGAGCTTATTGAACAGAATTCGCTCGTGAGCCGCATGTTTGTCGATGAGCAGCAGACCGTCTTCATCCTCCGCTATGATGTAGGTGCGGAAGCACTCGCCGATGACGCGCGCGCCGTGATCAATCGGCTCATATACCGGCTCCTCCTCCACAGTTTTTTGCGGATTCGTCTGCGACTGCGGAATATTGACCAGATTAGCCTCGGATGCCGTATCGTTTGCATGTTCCGCTGCTTCTTCATCCGCCTGTGGACGTTCGGCAGGGAAAGCTGCAATATCAGCCTCCGATTCGACCTTTTCCTGCGTATTCTTCAGCTCACTCGGTAGCTGTACACGGCCGACTGCGCGTGTCGGATCGGGTTTAAAGTTCCCGAGCGGCGGCGCAGACATATAGACCGGACGTACAGTACGCGGCGGTACGGATACCAGAAAATCCTCCAGCTCCGCCTCCTCCTCTTTCGAGACCGGCTGTGTCTGAACCGGCTGCGCAAACGAGCGTGCAGTCGGTGCCGGTTCGGAACGCGGCACAGCAAAGCGCTGCTGTTCCTGCGTGAGATTGTCCTCGCGGGGAGTATGTTTTTCCTTGTGCTCAAGCTGCGGCGTATTATCGTTCGCTGCAAGTGCGTTCTTGCAGGCAATGTAGACCGCCTCGAACACCGGTTTTTCCTGTGAAAACTTGACTTCCGTCTTTGCCGGATGCACATTGACATCAACTGCCGACAGCGGAAGCTCCAGAAAAATTGCGCCGGACGGGTATTTTCCCGTAATGATGGCATTTCGATACGCCTCTTCAAGCGCCGCCTGCATGAGCCGGCTTTTGACATAGCGTCCGTTGACGAAAAAATGCTGCATGGAACGATTGGCACGTCCTGCGTGCGGCTTTACAATATAGCCGTGGACAGTCAGTCCATTATGCTCGTTTTCCGGAACCTCGATCATATTTGCCGTCATTTCTTTTCCGAACACCGCGAATACCGGCGTAATCAGCTTCCCCTTGCCGTCCGTTGAAAAGACCTGCTTTCCGTCGCGGATCAGGGTGAAAGCAATTTCAGGGTGCGACAGTGCAGCGTGCTGCACAACGCCAAGCACATATCCGGCTTCTGTAAAATCTTTCTTCAAAAACTTCATGCGTGCAGGGGTGTTATAGAAGAGATCTCGAACAACAATCGTCGTACCCTCCGGGCAGCCGGCCTCCTCGTTTACCTGTATCTCTCCGGCTTCCAAATGCAGATGAACGCCTGCGATTGCTTCCTTCCGGCGCGTAAACAGATCGATTCGTGTGACGGACGAGATCGCTGCAAGAGCTTCACCGCGAAAGCCAAGCGTGCCGATCGCAGCAAGATCCTCTTCACTTCTAAGCTTGCTGGTCGCGTGACGGCGGAATGCGACAGGTGCATCTTCCGGCGCCATGCCGCAGCCGTTGTCTGCGATACGAAGATAGGTAATGCCGCCGTTTTCAATTTCAACTGTAATGCGGTTTGAGCCGGCGTCGATCGCATTCTCGACCAGCTCCTTTGCAACCGAAGCCGGGCGCTCCACTACCTCGCCTGCCGCAATCAGATCGGCAAGGTGCGAGGATAGCTCTTTAATAATTGCCATTATAATTTCCTTTCCGGAAAAATTTCAAATGCGGTCAAAGCAATAGCGCTTCATGTAACAGAAGCGATTTGCGAACAGATTCTGTGTGCTGGTGAGAAGCTTTTACAGTCATGCTTGATGCCTTGCTGTGAAATCACAGCAAGAGCAGGATGCAAAACCTCCGCAAAGCACCGCAGTCTGCATTATGCGGAATCGCTTTAAGAGCCGCGCTCCTGCTCTGCAAGCCGTTTCAGTTCATACAGAGCGTTCAGCGCTTCGATCGGTGTCATAACATCCATCTGAAGACAGCACAGGCGTGCAACAACGCCGGTGGCGATCATATGTCCAAAGGACATCTGATCATCCTCTTCCTCCTGCTCTTCAATCGGATGGATTTCAATCTGCGGCATGGTGGACTCAAGTTCCTTAAGCACCGCCTTGGCGCGCCTGATCACTGCGTTCGGTACACCTGCGAGCTTGGCAACCTCAATGCCGTAGCTGTCATCGGCGCCGCCACGCACAATGCGGCGGAGAAAGGTGATATCATCTCCGCGTTTTTTAACCGCAATATTGTAGTTTTTCACTCCATCAATCAGGTCTTCCAGCGCTGTCAGTTCATGATAATGCGTCGCAAACAGAGTTCGTGCACCGATGCGCCGCTTATTCGCAATGTACTCCACGACGGCACGCGCAATGCTCATGCCGTCATAGGTAGAGGTGCCGCGGCCGATTTCGTCGAGGATAATCAGACTGGATTTCGTTGCCTGATTTAGAATATCCGCGACCTCGCTCATCTCTACCATAAAGGTGGATTGACCGCTCGCGAGATCGTCCGATGCACCGACACGGGTGAACACCCGATCCACAACGCCGATATGCGCCGATGAAGCCGGAACAAACGAACCGATCTGTGCCATAATCGCAATCAGTGCGACCTGACGCATATAGGTCGATTTACCGGCCATATTCGGTCCCGTGATAATCGCGATGCGGTTATCACCTTCATCGAGCAGCGTGTCATTCGGGATGAACATGCTGTCCTTAAGCATTTTTTCGACAACCGGATGACGGCCGTCATGTATCTCGATCTTATCCGAAAAATCAACGATCGGGCAGATATAGTTCTGGTCGCAGGCGACATCAGCAAGCGAGCAGAGCACATCGATCTGAGCTACCGCCTGCGCCGAGCGCTGCACGCGATGCACCTCGGCTGCAACACGGTCGCGTACCTGAATAAATACATCATATTCCAGTCCGGACAGACGTTCCTGTGCACCGAGCACCGTGCTTTCGAGTTGCTTGAGCTCATCGGTGATGTATCGCTCACAGTTTGCGAGTGTCTGCTTGCGAATGTAATTTTCAGGGACAGCGTCCGAGTTGGAACGGGAAACCTCGATATAGTAGCCGAACACACGATTATAACCGATTTTCAGCTTGGAAATACCGGTTTTTTCGCGTTCCTGCTGCTCGATAGCCGCAATTTTTCCCTTGCCGCCGCTCGCGAGATCACGAAGCGTGTCAATCTCCTCGTTATAGCCGCTGCGAATCAGACCGCCGTCTCGAAGAAGGACCGGCGGCTCCTCGACGATAGCCGCTTCAATCAGCTCGCGCACATCCTCAAGCAGGTCAATATTTCCGGTTAACTCTCTGAGCAGAGACTGTTCAAATGCAGATACGTGTGCATGAATTTCCGGCAGACAGGAGATAGCTGACGCCAGCGCACGCAGATCACGGCAGTTCGCTGTGCCGTAAACGATGCGTCCGATCAGACGCTCCATATCAAAAATTTTGCGAAGCGCGTCGGTCAGTGCCGTGCGGCCCATCACATCGTCGCACAGCGCGCTGACGGCCTGCTGACGCCGCGTGATATGAAGCGGATTATAAAGCGGTTTTTCGATCCACTGTCGGATCAGCCGGGAACCCATTGCGGTATGCGTCTGATCAAGAACCCACAAAAGCGTACCCTTTTTCTCCTTGGTGCGCATGGTCTCGCACAACTCGAGATTGCGTCTCGCGTTCAGATCCAGCTCCATATACTGCCCCTGCTGATACAGCCTCAGATCATTGAGGCCCGCAAGACTCGCAGGCTGCGTTTTTTCAAGATAATCGAGCAGGCCGCCAAGGGTGCGGGTTGCGAACGGCATAACCCGGAGACCCGCCCCATCGAAATCCTCTATATGGAAGTATTTGCGGATACGCTCTCCCGCTGCTTCCGCGTCAAAGCATTCCTCTTCCATCGGTTCCACAAGCGCTTCCTCCAGCCGCTCAGTGATAAAAGAGCGAAACTCATCAAACGAAATCGCGAAGCCGCCTGCGAGAATCTCACGAGGTGAAAAACGAGCCAGCTCGTTATACACGTCGACCCATTCCTCTGTGTCGGTTGCGTAGACAACGCCTGTTGAAATATCTGCAAAGCACATGCCCATGTCCTCATGGGTGGCATAGATACAGGCAAGGAAATTATTGCGGCTCTCATCGAGCATAGATGCGTCAACAACCGTGCCGGGGGTGACGCGGCGAATAATATCGCGTTTTACCAGGCCTTTGGCCTTTTTCGGATCTTCCAGCTGCTCGCAGATCGCAATTTTATAACCTTTTTGCACCAGCTTTGCGATATAGCCTTCTGCACTGTGATACGGCACGCCGCACATGGGAGCGCGCTCCGCCTGACCGCAGTCGCGGCCGGTCAGCGTCAGATCAAGCTCGCGTGAGACAAGCTTTGCATCATCAAAAAACAGCTCGTAAAAGTCGCCCAGACGGTAAAACAGCAGATAATCCTTGTTTTTATTCTTGATTTCAAAATACTGCTGCATCATGGGCGTGAGTTCAGCCATATTTGCCTCCTGTCTAACGAAAGGTGGATTATGATTTTTTTACTGCGAACAGGCATCTCAGCGAGGTCTTTTCAATCTCTGCCTGAATGAATTCGCCGATTTGGATATTTTCACCGCGTACGCATACCAGAAGATTGCCCTCCGTCCGGGCGGTATACGGATAGTCCGGCCCCTTGGCTGCTCCGTCTACCAGCAGACGCAGCGTTTTTCCCTGATACGCCGCCTGCTTCTCGGCAACGATATCGTCCTGCGTCTTGAGCAGACGCTCAAAGCGGCGCTGCTTGTCCTGCGGCGAGGCATTGTCTTCATAGGATGCTGCGGGCGTGCCCGTGCGAGGCGAATACAGGAATGTGAACAGCAGGTCGAAGCGTGTATCCTGCACCAGACGCAGGGTCTGCTCGAAATCCTCGTCTGTTTCGCCCGGAAAACCGACGATAATATCGCTTGAAAGCGTAATATCCGGCATTTTTTCGCGAGCATCAGCGATCAGAGATTTGTAGTGCTCCGCCGTATAGCGGCGGTTCATGCGGCGGAGAATTTCATCACTGCCAGACTGAAACGGCAGGTGAAGCTGCTTTGCAACTTTGCCGCACTCAGCCATTGCAGAAAACAGCTTCGGAGAAGCATCCTTCGGATGGCTTGTCATAAAGCGCAGCCAGAAGTCTCCGGGCACAGCATTCAATCTGCGAAGCAGATCGGAAAAATCAACATCAATGCCGAGATCCTTGCCGTAGGAGTTGACGTTCTGTCCGAGAAGGGTAATCTCTCTGTAGCCTGCGGCAACCAGTTCGCGCAGCTCTTTTTCGATCTCCTCCGGGTATCGCGAACGCTCTCTGCCGCGGACATAAGGCACGATACAGTAGGTACAGAAATTGTTGCAGCCGTACATGATAGAGAGCCAGGCCTTTGCACCCTTCGCGCGAAGTACAGGCAGTCCTTCTGCAATATCATCCTCGCCGCCGATATCAAATACGCGCTTTCTGTCCGTCAATACGCGATAAAGCAGCGACGGAAAACGCCACAGCGCATGCGTACCGAACAGCAGATTGACCTGCGGATAGCTCTTTTTAATCTTTTCAACATTCTTTTCCTGCTGCGCCATGCAGCCGCACAGCGCGATGACGACATCCGGCCGCTTCTTCTTGAGATGGCTCAGCGCGCCGATGTTGCCGAAGGCACGATCCTCCGCATGCTCGCGCACTGCACAGGTGTTGAACAGGATGAAATCCGCCTCTTCCGTGCTGCCTGTCATTTCATATCCCATTTCATGCAGCATGCCGCGAATGCGTTCGGTATCCGCCTCATTCTGCTGGCAGCCAAAGGTATGCGTATAGGCTTTGAGGCATTTGCCGCCATTCAGACGGGCAACAGCGTCAATATAAGTGAATTGCGTTTGCAGCTGCTGCTCGGAAACATTCTTTTGTGTGGACAATTCTATGCCTCCTCTCATCGGAACGGAGTGCCGTCAGCAGTAAACACATTCATACGATGGTACTCGCTGAAGGGTATCTCGTACTGCGGCAGATACTGACGGATGGCTCGAGTCAGATATTCAGGCGACATGTTGTTATTGCCTGCTGCGGTCGTAACAACGGCTGTTACTTCGCGTTCGCCCTCGGCAACGGCAAGATCGCGCATCAGTTCCCGCATATTAACTATCTTTTCGCCGCGCTTGGAGCGCTTGACGATCTCGACGACCGGACGCCGGAACAGATCGCGTACCGCCTCGGCAAAGCCATCCGGCACGTCCGCTTCAAAGCCCCAGGTGATGCGGTACTGAGACCACTCGATCGAGCCAACCTTCATGCCTCCGTCCGACTGCGGATAGATCTCGATCGCGCGGAGACCTTCCGGAAATACGTCGTTGAGCGCTTCCACTGCATTTTCAGGTACCGCTTCCGAGGTGATATTGAAATCAAGGAATTCGCATTCACCGGAATAACCGGTCGAAAGCGGAAGCGCAACGGAAACATAGGCGTGCTGATTGAAGCCTTCGGTAAACCACAGGGGCATCTGACAGCGCGCCATCGAGCGCTGCATGGCGTGCATCAGATCCAGATGAGAGATGTACTTTGCTCTCCCCTCTTTGGCAAATTTCATTCGAGCCTTAAACACGGCATTTGCCTCCCTTCAGCAGCGCGCTTGCACCACAGCCAGCACACTGATGCATGCAGTCGGGTGTGATAACCGCTTCGCGCGAGCGCTCCCATTCACGCTTCAGGTGCTCCTTGCGCGTACCGCAGCCAATGTGATCCCACGGGAATACCTCATCCATCGGGCGCTGGCGGGACGCATAAAACTCCGGATCAAGTCCGCAGTCACGGAACGCCTGTATCCACTTTTCAAAATCGAAGCACTGATCCCAGCCATCCATTTTACAGCCGCGCTGCCATGCGAGCAGAATAGCCCTGCCCTGACGGCGGTCGCCTCGTGCAATAACGCCTTCGAGCACCGAGGTCTCGGCATCGTGCCAGTTATAGGTGACGTTCTTGGTCTTCATAACCACCTTGAGATGCGCCTGCTTCTCACGGAAGGTCTCCAGTGTGTCCTGCGCATCCCACTGAAACGGCGTCTGCGGCTTGGGAACGAAGCACGAAGCCGAAGCTGTAATACGAACGCCGCGCGCACGATTGGGAGTATTCTCGCGCCAGCAGTAGGCGACCTTTTTGCAGATGTCGGAAATGCCGTCCAGATCCTCATAGGTTTCCGTCGGCAGACCCATCATGAAATAGAGCTTGACATTGTTCCATCCGCCCTGAAATGCGATTTCGCAGGCATGCAGAACATCTTCTTCGCGGATGTTCTTATTGATAACGTCACGCAGACGCTGTGTGCCCGCCTCACAGGCAAAGGTCAAACCGCTCTTGCGCGTTTTCTGCACGCGCTCCATCAGCTCAGCGGAAAAACTGTCTGCGCGGAGAGACGGCAGCGACAGGCTGATATGGCGCGGCTCGCAGTAATCGAGCATACACTCTGTCAGGCCGGACAGTTCGCCGTAATCGCTTGTAGACAGCGAGGAGAGAGAAATCTCCTCATAGCCGGAATTCTTCAGCACCGCTTCCGCCTGTTGCAGAAGAACCTCCTTCGATTTGGTACGGAGCGGACGGTAGGTATGACCCGCCTGACAGAAACGACAGCCGCGCGGACAGCCGCGGAACAGCTCGATCATAGCGCGGTCAAAGACAATATCGGTCGAAGGAACGACAAACGACTCCGGATAATACATGGTATCCAGATCCTTGACGATGCGCTTCTGCACCATCGCCGGAGCACCGTGCGTGGGCGTTACGCTTTCAATCGTTCCGTCCTCATGGTATTTGACTTCATACAGCGAGGGGACGTACATGCCCTCGATCTGTGCCGCCGCAATCAGGAAATCCTGCTTGGACCAGCCTTCGCGCTTCGCCTTGCGATACAGGTCGGTAAACTCGAGCATAATTTCCTCACCGTCGCCGATCATGAACAGATCGACAAAATCCGCGAGCGGCTCCGGGTTATACGCGCACGGTCCGCCGCAGGCAACAATATGCCGGAGGTCAGTGCGTTCCTTTGCAAGCACGGGGATACCGCCGAGATCCAGCATATTTAAAATGTTAGAAAACGACAGCTCATACTGAAGCGTAAACGCAATAATATCGAAGTCCGTGAGCGGATCACCGCTTTCCAGACCGTAAAGTGGAATGCCGGCAGCACGCATTTCGGCCTCCATATCGATCCACGGCGCGCATACACGCTCACACCAGATCCCTTTTTGATCATTGAGCAGTCCGTACAGGATACGCGAGCCAAGGTGCGACATCGCAACCTCGTAAGTGTCCGGAAAGCAGAAAGCGAACCGCAGATCTACATTCTTTTTGTCCTTCATCACCGATCCCCATTCGCCGCCGACATATCGCGCCGGCTTCTGCACCCGGGTCAGGATGGCTTCCATCTGTTTATGCAAGCTGTTATCCTCCAAAATGAGTATAGTTTAGTGGTGTCATATGAAATGTACTGAAAACAGCATCCGCCATTCAGGCGGTAGTTATAGACATTATATCACATTTTACGCAAAAAGACCATACCGTCCTGCAAAAAGAAGTAAGCTGCTTCGTTTTACAGAAAGATATGGTCTTTGCTGTTATTTTGTGTTCAGGATTCGAGTCGAATTGAATACCGTCAGTACCGAGAGGATGATGTCCACTGCAACAACATGCCACATCTGAACAAAGCCGAAAAGTGCGAGCAGAGTGAGCAGTATTTTCGCAATGACAACGATCATCATATTCTGTACCGCTGTACTGTGCGTTCTGCGGCTGATACGGACAGCATCAGCAAGGCGAGTCAAATCATGCGTCATAACCAGCACATTGGCACACTTCGCTGTATCGCGCGAACCGGCAGTGCCCATCGCGATACCGACATCTGCAGTCTTCAGCTCATCCAGATCATGAATGCCATCGCCAATGTAGGCTTCTGCGCCGTCCGTCGGGATCGTGCGCATCAGAAAATCCATTTTGGCGGCTTTTTCTTCTGGCTGGAGACCGAAGTGAATGGTATCGATGCCTGCTGCATCAGCAACCTGCTGTGCGGACAGCTCGCTGTCGCCGGTCAGGAGGACCGTGCGTGTAATGCCCTGCGCTTTCAGTTCGCGAACAGCATCTGCCGCCTCATCGCGGACTGTATCCTCCATCTGGATCGCACCGGCATAGTCTCCTTCATATGCCACATAGACGATTGTGCCTCGCAGTTCAGGAACACCCTTAACGCCGCGGGAGATCATCAGCTTGCGGTTGCCGACGAGAATCGTTCGGTTATGGATGCGGGCACGGACGCCTCGGCCCGGGAATTCTTCGAATTCCATGACCTTCTGCATCTGTCCCTTGTAGGCATCTACCAGTGCGCGGGCTACCGGATGTGCTGATAGCTGTTCAGCGGCGGCAGCAAGTGCAATGCAGCTCTGCTCGTCAAACTCCTGCGTCGGGAATACCTTTTTAATATGAAGATCGCCCTTTGTCAGGGTGCCGGTTTTGTTGAACACGGCCATGCGCATCTCTGCGGTTTTCTCGATTGCTTCACTGCCCTTGGCATGTACGCCTTTTCGAGCCAGTCTGCTGCTGCCGCACCAGAATACAAGCGGAACGGAAACAGCGAGCGCTGCCGGACAGCTTACTGCAAGGAGCGTCAGTGCACGATATACCCAGCTCTGAAGCGGGGCCGTCGAGTTGAGCAGCGGCGGTACGATCGCAAGCAGTACAGCCAGGATAAACATGAAGGGAATGAAACGCGATACCATAAGCAGCATACTGCGTTCCAGTGCTGCCTTATGTTCGCTGCTGTCTTCCTGCACGCGCATAATACGGCTGATTGCGCTGTCATCGAAGCGAACCATAGTCCGCATCAGCAGAAGCGAGCCGGTATACAGGCTGCCCGCCAGCACGTGCGAATCCTTGCTGACGGCTGCGAGCTCGCTGTCGCCCGAAATAACGCTCTCATCAACAGTGCCCTCGCCGCGGATCACAACGCCGTCAAGCGGTACACGCTCTCCTGAACGAACAAGAACAAACTCACCGATTCGGACCTCTGCCGGACTGACCATGCGCTCTTCGCCTTTCATATTGACGACAGCCGCTTTTTCCGGTATGCAGCTTGCCTGCTGCGGCATTTCGCTGTTCGCGCCGGCGAGAATAAAATCGCTTGCAATTTTTCCGACTCCGTGAAGAATCAGCACAATCGCGGCCTCAGGACGGTGATGCAGCAGAAATGCGCCGAGCGATACCACAAGCATGAGCGGGTATTCACTGAAAAACCGCCCGTGCGACAGCTCCTGTATTGCGTTTCCGGCAATGGGGACCGCTGCCAGCAGATACGCCAGAAGATAAAGGATAAAGGCGATATGATCATCGCTCCCGAACAGCGCTCCGGCAATCACAAGTGCTGCCGATGCAATCAGCCGAATCAGCGTGAACTGCATATCCATCATGGACAACGCCTGATATCGGCCTTCGCCGCCATTCGACGCTCCTCTTTTGGCATTTTCCCGCCGCAGACGGGTCTGCTCCCTTCGTCGCATTTTGGCCCGATACCGCGCTCGTTCCATGAACGACATGCCTTCCGTCTCGCTCTCGCTTTGATGCAGCATCGCAAGGGCAGCAGACAGAGGCTGCATATTTTCGGCTTCGGATGCCGTTTCTTCTTCCGGATCATCCTTAAACCGTTTCTTTTCCTTGTTCTTTCTGGGCTTTTTCTCTATTTTCCAGAGATGTTTGAGCTTATCAACCGCCTTATCAACGCCGCTTTCTTCCTCATCCGGCGCCTCTGCTCCGGGCGGTGACTCTGGTTCAGCCGATGCGTTTTCAGCATCTTCTGCACCTTCCTGCTCGTTGCCCTCATCTTCAGCCTGTGATCCGGAGTCATCCTCCGAATTTTGCGGCGATTTTTCTTCCTGGGGCGGTTCTTTTTCCGCAGTCTGCTTTTCTGCAGCAGCCTCCGGCTGCATTTCTTCGTCTTTCGTTTCCGGCGGTTTCTCCTCTGACGCCTTCTCCGAAGGCACAGCCTCATGCTCAGCCGTGCTCTCCGGCGGAGAAACCGGTGTGTTTTCCTTCTCTTCGGATTGCTCAGACTCTTGTTCCGCCTGATCGGGAGATACCGAATCCTTATCCGTCTCAGTTACTGATTCCGCCTTGTCGGGTTCTATTCCGGGGGGCGTTTCCGTTTCCTGCGGCTCGGCATGCTCCTGTTCTTCTGTATCAGATGTCATCTCCGGCATATTTTCTGTCCCGGCATCCTCGTTTTGCGTCCCGGATGCTTCAGCGGTGTTTATGCCGAATTCCTGCAGGATGCTTTCTACAGTCGGAAAATCGTCGGCGTTCGCGCTGATCTGATCGAGCAGTTCTTCAGCAGATGTCTGATCTGTCCCCTCGCTCTTCAGCAGCGGCTCCTTTTCCGGCGACCCCATCTGTGGGGTTGTATTTTCGCTCATCTTCTATCCCTCCTGCACATGTGCGATACCTTGCGCCAGTATCGTCTGGATATGGTCATCACACAAGGCATAGTATACGGTCTTTCCGTTTTTTCTGCTCTTTACAAGACGGGCCTGTTTCAAAAAACGCAGCTGATGGGAAATTGCCGACTGGCTCATGCCGAGCAGTGTCGCGATATCGCAGACGCAAAGTTCTGCCGATACCAACGCTGTCAGAATACGCAGGCGTGTTTTATCAGAAAACGCCTTGAAAAAATCAGACGCTGCGGTCGTGATATCATCATCCGGCATCTGCCTGCGCGCAGTTTCTACCGCATCCATATGAACAATGTGTTCTTCGCAGCAATCCATATCCGCGCGCTTATGTCTGACAGCCAACAAAATCCCTCCCGTGATACATGAGTATCCATTCAATTATACTATCATCCAATCGCTATTCTGTCAAGAATTCTGATGAAAACAAGCGAAAAAAAGATGATAAGCTCACAGCAATGCAACATCTTTATTCAGTATGCAGTGCGCAGGACGATAACTCTCTGCAAAATCTGTAAAACTCTGTTTTCTTTTTGCGGTTTCCGGCAGGTACGCCACATTTTTCAACTTATATCGCTATTATTTTTGCGCAACATACTATCAGCAAACCACAACACACAAATCGTAAAGGAGAGATCAAAGTTATGACTAACACGAAAAACGGTTCCAATCAGGGCATGGTACCTGAAGCACGCGCCGCAATGGATCAGTTTAAGATGGAGGCTGCAAGCGAGGTCGGCGTCAACCTCAAGCAGGGTTATAACGGCGATCTGACCAGCCGTCAGGCGGGTTCGATCGGCGGTCAGATGGTTAAGAAGATGTGTCCCGTACATACTTCGAGCTTTGAGCGGGACTGCCGGACTGCGGTCGGGCATTGTGTAAGGATTCTTTACACCGCAGAATGGACGTAAGGGCCTGCGGCAGCGACTCAGCCTCCCTTGCCAGCAGCTCGTTCAGGCTTTTCCGCGCTGCCGCGGACTAATTCGCTGATCGGTGTTCGATTGGTTATTGCAATTTACAAGCAAAAGAAAAAGCGCCAGCAATGAAAAAATCACTACTGGCGTTTCTTATCGTGTCGTTTATTGCTTTTTCAGCGTTATAATATTACTGCTCGCGCATTTTTGCAAAGCACTCGCTGCAATAAACCGGACGGTCGGACTTCGGCTCAAACGGAACGCGAGCCTCGCCGCCACAGGAAGCACAGGTTGCAGTAAAGAACTCACGCGGACCGCGAGCAGCGTTCTTGCGTGCGTCGCGGCAGCTCTTGCAGCGCTGCGGCTCGTTCTGGAAACCACGCTCTGCGTAGAATTCCTGCTCGCCGGCAGTGAATACAAATTCCTTACCACATTCCTTGCATACTAAAGTCTTGTCTTCGTACATGTTCCTTTTACCTCTCTTTGATTGCGTTCGCTGGGGAACTTGGATTATATTGCGAACAGGCCGAGGCCTGTAATCGCCCCTAACAGGGATTGATCTTAGCCGATTTTCGCTTGATGCGCTGGATGGCGTTTTCCACCGATTTGACGGGCTTTCCGAGCGTTTCTGCCATCTCCTCATAGGAGAGACCGTCCAGAAATAATGTCAAAACGTTTGCCTCAAATTCAGACAAGAGCGAGTAGAGCTGCCTGGTGCGCTCTTCCCTCTCTTCATTGCCAATCACCAGCGATTCTGGATCACCTATCGGTGCCGTTACCCGTGTGTGCGATTCCGCAAGGTCTTCAAACAGAGGTCGATCTAATGACATGGACTGATTCAGCGGCTGATGTTTAAGAGCTGATGCAGAGCGTGTTGCGGAATATATTTTCCGCTGAATACACAGTCTGGCGAATACGCTGAATGGAACGCCTTTGGTGCTGTCAAATTCCCGTATCGCTTTCATCAGTCCGAGCATCCCCTCCTGGATTACATCTTCTGCGTCTGCTCCAGCAAGAAAGAAGGGGCGTGCGCAGGTCTTGACCAGACGGGTATACCTTTTGACCAGATCCTCCGCCGCAGAGCCGTTCGACTGCTGCGCCAGACGGCACAGAGTCTCGTCGGACATTTCCGGGGAGAGGAGTGTTGATTCATTATTTCTCATGTCGATAAATATTATATGCGCTTTAATTGGAAATGTCAAGAAAATATCGACAAATCTACTATTTTCACTTAAAACGACTGGTGTGGCTTGTGCAAAACTGACAATAAAATTGGATTATTCAACCGTAACCGACTTGGCGAGGTTACGCGGCTTATCCACATCGCAGTTGCGCTCAACTGCAACATAGTATGCAAAAAGCTGCATTGGGATGATCGAAAGCGAAGCGGAAAATTCGTATAGACACTTAGGCAGGCGGATAATATGCTGGCAGACAGACTCGTCACCGGTGAAGTCATCCGTTGTTACCAGGACGACAGAAGCACCGCGTGCAACGACCTCACGGATATTGGAGACCGTCTTTTCAAACAGCGCAGGCTGGGTTGCCAGAGCAACAACGAGAGTGCCATCTTCGATCAAAGAAATCGTGCCATGCTTCAGCTCACCCGCCGCATATGCCTCAGAGTGGATATAGGAAATCTCCTTCAGCTTAAGGGATGCCTCGAGAGCTGCGGCATAGTCCAGACCGCGGCCGAGGAAAAAGACACTGGGACGGTTTGCATACAGCGTAGCGATGCGCTGCATATCCGGCTGACATTTGAGCGCTTCGGTGACGCATTCCGGCAGCCGCTGAAGCTCAGCACAGAGCGCACGCTCGTCGCCGATCGAGATCAGACCGCGCACGCGCGCAATCTTTACGGAAATCAGATACAGTGCGGCCAGCTGTGCGGAGTAAGCCTTGGTCGTTGCAACAGCGATCTCCGGGCCGGCCCAGGTGTACAGGACACCATCAGCTTCGCGTGCGATCGTGGAGGAGACCACATTTACAATCGCGATGGTGAATGCACCGGCCTGCTTCGCCAGACGCATTGCAGCAAGCGTATCAGCTGTCTCACCGGACTGACTGATTACGATGCACATATCCTTTTTGCCGATGATCGGATTTTCATAGCGGAATTCGCTTGCGACCTCGGCCGAGCAGCGGATGCGGCACATTGCCTCGATAACGCGCTTGCCGACCATGCCTGCATGCAGCGCAGAGCCGCAGCCGATGATGTGGATGTTTTCAATGTCGCGCAGACGCTCATCGGTCAGTCCGTTGTCCTCGAAACAGACGGCATTGTTCTTGATGCGGGGGGTCACGGTATCTGTAACAGCCTTAGGCTGCTCCATGATCTCCTTGAGCATGAAGTGCTGATAGCCGCCCTTTTCTGCTGCGGACATATCCCAGTTGACGGTCTGAACTTCCTTTTCGACTTTGTCGCCGAATTCGTTCATGACAATGACTTCATCCGGACGCACGATCGCTACTTCGTTGTCGTCAAGAATGATGAACTTCCGGGTACGGCTGATAATAGCGGTGATATCAGATGCGATCATGTTTTCGCCTTCACCGATACCGATGACGAGCGGATTGCCGCGGCGCGCTGCGACGATTTCCTGTGTATTATCCATAGATACAACGCCGAGTGCGTAAGAGCCGCGCAGACGCTGCACGGCAGCCAGAACGGTTTTTGCAAGATCCTCCTGCTTGCCGGTGTGCAGATAGTCGACAAGATGCGCAACGGTTTCGGTGTCGGTCTCGGACTTGAACTCATAACCATGCGCTTCAAGGCGTTCGCGCAGTTCCTTGTAGTTTTCAATGATGCCGTTGTGAACGACTGCAACCTTGCCCTTGCCGCCGAGATGCGGATGAGAGTTGCGGTCGGACGGTTCGCCGTGAGTCGCCCAGCGGGTGTGGCCGATGCCGCAGGTGCATTCCATATCGCAGCCGACCTCACGGATCTTCTCCTCAAGGTTAGCGATGCGGCCGCGGGTCTTTACGACGCGCAGGCCTTCCTTAGTGAATGCGGCGATACCGGCAGAGTCATATCCGCGATATTCCAGACTGTACAGACCCTTGATCAGAATGGGGAGCGCATTTTCGCGTCCCGTAAAACCAACAATTCCACACATAATCAGTTTACTCCTCCAAAACGGAATATATTTATCAAACAGTTAAAATCAAAAAGAAAAATTTTCATACCCGGATTTGGGCATAAAAATAGTGCGTAATGCATAGCTGCTCTGTCCGCACAGTCACCTGTGTGCTTTAACAGCCTGCTGACGACCAACCCACCTGTGGCCGAAGGGCATCCGCCGAAATTTCGATTAACCCTTTCCTCGTCAACTGCGATACCGGCTGCATCGCAGTTCTGGCGCTTTAGTTTGTTGTGAACTTGTATGTCAAACCGCTCTCACCTCCCTGCTGGTATATTGCCGCGCGTCCGGCAGACGCACCGCAACGTGGCTGTATTTGGCAGACGGAAAAATTCCGCCGTCTGTAACAAACGAGGTGGATGCGAAACCACATCCACCCCATTGGTTCTTATCTCTATTATACGACAGACTCAATCGTTTTGGCAACCCTTTTTGCCAAAGTATCTACCTGTGCGCTGTCTTTTCCCTCGACCATGACGCGGACAAGCGCTTCTGTGCCGGACGGACGGACGAGGATTCGACCGTTGTCGCCGAGCTCGGCGGCAGCTGCTTCGATGTCAGCCTTGATTTCCGGCTTCTCCTGAAGCGTTGCCTTCTGGTCGTTCGGCACCTTGACGTTGATCATAACCTGCGGCCACGGAACGACTTCCGCTGCAATTTCCGAGCACTTTCGGCCGCTTTCCTTGAGGATAGACATGAACTGAAGCGCGGTCAGTTCACCGTCACCGGTGGAAGCATACTCCAGGAAAATTACATGACCGGACTGCTCGCCGCCCAGGATATATCCCTTCTTGAGCATCATTTCGAGAACGTAACGGTCGCCGACATTCGAGCACTCGATCTTCATGCCGTTCTTTTCGGCATATGCGTGCAGACCCATGTTGGACAGGATGGTCGCGACGAAAGCGCCGCCGCGCAGCTTGCCCTGCTTTTTCATGTGTGCTGCGCATACCGCCATGATGCGGTCACCGTCCAGCTCTTCGCCGGTTTCATCGACGATCAGACAGCGGTCGGCATCACCGTCAAATGCGACACCGAGGTCGAAGTTGCCGCGGCGGACGCGCTCCTTGAGCTGTCCCAGATGGGTGGAGCCGCAGTTGTCGTTGATGTTTACGCCGTCCGGCTCATAGAAGCGAATTTCGGCCTTGCACTCGACCAGTCGCATCAGACGCTCTACCGTCGTGGAGGACGAACCGTTCGCGCAGTCGACAGCAACTCGCAGACCGGACAGGTCGCCGGAAATCGTTTCCGCAAGGTGGTTGGTATATTCAACGACCGGGTCGATCTCGCTCTTGAGTACACGGCCGATCCTGTCATGGGTCATGCGCGGAATGGACTCAAAGTCATCGATCAGATCCTCGATCTTTGCCTCGGTAGCATCCGGCAGCTTGTAGCCGTTGCCTGCAAAGATCTTGATGCCGTTGTATTCGAACGAATTGTGGCTTGCAGAAATGACAATACCAGCATCTGCCTTGTGCTTGATGGTGAGGTACGCGACAGCCGGCGTCGGGATAACGCCGAGCAGTTCTACATCTGCACCGACCGAGCAAATGCCCGCTACGAGCGCATTCTCCAGCATATCCGAGGAAATGCGCGTATCCTTGCCGATCAGAAGCTTGGCCTTTTTGCCGTGCGCAGACTCCTGTGTGAGCGTATATGCAGCGGCTGCACCGATCTTAAATGCGAGCAGTGCATCAAGCTCAAGATTTGCAACGCCGCGGACGCCGTCCGTTCCAAAGTATCTACCCAATATGAAACACCTATCTTTCCTGTTGATACGACATGGGGACATGCCCCGGTTTACAGCATTAGCTGTCCGTCAGCCGGCTCCATGTTAAGATGCCGGTATGCCTGCATCGTCACGCATCGTCCGCGCGGCGTGCGGCTGAGAAAGCCGATCTGCATGAGATACGGCTCGTAAACGTCTTCAAGAGTAATGGCCTCCTCACCGATCGTCGCGGCGAGCGTGTCTAGCCCGACCGGTCCGCCGCCATAGTTGAGCATAATACTCTGAAGCATGCGCCGATCGACATTATCGAGACCGAGTTCGTCTATTTCCAGTGCGCGCAGCGCGATGTCTGCGCTCTTTTTGTCAATGGTACCCGTGCCGCGAACCTGCGCAAAATCGCGCACACGGCGCAGCAGACGATTGGCAATACGAGGCGTGCCGCGGCTGCGCCGGGCGATTTCATATGCGCCTTCGTGCTCACAGGGGACGTTCAGAATGCCTGCCGAACGCTCAACGATACTGCAAAGCTCCTCGGGCGAGTACAGCTCGAGACGGAGCATGACGCCGAAGCGGTCACGCAGCGGACTGGTCATCTGACCTGCGCGGGTTGTTGCGCCGATCAGCGTAAAGCGCGGCAGGTCGATTCGTATGGAGCGAGCAGAGGGCCCCTTGCCGATGATGATATCGAGCGCGTAGTCCTCCATGGCCGGATAAAGGATCTCCTCTACCGCACGGTCGAGACGGTGGATCTCGTCAATAAACAAAATATCATTTTCTGAGAGGTTTGTCAATAAAGCGGCAAGATCTCCGGCCTTTTCAATGGCAGGACCGCTTGTAACGCGGATGTTGACTCCCATTTCGGCGGCGATGATACCGGCGAGCGTGGTCTTGCCGAGGCCGGGAGGACCATACAGAAGCGTATGGTCGAGCGATTCGCCGCGCATTTTTGCGGCTTCGATATATACGCTCAGGTTTTCCTTGGCCTTGGTCTGACCGATGTAATCCGCCATCGTCTTGGGGCGGAGCGAATTTTCGGTCTCGTCCTCAGACAACTGCCGGGTGGAGATGATACGTTCATCATCCGCCATGCCGCCGGAAAATTCAATACTCAAAGGAACACTCTCCCCTATTACTGCTTAACAAGTTTCTTGAGACACTGGCGGATGATTTCGTCCGCTTCCATGCCGACCGTGTCGATCTGCTTCATTGCGTGGAGTGCTTCAGCCTGCGTATAGCCAAGCACCATGAGCGCCGCAACGGCTTCCTGCGTATGGTTTACGCCGCCGGAGAGGTCTGCTGCGGCCACAGGCGAAGCAGCGGAAGCCCCTTCAAGCTGCTCCTTGCTCATTTTGTCCCGAAGTTCCAGAACGATGCGCTGCGCGATCTTTTTTCCGATGCCGGGCGCTTGTGTGAGCGTTTTCTCGTCGCCGGTGATGATCGAGAGTGCAAGCCGGTCGGGCGGCGCGACTGAAAGAATGGAAAGCGCTGCCTTGGGACCGACGCCGGAAACACCGATCATCATCTCAAAGCAGGACTTTTCCTCCTCGTCGATAAAGCCGTACAGCTCGAAAATCCCCTCGCGCACATTGAGATAGGTCAGCAGACGGGCCTTCGTGCCGATTTTCAGCCTGCTGATTGTATTCTGCGAAGCATGGCAGGCATAACCCACACCGCCGCAGTCGATTACGGCAAGTCCTGTCTGAAGGACGCTTACCGTTCCGTCAACATAATAAAACATAAATTATAAACCCTCATATCGCATAGCCTGTCTGGAATGACCGTGGCAGATCGCAAGCGCGAGTGCATCCGCCGCATCATCCGGCCGCGGGAGCTTTGTAAGATGGAGAATGCTCTTTGTCATTTCCATCATCTGTTTTTTTTCTGCGTTGCCGTAGCCGACGACCGCCATCTTGACCTGATTCGGTGTATAGGAGACCGGATGCAGCCCCTTCTGCGCGAGTGCGAGCAGAATAACGCCGCGTGCCTGCGCAACCTGAATGCCGGTCGTGATGTTCTTTGAAAAGAAAAGCTCCTCGATCGAAACCTCATCCGGGTGGAATGTATCCACAAGCGTGCAGATATCGTCATAGATCTCGCACAGACGCAGA
This sequence comes from Butyricicoccus sp. OM04-18BH, assembly GCF_003481705.1. Classification (GTDB taxonomy): domain Bacteria; phylum Bacillota; class Clostridia; order Oscillospirales; family Butyricicoccaceae; genus Agathobaculum; species Agathobaculum hominis. Next base: position 105,618 of record NZ_QULN01000002.1, read on the forward strand.
TGCATGGGCGTGCCCGGCGCAGTTTTCGCGGCACCGTACTGGATAGCGGTGAATTTCATATTATCGAACCGGACGACACCGTAACCGATCGTGCCGTAGCCGGGGTCTATGCCAAGAATGATCATAACAGGTCCTTTGCCAATGTAAAAACGGAAAAATAATTCCGAGTTCAGATATTATAGCACAAACGTGTGAATTTTGCAATATGTATCATGATAAAGACAGGGATGAATGCAAGAAGCACTCATCCCTGTCGGATCATCTGCCGCTGCTTTTAAGGCAATACTGCACCATTAAAACTGCGACATCAATTTTGCAGTTCGGCCTTGATCCTTTCGGCCGCAAGCAGGATGCCGGCCTTGCCGGAGGAGTAGGTCAGACCGCCCTGCATATAGCAGACATACGGCTCGCGCATCGGCGCGTCGGCAGAAAGCTCAATGGATGCGCCCTGCACAAATGCGCCGGCTGCCATGATGACGGGATCGTCATAGCCGGGCATTGCCCAGGGTTCGGGCGTAACGAAGGAATCGACCGGAGCGCCGGACTGAATGCCCTCGCAGAAGCGGCGCAGCGGCTCGGGTTTGCCGAATGCGATCGTCTGGATGATGTCATAGCGTGGCTCCTCTGCCTTGGGGCTGACCTCGTAGCCGAGCTTCTCCATCACCTTCGCACAGAAAATCGCAGTCTTAAGCGCCTGAGCGGTAATGTGCGGCGCCATGAACAGACCCTGAAACAGCAGACGGTTCTGCCCCATTGTGCAGCCGCATTCACCGCCGATGCCGGGCGCGGTCAGCTTGTAGGATGCGTTTTCGACGAGATCTCTGCGGCCGGCGATATAGCCGCCCGTGGGGGCAAGACCGCCGCCGGGGTTTTTGATGAGCGAACCGGCGATGATATCTGCGCCGACCTGCGTGGGCTCGATTTCCTCGGTGAATTCTCCGTAGCAGTTATCGACCATAATGGCAGCGCACGGGTTGACCTCACGCACAACCTCGCAGACCTTGCCGATCTCCTCGACGGAAAGCGTCTTGCGCACGGCGTAGCCGCGGCTGCGCTGAATGAATACGAGCTTAACGTTTTCGTCCCCTGCCGCCTCACGGATCGCAGACAGATCGGGAACGCCGTCCTTCAGGTCGACCTGCTTATAGCCGATGCCGTAGCTCTTCATGCTGCCGCAGTAATCGCCGGTAATGGTATTCTGAAGGGTGTCGTACGCCGGTCCGGTAACGGACAGAACGGTGTCCCCGGTCTTTACTGCGGAGAACATTGCGCAGGACAGGGCATGCGTGCCGTTGACAAAGCCGATGCGCACGAGAGCAGCTTCTGTGCCGAAAATATCGGCATAGATTTTATCGAGCGTATCGCGGCCGTAGTCATCGTAGCCATAGCCGGTCGTGCCGGCAAACAGATTGTCGGAAACGCGGTTCTTTGCGAAGGCGGCAAGCACCTTTTCGGTATTCCGGTCACAGATCTCCTCAATACGGGAAAAATAAGGACGAATTTCACGTTCGGCTTCGGCGCCGAGCGCACGGATTTCCTCGGAAATTTTTAAGTATTCTGACATATTGAATGGTTACTCTCCTAACAGTGTTTTCCCTCCGGGCAGGGTGAAATATACCTTGTCGGGGGCTTCGGTCGAAAGTCCGGAGACGGAGACCGAGCGGGTGAGCGTATCGCCCGAATAGAACGATGCGCTTTTGAGAAGTCCTGAGGACGCAGACACGCTGTAAGCGCAGCGGTAGCCGTCCAGATCAAAGCTGACGATGATGCACGGTTCGCTGTCTGTGGATGTGCGGCCGGCAGAGAGCGGTGTAACGCCTGCTGCGAGCACATCCTCATAGGTCGGCAGCATGGCTGAGGCGTCATCAGAAAAACTGCCTGCCCTGCCCTCATAGACTGCCGAACTGTCAGCGTTCCAGGAATAGATGATATCGCCTCTGCGAATGATCGAGGAGCGGACAGCGCCGCTCTCGGTCAGGGTATCCGTGCGAATGACGCCGTCGCGAACGTAGCGGCGACAGCGGAGAGCGGATGAGCCGCCGGTATAATACAGTTTGTTTTCGATGGTACAGCTGTATGCCTCGGGGCGCGTGAGAGACGCAATAACATGCTGGACGTTATCGGTCGTGATGTCAACATCTGCAACGCTCTGCGCAGTCAGCAGCTGACTGTCGGCAGTGACGACCGGCGTGTCAGCCTCCCCTGTCGGCAGCGTGATGCCGGTGTCGCGGCGATGCAGCAGACCGGAGGACATGATGTAGCTCAGAAACAGGAGCGACACGAGAACGCCTGCACAGATGGCGGCCGCCATAGGCGCAGAGAGGACTTTTCGCTTTCTCACGGGTTAAACGGTGCCGGACCGTTCTCGCGCAGACCGAAATAGTGCTCGATCGCTTCGACAATGCGCTGCGAGGTTTTTCCGTCTCCGTAGGGATTGACGGCATGCGCCATCTTTGCGTAAGCAGTCTCGTCCTCGAACAGCTCGCGTGCGAGCTTTACGATATCGGCCTGCTCAACGCCCGCAAGCTTGACTGTGCCGGCTTCGATTGCTTCCGGACGCTCGGTCTCGCGGCGCAGTACCAGAACCGGCTTGCCGAGACTGGGTGCCTCCTCCTGAAGTCCGCCGGAGTCGGTCATGATCATGAAGCAGCGCGCCATCAGATTGTGCATCTCGTCAACGGTCAGCGGATGAATCAGATGAATGCGGTCATTGCCGCCGAGGAACTTCTCTGCGGTCTCACGCACATACGGACTGAGGTGAACCGGATAAACGAAGTGCACATCCGGATATGCTTCGCTCAGCTCAGCAATCGCACGGCAGATGTTCTCCATCGGTTCGCCGTAGTTTTCGCGGCGGTGAGCCGTGACAAGGACAACACGATTGTTCTCGAAGTCGAGCTTTTTCAGCTGCTCATCACGGAATGAAAAATCCGGCTTGACGGTCATGTGGATCGCGTCAACGACGGTGTTGCCGACGACGGAAACGCCCTCAGTGATGCCCTCGCGGGCGAGATTGTCACGGTTGCGAGGAGTCGGAGCAAAGTGCAGCGTCGCGATCTGACCGGTCAGCTTGCGGTTCATTTCCTCAGGGAACGGCGAATATTTGTCGTAGGTGCGCAGACCAGCCTCAACATGGCCGACAGGAATTTTGTGGTAGAACGCTGCGAGTGCGCCGGCAAAGGTGGTCGAGGTATCGCCGTGGACGAGAACAATGTCCGGCTGCGCCTTTTCGAGCACCTCATCCAGACCGTGCAGGCTCTTTTCGGTGATGGTAGCGAGCGTCTGACGCGGCTGCATGATATTCAGGTCATAATCCGGCCTGATGCCGAAAATATCAAGAACCTGATCGAGCATTTCGCGATGCTGTGCGGTAACGCACACGATGGACTCGGTGTTTTCGTTCTGCTCAAGCGCATGCACGAGCGGAGCCATTTTGATAGCTTCCGGGCGCGTACCGAATACAGTCATTACCTTGATTTTATTCATGTTTGTTTTTCTCCTCCTGTGCAGCCTCGTTTTTGTGTTTTTTCTGCTCCTGCGGATGCTTGCCCCAGTGTTCCGCGCCGTAGATAATACATGCGCCGACAAGAATTGCTGCAAGCACTGCGGCAAGCAGTACAACAGCCTTTACCTCACCCGACGAGGTGAGCACGACGGCGGTCAGACCGAGTGTTGCACTGATTGCGTAAAGAATAGCGACCGCCTGCTTCTGATTGAAGCCCATGTCGATCAGCTTGTGATGCACATGACCGCGGTCAGGGCTCATCGGACTGCGGCCCTCCGCAAGACGGCGGATGATCGCGTTCGCCGTATCGAAGATCGGCAGGCCGAGAATAAGAAACGGCACAGCAAACGAGATGACGGCGTAAAATTTGAACAGACCCATGATGGACACGGTTGCGAGCATATAGCCGAGGAAGGTCGAACCGGTGTCGCCCATGAAAATCTTTGCAGGATTAAGATTGTACGGCATAAAGCCAATGCAGGCGCCTGTAAGGGCAGCCATCGTGATGGCAATTGCCATGTTATCGGTCAAAAGCGCAACAGCGAGCATGGTGATTGCGGCGATAGACGATACGCCGACAGCGAGACCGTCCAGACCGTCGATCAGATTGACCGCATTTGTAATGCCGACGATCCAGATGATCGTAACAGGAACGGCGAGAAAGCCAAGATGCCAGAACGGCGCGTCCGAAAACGGATTGAGGTTGGTGAAAAGACTGATCTGCAGGCCGCCGACACAGACCGGAATGGCCGCCGCGATGATCTGTACGATAAATTTGAGCTTTGCACCGAGTGCGAGAACATCGTCGAAGATGCCGAGCGCTACAATAATCGTCGCACCGAGCAGTACGCACAGCATGGTCTGGTCCAGCTGACCGAATACCAGAATGGAGCAAAGGAAGCCGCCGAAAATCGCAAGGCCGCCAAGACGCGGAATCGGTTCCTTGTGCATGCGGCGGTTATCCTTTGGTACATCGATCGCACCAACCTTGTGCGCGAACCGTTTGACGGGCGGCGTAAAGAAGTAGGACAGCACGCCGGCCAGGATGAAGGCGGCGACGACTATGCCGATTACAGTATATTCATTCATTGCGCTTTCCTCTTTAATGCTTTTGATTTGAACATAAGGAATATATCCTCATACTTATTTTAATCATATCACATTTTGCAGCCTCTTGCAACGAATATTATTACTGCGCCGGCCGCACGAAAAATGCAATACGCCAGCCGCGGTTGACAAGCATACGCTGCGCAGAGTATGATAAAGGCAAGGGTAAAGGGAAAAAACAGAGCAATACAGCATCCCTGAACAGGAGCGTTTTACGGAAATCTGCGGTATTGCGTAAAAGCGAAGGAGAGGAGTTTTCCGTCATGGGAAAGTATATACTGGCCCTCGATCAGGGCACAACGAGTTCAAGAGCAATACTTTTTGACAGCGAACAGAATATTCTTGCAATCCGTCAGCACGAGCTGACGCAGCATTATCCGCATGAAGGATGGGTTGAGCAGGATCCGATGGAGATCTGGTCTACGCAGTACGCGGCTATGTTTGAAGTGCTTGCGGCGGCGGATATCTCCCCTGCCGATGTGGCCGGTATCGGCATTACCAATCAGCGGGAGACGACGATCCTTTGGGATAAAATGACCGGCCGTCCTATTCATAACGCTATCGTATGGCAGTGCCGCCGCACCGCAGACATCGTGGACAGGCTGGTGGAGAGCGGTCTGTCCGACCATATCCGCCGCACGACCGGTCTTGTCCCGGACGCATATTTTTCGGGCACGAAGATCAAATGGCTGCTCGATCATGTGGAGGGCGCACGGGAGAAGGCTGAGAAGGGCGAGATCCTGTTCGGAACGGTGGATTCGTGGCTGGTATGGAAGCTCACGGGCGGCAGGGTGCATATCACGGATGCCACTAATGCTGCGCGCACGATGATCTTTGATATTCATAGCCTCGATTGGGACGACACACTGCTGAAGGCGCTCGATATTCCTCGGGCAATGCTGCCGCGCGTATGCTCGTCAAGCGAGATTTACGGCTATGTTTCTCTGCCTAATGGTGAGATCCCGATTGCCGGCATTGCAGGCGATCAGCAGGCAGCACTGTTCGGACAGACCTGCTTTAATGCCGGCGACGCCAAAAACACCTACGGCACCGGCTGCTTCCTGCTGATGAATACCGGAACGACAGCCTGTGAAAGTGAAAACGGCTTGTTGACAACGATCGGTATTCGTATCGGAGACGAAACGCAGTATGCGCTTGAGGGCAGCGTATTTGTCGGCGGTGCGGTCATTCAGTGGCTGCGCGATGAGATGCGGTTTTTCTCGGAAAGCCGGGATGCGGAATACTATGCGTGCAAGGTGAAGGATACCGGCGGCGTTTATCTCGTTCCGGCGTTCACCGGCCTCGGTGCACCGCACTGGGATATGTATGCACGCGGCTGTCTGATCGGACTGACGCGCGGCACGACGCGCGAGCATATTATCCGTGCGGCACAGGAGTCGATCGCCTATCAGGTGAACGATTTGCTGACGGCCATGAAACGTGATACGGGCGTGGCCCTATCTTCCCTTTCGGTGGATGGCGGCGCGAGCCGTGACAGCTTTCTTATGCAGTTTCAGGCTGACATTTCGAACTGCACGATACGTCGTCCGGTCATCCGCGAGACGACGGCGCTCGGCGCGTGCTATCTTGCAGGCCTGGCAACCGGCGTCTGGAGCAGCAGGGACGAACTCAAGGAGCTGTGGCGCTGCGATACACTTTATGCTCCCTCGATGGAGGATGAGAAGCGCAGCAGGCTGCTGAATGGATGGGACAAGGCGGTCGGACGCTCGCTTGACTGGGCGGAGCATTGAGCATAAAAAACATCCTGCCGTGAGTCGTAAAAGACTCCGCGGCAGGATGTTTTGCTTTATTCAGGACGTTCCTTCTTTTTGCGCAGGATGGCATAGCGGTCAACTGCGAACGGGAACTGAAAGTGAACCTTCATCTGCGGCACATTGAACAGGTCAAGCGCTTCGCCGTCATCGTTCACAGCCTCGGCGTGGAAGCTATAGGGTGCGTGACCCGGCTGAAGCAGCTCCAGCTCTTCGCCCTTGAAGAAGCGGTTCTTGAGGGCGAACACGGCTGTACCGTCCTCACGGCAGTCGACCGGCATACCCACGACCTCATAATCGCGGATATACTGGCTGTCGCCGTAGTGCTGACCGTCGGCAGAAGGACCGAAGTAAAAGCCTGTGTAATACTCCCGATGGCTGACCTTGTTTACTTCATCAAGGCAGAACTGCGGCATGACATAGCGCTCAGGATTGGCAAGATAAGCATCGACCGCCGCGCGGTATGCGCCGGTCACGCAGGCCGTGTAATACGCGGTCTTGTTGCGGCCCTCGATTTTGAAGGAATCGATGCCAGCCTTGATAAGCTCCGGAATGTGCTCGATCATGCACATATCCTTGGAATTATACAGATAGGTGCCGCGGCTGTCCTCCTCGACCGGGAAGAATTCGCCGGGACGCTTTTCCTCCATCAGGGAGTAATTCCAGCGGCAGGGCTGTGCACACGCGCCGTGGTTTGCATCACGGCCGGTCATGTACTGCGAGATCAGGCAGCGGCCGGAATAGGAAATGCACATTGCGCCGTGGACAAAGGCCTCGATTTCCAGAGATTTTGGCGTTTTGGCACGGATTTCAGCGATCTCCTCAAGCGAGAGCTCGCGTGCGAGGACGACACGTTCAGCGCCCATGTCCGCCCAGAAGTTTGCAGCCTCGGGATTGAGAATGCTGGTCTGGGTCGAGATGTGCAGCGGAACTTTGGGGGCGTATTTCTGCGCCATGCGGATCACGCCGACATCAGCGACGATCATCGCGTCCGCGCCTGCGTCCTGGAGCAGCTCAAGGTAGGCGGGCAGCGCCGGAAGATCGCGGCACGATGGCATGATATTGACGGTAATATAGCATTTTACGCCGTGTGCGTGCGCTTCAGCGATGCAGCGGCGCAGTGCCTCGTCATCGAAGTTCGCCGCAGCCGCGCGCATTCCGAAGCGCTGACCGGCCATATACACTGCATCAGCGCCGTAGGCAATGCCGAAGCGCATTTTTTCGGGATCACCCGCAGGTGAAAGAAGCTCTGGAATTTTATTCACCGCTTACCTCCGTGCTTTGGTCCGTGTTTTTGCTTGCGGCCTGTGCCTGTGCAGCGTTCGAGGTCGCAATGTTGCGCTGATGCTCCTCATAGCTGCTTGCGAACAGGTGGCTGCCGTCGGGCATTGCGACATAATAGTAATAATCATGGCTCTCCGGGTGGCTTGCAGCGTAAAGCGAGGCATAGCCTGGGTTGCAGATCGGTCCGGGGGGCAGGCCTTCCTTGGTATACAGGTTGTACGGGGAATCGCTCTTGAGATCCTCGTCGGTGAGCTTGCCGCTGGTACGGCCGAGACCGTACAGGACAGAGGCGTCCACCTGAAGATACGGGAATTCGCTCGAATTGTTCAGACGGTTGTAAATAACGCCCGCGATGCGCGCACGTTCATCATCGTGCTGCGCTTCGCGCTCGACAAGCGAGGCGACAGTGACAATGTCGTGCATGGAACGGCCGAGCTCATTGGCTCCGTCTGTGATCTCCGAGTCATAGCGCGTTGCGAAGTTATTGAGCATCTTATTGACCGTATCGACGACCGAGCCGTTGCCCTTGTAGATCTCATAGGTATCCGGGAACAGATAACCCTCGAGCCATCCTTCCTCGACCGGCTTCTCGTCCTGCAGGAAGTCATGCTTGAACGGGTACTGGTTGAGTACCTTGTCGAGCGCATCTGCGGTGCAGACATGGTTGTCAAGCAGAAGCTGGCGTACCTGTGCGACCGAGTAACCCTCGGGAATCGTGATCTGAAGCGTATCAGACGAAGAAGAATTGGTCAGCTTGTCGATGATCTGACCGTAGTCCATGCTCGGGTTAAGCTGGTACTCACCGGCAAGCACATCGTCGGCAGAGTCGCCCTTGACGGCGAGATACGCCTTGAATACCGTACCGTAATTGATAATTCCCTGCTTGTCCAGATCTTTTGCCAGATCAGCGAGCTTTGTGTTCTCGGAAACATAGAACTGCTGCATGGCGTTGTCCTTGACGAATGCAAAGACGTCGTTTGCAGTAAAGATTGCTGCAAGCGAAATGACAAGCGACGCGCCGACGACCGCGATGACATAGACCATCGTGCCGGCGCAGCCGCTGTTCTTATGCCGTCTGCTGCGGCGGCGCTTGCGGCGGACTTCCTGATTTTCCTGATTATCGTACTTATCGTAATCCATAATTCACCTCGAAACCTCCCGACCGGCTCAGCCGATCATATCCAAAACGATTTTTGCCGCAAATGCGACAGCGAATACGAGAACCCCCGGATTTCGCATAAGAAGCCACAGATCGTAGAGACCGGCGCTCTTGGCGAAATGCGGCACCGAGTCGCGTACAAGCATTCCCTGCGCAGTACGCACGGTCAGGTACAGGAACAGCAGCAGGCCAAGCAGATTGCAGGCGAAAAAGTAGTTCCCGATTCCGAACGGTGCATAGACATCGGTCATCCACATGGTGACCGACAGATAAAGACCTCCTGCCAGATGCGCGATAACAGCAGGCCACACGCTGTCGAAAATATAGGCGATATAAGCAAAGGCACAGCCGGCAGCGAAAGCACCGATTGCGCGGAGCGGATCGCCCTGAAGCAGCGCAAATGTAAGACCGGCAAACAGAAGGCAGGCCGAGGTGCCAACGCCTTTCTCATGAATGGGCATGAGTACACCGCGCAGAAAGAGTTCCTCGACTAAGGCTGCCGCAGCGGCGAATACAAAATACACGCCGTGCGCACCGAACCGGGACTGGGTCAGCGGCAGTGCCGCAGCGAAGAAATCACCGTTCGCCTGTCCGACGAGTGAGCCGAGCGCAATATTGGTCGAGAGAGCGAACATCGCGGTCGTAATGCCGAGCAGAATGGCGAACAAAAGTCCGCCCTTTGGCGGCATCCTCCATCCAAGCCTGTGCCTGATCGCGGTTCGATCTTCCGCAGCATAGTACGCAAGAAGTGCCGGGAGCGCAAAGGAAAGCACCTCCGCGAGCAGCAGCAGAGGCGGGCTGATGCCGACATAGCGAATGATGAGCCGGCTGAGCCCTGTCAGCAGACAAAAGCAGACAAAAAGGCTGAGACCGGATAAAAGTGCTGTTCTATTTTTCATTCGTGTGCAGCACCTGCCTTTCAGTAATGATGTAGTTGCACGGAAGATCAAACGGCTCACGCGGAAGCACATCCGTCAGGCGGCTCTCCGCGCATAGAGCCGCAGCTACAGCGTGGGTCCGGGCAAGAAAACGATCGTAATAACCGCCTCCGTAGCCGAGACGGTAGCCGTTTCTGTCGCACGAGAGCGCAGGAACAATGACGAGCGAAATTTCGTCAGGCGGGATTTCCGGTGCACCGGAGGACGGCTCCGGAATGCCGTAGGCACCGCTTTTCAGTTCGTCCAGCGAGAGAATGCGCCGCGCAGACATCTCCCCTGCTCTGCCGCACAGCGGCACGCAGAGCGTTTTTCCGTCTGTGAGCGCCTGCTCCAGAATGGCGGCGGTTCCAATCTCATCGCTTGTGGAGACGTAGCAGAAAATACAGGCGGCATCACGGTACAGATCACTTTTCAGAAGATTATCCGAAATTTTGCAATCGATAAACCGCTTTTCCTCTGAGGAGAGTGTGCGGCGTGCCTCGCGGTAGCAGCGGCGGAGCTGCTGCTTTTCAGTTTGCAGCATGGTACACGACCGAAAAGGCGATTTCATCCGCCTTTTCACGGCTGATGAGTGCGGTAATGAGTGCGCAGGCGAAATCAAGCGCACCGCCGACGCCGCAGGCGGTGATGATCTTTCCGTCAGTGACGCAGGTGGCCGGCACCGCTTCAGCCCCCTCCATGCCGTCCTCCATGCCGGGGTAGCAGGTTGCCCTGCGGCCCTTGAGCAGCCCCATGCCGCCGAGGATAACGGACGGCGCAGCGCAGATTGCAGCAACATATTTTTCTGCCTCGTACATCGCGCGGACTGCGCTGGTCACACGCTTGTCTGCGTACAGATTGGTCGTACCGGGCATGCCGCCCGGCAGCACGATCATGTCAGCCTGCGCAAGGTCAATATCATCCATTGGCAGATCGGTCACGACCCTGATGCCGCGCGCACCGCAGACCGTTTCGCCGGTTACGCCGACGAGCCTGGTCTCAACGCCTGCGCGCCGGAGCAGATCGACCGGGGTCAGCGCTTCGACTTCCTCGAAGCCTTCAGCCAGTAATACATATACCATTGCTGTCACACCTTTCAGTTGAGCATAAGATTGATATATCCGTTATCCGCACACGGCCTATCATGCCACTTGGCAACGCCGAGGGCGATTTCTGAGCCGGGGGCGGTGACAGTGAGTGTTTCCCGGCTGAGCGCATTCAGCAGTCCCCTTTCCCGATTTGCAGTAAGTCCGATGGCTTCCTGTGCGGTATCCTCCCAGCAGAAAGCATAAGCGGTGAGTGCGGCTCCGTCAAACCAGCCGTAAACGCCGGCACCGAGCGCATCGAACATTGCGATCTGCCGGCTCCATTCCTCATGGCCGCGCGTGATATGAAGCGGCGGGCACGAGGCTTCGTAGAGTGCGTTGATCTGCGGGATGTGCGCATCGCCGATACGGCGCGGCAGTTCGAACTCCCCTGCTGTTCGCGTCAGTGAGCGGCGCGAGAGATAGAATGTCTCGGTATAGCCAAACGGACGATAAAACTCGAACAGCCATTTTTCTGCCGGAATGAGTATCGAAGCCGCTCTCCTCTTTTCTTTATCGAGAGCAAATGAGCGTTCCAGAAGCTCGGCGGCGTAACCGCGGCGGCGGTGGGCAGGATGCGTGCATACGCCATAGATATAGGTGATCTCGCGCGGCTCTCCGTTGACCGAAAGTGTGTACGGGAGCATCTGGAGCATCGCGCACAGGGTATTCTCCTGCATGAGCAGCAGCGTATGCTGCGGTTCATAGAGATGTGAGAAAAAGTAGCCGTTAAATCCACCTTCGTCCGGAAAACAGGTTTCCCAGAGTGAATAAATCGCCGGGAGATCGCGCTGCTCGGCAAATCGGATCATATTCTCCTCACTCCTTTGGTACAGCCATATATTTCACGCCGCGCATAACGGGATAATAGGATTTTTTTGCCTTGCGCAGCCCCTCAAGGCCAAGATCTTCCTCGCGGTTAACATACATCACATCCGCGCAGTTGCGTTGCACGAACTGCTGATTGATCATCTGATATGCGCCCTGGATCGTGTGATCGGCCTTTTCAATCTGGACAACATACATATCCGGCGTTGCCTTGCAGCCGAAGGTGAAAGCAATCACCTCGCCGTCCAGACGCAGCAGGCCGCCGCGCAGATTCAGATAATCGAAGTTGTGGAGAGCCTGCACGATCGCACAGGTTTCCCCTTCAAAATCGCGCTCATGGGCGCAGCCGTTCAGGTTGCACCAGTGGACATGGAACGCAAAAGCATCCTTGATGTTGTCCTTCGTCATATCTTCATAACTCCAGCGGTTCTCATAGGCCGTCTTGAATCGGTTAACAAGATTGCGCTTGCTCTGGAGCTTTTTGCCGGAGAGCGTCGAGAGCTTTTCGGCAAGATAGATATAGTCATCTCCGTCCTCGGTGTCGTGCGAGAAGGCGAATTTTCCCGGACGTACCGCTTCGATGCGCTCGATCATCGGTTCTGCGACTGACACGATCACGAACGGAATACCGCGTTCGGCAGCATCCTGCTCAAGTGCGTCGAGCGCCGCGCCGAGGTCGCCCTTGCCGACCGGTGCAAGATAGCAGTCGCGGCCGCCGTCGAGTGGTGACATTTTGATCAGGAAAAATCCATCCAGAAAGCAGATTTGGGTATTGTAATGGCTGCGCCACATGAACAGATCGACAAAGCAGCGCTCGCACAGATGATAATTATAATGCGAGCCGCATTTTTCGACCGCAGCCTTATCTTCTAAAGTTATTTCACGAAACGGAAGCATAAAAATCCTTTCTGTTTTTTTGCGAGAGTTACTTTCCCTCTCCGCGCAGTTTCATGTAGTGCGCGCGGACTTCGGCCGCCTTGCCGCAGGACATTTTGCCCTCTGTGCAGACACCGTCAACACAGGCCGGACCGCAGTGTCCGAACAGCGTCGGCGCAACAGCGTAGACCAGCCGGTACATTTGTTCTGCGAGCTCGCGGATCTCCCACTGTGCGCGGCTGCAGCAGCGCAGACGGAAAAAGTTCTTGAGACTGCGGGCGTTGGCAGTCATCATGATACGGGTCGCGCAGGCGTTCGGCAGCACATAACGTGCGTCCTCGATTGCGTGCTTTTCGGCCCTGCTGCGAGCTGCCTTTTCAGGGATACCCTGTTCAAGCAGTTCCTTCAGATAGCCTTCCATCAGTGCGGCGGTCAGTTCCTCATAGGTGCGCTGATCATCCTCCATCGCCTGAATGAATTTTTCCCGTGCGGCCGGGATTTTATCAATCTCGGGCGGAAGAACATACTCAAAGCCCTTCTCGCGTACATAGCGCTGGCTCTGCACCGAAAAGGATGCCATGCGGTGACGGGTGATCTGTGCCAGCAGCGAACGCGAAACGCCCTCGATGGCGAAGGTGAAGGAAACGTGTTCGATAGGACTTTCGTGACCGATCTCGGAGAGCATATTGACAAAATGCTCTGTCTTTTCCTCTGTCAATCCCTCGAGTACGTTGTCAATATTGCTTGAAGAGTAGCAGTTTTTTGCTGCTGCCGCGATCAGCTTTTCCGGCTCGGGAGTATGAGCCAGCAGTTTGACTTTCATAAATTTTTATCCTTTCTTGCCGAACAGACGCTCACAGATGACAACGAGCAGGAATTTCGGCAGCTTCATCATGCGGCCGATACGGCTCGGCTGCTTGAGCAGACGGTAGAACCATTCCAGTCCCAGTTTGATAAAGATATCAGGAGCTCGTCTGGACACGCCTGCGAATACATCGAGCGAGCCGCCAAGACCGCAGAACAGTGTGCCGTGGATATCGTCGATGTTCGCGGCGATGAACTTTTCCTGCTTGGGGGCACCGAGGCATACAAAAACGGCATCTGCGCCGCCTGCGGCATTGATCGCATCTACGACCTGCTGCGTGTCCTTGAAGTAGCCGTCATGCGTGCCGGCAAGCACGAGTCCCGGAAATTTCGCGCACAGGTTCGCGCCGGCCTTTTCTGCGATACCCGGTTTGGCACCGAGCAGAAAAAGACGCATATTCTCCTTGGCCATCGCCGCACAGAGTTCTTCTGCAAATTCAATGCCCGGAACACGGCCCGGCAGGCCCTCGCCGAGAATTTTTGCGGCGTAGATAATGCCGATGCCATCCGGCAGCACAAGGGCGGCGTGGTTTACGATGCCCATGAACTCAGGGTCGCGGCGGCAGAGATCAACGATTTCCGGGTTAGGCGTTACAACATAACCCTTCTGCCGCGCGCGGAGCTTGCTCATCGCCAGTTCAACGGCCTGCTGTTTAGTAACTGCGTGGAACTGCACGCCTAAAATAGAAGCGGTTTTCATCCTTTTATTCTCCTATGTCAATACGTCATCATCGGGCACTGCCCATAATCCTTTATATTATAACGCAGTTTATATAAAATCACAAGTGCTGACCCGGCAAACCATCGTTTTGACGAAAAAAACAGAAAGCCCGAGACAAAAACGGACTTTCTGCGTTGGAAGATAAGTTTTCGGTACTATTTTCCGGGAGAACAGCCGCCCGGACCGCAGTGAGAAATAACCTCGTTGAGATAGACCGACATGCCGGTGCACAGGATGCCCTGCACTACACCGTCAAACATCATACCTGCCCAGTTGGCATATTCAGACCATCGGGACGCTGCGCCGAGGCACGCCAGCGCGATGCCGCAGCCGGTCAGCGTCAACGGTATCAGCCGGTTCGGAAAACGCCCGAGAGCCTTTAAGACTCTGCCGAGGCAGTACAGGACGGCAGAAAGTACGGCATAATCCGCTTCGATATACTGCGAAAGGTGTTCCAATGCGCTCACCTCCGCTTCATTCTATGCGGAAAGCAACGAAAGGAGAACGCCGGAGCGCTCCCCTTTCGATATTGTCTTAGAGCTGCTCGCGAATCAGCGCGCCCATTTCGCTGGTGGACAGCACCTTTTCGCCCTTCGCAGCGATATCCGCAGTGCGGTGGCCTGCGTTGAGGACATTCTCGACAGCGGTCTCGATGGCATCCGCTTCGGCCTTCAGACCGAAGGAGTAGCGCAGCATCATGGCGCAGGAGAGAATGGTTGCAATCGGGTTTGCAATGCCCTTGCCTGCAATATCCGGTGCGGAGCCGTGAATCGGCTCGTACATACCCTTGCCGCTTTCGTTCATCGAAGCGGACGGCAGCATTCCGATGGAGCCGGTAATCATGGAAGCCTCGTCGGACAGAATATCGCCGAACAGGTTGCCGGTTACGATAACGTCGAACTGACCCGGATTGCGGACGAGCTGCATCGCGCAGTTGTCAACGTACATATCGGTGTACTCGACTTCCGGGTATTCGTCCTTGATGCGGTGCATGGTCTCGCGCCATACACGGCTGGTCTCAAGAACGTTTGCCTTGTCGACCGAGCAGACCTTCTTATTGCGCTTCATCGCCATCTCAAAAGCACGGCGGCCGATGCGTTCGACCTCGTAGACCGAGTAGTTCATATCGTCCGCGCCGGTCTCGCCCCAGCCCTTGTCGCTCTCGCGGCGGTAGTGCTTGCCGAAGTAAACGTCACCGGTCAGTTCGCGGCAGACGAGGATATCGAAGCCGTCACCGATGATCTCCGGCTTGATCGGGCAGGCATCCGCCAGCGCCTTGTGCATCTGCGCCGGACGCAGGTTGACGAACAGGCCCAGTGCGGCGCGCAGACCGAGCAGCGCCTTCTCCGGACGCTTAGCACTCGGCACATCGTCCCACTTGGGGCCGCCTACCGCGCCGAGCAGCACGGAATCCGCATTCTTGCAGATCTCGATGGTCTCATCGGTCAGCGGGATGCCGTTCTTGTCGATCGAGCAGCCACCCGCAAGGACCTCCTGAAAATTGAAGCTGTGGCCGAACTTCTCGCCGACCTTATCGAGTACGAGCATGGCCTCGGATACGATCTCCGGGCCGATGCCGTCGCCCTTTACCACTGCGATATTATAATTCATGGGATTATGCCTCTCTCTCCTTGAGCGACTTCAAGAGGCCGCCTGCCTTGATGATATTCTGGATAAACGGCGGGAATGCAGCCGCCTGCCAGCTCTCGCCCTTGGTAACATCGGTGATCACGCCGGTGTCGAAGTTTACCTCTACCTCGTCGCCCGCATCGATGCCGTTCGCCGCTGCCTCGCACTCGAGGATGGGCAGACCGATGTTGATGGCGTTGCGGTAGAAGATACGCGCGAACGAGGATGCGATAACGCAGGAAACGCCGTTCTCGCGGAGAACGAGCGGTGCGTGCTCACGGGAGGAGCCGCAGCCGAAGTTGCGGGTTGCGACGACGATGTCGCCGGGATGCATATTCTTTACAAAATCCGCGTCGATGTCCTCCATTGCATGGGTAGACAGCTCCTTCGAGTCTGCAATATTCAGATAACGTGCGGGAATGATAACGTCGGTATCGACATTGTCGCCGTACTTGAAAACCTTGCCTTTTGCGTTCATGGTATGTGTTTCCTCCCTTACTTCAGGTCGTCCGGCGCACAGATGTAGCCTGCAACTGCGCTTGCTGCGGCAACAGCCGGGCTTGCCAGATAAATTTCCGAGGTGATATGACCCATACGGCCGACAAAGTTGCGGTTGGTGGTGGAAACCGCCTTCTCGCCGTGCGCCAGGATACCCATATGACCGCCGAGGCACGGGCCGCAGGTCGGCGTGGAAACGATAGCGCCGGCCTGAATGAAGATCTTGGTCAGACCCTCCTCGATGCACTGCAGGTAAACTTCCTGTGTTGCGGGGATGATGATGGTGCGCACATTCGGATTTACCTTGCGGCCCTTGAGGATTTCGGCTGCAACGCGCATATCGTCGATGCGGCCGTTGGTGCAGGAGCCGATGACCGACTGCTGAACCTCAATATGGCCGAGGTCGTCAATGGTCTTGGTGTTCTCCGGCAGGTGCGGGCACGCGATGGTCGGACGGAGTGCAGACAGGTCGATCTCGATGGTCTGCTCGTACTCGGCGTCAGCATCGGCCTCAAATGCGGTAACGTCACGGTTTACGCGGCCCTTGATGTAGTCCATCGTCTTGTCATCCACCGGGAAGATGCCGTTCTTCGCACCGGCCTCGATCGCCATGTTGCAGATGGTGAAGCGGTCATCCATGGACAGCGCGTGTGCACCCTCGCCGACGAACTCCATCGACTTGTACAGCGCGCCGTCCACGCCGATCTTACCGATGATATGCAGGATTACATCCTTGCCGGAAACCCACGGGCTCAGCTTGCCCTTGAGAACGAACTTGATCGCGCTCGGCACCTTAAACCACGCCTTGCCGGTCGCCATGCCCGCCGCGAGGTCGGTAGAACCAACGCCGGTCGAGAATGCGCCCAGTGCGCCGTAGGTGCAGGTGTGGCTGTCCGCGCCGATGATGAGCTCACCGGGAGCGGTCAGACCTTTTTCCGGGAGCAGCGCATGCTCGATGCCCATTGCGCCGACGTCGAAGAAGTTGACGATATTGTACTTCTTGGAGAACTCGCGGCACTCGAGGCACTGCTCGGCGGACTTGATGTCCTTATTCGGTGCAAAATGGTCCATTACGAGCGCGATCTTGGTGTTGTCGAACACCTTGTCGAAGCCCGCCTTCTCCATCTCTCGGATGGCAACCGGACCGGTGATATCGTTTGCCAGCGTGAGATCTACGTTTGCCTCGATCAGCTGACCTGCCGTTACGCTTTCCAGACCCGCGTGCTTCGCGAGGATCTTCTGCGACATTGTCATACCCATAACAGCGTTCCTCCTGCTGAATTAGTCGTTAAAATACTTGTTGATGCCGTTGATGTACGCCTTGATGGATGCTTCCATAACGTCAACCGATACGCCGCGGCCGGTGACGAGCTCGTCGCTGCCTCCTACGCGGATCTTGACGATCGCTTCGCTCTGTGCGTCCTCGCCGTCGGTCAGTGCGCGCAGCGAGTAATCCTCGAGCTCGATATCCTTGCCGACGATCTTGTTGATGGCCTGGAAGGATGCGTTGATCGGGCCGTCGGAGGCAGCGGCACGTTCAAAGGTCTCGTCACCCTTTCTGACACGGATGACCGCGGTAGAGGTGATGGTGTTGCCGGAGTTGATGACAAAGCGGTCGAGGATGTAGCGCTCCTCGCCGGAAACCGGAACGGCGCCGATCAGACCCTCGAGGTCGCGGTCCTTGATGACCTTCTTCTTGTCGGCCAGAATCTTGAACTTCTCGAATGCCTTCTCGAGCTTCTCGTGGTCGAGCGTGTAGCCCAGCTCATGCAGGCGCTCTTCGAACGCATGGCGGCCGGAATGCTTGCCCAGAACGATAGCGTTCTTCGGAATGCCGACGGACTCCGGGGTCATGATTTCGTAGGTCTCCTTGTTCGCCATGACGCCGTGCTGATGGATGCCGGCTTCGTGTGCGAACGCATTCGCGCCGACAATGGCCTTGGTCGGGGCAACGGCAACGCCGGTGATGGTCTGAATCATGCGGCTTGCGCGGTAAATCTGAGTGGTTTCGATATTGCAGCCGATGCCGAAGTGGTCGGCGCGGGTCTTGAGCGCCATGGCGCATTCCTCCATGGAAGCGTTGCCTGCGCGCTCGCCGATGCCGTTGATGGTGCATTCGATCTGGTCGATACCGGCTTCAACGCCCGCGAGAGAGTTTGCAACCGCCATGCCGAGGTCGTTGTGCATATGGCAGGACAGAACGACCTTCTCGATGCCGTCGGTGTGCTCACGCAGATACTTGATGCGGGAAGCGTACTCCTCCGGGATCATGTAGCCGACGGTATCCGGGATGTTGATGGTGGTAGCGCCTGCCTTGATGGCGGTTTCGACAACGCGGCACAGGAAGTCGAGGTCGGTGCGGGTCGCATCCTCAGCGGAGAATTCGACATCCGAGCAGAAGCTTTTCGCGTAGGAAACGCTGTGAGCGATGGATTCGATGACCTCGTCCGGAGTCATCTTGAGCTTGTACTCCATATGTACCGGGCTGGTAGCAATAAAGGTATGGATACGGGCAGATTCAGCACGGCGGATCGCATTGTAGGCTGCTTCGATGTCCTTGTCTACGCTGCGGGCCAGCGAGCAGATGGTCGCGCCGCGGACGGTATCCGCGATGGCTGCGATCGCAGCTGCATCACCGGGAGACGCAGCTGCAAAGCCGGCCTCGATGATGTCGACCTTGAGCGCTTCGAGCTGCTTTGCGACCTCAATCTTCTCGTTGAGGTTCATGGAACAGCCGGGAGACTGCTCGCCGTCGCGCAGGGTCGTGTCAAAAATCTTAATCGTTCTACTCATGGTTCCTTGTCCTCTCCTTCGGGTAATGTTTGTCGTACAGGGACAAAAAAAGCTCCGTCCCTTAATTCTGCATTAAGAGACGAAGCGAAAGCTCCGCGGTACCACTCTTGTTGCCGCAGGAAAAAGCTGCGACCACTCTAAGCGCATCTATCAATGCGCAGTCCGTATAACGGCGGACATTCCGTTCCATCTTACCGGCACAAAAAGGCTTTCAGCGGACAGTTCCCGGGCGAGTTTCACTGCATTTCGACGCTGCCTTACACCGGCCGACAGCTCTCTGAGGACGAAAGTACAATTACTTTACCCGTTCATCACCTTTATCATATGCTATTATATTATCCCCTGCGTACTGCATTGTCAAGAGAAAATTTCAAAGTTTCGCCGTTATTTTACATATGCCCGCCCGGACAGCTTGCGAAGTATGATAATATCTGATATAATATTTGTTATCTCTGGATAAAGAGAAAATAAAAAAGAGGAGTATGTAACATTGAAACAACTTGGACTGCTGGTTAGACTCATTATCGGCATCATCGCCGGTATGCTGATCGGCCTTTGCGGAGGCTGGTTCGGCATTGCGGACACGACGGGATTTGTTGCGGTCATTCGACTGCTCGCGACGTTCACCTCGCTGTTTTCCACTTTCCTGTCCTTCATGATTCCGCTGATCATCATTGCCTTCATCACGGTCGGCATGGCGGAGCTGGGTCAGAAGGCGAACCGTCTGTTCGGCCTGACGCTGCTGCTGGCCTACGGCACGACGACCATCTCGGGCTTCCTTACCTTCTTTATCGGCAAGGCTTTTCTCCCCTCGCTCATCAAACCCATCACGGGCGACGTTCTTGAGAGCAACGCTTTCGAGCCGTTCTTCACGATTGAGGTCACCCCGATTTTCGGTGTCATGACCGCGCTCGTGCTGGCGTTCGTTCTCGGCATCGGCATGGCGAACCTCAAGGGCGATTCCATGCTCAAGGTTTTCCGTGATCTTCAGAACATCGTTTCCGGCGTGCTGCGCCGCGTGATCATTCCGCTCATTCCGGTGCATATCGCGGGTCTGTTCGCCAACATCGCGGCCGAGGGCCGTCTCGCGGCAACGGTCAAGATGTTCGCCTCTCTCTACGGCATCATCATCGTGCTTCAGCTGCTTTACATTCTTTCCCAGTTTGTGCTCGCAAGCGGCGTGTGCAGAAAGAACCACCTGAAGAGCATCAAGAATATTGCGCCGGCGTACTTTACTGCCCTCGGTACCCAGTCCTCGGCGTCTACGATACCGGTAGCGCTCAACTGTGCGTACAGCAATAACGTCAATCGCGACGTTGCGGACTTCGTTGTTCCGCTCTGCGCGACCATCAACCTCAACGGCGACACCATCTGCCTCGTACTGGGCTCGATGGGTATCATGATCGCAAGCGGCATGAACCCGACCCTTGCGGTATTCGCTCCGTTTATTCTTATGCTCGGCGTGACCATGGTTGCGGCTCCGGGCGTTCCGGGCGGCGGCGTTATGGCGGCTCTCGGCCTTATCACCTCGATGCTCGGCTTTACCGACCCGATGCAGCAGCTCATCATTGCACTGCACTTCTCGCAGGACAGCTTCGGAACGGCGGCGAACGTTACCGGCGACCAGGCGCTTGCGCTGATCGTGGACGAGGTAGACCGCAAGACCGGCAAGGCGTAAATCGAAGAAAGGAGACAGCATGGAAATTCTGCTTGACATCATTCGGAGTGTGGACTACAATATCTTGCTCCTTATCGCGGACAAGCTCCGCGGCGGCGTGCTCGACCCGGTGATGACCGTGCTGTCTCTGATGGGAAACGGCGGCGCGGTATGGATTGAGACAGCGGTCCTGCTGCTGTTTTTCCGGAAAACGCGGCGCGCCGGCGTCGCAATGCTGCTTGCGCTGGCGGCAGGCTACGTCATCGGCAATCTCTGCATCAAGGAGCTTGTTATGCGGCCGCGGCCGTTCGTGACGCACAGCGACCTTACGGCTCTGCTCGACCCGGGCGACCCGTGGTCGTTCCCCTCGGGACACGCGCTTTCGTCATTTGCGGCGGCGACGGCACTCTGGTGCTTTCATAAAAAGACCGGCGTGCTCGCGCTCGTTCTTGCGGCGCTCATTGCATTCTCGCGGTTGTACGCGAGCGTACACTATCCCACCGATGTGCTTGCAGGCATGCTCATAGGTATCGCACTCGCTCATGCGGCGGCGTTTCTGACCGACCGCATCATCGACACATTCCATTCCATCCGGCTGAGAAAGGGCGACAAATGAACCAGTATAAACGTCTGCTCAGCAATACCTTTATCTTTGCTGTCGGAACATTCAGCTCCAAAATCCTTGTCATCCTGATGCTGCGCTTCTACACCGGCGTGCTGACGCAGGACGAGATGGGCGTTGCAGATCTTATCATCAAGACGACCAGCATTCTGTATCCGGTCGTATCACTGTCCATCGGACAGGCAGTTATCCGTTACGGACTGGAGCGAAGGCGGCGCAAGCCGGATGTGTTCACCATCGGTCTGCTTACCGTGGCCTGCGGCTTTCTGATCTCACTGCCGTTCAATCCTTTGCTGAAGCTTGTTCACTATAACACCTCGGCGGGTGCGGCAGGCTCACTGCTCGACTACCGCATTCTGATCTATGTGTATGTGCTGACCTCGTGCACGCAGAATGTCTGCGGCCAGTTTATCCGCGCGATCGGTTATGTCCGCCTGTATGCCATCGACGGCATCTTCCGTACATTCATGACCATTGTGCTGAACATCCTGTACCTCAAGGTGTTCCGCTGGAACATTTACGGCTATGTAGCCTCTATTATCTGTTCGGACGCTCTTTCGACCGTGTGCCTGTTTATGATCGCCAGACTCTGGAAATATTTCCGCCTGCGGCGCATTAACTTTTATCTGTGGCGCAGCATGCTGCTGTACGCACTTCCGCTCGTTCCGGATGCGATCCTCGTCTATATCATCGGTTTCTCCGATCAGGCGTTTCTCGCGTCCATGCAGAATACCTCGGTCAGCGCGATCTATTCGATCGCCTACCGCGTGCCGACGCTCATTGCGCTCGTCGCATCCATCTTTATTGACGCGTGGCAGCTCTCCATGGTCAACAGCAATACCAAGGAGGAGCAGATCGAATTTTTCTCGAATGTCGGAAATACCTATTCCGCCATTGTGTTCATCATTGCCTCGGGCGGCATCATGTGCGCAAAGCTCGCCATGACGGTGCTCGCGGTGAAGAACTACTATATCGGCTGGACATTCATTCCTATTCTGGCGATCGGCGCAGGCTTTAACTGCCTGTCGAGCTTTCAGAAGAGTGTGTATCTGCTGGAGAAAAAAACCGTTCCGTCCTTCCTTTCAACGGCATTTTCTGCGGTCATTAATATTGCTCTGAACGCGCTGCTCATTCCGCGTTACGGTGGAACGGGTGCCGCAGCGGCAACGCTGACAAGCTACGTTGCTCTGTTTATATACCGCGCACTCGACAGCCGCCGGTTTATGCCGATCCGCTGGAAGCGTCTGCGTCTGGGACTGACTGTGCTGCTGCTCGCCGTACAGGCAGCGCTCATGCTTATCGAGCCGCCGTTCTGGCTCATCTGGCAGCTGCTGCTGTTCGGTGCGGTCGGTCTGCTCAACAGTCGCGAACTGATGGCAGCATTCTCCAAGATTCTGCATCGGCACAGAAAAGCATAAATACAAGGGCGCCTCGAAATCGAGGCGCTTCTTCTTTATTCGATTCGGCATTCCGACGAAAAATACGCTTTCTGCGCGGCTGCCCTTGCTTTTCGCTGCCCGATACGTTATACTATAAGGCGTGCTGTTCGGCATTCATTGCTTCCGGATATGAAAATGACAGTTCGAAACCATCCTGTCGCTAAACAAAACTAGGGACAACGAAACAGAAAATATGTTGATTTTTCTCGTTGTTGTACGCATTATTTGGAGGTGAACGAAATATGGTGAAAGAAAATATGAGCAAGGCGCAAAAGCTGACATTTTCTGCGATGATCATGGCGCTCTACATTGTAGTGCTGTACTTCACGCAGAGCTTTTCATTCGGTGCTTATCAGATCCGTATCGCAACTTCGCTTTACGGCCTTTCCTACCTGTTTCCGTTCCTGGTTTTGCCGCTTGGTTTCGCAAACTTCATCGCCAACATGCTGTTCGGCGGGCTTGGCCTGCTCGACATGTTCGGCGGCTGTATCGTCGGTATCGTTACGACCGCAATTATCGTGCTCATCCGCCGTCAGGGCTGGAGCCGATGGCTGATGATCCTCCCGATCATCCTTGTGCCGGGTCTCGGCGTTTCGACGTACCTTTCTTATCTGCTGCATGTGCCTTACAGTGCGCTTGCACTCAGTCTCTGTATCGGCCAGACTGTTCCGGCTATCTGCGGCGCAGTACTGGTAAATGTGCTTCAGCGTGCACTCTATCCGCAGAAGATCAAGGCAGACTGATTGAATTTAAAGGAGAAATGAAACCTATGACCGGAAGAAATAAAGAAGAACTGAACGGCGTCACCCTTCTGGGGAATCAGAAAAACAAGTATCCTACGGATTATGCACCGGAAATGCTCGAGAGCTTTCCGAACAAGCATCCGGAGAACGATTACTTCGTAAAGTTTAACTGTCCCGAGTTTACGAGCCTGTGCCCGATGACCGGACAGCCGGACTTTGCGACCATCTATATCTCCTATGTGCCCGGTGAGCGCATGGTGGAGAGCAAGTCGCTCAAGCTGTATCTGTTCAGCTTCCGCAATCACGGCGATTTCCACGAGGACTGTGTGAACATCATCATGAAAGACCTTATCCGCCTTATGGACCCGAAATACATTGAGGTCTGGGGCAAATTTACCCCGCGCGGCGGCATTTCGATCGACCCGTACTGCAACTACGGCAAGCCCGGCACACGCTGGGAGCAGGTCGCCTTCGACCGTCTCGCGCATCACGATCTCTATCCGGAGAAGGTGGACAACCGATGAGCGAAAAAGCTATGGTGCTCTGCTCGGGCGGCGTAGACAGCACGACCTGTCTTGCACTCGCCGTCGAGAAATACGGCAGAGAAAACGTCAGCGCGCTGTCCATTTATTATGGTCAGAAACATGTCAGGGAGATCGAGGCTGCGAAAAAGGTCCTCGAATACTACGGCGTGGAGGGCACTTCCCTCGACCTTACCCCTGTGTTCGCGTACAGCGACTGCTCGCTGCTTTCCCACTCGACCGAAGAGGTTCCCGAGGAGAGCTATGCGGAGCAGCTGAAGAGTACGCATGGTGCACCGGTCACGACCTATGTCCCGTTCCGCAACGGACTGTTCCTTTCGGCAGCGGCGAGCGTCGCACTTTCCAAGGGATGCAGCGTTATCTACTACGGCGCACATCATGATGATGCAGCCGGAAACGCCTACCCCGATTGCAGCGAGGAATTCGTGAATGCGATGAACCGGTCGGTAGAAGAAGGTACAGGCGGCGCACTGCGCATCGAAGCGCCTTTCGTCCGCTGGAACAAGGCTCAGATCGTCAGGGAGGGCCTGCGGCTGCATGTCCCCTATGAACTGACATGGAGCTGCTACGAGGGCGGAGAGAGGCCGTGCGGCAAATGCGGCACCTGCCTCGATCGTCTGCGTGCGTTCGAAGCGAACGGCGTGAGCGACCCGGCAATGAAGTAACAGAAAAGACTGCTGTTTTCTCTCGAGAACGGCAGTCTTTTATTTTGGCACCTCCCCTGCTCTATGCATAGAATGACGCAGAGGAGGTTTTTTGTATGGATAAGAGCTTGACTCTGGCGGTCATCGGCGGCGATGAGCGTCAGGTCTTTTTGGCGAGCCTTGCACTGGCAGACGGTCATGCCGTGCGCACGTTTGCGCTTGACCGGGCGAACATAGCGGGCGCAGCGGTCTGCTCTGATGCTGCGTCATGTACAGAGGGCGCAGATGCAGTGCTGCTGCCCGTCCCCGTCATGCAGGGCGATGGCTTGCTGCGCGCACCGCTTGCGAGGACGGAGACTGATGTGATGCAGGTGCTTGATGCGATACCGGCAGGCGTGCCGGCGTTCGGCGGTGCGGTACCCTTTCGGCTGCATGCCCGGGCGGTGCAGTGCGGTGTGCGCCTGATCGACTATCTCTCACGAGAGGAGCTTGCGATACGCAATGCCGTGCCAACCTGCGAGGGAGCGCTGCAGCTCGCTATGGAGCAGACTGACTGCACGATACAGGGTGCACATGTGCTCGTCATTGGTGCGGGACGGATCGGATTTCTGCTTGCTGTCAGACTGCATGCACTGGGAGCACAGGTGACTGTCGCGGCCCGGTCACTGAGAGACCGTGCTCGTATCGAATCCGCAGGCCTTGCGGCGGTGGATACGGCACAGCTTGCACAGGAGGTGCACGGCAGGGAGATCATCTTCAATACTGTGCCTGCACCGCTTCTGACGGGCGAGATACTGCGCGCACTGACGCCATCCTGCATTGTGATCGACCTTGCGTCCATGCCGGGAGGTGTTGCGCCGGATGCAGAACCTCCAACGGGCTGCCGGGTAATACACGCCTTGTCTCTGCCCGGAAAGGTTGCGCCGCGCACGGCTGCTGCCGCGATTTATGCTACGGTGACCGCTATACTGCGAGAGGAGGGCGTGCTGTGAAAATCGGTTTTGTTATGACAGGTTCGTTCTGTACGTTCATAAAGGCGCTTCGAGCAATGGAAAATCTTGTATCGCTCGGTCACAGCGTCACACCAATCCTGAGCGAGCATGCTGGCGGTATGGATACACGGTTCGGCACGGCGGATGATCTGCGTGAACGTCTGCGGAATATCACTGGCAGCGAGATCATCGACAGCATTGCGGGTGCGGAGCCGATCGGGCCGAAGCGGATGTTCGATGTGCTGATCGTTGTGCCCTGCACGGGCAACACGCTTGCAAAGCTCTCGCACGGTATTACAGATACGACCGCTGCAATGGCGGTTAAGAGTCATTTGCGAAGCGAGAGACCGGTTGTCCTCGCACTTTCAACCAATGATGCGCTTGCAGCCTCCGCAGAGAATATCGGAAGACTGTTGAATCGCAGACACTATTATTTCGTGCCGTTCGGACAGGATGATCCGGAGAGCAAACCGCGGTCGCTGGTAAGTGAACTTTCGCTCCTGCCGGAGACCATGGAAGCAGCACTTGAAGGTCGGCAGCTGCAGCCGATATTGGTTTCTTTCTGATGCAGATGAACAAGGGCAGGGACGCGATACGGTGTCACTGCCCTTTGGCGGCTGTCGGTATTGCTGCTCAGCTGTTTCCGTCCGCATCGTCCCCGGCAGTCACGAAGCGGATGGCTCTTGCATAGTTTTTGATCTCGGCATGCGTCTCTGAACCGCCGAATTCACCGTCAAGCGTCCAGGAGATTTCCTCATCTGAGTCAAATGAGATATGCGAGGTGCGGAAGTAGAGAAAACGAGTCGATTCGGTGTTATGCGTCAGCAGGTCATTGATCAGCCACTGAAGCTCCATCGGATTATCGACCGGATAGACGAGCAGAACCTCATACAGACCGTCATCGAGTGCGATAGAGTCCGGACTCAGTGCCTTAAAACCGCCTACAGAGACCGAATTTGTTACCATGCCGTAGATGAAGTGATCTTCGGTCTGCATTTCCGGACTGTTGACGCGGATGCGGTATTCCTTGATATTCGCGAGCGAAATGACGCCCTGCATGATGTAGGCAGCACGGCCGAAGATGTTTTTAGTCTGCTGCGGCGTGGCGTAGCTGACCTCAGTGAATACGCCAAAGGCAGCGATATAGTTAAAATAGCGGCTGTTAAAGCGGCCGATATCGAGCGCCTGCAAGCGGTCCTTTGCAGCGATAGCAGCCGCCTCGGCTGGAACCTTGGGAATACCGAGACTGGTAGCAAAATCGTTGGTCGTGCCGGCAGGAATGTAGCCGAGAGGCGGCCGTACCTTGCTCTGCATCAGTCCGGTGACGACCTCGTTGAGTGTGCCGTCGCCGCCGGCA
Organism: Butyricicoccus sp. OM04-18BH; assembly: GCF_003481705.1. Classification (GTDB taxonomy): domain Bacteria; phylum Bacillota; class Clostridia; order Oscillospirales; family Butyricicoccaceae; genus Agathobaculum; species Agathobaculum hominis. Next base: position 132,652 of record NZ_QULN01000002.1, read on the forward strand.
CAGACGATACGGTCAAATTCCCCGGCTCTTGCCTGCGCAACGCGGGTCGCATCCTCGGGACCTTCGGTTACGTGCAGGGTCACGTCAAACCCTGCCTTTTGAAAGGCGAGGATGCAGTCAATGAGCTTGCCGCGCATCGCACCGCGTCCGGCATGGGGATTGACAATCCAGAGCATTTTTTTCATGTGCATCCGTCTCCTTTCATGAGCATGCGTTTAGCGGGCAAGAAGAGCGCAGATCTTGTTGGCGTAGCCGGCCGGGTCATCTACCGGCAGACCCTCGATCAGCAGCGACTGCGTGTACAGAATGTCTGCATAGTCGGCAAGAGCATCCGAACCTTCGGCCTGGAGAGCGCACAGCTTCTTGAAGATCGGGTGATCTGCGTTCAGTTCGAGTACGCGATCAGCGCGGACGGTCTCGCCGCCGTTGACGGCGGCCTGCTGGTTGAGCACCTTCTCCATTTCGAGCGTTACCGGGCCTTCGGCGCGCAGACAGCACGGATGGTTTTTGAGGCGGCCGGTCAGTTCGACCTTCTTTACCTTGCCCTCAAGCGCCTTGCTGAGCGCGTCGAGCAGTTCCTTGTTGTCCTCAGACTGCTTCTTGATCTCTTCCCTTTCCTCTTCACTTTCCAGACCAAGGTCTGCGTCCAGAATCGACTTGAATTCCTTGTCGTCGTATTTCGCAATCATTTTGGTGCAGAACTCGTCGATACTGTCATCCATGCAGAGGACTTCATAGCCCTTGTCGGACAGAGTCTCCATGACAGGCAGCATCTTGATCTTATCAACAGTTTCACCGCAGGCGTAGTAAATATACTTCTGGTCTTCCTTCATACGGGAAACGTAGTCCTTGAGCGAAACGAGCTTGTTCTCGGTCGAGGAATGATACATCAGCAGATCCTGAAGCAGCTCCTTATGTGCGCCGTACTGGACGTATGCGCCATACTTAATCTGGCGGCCGAAGGCTGCCCAGAACTTGTCGTAATCCTCCGGCTTATCCTTCTGCATCTTGAGCAGCTCGCTCTTGATCTTCTTTTCCAGACTCTGCGCGATAGCCTTGAGGTGGCGGTCGTGCTGGAGCATTTCGCGGGAGATGTTGAGCGACAGGTCTGCGGTGTCTACCATGCCGCGGACAAAGCTGAAGTGGTCAGGCAGCAGATCGGCACACTTGTCCATGATGAGCACGCCGTTGGAGTAGAGCTGAAGACCCTTTTCATAATCCTTGGTATAATAGTCCATCGGAGCGTGCGACGGGATAAACAGCATCGCGGTGTAGGTCACTGCACCCTCAACGCTCGTATGGATGTGACAAAGCGGCGGCTGATAGTCAAAAAACTTCTGCGTATAGAAATTGTTGTAGTCCTCGTCCTTCAGCTCCTTCTTGGATTTCTTCCAGATCGGGACCATGGAGTTCAGGGTTGTGTTTTCGGTATACTCTTCCCACTCGGGCTTGTAGTCATCCCCTGCATCCGCCGGCTTCTCCTTCATGCGAGAACGGGTCATGTCCATCTTGATCGGATAGCGGATGTAGTCGGAGTATTTTTTGACCAGACCCTGTACGCGGTAAGGTTCAAGAAATTCGTCGTAGTTTTCGGATTCGGTGTTGTCCTTGATGGTGAGGACGATCTTCGTGCCGTTCTCTGCCTTTTCACAGGGCGTCACGGTGTAGCCGTCCGCGCCGTCCGACTCCCAGCGGTTTGCGCTGTCGCTGCCGACCGCACGGGAAACGACCTCAACGTGCTTTGCGACCATGAAGGCGGCGTAGAAACCGACACCGAACTGGCCAATGATGTCAATGTCGTCCTGCTTTTCGTTCTCAGCCTTGAAGGCAAGCGAGCCGGAGCGCGCGATGGTGCCGAGATTGCTCTCGAGCTCCTCAGCGGTCATGCCGCAGCCGTGGTCCTCGATGATGAAGCGGCGGTTCGCCTTGTCGAGAGTCAGCTCGATGGGGAGCGCATCGCGCGTGATGCCCGTTTTGCCTTCCTTCATCGCGTTATAGTAGAGTTTATCGGTGGCATCCGATGCATTCGAGATCAGCTCGCGCAGGAAAATCTCCTTGTGCGTATAAATCGAGTTGATCATCAGGTCAAGCAGACGCTTGGACTCTGCCTTGAACTGTTTCTGTGCCATAGTTACATACACCTCTGTGTTTTGATTTTCTAAAATGAGCTTAGCACTCTACGCTTTCGAGTGCTAACAATGATATAATAGTACGCTCCGAGAGAAAAATCAAGAGGTTGTGAAAGAAAATTCACGGTTTGTTAACAGTGTGCATCGTGCATAAAAAATCCGCCCCGGGATAACCGAGGCGGACGGTAGAAAATGTACGGTTTTAAACAGCCGGCTGAACCATCGTGCCGAGGACGAGTGAACCGTTAGCGAAGGACAGGGTCTCGCCTGCCAGCTGGAACAGCTCCGCCGGAACCCAGCTCGTGCCGTCAACCTCGTAGGAGGCTGCGCCGAGGGATACGCCGCCGGTGCGATCGTTGCCTGCGTGGTAGCGGTCCTTGCCAAGCTGGATGTTGATCGGGGTCTCGCCCTTTTTGAGGATAACGGTATTGGTCTTGCCGTCCCAGGAAACCTTGTAGCCGAGGGTCTCTGCGACCTTGCGTACCGGAACCATCGCAACGCCGTCAGCAACGCGGCCTTCGGTCAGCTCGGAGCCGTCCTGCTTGAATACGAGGAAACGGCTGTCCTCCTGACCCGGGATAACGACGCGGTCGGCAGCGGCCTGTGCCGGGTAAGACTCAGCAGCGACATCGAACCATGCAAGGAAACGGGTGCCGACATGGATATCATCAACGGTTACAATGTTGCGGGTCATGAACGGCTGAACGCTCGCGTCCTTCGCGATGGTGAGGTTCAGAGAGCCGCCCTCGCAGGTAACGGTGACAGAGCCGTCGTCGTTCTTCTGAACAGCCTCAGCAGTGAGCAGAGATGCCGGAGCGTGCTTGTCGGTGAGATTGGTCAGAACAGCATAGGCGGTAGTCTGTGCCGGGAGAGACATGGTGACAGCCTCATCGTGATACACATAAACGCTCTCACCTGCCTTGAGGGCAGACAGATCAGCCGCAGCAGCGGTCTGGGTGTCCATGACGATCGCATTTTCCGTGTGCAGTACGAGCTCGTCGCCGTCTGCGGTCTTAACAGTCAGATCGCCGTTCTCATAGCTGACAACGGTCGCCAGCTCGGTCATCGGTGCAACGGACAGAGACGGGAGCATATCGGCAGCGGCCTGCGTCAGCGTCGAGCTGCTCGTTCCGTTCAGATGAGAGACATCAACTGCGCCGGCAGCCGGAAGTGCGCTCATCATCATCATTGCAGCGGCCAGTACGCCGCCCATCGTTCTCTTCATCATAGTGTTTTATCCTCCTGTGTTATGTTCTTGTCCTGTTAGACGGAGAACTGCACAGAAGGTTCCCTGTTTTTCGAAAAAATTCAAATTATTTTTTGGACGGTACAGCGCGATTAAAGCTGATGCGGCTTACGGGAATTGTACGGTATGGCCTTAGCCTGCGAAATCTGCCGAGACGGAAATGGTGTACTCCCCTGCTGTGCAGTCGAAAGAAACCGTCTGAGAGACGATTTTCCCAAAGGAGACCGTCTGTTCAGTTTGAATGTTCGATACCTGCATGCGGTTGCCGTTTGGCATGGCAAATGCAGCGGTGTCCGTAAGACTGTCATAGAGCGGCGAGGTAAGTTCGATCGTCCAGCGGTCGTTCGAGCGCGAAAGCGACGAAACATACGCGAGCGGCACGCGGCCGAAGGCGGTCAGACGCTGCATCTGGTCGCGTGCCGAGCACGCTTCACTGCCGCTTCTGGAACCGAAACTGGTGCTCAGCAGGCCGTTTTCAAGTGAAACTGCCGTCAGCAGCGTCTTGTCAGCGACGTTTGCGGCCGAAAGCGTCAGCGTGCCGCTCGTCAGCAGACTCCGGTTGTCTGTATCTGCAGTGGTCGCATCCTCTGCCCGCAGGGTCAGCACGGTCTCGCCGTTCCTCTTGACGGCGGTCGGCTGAACGACGGTTTTATAGGTAAGCGCTGCGGCGGTTTTCGCGGTCATGGTGCGGTAGCTCTCGTAATTTGCAAACAGGCGCTTGACCGGCGCAGCAGCGGCCACGTCAACAGCACCCTGCTCAGCGAGACGGTCGAGCAGCATTCCCTCTTCCCCCTTCGGGGAAACTGCAAGTGCGGTGTAGGATGCCGCCGCGGCATCATCACGGTTAAACAGCTCGGTGTCGACAGCGGCGAGATCATATACGCCAAGCTGCGCGGCGGCCTCGGCAGCATCGGTATAGCTGAAATCCCCGGCGGTGTCCGAATAGCCGAGTGAGCGCAGCAGAAAGGCCGCATACATCCGGGCATCACACATGTCCTCCGGCGACCACGAAGTCGCAGAGGTGCCCTGTGTCAGGCCATTATCATACAGATACTGAATATACGGCTGCTCCCACGCGGCGAGGTCGGTAAACGGTGCGGTATAGGTGAGCTTCCTGGCGGCGTCCTCCTGTCCAAGCAGGCGGACGAGCATGACAGCGGCCTCTGCACGGGTAGGCGCACGGTCGAGCGCGTAGCCGCTTCCTGTTCCTTCGAACAGGCCGAGTGAATGCAGCGTGTCTGCACACGGCGTGAAGTCGGCGGCGAGAGAGGCGCAGGTCAGCGCGCCGGTGAGAGCTGCACCGCAGAAAAGACTGCGTAATACTTTATTCAAAGGTGTTCCCTCCTGAGTGATAGACAATATATAGGCGATACCGCATGATTGAACAAGGGTGATCTGCACGGTACTGCTATAATACTATAGCACATTCTGATGTATTTTCCAACCGGTAATCGGGCAGAATACGCGAAAAGGAGTGAGTTTTATGGCAGACATGCGAAAATGCGGTATCATCGGTACCGGAAATGTAGGTGCGGCGAGCGCTTATACCCTTGCGGTGAGCGGACTGTTCTCCGAGGTATTACTGCTTGATGCGGATATGCACAGAGCGGAGGGCGAAGCCGCTGACATTGCGCACGGTGCAGCGCTTCGGCGGCCCTGCCGGGTACACGCAGGCGGCTACGGCGACTTTGCGGACTGCGGACTGGTTATTCTCGCGGCTGGGACGAACCAGCGCCCCGGCGAGACTCGGGAGGCTCTGCTCGGGCGAAACCGCGCCATCCTGCAAAGCATTCTGGAACAGCTGACCGCTGTAAACCGGGATGCAGTCCTGCTCGTCGTGTCAAACCCGGTGGATGTACTGACCGGATATACACTCGAGCTGTCCGGATTTCCGGCTGAGCGGGTCATTGGTTCGGGGACTGTGCTCGACACAGCGCGAATCAAATGCCTTCTGGGGGAAAAACTCGGCGTGGACAGCCGAAATGTGCACGCCTTCATGCTGGGCGAGCACGGCGACAGTGAAGTCGCGGTCTGGTCGAGCGCCAATATCTCGGGCGCGGATCTTGACGACTTCTGCCTTGCCGCAGGAATTGATGATCCGGAAAGCATGCTTGCCTCGCTCGCGCGTGAGGTTACTCACGCAGCGTATGATATCATCGAGCGCAAGGGCGCAACCTGCTATGGCATTGCGATGGCAGTGCGGCGCATTGCAGAGGCCATCATCCGGGACGAGCATGCCGTCCTGCCCGTTTCGACGCTTGCGCGCGGCGCTTACGGCATTGAGGGCGTATGCCTCGGTCTGCCTGCCGTCGTAGGAAGATCAGGCGTCTCTCAGGTTCTCGACCTGCCGCTGTCACGCGATGAGACCGAACGGCTGCTTGCTTCCGCGCACAAGCTCAAAACCCTCATGGAGGGATGAACAAGGCCGCAGAGCGAAAAGCTCTGCGGCCTTGTTTATGATCTTTCATTATTCGCCCTCGGGATGAATCTGCTTAAGATACTCGACCATGTCAATGTAGCTCGACAGGTCGGACGGAATGCTGATCTTGACGGCGGAGCCGGTCGCCTTGACGACGCTCTTGACATCCATGGAGGCGGAGACGGTCTCGCCTTCGGCGGTGATCTTTACGGTGCCCTTGACTGCGCCCTCTGCAAGCTGGCCGTTCCTGACGGTCATGGTGATGGCCGTATCCTTGAATTCGACCTTGGTGTTCGCAGAGCCCTCGGGGAGACTGCCTGCATAGCTGGTGAGAATCTTGTTGATCGTGCTGTTGAGAGCCGAACCATCGTAAGTAACGGTGAGGTCGGAGCCGGACTGCTTGATGTTCTTGATGTAGCAAAGCGGCAGAACACCCGCGTCACTTACGCCGAAGCTGTGAAGCTGCGCCGTAAGCTCATCAAGATCCAGCGTCATTTTGACCTTGACGCCATCACCCATATCCATGTAATAAACGCCGCCGGTGTAGCACGCCTTGATATTCGAAACAACCGGCTCAGAGCCTGTGACCTTGGTCGTGGTCGTGCCGGTGATTTCCATCTGCGCGTCCTTCAGCTTGTCCGGGTCAACGTAGGCCTTGGTATTCATCACGCTGTCTGTGGTGATTTCCATGCCGGATGCCTTCATGGTCATACGGGCGGTAACGTCCTGTTCTGCGCGGGTAATCGGCGTAGAAACCGCCTTATTGTAGCTTTCAGCGAGATCGATGAACTGGGAGAGCGGTGCTGCCTTGATCTGGTCGATCGCACCGTCGGCGATGAGCTTGTCGAGCAGGGTGATGTCGGTCGCCTTGACCGGGGTTGCGAGCGCTTCCAAACTCATGGCAGCAACATTATCTCGCAGGAAATTGTTCGTGTCACAGAAGGATTCGTCGATGAGACCGACGTGGTCCGCTGCAAAGTCAAGCGCGCCGGTGTAGGCGAAATCACCGTTCTGCGCGTCGGAGTAGCCGAGCGAACGCAGCAGGAAGGTGGTGTACATCTGAGCAGAGCACTTTGCCTTCGGCTCGAAGGTGGTCGCGGTTGCGCCGGTAGTCAGCTTGTTGTCATAAAGGTACTGGACGTAAGGTGCTTCCCAGCCCTCCAGATCGGTAAACGGTGCGGTATAGGTGAGAGCCTTGGCGTCGGCCTCCTTGCCGAGCAGGCGCACGAGCATAACGGCGGCCTCTGCACGGGTGGGAGCACGGTCAAGGTCGTACTGCGGTGCGCCGGAAGCGGTCATGCCGGTGCCCTGGAATAAACCGACCTCATGCAGACGGTCAGCAGACGAAGTGAAGTTTGCCGCACCTGCGGAAACCATTACGCCTGCCGCACAGGCAACTGCCATAGCGCCGAGCTTAAAGCTTCTTTTCATAATTTTCTCCTCCTTCTACTTTTACTGGAAAGAACCAGTCTATATGCTCATTATAACAGAGTTAATATGAAATGCAAGCGGTATTTCTTTTTGCAGAAATCTTTATTCTCAGCAGAGGTTTACCCTTCCGCTGAGGGGGAAGAAGAAACCACCTGCATATGCGGATATGCAATCTCTATCCCTTCCCTGTCGTAGGTCTGCTTGATGTCCTCCAGTACGGCACATTTGAGCGCGAATGCAGTCGCGTTGTCCTTCGCCCAGAGGGACGCGCGCAGCGTCACCGACGAGTCGGCAAGCTCGAGCACCACGACTGTTACCTTGGGCGCGCCGTCATGCTTCTGCTGTTCGGTGCGCACATCGAGATAAGTCGGCTGCTGCGCTACCTCGGCTGCAAGCAGCTCCTTCGCCTTCTTCAGGTCACTCTCGTAGCTGACGCCCACGGTCAGGAACACGCAGATGCGGCTGTCTGCGTAGTCGGCGTTTTCGATGATGGCGCTGTTCATCTTGCTGTTCGGGATGATAACGCGCTTGTTCTCGACTGTGCGCACGGCGGTGTGATGCAGCGTGATCTCTTCGACTGTGCCGGTGATGTCGCTGTCGACATAACGCACGACGTCTCCCATCTTGAATGGCTTGAACAGCAGGATCATCACGCCGCTCACGACGCTGCCGAGCGCCTCCTGCGCCGCGAGACCGGCTACCACAGCGATAACACCGCCGGCCGTCAGCAGAGTATGTACCGCGCTCGAAAGCAGAGGTATCGCTCCGATAATGACCATGCCGCCGGCAAAATACACCGCAGCGACCGCGATATAGCGCACAAAGCCGGTTACTGTCGCGAGCGAACTGCCCGACTTTTTCTGTCGGTCGACGAGCTTGCGCATCAGTCGATTTACCGTCTGCGCTGCGATATAGGTCAGCACTGCGGTCAGGATCGCCAGTCCGGCCATGCCCAGAAAGCGACCGGCGGGCGTGGACAGGAATTCTTCTATCTTTGCAAGCAAGCACAGCACTCCTTTCCTTGAAAAACAGCAAAGGCGAGGTGATGTGTCACCCCGCCCTGCATAAGTTTCTGATGCGTCTTAGTACGCGATGCCCCAGACAACCATCTTGTCGGCCTTCTTGCCGCAGACCGGGCAGGTATCTGCAATATGCTCCTGCTCAAACGGGATGCAGCGGCTTGGCATGCCGGTTTCTTCCTTGATTTTCTCCTCGCAGGCCTGATCGCCGCACCACATGGACTTGATAAAGCCGGTGTGTTCAGCGAGGATGGACTTCATCTCATCCAGGCTGGTTGCGGTGTAGGTATGTGCCTCGCGATTTGCCAGCGCCTTTTCGTAGAGGCTCTTCTGGATGTCGTCGAGCAGAGCCGGAATGGTCTTTTCGAGATCCTCGAACTTGACGACAGTCTTTTCGCGGGTGTCGCGGCGGACGAGGACGCACTGACCCTCGGCGATGTCGCGCGGGCCGACTTCCAGACGGAGCGGAATGCCCTTCATCTCGTACTCGGCGAACTTCCAGCCCGGGGTATTGTCGGACAGGTCGATCTTCGCACGGATACCGGCTGCCTTGACCTGCTCGTACAGCTCGGCTGCCTTCTCCTTGACGCCTTCCTTGTGGGCAGCGACCGGGATTACGACGAGCTGGGTCGGAGCGATGCGCGGCGGCAGAACCAGACCTTCGTTATCGCCGTGGGTCATGATGATCGCGCCGATAATACGGGTGGAAACGCCCCAGGAGGTCTGATACATATACTGAAGCGTGTTGTTCTTATCGGTATACTGCATGCCGAAGGCGCGCGCGAAGCCGTCACCGAAGTAATGAGAAGTGCCGGACTGAAGCGCCTTGCAGTCGTGCATCATGGCCTCGATAGTGTAGGTGTTCTCCGCACCGGCGAAGCGCTCCTTCGGGGTCTTTTCGCCCTTGACGACCGGGATGGCCAGCCATTCCTCGAAGAACTTCGCATAGATGTTCAGCATGCGCAGGGTCTCCTGCATTGCCTCCTCGGCGGTTGCGTGGACGGTATGACCCTCCTGCCACCAGAACTCACGGGAACGCAGGAACGGACGGGTGGTCTTTTCCCAGCGGACGACCGAGCACCACTGGTTGTACAGCTTGGGCAGGTCACGCCAAGAACGGACGATCTTCGCGTAATGCTCGCAGAACAGGGTCTCGGAGGTCGGGCGGACACACAGACGCTCCTCGAGCTTGTCATTGCCGCCGTGCGTTACCCACGCACACTCCGGCGCAAAGCCCTCTACGTGGTCGGCCTCCTTCTGGAGCAGGCTTTCCGGGATGAAGATCGGCATCGCAACGTTCTCGTGGCCGGTCTCCTTGAACATGGTGTCGAGCGTGTGCTGAATGTTCTCCCACAGCGCCTGCGCGTACGGGCGCATGATGATGCAGCCCTTGACGGACGAGTAGTCCGCCATCTCCGCCTTTTTTACGATATCTGTGTACCACTGCGCGAAATCTACGTCCATCGACGTGATCTCACTGACCAGCTTTTTCTTTTCAGCCATTATTTTCACCTTTCAAGTTGGATTTTTCTCTGTTTCATTTCTTTTCGCTTTTCTGAGGCGGAAGTCCGGACTGCACCTTACTTCAGCTTGTTCTTTACCTCGTAATCGAGCTTCTCGATAAATTCACCGAGCTCCATCGGGGTGGTCTCGCCGGTCTTGCGGTTGCGAACGGAGATGATGCCCTTCTCCTCGTCCTTGTCGCCGATAACGATCATATACGGCACCTTGTGTACCTGTGCCTCGCGGATCTTGTAGCCGATCTTCTCGTTGCGGTCGTCCATGGTGGCGCGGAAGCCCTTGTCGGTCAGCTGCTTCATGACCTCCTGTGCACAGGGAATGTTGCGGTCAGTCATCGGCATGACGCGAACCTGCTCCGGAGCCAGCCAGGTCGGGAATGCGCCGGCAAAGTGCTCGGTGATAACGCCGATGAAACGCTCGATCGAGCCGAGAACGACGCGGTGAATCATGACCGGACGATGTTTCTCGCCGTCCGCACCGGTGTACTCGAGCTCGAAGCGCTCAGGCAGCTGCATATCGAGCTGAATGGTGCCGCACTGCCAGGTACGGCCGATGGAGTCTGCCAGATGGAAGTCGAGCTTCGGGCCGTAGAACGCACCGTCACCCTCGTTGACAACGTAGTCCTTACCGATCTCGGTGATCGCCTCGGCGAGGGTCTTTTCAGCGAACTGCCAGTCCTTGATGTCGCCCATGTGATCTTCCGGCATGGTGGACAGCTCGATCTGATAGGTCAGACCGAAGGTGGAGTAAACCTCATCGAACAGGCGGACGACGTTCTTGATCTCGTCCTTCATCTGATCCCAGGTCATGAAGATATGTGCGTCATCCTGCGTGAAGCAGCGGACACGGAACAGACCGTGCAGCGCGCCGGACAGCTCGTGACGGTGCACCAGACCCAGCTCGCCGACACGCAGCGGCAGTTCCTTGTAGGAATGCGGCTGAGACTTGTAAACGAGCATACCGCCCGGGCAGTTCATCGGCTTGATTGCGTAGTCCTCGTCGTCGATGACGGTGGTGTACATGTTCTGCTTGTAGTGATCCCAGTGGCCGGAGCGCTCCCACAGCTTGCGGTTGAGGATCATCGGGGTGGAGACTTCAACGTAGCCGTAGCGCTTGTGAACCTCGCGCCAGTAGTCGATAAGGGTGTTCTTGAGGGTCATGCCGTTGGGCAGGAAGAACGGGAAGCCGGGGCCCTCCTCGGTCAGCATGAACAGGCCGAGCTCCTTACCGAGCTTGCGGTGGTCGCGCTTCTTGGCTTCCTCCAGCATATTGAGGTACTGGTCAAGCTCGTCCTTCTTCGGGAACGCGGTGCCGTAGATGCGCTGAAGCATCTTCTTGGACGAATCGCCGCGCCAGTAAGCGCCGGTGACGTTCATCAGCTTGATGCCGTTGCCCTTGACACGGCCGGTGGAGTCCAGATGCGGACCTGCGCACAGGTCGGTGAATTCGCCCTGCTTGTAGAAGGAGATGGTCGCGTCTTCGGGCAGGTCGTTGATCAGCTCTACCTTATAGGGCTCCTCGCGCTCCTGCATGAGCTTGACAGCTTCCGCACGCGGAAGCTCGAAGCGCTCGAGCTTTTCCTTCTCCTTGCAGATCTTGCGCATCTCGGCCTCGAGTGCGTCCAGATGCTCCTGCGTGAAGGAGAACGGTGCATCGAAGTCGTAATAGAAGCCGTTTTCGATAGCCGGGCCGATGGCCAGCTTGACCTCCGGGTACAGACGCTTTACCGCCTGAGCGAGGATGTGGGAAACCGTGTGACGGTACGTGTCACGGTATTCCTTGTTTTCAAACGTGTACTTGTTGTCCTCAGACATGGTTTTATCTCACCTTTCCTGTCAGTTTTAACAAAAATAAGCGTAATCCGTGCAGATAAAAAAATTCCGCTCACCGCTGAGCGTGAGACTCAGGGGTGAGCGGAAAGCCCACGGTACCACCCTGCTTGCAGAGCCTCTGCATCCGATACACGAGGTTTCGGAGAAGGCGTTTCTGCCGCTTGGGGTCTTATAACGTAGACGAAACGATACAGCTTCAGCACTTTTCTAAAGGCGTTGGGCCGTACAGCTCGGGAAACCGGTAGCCGTTCCTTGAGGTCTGCGGACGCTTTCAGCCGCGTCATCCGCTCTCTTGCAGGACCGTATTTATGGAAACAGCATTTTTCCGTCGAAGCCGATAATATTGTTAAGTTTGAATTACATGGACTATTTTATACTGTAATTACTGGTTTGTCAACCCCTTTTTCGCAACCTTTTACAGAGAACAGAAGCAGCTGCACTGCTTAGCGGGAAAGGGAAAAAGGGGTTCAGCATTTGAGTGCTGGGTCAGAGATGTTCTTTGTAATGCGTTCATAAAAGGCACGCTGGTCATCCATGGAGGAGAACGCCTCGAAGGGGACGATGATGGCGGAAAACTCGTCGACGAAAATGAAGTAGTGCCTGTCATCGGATGCAGTACGCTGTACTGCGTCATAGCGGTAAACGCTGTCTTCGTTCTCCCCCTTGAGCTCGAAGTCTTCATCGCGCAGGGTGAGCGTCTTGGGGCCGCAGAGCTGCTTGTTGTTGGCGTTTTTGAGGATGCGCTCGGTGTTTTTCACAACCTTGCGGCGCATATACCACGGCGTTCCGAAAAAGCAGACCGCAGCGAGTGCGAGATAAACCAGACCGGAGACGAGCGTCAGCGCGTGCAGCCAGTACATGAGCACCGAACCACCGATGATGACAATGACAGCCGTTGCGACACGCATCATCCAGATGGAGCGCTGTACGACAGCATTGTTGTTGAAGTAGTTAAGATTAAAGTCGATGTAATCCTGTTTGGAAACACTGTATTTGAATTCCAAGGTGAAAGCCTCCTCTTTACCGTTTGGTAAAGAGTATACCATAAAAGGCAAAGGCATGCAACCGGCGCCCGTCCGCTCCCCCTGCTGCCGGGAGAGAAAACCTGCTCGGATATCAGCGAATCTCTTGGATAAACGTTGTAAAAGCAAAAAAGCCGCTCTTTCTCTCGAAAGAACGGCTTTATCTGGTCCGAGTGACAGGACTTGAACCTGCGGCCTCTTGACCCCCAGTCAAGCACGCTACCAGCTGCGCTACACCCGGATTGATCTGTAAGGCTTCAAACCTTACTCGTCTATTCTATCAAAATGGTCATTAAATGTCAAGCATAATTTTTAAAAATATGATTTTTGCATTGCTGACCGGAAGCAGAAAGAGCGCAGCCGGTTTTGTCCGGACTGCGCTCTGATTTTCTTATCCTGCCTGCTGGCGGGAATGATGGAACTCGATCTGCTTGGTTTTAATGAAAACACTCAGTTTCTTGTATGCAAGCATCGTGATTACGGTGAGAATGGCACCCTTGATGAGATTGAAAGGCAGAACGCCGAGCAACAGGTACATGCCCATGCCGGTAATGCTCGGATTGACCGCCGAGCAAAGTTCAAAGATAGCGTCCAGATTCCAGCCCATTCCATTCACATAGAACGGAATAATCAAGAAATAGTTGGTGAGCATACCCATGCACGCCATCGCGACCGAACCAACAGCACAGCCGGTGACCGCCATCTTGCGGCTTTTGTGTGCGCGGTAGACCAGAACAGCGATGATGACAAGAGTGGACAGCATGAGAAAGTCTGCGGCCTCGCCCGAACCGGCGGTCTGGGTCTGTGTCAGATGGATCAGATCCTTGATGCCGATCATCGTAATCGCCGGAGCGATGCCGAGGATGAATGCTCCGACCAGAACGACAGCGCCCGAAAGATCGACCTTGAGAAAGGGCGGCATGAACGGAATCGGAAATTCAAAATACATCATAATGATCGCGATCGCCGCAAATACTGCGGTGCAGGTAATTTTTTTTGCTTTTGTCATAACAGCTTCCCCTTTGCGTGTTCTGTTTTCGGTCTGCTGACCGAGGGAAAACAAAAGCCCTTTGGAAAACTCCAAAGGGCGCACAGACGTACCGAAATACACCTGTTTCTCTCATCCGGACTATGACCGTCGGTCGGGATTTACACCCGTCATGCCTTGCGGCTCGCAGACTATCGGGACTCACGCCCGTTTACTGCCGGTGGAGACTTTCACTCCGCCCTGAAACAGAACATTTTAATTGATGGCTTTATTATAAGCCGTCTCTGCTCTTCTGTCAATCCCCGGAAGAGAAACTTTGCAGGATCTCGCAAAGCTGCTGACGAGTGCCGACAGCATTGATGAATTCGAGCAGTGCGTTGGCAGTCATGTGCTGCGGCAGATCGAGAGCTTTGAGGACGGCAGCACGGCGCACCGTGCTGTCCGGGCGGCCGGACAGACCCCATTCAAAGAAGTCGGCCTTGGTAATCGTCCTTTCCGCAGGGGCGCGCTCTCCTTCCCCTTCAAATGTTGCGCCGGCGCGGCGCAGTGCGTCCAAGATAACCCCCGGACGCATCCCCTCGACACCGAGCTTGCCCTCCTTGGAGCCATGCTTTTTGCGCCGCTCCTTGCCGGCAACATCGGGGACATATGCCTGCTTGATCCTGCCCTGAGGGAGAGCCCCCTTGAGATAATTACGGATGACGAAGCCTGCGCCGTCGCTGTCGGTCAGCACGATCAGGCCGCGCGTTTCGGCAATGCGGCGGATGACCTTAAGCTGATCCTTGTTATTGAAGATACGAAAGCCGCCGGTTTCGAGGACTACCGTGTCGACCACCTGACGGACGGTATTGACATCGTAGCGGCCCTCCACGAGAATCGCTTCACGCAGTTTTATCATGATTTCGCCCCTTTCACCTCGGCCGCAATGTCGAGCAGCGTCAGCTCGATCAGCTTTTGCCTGTCGACGGCGCTTCCCTTCAGCTCCGAATCTGTGCGCGCACAGAGCGAAGCCGCCCGACGCAGCACCGGAAGCGGAAGCCGCCGCGCCGCGCTCTGTATCTTCTTGGCATAAAACGGCGATTTTGAGCCGATCATTTCAGCAAGATACCGGTCTCCCCCGCGTGTTTCTGCACAGATCTTCGCAGCGTACAGGCGCTGGATATGACGCATGATGGTCGTGAAGATGACGACCTCATTGTTCTTGAGACGCAAAAGATCCCCGACGAGGGCAACTGCTTTTTCAAACTTTCCTGCCGCGATCGCATCGGTCAGGTCGAACACTACCGCATCCAGTACTGGTGAGCAGACTGCGTCGATGTTATAGCGCTTGATCTCGCCTGTCGTGCAATGCGCTGCCGCCTTTTCGATCTCTCCCATGAGATTGGTCAGTGATGTGCCGCACAGGAAGATCATATAGGCTGCATCTTCATCCGAGATGATACAGTTCAGCTCACGCGCACGGCGTTCCAGACGTTCGATGAGTTCTTTTTCCTCCAGACGCGCAAATTCAGCAGTGCAGGCCTTTTTTTCAAGCAGCTTGTACATTTTGGTGCGCTTGTCCGGCTTGGCTTCAAGAATGTCGAAATAAAATATCAGACAGACATAGTCCGGCAGGTCGGACAGCAGGTCGATCAGTTGGTCTCCGAAAGACGCAGGCGGCGCATAAATATTGAAATCGGTCACGATGACCAGCTTTTGCTCGCTCATCGCCGGATAGCTGTCTACTGCCTCGGTCAGCGACTCGAGCGTCAGCGTCTTGCCGTCCAGTTCGATGAGATTGAAGTCTGCGAATGTCTCATCTACGACTTTTTTTCTGAGCTGCCGCAGATAGTATTCTCTGAGGTAGGCTTCCTCGCCGTACAGGATGTACAGCGTCTCAAAGCTGCCCTTTGCAAGGTCCTGCTTGAGCTTCAGCCGCCCGTTTTTATTTTGCTTTTCGACAGCCATGCCGTCACTCCTTTTTGTACCGGCGGACAATCCCGCCGGATGTATCTGTGCTTTCGCACGGAACGCTGCCGCAGCGGAGCGAAGTGGTTTCGCGCTCGGCGGTAACGAGTATTTTTCTTGTCTGCATGTGATTCATCAGCGGCACGAGCAATTCTGCATCGCCTGCTGTGTTCTGCGCGAGCATCAGCTCATCCGCGCGGGGCAGTTCGCCGCCGTTTTCAGCGAATGCTGCGAGCTGTTTTTTCGTTGCGCTGTGCAGAAAGAGAACCTTGTCCGCGATACAGACGCCGAGCTTTCCCTCTGCAACGGGGAAAACGGAAACGGGCGCCGCCGCACCGATGATGGACTGCGGTTCGGAAATCTCCTCGGCTTGATACTGCTCACATAGCCGCAGAAGCTCCATATTCTTCGCAGTCTCGGTGCAGCCGGACGGAATAAGAATGCGCGCGACCCTGACGTTTTCCATCAGCTGCGGCAGGTCGCGGGCGTGCCCCATGTCGACCGCTGTGAGAATGAGCGTGTCGATGCGCGGTACCCCGTTCAGACGCATCCATTCGTGCGTCAGTGCCGCAGCGCTGCGCGAGGTACCTGCACAGTCGATAAGCGTCGCATGACCGCGCGTATCCGAGAGGATAACCGCCTGTCCCGAACCGCAGGGCAGGTATGTTACGCTGTACTCCCCTGTTCGGAGAACGGCGTCTGTGAGAAACAGCCCGCCGACCGTGCAGCAGACAAGCGGCAGCACGATACGCCACCGAACGCGTGAGCCTGCGGTCAGCCAGACGATAACAGCGCCTCCGGCAAGTGCGAGCGCCGCAATACCGAGAGGACGGCTGAGGTCGATCGAGCCGAACGGGAGCAATGAAATGCGTTCAGCAAGAATCAGCAGAAAGCGCAGCATCAGCCGCAGCGGAACGGCGAAAACCGGCAGGACTGCCGGGCAAAACGCCGAAACGGCGCACAGCAGATAACCAAAGACGAAGCACACACCCGTGAGTGCGGCCGCCGGAAGATTTGCAGGTAGAGAAAGCAGAGACGCGCGTCCGAAACAGGCGAGCGAGACCGGCAGCGTGAAGATTGAGTCGCAGACCGTGCACGAGAGCGCCCCTGCCGGAAAGGCAAGCAGCCGCCGCGTCAGACGCGCACATTCCGCGAACGGCGCGAGCAGTCTGTGCTGCATGGAGGACGCGAACAGGATAAGACCGAGCGTCGCGGAGAACGAAAGCTGGAGACCGGCGCCTGCGGCGGCGTAAGGGTTCAGCAGCAGGAGCAGCGCAAGCGCCGCCATGAGAGACAGCTTGGGATTGACGTCCCGACGCAGGATAAAACCGAGCGCTGTAATACCGTACATGACGGCGGCGCGGATGACGGAGGGCGTCGCGCCTGCAACTGGTACAAACAGCAGAATGAGCGGCAGCGAGAGATAAACACCCCATTTTCTGCCGAGCAGCACGAAACAGAATGCCGCAAGGTAGCCGACATGCAGTCCGGAGACCGCGACAAGATGGCTGAGTCCGGCCATGCGGAAGGACAGTGTATCGTCATCAGACATGCCGGTGCGGTCGCCCAGCAGCAGACCGCGCAGCAGTCCGGCCTCCCGTTCGGGCAGCGCTGCGGAAACCGCATTTTTGCAGAAGCGCGCGATGCGCTGCGGCAGATACCGCGGACTGCCGGACGCGGAGCCGAGACGTTCGAAGCCGATCACATCACCGCTCTTGTCCCTGGTGGAGAATGCGGCGATAAAGCAGCCGTCCGCCGCGAGCGAGCGTTCCCGGTCGGGATTGCTGCGGTAAAATGTCACATGCGCTTCGATGCGGTCTCCGGCGCAGAGCGGTGTATCACTCAGCGGAAGATAGCAGAAGGTGCGGAAGCTGCGGCGCAGATAACGGTTCGGTTCAACGCGAAGCTCAGCGCGCTGGCTGTCCTCATAGACCGAGGCATCCTGCAAAACCGTTGCTCGAACGACTGCGCTGCGGCCGTTCAGCTCGCGGATGGGCTGTGCAAGATACCTGTCGCAGGGCGACAGCTGTACGAGTGCAAAGACTGCGGCGCACAGCATGGCGAGGACGGTAAACGCTCGGCGATGCCTGACGGCGAATGCCGCGCCGATCAGCAGCACGGCGAGCGCGGGAAGGCACAGGAACGATGACGGGACGAGCCCGAACCGCACCGCGATGAGCAGCATTGCGGCATACGGGGGCACAAGATACAGCAGCGGTCGCTCAAACATGGCCTCTCCCCCGTTTCTTCTGCCGCAGCAGGGCAGTTTTTCACTAATCAGTATACCATAAGCCGCCGGGATAAACAAGTACGGCTCCCGCCGCAAGGGCAGGAGCCGCAGAAGTTTACTTGTTCGAGACGGTGATGATACGGATTTTGCCGCCGTCCTCGGCCGTATCGTTCGCGTACAGTGCAAATTTCGTGTAGTTCGATTTCGCACTCTGGAGCGTAGCGATGAATTCACGGTTTTCTGTGTCGTAAATGCCGAGCTGATCGGCAAGCGCATAGTAGCCGTCCTTCGTGCGGACGCCGGAAGCGCCGTCAAAAGCCGTGCGGTCAACCGTGTCGATGAGCTTGAGCTTTTTGATGTCGAGCGAGGTGTTTACGATGCTTTCATCGGTCGAATACCCCTTCGGGACTGCGATCGGGCCGCCGGAGAGACCGCTCGAAAGATCGAGAACCTTGTAGGGCGCCTCAATTTTCTTCTTTTCGGTTGTATCCCAGTGATTTAGTACGACATAGTACTTGTAAGAAGACGGATGATTTTTACGGTATTCGTCCTGTGCATCTTTGGTAAGCTCATTCCAAGATACGTTGTCAACAGTTGACGGATGCGTAGAACTGCCATCATCAACATGATTTTGTTGTGCTTCTTTTGTTAGATTGTTCCAAGGTACGTTCTTGAGACCATCGCTTGGTGGAACAAACTTCTTTTCTCCATGTCCCATACCATACAGCCAGCTATCGCCGGTTACATCGGAAAGAACTATATTCGTAATTGTTCCTGCATTGTCAGAAACGGTATAACGGATATCAGAAGAAGGTATTTTACTCAAATCAATATCAGCAAGTGCGATATGGTTAAGCGGAGCACCGGGAATGACTTCCTCATATACCTGTACACGCGGAGAAACCAGTTTGCTGCCAAGCTTATTATCCGCAATTGTCCATTCGCCGGTTGTCTTGTTCGAGAACGAGCACTTTGTAAGGACTGCTGTTTCTCCACTCTGGGTGATAGAGACCAGACGATGATTGTAAGTATCACGTTTCTGGGTTTGAAGCGTATCAGGGTCATCAGGCATGTTGATAGGAATATCGCGCAAGATGATGCCATTTGTCAGAATAACAGTTGCCTGTTTCTCTTCAATCTGTGTCACAACACCCTGCATATCAGCCGAGACCGTGCTCCGCGGGTACGCTGCCGCGACGTTTCCGTCTGCGTCGAACAGGAGCGTAATGTAATCCTTGAGCTTCATATCCTTGAAGAAGGCCGCGGCGCTGTCGGAAATCCGGAACGAATTGCCGTATACCTTGACCTCCTGCGGATAGCTGACGGTTGGGCCGCCCTCACTATAACGGCCGCTCACACGGGTATCCGAGACCAGCGCCTGTCTGTTCGCGGCGTCGAGCGTCACGACATCATACTTTTTCAGGCCGGACGGGTCGATGACAGCCCCATTCTTGACGATCTTGTATTCGCTCGGGATGTTTGCCGAGGTGGCAATACCGTAAACGAAGGTGTTGGCGTGAGAAATACTCGTGCCGGGCAGGACAGCCAGCAGCGCAAGCGAGCCGTATTCGTTGTAGTAAGCGTGCAGCGTGTCACCCGGCAGAATGGACGACCAGACCTCGGCCAGCGATTTGAGCTTGCTGTCCTCGGCAGAGCTGTCGCGCGAAAGATAAGTCGGCGTGTCGCGGTTCGGCCGGAAGGCGCCGGTTTTGGTCACGATGCGGTCAGCGGCTGCATTTACGACCTCGTAGGTCTCCTGTCTGCTCGCGGTGTCGGGTACGACGCCGACGGCGACGTTGTCGCCCTTTTTGCCAATAACGAGCGTGCCGTATACGCCGATCAGGCTGCGGTCGAGTTTGCCTGCGGTCTTGCGCGCAGAGAGCGTGCCGTTTTCATAGAAAAGCGCTTCATCTGCCGCAAGCGAGCTGTCGGTTTCGCTGGTTTCGAGGAGAATGCAGTTTTCAACCGTCGAGGATGAAACACGGCTGATGAGGGGCGAGCCCTCCTGTCCGTCCGAGCGCGTCGAGGTGCCGAGCGTATTGAGCAGCATGGTCGCGGCGTCCGCACGGGTGACCGGTGTTTTGGCGTCCTTGATGGATATGCCCTGTGTCAGACCGAGTGCGTTCGCCTGCGCGATGTAGTCCGCCGGCCAGAACGGGCCGATGTCGCTTTCCTTGTAGCCGAGCATGCGAAGCAGCATGGTGCATACCTCGCCGTAGGTCAGCTGTCTGTCCGGACCGAATGTGCCGTCGGCATAGCCGCGGATGATGTAGTTGTCCTTGAAGTCCGGGTGGCGGAGCGCCGCATTGACGTATCGTGCCGCCCAGTGCGAGGCGCGCACGTCCGGGAAGATCGTGTAACTTGCATAGGGACTTGCATCGTCAATGCCCATGGCGGTTACGGCAAGTTTGCAGAACTCCGCACGGGTCAGCGGACGGTTCGGCTCAAAGCGATTGTTTCCTGTGCCCTGCATGATGCCGAGCGAGCCGAGAACGGAGGCGGTCTGCTGAAGTGAGCCGCTCGAAATATCGCTGAAAGCCGCTCCGGCAGTTGCCGCCGTAAGAGCCAGTGTCAGACACAGGCTGATGAAACGTTTTTTCATATCTATCCTTACCTTTCTCTTATTGCGTGCGCAGCGCATCGACCGGCTGAAGATTAGATGCCTTGTTGGCAGGGTACAGGCCGAAAATGATGCCGAGCAGAGCGGAAAACAGAAACGCACCGAGCACAAGACCCACGCTTGGCAGCACAGTGAACTGTTCTACGTTCGGCAGATACATATTCTGCTGGAGCTGACGGGCAAGCATGAACCTGCCGAGCACCGCCGAGGCAAAGCAGCCGAGCACAATGCCGATGATGCCGCCGCAGCAGCTCACGACCGCCGCTTCCACAAGGAACTGACCGATGATGTCGCGCTTGCGCGCGCCGATCGCCATGCGGATGCCGATTTCGCGCGTGCGCTCGGTAACGGACACGAGCATGATATTCATGATGCCGATACCGCCGACCAGAAGCGAGATGCTCGCAATGCCGCCGCCGAGCAGCGCCATCAGATTGCTCGAGGCCTCCTGCTGTTTCTGCGACTGGCTGTTGGAGTAGGCGCTGAAATAGCCGCCGTTCGCCTCGCAGCGCGGCTGCATGAACTCCGGGAGCGTCTGTTCGGTAAGCGTCTGGATGTCCTCGGCATTTTCGGCCTTGATGATGTACTGATGGTCGCTCATGCCCTGCGAACTCATCATCAGGCTTTGCAGCGTGTACGGCATGATGAGCATCTGATCATTCGTGTTGAGCTTGCCGCCGTATTTGCCTGCATAGACGCCGACGATCTCGAAGCTCTTGCCGCCGATGCGGAGCTCCTGTCCGATCGGGCTCATCGCGCCGAAGAAATACTTTCGCAGCGTCTCGCCGATTACACATACCCGTGCGCGGCTCTTGCAGTCCGCCTCTGTCAGGTCGCGCCCCGCAGAGATCGACATGCTCGTTACCTCGCCGTAGTGTTCGTTGACGAAATACATCTGAAGATAGCCGTTGTCCGAGCTGTTCGAGTCCATTTTCTTGCTGCGGTACTGCACGCCGCCGTTCTGCCAGTCCCAGTACTGTGACTGCGGCGACCATGCGGCGACCTCGTCCAGCGAGTCAAGATATTCCTCGAAATCCTTCCAGTCCTTGTTTTTGGCGCCCCAGGCGTAGACATCGATGCGGTTCGCGCCCATGGCCTCGTATTGCAGGCGCTGCAATTTTGTCGTGCCCTGAATGGAGGCGACGATGGCGATAACGGACGCGACGCCGATGATGATGCCGAGCATGGTCAGCAGCGAGCGGATCTTGTTGTTGAGTATGGATTTGAGAGCCATGCGAACGGTCTGAGTCCAGTTCACATCTTCACCCCCTCGCTCGCCTGGTCGCTGACGATGCGGCCATCCTGAATGGTGACGATTCGTTTTGCCATCTGCGCGAGCTTGTTGTCGTGCGTGATGAGGATGATGGAAGTCCCCTCCTCGTTGAGCGCGGTCAGCTTGCGCATGATGTCAAGGCCGGACGCCGAGTCCAGATTGCCGGTCGGCTCGTCCGCCATGATGATGGGCGGCTTTGCCGCCACGGCGCGTGCGATAGCAACGCGCTGCTGCTGGCCGCCGGACATTTCGCCCGGCCGGTGGTCCATGCGCTTTTCGAGTCCCACCGAGCAGAGCGCGTCAGCGGCAAGCCGTCTGCGCTCCTCCCTGCCGATGCCGCGGTAAATGAGCGGCAGCTCGACGTTCTCGATCGCTGTCAGCGCCGGAATAAGATTAAATCCCTGAAAAATGAAGCCGATCTCGCGGTTTCGAATGCCGGCGAGTACGGAAGGCTTCATGTCACTCACCGGCTGCCCGTCCAGATAATAGGTCCCGTAGGTCGGGATATCCAGACAGCCGAGAATGTTCATCAGCGTGCTTTTGCCCGAGCCTGACTGACCGAGAATGCACAGAAATTCGCCCCACCGGACGGAAAGCGAGATATTGTCGAGCGCACGTACTTCGTTTTCGCGTCCCTCGTTGTATATCTTGCTCATCTGCTGTACATCGATCAACAGCTCGCTGCGCTCCTCACCCCCTTGTTCGGAGCGCATGGAAAGTGTATTCTCCCTCCACATATCACTGCCTCCTGTTATCCCATGCCCATGGTATCCATATTGGCGTAGAGATCGGTCGGTCCCGCAAGGAATACCGTTGTTCCCTCGTCAATGCCCCACAAGATTTCGGTGTTGGTCGAGTCGGCAATGCCGATTTCGACAGGCACAAGCTGGAATCCGTCTGGAATGCCCTCGGTGCCCTCCGGGATGGGGATGGTCTCGTCAAACGGGATTTCGTTTCCGTTTTCGTCGGTCAGCGGCTTTGCAAATACCGCAGTTCCCTCCTCTGTGTTGACGATAGCCGAGGACGGAACGGTCAGACAGTCCTCGGAAGAGGCTGTCGTGATCTTGTAGTCGACCGTCATGCCGCTGTGGATGGACTGACCGTCGATCGGATCGACCGAGATGACCGCCGAGAAGGTCGGCATGCTGCCCTGCCCGCCGTTGGAGTTCTTGTCCGGCTCGAGCGCAACCGACTCAACCGTGCCGGTCAGTTCAAGCTGCGAGCCATCCGAGTTGTACATACTCATGATCGCCGGCTGGCCGGTCTGTACCGCGCCCATATCGGTGGACATGATGGAAGCATTGACGATAATATTGCTCAGATCAGCGACAACAACGAGCGGGTCGGCGCCGCTGACCTCCTGATCCTCTACGGCATTCATCGTAACGACGACGCCGTCGATCGGAGAGACGACGGTCGCCTGCGCGATCAGCAGCTGAAGCTCGGAAATGCGGGCCTGCTTGTCCGCAACGGCAGTCTGTGCGGAAACGACCGTGCTCTGCGCGGAGGAGATCGAGCTCTGGGCGTTCTTTACCTCGTCCTGGAGCGCGTCGCTCGTCATGCGCATGATGGCTGCGCCTGCGGAATAGTTTCCGGTGCCGCTGTATGCGGTGATCGTGCCGGAGACCTTGCTCGTCACAGCGATCTCACTGATGTACTCGAGCGAACCGGACTCCGCCGGATAGATCACGCCCGCAGTTCCCGCGTTTACGGTCGCGGTCGCGGCCATTCCCTTGGTGAGCGTGCCGGGGTTGTTGACCGTGATGTTAACGCGCACGAGCTTTACGCCGTCGCTCGATATGTGGCTGCTCGACTCCACGCTGCTGACCGTGCCGCCGACCTCGCTCATCGCGGACGGAATGGAGACCGATGCGTACTGTCCGGCCTTGATCGAACCGCTGTATGCCGCGCTGAAGTAGATGGACAGCTTCATCTGTCTGTCGTTTACCATGTAGCCGAGCGTCTGACCCTCGCTGATCTGCTCGCCGACACGATAGGTCGTCGCGTTGCCGTCCGAATCGGCCGCCGCTACAAACCGGCCGGTGATCGGCGCGGTAACATTGAGATGGTTGAGCTTGTTCTGCGCGGAAACGAGCGCATTCTGCGCCTGCGTTACCGTGTTCTGCGCCTCTGCAACGGTGCGCTGCGCCTCGACAAGCTCTTTCTGCGCGGTCTCGAGCTCCTTGCGCGTTTCAGTCGGATCGACTGCAACGAGAAGCTGACCGGTAACGACCTCATCGCCCTCGGTGACAAGAACCTGAGAAACCTTGCCCTTGATGTCGCGGCCGAGCTCTTCGCGCTTGCGGGCTGAGGTTGTGCCGCTGCCTTCGATGTAGGTCTCAAGCGTTCCGCGCGTCGCTTCGGCAGTCTGGATCGTGGTGTCGCCGGTATCGGTCTGCCGCGCGTGCCTGACGAAAAATACGCCTGCCGCGGCCACGATCACGACAAGTCCTGCTGCGATGGCGATACGCGCCTTCTTATTTAGCTTTTTTTTGCCCTTGTTCATCTTGTCTGCGTACCGGTTGCGTCTGGGCGCAGGTGTACTCTGCGCTGACGGCGCGGATTCCGGCTTCGCGGCAGATCCCCCATTGTCCGCCGTCTCGTTGACGGCGTTTACCGCCGCGCTGTCGAGCTTTTTCGTCTGCTCAAGCGGCTCGGGGCCGCCGGGCTTTCGTCTGTCCGTTTTTTTCTCATTGCTCATGTGAAAAATCCTTTCTATCCTTTGCCTTTACTGTGTGTTTTTCAGCCAGTCCGCGAAGAAAGCGTGCACCTTGTCCGGCAGTGCGTCGAGCGCGCCGTCATTGACGAATACGCGGTCATACTGATAACCGGCTACACCGTCATCCGAGCGGTTGCCGAGCGCACCGCGCGCCTGCTCCATTGCAGGACGGGTCACGAGCAGCGTGCGGCATTCCTCGCCTGCGGACTCCCGAAAACGGGCGATCTCCTCCGGCTCACGGATATGTACGAAAAGCAGCTGCTCATCGCTTCGGCGGAATGCTTCAAGCTGCTCTGCGCAGTAGCGGAACGGAAGATCGTTGAATTCGGAGCAGCTCTGCTTGAGCTCGGAAAGAAAACGCCGGGACGCCGGGGTTTTGACACCGTCCCAGCCTGCGGCGCGTGCGACTTGCAGAATGGGCGTGATGGACGAGATGTTTCTCGTCTTCCAGAAGGCGGCTGCTGCCTCGCATACCGTATCCTTTCCGACTCCTCCGCTGCCGTTTATAATGACTACCAGCTTGTCCACGCGGACACCTCCAAACAACTGTTGACAGCCATAAAAACGACTGCATTCTTACGGCAATACCGCAGCTTTAATTGTGCGGTGCTGCCTTATATATAAAGTGTACCACAACCCCCTCTTGCTTTCAAGCTGGACGGACGAATTGTCACCAACTTTTAAGACGGCACAGGGGCATCTCCGTTTGCTGTACGGAAATGCCCCCTGTTTGTCACAATATGATGCAGATCAGACCGCCTGCGTTTTCATTGATGATCTTTTCGAGTGTTTCACGTATCTTGCTGCGCGCGTCATCCGGCATACGGCTGAGCTTGTGGCTCAGCTCCTCCCGCACCAGCTCGCTGAGCGATTTGCCGAAGATGTTCGTTTCCCAGATCTTTTCGGGCGCGTCGCGGAACTCGCTGAGCAGATAATGCACAAGCTCCTCGGACTGTTTTTCCGAACCGACGATCGGATTGACCTCGGCGCGGATATTGGCGCTCAGCAGATGGATGGACGGCGCGGAGGCACGCAGGCGTACACCGTAGCGGCCGCCCTGACGGACGATCTCGGGTTCCTCGAGTGTCAGCTCCTCGGTCGAGGGCATGACGATGCCGTAGCCGGTCTGCTGTACCTGGTCGAGCGCGCCGTGCAGACGTTCATAGCGCTGCCGGATTCCGGCAAAATCGCGCAGAACGGAAATGAGGTCGGCGGCGTCCGTGATATGCACGCCGGTCTCCTGCTCCACGATGCCGTAGAAAACGCTCTCCGGGACTTCTACGCGAATGCGTGCCGTGCCGCAGCCGAGATCGAGCTGCTGCGCTGCGGCGGATGCGATATACTCGCTTCCGCACAGCGTATCGCAGATGCCGGCAAGATCGCGCATGCGGCTTTCGGGTGAGGCGGCTTCGCGGATCGTGCGGTAGATGCTGCGCTGCACCTCGGACTGCGGCGGCAGGGCGGCAATGTAGCGAGGAAGTACGAGACCGAGCTCGCAGAGCGGAAATTCGTATAAAACTCGCTGTAGAATTTCAGAGATACCGGTCTCGTTCAAATCCGCGCAGTTTGCAGCGACCGGCTCGACGCCATACTGCTCGCGCACGAAGCTGCAAGTTTTTTCTGCGCGCTCCGCTGTTGGCTCCGAGGAATTCACGATTACAAGAAACGGCTTGCCGAGCTCCTGCAGTTCTCTGATAACGCGCCTTTCTGCGGGAATATAGCTTTCACGCGGAATGTCGGTAAAGCTGCCGTCGGTCGTGATGACAAGACCGATCGTAGAATGCTCTCCGATGACGCGATGGGTGCCGGTCTCCGCAGCTTCTGCAAGCGTCATCGGCTCCTCTCGCCACGGCGTCGAAACCATGCGCGGCGTATCATTCTCCATGCTGCCGAGCGCTCCCTCGACCAGATAGCCAACGCAGTCCACGAGCCGCACGCGACAGACGCCGCCTTCGGGAAGTGCGATCTCTGCCGCCTCCTCGGGCACGAATTTTGGCTCGGCAGTCATAATGGTGCGTCCGGCGCCGGACTGCGGCAGCTCGTCACGCGCCCGCTCCCGTTTGTACATGTTTTCCATGCCGGGCAAGACCATGGTCTCCATAAAGCGCTTGATAAAGGTTGATTTGCCGGTGCGAACCGGCCCGACGACGCCGATGTAAATATCACCGCCGGTTCGCGTGCTGATGTCGTGATAGATCCCGTTCTCCATACGCTACCGCCTTTCAGATCCGCAGCGGAACGAGCAGCATGGTGTCCGAAACAGCCGCCGTGTCAGACGGCAGGTCGTTCGCCGCGCAGATTGCCGCCCGTGTGCTTCCGCAGTCCTTTGCAATGTCCCACAGCCGTGCTTCTCCCGCGATATGGCGCACGAGCAGCGTCACGCCCGTGTCCACCTGCTGTGCTGTCTGCTCGACCGAGCACAGATGGCGCAGCGTCAGCGGCGTCTCGCGCTCGCATGCTCCCTCCGCCGTAACGGTCAGCGTCAGTCCGCGCTCTCCGACTGTCTGCGCACGAACGGACAGTGACGGGCGCAGACAGGTACCTGCTTCGATGCCGGTAAAAGTCAGCGGCAGGACACGCTGCACACTGCAAAGGCGTTGTTCATCGTCGAGACAGAGCACCTGCACCGAGGCGGAGATCTGCAATCCCTTTTCGGCCGCACGCACGCCGCAGCATATCGCATCCGCACAGATAACATGAGAGATATGCGCTGCGGTCTGGATGCTTTCGACGGATTCGGCAGAAAACGGCTGCGGCTCCGGGCTGCTGTACAGGCTGACACTGTCCTCCTGGGTTTTCAGCAGGGCGCCCGGCAGATAAAAATCTGTAATGCAATGCAGCGTATGACTGCGCCGCAGCAGGACCAGTGCGTCCGCATTCACTGTGCAGGACAGCGAATGATCGGCTGCGATGCGGCATTCCAGACTGCGTACCGTGAGCTGCGCGTCGGGCGTATCCTCCTCGACCGCTCCCGTCAGTTCGAATACCTGCGTAAAGGGTGTGGTTTTACTGATCGTGCGGACTGCCTCGTCAAGCTGCATCACCAGACACCGCAGAGCCGCCTCTCCGCGCACGACGATGCGGTCACGCATTGCGCGGCATTCAGTGATATGCAGCGTACAGGATTGCTTGAGAAGCGAAAGACCGTCTGTTTCCTCGACTGGGATATCCTCCAGAACGGAGAACGAAAAAAGCTGCGCTTCGTCGGGCAGAACCGCTTCACAGGTCTCCGAAAGCAGCTCGGTATGATCGTCTGCAATGTTTTCTGTGTAATCGCAGGCTGTTTTGTCGTAGCATTCGGCTGTCAGCACAAGATCGGTCGCAATGCTCAGCTTGCGGCTGTTGACGACCGAGGCCTCGACCGCGCTCACACGGCATTCCACCAGACAAACCGAGCTGCTGTCGAGCTGCGCACATTCTTCGATGTGCGCGAAGCTGAGCGGCACCTCCAGACGCCGCAGACCGCCGCCGTTTTCCGGCTCGTACAAAATGACCGCCTGAACCGTGCCCGAGATAAGAAGACGGCCGTTCTGCGGTGCGTGATCTCCGATGGCGGCCGTTCCGCAGGCATACACGACGCGACCTACATCAGGAAAAGCGTCCGGCACAATGCAGTCCGCTGTTTCGGTACAGGCGCTTGTTTGCGCCAGTTGCCGCCTGCAATAGACAATGCGTTTCTGCTCCAGTTCCATTCTTGAAATCTCCTCCTTTGCACTGCTGCTCCTGTCAATACGGTATGTGAGCCGTGAAAAAGATATGACAGTTGATTGACAAGGTGTCCGGCAGCCGATATAATGGAGAAAAGGAGGCATTTCGGATGAAAGATAAGCTTAATACCGTAAAAACAGTACTCTGTGCGGTGTTCGCTGCCGGCTGCGCCGTGCTCGGATTTTTCTTCTGGGACGCATCTGACCGCGCGGGCTCTCTGCTTGAGGAGAACGATGCACTGCGTGAGCAGCTTTCTGTTACGCAGAGCGATGCGAAAAATGCCGCCGCCGCTGCCTCTGAGCTTCAAAAACAGGTAGATGAAATGACCGCGCAAATCGATGAGCTGAACAGCCGGCTGGAGCAGGCGGCACAGTCCGGCGCGGACGCAGGAGCGGCAGGACCGATGGTCTACGTTACGCCGTCCGGCTCAAGGTACCATAACGAAGGCTGTCAGTATATCGGAAAGCGTGCGGTACAGATGCCGCTTGCTGACGCGAAAGAGGCAGGATATACCGCCTGCGCGAAATGCGAATAATAGAGATGACACGCTTAGTCCCACATCCAACACCCGCAAAAACCCTGTTCCGGCGAATGAAGTCGAAAACAGCAAAAACCGAACATCGAAACATTCACAGTCGGAATAAAAGAAAAAGTCCCGCAAACAAAGTTGTTTGCGGAACTTTTCATCTGGTCCGAGTGACAGGATTCGAACCTGCGGCATCCAGCTCCCAAACTTATCGGGAAAACTTTTTCTGCTCGTTTATAGCGATTTTCAGCCATTTTCTATTTGTTTTACTTACTTTTTGACGCTCTTATCTCCACTGTTTCCGGGTGTTCCGGCGCCGTATGTGGTAATCTATGTGGTCAAAAACGCTTCCCGCCCGGTTTCCGGTGAAGATTCACCGGTGCCGGATGGGAAGCGTTTTGCGTTTCAGACTGTCTGCATTGTAACTCTGAGCAGGGTGTTATGCAAGTGGTTTCTGTAAGGGGCGGCTCAGCAGCTGCGGTGCTATAGACAAAGAATAGCATCACGCCGTCGCTCTCTAAAGGTGAAACTCGCTTTCCCTCAATAACTATCACATTCCCGTAATTTTAGGGGCATTTTAAGGGAAAGCATATTGAAATACGAGAATGCATTTGTTCATATGAACAGTTGCTGCTTACACTGCCTTGCCCGAAGAAATACTGTTTTATATCTGAGACACCGCCATCCTTATCGCAGAACCACTCGTAATCAGAGTGGCAATTTTGGCAGTGGGCAATTACATCAAATCCGCCTGGTGAATGCTGGTTGTCGGCAATGCTCATGACCTCCAAGGGCTTCCCGCAGGCTGGGCACAGTCTGATTTTTCTTGCCTTACGAGTGGCACGCTCTCTCTGCTCTGTCTCAAGTGCACCTAAAAGGTCATGCCAAAGATTCGGATTCGGCTCGTGTTCTGCGTAATCTTCAAGATGCCGCCTAATCTCATCGGCAGCCAGTACGAGAAACTTATCATCCAGAAGCTGAATGTGACGCTTAATATAATCAGCGACTACCATGGGCATACAAGTATTCCTGCCCATCGCATACCGCATTGCCGACAGCAGGATCAAGCGAAAGTCAGAGTCGCAGATGGGGGCGAGCAGGTCCTGAGGGAACAGCAGAAACTCCTTGCCATTATTCATACATACGCGCAGTGGCCGCTGCTCTTCCGTTACCAGATTCAGTAGACTGTTAGCTTGATCTTTCAGCTCATCAACGGTGATCGATTCGTAGTCCTGAAACGGGTTTACTTCATAATTCATCATTTGACCTCCAATCAGTTTGTCCTCACGATGAGGTGTTGGCATTGTAGCTCTGACTGTCCGGAGGTTCAAGCGTTTCTTTCGCGGCTTGAAAAGAAATTGAATAGAGTCGGAATTCGTGCGGATTTATCATTTTCTTGCTTTTCCTGCCCAAATGTGCTATCATTATAAACAACGCTGTCAAGTGTTGAAATAGGGCCTTGGCAGTATGGCTGCAATAGACCGAATGCTCTGTCAAGCGGCAGAGCATTTTTTGTATATCGGTACGGAGGAGATATTTATGTCTGTGAGTTATAAAAAACTCTGGAAGCTGCTCATTGATAAGGACATGAAAAAGAAAGACTTGTGTGAAAAGGCGGGTATCAGCCCAGCTTCCGTCACCAAGATGGGACGGAATGGGCATGTCACCACGGAGATACTCGTGAAGATTTGTGCGGCGCTGGATTGCCGGATTGAGGATATCGTGGAGATTGTGCCGGATGAAACAAAAATCTAACTTAGCGAGGTGCTACGTGGTGTCACTATCAAAAATTGATGCAGTTGAAGAATATATTTCTTCGTTAATTCAGAACAAACAAGAAAATGAGTTCGTTGATTTCAAGCAGTTTTATTACCACGAAGATAAAAAATATGATTTGATTAAGGATATTGTTTCCTTTTCGAATGAGGTAACCTCTGTAGATAAATACATAGTGTTTGGTATTATTAATGGTAGCTGGGAACCCGCGGGGATCGATTTGTCCACGATGCCAGATGTTTCCGTTATTAATGACTTATTGCATACGTACGTAGAACCATTTATTTATGTTGAGATAGGACAAATGAAATATAATGGAAAGGATCTTGGATACATAAAAATCCCAGTAGATCGTGCCGATAGGCCGTATGTTATCAAAAAAGAGTATTCTAAGCACGGGAAAACGTATCTACGGTATGGTGAAATATATGTGAGAAAAGGTGCCAATAATTTTATTGCCACAAGACGTGACCTGGATCACATTTATAGAAATAATGGAGCATTTCTCATTTCTGTATTTGATTCTACAGTCGATATTGGTTTTGTACAAATTCGTAATGAGAGAAAACTATTCATACAAGTCCGAACGATTTTGGCAAATAACACAAGTCACTCAATCAATATTTGTGGTGGAGTCTGTGATATTTCGACATCAAGAAATACATCACAGTATGAATGTATCTACTGCGAAGATAGGACTCGTAAATTTTCAAATGTTCCATCAATAATTAGTACTGTCCCTCTCTCTTTTTCTTCTGGCATGGAGTTGCAAAAGAGTTTATATTTTTCAATTTCTGCAGAAAGCTCAGAGCTTCTGCTAAGAAAACAGCGGGAGGGCGAACGATTCTTTGCTAAGCTGGATTTGTTCGATGTTAATGAAAACAAATATACGACTCAGCCGTGTGAAATTACGCTATGCTTTTATGGAGATACCCGTATCCTATAGGAGGCAATATGGCTAAGGAGAGAGAAGTTAATACTGTGAATTACTCACCTTTACGTTACCCCGGGGGGAAAAGCAGGCTTGCACCTTTTATTTCACTGTTAATACAAAAAAGCAAAATTGAAACCCCAATTTATGTAGAACCGTTTGCCGGGGGGGCAGGTGTTGCGTTATCTTTGCTACTCAACTCTGCCGTAGATGAAATCGTAATTAACGATTACGATAAGGCGATTTATTCTGTGTGGAGAGCGTTACTTACTGAAACGGATAGCTTTATAAAGTTGATTGAGGACACTCCACTGAGCGTTGATGAATGGAGAGCTCGTAAGCGTATTTACGATGAACAAGGAGATAAATATTCCTTAGAATTAGGTTTTGCAGCGTTTTATCTGAATCGCACAAATCATTCTGGAATTTTGAGCAATGCAGGCCCTATTGGTGGCTTTGATCAAACCGGCAATTATCTGATTGACGCAAGATTTAATAGACCGGAACTTGTGCGACGTGTTTGTGAAATCGCAAAGTATAAATCTAAGATACACCTTTATAACAAGGATATCCGTACGTTTTTGGAAAAGTATTTGCCAAGATATCAAGAGAGAGCTTTCATATACTTTGATCCTCCTTATTACAACAAAGGAAAAGCACTATATAAAAACTTCTTCTCGCCGATGGACCATCAAGAAATCTTTGAGCGTATTAAAGAACTCAACTGTCCTTGGCTTGTAACATACGACGATGTTCCTGAAATCCGAGAAATATACTCTTCTTATACAGGGAAACGATATGATTTAACTTATAGTTTGGCCAATAATGGAAAAAAATCAGAACTCATGTTTTTGAGTGATGATGCCCTTTGGCCCAGTAAGGCAGAATTAAAAGAAAAGCGAATTGCAATCAATTTGCGAGGTGAAGATGATGGCGAATAATCATATTAATGAGCTTATCGCAACAGATGAGCTGTTTCAGCTGATTCAGAAAGAAAACTTTGTCGGGTGGGTATTCTCACTGGATTATGATAATGCATTAGTTGTAACGAATGACGCATGGAAGTATGCTGTGAAAGGTATTCCACATAATGCTTTTTTGCTTGCGTCTACGTTTACCCCAGATAATTATGCAGATGTAGATGAAATGGACCGCGAGGTTGTTCTTCTGCGAGTTATGGGCACTTGTAAATTACCCCAGGATGACGATGCAATTAAAACAAAACTTGATAGCTATCAAAACTTGACAGAGCTATATCCTACACAAGGTCGGGAAGACTTCGATGCAATTACAAAAAATAAACTGCAGTTCGGTGGTTTAACATGCAGAGTCCTTGGTACATTTTACATGAAGAATAGCGAGCTGCATTTGGGAAGCGATATCGAAACCTTTTCTGTTTCTATGCGAATGGGTGTATATTTTCCTAAAGGAGAAGCCCTTGAAACAATCGTAAATTATGTGGATCCAATTCGGAAGAAACGTGCCAAAGAAGAATTCAAAGCATTGGGTATTACAGCAGATGTTCCGCCTTTCAAAATTGGCACTGTGAGGTATACCTCGACCGATCGTTTGCATAGAGCCAAGGAAGTGGATAAAGTTCCATTTCGGATTCAGCCTTCGGATTTCTTGTCGCGACGTACGGCCGTATTAGGTATGACTCGTACTGGCAAATCGAATATGATTAAGCAAACCATCTCAGTGGTCAAGAACATCTCGGATAGATGCGCTCTGCCTATCGGACAGTTGATTTATGACCTGAATGGTGAATATGCAAACGCGAATCAGCAGGACAGTGGTTCTATAGCAGAAATTTACTCAGAAGAGTGTGTTCGTTATCGCATGGTTCCCGCTACTGGATTTCGGCCTATACTAAATAATTTTTATGAGCAAATCGCAGATGGATATGTGACTATTTGTGAAACAATTAATGAAAATCCCAACAGCTCGGCCGTAGATATCAAAACTTTTTTGAATATGTCATTTGATGAACCGGACGAGCAAGATCGCTCATTGCACTACAAATGGCAGGTCAGAGTTGCTATATATAAGGCCTTGCTATACACCGCGGGTTTTGATTGTTCCTCAAATTACAAAATTTCTTTTCCCACTAATGCGGATGTTCGAAAAGTTGTGGACGAATCAGTTAGCAGCACAAACAATTTAACTTTAGAGCAAGCAAAAGAATGGTTTTTGAAAGCCAGAGAGCATCGCAAGGAACTGTTTAGCAGTAACGGAAAACTCTGGCTCGAAGATGACTGCGTATCTATGTTGAATATGATTGCTTGCAAAAATAGTGACGACCGCTATTTTAATGGATACAAGGTGCTTTTAGGAGCGAAGATGTATCACACTAAAGACCGAACAATAGATGTATCCAATGAGATTTATGGGCACTTGTGCAATGGAAAAATTGTAATCCTGGACTTATCCGTTGGCAACGCAGCTTTACGAGATAAGTTGAGCAAGAAAATCGCAGCATATATTTTTAATTCGTCAATGGATTGTTTTACTCGTGGAGAAACGCCGCCGAATATCGTCTTATATATCGAGGAAGCGCATAACCTTATCGGCAAAGAAAATAAGTTGACAGATACTTGGCCCAGAATTGCAAAGGAAGGTGCAAAGTATAGGATTTCCTTGGTGTATGCGACTCAAGAGGTATCCTCTGTTCATCCTAACATTCTTGCAAACACAGAGAACTGGATTGTATCTCATATAAACAGTGAGCGAGAGGTCAGAGAGCTTGCAAAATTCTATGATTTTTCTGACTTTAGCAAATCCCTGCTTCGCTCCCAGGATGTTGGTTTTTCCAGAGTAAAAACATTGTCAAGCCCCTTTGTTGTTCCAATTCAGATTGACAAGTTTGATCCGGAGCGGATCAAGCGTGAAAGGACTTCTCAATGACGCATGATATGGCTGATAAAACAACACATGTTGACATTGTTCAGAATCCGGATATCAAAAGCTTTCTGGATGAGTGTAATTATATGGTGCCGCCAACAGGAAATGAACTTGCTGAAATTGTGAGTAATTTTATTTCCGTTCCGTTTTGGGATAAGGCGTTGCCGACCAAAATAATAGCCATTGATGGGAGTAATTATGAAGCCACTGTAAATCCGCAGATTCCGTTTACAAGATTCGGCTTTGTAAAAATTGGGCATTTGCTAATTAATCGAGATAGTTATAAGGGGTTGAATTGCGGAAAATTTATTGATCCCTTTGCTGTTGCGCGCCTCAGTGAGGACAATAGTTCTTTGCTCTTTTCATTTCCAAGTTCAAATATGACTTACAAAGAACAAAAGAGCGTAAGAAATAGTTTCCGTTTAGCTATGGATGAGGCTCTATATAAACAGCGTTTTATTGAAAGCGACCCCCGAACCAGCATTAGAACGACATTGTTTTATATTGCAGCCCATCGCACAGGCAAACTTCATAGTGATACCCCTAACAGACTTTTTTTACACAAATGCCCCACTTGCGAAGCTGAAATGATTGAGGTATGGGATATTCCAGAGGTTCAGAAATGTCCTCACTGCGGGGAGCGTGTATATCCTTCGGATTGTTTGCGGATTTGGGAAGAGGTTCATGATTCCGCATCGAATCAGTTGGCTTTGACGCGCTTTACAAATGCAATAATGCATATTTTAATCATACACTATATTCGCTATTTAAAAGAACGATTTCCTAATTCATATTTAGGCGTTCTCAGTAATATGTGCTTCTTTGTTGACGGCCCCTTGGCTATAAATGGCACTGCGGCGTGGATTAAAAGCTGCATTCAAAAATGTATCTATGATGTTAATGTAGAGCTTAAAATGGCAAATATGTCGCCTATGATGGTTATTGGTTTACAAAAGTCAGGCAAACTGTATGATTACATTCATCTGATTGGAAGTTCTATACGCCCCAATTCCATCTACTGTGTAACAGATGATTTCCGGAACAACTATGTTGATTTCGATAAGACGCCATCAAGCACAACATATGGCAATGAAACTTATTACGGCCAAGACTTCCTGTTGAAAACATCATCCGGAAAGTTGTTTGTGTTTAACGCTCCATATCCTTTTCCCAACAAAGATAATATTGCAGTTTTTAAGAAAGAAAAGGCAAACATTGAACACTACTTTAATATAGGGGCGTATGTACGACTAATTGAGGACTTTGAAAGTGATTTGTATGAGGGTGCAGTTGTCCCAATTGCTTTGGCGCAGAAATATACAGCTATTAGTTTGCAGCCTGGTGGAAAAATTTTAGATGTTTTGGCTCAAACTGCTATTAAGCAATAATTTTTCCACCTATTTTACCATTCCAGATCCAGATAAGGAGCCACACTATAATGTTACATCCCGGTCTATATGAACAAGTCATCAATAACGCTCTGACCAGCGAGCTTGCGGAGATTCCGGAGGCACGCAAGTCTGTTGCGCCCATTGACAGGGCGGAAGCCTCTAAGGTGTTGGCGCAGTATTTGGCGGATGTGGTTCAAAAGGGCTTGGATAACGTACTGGACAATGGTGGGGATATTTCTGCCCAGATCGGCCTGACCAACCAGATTGTAGATCTCATTCAGAATACGACAAAAGAAGCTGGCTTTGCTGCGCTGGGCGTTGACCAGCGGGCAGAGCAGCTTCTTGCGCTTTTGCGGGAAGCCGATCCGCGGCTGGCCGTAGGAAAAACAGCGGCGGACATAGAGCGCCCGGAAACCTCCATCGCACAGAGTTCCCTATTCACCGGCGCAGTGCATGAGCCGCAGATGTTCACAGAGCTCAAGAAAGAGATCGTCTCGGCCGACCGAATTGACATGCTGGTGTCCTTCATCAAATGGAGCGGCCTGCGGCTCATTATGGACGAGCTGCGGGAGTTTACGCAGAACGGCGGCGAACTTCGCATTATCACCACTTCTTACATGGGCGCAACGGATGTGAAAGCCATCGAGGAACTTCGCCAACTGCCCAATACGCAGATCAAGGTCAGCTACAATACCAAGACAACACGCCTCCATGCCAAGGCGTATATCTTCTACCGTAACACTGGCTTTATGACGGCCTATGTGGGCTCGTCCAATCTGTCCAATGCGGCGCTGACCAGTGGCCTTGAATGGAACACCAAGGTAACGAAACGCGACTTGCCCGAAACCATTGACAAGATCGCTGCCACCTTTGAGTATTACTGGAATGACCGTGAATTTGAGTACTATGATGAGGGGCAAAAAGAGCGGCTGACCCGTGCGCTGAAAGCAGAAAAATACTTCGACACCAACAATGCCGAAGTCTATACCATGGATATCCATCCGTATTCCTATCAGCAGGAAATTCTGGACAAGTTGGAGGCGGAGCGCACTGTTCGGGGTTACACGCGCAATCTTGTGGTGGCTGCCACCGGTACAGGCAAGACGGTCATTTCCGCGCTGGATTACAAGTGCTTTCGCAAGCAGAATCCGGATAAGCCGTGCCGCCTGCTCTTTGTGGCGCACCGGGAAGAAATTCTCAAGCAGAGTTTGTATACCTTCCGGGCTGTACTCAAGGACGCAAACTTCGGAGAAATGTTTGTGGGCAGCTACAAGCCGGAAAGCATCGATAATCTGTTTATCTCCATTCAGACCTTCAATTCGCAAAGCTTCACGGAAAAGACATCGCCTGATTTCTACGATTACATCATCGTGGACGAGTTCCACCATGCGGCGGCTCCGACCTACCAGAAGCTCTTAGCTTATTACCAGCCTCGCATCCTGCTGGGCTTGACGGCAACCCCGGAGCGTATGGACGGCAAGAGCATCCTTCCATACTTCAACAACCGCATTGCGGCGGAAATCCGTCTGCCCGAAGCCATTGACCGGAAACTGCTCTGCCCGTTCCAGTACTTTGGCGTTACCGATACCGTGGATTTGGATGCGCTGAAATGGTCTGCCGGTGGCTATCAAAAGAGCGAGCTGGAACAGGTCTACACCTTCAGTGGTGCCATTGCAAACCGACGCGCCGACCATGTGGTGTCCTCGCTGCTGAAATATGTCACAGATATTGATGACGTGAAAGGCCTTGGCTTCTGTGTAACGATAGATCACGCTGAATTTATGTGCCGCTACTTCAATGAGCACAATATTCCGTCCATGTTCCTGACAGGGCAATCCCCGGACGAGGAAAGAACGGCGGCAAAACAGCGTCTTGTATCTGGCGAGGTCCGTTTCATTTTCGTCGTAGATATCTATAACGAAGGCGTGGATATTCCGGAAGTCAATACCGTTCTGTTCTTACGTCCTACTGAGTCGTTGACGATCTTCTTACAGCAGCTGGGACGCGGCTTGCGCCTGGCTGAGGACAAGGAGTGTCTGACTGTACTGGACTTCATCGGTCAGGCAAATAGAAAGTACAATTTTGAGGATAAATTCGCGGCGCTGCTGTCAAATACAACACGCAGCGTGAGCCGTGAAATCAAAGACGGCTTCGTGTCCGTCCCAAAGGGCTGCTATATCCAGTTGGAGAAAAAAGCCGCAAAGTACATACTGGATAACATCCGCACATCCTATGGCAATACCGCCGGCTTGGTATCCCGCGTAGCATCTTTCACAGAAGACAGCGGTCTGAAGCTGACACTCAAAAACTTTTTGGATTACTACCATCTTGATCCGAGGGCGATTTATAAGTTCTCTTCCTTCTCTCGTATTTGCGCCAGAGCAGACGTCCTCGAAGACTTTTCGGAGCCACTGGAGGATGTTCTGACCAAAGCGTTTGCGAAGCTTGCCGTGGTCGATTCCCGCCGCTGGATTTCGTTCCTTCTGGATATTCTTCTGCGTTTGGACAACATTGATTTTGCTGCCCTTTCGGACGTTGAAAAGCGGATGATGCAGATGTTTTATATCACCGTTTGGGGCAAGGCTGTTGAGGATTGGAATGGTGAAGAAGTGCAGGACAATCTCTATGCACTATCGGATAGCACCGTTCTGCTCAATGAACTCATGGAGCTGCTGTGCTATCGTTTTGAACAGATCGACTTCATTGATGAGCCGGTTGATTTGGGCTTTGACTGCCCACTGGATTTACATTGCACCTATACCCGAGATCAGCTACTGGTGGCGATGGATTTTATGAAACCTGCAACCGTGCGTGAGGGCGTCAAGTGGCTGCCGGACAAGCAGTTGGATGTATTCTTTGTGACACTAAACAAGGCGGATAAGGACTATTCGCCAACCACCATGTACAACGACTACTCCATCAGTGAGAGCCTGTTTCATTGGCAGAGCCAGAGCACCACGGCAGAAAATTCGCCCACTGGTCAGCGCTATATCCACCATAAAGAACGCGGCAGCAAGGTGCTGCTGTTCGTCCGAGAGTTTAAGTCAGACCGCGTGACTGGTGGCGCGGAGGCGTACACGTATCTGGGAACGGCGAGCTATGTGAAGCATGAAGGCAGCCGGCCGATGAATATCACATGGCGGCTGGATCGCCCGATCCCGGCGAAGTTTTTGAAGAAAACAAATAAGTTGGTAGTGGGCTGACGTACTTTGCATGATTTTGGGGAGATGCCTATGGACGCACGAAAGCACTTAATCATCATAAAAGGCAAAGACCAGACGGACTCGGTTGCGAACTTTCAGTTCCGCAACGGAAAGTGCGAGGTCGTCTATACCAGTGCGCCCAATAAGACATACAGCTTTCAGAGCGTCAATGTTGAGATTCTGCCATTGCAAAAGAAAATCGATCCCGCGCAGGTGATCGTCACGGCTAATGGGCAGACCATCAGCGGAATGGATGAGATTCTCGATTTCGGCGGGTATTATCGTATTGTCCGCAACGGAAAGAGAGATTTATCGTTTCACAGGAGCGAAGTGCAGTTCCAGCAGAATTGTCTGGCAGACGGTAAAAATCAAGAAGCATTCCAGTATTTCAAGGAGACTGCCGCTGCAATCAGTCTGGTGGCGGAAAACGGTATCAACATTCTAAGCATGCAGTATGACAAGATCCAGCAGGTCAGCGAGGATACCGTGTTGGCAAGCTATCTTGCACCGCAGAAAGACGTCAAAATGCCCCGGATGCCGGAGGCACTGATCTATCCGTTTGGCCTGAACCAGAGTCAAAAGCTGGCGGTAGAACGGGCGCTTTCCTCCAAAATCAGTATCATTCAGGGGCCTCCGGGTACTGGAAAGACACAGACAATTCTGAATATTATCGCCAACGTAGTTCGGAGCGGGAAGACCGTGGCGGTCGTATCCAACAACAACTCTGCAACACATAATGTGGCGGAAAAGCTGGAGAAGAAAAATGCTGCCTTTCTGACTGCGTTTCTCGGCAGCCTTGCCAACAAAGAGAAGTTTCTGGATGCACAGACCGGCACCTATCCAAATATGAGCGATTGGGAAATGCCGCCGGAGGAACGACAGCAATTAGATCAGGAAACGACTGCGCTTTCCAAAGAACTGAACGAAATGCTCAATGTTAAAAACCGCATTGCGGAAATTGAGCAGGAGTTCTTGCAGCTAAACCCGGAGCAGCATTATTTTGAGGAATATTACGCAAGTTACAGTGACGTGCCAATGGAGAGCTTGGACAAGCTGTCCTCTCAGAAGCTTCTTGCGCTTTGGATGGAATTTGAACAGCACGCAGAGCGTGAGACTCGCTTGGGCCTGTTACAAAAAATATCCATCATGTTCCGATTCAACCGTAATGCGCTCAAATTGTTTATCCGTTCCCCGGAACAGGTCATTCCCTATTTGCAAAACCAATTCTATTTCGTGAAGAGGTGGGAACTGGAGGCCGAAAAGCAGGAATTGAACCGAAAGCTGGAGCGCTACGCTTTCGACGCGAAGATGGATGAGCTCACACAGAAGTCCCTGCGGCTGTTCCGGGCGGAGCTGGCAACACGGTATCATTGGCGGAATAATAGACGATGCTTTGAAAAGAACGATTTCCGCCGGAATTCCGTGGAGTTTACCCGTGAGTACCCGGTGGTGCTCAGCACGACCTATTCCATTAAGGGGACGCTGAGCATTGAACATATCTATGATTACTTGATCGTGGATGAAGCCTCACAGGTCGATTTAGCTACTGGCGTTTTGGCCTTATCCTGCGCAAGGAATATCGTGATTGTTGGGGACTTAAAGCAACTCCCCAATGTGCTGACGGAGAACGATATTCGCACCAGTGATGCCATTTGGCAAAAGTATTCCTTGGATGAACGATATCGCTTTTCAAACCATAGCCTGCTTTCTTCTGCACTGGAAATATGGCGGGACGCACCGGTGACGCTGCTGCGTGAACACTACCGCTGCCATCCGAAGATCATCAATTTCTGCAATCAGAAGTTCTACCACGGACAGCTGATTGTTATGACAAAAGACCATGATGAGCCGGATGTATTGACCATGTACCGGACGATTGCCGGTAATCACGCCCGTGGGCATCTCAACCAGCGCCAGATCGATGTCATCCAGCAGGAGGTACTTCCGCGGTTGCATCAGCAGAATTTCGAGAGCATCGGCATTATCACGCCATATCGGGACCAGGTGGCAGCCATTCGCAAGCAGCTGGGAGATACTTATGAGGTGGACACCGTCCATAAGTTTCAGGGACGGGAACAGGATGCCATCATTCTGACCTCGGTCGACAATGTCATCACAGATTTCGTAGATGATCCCCACATGCTGAATGTGGCGGTTTCCCGCGCGGTTCATTCGTTGACGGTAGTTACATCTCAAGACCCGCACAATGACCAGACCAACTATGGCGACTTGACTCGGTACATCGAATATAACAATTTTGAAGTTATCCAGAGTCAAGTCTACTCCGTGTTCGATATGCTTTATCAAGGCTATGCCGAGCAGCGCAGGGCTTACCTGCAAAAACATAAGCGGATATCTGAGTATGACTCTGAGAATCTCATGTGCTCCGTGATTCAAGAAGTGCTGGCCGAGGAGGCATTTTCCTCCATCGGCTGCGCGGCGCATGTTTCTCTTGCAACGCTGGTGAGGGACTATGAGCCACTGACAGAGGAAGAACGCCAATATGCCCGCAATCTGTTGACCCATGTGGATTTTCTGCTGTTCAATCAGATGGATAAGCAGCCCGTGCTGGCAATCGAAGTGGACGGAGCTGGTTTCCATGAGGCCGGGAGCAAGCAGGCAGAGCGAGATATGAAGAAGAACTCCGTTTTGGAGAAGTGCTCTGTTCCGTTCCTGCGCCTCCGTACAGACGGCAGTGGAGAAAAAGAAAAAATCCGGACTGCACTAAAGGGAGAATGATTATGCCGAGAATTATCAGAAACGCAATCAGATGCAAGAAATGTGGAGATATCATCGAAAGCAAAACTGTCCATGATTTCAAGTTTTGCAGCTGCGGCTCGTGCGCCGTGGATGGTGGCCACGACTACCTTCGCAGATGCGGAAATCGTGAGGATTGGGAAGAACTGTCCAAAGCGGAAAAAGTGGAAGACAACGATGCATTGACTTGATCCTGTCTTGCGGAAATTGGTGGTGCCAGGATATCATTTATCATCATTCGCAATGCCACCACAAATTGCCCAGGGCTGGCATCGTTATAAAAAAGGCTCTCTCAGCACGGATGCAAACAAAAGTAAAAACTGCGTAGGGGTATAGCTAACCTGCGAGCCCGCACCACGAGTACCCCGCATCGCAAATAGCGGCTGAAACACAATGTTCCAGCCGCTATTTTTCTGAAAAAGTTTCAGTAGCTATTTCCGTCGAACTGTGGTATATGTTTGTGCTGCAAGGAGGCGAGCGCATGAAATACAAGCTGCTGAAAGACCTATACGATTGCTTTTGTACCCCGCCTGAACTCCAGGCTCAGAAACAGGAAATTGATGAATGCCATCAAGCACTTAGCAAGGTACTGGGCAAACTGGAGCGTCGGCTGGTGCTCCAGATCATCGACGCAAAAGACCGTATTGCGGAGGAGACCTCCATCGACAGCTTTATCGCTGGATTTGAACTGGCGTGGAAACTCTCCGTAGAATTGAATCACTACGAAAACGAGCGCTCAGTCTCCTGTCAAACGGCAATGGGATCAGGCGCTCGTTTCGCATCTAAGGAGGAAGAGAAATGAAGAAACTCATCATAGTGACAATGATTGCCGCATGTGTCGCCCTGTGCGCCGCTGTGTGGCCACATGGCAACGCGGTCGAGGAAACACCCGTCCCAGCCGCAGAAACCGCTGTGAGCGCCAAGGAAGCGACCATTGCGGAAATTGAGGAACCAGCAACACTGGCAGAGAAGGAAAAAAGAACGATTCTGCAACAAGAAGCGCCCAAAGAAGAGCAACCTGAACCGAAGACAGGGCCTATTGAAACACCCGTAGCTTCCGAACTCCAGCTTTCCACGGGGCAGGCACCCGCTAAGAATTCCGCACCAGAGCCAACTCCGCCACAGCCTTCTAAAGAACTGCACCCCGGCGACAAAGTCTATGTGGCGGGCTTCGGATGGGTAGAGTACAAGGGACCTAATCACAGCAAAGATGGCACGGACATTTACGAAAACGGCAACAAAATTGGGATCATAGGGTGAAATATGCGGAAAACATTCAAAATGGGGTCAAGTCGCTATTGACAATCAAACTTTCTATGCTATTCTATAATGATTTAACCTCGATGTTGAATGGGTGGCATGGGCAAGAAGGAGAGTATGTATGGCGTATGAGTTTGTTTGCGAGTCCGAAGCAAAGCGCTATTGTTCGGATTGTTCAAGGACCCTTAAGAAAACCTGCGAGTTACTGAGGACGAAGGGGATTTCTGCACAGTTTTCGCTTGTTGGAAGCGGCGCAAGGAATATGATCACAAGAAACGGAGATGGTCCGTATGACCTTGACTACAATCTTTTGATCATGAAGGCAGAAGAAAGATATTGGAATGACCTGCGGTTGCTAAAAGAAACGGTAAGAAATGCTCTGAACCGGGCGGAGAGGAGAGAATTCTTTTCGGATGCCCAAGATTCAACTTCTTGCTTGACTGCACTGCTGCATTTTAAGGATATTCCAAATGTTGAATTCAGCTTTGATGTTGCTATTACCACGAAAAATAAAAACGGGAATTACATGCGCTTGATACATAACAAAAATGTGTACGCACTGGGCTTGGATCAATACACA
This sequence comes from Butyricicoccus sp. OM04-18BH, assembly GCF_003481705.1. Taxonomy (GTDB): domain Bacteria; phylum Bacillota; class Clostridia; order Oscillospirales; family Butyricicoccaceae; genus Agathobaculum; species Agathobaculum hominis. Next base: position 176,081 of record NZ_QULN01000002.1, read on the forward strand.
TGGAACGAAGTGCCGAACTCTCATCAAGTAAAAGATAGAGCGGATAAACTGAAGAGAGCGGGATTATGGCAGAAGGTTCGGGACAGGTATCTTGAGAAGAAAAATATGTATCTGTTTCGACAAGATCATAATCATCCATCCTTTGTGGTGTATGTGGAAGCGGTGAATGAGGTTTATAGCAGATATTTCAATAGAGGAGGTGGGTACAGTGTGCAATCGATTTTTTGACTACGATGACGGCGACTTCGCCATGAGCATTTCGGATAATATGGCGATGGACTCCGATGGGGATCTCATGCTGCGCATGGGCGATCACATGGCGATGGATATGGACACCGGCGATATTCACATGATCTCATCATGGCCAGATGATGACGAATAAATCATAGGCAGCAGCGCAGCGGCTGCACCGCCTAAACAAGGAAAATACTTTCAAAATCCAGGCAGAAAAACCAGCGGGACAGGCCATGAAGGCTTGTCCCGCTGTCTGTATCGTAATAGTCAACAGTTTTGGGGAGGGCAAATGCAAACAAACAGTTTGGTCAGGGGGAGTGAGATGTTTTCTCTTGACTGATTATCGGCGTACCGATATAATAAAAGCGGTGATGTATATGACGATCCAACAGATACTGCGGGAAAAGAACCTTTCCCGCTACCAGCTCTCCAAGAAAAGCGGTGTGCCTTGGGCAACGCTGGCGGACATTTGCTCCGGCAAGACAACGCTTTCCCGATGCAGTGCCGGTACACTCATGAAGCTGTCCTCCACACTGGATATCCCGATGGAGCAGCTCATTACGCTGACCGTGGAGAAACCACAAATGCATGGCGGCAAGCCGACTGACCGAACCTATCTGGAAAAGAATCTACCCGCCAGTTTGGATAAAGCCCTCCGTGAGTACATTCAGGGCGAAAAAGACAAAGTGTCTTATATGGACTGCCTGTGGGGAGAATTGTATAGTGCGATTAACTCCAATCTGTGGAGCAACGCCATTACACAGGAGCAGGCAGATTATCTTCGCACAAAATATTTATAAGGGGGTGAGAACCCGTGATTGATTTTACCAACTGCCCAGTCAACCGCTTCCGCGCCTATGGCGGAGCCAATGGTAATAAAATCAATATCACCTATCAAGGACACAGTTATATGCTCAAGTTCCCGCCAAAGCCCAGCAGGAATCGGGATATGAGCTACAGCAACGGCTGTATCAGCGAATATGTCGCCTGTCATATTTTTGAAATGTTGGGATTTCGGACACAGGAAACTCTCCTCGGAAACTATACGGACAGCCGCGGCAAAACAAAGCTGGTAGTTGCCTGTCGGGATTTTACAGAGGGCGGAAAACGGCTCATCGAGTTTGCCCATCTGAAAAACACCTGCATCGACAGTGAGCAGAATGGTTACGGAAAAGAACTGTCCTCCATTCTGGAGGCCATCGAGGAGCAGAGTATTTATCCAGCCGGTGAGCTGCGACAATTTTTCTGGGATATGCTTATTGCGGATGCGTTCCTTGGAAACTTCGACCGGCACAACGGCAACTGGGGGTTCCTCGTGGATGAGGAGAAGCAGCAGGCAGAGCTGGCGCCGGTCTATGATTGCGGTTCCTGCCTGTACCCGCAGCTTGATTTGGAACGGATGAAAACTGTGCTGCAAGACGAAGCGGAAATCGACCAACGTATCTATACTTTTCCAACTTCCTCTATCGAAGAAGGCGGGAAAAAGATATCTTATTTCGATTACATTTCTTCGCTGAAGAATCCGGATTGCAATGAGGCGCTCAAGCGTGTCTGTTCAAGAATCGACCTCGATGCGCTCCATAACTTTCTCGAAGGTGTCCCTGAACTGCTGCCGATCCAGCGTGAATTCTATCTGACCATGCTGACCGAGCGCAAGGAGAAGATTTTGGATTACAGCTTGGAACTTTTGCTGGAGCAGGAGCAGCACACTTCGCCGATGCTGGGGATGTAAAACCGAATACTCTATCCGGAGAGCCGCGCCAATTGGCGCGGCTCCCTTTTTGCGTCCATGGTATGTATGGGATTCAAAGAAACGGAATGGCGTATATTTTAGGATATCCGGCATGAACATGAAAACGATTTTTAAGCGTGTGGATCGCATAGAAAAAAGGCCCAAAAATTGCTGAAGAACGGCAATAGGTAGAGGAATGTTAGAATTGTCCCTCATGAAGCTGTTGGATGGTATGGAACTTCTATTTGCTGTCTCAAAAGATACGCCGCGATAGACAAAGAAAAAATTTTCTAAAACAGGGTGTGCAAAACATGTTTTCCTCCGCGATAAGTGGAGGGATTTTTTAAGGCATTTAGCAGGGAGCAATTCTCTGTATTCAAATCGAACTGAAAGGAGTGATGCCTATAGGCTGCGTTGCAGCTTCCGTCAACAAACATCAAAAATTACAAAGGAGGAATCCAATGCAAGAATCCACATTCACCAACTACGACCAGCTGCCGCTGTTCCTCAACGCGAACACGGTAGCGCAGGTGCTGGGCGTGTCCATCTCCAGCGCCTATGAGCTCATGCACGAGACGGGCTTCCCTGCGCTGCGGATCGGCAACCGCATCGTGGTGCCAAAAGAAAAATTCCGTCAGTGGGTAGACGCACAGGCAGGAGGTGATGCCTGATGTTCCGACGCTGGCCCAAGCGGGATCCGAACAAGCACTACTACCTTGTCCCAAACGAAGTCTTCAATCTCGGACTCAGCTCTCATGAGATCGCCGTCTACAATTATCTTCTGCGCTGCGAGGATCGCAGAACCTACCAATGTCATCCCAGCTACCGCACTATCGGTCGGGCGGTGCAGCTGAGCGAAAACACCGTGCGGAAGTATGTGGCCGGTCTGGAGGAGAAGGGGCTCATCCGCACCGAGCCCAGCACCGTCACAACGAAGGATGGCCGCATGCGCAACGGCAGTCTCATCTACACCATCCGTCCCATTCAGGAAGCGTTGGAACTGAATTATCAGCGGCAATTCCTACAGGCGGAGCGTGACATGGAGCGGGCAAAGACAGAGAAACGGCTGGCCGAGTTGAATCAGCAGAACAAGAAGGAGGAAAGAGCATGATGCAGCAGATCGCAAACTTTATCGTAGACCATGACCCGATGATGGTCATCCGGCGCACGCACGACACGGTGCGCTACATTCGGTGGGTGTGGAACAAGGATCATGCCGACCCCATCGACGCAGAGGAGCTTCGCCTGTTTCTCTGCGATGAACACTACGGTGATCTGACCGATGAGCAAAAGACCGTTGCCCGTCGGTGCCGGGACGGGATGCGAAGTGTCTATGCGGAGCTGTGCGTGCGCTTGCTGCAAAGTGAGATCATGCTGGAGCAGGGCATGGTGCCGGACATCAGTACCTACCGCAGTGTGTTCTGCCCGGAAGGGGGTGATGCGCCGTGGATGCTTGACCGGGCGGGATGACCGAAAATCGGACCGATTTGCCGCCGACGAAAGAAAAGCAGGAGAAAGGACCGGGGTCGTAAACGCCCCGGTCCGTCCCACAAATGCCCGCAGTGCGGGCATTTTCAAGGGTTTGTGACCGGGGACAGAGGAACGCTCCTTTCGGGAGTTTGTACCCTGTGGAACGCTCCGAGTTCCAGTTTCCTCAGTGTTTTCAAGGGTTTCCGCCGACGCTCTACCGGCCCCATGCCCCGATTTTGATCCAATTTACACCTAATTTGCACTTCAAAACGCAGAAAAAGAATTGAGAAAAGCAATAGCTATTTCCGCAAAAGTGTGGTAGTTGTTTGTGTTACAAAAAGAAAATGAATCCAAAGGAAGTGAAATACATGGCAAAACGAAGGCCTGCCGGTGACGGCATGGTGCGAAAGCGGGAGGACGGACGCTGGGAGGGCCGCATCGTCATCGGCCACCGGGAAAACGGCGAGCCGCTGTTCCGTCATGTCTACGCCAAGACGCAAAAGGCCCTGCTGGACAAGCTGCACCAGAACATCGAGTGCTACCGCGATGTGGAGCTGACCGAGGACAGCCGGATGACGCTGGGCCAGTGGCTGGATCGCTGGCTCACGGAGTACAAGGTGGGTACGGTGCGGCCCGGTACCCTCGAGGGCTACCGCCGCTACATCGAATACTACATCAAGCCGCAGCTGGGCGACAAGCAGATCTCCCTCCTCTCCCAGCAGGACATCCAGCGGATGTACCGCCGCCTAAAAACAGAGGGGCGCATCCACGAGCATCCCGAGATGGGGCACCAGCTCTCCGACTCCATGGTGCGCCACATTCACTCCACCCTCCACGCCGCACTGAAAGACGCAGTGCAGGCGCACATCATTCCAAGAAACCCCACCGAAGGCACGACAGCGCCCAAGCCCAACTACAAGCCCAAGCGCATTCTCACCCGTGCAGAGTTGGATGCCTTCCTTACAGTGGTGGAGCAGGATGAGGTGTGGCGTGACTTCTTCCAAACGGAGCTGATGACCGGCCTGCGCCGCGGCGAGATCTGCGGTCTGCAGTGGAGCGACTTCGATGGGAATACCGGTACGCTGAAGGTATGCCGAACCCTCCACAGCCAGCGGAAGGGCGAATACACCGTCGGCGAGACGAAGACCAATCAAGGCATGCGCACCATCATCCTGCCGCACAGCGTGACTGAAATCCTACGGCGGCGAAAAGTGGATGCCATCAGCCAATGGATATTCCCTGACCCGGTGAAGCCGGAAGACCCCGTCGATCCCAACGCGGCCTATCGCCACATGAAAACGCTCCTCCAGCGGGCAAGACTCCCCAGCATCCGTTTCCATGATCTGCGTCACACCTTCGCCACCCACGCCCTCACCAGCGGTGTGGACGCCAAAACCCTGTCCGGTATCCTGGGCCACACCAACGCCTCCTTCACGCTGGACACCTACACCCATGTCACAACCGATATGCAGAAGACAGCCTGCGGCATCGTGGGCGGCTTCATGGAAGATATCTTCGGAAAGGAGTTGAAACCGTGGCAAGAAAGCGAAAAGCCGGCGACGGAACCGTAAGACAGCGCAAGGACGGTCGGTGGGAGGGGCGCATCGTCATCGGCTACGATGACAACGGTTATCCCAAGACGAAAAATGTTCTCGCTAAAACGAAGAAGGAATGCGTTGAGAAGCTCCAAAAGCTCAAGGAGGAATGCAGCGGGCTGAAGCCGGAGAAGGTGCGGTCTGAGATGCCCTTCGGGGACTGGCTGACATACTGGTACGAGAATCACTCCAAGCCTAAGATCCGCCCAACTACGCAGGAGACCTATGAGAGCCGCATCCGCCTGCACATCATCCCGGAGATTGGGGACATTCCGCTGAATAAGCTGACACAGAACGACCTGCAGCAGTTCTACGGTCGACTCAAGAAAAGCGGCCGGAAGCGGTTCACCGACAAGTACGGCGAAGGGCTGTCCGACCGAATGGTGCGTATGTGTCACGCCACCTGCCGCTCCGCATTGGAGCAGGCGGTGCAGGATGGGCTGATCCGTGTGAACCCGGCCCTCGGCTGCAAGCTGCCGCCCAAGAAAGCGCGGGAGATGCAGGTGCTGACACGAGAAGAGTTGCAGCGATTCCTCATTCAAGCGAAGTTTGAGGGCTACTACGAGGTCTTCCTTCTGGACTTGGCCACCGGCCTGCGTCGGGGCGAGTTGATGGCGCTGCAATGGGATGACCTGAACTTCAAAACCGGTGTGCTGAATGTGAACAAGCAGGTCTACGATGTGCGCGGTCAGCTCCAGATCAGCACGCCCAAGACGAAGAACTCCATCCGCAAGATCGTCCTGCCGCCTGCGGTGGTGGCAGTGCTGCGGGAGTACAAAAAGACGGTGGACTCCCGCTGGATGTTCCCGTCCCCGGTGAAAGAGGACTGCCCCATTACGCCCGGCGTGGTGCGCCGCAGACTGCAGCTCATTCTGGAGCACGCAGAATGCAAGCATGTTAGATTTCATGATCTGCGCCATACCTTCGCGACGCTGGCGCTGGAAAACGGCATGGATGTGAAAACACTCTCTGCTATGCTGGGCCATGTGTCGGCGGCCACCACGCTGGACATCTATACTCACATCACCGACGATATGCGGCTCACAGCCGCCGCCAACATCGACCGAAGTATCGGCAAAGCGGTGCCGCAGGAGGACGCTTCAGGGCCGGGGCAGGAAACTGCCCTGGCCCAGGCGGAAAAGCCGCGTATGACCGATTTCAAGCCCTATGTGGGCCGCAAGCGCAGATCCGGCACCGGCTGCATCAGCGAGATCAACGACCATCTCTTCGAGGGGCGCTACTCTCCCAAGTGGCCCGATGGTAAAAAGCACGCCCGCAATGTCTACGCCCACACCCGCGAGGAATGTGAGGAGAAGTTGAGGGTGCTGATCATCGAGATGAAAACCGAGCTCGCGGAGCTGAAGAAGCAAAGGGCGGAGGGAACACTGCCTCCGCAGGGACCAGAGGGCAAGAAAGGTCGGAGGAAAACGAAGAAGAGTAAGTAAAAAACACCGACATGGGTGCCAAGTAACCGGTGCCCATGTCGGTGTTTTCCTCTTTAACTATTTGGGTTGCTTATTTCGGTCAAAATACAGTTTTACTGTAAATGTTCCATATGTAACGCCATGGTCTTTGCCCAGATATTTACTTGAAAATTCGATGGAAATGTTATGCTGTTCGCAAATCCGTTTGGCAAAATGAAGACCGATGCCTTGTCCTGTCGAATCAAATTGTTGCGCACTCTCGCCGCGAAATCCTTTTGTGCCTAACTTACTCAGTTCGTCTGTTCGACAATATGGGCCTGTTGATTGAATTGTAACTGTAAGACAATCCTTGTCAGGCTCTTCAAAATTCACTGTAATCGGCTTATTATCAGGAGAATACTTAATGGCGTTTTCTAAGATAATAAACAAAAGGGTTTCGAAACTCTGGTGTATACGATAATTGTATGTGCTCTGAGTGTCTAAGGAAATCCAGACATTCTTTCTACTATACCCTTTTAAGAGCTTCCGCATCTTATCAAGCTTTTTAAAAATAACAGCATTATAGGACGCACCAACAGATAGTGCAGGGTTGAGAACAGTATCGAAATATTGGAAGCGGTTATAAACAATAAAACTATAAATATGAATATTCCGGATGATTCCAAGCAGCTCATCCACGCTATATCCTGTCCCGGACGCAGAATTCTCCCAGATAATATCACATTCAGTCTTAATTTGGCCATTCAATTTTCTTGCTTCATGCAAAAGCTCATTAACTTCTTCCATCTTTTGAGAGAGTCTGAATTTTTCTTGCTGGTATTCGCACTCGTTTTTAGCCAGAGAAACAAGTTCTTCAGCATCAAGAACTGGATTGAAAACTCTATTGTCTGATTGAGCTATTGCTGCTTGCTTTTTTCTATATGTGCTTCGCTCACGCAGGCCAGAAAAAATAAAAGTTGTATCGCAAGAAACATTATAAACAAAAGTAGAAAGACCATACGGACAAGTGTAAAATCCTGTGGTTTTACTAATCATATTTCTGTAGTGCGCTAAACATTTATCGTTTTTACAATTTTTGAGACAAAACGGCAACGCATGGATGAAGCTACCGTCAAAAAGCATTTCATCTTTGTATATTGGTAATAATGCCATCTTAAATACTCCCCAAAATCACCTTAGCACAAACAGATGCAGTAAAATCAGCAATCAACCCACGTGCTTTATCATTTGTCCCGTCAGCCAACTTGGTTAGATCCTCGAAATTTTTTGCTTTAATGGCTCTAACATATTTATCTTCCAGTTTTGCAACATATGCAGTGCTGACGCCGCATTCAAGTAAATGTTTGCGGAGTCGTTCCCATTGATAGATAGGATCCACTGCTTTTTGAATTTGTTCATCAACCAGCGCAGTCCAGTCTTCAATGGAAATGCCTTTACTAATGACTGCATCAGCAAGATTCATATATTCATTGTAAGCGGGATCATAACTACTTCCGGTATAAGCAATAACCTGTTTGGCAGGGTAATGGGCTTTAATTTCCTTGATGACAAAGGCACCTTCCTTTGTAGACCCCAAGTTCTTCCCGACCCCACGAATATCACATAACACAACGGCATAGGCAGAGACATCTCTGATATTATCTATATCCCTTTTATGAACTATACGAAATCCGTTTTTAATAAGATATTCTTCGGCAGCGAAGTCTTGGTCGTCGATAACAAGAATCTCAACCTTATTGCGCAGTTCAGCTATAGTCATATTTTGCAATGCAGTTACCTCAACTAAATCTGACAACTTATACTTAATAAAAAAGAAACTGGGAAAACCCATACTAATATACGCTCCTTTCTTGGGAATAATTATATAATCGAGTAGTGAAAATGTTTTTTATTATAAGCGTACCGACAACAAATTACAAGAACGCGCAAAAAGTCTGCATCCCCCTCAAATCCTGCGCCGCAATAAACAAGGAAAAAGCCCCCAGAAGCGATGCTCCTGGGGGCTTTGGTCCGAGTGGCGCGACTCGAACGCGCGGCTTCCACATCCCAAATGTGGCGCCCTACCAACTGGGCTACACCCGGATATTCAATTTCTATCATTATACCACGGCGGAGGGGAAAATCAAAGATTTTTCTGTCTGTGGTCATTCCTGTGGTCAAATCCGCTTTTGTGCCGTTTTCGGCAACCGGGGAGAATCCCGCAAACGCAGGTGTCGCAAGGCTTTGCGGCGTTTCGCCTCACCCTATCCCGGATACCGCCACGGCACTCCCAAAGCAGGCGCGCTACCAACTGCGCTACACCCGGATATATCGGCATTTAACACTATAGTAGTATATCAAACAGGACGCGCGTCTGTCAAGCATCTGATACGATTGGGTAAAAAGTTTTCTCCATGCGGCAAAGATGATTGACATTTATTATAAAAAAGAATATTATTTTATGTATATTTCCCACAACGGGAAGGGAGGAATAATATGAGCCGTTTATCAATTGAGACACCGGGACGTGCTGAAACCGTTGTCGAGGGGCTTTATCGTGACGTAGAAAGGCGTATCAGCGCAAGTCCTCCGGGGCTTTGTCCGGTGGACATGGCGCTTTCGTTCCTGCGCTTGAGCCATGCACAGACCTGCGGCAAATGTGTTCCGTGCCGCATTGGTCTGGGTCAGCTGACCGAGCTGTTGGAAAGTGTGCTGGACTCGACTGCGACGCCGGAGACGATTGACCTTATTGAAAAGACCGCGCGCGTTATTCAGGACACGGCGGACTGCGCCATCGGCTACGAGGCGGCGCGCATGGTGCTCCAGGGCGTGCAGGGCTTCCGCGACGACTATATGTCGCATGTTGAGCACGGCCGCTGCCTGTTCGGCTGGGACCATCCGGTGCCCTGCGTGGCGCTCTGCCCTGCCGGCGTCGATATTCCGGGTTATATCGCGCTCGTGCGTGCGGGACGTTATAATGATGCAGTTCGTCTGATTCGTAAGGACAACCCCTTCCCCACGGTCTGCGGCTATGTCTGCGAGCATCCGTGCGAGGCGCGCTGCCGCCGCAGCATGGTGGACGACGCGGTGAACATCTGCGGCATCAAGCGCTTTGCGTGCGATCACGCGACCGATATGACGCCCCCGCCCTGTGCGCCGTCCACCGGAAAGCGCATTGCCGTTATCGGCGGCGGTCCGGGCGGCCTGTCTGCGGCTTATTTTCTGTCGCTGATGGGACACAGGGTTGTTGTATACGACCAGCGTCCGCAGCTCGGCGGCATGCTGCGATACGGCATTCCGGACTACCGTCTGCCGCAGGAAAAGCTGGATCGCGACATCGAGTTTATCCTCTCGACCGGCATCGAGGTACATACTGATACCGCGATCGGCCGTGATATTGAGTTCTCCGAGATCGAAAACCAGTATGACGCGGTTTACATCTCCATCGGCGCACATAACGACAAGAAGATCGGCATCGATGGAGAAAACAGTGTCGGCGTTCATGCGGCGGTGCAGCTGCTGCGCGACATCGGCGAGGGCCGCGTGCCCGATTTCCACGGAAAGCGCGTCTGCGTCATCGGCGGCGGCAATGTCTCGATGGACGCGACCCGTACTGCGCTGCGTCTCGGTGCGGCGTCTGTCACCTGTGTCTACCGCCGACGCATCTCGGATATGACCGCGCTGAACGAGGAGATCGAGGATGCACAGGCAGAGGGCTGTCAGATCCTTCAGCTTCAGGCGCCCGACCACATCGAGGCGGACGAGAACGGTCATGTTACTGCGCTCTGGACTCGCCCGCAGGTCATCGGCCCCTATGGCTCGGACGGTCGTCCGCGGCCGTATGACGCCGATGCACCGCTGCTGCGCACGCCGTGCGACATCGTTATCGTTGCGATCGGTCAGGCGATCGACGCCCGTCCGTTTGCACAGGTCATGCCGCTCGAGCGCGGCAAGATCAAGGCCTCCTCGGATGCCTTCGTCCCAAACACGCCGCACGTATTCGCAGGCGGCGACGCGGTTACCGGGCCTGCGACGGTGATCCGCGCGGTTGCAGCCGGCAAGGTTGCAGCTGCGAACATCGACGCACATCTCGGGTTCCATCATGTCATCCAGTCTGATGTTGAAATCCCGGCGCCCCACTTGACCAATCTGCCGGCCTGCGGCCGCATCGAGCTGCACAACCGTCCGTCTGAGGAGTGCGTGGGCAACTTTGAGCTGGTCAAGTGCGGCATGACCGAGCAGGAGGTGCAGCAGGAGACCTCGCGCTGCCTGCGCTGTGATCATTTCGGCTACGGTATTTTTAAGGGAGGTCGAACGAGCAAATGGTAAACCTGACAATAGACAAGATCGCGGTATCCGTATCCGAAGGCACGACCATTCTGGAAGCGGCGGCCTCTGTCGGCATTGAAATTCCGAGCCTGTGCTATCTCAAGGACATCAATGAAATCTCCGCCTGCCGCGTGTGCTGCGTTGAGGTCGAGGGCGAGGGCAAGCTCGTCCCCTCGTGCAACAATGTCGTGCAGGAAGGAATGGTGATCCATACCAATACGCCGCGCGTGCGCGAGGCGCGCCGCACCAATGTTGAGCTGATTCTGTCGCAGCACGACAATAAGTGCGCGACCTGTGTCCGTTCCGGTTCGTGCCAGCTTCAGAAGATCTCGAATGATCTCGGCGTGCTGTCCGTTCCGTACAAGAGCGATCTCGCGGCCGGCAAAAAGAGCTTCTGGACGACAACGTTCCCTCTCTATCGCGACGTCAACAAGTGCATTAAGTGCATGCGCTGCATTCAGATATGCGATAAGGTGCAGTCGCTCTCCATCTGGGACGTCAGCGGTTCCGGCTCGCGCACGACCATTGACGTTTCCGAAAATCGCTTTATCAAGGAGGCGGACTGTTCGCTGTGCGGTCAGTGCATCACCCACTGCCCCACCGGCGCTCTGCGTGAGCGCGATGACACCGCCAAAGCGTATTCCGCTCTTGGCGCTGAGGGCAAGGTGACGATCGTTCAGATCGCTCCGGCAGTGCGTGCAGCATGGGGTGAAGCCTTCGGCATGCCGACCGGCAGAGCCACGGTCGGTCAGCTCGTTGCGGCGCTGCGCAGTCTGGGAGCGGATTATGTGTTCGATACAACGTTCTCGGCCGACCTCACTATCATGGAGGAAGGGACGGAGCTGCTCCAGCGTCTGAATGCCGGAGACCTCAAGGACCAGCCGATGTTCACCTCGTGCTGCCCCGGCTGGGTTCGTTTTCTCAAAAGCCAGTACCCGGAAATGACCGGACGCCTGTCTACGGCGAAGTCTCCGCAGCAGATGTTCGGCGCGGTGGCAAAGAGCTGGCTGGCTCATCACCTGGGCATTGAACCGGAAAACGTTTACAGTATTTCTATCATGCCCTGCATTGCAAAGAAAGCCGAGCGCGAGCTCCCCGGCATGCAGTCTGCCGGCGCGGGCAGTGATGTGGATCTGGTGCTGACGACGCGAGAACTTGCCCGTATCGTGCGCGCCGAGCACATTGATGTGGAGCAGCTGGCAGATTCTCCGTTCGACGATCCGCTTGGCAACGGCTCGGGCGCCGGCGTTATCTTTGGTGCGACCGGCGGCGTTATGGAGGCCGCGCTCCGTTCCGCATACTTCCTCACCACCGGTGAAAATCCGTCCGCAGATGCGTTCTGCGAGGTGCGTGCGGCAGAAAATGAGAGCCGTCCGTGGCGCGAGGCTGCGTTCGACCTTGCAGGAACGACCATTCACTGCGCGGTGGCGAGCGGTCTTGCGAACGCGCGTCATCTGATCCGTGCGATCAAACGGCGCGAGGTTCACTACGAATTTGTCGAGATCATGGCCTGCCCCGGCGGCTGTGCAGGCGGCGGCGGCCAGCCGGTAGATGGCAGCGACCGCGAAAAAGCGGCTTCGCGCGGCGATGTGCTGTTCTCGCTCGACGAAAAAGCGGAACTTCGTTTTTCGCACGAAAACCCGGCTGTTAAGGCGCTTTATAACGAATATCTGTCCAGTCCATGCTCTGAACGGGCAGAAGAACTGCTGCACTGTGATCATTTTGCATGGCAGATGCCGCAGACAGGAATTCACGTTTAATCAATTATATAGAAAAGCCCTCGCAGAGAGAAGAAAGCTCTGTGAGGGCTTTTACGACTTGCAAGGAGGGTATTTCGCGCAAAGGCATCGTCATGTAAATGCGGCTGCGGTCAAAAGAAAAACCGCTCATTTCAACGAAACAAGCGGTTTAATTTGGTGGAGACGGAGAGGATCGAACTCTTGACCTCCACACTGCCAGTGCGTATTCGTTGTTGCAATATGCAACTGAATAGCTTTTAATATTCCGGAATAACGTTGGATATGCAATTGTTTGAGAACTTTATTGTGAGTTAATGAAAATGAGCTTTGTCTGTGTAAGCACCAAATAAGCACCAAATAAACACCAGAATAAGCACCGGATTTTCCGCAGCAAACCACCCGCTCGAACGCAGCTCTGCGCCGGTCTGCACCGCTGTTTTACCGAACGCTTGTGTGCCTGCTTTCACGCTCTGTAAACGGTACTGAGTGTGCGCTGTTAAACCATCTGCCGAGCGGGCAAAACGCGCACAGCGGGCATTACAGCCGCCGCACAGCTCTGCCGTTCTCACCGGCAAACAACGGCAGAGCAAACCGAAATCAACCATGCCTCTATCATTCATCGTTTGTCTTGTATCGGTCGTTACGAGAACTCCCGAAGAAATTGCAGAATTTCCTCGTCCGACGTCCCCTCGTCCCGGAACTGATTAACGATTGTCTGCTCCAACGGCAGATAATCCTGTTCGATAATCTCCGTTGCCGTCCGATTATCCCGCTCGAGCTGTGCATCTATCGCGCGGTTAATGAATCCGTTCAGGCTCTCGTTCCGCTGTTCTGCGTGCGCCTGCAATTCTGCCTTGTGTCCTTTGGGAACGCGCACCTTGATCTCGTCATACGCTTTCGCGTTATAGCGTTCGTTCGCCTTGCGGCGTGCTTCACTGATTGGCATATATACCATCTCCATTCTACCTTGATTATACCGCAAAGTCTACACTGGGTACAGTACAAATATATACGAATTTTACTGTGCAGATTCATACAGCCTGACCATTGAATGTACTGGGTACAGTGTATTATAATAGCGCTGTAAACGAGCTGTATGCGCTTTGAATCGTTCGGCATGAAATGATATACCGAGCGGGAGAGAACGCACATAACGCCCATCATAGAGCAAACAGGAGGAACATTACCATGAAAGAAAAGCTGACCGACAAGCAGGTTCTCGAAAAGATCGAAAAGTATATGCGCTTGACCAAGATGCCGGAAACGGATTACTACGATATTTCAATCGGAGAGATTACCGCCCTTGTGCATATGGAGGATGTATTCGCTGCTATTGCACGCGCATACGATTTTGGTCGCGCTCGCGGCTACCGTATGCACGCCGCCCGCTCGAAAGCGTAACAGAAATCCGACAGCAAAACAGCCGCCCCGAAAATGGAGCGGCTGTTCCAATAAGTGCTGATATTGATTCTGAAAGCAGGTTTCCGCAAGTAAAAACCAAGTTTAACCAAGTCAAAAGCTAAGTTTTGTTAAGTCGTTGTCCTCGTGTGTTCCCCGCAATTCTGTACATTAACGGCAATCTGCGTTCTTTTTGCTGCACTCTCTGCAATAAACCGCTGTGCTGAACAGATCAAAATCCGGTAACTCCTGTGCCATCTCGATAAGATCAACAGTATGTACTTTGCCGCACTGCGGGCAATAGGTGTATACCTCATGCTCTGCCAAATCTACGCGCTTTCCGTGGTGCTTGATAAAAAACATAATAGAAACTCCTTTTTATGTTACTACGTTAATTCTTCTAACTTCAATAAGATGCGTTCTTCCACGCTCCCGCCGTATTTCCACGCCTGCCAGCCTGTGCCGTGATATGCGCCCTCGCGAATGATACGCTCCCGGAAACGCGCCAGCCGCGGCGAACGCCCAAGCAGGAACAGCGCACGGCGTGTCTGCCGCCTTGCATAGTCCGTGCTGATGGACAGCCGCTCACTGGTCTGCGCAAGGGTCAAACCATCATAGAACCGCGCACGCACAACGGCCTGCTGCAGCGGTGTCAGGCGGGCAAATTCTGTGTCCAGTACGCGCCGCAGCTGTTCCTGGTAAACACGCTGTTCCGCGTCCTCATACGCCCATTCTGCTGTGCTGTCCGGTGTCAGTTCCCCTCGCGGTGTTTCGCTCCCGTCCTCGCCGGTGACAGGCTCGTCCAGACTGCACGCGCAGTTCAGCGGTTCGCGTCTGGTTCGTTCCGTCCGGTATCCGATCAGCTCGAAAAACACGCTCTTTACTGCATAGCTGAGGAACGACGCGAACAGCACCCCTCGTTCCGGTTCAAACCGCTGCGCAGCCTGCACGATGGCAAGAAAGCCGCATTGCTCCACGTCCTCCCATGTAACGCCTGCCTGCGCCATCCTCGCGCCCGCTCGAACATACAGCCGCCGGAACAGAACGGCAAGCAGTCCCCTGTTCTGCTCCCACAGCGCCGCCCGCGCGGCACGGTCTCCCGTCTTTGCCAGTGCGGCTAATTCTTCGTTTGTCAATTTGGGTAATACCTCCCCGCTGTGGTATAATGTAAACACGAGCGGGAAGGCGAACCCGGCCACTTTCGACCGGGTTCGGTTACGGTCAAATACCTAAACGCGCAGCAAGCAGACGGGCGGTCTTGTCGGCAACATCGGGAGACGGCGACAGTGCATCCAGTGCGCGGGCATACTGCCGCAGCCGTTCCTCCTCGTCCTTTGCGACAGGAAGAATGCCAATCAGTGCGGAAATAAGTTTAAAGCTCATAAAATCACCTCTGAATTTCAGCTAAAAATCCGGTTTTCAAGTCAAGCGCCAGCGTTACCGTACCAACCGCGCCGTGCCGGTGCTTTGCAAGAATACACTCGACTGTCACCGGCTGTCCCTCGTCCGGACGCTCCGCCCAGTACATATCCTCCCGGTGCAGCAGCAGAACGCCGTCTGCATCCTGCTCAATCGCGCCGCTGTCGCGCAGATCAGCCAAAGAGGGACGCTTGTCCTGCCGCTGTTCACTTGCACGGTTAAGCTGTGCCAAGCACAGCACCGGCACACCCAGCGAGCGGGCAAGGGCTTTCAAGTCGCCCGAAATCGCGGTTATTTCTTCATACCGGCTTGCGTGTTTTCCTTCCGGTTTCAACAAGCCGAGATAGTCGATCACGACAAGCCGTAGTTCTTTGACCTGCCGCGCCAGTGCACGAACATCGCTCACAGAGCACCGAACCGCCTTGTTAAGATAGAACGGACTGCGGTTCAGCCGTTTGAACTCCTGTGTCACACGTTCCATTTCCCTATCTGTCAGCGTCCCCATCAACAGACGGTTTGACGGAATACCCGTTGCGCGCGCAACGCGCCGGGCAGTAAGCTGCGTCGCGTCCATTTCGAGAGTAACGAACAGCACACCACCCATATTCTGCGCTACGGTATCAGCGATTTGCAGCGCAAGCGTGGTTTTGCAGCAGCCGGGACGTGCCGCCATGATGTACAGGCCATTGTTCAACATACCGCCGCCGAACAACGTATCCAGTCCGCTAATACCGACTGGCACGTAAACCGAGCGCCCGCTTGTACGCTGGTCATAGGCGTTGTAAAAGTCCAGCGCCGCCGCTGTTCCGTCGATCAGTTCACCGCCGCCGCTGCTGTCGAGCTCGTCGAGCACCTTTGCCGCATCACCTGCAATACTGTTCGGTTCATCACCGCTGTGCGCCCGCTCGACCATGCTTTCTCCTAGCTGCGCCAATGCCCGCAAGCGAGTACTGCGCTTGATGGCTGCTATGTTCTGGTCGAGCGCAGCAGGAGCACAGGCAACGTCCATCAGCTGCATGAGATAGCCGCGTTCTACACCGTCCTGCTGCACCAGATCGGCCACAGCGGGCGCGTCGGGTGTCTTGCCCTCTGCGTCCAGCATACGCGCTGCGTGCAGGATTGCACGGCTTGCATCGCCTGCAAGGTCGGTTTCGTGCAGCGTGTTCAGCACTGTGCCCCACAAGGGCGCGTCACACAGGCAAGCGCCCAGCACCGCATTTTCCGCGGTTAGAATATCTTCATTCGTCATAAACAGCCTCCCTTTCTCCGTTCTCATTGGTAGACCAGCGCAGTTTAGGCGTATCTGATCGAGCGGGCGCATCGTTCTGCGGCGGTTCATCCTCCCAGCGCCGCCCGTTGAGATAGCTTGACGCATAGGGTACAAACTGCCCGCCGTTTTTTAACCAGTCCGGCGACTGCTTTTGCCAGTCAAGCGCCGCAAGGATTTCTGCAAGCAGCTGCTCATTAGGGCATAGTTTGCTGAACGCCTTTTGCGCCTTAGCTTTGTCTTTACGCTTGGGATACGCCGCCCAGAATTGGGCGAATAAACTCTCCTTAGCTTTTTCGTTCTCCTTCTCTTTGGCAGCCATCGTATGCGAACGCACATTTTCGCATACGATGGCATTGCGTTTGTCCCAGCCTGCAAGGGCGTTTTTTCGATTTTTCTCACAGCGATCTGTATAATTAGCAACATCTCGATCAAGTTGAGCGCGCATACAGGAGAACAGCATAGCCATCGCAGATGCTGGCGCAAAAGCAGGCAGTGCGCCGGTTTGCGCGTACTCCAGAAGCGCAAGAATCAGTCGTCCGCGTTCATCATCGGGGAGCATAGCAAGCTGTTCGGCATAGGAGAAATAAAGCGGCACATAAGCACGCGCCATCGAATCACCACCGTTCGCTTACCGGGCGAATCCCGCGCGCCGTCTGCGCCTCGTCCGCAGGCGGGTTCTCCAGATAGGCGCACAGCGCATCGAAGTTCACCAGCCGCCGCTTGCCCGCACCGACAGGGACAGACGGAACAGCGCCGGTTTTGACCAGCCGACGGATGAACGACAGGCTGACCGGCGTTTCTGGGTCGAGCTTTCGCAGCTCCGTCAGCGCATCGGCGGGAAAGCGCATGCGGACAGCATTCATTCTTGCACCTCCTTCCGCAGAACCTCTAAACCGCGCTTGACACGTTCCAGCCGTTCGCCCTCGAGCGGGTGACGCAGCCAGCGCCCTAAAGTCGGCTCAGATACTCCCACAGCCTCGGCTAAACGCCACTGCGTCGCATTTAACTCAAATAAAATTTTCAACACATCAGACTTTTTCATTCTTGACAACTCCTCTCGTGTGCTGTATGATGATCGTGACGAATTACCTTACATTTCGATTATACGACGGTAATTCTACGTTGTCAAATAAATAAGACCGATATATGTAAAACGCAAGTAATTCGACGTAAAGGAGCGAATAACATGGCTCGTGTAAAGCAAAACCCCGCAGAGAACTTCAACAAGCCGTTAGCGGTACGTCTAAGGGCGCTTATTGATGAAAGCGGACATTCCAAAGCGGATTTAGGGAAAGAAATTGGTGTTTCTCGACAGGCAATCAATGATTATACCCTCGGAAACAGCGTACCGGACGCAAATAATCTTCTGAAACTTGCAAAGTATTTTGGCGTAACCTCGGATTATCTGCTCGGATTAGAGCCAACACGCGCCCATGAACAAGCGGGATTTGCTGCAAGTCTTGGCATAACAGATGCAACTATGC
Source organism: Butyricicoccus sp. OM04-18BH (assembly GCF_003481705.1). Classification (GTDB taxonomy): domain Bacteria; phylum Bacillota; class Clostridia; order Oscillospirales; family Butyricicoccaceae; genus Agathobaculum; species Agathobaculum hominis. Next base: position 194,154 of record NZ_QULN01000002.1, read on the forward strand.
AACGACTGCAACAGGCGATTGGCTATTTACATGAGGGCAATATGGATATAAACGATGCACTAAACGCTTTACTTGCGAGCAGCAAACTGCCTGCTTTTTTAGTTGATCTTAGTAAGATAGCGGAAATGAAAAATGAGCGACAGAGAATGGAAAAATCGCAATCTGCTGAGGAATATTATAAACACATAATTATGGCAAACAACTTAACTGCCGCCACTTATAAAAATGAGAAAGCGGTATTTTTGCAACCGCAAGCCTATGTTGATTACCGAATGTATCTTGCAAAAAAATCTTTTGATGAGATAGCAGACGATATTCTGAACCGACTGATCGAAAAGGAGGTCTGACCATGGCAACCATCAAGCAGCGCGGCGACAGCTACAAGATAACCGTTTCCTGTGGCTACGATCTGAACGGCAAACAGATACGCCGTCACCTGACATGGACACCCGAACCGGGCATGACCAAGCGCCAGCTGCAAAAGGAACTCGACCGGCAGGCTGTGCTTTTCGAGGAAAAGTGCCGAAACGGTCAGGTTCTTGACGGCAATATCAAGTTTGCCGAGTTTGCGGAAAAGTGGTTCGTGGACTATGCCGAAAAGCAGCTGCGGCCGCGAACCGTCGGCAGCTATCGTGAAATGCTCCCCCGCATCAACGCGGCGCTGGGTCATATGCGCATGGACAGATTGCAGCCGCATCATATCATTTCGTTTTATAACAATATGGCTGAAATAGGCGTGCGTGAGGACGGCAGGCAGCATTGCAGAGTGGATTTGAAAGTGCTGCTGCGCTCCCGCTCGCTGACGCAGACGAAATTTGCCGAGCAGGCAGGCATTTCGATTGCCACGCTGTACAGCATCAACAAGGGGAACAACGTTTCGAACGAAAGCGCGGAACGCATTGCACGGGCGCTTGAAATGCCGTTGACTGACCTGTTCGAGCCGACGAACAAGGACAGAAAATTAGCAGGAAACACCGTGCTGCATTATCATAAGCTGCTGTCCTCTATTCTAACTGCGGCGGTTCGCTGGCAGGTTATCCCGTCCAATCCGTGCGAACGTGTCGCGCCGCCGAAAGTGGAGCGCAAGGAAGCCGTCTATCTGGATGAGGAACAGGCGGCAGACCTGCTTGCAGCGCTCGATAAGGAAAGCATGCAGCATCAGGTGATCGTGAAGCTGCTGCTGTTCACGGGTATGCGGCGCGGCGAGCTGTGCGGTCTGGAATGGAAAGACATTGACTTCGAGCGGGCGGTTATCTTTGTGCGGCGTTCGTCGCTGTATATGGCAGGCCGGGGCGTGTTTGAGGACGAGACAAAGAACACTTCGTCCGAGCGCTGCATGAAGGTTTCCGCTGACGTTGTGAGTATGCTTAGGGCATGGAGAGCCGAACAGTCAAAGCAGCGTCTGCGCATGGGCGACCAGTGGCAGGACAGCGACCGCTTGTTCACTACATGGAACGGCGCACCCATCCGACCGGACGGCATAACCGCATGGTTTCATAAGTTCGTGACAAAGAACGGATTGCCGCCGATTCACATTCATTCTCTGCGGCACACGAACGCAACGCTGCTGATTGCCGCCGGTACAAGTCTGACCACTGTTGCCGCGCGGCTGGGACACGCGAACTCAACCACCACCAGTAAGATTTACGCACACGCCATCAAGTCGGCAGATCAGGCCGCCGCCGAGGTCTTGCAGGATATTCTTCACCCGGTCAAAAAGCAGGCATAACAAAAGGGCGCTCCCCATGCGGGAACGCCCTCGTTTTTTGCACCATAAGCACCAAATAAACACCAAACAGGATTTCAGAAAATCTCAAACCAACGAAAAAGTAAAGAAAAACCGCTCGTTTCAACGAAACAAGCGGTTTAATTTGGTGGAGACGGAGAGGATCGAACTCTTGACCTCCACACTGCCAGTGTGGCGCTCTCCCAGCTGAGCTACGCCCCCAAATCATCTGCCGATAATGACTATCAACACGATGATTATATACCATTTTTTACAGTCTGTCAACACAAAAAGGCAAAGTTTTTTATACGATGCCGAACAGGCGTCTGCCGTTTTCGGTCGTGATACGTTCGACATCCTCGACCGGCATTCCCTTGATCTCTGCAATCTTCTCGGCCATTCGGTAAATGTAAAGTGACGAATTTCGGCGGCCTCGGAACGGCTCGGGCGCCATGTAGGGCGAGTCGGTCTCGACCATCAGCCGCTCGATCGGCACCTCGCGGATGACTTCGATCGCTTTTTTCGCATTTTTAAAGGTGATAACGCCGGTGAAGGACAGATAATAGCCGCGCTCAAGCAGCTCACGCGCCATTTCAACGTGACCAGCATAGCAGTGATATACTCCGATCACATCGGGATAGCGGCGCGTGATCTCCATGCAGTCGGCGTGGGCATCACGGTCATGGACAATGACCGGCAGCTTCAGCTCGCGCGCCAGCTCCATCTGACGAGCGAAAACAACCTGCTGCCGTGCGCGCGCACGCTCTTCCTTCTCCCAGTAATAATCCAGACCGATCTCTCCGATGGCACGAACACGAGGCTCGCTCTGCGCGAGTGTGCGGATTTCATCCAGTGCCTGCGTCCATCCATCCTCGATATTCTCCGGATGCAGGCCGACCGCAGCATAAACAAACGGATAACGGTTTGCGTAGCTGACTGCCTTACGTGAGGTTTCTGCATCGCAGCCGGGGTTCAGGATCAGACCGACGTTGTTTTCCGGCATGGACGCGAGCAGCGCGTCGCGGTCCTCGTCGAAGCGTTCGTCATCATAGTGCGCATGGGTATCAAACAGCATATTGTTCTCCTTAAATCCAGCCGAAATGCTTGCAGGCATTCCACAGGCCGTCCTTGTCTACGTCGGTCGTGATGTAGTCAGCTTTTGCCTTGAGCGCGTCTCGCGCATTTCCCATCGCAATGGACAGCCAGCCCTGACCGAACATACACAGGTCGTTCATGCCGTCGCCGAACACGACAATATCCTCGTCTGGGATATGGTACAGCTTCTGCACCTTTCGAATGCCGCGCTGCTTTTCCTTCGGCTCGACAAAAACGATTTCGGGGTTATAGCGGACGAGCGGCAGCTCGCCCGACTGCATCTGTTCCTCTTCGCCGATCGGACAGCGGAAATAGACCTTGTACAGATGGTCGAGGACGTGGTAATCGTATCTCGGATCCCAGAGTACGGGAAAATAGTTTTCCGGCGCGAGGGACAGATAATTCCTGTCGCTCGTCACGCACAGCTTTTCGTTTTCCGGTGAAATCGCCCACGGAATGCCGTTGCCCCGCAGCCAGTCCACGAAGCGGATGCATTCCGACGCCGGAAGCGACTGCATCTCGAGAATTTTTCCGTCAATGGTCACGCTCCAGCCGCCGTCGGCGACGATATTGGTAAAGCCGTAGCGATCCGCGACCGTTTTCGCGGAGGCCTGAAGCCTGCCGGTGGCGATAGCGGTGAAATGCCCGGCCTGCCGAAGCAGGTCAAGGCATTTCACCGCACTCTCGGGCATCGTCGTGGTAAGGCCGGTGGATAATGTGCCGTCGATATCGAAAAAGAAATATTTTCTGCGCATATTTCCTCTCGAATATCAGACATTGAAGCGGAACAGCACGACATCGCCATCCTGCATGACATATTCCTTGCCTTCGGAGCGAACGAGACCCTTTTCGCGTGCGGCCGCGAGCGAGCCGAGCTCGATGAGGTCTTTGTAGTTGATGACCTCGGCGCGGATAAAGCCGCGTTCAAAGTCGGAGTGGATCTTGCCGGCAGCCTGCGGCGCCTTGGTGCCCTTTTCGATGGTCCAGGCACGGACCTCCTGCTCGCCCGCGGTCAGATAGCTCATCAGACCGAGCAGATCGTAGCAGACCTTGATCAGGCGGTCAAGACCGGACTCGTGCAGACCAAGCTCAGAAAGGAACATCTCCTTCTCCTCTGCGTCCATGCCTGCAATATCCTCTTCGAGCTTTGCGCAGATCGGCAGGACCATTGCGCCCTCCGCGTCTGCGATAGCCTGTACAGCCTTGAGACGCTCGTTTTCCTTGTCGTTGCCGGTAAAGCCTTCCTCGTCCATGTTGGCCGCATAGATGACCTTCTTTGCGGACAGCAGGTCGCTCTCGTTTACGACGCGGTCGACATCCTCGTCCTCGCCGAAGCCCTCAAAGGTGCGGGCGGTCTTGCCCTCCTCCAGATGTGCCTTGAGCTTTTCCAGAATGTCTACGTCGAGCAGCAGCTTCTTGTCTGCCTTTGCCGCCTTGCGCGTACGCTCCAGACGGCGTTCCAGATGCTCGATGTCCGCAAGAATGAGCTCGAGATTGATGGTCTCGATGTCGCGCGCCGGATCGACCGAACCCTCGACGTGAACGATGTTCTCGTTGTCGAAGCAGCGGACAACGTGTACGATTGCGTCGACCTCGCGGATATGGGACAGGAACTTGTTGCCCAGACCCTCGCCCTTGCTTGCGCCGCGGACCAGACCGGCGATGTCTACGAACTCTACGACAGCCGGGGTGGTTTTCTTCGCGTGATACAGATCGGTCAGCGGCTGAAGGCGCTCATCCGGTACCGCTACCATGCCGACGTTCGGGTCGATAGTGCAGAACGGATAGTTTGCGCTCTCCGCGCCCGCCTGCGTGATCGCATTGAACAAAGTGGACTTGCCGACGTTAGGGAGACCGACGATGCCGAGTTTCATATGTTTTTCCTCCAAATTCTCTAAAGAGCACGGAAAGGCGGCCTCCAAAGGGCACGCTCCTCCCGTCTCATTTTTTGTCTTAGATTAGTATACCGCTTTTTCTGGCATTTTGCAATGTTTTGCGTTATACTATTGGCAGGTGCCTGCGGAAAATCCGTCTGCGCCGGGCGGCGAGCCGCTCTCTTGAATTCTGGAAAAGGTGATATATTATGCCATCCTATGCCACCTGTCATATTTTTGCTGCTACGGTGCAGCGCGTTACGAGCGATGCGGTCGCCCATATCATCGACTCGGCTCCTTCGGCCTACCGGTGGGGCGCGCAGGGAGTTTCGCCGCTGCGTATGTATCATGCGCCGCTGCCGTCACCGCTGCACCATGCTGCCGCTGAGCTGCGTACCCAGCCGCCCGCCCGGTTGTTCGAGGCGCTGTGCAGGGCGGCCTGCGCCGCACACAATACCGCTGCGCTCGCGTATGTATTCGGCTTCTGCACGAACTATGCGCTCAGCCGCGTGACGAGCCGCTTTATCGACGAGCAGGCCGACCGGCTTGCGACGTATATGCCCGGCCTCTCCGCTGCGGCGCGCCGTCAGCTGGCCGCGAGCGACATCGACGGCATCATGATCGAGGACTACATTGATACCGCATCGGCCGACTACGCGGCGTATCGTCTGCTGGATGCGGACGCACCTGAATGTACCGCCGCCGCCCGTGTGCTCGCGCAGGCGGTGCATGCAACGCTCGGTACGCACGTCTCCCCTGCCGCCGTTTACCGCGGCATGCACGATATGCGGCATATTCTGCGGCTTGCACATGGCGGCGCGCCCGTGCGCAGCAGATTGCAGAAGCTCGAGCATCTGCTCGGAAGGAGCGGCATGGCCTCCTCGTTTATCCGGCCGGCGGAGCCGCTTGCGGCGGACTGTGCGAATCGCGAACATCGTCCGTGGCAGAGTACAAACGGCGAGCGCACGGAATCGTTCGGCGATCTGTTCGATGCCGCTGTTCCCCTTGCCGTTTCGCTCCAGAGAGCGGTTCTCGATCGATATTTCCAGGACAAGCCGCTTGATCCGCGGTTTTTCCCCTCGGATTTTAATGGAAATTCTGTAAAAAACGGAAAATAACCGGCTGACCGTCGGGAAATCAGACACGCTTTGACGATCCGGCGACAGGTTTCGTGTGACTTTATCCTTTCAAGTGCGTATGCTGTCATTGTTACCGAATTGTAACCAATGATCTTCTTGAAAGGAGGTATATGGACGGCTTCGGCTGTCCATACTGCCGTCATGCGAAACCTGTTATCTTTTTTTCTCGGGATTCTTTCCGACCTGCTCTACGTGTTTGTCTGTTCTGCGCTGTTCCTCGACCGTGCGGTTACATTTGTCTGGGATGCCCCGCTGCGACGGCGAACAGGCGCCATCATACATGCACTCGCGCGAAGCCGCGCCGCCTCGGCGGCACTGATCTTCATTCCGTGCTTCCTGCTTCCCTTTTCGCTCCTCACCCAGAAGGGCGTGCTCATTCTGGCAGGAGACAGGCCTCTCGGCTTTGTGCAGGATGCGGACATGCTCTCCGGCACGGTGCATGAGATCGAGGCGAGCGCCTCGGCAGCGTCCGGCGAAACCTATTCCCTTCCCTTCTCGCTGAGCACCCGCTCGATGCGTGCGCCGCTTTGTGAATTTCTCGATGAGAACGCGCTGCGCACAGCGCTGACGGAACAGAGCGGTGAACTGGACACGCTTGCGGTGATCTCGATCGACGGCACGCGCGCTGGCGTATGTCATAATGCTGAGGAGGCACAGACCCTGCTCGACCGCGTCAAGCGGCTTTATACCACGCAGGCTGACAGCAGCGCGGATTTCGTGCAGCAGGTCCATGTGGACAGCGTTGTTGCGGAGAGTCGTCTTGCAGGCGAGCCGCAGACGGTTTTTGAGACTCTGTCCGACCGCCTGGACGTCCGTGCGCGCCGCTCTGTCACCTACACCGAGACCATCCCGTTCGGCACGGTAACGCGCGAAAATGATGCAGAGTATCAAGACTACCGCGAGACCGTCCGGCAGGGGCAGACCGGTGAGGCGGTCGTGACGGCGGAGATCCAGACGCTCGACGGCGAGGAAAACGAACGCACCATTGTCGCACGCACCGTGCTGCGGAGTGCATCGGACGAGATCATCGAGGTCGGCACAAAGAATATCGGTATCGGCACCGGCAGCTTTGTGCGTCCGGTCTCGGGCTATACCTTTACCTCGGCGTTCAAGTGGCGCTGGGGCCGGCTGCACAGTGGTGTCGATCTGGCGGTGCCTGAGGGAACGCCTGTCCGCGCGTCTGACAACGGAAAGGTTATTCTTGCGGAAAATTCCGGCGACGGCTACGGAAACTATATCATTCTCGATCATGGCAACGGCTTCAAGACTCTGTACGGCCATAATTCGGCGCTGTGCGTGTCGGTCGGAGACATCGTGTCACAGGGCGATCTGATCGCCTATTCGGGAAACACCGGCAACTCGACCGGCCCTCACCTGCATTTTGAGATTCATCTCGATGATGAAAAAGTAGACCCGGAGCGTTTTCTGTCCTTCTGACGCGCAAACACCCTGCATGCTTTTATTTCATGCAGGGTGTTCTCTTTTATTCTTGTGTTTTGTCATGCGGCTCGTCCGTAGAGCCGTCCGTCTGCGTCTCGGTTTCGGATTCAGTCGGCGCGGAAGAGCCGGTCGGCTCCCAGTCGAAGTGCATCGGCTGCGGCTCGGGAGTCGCGAGATGATCGAACATGGCGATGAACGAGGTCTGGTAGTAGCTGTTTACAAAGCTGCCGACGACGAGGCCGACGCAGAGCGCCGCAATCAGAGACACTGCCATGACTGCAGTGCCGAGGCCGCCGCCGATCACCGTCAGACCGAGCATGCCGAGCAGGAAGCACAGATAAACCGACGCGAGGGCGAGCAGGTTCCAGCCGAGAAAGCTGAGTTCAAAGATGAGAAGTGCGCCGAAGCGGCCGCGGAATACGGCGGAGGCATCACGGGTTGCATTCCAGACGCCGTACTGCTCGTTGTCATGCAGCACGACCCAGCCGGCGCTGTAGGTCATCAGCTTGATGTTGATCAGGAAGCTGACCAGCCCGTAAACTACATAGAGTGCGATCAGTCCGCCGGTCATGCTGTCTGTGCTTCCGGTCATGAAGCTCATCGCGGAAACCGCAACAGCGCCGATCGTAAGCAGAATGGTCGGCGGAACGGTCCACATCAGACTGCGCAGGAACAGGCAGAACGACATGCGGATGCCTGTCCAGAGCGATGCGCCCGAGGTGATCGGCTGAAGGACTGCGCCCGCACCCGGACGGCCGCCGCGGGTGAGGTCGGTGTAGAACCGCATAAGGCCGAAGGTGAGCGGACCGGAAACGACGAGCAGCAGCAGCACAGCGGTAAAGAGACCGCTGCCTGTGCCGCGCAGCATCGCCTGCGCAACGGCGCTCTCATCCGCCCCTGCCACCAGCAACGCAAAAGACGAGCCGAACATGGTCAGGTAAACGATCAGCATCAGCAGGATGATCGGCAGCGAATACAGCACATTTGCGCCGATGCAGGAGCCGAGATGCGCCGCGACATGCGCTTTGCATTTACGCTTGCATTCTTTTCTCTTCTGGGCATTCCATTCTTTCATTTTTCTCTTCCTTTCGGTCAGCTTCCGGTGCCGACACATACTATCTCGTCGCGTTTGGAGTAGGTGGATTTGTTTGCAAGCACCTCGGTCGTCTTCCCATTTTCCGTGATGACCTTATAGGTGCGTGTCGAGTAGCCGGTGATGCCCGAGGTCTCGACCTGCGTTTCTCCTGCTGCAAGCGAGCTGTCCTGCTTTTCGACCGTTTCCGGCTTGTAGGTTTCCAGCACCTCGGTACGTGTTGCGACCGTCTTGTCGCTCGTTTTGGTGCCGATAATGGTCATGATCATCTGTCCGTCGGTCTGTTCTGCCAGGATCTTGATGGGATAGGCAGTGTTATTCGCGAAACGGAAATCGAGATTGCCGTAGTCCACGGTCGCATCCTCGCCGAGCGGCGTGTAGGAAACGGTGAACGAGTGATTGTGACGCTCGACGACCTCCAGATCCGCGCGCAGCACGGCCATATAAAGCGTCGAGGAGGGCTGGCATACGCCGCCGCCGAACTCGTCGATGATCTTGCCGCCCGAGTAAGCGTGCGCCTCCTGATAGCCGCGCGCCTGCGTGCGTTCGCCGACGACTGTGTTGTAGGAGAACACATCGCCCGGGTTCAGGATCGTACCGTTGATGGCCTTGGCGGCCAGACGGACGTTGTTCGTGCGCGGTGCATTGCCCTCGTTGAGGTTGGTTGCGGTACGGGCGAGCGTATCGCGGAACAGACGTTCTCTGAGGACCGCCTCCGTGATCGTCGGCTGTGTGATGGTGACCGGGATGGAGTAGCTTGCCTGCGAGCCGTCACCGATGATCTCCTTTGCCTTCTCGACGTCGAACTGCACGCCGGACTTGCCGGGGATGATAGTCTTGCCGTCCTTCTTGCTGACGGTCGCGTTGACCGGACTGCCGGTGACATCCTCTGCAATTTTGTCGATGTCGATGGCAGGCGCAGCGGTCACATTGGTCGAGACCTCATAGGGCTTGAAATCCATCAGCTCGATCTGCGCGGTGAGCGCCTGCTCGACAGCGGCGGTATCGAACTGCACGCCCGGCGTACCGGACTGAATGACGAGGTTTTCCCCGTCGAGCTTCCATGTCGGTGCGACCGGCTCGGTAAGCGCCTTGGCTGCGATCTCCTCAAGCTGGGCTTTCAGACCCGATTCATCGACTGAAGCGTCCAGACGGGTATCGCAGCCGTTTCGCATCGCGCTGATGATCGCTGTCATGCGCGCGAGCGGCCCGCCCTCGCGGCCGACTTTCCATGCGTTTTCCGCAGACTGGATATCGTCTACGCCGCTCAGCACATTCTCGACCGGAATATCATAATCCGCATCATAGATCGTGAGTGTGAGCTTTTTACCCTGATAAAGCGGCTTGCTCTTTGTGGCGATCTGCTGTGCGGCTTCGTCGCGCGACAGGCCGCCGACGTCGATCGAGCCGACTGTCACGCCGGGGAAAATGTTCGGATAGAAATAAGCTGTGCCGAGCGCGCCGCCTGCAAGCAGAACGATCAACACGAGGATAACGAGGAGCGCGGCGGGAACACGGCGTTTTTTGGGGAGAGCCGCAGAGGTCTTTTCTGCTTTTTTCTTATCTGTTTTGATGAGGTGCGCGCCCTTTCTGGGTTTGCCGGAATGGAATGCCATGGTGATCTCCTTTTATTCATGCGCAGAGCGGCGCGGCCGTCTGTCTGCGTGAGAGTTTATGCGCTGCCTGCGTCCGAAAGACACAGGAACTATCATTTTATTATATACTGCTGTGCGGAAAGGTGCAACAACAAATCGGTATCAGAATGTTTTTCGACGCCGCCTCATAAGATGACAGCATGAAAGGAGGCGGCGAACATGGCGGCAAGGCAGAGAAAACACCGTGAGACACACGGAAAGGGCTTGCTTTTTGTCACGTTATGCCTGCTTGCGGCTGGAGTGGTCAAGTACAGCAGTTTCCCTGCTGCGGCCGAGTTCCGTGCACGGGCGGCTGAGGCGCTTGCCGGTGCGCCGGGAATGGAGGAAGCACTCGGTGTCTTCGGCGGACGGACGGAAAACGCTGCGGCGGTCAGCGGTGATGCGGGATACGCGGCATCCTCGGGCGGTGCGGACGACATCCTCGGACGTGACCAGACGCAGTTCCCGGACACGGCGGACGAGACCGTCTATTCGATCGGCTTTCATTATGTTCTCCCGGCGAAAGGCACGCTTACATCGTCCTTCGGTGAGCGGCTGAGTCCGCTCACCGGTGAGCCGGGATTTCACTACGGCGTGGACATAGCGGCTGATGAGGGCACGCCAATCGAGGCGTTTGCCGACGGAACGGTCCGTGAGACCGGAGAGTCGAGCTACGGGAAGTACCTGATCGTCGATCATGCGGACGGATTTTCGACGCTGTACGCGCATTGCAGCAGTATTTCCGTCGAGATGGGAGAAAAGGTCAGCTGCGGCAGCGAGATTGCCCGTGTCGGTCAGACCGGCAATGCAACCGGCCCCCATCTGCATCTGGAGATCTGGCGAAACGGCGCGGCGCTCGACCCGGCGGATTACCTGACAGAGCTGTAGCATGGGCAGAGTAAACGTGCGCGACGGCTTCTGGGTGCTGCTCGCAGCGCTTTGGTGTGTGGACGGGGACAATCTGCTTCCGCTGTTCCTGACGGCGGCGCTCGTGCATGAGGCCGGGCACGCGGTCGTCCTGTATCTTGCAGGCGGGCGTCTCCGGCAGCTGACGCTGACCGCCTGCGGCGCGGTCATGCAGGCCGCGCTTCCCTGCGGCCGTTTCGCCTGCGCGGCAGTCAGTCTGGCCGGGCCGGCGGCCGGCTTTGCGCTGACGATCGCAGCGAGGGCCTGCGGCGGCTGGCGTCTTGCCGGTGCAAGCGCGCTGCTCAGCCTGTTCAATCTGCTCCCCCTCCCTCCGCTCGACGGCGGCATGGCGCTCGTGTATCTCTCGGATGGCGGATTTCCGCGCGTTCGGGGTGTCCTTGCTGCGCTCAGTGGTGCGACGCTGCTGCTCTGCGGACTGCTCTGTCTGCGGAACGATGGCGGGTGCTGGGTGCTGCTCACAGGCACGGCAATATGTATTTCAGCACTTCGTATGAAAAAATGCAGCGAAATATGTGTATTTTAACCGGCTTCTGTGCGGCATTTTGCATAGTTTTTTCGGAAAACGGCGGTTTTGCATGGCATAGCCTTGCATACAGGCGGATTATGTTGTAAAATTACAGATATACAGGCTCCGGGTGTGTCTCGGATCGATACAGGCTTTCTGGAACGGAGGATCTATGTTTCACGTCGGTGACAAAGTCGTTCATCCATTGCACGGTGCAGGAGTGATCGAGGGCATGGTCGAAAGGACCATTGATGACACTCCGGCATGGTATTATGTCCTGCGCCCTGCGTTCGGGGACACCGAGCTGTTTCTGCCGGTGGACGGCTGCGGCAGACTCGGAGTCCGTCCGGTTTGCAGCCGGGAGTGCGCCGAGCGGTTCCTTGACGGACTGGATGCGATAACGTACAGCGAAAGCAAAAGCTGGAACCAGCGCTACCGTGAAAACATGCAGCATATTCGTTCAGGCGACCTTTGCGAGGTTGCACAGGTCATCAAGAGCCTGTCTGTGCGGGACCATGCGCGCGGTCTGTCCACGGGCGAGAAAAAGATGCTCGAACAGGCCATGCAGATACTGGAGTCTGAGCTGGCGTTTGCGCTCGATCGTCCGGCGGAGCGTATCGCAGAAATGCTGCGTGAGCATCTGTGCCGCTGAGCCTGCGGCAAAAAGAAAAGCTTTATCAGGGAAAAGGCTTTGCATGCGCAGAGTCTTTTTTCGATTTCTGCAAGGAGAAATGAATATGTCAACTGAAAATCAGTCTGTCTGTGCGGTCGTTGTTGCGGCCGGCTCGTCGCGGCGCATGGGAGGCGAAAACAAGCTGCTGCTCCCGCTCTGCGGAAAGCCCGTGCTCGCGCATACGCTGACGGCGTTTCAGATGTGCGGCGCCGTTCGCGACATCGTACTGGTCTGCCGCGAGCAGGATATGGAGGTCTATCGGACGCTTGCCGCAGAAAACGGCATCACCAAGCTGCGCACACTGACGCGCGGCGGCGATACCCGTACCGAATCGGTCCTCGCAGGCGTCTCTGCCGCGTCTGAAGCCTGTGCGCTCGTGGCAGTGCATGACGGCGCGCGGCCGCTCGTGTCCGATGAAGTCATCACGCAGGCTGTAGATGAGGCCGCAAAAACGGGTGCAGCTGCGCCTGTGGTCCCGGTCAAGGACAGCATCAAACGCATCGAAAATGGAAAGATCGTAGCCGATGTGCCGCGCGATACGCTTGCCGCCGTCCAGACGCCGCAGGTATTCCGCCGGGAACTGCTGCTCGACGCGCTGCAAAGCGCCGCCGCGAGCGGGCGCAGCTTTACGGACGACTGCGCGGCAGTGGAGGCGCTCGGACAGACGGTTTCCGCGACCTTGGGCAGCTACGAAAACATCAAGGTTACAACGCCCGAGGACATTGCTGTCGCGGAGGCGTTCCTGTACAGGAGGGAAAAGAAATGAATATGCGGATCGGACACGGCTATGACGTCCATCGGCTGGTTGAGGGGCGGCGCTGTATCATCGGTGGCGTAGACATTCCGTTCGAGCTGGGCCTGGACGGACATTCTGACGCGGATGTGCTCACACACGCGGTGATGGATGCGCTTCTGGGCGCGCTCGCGCTTGGAGACATCGGCAAGCATTTTCCTGATACCGACCCGGCCTACAAGGGGGCGGACAGTCTGGCACTGCTGCGCCATGTCAGTGCGCTTATCCGTGAAAAGGGCTGGCAGGTCGGCAATATCGACGCAACCGTACTCGCGCAGGCGCCCAAGCTCGCGCCGCATATCGTGCAGATGCGCGAAAACCTGGCCGCCGCGATGGCGTGCGACGTGGACTGCGTTTCCGTCAAGGCGACGACTGAGGAAAAGCTGGGCTTCACCGGTGCAAAGCAGGGTATCGCTGCTCACTGCGTCTGCCTGCTGGAAAAGCTTTAAGAAGATCACAGGATAACAAAGTAAAACGGCACGCCGAAAGGCGTGCCGTTTTACTATTTCGTTACCTCGCAGCCGCCCCATTCAACAACAGTAAAGCCGTCCCTCTCGAAAGACGGGAACGTCTGCGGTTCGATCGGCTGCGCCCTGTTCAGCGGTTTCCACGCCATGAATACGCGGAGCTCACTGTCCGGTTTCGGGTCGATGGTGAGCTTTGCGCCATCGGTGTAGCGTTCAGACTGGAAGGAAATCAGGTTATAGGGGTTTCCCTGCATCTTCGGAAGCCAGTAAACGATAAATTCATTATATTCCCTCGGTGTCAGACCGATGCCGGAGAGCGTTTCGCGGAGAAAATCTGCGGTGTCTGCACCGGCAACGCAGAAGCCCTTTGAAAAGTCATAGTCGGCATCGTTTTCTCCCTCCCAGAACAGGTAGGAGTATTCGTTTCCGTTTTCGTCATGCAGTGTGCCGTCCGGCTCGGCGGTGACACGCCAGCCGTTTTCATACGCCGGATAGGCCGCGGTGAGTGTTCCGTCATAATCGAGCGAAACCTCGACCTCTGTCTGCTGCTCGGGATAGAGATAGATGACCGGCTTGGCATCGCACTCTTCCTGCTGCTGACCGCAGCCGGTCAGGCCGAGCGCCAGAGCGGCGGCAAGCGTTCCTGCGAGTAATCGTTTCATGTCAGTTCCTCCTTTTCCTGTATGTGTCTCTGTGTATACTGTTTACCAGATTAGACGAGGGAAAGAAGCAAATGTTCCGCATTTTCACATTTCATTTGTGATTTTCCGGAAGCGGATGAGAAACAGAACCGTGGTGGTCGCGGCGGCCAGAACGTCTGCGACCGGTTCCGCCAGAAACACGGCGAACAGCTTGTCCGCGAAAAAGTGCGGCAGAATGAAAATCAGCGGAATGAGCAGGAAAATTTTGCGCTCAAGCGCCAGAAACAGCGAGATTTTCGCCTCGCCGAGCGCCACGAAGGACTGCTGAAAGCCGGTCTGGAAAGCATTCGTGAAGCCGAGCGCCATGTAAATGCGGAGTGCCCAGACCGTGATTTCGGTCAGCTGCTCGTCCGAGGTGAACAGGTGAACAACTGCGTGCGGCGCAAGCTGCACGACGCCCCAGATGGATACCGCGAACAGCACCGCAATCAGAATGTTGTACCGTACCACCTGCTTCATGCGGTCCGGGCGGTGTGCGCCGAAATTGTAGCTCAAAATCGGCTGTGCGCCCTGCGCAAGACCGGTCAGCGGAAGCTGGATCATCTGCGCGACCGAGGTGAGGATGGTCATTGCGCCGACGGCAAGGTCACCGCCGTATTTCTGGAGTGAAATATTGAACGCAACGGTCAGCAGGCTTTCGGTGGACTGCATGACAAAGGGCGATGCGCCAAGGCTGACCGCCGGAAGCAGCAGCTTCGTATCAATGCGGAGTGTACTGCGCCGCAGCCGCAGCACGGTGGTTTTCCCGGTGAGGAAGCGCAGCACCCACGCCGCCGAAACCGCCTGCGAGAGAACGGTTGCAACCGCCGCGCCGCGCACGCCCATGTGCAGGACAAAGATAAAGAGCGGGTCGAGCACGACGTTCAACACCGCGCCGATGACAACGGTTTTCATCGCGACCGCAGAGGAGCCTTGCGCGGTGATGAAGCCGTTCAGGCCGAGCGCTGTCATGACGAAAACCGTTCCGAGTACATAAATGCTGAGGTACTGCATCGCGTAAGGGAGCGTATCGGCGGACGCGCCGAACAGCCGCAGCAGGTCTCGCTGAAACAGCAGGAACAGCACGGTCAGCACGGCGGCAAGGCTCCAGAGCGCGGCGGCACAGGTGCCGAGCGTGCGTTCGGCGCGATCCTTCTCCCCTGCCCCGAGCGCAATCGAGGCGCGGGGAGCGCCGCCCATGCCCACGAGCGCGGAAAACGCGGAGATGAGTGTGATGACCGGAAAAGTAACGCCCATGCCGGTCAGCGCGAGCTTGCCCTCGAGCGGGATGCGCCCAATATAGATGCGGTCGACGATATTGTAGAGAAGGTTGACGATCTGCGCGGTGATGGTCGGCAGTGCAAGCCGACACAGCAGCGGGCCTATCGGGTCGCGACCGAGATCGACCGCGTGTGTGGTGTGTTCGTTGCTGCTCATGCGCCTGCGTTATCCTTCTGTATCAGAATGCGGATGGCCTCAACAGCCGCGCGGACGCCGCGTTCGGTTGCGTCGGGCGGAATGGCCGGAGCGTCGTCGTTGTCGGCGTTCCACAGCACGTTGAGTACCGCGCCGCAGCGCACATGGAGCACTTGCGCCACGATCATGAGCGCCGCCGTTTCCATCTCGCTCGTGAGCGCGCCCGCAGCCTTCCAGGCCTTCCATTTTGCGGTGAGCTCGTCCGCGATCGGCATCAGCGCCGGGCGGATCTCGCCGTAAAAGCTGTCCTTGGACTGGATCACGCCGACATGGTGCGGATAGCCGAGCTTTTCTGCGGCTTGCTTGAGCGCGAGCACGATGTCGAAGTTTGCCGCCGCCGGGAACTCGATGGGCAGGTATTCGCGGCTTGTGCCCTCTTGACGGATGGCTGAGGTCGCGATGACAATATCGCCGCCCTTGACCTCATCTACGATGCCGCCCGAGGTGCCGACACGGATAAACGTGTCCGCACCGCACTCGACGAGCTCCTCCATGGCGATCGCCGCAGAGGGGCCGCCGATGCCTGTCGAGCAGACCGCGACCGGAACGCCGTCCAGACTGCCCGTCCAGAGCGTATACTCGCGGTTTTGGGCGAGCTGCTGCGGCTCATCAAAATAGCGCGCGATTTTCTCGCAGCGCGCCGGGTCGCCCGGAAGAATAACATACCGCCCGATGTCGCCCTTTTTGATTTGAATGTGCATCTGTTTGCCGTCAATCAGCATATCGTTTCACCCTCCCGTTCGATACTGCGTATATTTTTTTCCACCTTGCTGCGCGGAAGCATGACCTCATGTCCGCAGCCGACGCAGCTGAGCTTGAAATCCATGCCCGTGCGCAGCACCTTCCACTGCTTCGAGCCGCATGGATGCGGTTTTTTCATCGTAAGGATATCGCCGACCAGAACGTCCATCGGTATCACTCCCCCTGCGGTTATTTCTATTTTTATTATAGCACAGGAAGCGCGAAAAAGCGACTGTATTTCTGCGTTTTCCGCTTCTCTGCTCCATTCATATTTTCACCTCTGGTTTTCATATAATGAAAAAGCTCGGAACAATAAAGGAGGCTGTGCATTTATGATGAAAACCGACGATTTCCTGCCTGAGGGCAGCTATGGAACGCTTCCCTTCGTCCGGCAGGCGCTGCACTCGCTCGAGGGACTGCGGCGCGCACAGGATGAAGGGCGGATTCTGGAGGCTCCGGCGCTGCGCTGCACCGCAGCGCACGATCTGCTGTTCGACTTCGGCTTTGCAAGGGGCGTCATGCCGCGCGCGTGCTGTGCGCTCGGCATTGCAGAGGGGCAGGTGCGGGAGATCGCCGTTCTCTCGCGCGTAGGCAAGCCGACCTGCTTCGTCGTGACCGATATTGATGAGGAGAGCGAGCCGCCGACGGTATGGCTGTCGCGGACCGCCGTGCAGCTGCGTGCGCAGGAGGCTCTGCTGTCCTCGCTCTCGCCGGGCGACATTATCCCGGCAGCCGTCACTCATCTGGAACCCTTCGGCGCGTTCGTCGACATCGGCTGCGGTCTGCCCTCTCTCATCGGCATAGAAAACCTGTCGGTCTCGCGCATTTATCATCCCTCTGACCGGCTGACCGTCGGGCAGAGCATCCGTGCGGCTGTGCGGTCGGTGGACGCGGAGAACCGCCGCATCACGCTCACGCATCGCGAGCTGCTCGGCACCTGGGAGGAGAATGCGGCACTGTTTGCCGCGGGCGAGACTGTACGCGGCATCGTCCGCTCGGTCGAACCCTACGGCGTGTTTATCGAGCTGGCGCCCAATCTTTCCGGACTCGCGGAAAACCGCGAGGGTCTGACGCCCGGCACGCCGGTTTCGGTCTACATCAAATCCATCCTGCCGCAGCGAATGAAGATCAAGCTGAGCGTGATCGATATTCTGCCGCATACAGATACGCCCGAGCCGCCGCGCTATTTTGTCTCCGGCGACCATATCGACCGCTGGGTCTATACCCCGGCAGACTGCGACAGGAAATACATCGCGACTGAATTTCTCTGAACGGAAGCAGATAAAAAGAACATTTGTTTTCTCTCTCGGTCTGTGATATACTGATAATGTACAGCCGTCTGCCTGAGCGGCTGCTGATTTTGTATATCTTCATGACGAAACGAGGACATATATGGAACCGACCAAATTTGATATGAAATACGCATCCATTCGACAGGCGATCATCGAGCAGCGCTTTGAAAAGCTCAACGCCCGGCAGCGCGAAGCGGTTTTCCAGACTGACGGCCCCCTGCTCATCCTTGCGGGCGCGGGCAGCGGAAAAACTACCGTACTCATCAACCGCATCATCAATCTGCTGCGCTTCGGACAGGGCCTTACCGACCCGTTTGCCCCGGAATGGGCAACGGATGACGATCTGCTGTTTCTCGCAGAATACCTCAATGACCCGAAACCGGAAAACCGGGCGCGGGCCGAGCACCTGTGCGCGGTGCGTCCGGCAAAGCCGTGGGAGGTGATCGCCATCACCTTCACCAATAAGGCCGCCCGCGAGCTGCGCGAGCGACTCGAGCTTGCGCTCGGTGATGAGGAGGCCGCAAGCGCGGTCTGGGCGTATACCTTCCATACCGCCTGCCTGCGCATTCTGCGCAGGCATGTCGACCTGCTGGGCTTCGAGAGCGCGTTCACCATCTACGATGAGGACGACAAAAAGCGCGTCATCACGAATGTGATGAAAAAGCTGAACCTCGACCCCAAGACGTTCGATCCGCGCACTGTGATGGGCATGATCAGCCGCGCGAAGGATAAGCTCATGACGCCGAAGCAGTTCGCCGCCGATGCGGCCGGCGACTATTTCCGCGAAAAGGTCTCGGATATCTACCGCCAGTACGAAAAGGAAATGAAAAAGGCGTGTGCGCTCGATTTCGACGACATCATCATGAAAACCGTGCTACTGCTCCAGAACAACCCGGAGGTGCTCGAGTTTTATCAGCACAAGTTCCGCTATGTGCTCGTAGACGAGTATCAGGATACGAACTACGCACAGTATGTACTGACCAGCCTGCTCGCCGGGTACTATGAGAACATCTGCGTTGTCGGCGATGACGATCAGAGCATTTACAAGTTCCGCGGCGCGACCATCACGAATATCCTTGAATTCGAAAAGCAGTTCAAGGACGCGAAAACCATCCGTCTGGAGCAGAACTACCGCTCGACCGGCAACATTCTGAATGCCGCGAACGAGGTCATCCGCAACAACGTCGGACGCAAGGGCAAGGAGCTCTGGACCGATCACGGCGCCGGCGCGAAGATCAAGCTGCACCGCTCGGACAGTCAGGAGGGTGAGGCAGGCTATATCGCGGACACGATCCGCGAGGGCGTCGAGCAGGGCCGCCGCTGGGGCGATTTCGCGGTACTCTACCGCAACAACGTGCTGTCGGACAACATCGCCGCCGCCTTCATCCGAGCGGGCGTGCCGTACCGCGTTTACAAGGGCCGCGACTTCTTCTCCCGTGCCGAGATCAAAGATATGTTCGCCTACCTCTGGATGATCGAGAATCCGGCGGATGAGCTGCGCCTGCGCCGCATCATCAACGTTCCGGCGCGCAAGATCGGCGATAAATCGGTCGAAACGGCGATGCAGGCCGCAGTCGAGAACGGCGTCACGCTCTATGACGTCGTGTGCCATGCCTCGGAGTACCCTGCCCTGTCGCGCGGCGCGGCGGCGATGGAGAAATTCGGTGAGATGATCGAAAATCTGCGCCGCCTGCGTGAGTTCGTTTCGCTCTCCGAGCTGTATGATGAACTGCTCGACAAGAGCGGCTATCTCCGTGCGCTTCAGCTCAAGGGCGGCGTAGAGGAGGAAAGCCGCATCGAGCACATCGAGGAGCTCAAGTCCTATATCGTCGACTACGAGGAAAAGAACGAAAATCCGTCGCTTGGCGACTTCCTCGAAAACATGGCGCTTTACACCGATGCAGACCAGTCGGGCGAGGATGAGGATGCGGTCATCATGATGACGATGCACGCGGCAAAGGGCCTCGAGTTCCCGGTCGTGTTCCTCGCCGGCATGGAGGACGGCCTGTTCCCCGGCTTCCGCGCGATGGAAAAGGAGGAGGACATGGAGGAGGAGCGCCGTCTGTGCTATGTCGCTGTGACGCGCGCGAAGGAGCAGCTGTACCTCACCTGCGCCGAGCGCCGTCTGTTGTACGGCCGCACGCAGTACGCTCATCCCTCGCGTTTTATCGACGAAATGCCGGAGGAGCTGCTCGACAGCAATATTGTCGAGAGCCGCCGCTTCTCTGCCGCGACCGCACCCGACCCGACGCTTGACCGTCCGCAGGTCATGCGCGCACGCTATGTCTCCGCCGGAGCGGCAAAGCCGGGTGCATCGGTCGCACCGGCAAAGCCCGCCGTTCCCCTGCCCGATTATGCAGCCGGAGACCGTGTCCGCCACCGTGCATTCGGAGACGGCATGATCGTTTCCGTCAAGCCGATGGGCGGCGACGCGCTGCTTGAGATCGCCTTCGACCAAAAGGGCACCAAGCGTCTCATGGCGAAGAGCGCAAGCCTGTTCATGCAGGTCATTTAAGGCAATACCACATAATTTCTGCAAAGCGCCGAAGCTTTCATTGTGCGGTGCTGCCATAAAATTATACCGCCCCGGAACAGCGTTTATCAGCGCTCCGGGGCGGTTCCTCTATGTGTCGCACAGCTTTTCGCGCAGTGCCGCGAGTGCACGCTTTTCGATGCGGCTGACCTGTACCTGCGACACGCCGATGATGCGGCTGACCTGCTGCTGGGTCATGTCGCGCGCAAAACGCAGCGCGATGACCTGCCGCTCGCGCTCGGGCAGGCTCAGCAGCGCCTCCTCGAGCGACAGATACAGGCAGGTTCGCTCCTCCATGCCCTCATCGCCCACGAGGTCCCCGAGGCGTCCGCCGCCCGAAAGCTCGCGTTCGAGCGAGTCGACCGATACGTCAGCCTGCTCGCAGACAGCGACCTCCTCAGGTGTCAGCGCACAGGCAGCGGCAAGTTCGCTGACGCTCGGGGAACGGCCGAGCCGGCCCTCCAGCTCGCTCTGTACCCGGCGTACACGCACCGCGCGTTCCTTGACCGCACGGCTGACCTTGACCGCGCCGTCGTCGCGCAGAAAGCGGCGGATCTCCCCGGCGATCTTGGGAACGGCATAAGTCGAAAACTCGTTCCCGCGCGCAGGGTCAAAGCCGCGCACCGCCTTGATGAAGCCGACACAGGCAAGCTGATACAGATCGTCCGGCTCTGCACCGCGCCCGAAATACCGCCGCGCGATGGTATGGATGAGTCCGCTGTTTTCCGAGATGAGCACGCTCTCGGCTTCACGGTCGCCTTCGGATGCACGGCGCAGCAGCGCCGTCATGCGCTCGGTCAAGTCTCCCGCTCCCGCAGGACCTTGGTCATGGTCACGACCGTGCCGCGCCCCGGCGCAGAGCGTACACGAAGCCGGTCGGTGAAGCTTTCCATGATGGTAAAACCCATGCCGCTGCGCGAATCGTCGCCGGTGGTAAACATCGGCTTTCTCGCCTGCTCGACGTTTTCGATGCCGCAGCCGGTGTCCTTGATCTTGATTTCAAGTGCGCGCCCCTCGAACAGGCGCACGGCGACTGTGATGAAGCCGCTCCTGCCTGCATAGCCATGTACGATCGCGTTGGTGACCGCTTCGGAGACAACGGTCTTTATGTCGCCCAGCTCCTCCATGGTCGGATCAAGCTGCGAAGCAAACGCGCCGACCGCCTGCCGCGCGAACGCCTCGTTGACCGAGCGGCTTTCAAATTTGATGCTCATTTTGTTGCTGACTGTCCGCAACGTTACTCACCCCTTTCGAATACGATGACCTGCGGCAGACCGGCGGCGTCAAAGACGCGCTGCGGCTGCGGCGGCGTACCGCGCACGCGAAAATCGCAGCCGCAGCGCGCGCAGGTACGGTGCAGATGCAGTACGACCGCAAGACCTGAGCTGTCCATGAAGGTCAGACCGGATAGATCGAGTACGAGACTGTCGCAGGGATAGAGTACGAGCAGATCCTCGCTGCGCTCTATGGTCTGACGGGCGGTGTGCTGGTCGAGCTCGCCGGTATAGCGGACGGTCAGTGTCCGGTCGACCTCGGTCTGGGTAATATCAAGCATATTTTTCACCTCAAAACAGAAAAAGCCTGTACCGTTTGCCGGTACAGGCTTATTTTAGCAGGCTATTCGGTTTTAATCTGTCGTTTTCGGTCGGCCGCGCAGGATCTTCTCAGCCTCACCCGTCAGAAACAGCGAGCCGCAGACGAGAATGCAGTCCTTCGGGGATGCATGGTCGAACGCAAGCTCAAGCGCGTGCTCGGTGCTGCGGCAGTCGTAGACCTCACTGCATTCCTGCTCTGCGAGTGCAGCAATGGTCTGCTCACCGAGTGAGCGCTCTGCCGCATTTGTTGTGCAGGCGTAAAAGGCATCAGCCTGCCGCGCCATTCTGCGCACGCAGTATTCGTATTCCTTGTCGCAGACCATGCCCATGACAACATGCAGACGGCGCATTTTCAAAAGGTCATGCACCGCACCGCACAGCGCGTCGATGCCTGCGGCGTTGTGCGCACCGTCGAGCAGCACGAGAGGCGCGTCCACCACGCGCTCCAGCCTTCCGGCGATGCGCGCGCGTGCCAGACCGCGCACGGCGGCCTCGATCGGGATATCCCAGCCGCGCAGACGCAGTGCATCCAGAGTGCGGAGCGCCGTAGAAGCGTTCTGAAGCTGGTGCCGACCGGGCATGGCGATGGTGTAGCCCTGTCCGTCGCAGACGAAGGCAGAGCCGTTCAGATCACAGCGAAGCACACGCAGCGTATCCGCGCTCTCGTGCCAGACCGCACCCTGAGACGCAGTGACATGACGCAGTACGGCGAGAGCGTCCTCCTCCTGACCGTTTGCGCAGACGACATCAGCGCCGGGCTTGATGATTCCGGCTTTCTCTCCCGCGATCTCAGCAACTGTGTCACCAAGGACTGCCATATGATCGAGCGAGATCGGCGTGATCACGCACACCTCCGGACTGCGGATGACGTTGGTTGCGTCGCAGCGGCCGCCGAGACCGGTTTCCAGTACGACGATATCACAGCCCTGCTCGACGAAGTATAGGAAAGCAACTGCGGTCGTGAACTCAAACTCACCGATCGTCTCTCCTTCGGGCAGTGTCAGGCTTTCGCAGGCAACTGCGACGCGCTCGGAAAAGTGCGCGAGATCGTCGCTCGAGATCATTGAGCCGTCGATACGGATACGTTCGTAGAACTGCACGAGATACGGCGAGGTGTACAGGCCTGTGCGCAGACCGGCTGCCTGAAGCGCGGAGGCGATCATGGTAGCGGTCGAGCCCTTGCCGTTCGTACCGGCGAGATGAACAAAGCGCAGCCTGTCCTGCGGATCACCGAGCGCCTTGCACAGCGCACGGATACGGTGCAGACCGGGTCTGCCGGAAAAACGGCCGAGCGAGTGGATATATTCAACAGCTGTTTTAGGGAATTCGGTGTCCATGATGAAACCTTTCCTTTTTCGTTTAGTAATGGCTGTATTATAGCACAGTCTGGGCAAAATTGAAAGCACAACAGCGCAAAAAGCGGAAGCCGGAGCTTCCGCTTTTTATCTCAGTTTGATTTTCAGCCCAGAGCTGCGATAGACTCCTCGAGCTTTGCGAGATGCTCGCGCAGCTTGTCTGCCTTTTCGCGCTCGGCTGCAACAACGTTCTCCGGAGCCTTGTCAACAAACTTCGGGTTGTTGAGCTTCTTCATAACGAACGCAATATCGTCCTCGACCTTCTTCTTCTCCTTGCCGAGACGGGCGCGCTCCGCCTCAAAGTCGATGAGGTCGCCCATCGGCATGTAAAGCTGTGCGTCGCCGGTGACTACGGATGCCATCTTGGCGGCGTCAGCCGGAACGGCGTCGATGAGTTCGATCTCGGAAGCGTATGCCAGCTTCGGGAAGAAGCCTGCGCCTGCGGAGAACGTATCCTTCTTCTCGGTCAGAATGAGTACCTTGGCCTTCTTGGAGGGCGGTACGTTCATCTCGGCGCGGCGGTTGCGGATGGCGCGGACAGCGTCCATCAGGCTCTCCATCTGCGCTTCTTCGACGGAGAAGTTCAGCTTCTCGTCATACTCCGGCCACTTGGAAACCATGACGGACGGGCCCTCATGCGGCAGCGCCTGCCAGATGGTCTCGGTGATGAACGGCATGAACGGGTGCAGCAGCTGCATTGCGCCCGACAGGACGTAACACAGCACCTTCTGTACGTTCTCGTCGCCGGTCTGGAGACGGGTCTTTGCGATCTCGATATACCAGTCGCAGAAGTTCTCCCAGATGAAGTCGTTCAGCTTGGAGGCGGCAAGACCCAGCTCGTACTGGTCGATGTTGCGGGTAACGTCGGCAACGAGGGTGTTGAACTTGCTGATGATCCACTTATCCTCGAGCGCCAGCTCGGCGGGCAGCTCGACCGCCTTGTCCTTGTCGATGGTCAGGTTCATCTGGATGAAGCGCGATGCGTTCCAGATCTTGTTGCAGAAGTTGCGGGATGCCTGTACACGCTCATCCGAGAAACGCATATCGTTTCCGGGGCTGTTGCCGGTTGCGAGGGTGAAGCGCAGCGCATCCGCGCCGTACTGGTCGATGACCTCGAGCGGGTCGATGCCGTTGCCGAGCGACTTGGACATCTTGCGGCCCTGTGCATCGCGCACCAGACCGTGGATATAGACCGTCTTGAACGGGGTCTCGCCCATGTGCTCCACGCCGGAGAAGATCATGCGGGCAACCCAGAAGAAGATGATGTCGTAGCCGGTAACGAGGGTCGAAGTCGGGTAGAAATACTCCAGCTCCTTGGTCTTATCCGGCCAGCCGAGCGTGGAGAACGGCCACAGAGCGGACGAGAACCAGGTATCCAGAACGTCCTCCTCCTGATGGATATGCGTGCCGCCGCACTTCGGGCAGGTGTGCACATCGGTCTTGGAGACGGTCATTTCACCGCAGTCGTCGCAGTAGAATGCCGGAATGCGGTGACCCCACCACAGCTGACGGGAGATACACCAGTCGTGTACGTTCTCCATCCAGCGCAGGTAGGTCTTGGAGAAGCGGTCGGGCACAAACTTGGTCTTGCCCTCGTTTACTACGTCCATAGCGGGCTTGGCGAGCGGCGCCATCTTGACGAACCACTGTGCCGAGGTCATCGGCTCAACGGTGGTGCCGCAGCGGTAGCAGGTGCCTACGTTGTGCTCGTGGTCCTCAATCTTGACCAGATAGCCGCCTTCCTCAAGGTCCTTTACAACCGCCTTGCGGCACTCGTAGCGGTCCATGCCCTCGTACTTGCCGCCGTTTGCGTTGACGGTCGCGTCCTCGTTGAATACGAGGATCTGCTCGAGGTTGTGGCGCTGGCCCATCTCGAAGTCGTTCGGGTCGTGGCACGGCGTAACCTTAACACAGCCGGTGCCGAACTCCATATCGACGTACTCGTCACCGAAAATCGGAATCTCGCGGTTCATGATCGGGAGGATGCAGGTCTTGCCGATGAGGTGCTTGTAGCGCTCGTCGTTCGGGTTGACGGCAACGCCGGTATCGCCCATAAAGGTCTCCGGACGGGTGGTCGCAACCACCAGCTCGCCCGAGCCGTCCGCCAGCGGATAGCGGATGTGCCACAGCTTGCCCGGCTGGGTTTCGTACTCAACCTCAGCGTCGGACAGCGCAGTCGCGCAGTGCGGGCACCAGTTGATGATGCGGTGGCCCTTGTAGATGAGGCCCTTGTTGTACAGGTTTACGAATACCTCGCGGACCGCCTTGGAGCAGCCCTCGTCCATGGTGAAGCGCTCGCGCTCCCAGTCACAGGACGAGCCGAGCTTTTTCAGCTGGCTGATGATGCGGTTGCCGAACTTGTGCTTCCAGTCCCAGACACGCTTCAGAAACTCCTCGCGGCCGAGGTCATAACGGGTCTTGCCCTCCTCCTTGCGGAGGTTCTCCTCGACCTTGATCTGGGTTGCGATGCCGGCGTGGTCGGTGCCCGGCATCCACAGAGCCTCGTAGCCCTGCATGCGCTTGGTACGGATCAGGACATCCTGAAGGGTCTCGTCGAACGCATGACCCATATGGAGCTGGCCGGTTACGTTCGGAGGCGGGATAACGATGGTATAGGGTTTCTTTTTCGGATTGACTTCGGCATGGAAGAAGCCGGAGTCGTTCCAGAAGCTGTACAGCTTGTCCTCGACCGCTTTCGGGTCGTAGGTCTTAGGCAGTTCGCTCATAGATCTATCTCCTTCAATTTTTTTACAAAAATAAAAACAGCACGCCGTCCAAAACAGGACGAAGCGTGCTCCGTGGTACCACCTGAATTCGCGGCAAAAAGCCGCGCGCTCGTTGGTCCGTAACGTGGACAGGACGGAACAGCTTAACACAAATCAGCTGCCCTGCTCCAAAGCGACCTTCTTTCCTCTCGCAGAGGTGCTTGCACCGACCGCACCTTCTCTGAACAGACGAAGAAGAAATACTCCTCTTTTTCATGGCATTTTCTCAGTATTACCTTGCTATTATAGTCGCAAACACAGCTTTTGTCAAGCAGGACGGACGAAAAATCATACTGTATTGTATTTGTAACTTGTGTTTGTTTCCTCTGCATGTTACGATTAGCATATAAAGGTAAGGAGGGAATAGTTATGAAACGAAAGCGGACATCTGTTTTCTGCGTGCTCGCGCTGCTTGCCGTTCTGCTGCCGGTTCCGGCGCGCGCTGACATGGGGCCAAAGCCGAGCGTGACCATCCATGTGAAAAATCCGCCGAGCGGGAGCTATTATCTTGATCTGCTCGTGCCGGGTGAAGCGTCGGACAAGCTGTTTGATAATCAGGAATGGAACCATCTTTCCGAGACGCAGATGGATGCCGAGATCATAACGAATCTTCGGACGGCGGCACGCGATGCAGGCGGAGAAGGAACGTGGCACCTGGCTATGCTGGATGGTACGCGAGCGCCGATGTACGGCGAGATACAGAGCACGGATGACACCTTCCGGTATGGCTATCACGGCGTCCCGGACGAGTTCCGTATCGTCATCGCGACAAAGGACGGCGCCCGCCTCTCGTTCGTGCAGCAGCGCTACCGCCTGTGGCAGGAATTTACCTACGACTACACCGCGAACACGGTCCTGACCGGCAATTCGTGGAGCGATTACGCAAAGCAGTTTCTCTCTTCCCTGCTGCCGACGCTGCTGATCGAGGGACTGCTGCTCATTCCGTTCGGCTTCTGGGACGAGCGCAACCGCAGAGTGTTCATCTGCGTGAATGTCGCAACGCAGCTTGTGCTGACCGCCGTTACCGCATGGTGCATGGCGCAGGATATGGTGTTCTACCGGTATTTTGTCTTTGTGCCGCTCGAGCTTGCCATCTGGATTGCGGAGGCCGTCATTTACCGCAAAACGCTCAGGAGCGAACGTCCGTCGGCACATCCGATCTGCTATGCGCTGTGCGCAAACGGCCTGAGCATGGCTGCGACGTTTTTCAGCATTCGCTGGGTATTCCCCTGGGTCTGAGGAGGAGAAGTTATGCAAAAAACAAAGAAAACCGCACTCTGGGCGTGCGTCATCGTTCTGGCGTGTATGCTTTCGTACTGCATCGTCAGCAAGGTGCAGCAGTATAATTATATTCATTCCGAATACCGAACCGGCGCGATGTCTGTGCAGAAAGACCCGTCCGAGACCTTCGAGGTGCGCGAGCTCATCTCGGAAAAACAGAGGAACGGCGGTGTAACGCTGTACCGTGCAGCGTATTATCCCGAGGCGGAAACGCTGATGCTCTGGTTCGGCGGCGCCGAACCAGAGCGTGATATCTATATCGACGATCAGCCGGCAAAAAACTATCTGTCGGTCAGCGAAAAACACGGCGTTGGTCTTGCGGTCCTTGAGGATGTCCCTGCGGACGCGATCCCGGAAACCGTGACGGTCGCAAAGACAGATGTTCAGCATGAGGGCGAGGAACTGGTCACTTTCTCGATGAAAAACGGAAAAAACGCTTAAATTCCTGCAAACCGCTCTTGCATTCTGCGCGGAAATGTGGTTTAATAATTCTGTTATGAATATTCCAATGCGATGAACAGGAAAAGTAGCATTCCCATTTCTCGGTCCAGAGAGCGCGGCCGCAGGCTGTAAGCCACGCCATGAGACAGGATGTGAAGTTCCCCTGCGAGCATCTGTGCTGAACCGCGGCTTTCGGCAGTAGGCACAGACGGGCTGACGCCTCGTTACCGGCGTTTAATGAGTGTCCGAGCATTCGGAAATCAGGGTGGTACCACGGAAGAGTTATGCCTTTCGTCCCTATATCTGCAAAAGCAGAGGGACGGAAGGCTTTTTTACGCTTCCGTCCCGGCATGAACATCACGTTCCAAAGGAGAATTGATATGAAAGAAAAGCTGCAAGGCATTTTGCAGTCCGCGAAGGAGCAGCTTGCTGCGGCGGCGGATGCACGCGCCCTCGATGAAGCGCGTGTCAAGTTCCTCGGCAAGAAGGGCGAGCTGACCGCTCTGCTCAAGGGTATGAAGGACGTTGCTGCGGAGGAGCGCCCGGTCGTCGGCCAGCTCATCAACGACGTTCGCGCTGAGATCGAGACCATCATCGACAAGCAGAAAAAGCTGCTCGAGCAGGCAGCGCTCGAAAAGAAGCTCGCTGCCGAGACCATCGACGTTACCCTGCCGGGCGACGAGGTCGTGATCGGCAAAAAGCATCCGCTGAACATCGTGCTCGACGAGTTCAAGGAGATTTTCCTCGGTCTTGGCTTCTCCATCGCAGAGGGCCCGGAGGTCGAGCTCGACCACTACAACTTCGAGGCGCTGAACATCCCGAAGGACCATCCGGCACGCGACACGCAGGACACCTTCTATATCTCGGACAATGTCGTTCTGCGTACCCAGACCTCCCCGATGCAGGTCCGCACCATGGAAAAGCGCAAGCCGCCGATTCGCATCATCGCACCGGGTCGCGTTTACCGTTCGGACGCAGTGGACGCTACCCACTCCCCGCTGTTCCATCAGATCGAGGGCCTGGTCGTTGACAAGGGCATCCGCATGAGCGACCTCAAGGGCATCCTCGAGCTGTTTGCAAAGAAGCTGTACGGCGAGGACACGGTCGTCCGTTTCCGCCCGCACCACTTCCCGTTCACCGAGCCGAGTGCGGAGATGGATATTCAGTGCTACCGCTGTCACGGCGAGGGCTGCCCGCTCTGCAAGGGCGAGGGCTGGATCGAGATCCTCGGCTGCGGCATGGTTCACCCCAAGGTGCTCGAGATGAGCGGCATCGACCCGAACGAATACTCCGGCTATGCCTTCGGCATCGGTCTCGAGCGTATGGTCATGGGCCGTTTTAAGATCGACGATATCCGTCTGTTCTATGAGAACGACGTTCGATTCCTGCACCAGTTCTAAGCGCTGACGCGCTTACAGCGGACTTCGGAAGTCCACTGTATACGAAAACAGCAGCACTGTTTTCAATTTCATGCGCGCCTGACGGCGCTGTACCATCAAGGAGGAAATATATCCAATGAAACTGCCATTATCCTGGCTTTCGGATTATACCGATATGACCGGCATCACCCCGAAGGAGTATGATGCCAAGCTGACCATGTCCGGCTCCAAGGTCGAGGAGGTCTACTACCTCGGCGCAGAGATCGAAAACGTTGTGACCGGCAAGATCCTGTCCGTTGTCGACCATCCGGACTCCGACCATCTGAAAATTTGCCAGCTCGATGTCGGCAAGGAGGAGCCGGTGCAGATCGTCACCGGCGCACCCAATGTAACGCCTGCATCCGTTGGCGAGATCTGCCCGGTCTGCCTGCACAAGTCCACCCTGCCCGGCGGCGTAAAGATCACCAAGGGCAAGCTGCGCGGCGTGCCGTCCAACGGCATGATGTGCTCGTTCCAGGAGCTGGGTCTGTCCCACGGCTGCGTGCCGTATGCCTGCGAGAACGGCATCCTGTTCCTGCCGGCCGGCACCCCGGTCGGCGAGGACATCAAAAAGGTACTCGGTCTGGACGACTGGGTTTCCGATTTTGAGATCACGTCCAACCGTCCGGACTGCCTGAGCGTGATCGGCCTGGCCCGCGAGACTGCGGCTACCTTCGACCGTCCGTTCAGCGTTAAGACCCCGGAGGTAAAGGGC
The DNA here is from genome assembly GCF_003481705.1 of Butyricicoccus sp. OM04-18BH. GTDB lineage: Bacteria > Bacillota > Clostridia > Oscillospirales > Butyricicoccaceae > Agathobaculum > Agathobaculum hominis. Next base: position 223,812 of record NZ_QULN01000002.1, read on the forward strand.
GTTGGCGGCGACATCAACGAGTATATGTCCGTCGAGGTCAAGGACACCGATCTGTGCCCGCGCTACACCGCCCGCATCGTCAAGAATATCAAGATCGAGCCGTCTCCGGCGTGGATGCGCGAGCGTCTGCACGCCTGCGGCGTCCGTCCGATCAATAACATCGTTGATATTACCAACTACGTTATGCTCGAGTACGGTCAGCCGATGCACGCTTTCGACTACAAGTGCCTGTCCGACGGCCGCATCGTTGTCCGCCGTGCCCGCAACGGTGAGTCCATCCAGACTCTGGACGGCGTAGATCACGACCTGAGCGACAAGATGCTTGCCATCTGCGACAACGACAAGCCGGTTGCTGTTGCAGGCGTTATGGGTGGCGCAAACTCCGAGATTATGGACGACACCAAGACCGTCGTTTTCGAGTCCGCGAACTTCCACGGCGCTACCGTTCGTATTACCGCAAAGGCGCTCGGCATGCGTACCGAGGCCTCCGGCCGCTTTGAGAAGGGCCTTGACCCGCGCATGACCCTCGATGCGGTCAACCGTGCGTGCGAGCTGGTCGAAATGCTCGGCGCAGGCGAGGTCATCGACGGCATCATCGACGTTGACAACTCCGACCCGAACCACAAGCGTCTGCCGTTTGAGCCGGACAAGATGAACGCGCTGCTCGGTCTGGAGCTGTCCACGGAGGAGCAGGTAAAGCTGCTCGAGAAGCTGGACTTCAAGATTGAGAACGGCGAAGTCGTTGTACCGTTCTTCCGCACCGACATCAACCGCATGTGCGACGTGGCCGAGGAAGTGGCCCGTATGTACGGCTACGACAAGATTCCGACCACGCTGTACGCCGGCGAGATGGTACAGGGCGAGTTCACCCCGTCCCAGCAGGCGGAGCGCGCCGCTGCGCTGGTTTGCCGCGAGGCAGGCTTCGACGAGTCCATGAGCCATTCCTTCATCTCTCCGAAGTTCTACGACATGATCGGCTGGGACGAGAACGACCCGCGACGCATCTCCACCACCATCCTCAATCCGCTTGGTGAGGATTTCAGCGTCATGCGTACCACCGTGCTGCCGTCCATGCTGGATAATCTGGCGCACAACCACGCGCACCGCAACCCGACCGCTTCGCTGTACGAGCTGGGCACCATTTATACCCCGACCGTCAAGGACGGCAAGGCTGACCCGGACGTACTGCCGCACGAGGAGAAGATCCTGACCCTCGGCAGCTACGGCCGACTGTCCTTCTTCCAGTTCAAGGGCGTGATCGAGGCGCTGCTGCGTGAACTGAACATCAAGGGCGCGTCCTTTGCTCCCGAGAAGGCCAACCCGTCCTACCACCCGGGCCGCTGCGCCAAGGTGCTGATTGACGGCAAGGAGATCGGCGTATTCGGCACCATCCACCCGACCGTTGCAGCCCGCTACGGCCTGTCCGGCGAAGTGCTCGCTGCCGAGCTTCAGATGGACGCGCTGCTGGCCGCCATCGACCCGGAGAAGCTGTACCACCCGCTGCCCAAGTTCCCGGCATCCACCCGTGATATTGCGGTTCTGGTCGATGATGCTGTTCCGGCAGCTTCTATGCAGGCCGCTGTTGAGAAGGCGGCAGGCAAGCTGCTCGAGAGCGTCAAGCTGTTTGACGTTTACAAGGGCAAGGGCATCCCGGAGGGCAAGAAGTCTGTTGCATACTCGCTGTCCATGCGTGCGCCCGACCGCACCCTCACCGACGAGGAGTGCGACAAGGCTATGCGTGCCGCGATCTCGGCGCTTGAGACCGAGTTCGGCGCTCAGCTGCGCGGTTAATTTCAAAACACAGGAAGGGAGACTGCAACCGGTCTCCCTTCTGTATTTCTGGTGCAGGCACCTGTTTGTGCCGAGGATGGAAAAAGATTTTGCTCGAGTTTTCCACGGAATAGGCTTTACTTTTTCCGCAATTTGTATTATGCTGTTTATATAGAATTATACCCGACAGGTAGGAACGGAAAGGAGACCAAGCATGCTTGACGGAACGAGAAAATTCAGTCTGGTAGACGAGTCCAACAAGGAGATGAAGCGCACGCTTACCGCTGTGTACGACGCGCTCAAGGAGAAAGGCTACAACCCGATCAACCAGATCGTCGGTTATCTGCTTTCTGAGGACCCGACCTACATAACCAATCACAACAATGCCCGCAGCCTGATCTGCAAGATCGACCGTGATGAGCTGATGCAGGAACTGGTACAGTTCTATCTGGATAACTGATACGATTGATATACAGCGGCTTTTCGCTGTAATGATATGAGCTGTTAGAAAAATAACCGCCCTTCGAGCAAGGCCTGCGGTTATTTTTTTATGGTCGATATACAGAGGACAAAATACAGCGGTACGGCTGCAAAGGAGCAAAAATGAACGGATTTCTTCCTATTTCAAAGCAGGATATGACCGAGCGCGGATGGTATTACTGCGACTTCCTGATCGTGACGGGCGACGCCTATGTCGACCACCCCTCATTCGGTACGGCGATCATTTCCCGTGTACTCGAGGACGCAGGCTATAAGGTCGCGATCCTCAGTCAGCCGGATTTCCGCGATGAGCATGATTTTCTCGCGATGGGACGGCCGCGCTATGCGGTGCTCATCAACGGCGGCAATATTGACTCGATGGTCGCGCACTATACCTCCGCGAAAAAACGCCGCTCGGACGATGCCTATACCCCCGGCGGCAAGGGCGGCAAACGTCCCGACCGCGCTGTCACCGTCTATTCCATGCTCGCACGCCGTGCCTTCCCCGATACGCCGGTCTATCTCGGCGGCATCGAGGCGAGCCTGCGACGCTTTGCGCACTACGACTACTGGGCTGACCGCGTCATGCCCTCCATTCTGGAGTCTACCGGCGCGGACGGTGTGATGTACGGCATGAGCGAACATTCGGTGGTTGAGCTTGCGAACAATCTCCGGCACGGCAGAAAAGGCGCAGATGCGTGCGTCGGTGTGCGCGGCACAGCCTACATGGCGCACGACGCCGAGGGGCTCGCGTGGGATGCGGTCGAGTGCCCGTCCTACGAGGATGTCTGCGCGAGCAAACCGGACTACGCTCGTTCGGTCAAGCTCCAGTATGACGAGCAGGATGCCGTGCGCGGCAGGGCGCTGCTTCAGCGCCACGGCCGGCGCGTGCTCATCCAGAATCCGCCCGCGAAGCCGCTGACCACCGAGGAGATGGATCACGTTTATGCGTTGCCCTATATGCGCACCTATCATCCTTCCTACGAGGCGCTCGGAGGCGTTCCGGCCATTCAGGAGGTTCAGTTTTCTATCATTCACAACCGCGGCTGCTTCGGCGCGTGCAATTTCTGCGCACTTGCGTTCCATCAGGGACGCTACATTCAGGTGCGCAGCCATGAGAGCGTCATCGAGGAAGCGAAAAAAATCACCCAGATGCCCGGCTTCAAGGGCTATATCCATGATGTCGGCGGCCCGACGGCGAATTTTCGCTTCCCTGCCTGCAAAAAGCAGGACACGCACGGCTGCTGCAAGGACAAGCGCTGTCTGTTCCCATCTGCGTGCAGCAACATTGAGGCCGACCACACGGATTACCTCAACCTGCTGCGCGAGCTGCGCCGGATCGAGGGTATCAAGAAGGTTTTCGTCCGCTCGGGTCTGCGCTACGACTATATGATGGCGGACAGGAACGATGCCTTCTTCAAGGAGCTGGTCGAGCATCATATTTCGGGTCAGCTCAAGGTCGCGCCTGAGCACATGAGCGACAATGCACTCTATTATATGGGCAAGCCGTCGTTCAACGTTTATGAGCAGTTCCGCGAACGCTATGCACGCATCAACCAGAAGCTCGGCCGCAAGCAGTATCTTGTGCCGTATCTGATGAGCTCGCACCCCGGCGCGACGCTCGACGACGCGATCATGCTCGCGCAGTACCTCAACCGCATCGGCTATATGCCCGAGCAGGTGCAGGACTTCTACCCCACCCCCGGCACGCTGTCCACCGCGATGTATTATACCGGCATCGACCCTCGCACGATGAAGCCGGTATATGTCGCGAAAACACCGGAGGAAAAGGCGATGCAGCGTGCGCTGCTGCAATGGCGCCGTCCGGACAAGCGTCCGATCATCCTTGCGGCGCTTAAAAAGGCAGGCCGCGAAGATCTGATCGGTTACGGAAAGGAATGCCTCATCCGCCCGAACCGCAGCGGCGAGCAGAATGTCGCTCCCAGGAGCAGCAAACCGGCGCATCGCCACGGCGTTTCGGCGGCACGACCGGAAAAGCCGCGCCGCAGCGCCAAACCGGCAGCAAAGCCGGCATCCCGTGCGCCGCAGCCGAAAAAGGGTTGGGCAAAGCCGAAGAAGAAAAAGTAACCGGGAACATTTCGGAAACCTGTCCGTCTAACCGGACAGAAAGGCGGTGGATACCATGAAGAAACGTATGGCTGCACTAATACTCGCGCTGCTGCTTGCGCTTGCGCTGACCGGCTGCGGCGGCAGAGATACGGCAAAAGACGGCGAAAATGCAGGCATAGGCACACAGAGCACGGATGACGCTTCGACGCTCCCCGACACCGCGCAGGACCGTCCGGTGACGGACGCGCCGATGATGGTGATGGTGGATAACACGCTGTACCAGTCTGCGGGAGAGGTCAGCGCGGTCGAGGGCCGCTGCGGCAACATGGACGGCGAGATCACCTCGCAGACAGCCAGTGGCACGGACGCACCGACCGAGAACGACCAGTCCAACTTCGGCACGGGCTACGGCTATCAGCGCATGGGCGATACGCTTGAGGTGCTGATCGACGGCCAGTGGATCGTTTTCCGTCCGATCACGGACTCGGATGTCTGATCTCGCGGGTGAAAAAACAGTTTTTCGTGTGTAGTGCACAAAAACAGCAGAGCACAGTGGTTCATAATTATATGCAGACCGCAGTATTTTGTTTGACATATGCGGCATAATGCTTTATAATGTAAATGAACAAAGGAGTTCACTTCGCATAACACGAGGTGGACTCCCTTTTTTGTTTTACCATTTTTTGTAGATAAGGAGGGCTACCGCCCTATGGATGAAATCGACCTGAAACTGCTGCGCCTGCTGCAAAAAAACTCCCGCACTCCGATCAAGACCCTTGCAGGCGAGGTGCGGCTGTCCTCTCCGGCTGTCTCCGCGCGCATCGAGCGGCTGGAGAAGCAGGGCGTTATCCGCGCCTATACGCTCGACCTCGATCCGCTTCAGCTCGGCCACCACATTCTCGCCTATGTGCATCTGGATATGCAGCCGGCACAGAAAGCAGAGTTCTATCCGTTTATCGCAGCGATCCCCAATGTTCTGGAATGCAACTGCGTGACCGGCAACTATTCCATGCTCATCAAGGTCTCCTTCCCTTCGACGCAGGATCTTGACGGCTTTATCGGGAAGCTCCAGCAATTCGGCAAGACCGAAACGCAGATCGTGTTTTCTTCGCCGGTTCCGCCGCGCGCCATCGTCATCTGACCCCCTAATCTGTTCTCGGAAATTTCTGTTCTCTCCCCACCCAAGGGACTGTCTCGCTGTCGGGACAGTCCCTTTTTAGCGTTTTTTGCCAAAACGCATGGCAGAGCGCTCCTTGCGATTTTCGTTGCACTGGGCGCAGTTTGGTGTTAAAATAGAAACTGATACATTATGTAATTACATACCCGGAATTAAGGAAGGTATTTTATGTGGATCGCAGATAACTGGAAAGACTACGCCGTGCTCGACTGCGGCGGCGGAGAAAAAATCGAACGATGGGGCAGCCAGATTTTGCAGCGTCCCGACCCGCAGGCCATTTGGGCACGCGACAAGGACTGCAAGGCATGGAACCGTCCGAACGCCATCTATCACCGCTCGAATGCAGGTGGCGGCAGATGGGAAATCCGCAAGCTGCCCGAGCAGTGGGCCATTCATTACGGAGACCTCACGTTCCAGCTCAAGCCCATGAGCTTCAAGCACACGGGCCTGTTTCCCGAGCAGGCGGCAAACTGGGACTTTATTGACAGGATGATTCGCGGTGCAGGACGCCCGATCAGCGTGCTCAACCTGTTCGCCTATACGGGCGGCGCAACGCTCGCAGCGGCAAACGCCGGTGCATCGGTCTGCCATGTCGATGCATCTAAAGGCATGGTGCAGTGGGCACGCGAAAACGCAGCATCTTCCGGTCTGGCTGACCGTCCGATCCGATGGATCGTGGATGACTGCAAAAAGTTCGTGCAGCGCGAGATCCGGCGCGGCCGCAAATATGATGCTATCATTATGGATCCGCCGAGCTATGGCCGCGGTCCGTCCGGCGAGACCTGGAAGATCGAGGAGGATGTTGCGGACTTCGTTGATCTTACCATGGGCGTGCTGAGCGACAAGCCGCTGTTCGTGCTCATTTCGAGCTATTCGACCGGCCTCGCTCCGTCGGTCATGAGCTATCTGCTGGGTATTACGGCAGGAAAGCGGGCCGCCGGTAAAATCGAGGCACAGGAGCTCGGCCTGCCGGTCGAGTCTACCGGTCTGGTGCTCCCCTGCGGTTCGTCGGCCCGTTTTATTGCGGAAGAGTAACAAAAAGGATGAAAACTACTGAAATGGCTGAAATAATCAAAACCGAAGATCTTCGCTATGCCTATCCGGCGGAAGAGGGTCAGGAGCCGGTGCAGGTGCTGAAGGGCGTGGATCTCAGTATCCAGCGCGGCGAGTTCGTGGCGGTGCTGGGTCACAATGGCTCGGGCAAAAGCACTCTCGCCGGCTGCTTCAATGCGATCCGTCTGCCTACCGGCGGCGTGTGCTACGTCGACATGATGGACACGCGCGACGAAAACAACACCTATGAGGTGCGCAAAACGGTCTCTATGGTGTTTCAGAACCCGGATAACCAGATCGTTGCAACGGTCGTTGAAGAAGATGTCGCGTTCGCGCTCGAAAACATGGGCATTCCGCCTGCCGAAATCCGAAAGCGCGTAGATGATGCGCTCAAGGCCGTCGGCATGTATGAGTACCGCGCGCAGGCGCCGCACCGCCTGTCGGGCGGTCAGAAGCAGCGCGTCGCCATCGCAGGCGTGATCGCCATGATGCCGCGCTGCGTCGTGCTCGACGAACCGACCGCCATGCTTGACCCTCAGGGCCGCCGCGAGGTCATGAGCGTTGTGCGCGAGCTCAATCGTAAATACGGCATTACGGTCATCCTCATCACCCATCATATGGATGAAGCCGTACAGGCACAGCGCGTCGTCGTCATGCACGCGGGAAATGTGCTGATGGACGGCAGACCGCGTGAGATCTTCACACAGGTGGACAAGCTGCGCGCCGCCTCGCTCACCGTACCGCAGACGATCGAGGTTCTGTATGACCTCGACAGACAGGACGGCGAGAGCCTGCCGATCGACGCGCTGAGCGTCAATGAATGCGCGGGTATTCTGGAAACCTATTTGGCATAACTGCAATATAAGGAGAAATTCCATTGTCAACCATACTTGAAACACGGGGCCTGACGCATGTTTACGGCGCAGGCACCCCTTTTGAGCGTGTCGCGCTCGACCATGTCGATATTCAGATCAACAAGGGAGAGATCCTCGGCGTGATCGGTCACACCGGTTCGGGCAAGTCCACGCTTATTCAGCATTTGAACGGTCTGCTCCAGCCTTCTGAGGGAGAAGTCCTGCTCGACGGCAAATCTATCTGGGATGCAAAGGGCAAATGTGCGCGCGAGACGCGATTTCGCGTCGGTCTGGTATTTCAGTATCCGGAGTATCAGCTGTTCGAGGAGACGATTGCGAAGGACATCGCCTACGGCCCGACCAACATGAGCCTGCCGCAGGCAGAAATCGACGTGCGCGTGCGCGAGTCAATGGAGGCGGTAGGCCTCGCCCCTGAGCTTGCTGACCAGTCTCCATTCGCGCTCTCCGGCGGTCAGAAGCGCCGCGTTGCCATCGCGGGCGTGATCGCCATGCGTCCGGATGTGCTCGTTCTCGACGAGCCGACCGCCGGCCTTGATCCGGCAGGCCGCGACGAGATCTTCGAGCTTGTCCGCAATTACCACGCGCAGTCCAGCGCGACCATCCTCATCGTCTCGCACTCCATGGAGGATATTTCGCAGATCGCTGACCGCCTGCTCGTCATGGATCATGCAAGGGTTCTGTTCTGCGATACGCCGCGCGAGGTGTTTTCTCACGCTGACGAAATCGTTGCGGCAGGTCTCGATATCCCGATGATCACCAAGGTCATGATAGAGCTGAAAAAGCGCGGGCATGATGTTGATACCTCGGTCTATACCGTTGCGCAGGCGATGGACGCGCTGCGCGCCTGCAGGAAGAAAGGGGGCGCTCACTGATGCTCAAGGACATTACCATCGGCCAGTTCTTCCCCGGAAACAGCGCCGTTCACCGGCTTGACCCGCGCGTCAAGATCGTGCTGACGGTTGCACTCATTGTGCTGCTGTTTCTTGCGCAGGGACCGGTCTCTTATGGCCTTATCATCCTGTTTCTCGCCCTCGTTATCGGAATTTCGCGTATTTCCCCCAAAATGGTCGTGCGCGGTCTCAAGCCCATTCTGCTCATCGTCATGTTCACGGCGGTGCTCAATCTGTTCTATACGCCGGGTGATTATGTCTGGCAGTGGAAATTCCTGCATATCAGCGTAGAGGGCATCCGCATGGCGGTATTCATGGTGCTGCGACTGATGCTGCTCATCATCGCGACCTCCATGCTCACCTACACCACCTCGCCCATCCAACTGACTGACGGTCTCGAGCGGCTGCTCGCTCCGCTCAAAAAGCTGCATGTGCCGGTGCATGAGCTATCCATGATGATGTCGATCGCTCTGCGCTTTATTCCGACCTTGATTGAGGAGACCGAGAAGATCATCTCGGCGCAGAAGGCGCGTGGCGCGGACTTCGACTCCGGCAACCTCATTCAGCGTGCCAAGGCCATGATCCCCATTCTCGTGCCGCTGTTCATCTCGGCGTTTCGCCGCGCAGATGAGCTTGCGACCGCCATGGAGTGCCGCCTTTACCGCGGAGACGTTGGCCGTACCCGCATGCGTCAGCTGAAGATTGCACGTGTGGACATCTGCTCCATGCTGCTCGTTGCCGTGCTGTTTGCGGCTGTGATCGCGCTGCGCAGACTGGGTCTGTAAATCACTTGTCAGGTATTTTATAGTATGAAAAACATTGCTTTGGTGCTGTCCTATGACGGCACAAACTACAACGGCTGGCAGATACAGAAAAACGGGCCGTCCATTCAGGAAAGCATGGAGACCGCGCTCTTCCGTCTGCTCGGCGAGAAGGTGCATGTCTCCGGTGTCGGCCGCACTGACTCGGGTGTTCACGCAAAACGTTATGTCGCGAGCTTCAAGAGCGAGCGCTGCACTATTCCGACAGACCGGCTTCCCTTTGCGCTCAACAGCTTTCTGCCGCCCGATATCGCGGTCTCAGGTGCAGTCGAAGTCCCGGAGGACTTTGACGCGCGTTTTGACTGCACTCGAAAGGAATACGCCTATTATATCTTTCCGTCCACGCTGCGTGATCCTTTTCATGCGCGATATGCGTATCGCTACAACTATCCGCTCGATGCAGAGCGGATGCACGAGGGCGCACAGCGCTTTGTCGGCACGCACGATTTTGCATCCGTGCGCAGCCAGGGTACGCCGGTCAAAAGCACGGTCCGCACGATCTTCTGGTGTGACGTGGACAAGATTGATGATCTCATCCGTATCCGCGTATGCGGCGACGGCTTTCTGTACAATATGGTTCGTGCCATTTCGGGTACCCTTGTCTATGTCGGCGGCGGCAAGCTGCGGCCTGACGACGTTGCCGATGTGCTTGCGTCCTGCGACCGCGAACAGGCCGGTCCGACGCTGCCTGCCTGCGGCCTTTTCATGAACCGGCTGTGGTATGACCACACGAGTGAACTCGACCGTTTTCGGCTGGGGGACTGAAAAATTTATTGACTATTCACATTTTACGCCTCGAAAAGCGATATAATGAGGAGGTGAACCTTGATGGGTGACACACCAAACGAAAAAATGTCCAGAGTAAGAAATCTCATCCGCTTTCCGGCAACGGGCAAAGACCGCCGTATCCGCTTGGAAGAGAGCCGCGATCCGCGCATCCGTTTTGTCACGAAGCTGCGTTTTGTCTGCGGCTGGCTGCTGGCGGTCGGCGCGTTCTGCTTTGTGCTGACCCATTATGGTCTGTTCGCGCCGTCAGCCATTCAGCGCACGGTGCAGTACGCGCTCGCCGGTGCGCGCCAGCATGAGGGCGACATCACGAACATAGAATTCGAAAACAATATTTTCAGCGATGGTGCGCTGTTCGAGTCCGGTCTCGCCTACGCAGACAGCGATGCGCTTTATCTCTCCCGTCCGGGCAGCATGACGACGTTTCAAGTGACGATCGGCTATTCCAATCCGGTCGTGGAGTCCTGCCAGACCAATGTTCTGGTCTATGACCGCGGCGGCAAGAATGCGGTTTTGACAGATGCGTCCTCGGTCAAGGCGGAGGTCGCGCTGAATTCCGCCATTCTGACCGGCAGCATCGGACGGACGGGCGATTTTCTGCTCATCACTGACGAGCAGGGCTACCGCACTGCTGCTGCCGTTTATTCCACCAAGGGTGAGGAGCTGTTCAAATTCAGCTCGTCCGAGCTGTATATCGTCTCGGGCGGCCTCTCCCCCGACGGAAGAACGGTCGCCGTGCTCGGCTTCGAGCAGCGGGATGCATCGCTTATCAGCCATGTTCGCTTTTATGATGTATCGAGCGGCAAGCAGATCTCGGATACCGAGCTGGAGAACGCGCTCGGCATAGAGCTGTGCTATCTCGATAACGGTTCGGCAGCCGTGCTGTGCGACGACGGTCTGTATCTGGTCACGCGCCGCGGCAGCAGCGAGCACGCGCTGACCGTCGGCACGAGCGACCTGATCTCGGTCGCGACGCGCGACAACGCGATGGTGCTTGCGATTCGTTCGTACTCGGGCGGCGCGCGCAGCGATCTATATACGGTGCGCAGCGGTTCGGTATACGGCCCGGAGCCGCTCGACGAGGAGCCGGGCGCGCTGGCGGTCTCCGACGCCGGTGAGGCGGTGCTGACAAGCACCGGCGTCACGGTGTACGACACGCAGTTCCATGCGCTCTGGCGCAATGATGAGGCCATCGGCGCACGCCGCATACTGCTCACCGATGACGGTACGGTATTCGTTCTTTACAACAGCAACGCCCGCATATTCACTGCCCGCTCCGCGCAGTCCAGGGAGGTAGCAGCCGATGCAGCCGCAGCAAATTCCTGATGTGCTCCTCAGCCTGCTTAACGTGCCCGATCTCGTGATCCTCGCGGTCGTGCTCGTTAATCTGCTCCTTGGTCTCCGGCGCGGCGCACTCGCCTCGCTCGCAGGTCTTGTGGGCCGCTGCATCGCGATGGCCGGGTCGTACTTTCTCGCCCGTCAGCTGGCGCCATCTGCTGCGAAATGGCTCGCAGAGCCGATTGTGCGCAGCGTTTTTGAGCATAAGCTCAAGCAGTCGGGCGTTCCAGACGCGCTGGCGGACAGCGTACAGACGGCGCTCCGCGCTGCGGTGCAGAGCATGGCCGAGAGTATTTCCTATCTTGTGCTGATCGCAGTGTTTTCCGTCCTGCTCAGTATTCTGATCTCGCTTGCGGTCAGGGCGCTCCGTCTGCTCAGCCGAGTCACCCCTCTCGGCATACTCGATGCACTGGCCGGCGGCGCGATCGGGCTTGCGACCGGTCTGCTGCTCGTCGTGCTCGTACTGCTCGGTGCACACTGGTTCTACCCGGTGACCTTTACCGAGCTGGGATATCTTTCACCCGAACGTATCGAAAATACGTTCCTGTTAGCTAAAATTATCGCGTTCCTGCCGTTTATTGCGGCATGAATCGTCAGAATCTGTAATTCCATTGCAGAATGAAGGAGTTTAACCAATTATGAACATGCCAATGTGCTCGCGGTGCAAGAAAAACATCGCAGTGGTGTTCATCACCAAAATCGAAGGCCCGGATAAGACCACGCAGGAGGGCCTGTGCCTCAAGTGCGCGCGCGAGCTGGGCGTCAAGCCGCTTGACAACATTATGGAACAGATGGGCATTACGGAGGACGACCTCGAGGCCCTGTCCGGTGAGATCGGCTCGCTGTCCGATCTGAATGAGCTTGTGACTGCTGGGTCGGACGGCTCGGATGACGAAGCACCGCACGAGACCGACCCCATGACCACATCCTCCTCCCCCGCCCGTCCGGCGCAGGAGAGCACGCAGAACAGCGACAAGCGCGGCCGCAGCCGCGACGACAAAAAGCGCAAGTATCTTAACAATTACTGCGAAAACCTGACCCAGAAGGCCGCTGAGGGCCGCATTGACCACATCGTCGGACGCGACCGCGAGACCGACCGCGTCATTCAGATTCTCAACCGCCGCCAGAAGAACAATCCCTGCCTGATCGGTGAGCCGGGCGTCGGCAAGACCGCTGTCGCGGAGGGACTTGCCGTGCGTATCAACGAGGGCCGCATTCCTTTTAAGATGCGCAACAAGGAGGTCCATCTGCTCGACCTGACCGCACTGGTTGCGGGTACACAGTTCCGCGGCCAGTTCGAGAGCCGCATGAAGGGTCTGATCGACGAGGTCAAAAAGATCGGCAACATCATTCTCGTCATCGACGAGGTGCACAATATTGTCGGTGCAGGTGACTCCGAAGGCTCTATGAATGCTGCAAATATTCTCAAGCCGGCTCTCGCGCGTGGCGATATTCAGGTCATCGGCGCGACCACGCTCAAGGAATACCGCAAATACATCGAAAAGGATGCCGCTCTGGAACGCCGCTTTCAGCCGGTGTACATCGGGGAACCGTCTGTTTCCGAGACCACAGAAATTCTCAAGGGCATCCGTTCCTATTACGAAACCTTCCACGGTGTTACCGTGTCGGACGAGATGTGCTGCCGTGCCGCCGAGATGAGTGAGCGCTATATCACCGACCGCTTTCTGCCCGACAAGGCTATCGATCTGATCGACGAGGCCTGCTCGCGCCTCAATCTGGACTCTCCACAGCTTTCTGAGATCCCTGAGCTTCAGAACGAGCTGGAACGCCTTCAGGCACAGCTTGACGAGCTTACGCAGTCCTCTGCGCGCAGCGAGGAGGAGGAAACCTATGCGAAGATCGCATCCTGCCGCTCGCGTATTCTCCAGGTCGAAGCACAGCTGCATGACCTGCTCTGCAAGCCTGCGCCTGCTGTTGACGAGCAGCTGCTGGCCGAGGTTATTGAGATCTGGACCGGCATTCCGGCCTCCAAGGTGGCAGCGCAGGAGTCCGCACGTCTGCGCGATATGGAAAACCGTCTCAAGTCTCACGTGATCGGTCAGGACGAAGCTGTTGATGCAGTCTGCGCGTCCATTCGCCGCAGCCGTGCGGGTATCAGCCCCAAGCGCAAGCCGGCATCCTTCCTGTTTGTCGGCCCGACCGGCGTTGGCAAGACCGAGCTGGTCAAGCAGCTCGCACTCGATCTGTTCGACTCTCCGGATGCGCTTGTTCGTCTGGATATGTCCGAGTATATGGAGAAGCATACGGTTTCTCGTCTGATCGGCTCTCCCCCGGGATATGTCGGCTACGATGAAGCAGGACAGCTGACCGAAAAGATCCGCCGCCGCCCGTACTCGGTCGTTCTGTTCGATGAGATCGAGAAAGCACATCCGGATGTTCTTAATTCGCTGCTCCAGATCCTCGACGACGGCCGTCTGACCGATGCGCAGGGCCGCGTTGTCAGCTTCGAAAACACGGTCATTGTCATGACCTCGAATGCTGGTTCTCAGTCGAGCAGCACGCCGGCAGGCTTCGGCCGCACGGTCTCCCAGATGAGCAAAGACCGCGTGATGAAGGCACTCGAGGAGATCATGCGTCCCGAGTTCCTCAACCGCATCGACGAGATCATTGCGTTCAACCAGCTCACCGAGGACAACTTCCGTCTTATTGCTGAGATCATGCTGAACGAGCTCAAGGGCACCCTCGCAGACAAGGAAATCCGTCTGACATGGGATGACAGCCTGCTCGCGCTGCTCGTAGAAAAGTCCTATTCGGTCAAGTACGGCGCACGCAATCTGCGTCGGCTGATCGAAAAGGAAATCGAAAATCCTCTTGCAAACGCTATCGTCACGGGTGATAAGCCGCTTCTCGGCGCGCATCTTTCCGCTGAGGACGGCAGGGTAAAGCTGGATACGATTTGATCCGGAATTGTTGAAATACGATGCTGATCGACAACAAAAGCCGCCCACAGGGCGGCTTTTGATTTTGCGCAGATTATGCAAATTTGAACCAGAATTTCGGACCGGCGTCTGTGTTCTCTGCGCCGCAGGTGTATCCGTGCAGATCGAACACGGTTTTCGCAATCGAGAGACCGAGGCCGTCACCCTTTGTGCTGCGCGAGGGGTCAGCCTGATAATATGCCTCCCACAGCCGGGGCAAGGCATGATTCGGGATGGCATCGCCGGTGTTGGCTACAGAAAGCATACCGTTTGCGATGCGGACTGTGATGCAGCCTCCCTCAGGTGTGTGCTGCACGGCGTTTTCGAGGAGCGCGTCCAGTGCCCGTGCAAGCAGTGCGCGGTCTGCGTTGACCATGTATTCGTTGTCGGATGCCAATTCCGTGTGCAGGCTGCCGTCTGCCGGGAGCGCGGCGGCAAGCCTTTCTTGTGCGAGGGCGGCAAGCGGGAATTCCTCTCGACGCAGCGCCTGCACGCCGGTCTCAAGCCGCGACAGCTCAAGCATTTTGCGTACACTGCCGTCCATGCGCTGCGCCTGCGTCTGGATGACATCAAGATAATGCGCCTGCTTTTCCGGCGCGAGGTTGTCCTCTAACAGCTCTGCCGCCGCAGAGAGCACGGAGAGCGGCGTTTTCAACTCGTGCGCGAGCGCGGCGGTCGTTTCGCGGCGAACCTGCTCCACGCGCTCCTGCCTGCGCCAGACGCGAAGAAGCGCATAGGACAGGATGGCCGCACAGAACAGCGCAAGCGCCAGACTGAATGCCCAGACGGGGATGAGCACCGGCAGCGATGCTTTGAGCGGATACCCTTCCGCCGCGTAGGACACAAATACATAGTGGCTCTCAGCAAAAGGACAATACTTTATCTGCCGCCTGTACGTCCGCACGAGCCATGGCTTCTCGACCGTTTGACTGCTGTTTGGGCCGCTCGGATTCTCTGCCCATTCCCGAAGCGCCTGCCGCGCGGGAGAGGACAGGGATGCGGCAATCTGCTCGGCGGTAGCGCCGTTCGGTCCGGGGTACATAATGCCAGAGCAAGTCATGGTTTTCAGAGGCAGATTTTTCATCTGCACTGTGTCATAGGTGCATTCAACCATGCGCACTTCTCCGGTCGGCTCCCACGTGCCGCCGACGTTCTTCGTCGGCTTGATCGTTATGGATTTCAGATACGCATCATCGCGGTATCCGGGTACACTGTCTGCCCACACCTCAAAGGTCATCCCCGGCAGCGATTCAATGTTTTTCTCGGCTACGCCCGCACCCGCAAGGATCGCCTCGCACACCTCGCGCGGCTGACCGCTCATATCCACGCGGTACAGGTTTTCTCCCTCGATCAGTTCCAGCCACCAGCGGTTGCTTTGCAGAATATCGCCGGTGTTCAGGTCGGTGATGGCGGTTTCTACGATTTGCAGGTTCGGCGGGTCTGTGCTGTCCGCCATGAATACCGCCTTGCTCAATCGTCTGCGCAGCTCTGTCTCGTCCGCTGTATCATATGTCGAGGGGTCGAGCAGAATATCGGTATCCTCTCCCATCAGCCTGTTCGATTTGCTTTCCATGTCCGACAGCATGAGTTCTGCGCGCTGCTGCGACACCAGAACGGTGAACATCGCCATCACTGCAAGCCAGAACGCAAGAAACCCTGCGCCGATACGTGTGAAGAAGCTCCAAAAAGTTCTACGTTTTGCTTTCATTTCCATCCACCTCCAGTTTGTAGCCGCGCTTTACTACGGTCTTGATGCAGTCCGCGTGCGTCCCCAGTGCCCGGCGCAGCTTTTTGATATGGCTGTCAACCACGCGGTCCGAACCGTCAAAATCCCAGCCCCACGCAAGGTTCAGCAGTTCGTCCCGGGTCAGCACGCGGTTTCTGCGCTCCATCAGCACCCGCAGCAAAGCAAATTCCTTGGGCGGCAGGTCGATGCGCTGACCGTCCGCTGTTACCGTTCCCCTCGCTGGATCGAGCACGAGCGCACCGGCTCTCAGGACCTCTGCTGCTGTCATGCCGCGTGAACGGCGCAGGAGAGCCTGTGCTTTGGCGTACAGCACAGCAAGCGAAAACGGTTTGACAACGTAGTCGTCCGCACCCAGACCGTAGCCGTGCAGCTTGTCCTGCTCGTCCTCACGCGCGGTGATGAATAGGATGGGCGCCTCGCCCTGTTCCCGTGCGGCGCGGCACAGCGCGAACCCGTCCGTGCCCGGCAGCATGATGTCGAGCAGAAGCAGATCGAAGGGCTGTGTCTCGATCAGGTGAAGCGCCGTATTGCCGTCCGGTGCGGAAATCATAGTCAGCTCGCCGCCGCTCTTCGCCGTGAAATAATCGCACAGCACCTCGCGCATATCCCGTTCGTCCTCCGCCAGTAAAATAGTTGCTTTCATACGCTCTCCCCTCCTTTGATTACAGTATAACACAGCCGTATGCCCTTTTGATGCCCTGCTGAAAATGCTGCGAAAAAACTTTCTTAAAAAATTTGAAAAAATATGTTGACATACGTCCTGTGAATTGATATAATAAACAAGCGTCAGAGAGAGACCCGCGGGTGTAGTTCAATGGTAGAATGTCAGCCTTCCAAGCTGAACACGTGGGTTCGATTCCCATCACCCGCTCCACTTTTTGATGTGCCGGGTTGCCGGAATTGACATGCGCCAGTAGCTCAGCCGGATAGAGCAACTGCCTTCTAAGCAGTAGGCCGGGGGTTCGAATCCCTCCTGGCGTGCCAATCCTTTCGAGGTTTATCCGGTGGCTGATTTTTAATATGGTGGGTATAGCTCAGTTGGTTAGAGCATCGGATTGTGGTTCCGAGGGTCGAGGGTTCGAGTCCCTTTACCCACCCCATATTGTTCCGTGGCGCGCTGCATCTGCAAGGTCGCAGCGCGTTATTTACGGACTATCTCCTCTTTCGCACCGCGAATACGGGGGCGTCGCCAAGCGGTAAGGCATCGGCCTTTGACGCCGACATTCGCTGGTTCGAATCCAGCCGTCCCTGCCATTCGGCTCGGACAACAAATACTGCTATTGCAGTCATAACATGAATATGGTGGGTATAGCTCAGTTGGTTAGAGCATCGGATTGTGGTTCCGAGGGTCGAGGGTTCGAGTCCCTTTACCCACCCCATATTTTTTTGATCCAGTAGCTCAGTCGGCAGAGCACCTGCCTTTTAAGCAGGGTGTCCGGGGTTCGAATCCCCGCTGGATCACCAATAAAAAGCACGGTTTGCCGTGCTTTTTATTTTTGTCATTTCCCCGCAGACTCCGTACATTAAAATATTTCGAAAAACCCTTGACCTGGAGTGAACTCCAAGTGGTACACTGAACATATACAATCATTTCGTTCAGGAGAGATTATTATGACGATAGCTGAAACAGCTAAAAAATATGACATTTCCGCAGATACACTGCGCTATTACGAGCGCATCGGTCTTATTCCGCCGGTGCCGCGCACGAGGAGCGGCATCCGTGACTACGACGAAAGCTCGTGCGGCTGGGTCGAGTTTATTAAGTGTATGCGCGGCGCAGGTCTACAGATCGAAGCGCTCATCGAGTACGTTTCCCTCTTCCGGCAGGGGGATGAGACGAGCAATGCACGCAGAGCCATTCTGATCGAGCAACGCGGGCAGCTTGCCGAGCGCATCACGCAGATGCAGCAGACCCTCGAGCGTCTCGACAGAAAGATCGCGCACTACGAAAAATGTGCAGCCTTCGAACATACCCTTCGCGACGGCGAGGCGCCCCGGAAATAAAAGACTCCCCTCCCCCGTGAAACTTGTAGTTCTGTAAAAAGCAGGTGGACGGATTTATATGAAAAACAAACGTTTTATGCGCATTATGCACAGTTTGAAAGCATCTGTTTCGTCTATTATGCGTATAAACTTCAAATCCTTTGGTTAAAACGACGTATTATCCGGCGTTTCTGATAAATTTATTGTTGCATTCCGTTAAATTTGACAGTTGACGCATGCTAATCCGTGTGGTATATTGTTAGAAGGAACAAAACTTAACAAGAAAGTGTGCAAAACGCACTCGAAAAGAGACCATCCGCGGCCGCTACATGGTACGGGTGGTATAGTGCTGTTCTGCCGCCTCTGTGCGGCAAAAAATCGGCGGAACGTCGGCCTTTACCGGTCGGCATCGGCAATAAATATCCAAACAAGAAGGAGACTTGAACATGGATTTCCATCTGACCCGTGAACAGGAACTGGTTCGCCAGATGATGCATGACTTCACCGAGAACGAAGTCAAGCCCATCGCTGCGGAAACCGACAAAACCTCTACTTACCCGCGCGAGAACATCGAGAAGCTGTTCGACCTTGGCGTAATGGGCATGATCGTGCCCGAAGAGTTCGGCGGCGCAGGCGCTGACGACCTTTCCTCTGCAATCGCTATCGAGGAGCTGTCCAAGCAGTGCGCTTCCACCGGCGATATTCTCGCTACCCACAATGGTCTGTGCTGCGGCCCGATCATCGCAAACGGCACCCCCGAGCAGAAGGAGAAGTACCTCCGCATGCTGACCGAGGGCCACAAGGTCGGCGCTTTCGCTCTGACCGAGCCGGACGCTGGTTCTGACGCTGCAAAGGGCACCTGTGTTGCTGAGCTGCAGGGTGACCACTACGTTCTGAACGGCTCTAAGATCTTCATCACCAACGGCTATGTTGCTGACGTATTCGTTGTATTTGCCATGACCGACAAGTCCAAGGGCACCAAGGGCATTTCTGCATTCATCGTAGAGAGCTCCTTCCCGGGCTTCTCTGTTGGCAAGCACGAGGAGAAGCTTGGCCTGCACGGCTCCCCGACGGCTGAGATCGTATTCACCGACTGCATCGTTCCGAAGGAAAACCTCCTCGGCGCAGAAGGCAAGGGCTTCAAGATCGCTATGCAGACCCTGGACGGCGGCCGTATCGGCATCGCTGCACAGGCACTCGGCATCGCAGAGGGCGCTATGGAAGAGTCCATCAACTTTGCTAAGACCCGTGAGCAGTTCGGCCGTCCGATCGCAAAGTTCCAGAACACTCAGTTCCTCTTTGCTGACATGCACGTTGCAATCGAGGCTGCTCGCCTGCTGACCTACAAGGCTGCTGTTGCCAAGACCGAGGGCGGCCGCTTCACTCTGGACGCTGCAACCGCTAAGCTGTTCGCTTCCGAGGCTGCTATGAAGATCACCACCAAGGCAGTTCAGGTACACGGCGGCTACGGCTACACCAAGGATTACCCGGTTGAGCGCATGATGCGTGATGCCAAGATCACCGAGATCTACGAGGGCACCAGCGAGATCCAGCGTGTCGTTATCTCCGGCAACATTCTCGGTAAGTAAGAATAGGAGGAAAACTGAACTATGAAGGCAATTGTTTGTGTAAAGCAGGTTCCGGATACCTCCGGTAAGGTTGCTGTTAATCCCGATGGCACTCTGAACCGCGCATCCATGGCTACCATCATCAACCCGGATGACAAGAACGCTGTTGAGGCTGCTCTGCGTCTGAAGGATGCTACCGGCTGCAAGGTCGTTGTTATCACCATGGGTCCTCCCCCGGCTCAGGGCATGCTGCGTGAGCTGATGGCTATGGGCGCTGATGAGGGCATCCTGGTTTCCGCACGTGAGTTCGGCGGTTCCGATACCTTCGCTACCTCCCAGATCCTCGCTGCTGCAATCAAGAAGTACGGCGTTGACGCTGACGACGTTGTATTCTGCGGCCGTCAGGCAATCGACGGTGATACCGCTCAGGTAGGCTCTCAGATCGCTGAGAAGCTGAACATCCCGCAGGTCTCCTACGCTGCTGACGTAAAGATCGAGGGCACTACCGTAACCGTTAAGCGCGCACTCGAGGATGGCTACATGACCATCGAGACCCAGACCCCGTGCCTGCTGACCTGCATCAAGGAGCTCAACGAGCCCCGCTATATGTCCATCAAGGGCATCATGGGCTGCTACGACAAGCCGATTGCAGTTTATGACTACAACACCCTGAAGGACGATCCGCTGATCGACCCGACCACCATTGGTCTGAAGGGTTCTCCGACCAACATCTTCAAGTCTTTCACTCCCCCGCAGAAGGGTCAGGGCAAGATGCTTGAGGGTGCTGACAAGGCTACCTGCGAAGAGCTGGTTGGCGAGCTTCAGAAGAAGCACATCATTTAATCGGAAGGAGAAAACTGAACAATGGCTGATTTCAATAACACCAACCTCGCCGATTTTTCCGGCGTATGGGTATTCTGTGAGCAGCGTCAGGGCAAGCTGCAGCCGACCGTACTCGAGCTGATCTCCGAGGCACGCAAGCTGGCTGACGACATGGGCACCGAGGTTTGCGGCCTGCTGCTCGGCGGCAAGGGCGTAGCTGATTCCATGGCGAAGGAGCTGGGCGCTTACGGCGCTGACAAGGTTCTCGTCTGCGAGTCCGATCTGCTCGACACCTACACCACCGATGCTTACGCAAAGGTTATCTGCGACACCGTTATGGCTAAGAAGCCGGAGATCCTGCTGATCGCCGCTACCAACATTGGCCGTGACCTCGGCCCGCGCTGCGCAGCTCGTCTGCACACCGGTCTGACCGCAGACTGCACCCACCTCGACGTTGACGTTGAGAAGTATGCAGCATTCCTCAAGGAGGCTTCCACCCTGCCGCAGGCACAGCTGGACGCACTCAATCGTGAGGACCGCAACCTGAAGATGACCCGTCCGGCATTCGGCGGCCATCTGATGGCTACCATCATCTGCCCGCGCTTCCGTCCGCAGATGGCGACCGTTCGTCCGGGCGTTCTGAAGAAGGGCGAGTACAACGAGGCTAAGGCTAACGCAGTAGTCGTTGAGCCGGTAGCTTTCGAGCTGTCCGATGCAGACATCAAGACCAAGGTTCTCGAGGTCGTTAAGGAAGCTAAGGAGCTGGTCGACCTGACCGGCGCTGAGGTTGTCGTTTCTGTTGGCCGTGGTATCTCCAAGGACGTTGAGACCGGCATCAAGCTGGCTGAAGAGCTGGCTGGCCTGTTCGGCGGCGTTGTTGGCGGCTCCCGTGCTGCAATCGACTCCGGCTGGCTGTCTGCTGACCACCAGGTTGGTCAGACCGGCAAGACCGTACATCCGAAGCTGTACGTTGCTCTGGGCATTTCCGGCGCGATCCAGCACAAGGCTGGCATGCAGGATTCCGAGTGCATCGTAGCAGTCAACAAGTCTGACTCCGCTCCGATCTTCGACGTAGCTGACTACGGCATCTGCGGCGACCTGTTCAAGGTTGTTCCGATGATGATCGACGCGATCAAGGCTGCTAAGGAAGCTAAGTAATTTAGCTGTACTTTTAGACAATGAAAGACCGCAGAGATTCTCTGCGGTCTTTTTATCTGTATCTGAATAGCAATGCCAAAAATGTAGAACCGCACCCCATTTCATGGCGGCAGGTGTTCCCTGCTGCCTGAGAGATGGGGTGCGGTTTTGTGTCTGATTAGATTATATTGCTCTGTCCATTTCTGCCGTCACAACAGCGACTGAGCGTGCGCCGAGTGTAAAGCATTGCCCGTCAAAGGGTATGTCAGGCGTAAAGGCGTTCTGAGCAAATGTGTGCAGTGTCAGAACCCAGTGCATGCCGTCAGGTGGCTTCGGCACCTGCTGCTCGTGCGCTTCCCAGTGCGAATTGATTGCAATCAATACTAAATCATCAGCTGTATCTTCCGCATTTCGGCCGGAAAAGAGTACACCGATCTGTCTGGTATCGTCATTCATCTCGTTATTCCATGCCACACCCAGATTATGCAGCGAAACATCTGGCCAGCCGCAGTGCGCAGGCTTTGTCGCGCCGCGCAGCACCGGATGCGCATGGCGCAGCGAAATCAGTCTGCGGACATACTGAAACATATCGCGGTTTGTCTCCAGCAGCGACCAGTCAAGCCACGAAATTTCGTTATCCTGACAGTAGGAGTTATTGTTTCCGTACTGCGTATTGCCGAATTCATCGCCCGCCAGAAACATTGCTGCGCCGCGGCTGCAAAGCAGCACGGTAAAAGCGTTTTTTCGTAAACGGTCACGAAGCGCGTTGATCTTCAGATCATCGGTCTCCCCTTCTGCACCGCAGTTCCAGCTGTGATTATCGTTCGCGCCATCCGTATTGTCCCAGCCGTTAGCTTCGTTGTGCTTTTCATTATAAGCATAAAGGTCGTGGAGTGTGAAACCGTCGTGGCAGGTAATGAAGTTCACAGAAGCGTTCTGACGCTTATCCGGCGGATACAGATCAGGAGAGCCGCAGATGCGCTGTACGGCGGCGTATGCAAGACGGTCATCGCCCTTGAGAAAGCGGCGCAGATCATCGCGGTATTTTCCATTCCACTCTGCCCAGCGATTCCATGACGGGAACGAACCGACCTGATACATGCCGCCGGCATCCCACGCCTCTGCAATCAGCTTCACGCGGCCGAGAATGGGGTCGAATGCCAGACTTTCCAGCAACGGCGGTTCGGAAAGCGGACCGCCGTCCTCATCGCGTCCGAGAATGCTCGCAAGATCAAAGCGAAAACCGTCTACGCGGTATTCCACGACCCAGTACCGCAGACAGTCGAGGATAAACTGCCGTACCATCGGCTGATTGCAGTTGAGCGTATTGCCGACGCCGGAGAAATTATAGTATTTGCCGTCCGGAGTGAGCATGTAGTAGATATTATTATCCATGCCCTTGAAGGAAAAGCATGGCCCGTGTTCGTTTCCCTCGGCAGTGTGATTGAATACGACATCAAGGATCACTTCGATGCCATTGGCATTGAGCGTGCGGATCATGGTCTTCAGCTCAGTTCCCTCGCGGTTGTATTCCAGAGCCGCTGTATAGCCTGTGTTTGGCGCGAAGTAGCACACCGTGTTGTAGCCCCAGTAATTGAGAAGCTGCTTTCCGTCGATCACCCGTTCATCCGCCAGTTCATCGAACTCGAATACCGGCATCAGTTCGACTGTATTGATGCCGAGTTCTTTCAGATACGGTAGCTTTTCCATCAGCCCGGCAAAGGTACCGGGATGTTCGACCTGAGAGCTTTCGTGCATGGTAAAGCCGCGGACGTGCATTTCATAGATGATCATATCCTGAAACGGGACATGTGCATCTTCAAAATCACCCCAGTCAAACACATCCTCGACCACGCGCGCATGATAGGAGCTGTCGGATGCCGGGCGGACGCCCCATCGGCTCTGACCAGTCACAGCACGCGCGTACGGGTCAAGCAGAAATCTGTTCTTGTCGAACAGCAGACCGCGCGCCGGATCGTACGGCCCGTCCATGCGGTAGGCATATTCGAATTCCGTGATGTCGAGACCGAACACGATCATTGACCAAGTGTTACCGATGCGGAACTGCTCGGGAAACGGCAGCACGGCATAGGGCTGCTGCTCGGTGCGGCGGAACAGGCACAGCTCACAGCCTGTTGCTCCGACAGAATGAATGGTAAAGCTGATGCCGCCGGGTACGATCGTTGCTCCGTTGGTCAGGAACAGTCCCGGACGTACAGAAAAGCCGCTGATGACATTAGTAGCATTCATTTCGCGCATGCCGCAGTGCAGTGTTTTTCCGCAGCAGGGATCTGAATTTAGCATAGTCCTTCCTCCTCCCCTGTTTCAGGAAAGCAAAAAGCCGCAGCAGGGATGCGCTGCGGCTTTTGAAACAGGTAATGTGGGTTCTGCCTCGGGGGGACAGATGCAGATCTTTAGCCCTGAACAGCTACGACCTCAACCTCGACCTTGGCGCCGAGCGGCAGAGCTGCAACCTGTACACAGGAGCGAGCCGGAGCCTGTTCGGTGAAATACTTAGCGTAAACGCCGTTGAATGCTGCGAAATCGTTGATGTCAGACAGGAAACAGGTGGTCTTGACAACGCGGTCGAAGGATACGCCGCCCTGTGCCAGAACGTACTGAAGGTTCTTCATGACCTGCTCAGTCTGCTCCTCGATGGTAGCAGCCTCGATCTTGCCGGTAGCCGGGTCGATCGGAATCTGACCGGAGGTGTAGATGAAGCCGTTAGAAGCGATTGCCTGAGAGTACGGGCCTACTGCTGCCGGTGCGAGGTCGGTGTGAAGGACTTCCTTGATAGCCATAATAATGGTTCTCCTTTTATATCTTTTATTTTTGAAACAAATTTAGAAATGTGTATCCACGCAGCAGCTTACTTCTTACCGCCCTTGGTCTTTTTCAGACGCTCGGTGTTGGACAGAACGCGCTTGCGCATACGGATGCTCTCCGGGGTGATCTCGAGCAGCTCGTCGTCCGAAATGAACTCAAGCGCAGCCTCGATGGACATCTGACGCGGCGGAATAAGGCGCAGCGCATCATCCGAACCGGAAGCACGCATATTGGTCAGCTGCTTCTTCTTGCATACGTTTACAGCCATATCCTCACCGCGCGGGTTTTCGCCGACGATCATGCCTTCGTATACCATCGTGCCGGGGGCGATGAACAGCGGGCCGCGCTCCTGCGCGTTAAACAGGCCATAGCCAACTGCCTCACCGGTCTCAAAGGCGATCAGCGAACCGGTGGTACGCTTCTGGATGTCGCCCTTGTACGGCTGATAGCTGTTAAAGACAGAGGACATAACGCCTTCGCCCTTGGTGTCGGTCAGGAATTCGGTTCGATAACCGAACAGGCCGCGTGCGGGGATAATGAACTCGAGGCGCATACGGTCAGCACCCTTCGGATTCATGGAGACCAGCTCGCCCTTACGGGAGCCCATCTTCTCCATAATGGAGCCGACAGCGTCAGCCGGAACGTCAGCGATCATGCGCTCCATCGGCTCGCAGGTCTTGCCGTCGATCTCCTTGAGCAGAGCCTTCGGTGCGCCGACCTGAAACTCATAGCCCTCACGGCGCAGGTTCTCGATCAGGATGGACAGATGCATCTCACCGCGGCCGCATACGCGGAATGCGTCAGTGGTATCGGTTTCGTTAACGCGCAGAGATACGTCCTTGAGCAGCTCACGGAACAGACGCTCGCGCAGATGACGGGAGGTGACAAACTTGCCCTCGCGGCCGGCAAACGGAGAGTCATTGACCATGAAGGTCATCTCGACCGTCGGCTCGGAGATCTTAACGAACGGCAGAGCCTCAACGTGCTCCGGGTCGCACAGGGTCTCGCCGATGGTGACGCCTTCGATGCCGGAGAAGCAGACGATCTCGCCGGCCTGCGCCTCTTCGATCGGCTGACGGCCCAGCTCCTCGATGGAGTACAGGGTAACGAGCTTTGCGTTGTACGGCTTGGTGTTGCCATGGTAGTCGCAGACCGTGACCTGCTGACCGACCTTCATCGAGCCGCGCTCGATACGGCCGATGCCGATGCGGCCGACATATTCGTTGTAGTCGATAGAGGAAACGAGCATCTGGGTCGGGCCCTCGGTGTCAACGTGCGGCGCCGGGATATGCTCGAGGATCTGCTCGAACAGCGGGGTCAGATCCTTGCCCTCTACGTTCGGAGACATAGATGCAGTGCCGGCACGGCCGGAGCAGTATACGATCGGGCTGTCAAGCTGCTCGTCGGTTGCATCGAGGTTGAGCAGCAGCTCAAGAACCTCGTCGCCGATCTCGTTCAGACGGGCGTCCGGACGGTCGATCTTGTTGATCGCGATGATGATCTTGTGGCCGAATTCAAGTGCCTTCTGAAGAACGAAACGGGTCTGCGGCATCGGGCCCTCTGCTGCGTCGACCAGCAGGACAACACCGTCTACCATCTTGAGGATACGCTCTACCTCGCCGGAAAAGTCCGCGTGGCCCGGGGTGTCGACGATATTGATCTTGACGCCCTTGTAGTGTACCGAGGTATTCTTGGCCAGAATGGTAATGCCGCGCTCACGCTCGATGTCGCCGGAGTCCATGACGCGCTCCTCTACCACCTGATTTTCGCGGAAAGCACCGGCCTGCTTGAGCATCTGGTCAACCAGGGTGGTCTTGCCGTGGTCGACGTGCGCGATGATGGCGATGTTGCGTAAATCGTTTCGGATCATATATATTCCTCCATTATTAAAGGTCATTTTCGTACATCATCTATTATACTTGTTTTTCTGCTTGTTTTCTACCTGTTTTATCGTCAAAATTATGATAATTTCTGCGTGAATTTCTGTAAACTTTTGCGTGACCCCTTTGGTACACTGTTTTTCATTTCCGGTTCTGCAAAAAATGTACGCGAAATGTGGAAATTTTCTGCGACTTATGCTATAATGGCAGTGCAATCTATGAATGACGAGGAAATAACATGAAAGGTATTATTCTTGCCGCGGGCAAAGGCTCACGTCTTTACCCCATGACACGCCCGGTCTGCAAGCCCTTGCTTCCGGTATACGATAAGCCGATGATTTATTATCCCCTTGCTGTGCTGCTGGAGGCAGGGATCCGGGACATTCTGATTATCATTCCCCCCGGAGAGGAAGGCCCGTTTTACCGTCTGCTCGGCTCGGGCGGACGTCTCGGCGTTAACATCACCTACGAGGTACAGGAGGTCGCGCGCGGCATTGCGGACGCCCTGCTGATCGGCTCGCAGTTTATCGGAAACGATGATGTCTGCCTCGTACTCGGCGACAACATCTTTTATTCTCCGAAATTCGGCGGCTATCTCGAGCAGGCTCTTCAGCACCGTGAGGGCGCCTGTGTATTCGGCTATTATGTGGATGATCCGCGTGCGTTCGGCGTTGTCGAGTTCGATGCACAGGGCCGCGCTGTCTCCATCGAGGAGAAGCCGCGCTATCCGAAGTCGAACTATATTATTCCGGGTCTGTACTTCTATGACAACAGCGTCATAGAGATTGCGCGCAATCTGGAGCCTTCCGCACGTGGTGAGCTTGAGATTACGGACGTCAACCTGGAGTATATGCGTCGCGAGCAGCTGCATGTAGTCAAGCTCGACCGTGATTTTGTCTGGCTCGATGCCGGCACGGCGGACAGCCTGCTCTACTCCGCGCAGGAGGTCAAGCGTGTACAGGATGCGACCGGACGCTATATTGCCTGCCCCGAAGAAATCGCATACCGCCGCGGCTATATCGACCAGAAAACCGTGCTGCGCCATGCCGCAGAGCTCGATAAGACGCTGTACGGACGCTATCTGGAATGTCTGTAACCTACACCGAGATCTGACAGGATTGGAGAGATTATAATGCCGGTTTACACAGAAACAAAAACCTACCGCACCAAGGCTCACATGGGTATGATCGATGTGACCGATGACTTCCGCGCAGCGGTGCAGAACGCCTGCCGCAACACCGGGATGAAGTCCGGCACGATCACCGGCTTTACGACCGGCGGCGTTGCAGGTCTGACAACGCTCGAATTTGAGCCGGGCATGGTCTATCACGACCTCAAGGCTGCGATGGATGTCTTTTCGCCCTATCGCGACGAAAACGGCCGTGTGATCTATTACCATCATCATGATACCTGGCACGATGACAACGGCTCGTCGCATATTAAGGCGGCTCTCCTCAGCCCGTTCATCGTCATCCCTTTCGTCAACGGCGAGATTACGATCGGCCCGTGGCAGAATCTGACGCTCGTTGAGTGCGATACGAGAGATCGTACGCGCGACATCGTTTTTCAGGTAATGGGCGAATAAACGCATATCAGAAACGCGAAAAGGCACGCCGTCTGGCGTGCCTTTTTTACTTTGCGAAGCAGCGGATGCTTCAAAAGCAAACGCTTTTGAATTACTGATGTGCCTCGATGTAGTTTACGATGTCACCGATGGTGCTCATCTTTGCAGCTTCTTCGTCCTCGATGGTGACACCGAAGTTCTCCTCGAGATCCATCATCAGCTCAACTACGTCCAGAGAGTCAGCGTTCAGATCCTCCTTGACCTTGGTCTCCATGGTCATGGTGGAAGCATCAGCGTCGAACTTGTCAGCGAGAATTTCGCATACCTTTTCAAACATTGGGGTTACACTCCTTCATTTTGATCTTGATTTATTGTTCTGAAAACTCCGATTTTACGGAATTTTTCATACCGTTTCTCGAGCATCACTTCGATGCTCGGCTCCGCAGACAGCTCTGCGAGCTGGTCGCGCAGCGTGCGCGCAACATTACGCATCAGCTGGGCATTGGACGAGCCTTCCTGAATAATGCCTTCGATCATGCCGAAGCTGTACAGATCCTGCGCGGTAATATGCAGGGTATCTGCGGCCTCCGCCTCGCGCGTCGGGTCCTTCCAGAGAATAGAAGCACAGCCGCGCGGCGAAATGACCGAATACAGCGCGTTTTCAAGCATGAGTACACGGTCAGCAACCGCGAGCGCAAGTGCGCCGCCGGAGCCGCCCTCGCCGGTCACGATTGAGATGACCGGAGTCTTGAGCTCGATGAACTCATACAGGCAGCGTGCGATCGCTTCGCCCTGGCCGCGTTCCTCCGCGCCTACGCCGCAGAATGCACCGCCGGTATCGACAAAATTGATGACCGGTCGATGAAATTTCTCAGCCTCGTGCGCGAGACGCAGCGCCTTTCGGTATCCCTCAGGATGTGCCATGCCGAAGTTCGCGTCCATGTTCTGTTCGATGGTGCGGCCCTTGCGATGACCGATCACGGTCACAGGGGTACCGCCGAAATAGCCGATGCCGCCCAGAATCGCGTGGTCGTCACCGAAATAACGGTCGCCGTGCAGCTCGATGAAATCGTCAAACAGCTCGTCGATATAATCGGTCAGCATCGGTCGTTTGGTATCATGAATGATACGCATTTTTTCGCTTGCCGGTCTGTCAGTCACGTTTCCACACCTGCCATTTCTTTGCCTTGGGATTGCAATGCAGTCGGAGCAGCTTTTCAAGCGTTTCCTTTAATTGATTACGCGGAACTATTTTATCACAGAAACCGTGTGAAAGCAAGAATTCCGACGATTGAAAATCATCCGGCAGTGTCTGACCAATCGTGCCCTCAATAACGCGGCGGCCGGCAAAGCCGACGACTGTGCGGGGCTCTGCAAGAATGATGTCGCCGAGCATGGCGAACGACGCGGTTACGCCGCCCGTTGTCGGGTCGGTCAGCACGGTGATATACAGCAGACCGGCGTCCGAATGACGGCGCGCCGCTGCACTTACTTTCGCCATCTGAAGCAGAGAAAACATGCCCTCCTGCATACGGGCGCCGCCCGAGCAGGTAAACAGCACGACCGGCAGTCCCTTTTCAGTGGCATACTCGAACAGACGGGTCAGCTTTTCGCCGACGACCGAACCCATGGATGCCATCATGAAATGACTGTCCATCACACCAAGCGCAGTCTCCACACCGCCGATCTTGCAGACACCGGTCTTGACTGCATCAGGCATGCCGACCTTTTCGGCAAGCTCCTTTGTCTTGTCCGAATAACCCGGGAAGTGAATCGGGTCTGCGGATGCAAGATCGCCGTATAGCTCCTCGAAGGTGTCCTTATCCGCGATCTGACGGATGCGGGTACGGGCCAGCAGGCGGCCGTAGCGGCCACAGTGCGGGCACACATACAGATTCTTGCCGTAGGCGTAGGCCTTCAGCTCGGCGCCGCAGCCCTTGCAGGTGACGACCTTGTTGGTGGTCTCTTCCCCCTGCGGTTTGAGTTCCATGGAGGTCTCGCGCGTTTTCTGGAACAGGTCGATCAGACCCATACTTACTCCCTCCCTATTCATCTGCGGTCAATCGCTGATAAGCGAAAGAGCCGCCGTTTTATTGATCGAAATCGCCATTTGCGATTGAATTAACATTGAAGTTGGCGTCAACGAACGCCTTGGAGCACAGAATGTGCATCTGGTAGTCCGTGCCGGTCACGACGCCCTCGAACAGCGTTTCCGCGAGCGCGCGGCGCATGCGGTCGATGGCCTGTGTGCGATCCGAGCCATAGACGATCAGCTTGCCGATCATCGAGTCGTAGAACGGCGGGATTTTGTATCCCTGATATGCCGCAGAATCCACGCGCACGCCCGGTCCGCCCGGCAGATGCAGGGAGACCAGAGTGCCCGGACAGGGCGCAAAGTTGCGAGACGGGTCCTCGGCATTGATGCGGCATTCGATCGCATGACCGCGCATAACGAGATCCTCCTGCTTGAAGGAAATCGGCTCGCCTGCCGCGATGCGAAGCTGCTCGCAGACGAGATCAACGCCAGTCACCTGCTCGGTGACCGGATGCTCGACCTGAATGCGGGTGTTCATCTCACAGAAATAGAAATTGCGGTCGTTATCGACCAGAAATTCGATCGTGCCTGCGCTGCGGTAGCCGACGCGCTTTGCCAGCGCGACAGCCGCGCTCGTCATCTTTTCGCGAAGCTCGGGCGTGACGAATGCCGACGGGCATTCCTCAATGAGCTTCTGATGGCGGCGCTGTACCGAGCACTCACGCTCGAACAGATGAACCACATTACCCAGACTGTCGCCCAGGATCTGCACCTCAATGTGTCGCGGATTGTGGATATATTTTTCCATATACAGACGGCCGTCGCCGAAGTTCGCTACTGCCTCAGCCGC
Source organism: Butyricicoccus sp. OM04-18BH (assembly GCF_003481705.1). Lineage (GTDB taxonomy): Bacteria > Bacillota > Clostridia > Oscillospirales > Butyricicoccaceae > Agathobaculum > Agathobaculum hominis. Next base: position 254,423 of record NZ_QULN01000002.1, read on the forward strand.
TGCACTGTCGTAGGCATCCTTGAGATCCTTGACGCTGAGCGCCACACGGATACCCTTGCCGCCGCCGCCGGAGGCCGCCTTGAGCATGACCGGATAACCGATGCGCTCCGCCTCGCTGATCGCTTCATCAAAGTCGCGCAGAGGGCCGTCCGTGCCGAGCGCGACCGGAACACCGGCCGCGATGGCGTTGCGCTTGGCCTCCGACTTGTCGCCCATCAGACGGATGGTCGCAGCAGTCGGGCCGATAAACGCAAGGCCTGCCTGCGTAGTCCGCTCTGCAAAATCCGGATTTTCGGATAGAAAACCGAAGCCCGGATGGATCGCCTGACAGCCGGACGCAAGCGCCGCCGAAATGATGTTGTCCATGTTCAGATAGCTTTCCGCCGCGCGCGCAGGACCGATGCAAACTGCCTCGTCCGCGATCTGCGCATGGAGCGCCTCGCGGTCAGCCTCGGAATAGACCGCGACCGAAATGATGCCGAGGTCGCGGCACGCCTGTATGATGCGAACTGCGATTTCGCCGCGGTTCGCGATGAGTACCTTTTGAAACATTCGCTTAATCCTGCCTTAGTCCATGATTACCATGCACTTGATCTCGGCCTCTGCGGCCTTCTGGTCGCCGACCCATGCGACGCCCTCCGCTACGGCCATCGGGCCGCGGCGCTTGGTGAAGTGCACTTCAAGGCGCAGTGTATCGCCAGGCTTGGCCATGGCGCGGAACTTGGCCTTGTCGATGCCGGTGTAGACCGCAGTCTTGCCCTTGAACTCGGGCATGGAGAGCAGAGCGACGCCGCCCGCCTGCGCGAGCGCCTCCAGACGGAACACCGCCGGCATGATCGGATTTCCCGGGAAGTGTCCCTGGAAGAAGAATTCGTCGCCTGTCAGATGCAGCAGACCGATGACATGCTCCTCGTCCATCTCGACGATCTCGTCAACGAGCAACATCGGCGGACGGTGAGGAAGGATCTCCATGATCTGTTCTTTGTTCAGCATATTATAATCCCTCTTTCATAAAAATGCAAGAGTCACTTAGTGATTTAAGTTACTCGATGATGCAGAGCAGCTGGTTGTACTCGACCATATCGCCCGGCTGCACCATGATGCGGACGACCTTGCCGCTGCACGGAGCCTTGATCTCGTTCATGACCTTCATGGCCTCGATGATGCAGAGGGTGTCGCCCTCCTTGACCTCCTGACCGACCAGAACGAACGGCGGTTCATCCGGCGAGGGAGCAGAATAAAACGTGCCGACGAGCGGACTCTTGACCTGCGTACCGGCCGGAAGATCGTCCGCCGGTGCCGTTTCGGTCTCTGCTGCTGCGGCTGCCGCCGGTGCAGCGGATGCTGCCGGAGCAGCGGCTGCGGAAGGTGCAGCTGCGATGACGGGCGCCGGAGCGGCCGCTTTGATCTTAATCTTGACGCCCTCGAGCTCGATGGCAACCTCACCCAGCTTCTTCGAAGCGAGTGCATCCATCAGCTCAAGCGCAACCTTCTTGATTTCATTGATTTCCATAATACCTCGTTACACCTTCTTGATCAGGATACATGCGTTGTGACCGCCGAAGCCGAGCGAGTTCGAAATTGCGACGTTGACCGGCATTTCGACCGCCTTGTTCGGGGTGATGTCCAGATCGCATTCCGGATCGGGCTCCTTGTAGCCGATGGTCGGCGGAACAATGCCCTCGCGGATGGCCATGACGCACGCAATCGCCTCGACCGCAGCCGCGCCGCCCAGCAGATGGCCGGTCATGGACTTGGTGGAGGATACCTTAACCTTATATGCTTCGTCACCGAACGCCTTCTTGATGGCGATGGTCTCGTATTTCTCGTTGAGCGGCGTGGAGGTGCCGTGCGCGTTGATATAGTCAACGTCGGCCGGAGTCAGACCGGCATCTTCAATGGCGCCGCGGATTGCATGCGCCGCTGCCTCGCCGTCCGGAGAGGGGCTGGTGATGTGATATGCGTCGCCGGATGCGCCGTAGCCCGCAACCTCTGCAAGAATGGTCGCGCCGCGCTGCTGCGCGTGGGTCAGGCTCTCGAGTACGAGACAGCCCGCACCCTCGCCCATGACAAAGCCGGAACGGCGTGCGTCAAACGGGATGGATGCTGCCGTCGGGTCGTCGCCCATGTGAACAGCCTTCATATTCTGGAAGCCTGCCATCGAGATCGGGATGATGCCGTTCTCGGTGCCGCCGCAGACAACAACGTCCTGGTATCCGTGACGGATGGCGCGCATTGCTTCACCGATGGAATGGTTGCCGGTCGCACATGCGGAAACCGGGCAGAAATTCTCACCCTTGAAGCCGAAATGCATGGAGATATAAGCTGCCGCGATGTTGGCGATCATCTCCGGAATGGCGAACGGCGAAACGCGGCCGGGACCCTTTTCGTTCAGCTTCGGGACTTCCTGCTCGGCAACGTGCAGACCGCCTACGCCCGAGCCGAAGATAACGCCCGTGCGATAGGGATCGAAATTGCCTTCCTTGAGGCCCGCCTGCTCGACAGCCTGAATCGCTGCCGCCATTGCATAATGCACATTTGCGTCTGCGCGGCGCGCCTCACGCTTCTCCATATACTGAGTCGGGTCGAAGTCCTTGACCTCAGCACCCAGCTTTACCTTGAAATCGGACACATCAAACTTGGTGATCGGGCCGATGCCGCATTTGCCGGTCTTGAGCGATTCCCAAAACGTCGGCACGTCATTGCCGACCGGAGTGATAGCGCCCATGCCGGTGATTACTACACGTTCCATATATTTGCTCCTTCATTCCAATATCGTAACTGTGCAGCCACTGCACAGTGTCAAATCTTAGTAGAGTCCGCCGTCCGCAATAATGGTCTGGCCGGAAATATAGCTTGCGGCGTCAGAGGCGAGGAAGGAAACCACGCCTGCGATCTCCTCCGGCCTGCCGAAGCGGCCGAGAGCGATCTGCTTTTTCGCATTCTCGCGGATCTCCTCAGGTACCTTGTCGCTCATTTCGGTCGCGATCCAGCCCGGAGCGACCGCGTTGACCGTGATGCCGCGTGCGCCGAGCTCCTTGGCGGCGGTCTTGGTCATGCCGACCATGCCGGCCTTGGCTGCGGTGTAGTTGATCTGACCGTAGTTGCCGGTGAAAGCAGAAACCGAGGTGATGTTGATGATGCGGCCCTGCTTTGCGCGCATCATCATTGCGCCGCACTGGCTGAGCATGTTGAACGCGCCCTTGAGATTGGTGCGGATAACGGCGTCGAACTGATCCTCCTTCATGCGGATCATCAGACCGTCGCGCGTAATGCCTGCATTATTGACGAGGATATACGGCACGCCGATCTCGGCTTTGATCTCTTTGAGTGCAGCGGCGCAGGCGTCATAGTCTGCCACATCCCACTGCTTTACATATGCTTGAACGCCGTATGCACGGCATTTCTCGGCAACTGCCTCTGCCTTTTCGACCGAGGCGGCACAGTTGATAAGGACGTCATGACCGTCCTGTGCCAGCTTTTCTGCGATGGCCGCGCCGATGCCGCGCGAGCCGCCGGTTACGATTGCAAGTCCCATTTTTGTTCTCCTGTGATCGGGTTATTTATTCAAATCTCTTGTAAGCATTTTTCAGCAGCTCCTCCGCCTCGGCGGTCATGCCCTTGAGGATGTCCTCGCACGGACGGAGCTCCCTGAGCATGCCTGCGATCTGGCCGGACATGAAGGTGCCTTCCTCATAGTTGCCATCCTGCACAGCCTTGCGCAGCGAACCGGCGGTTGCCTTTTCAAGCTCTTCGAGCGAAGCGTCGGTATTCTCTTTTTCCAGTTCAAGGCACTTGCGCGCCATCGGGGTCTTCAGCGAACGAACCGGATGACCGGACGGCCGGCCGGTGACAACGGTCGAAATGTCGGTCGCCTTGAGAACAAGCTCCTTATATTTGTCCGAGATGCAGCACTCGTTCGACGCGAGGAATACCGTGCCGCACTGAACGCCCTCTGCACCGAGCATAAAGGATGCTGCCATGCCGCGGCCCTCTGCGATACCGCCGGCAGCGATGACAGGAATGCTCAGCGCGTCCACGACCTGCGGCACGAGCGGCATGGTCGTCAGCTCGCCGATATGGCCGCCGCCCTCCATGCCTTCTGCGATGACTGCATCCGCGCCCGCGCGCTCCATGCGCTTTGCCAGTGCGACCGATGCAACGACCGGCATGATCTTGATACCGGCGTTCTTCCACGCGGCCATATATTTGCCCGGGTTGCCTGCGCCGGTGGTCAGCACCTCGATCTTTTCGTCGATCGCGAGCTGCGCCAGATCATCGGCGTTCGGGGAGAGCAGCATGATGTTCATGCCGAGCGGCTTGTCCGTGATCTCACGCGCCTTGCGGATCTCGTCGCGGATATAATCTACCGGCGCGGCGCCGCCAGCAATGATGCCGAGGCCGCCTGCCTTGGATACGGCAGCGGCGAGATGATGCTCGGCGATCCACGCCATCGCGCCCTGCACGATCGGATATTCGATGCCGAGAAGTTCTGTGATCTTGGTTTTCATAATAAGACTCCCCTTTTCTTTACAGTTTCAGTACAAATGCGCCATAGGTAAGGCCGCCGCCGAAGCCGGTGCAGACGATGGTCTGACCCTCGCGCAGCAGTCCGTTTCTGCGCATCTCATTGAGGCAGATCGGCACGCTTGCCGAGGAGGTGTTGCCGAAGCGGTCCATGTTGACGTAAACCTTCTCCTTGGGCAGATGATAACGTCTTGCAATAACGTCCAGAATGCGCAGGTTGGCCTGATGCGGAACGACCCAGTCGATGTCATCAGCGGTGATTCCGGCGCGCTGAAGCGCGGTATCGATCGCCTGCGGTACTGCGCGCGCGGTGAAGCGCACAACAGCTGCGCCCTGCATTTTCAGAAAACGCGCCTTGGGATCTACTGTGCGGTCCTCCGCGAATGGGTCTTCGACCGGCAGCGCTTCCATGCGCAGATATTCCGCACCCGAGCCGTCTGCCGCGACAAAGGTGGACTGGATGCCGAGACTTTCGTCCTCGGTCGCGCGGTAAACTGCCGCCGCTGCACCGTCGCCGAACAGGATGCAGGTGCCGCGGTCGGTGTAGTCGACGATACGGCTGAGCGTTTCTGCCGAAACGACGAGCACGGTCTTCGCCTTGCCCGACTTGATGTAGCAGTCCGCGATATCGGTCGCGGAAACAAAGCCGGTGCAGGCATTGTTGATGTCGAACGCACCGATCGCGCCTGCGCCCAGCTTGTTCTGAAGGATCGCTGCGGTGTTCGGCGTGTTGGTATCGGGCGTGCAGGTGCTGACCAGGATCAGATCAAGCTCACCTGCGTCGATCTTCGCGTCCGCGAGCGCATCCTGCGCTGCGCCGAGCGCAAGCTCCCACGTATGCATGTTTTTTGCAATGCGGCGTTCGCGCACACCTGTGCGCTGTACGATCCATTCATCATTAGTATCGACCATGTGCTCAAGCATTGCATTGGTAAGGACAAAATCCGGCAGGCACGCGCCCGTGCCGATCAGTTGACTGTTGATGATTTCCACGCTCCCCAAAATTTTTGAATCGCTCTCCCCGAAAGCGTGGAAAAGCGACAATAGTTTGATTGACAAAGTAATCTCTGACTATTATAATAAAAGTACACGAAAATGTCAAGGTAACACCGCATAATTGACAGCACGGCGCGCAAAAAAAGCACCGTTCTCCGTGCGGCAAGGCCGGGACAGCTTTATTTTTGGAGGAACAGACATGGAATACGGTTTTGCATTTTTCCCCGGTCAGGGCGCGCAGGCTCCCGGCATGGGCAAGGACCTTTATGAGAATTCCAAGGCGGCCCGCCTGGTATTCGAGGAAGCCAGCGACGGCGCAGGCATCGACGTCGCAAAGCTGTGCTTCGACAGCGACAAGGAGACCCTTTCGCGCACCGAAAACAGCCAGATTGCTATTTTTACGCACTCTATGGCTGCTCTCGCCGCGCTGCGCGAGGCAGGCGTCACGTTCAAGGCGGCGGCAGGCTTTTCGCTCGGCGAGTACACTTCGCTCGCAGCGGCAGGCGTTGTTACGCTCGCGGACGGCGTTAAAATTGTTTCCAAGCGCGGCAAGCTGATGCAGCACGCGGCAGACACGATCGACGGCGGCATGGCTGCGATCCTCGGCCTTGAGGACGCGAAGATCGAAGAGGCCTGCGCAGCAGTCAAGAACGGCATTGTCCGTCCGGTCAACTACAACTGCCCGGGTCAGCTCGTTATCGCCGGCGAAAAGGCGGCGCTCGCAGAGGCGATCGAAAACTGCAAGGCAGCTGGTGCACGGCGTGCGCTTCCGCTCGCCGTCTCCGGCGCGTTCCACACGCCGCTCATGGCAGAGGCGGCAGCCGAGCTTCGTGCTTTTGTCTCCGACTTTACCTTCTCAGCGCCGACCATGGATATCTACTCCAATCTGGATGGTCAGGTATACGATTGCAGCAATCTTCCGGAGCATCTGGAGCAGCACATGATCTCCCCTGTTCGCTGGACCCGCTTGGTTCAGAACGGCATGGCGGCGGGCCTGACCTCGGCGTGCGAAATCGGCCCCGGCAAGACGCTGACCGGCTTTGCGGGCAAGATCAGCAAGGAGCTGACCTGCAAGACCGTGCAGGATATGGCGGGTGTTCAGGCCGCAGCGGAAGCGTAACGCTTTCGTTAAACTTGATAAAATCGAAGGGATGAGCCGCATCAGGTTCATCCCTTTTTTTTGCACATTTGTTACGCGAAAACCTTGAACAGCATGATGACTGCGCCCAGAACAACGAGCACCACGCCGGTCGCGCGGTTGAGCGTTTTCGGCTGCGCCCGGTTGGCGAAAACCGCCGCGATGCGCGCCCAGAGAAGCGTAAACACCACGCACAGCGCCCATACGGTCCAGTCGGGTGTGCCGCCGATCATGAAATGCGACACCGCGCCCGTCAGAGCGGTAAAGGTCATGATGAAAACGCTCGTGCCGACGGCGGTTTTCAGCTCGTACCCGAGCACGCTCGTCAGAATGAGCAGCATCATCATGCCGCCGCCCGCGCCGATAAAGCCGCAGATAAAGCCGATCAGAACGCCGCTGACGATGGACTGGATAAGCCGCTTGTGCGCATCAACGCGCATCATGTCCTCTCGCGTGGTCATGACCGGGCGGACGATGAACTTGACGCCGAGTAGGAAGGTCATGAATACGGAAAACGAACCCATGGTCGCAGACGGCAGCAGACTTGCGACATAGCTGCCCACGACCGTGAACAGCAGAACGCTCAGCATCATGACAAGACCGTTTTTGACGTCGAGGTTTTTGTTCTTGTGATAGGTATAAGCCGAAACCGCGCTCGCGAGCACATCCGAGGACAGCGCGATGCCGACCGCCATATACGGCTCCATGCCGAGAAACGTGATGAGCATCGGACTGATGACCGCGGCGGCGCTCATTCCGGCGAAACCGGTGCCGAGTCCCGCGCCCATGCCGGCGAAAAACGTGACGGCGACGACAGACAGCAGGTTCATTTACTCCGCCTCCTTGAGCAGCGCATCCATGTTGCGGTCGATTATCTCGATGGCAGCGAAAAAGACCGTCTGCGTACCTTCATCCATTCCCTCGAGCAGATGCTGGAAGAAGGCTTTCTGCATGGTTCTCCCCTGCTCTATGACCGGCTGCGCGAGCGGCGTGCAGGTAAGCTCGATTTTGCGGCGGTCGTTCTCGGCGGTACGCCGCGCGAGATACCCCTCCCGCACCAGACGATCTACATTGACCGAAACCAGATTGGCCTTGATATGGCGGATTTCAACGATGTCGCGCGCCGAGCGGCAGCCGGGGTTGTTCGCAAGGAACATCAGAATGTCAAACGCCGTCTGCGTCAGTCCCAGCTTCTGACACAGCGGCTTGCATACCGCATGATACGCGAGCGCAGTCTTCTGCGCAAATTCCATTCCGCGATTCATTATACGCCTCCATAGATACAATTTTAGATATTTCAAATTTGAAATAATTATAGCATACGGGGAATGCCGTGTCAATCGGGAGATAGAAAAATCCACCGCATCTGTGAAAATACGGTGGAACTATGAATAGTATATTAAGGCAATACCGCATAATGGGACAAGAGCGATTTGCGCAAGGCGCCGCAGTTTTCATTGTGCGGTGTTGCCTTAAAGGTAAACTGGAATTGATTAGTCTTTTGGCATCGTGCATTTCCAAGCTATAAATGCAAGAATACCGCAGACCACAGCAACTCCAATGCAAACTGTTCGTGCAATGCTGCTCAAATCCAAGAAACCACTTCCTGTACCTGTAATTGCACAGGCAATTGCTAAAATGGTCATGAGAACAAAAACAATACTAACAATCCTCAAAATGGTATTTTTCATGCCATCACACTCCTTCGTCAAATCCCGATTTATTAACCATTGTGAATAAAAACCAACTTTGCGCCCTCAACAAAGAAAAACCACCACAATTTCATGAAATCACGGTGGATAATGGTGGACCTGAAGAGATTCCCGGAAACGCCTGCGGCGTTCCGGTCGCGTGGCGATTGAAAAAGAGTTCGAATCTCTTCGGCAAACCGGTGCAGTAAATAAAAAACGAAGCAGATCGTTACCGATACACTTCGTTTTTAGTGGTGGACCTGAAGAGATTCGAACTCTCGACCTCTCGGATGCGAACCGAACGCTCTCCCAACTGAGCTACAGGCCCAAATATTCATTTTGCCGTCTGGAAGCAACTCTGTACAAACTTCCCTTGACAATTACTAATTATATATGTAGAATAAATCTATGTCAAGACCTTTTTCATCTGGTCAGGCAAAAAACTTCGTGCAGCAGCCAGCTGTGCCAAAAGGAGATTGAAAATGAACAACAGCGAAAAAACAATGGAAAAAATCGTTGCCCTGTGCAAGGGCCGTGGCTTCGTGTACTCCGGCTCGGAGATCTACGGCGGCCTTGCGAACACCTGGGACTACGGTCCGCTCGGCGTCGAGTTCAAAAACAACGTCAAGGCGGCGTGGCGCAAGAAGTTCGTACAGGAAAGCCCGTACAACGTCGGCCTCGACTCCGCTATTCTCATGAACCCCATGACTTGGGTTGCCTCTGGTCACGTAGGCGGTTTCTCCGACCCTTTGATGGACTGCAAGGAGTGCAAGGAGCGCTTCCGTGCCGACAAGGTCATCGAGGACTGGTGCCACGAGAATAACTTCGACCTCGGCAAGAGCGTTGACGCGCTGAGCCAGGCCGAGATGAAGCAGTTCATCGATGAGCACGAGATTGCCTGCCCGACCTGCGGCAAGCACAACTGGACGGACATCCGTCAGTTCAACCTTATGTTCAAGACCTTCCAGGGCGTTACCGAGAACGCAAAGAACGAGCTGTATCTCCGTCCGGAGACCGCACAGGGTATCTTTGTCAACTTCCAGAACATTCAGCGCACTACCCGTAAGAAGGTTCCGTTCGGCGTTGGCCAGATCGGCAAGTCCTTCCGCAACGAGATCACCCCGGGCAACTTCACCTTCCGTACCCGCGAGTTCGAGCAGATGGAGCTTGAGTTCTTCTGCAAGCCGGGTACCGACCTTGAGTGGTTCGCATACTGGAAGGATTACTGCCACAAGTTCCTGCTGTCCCTCGGCATGAAGGACGAGAACCTGCGTCTGCGCGACCACGAGCCGGAAGAGCTTTCTCACTATTCCAAGGCGACCACCGACTTCGAGTTCCTGTTCCCGTTCGGCTGGGGCGAGCTGTGGGGCATTGCTGACCGCACCGACTTCGACCTGACTCAGCACCAGAAGACCTCGGGCGTTTCCATGGAATATTTCGATCAGGAAGCAAACGAGAAGTACATCCCGTACGTTATCGAGCCGTCCCTTGGCGCGGACCGTGTCGCACTGGCGTTCCTCATTGACGCATACGACGAGGAAGTAGTCGGTCAGGACAAGAACGGCAAGGACGACGTGCGCGTTGTTCTCCGCCTGCATCCGGCTCTCGCTCCGTTCAAGGCTGCGGTACTGCCGCTGTCCAAAAAGCTGACCGACAAGGCCATGCCGATCTGGCACGAGCTGGCTAAGCAGTTCCCTGTCGATTTCGACGATGCCGGTTCCATCGGCAAGCGCTATCGCCGCGAGGACGAGATCGGTACTCCGTTCTGCGTCACCGTCGATTTCGAGACCGAGCAGGATGGCTGTGTTACCGTTCGCGACCGCGATACGATGCAGCAGGAGCGCATCAAGATCGAGGATGTTGCCGCCTACATCGCAAAGAAGATCGAATTCTGATTTTCGCTGTCTGTTTTCTGCCGCCGCACTTTATTTTGAGGTGCGGCGGCTTTTTTGCTTTTCGGACGCATAAAGCACGCAGAAGTACGCCATACTAAGCAGGAAATCTTAAAAGGAGGTCCTGTTTTCATGGACAAGAACCATTGCAACACCGCAATTCACTGTACGGTTGAACAGTGTGCAAACCACTGCTGCAGCGCCGAATACTGCTCGCTCGACAGCATCCATGTCGGCACGCACGAAGCATCCCCCTCGGTCGATCAGTGCACCGATTGCATGAGCTTTAAGCGCAAGTAAGCAGGAAAAGGACGCAGTGTATGCAGAAAATGCGTACACTGCGTCCTTTTATTATCAGTCTGCGGCATAGAGTGCGGCACCGCAGGCCGCCTCTTCCCTGCCGTCTGACAGGATGATCGCAGAGTCGAACACTCTCGAAAAGCTCTCGCACAGAAAACGGTTGTTTCTCAGTCCGCCGCCCGAGCCGATCAGTTTTTTTGCTGTGCCGCCGGCGGCACGATATGCCTGATACATTTGATGCAGCTCGTGAGCCATGCCATCCATCATGCCGTAGATCAAGTGGAGCGGCGTGAAATTCTCCGCCGTGAGGCCGGTGATGCTGCCGGTCTGCGTACTGTCCTGCCGTGTGCCCTCAAACAGCGGCAGGACAGTCGGGACATCCTCCGGGCGGTCAGCGCTTTTGAGCAGACCCTCCATCGCCGCATATGGAGCATTCGTATCCATACCCATCATGCGCGCTGTCTGCGCGAAGAAGTCCGCGAGCAGCGCATAGGCTCTGCCGCCGCAGAGCGCCGCTCCGGCGAGCAACCATCCCCCGCTCGGCATGGGACGTGTCTCGAGTCCCGGAGCGGTCATACAGCGGGACGAGAAAACGGAAAACTGGCTGCCTGTACCGACGTTCACGAGCATTTCGTGCTCGCGATCCCGAACTGCCGAAAGAAAGCTCGCCTGATTATCCCCGATCGCTGCGGCAACACGCGCCCTGCTGCGGCAGATGCCGATAAAACGATCCTCCGTGAGACCCGGCAGAAACGCCGGGTCAATGCCGATGCCGCGCAGTACCGTTTGGTTAAACGCGCGCTTTTCTGCGTCAAAAAAGCCAAGGCCTGCGGCATTGCTCGCGTCCATAACCGGCGTTTGCCTGCCGCAGAGCTTCATGGCGATATAATCTCCGATCGTGCACAGCGTGACTGCGTCTGTCGGCACGAGACCATGTGCAAGATTATAGGCATGGGTAACGAGACCATAGCCTGTTGCAGCAGCGAGACCGGTCTTGCTACACAGATATGCGGTCCACGACTGCATATCTGTGCTTTTTTCACATGGCGCATCGCCGCGCGCGTCCTGCCACGTGTACAGAGGACTTACTGCATTCCCCTCGCCGTCGAGATAGAGGATGCCGTGCATCTGTCCGGTTACACCGATGCGTTCGATGTCGGGATAGCGTTCGAAAAGCATATCCGCCGTGCGAAGCGCAGTGTCAAGAATGAGCTGTGCGTCCTGTATGCGCTCTCCGGGCAGCGTCGGCGCGAGAAAGGTGTTGTTTTCGCAGGTTTCGCTCGTGATAAAGCATCCGTCCTCAAGCACGGCTGCGCTGATCGTCGTTGTTCCGATATCTATTCCCAGACTTTTCATGGTGTTCCCTCATTTCGGCTTGGCAGCTTTTTCTTTCATTATAGGAGAACGAAAAATGAAAATCAAGCGTCTTCTTCCAGCCGCTTCCGGTAAAAGTCAATCAATGCCTGAAGCGCCGGAGAGCGCCATTTGTTTTTGTGGATGAGCAGCTGTGTCCAGACCGAGACAGTGCAGTCTGTCACCGGCAGGCGGCACAGCATACCGTTTTCTACAAAGGCCTGCGTGATGAAATCGGGCAGGAAGGTGAGCATATCACTTTTGGAAACGAGACTGCAAAGCTGCGTCGGATTGCCGAGCTCAATAAGCGGCGTGATCGCTTCAGAGCGTGCTGCGAGCAGCTTGTCGAGTATCCTGCGGTAGCTCATGCTTTCGGTCATCGCGAATGGCTGGTCGATGATCTCTGCAAGAGAAAGCGTCTTGGCTTTCTCCAGAGCGCTCCCTGCCGCCGCAACAAAATGCACCTGCTCCTCTTTTTCTGCGCAGATCTCGAAATCCGGTTCATAGATATGCGTATCGAGGGTAAAAACAAGGTCAGCCTCGTTTTTTCGGAGCATACTGAACATATTTTCCGTTCCGGCTTCGGTAATGGTCAGCCGGACGCCGGGATAGCTGTGCTGAAAGTCGATGAAATCGTCATCGAAATAGCGTGAGCACATCGAGCTGGACATGGCAAGGTGCAGATCGCCTGTCACCTCGTCCGCGTGATGGAGCGCCACCATCAGCTTTTCCTGTGCGGTCAACACATCGCGCGCATAGCGCAGCACCAGACTGCCTTCCTGTGTCAGCACGATGCGATGATAAAAACGGTCGAACAGCGCCACATTCAGTTCTTTTTCGAGCTGCCTGATCTGCGAGGATACGGTGGACTGCGTATAGCCAAGCCGTTCGCCGGCCGCCGAAAAGCCGGAATATTCGCACACCGCCACGAATGTCCGCAGCACATTGAGATCCATGAAAAGCTCTCCTTCTACAAACGATATTTTCGTTATTATACCGCATTATTATCAATTTTACAAATGTTTCTTTTCATAGTAAGATTAACAGTAAGAGTATTATGCAGAAAGAGCGTTCCTGCCCTTTCGGAAAGAGAGTATCAATGAAACGTGAGCGTCTTGGAAGCCGCATGGGCTTCATCATGCTTTCCGCCGGCTGTGCGATCGGCTGCGGAAATGTATGGAAATTTCCGTGGATGTGCGGTCAGAACGGCGGAGGCAGCTTCATGCTGGTCTATTTCATCTGTCTGATCGTGCTCGGAATCCCGGCTATGGTCATGGAATTTTCGGTCGGCAGAGCCGCGCAGACCAGTCCTGTCCGTATGTACCGCAAGCTCGAAAAGCCCGGTCAGAAATGGCATCTTTGGGGTGCGGTCTGTCTGATCGGCAATATTGCCATCATGGCATTCTACTGCGTCGTTACCGGCTGGATCATCTATTATTTTGTGAAATTCCTCACCGGTCAAACCGCATCCTTCGGCTTTGCTTCCATGATCGCCAACCCTGTTATCAACGTGGTATTTCTGTTTGTCACGGTCGCTGTTGCCTTTCTCATTCTGAGCCGCGATATTCAGAAGGGTCTCGAGCGGATCACAAAATATATGATGAGTGCTCTGCTCGTGCTCATGCTTGTGCTTGCGGTTCACAGCGCGCTGCTCGACGGCGCGGCAGACGGACTTGCCTTCTACCTTACGCCGGACTTTTCCAAGATCAATGGTTCGGTTATCGTCGGCGCTATGAATCAGGCGTTCTTCACCCTGTCCACCGGTATGGGCGGCATGGCGATTTTCGGCAGCTATATCGACAAGGACCACTCGCTGATGGGTGAGTCGGTCAACGTCATCGTGCTCGATACGTTTGTCGCCATTCTGGCAGGCTTCATCATCTTCCCGGCGTGCTCGACCTATGGTCTGGAGGTCAACGCAGGCCCGAGCCTGCTGTTTGACACCATGGCGAGCGTTTTCAATCACATGGCAGGCGGCCGTATCTGGGGCACGATGTTCTTCCTGTTCATGATCTTTGCTGCGCTGTCCACTGTTCTCGGCGTGTGCGAGAACATTCTTGCGATGGTGCGCGAACTGACCGGCTGGTCTCGCCCCAAGGGCTGCATCATCTGCGGCACAGGCATCTTCCTTCTCGCGCTGACTACCGCTCTTGGATACAGCGTCATTCATTTTCAGCCGTTCGCGGAAGGCACCGCCTGGCTTGATCTGTGGGACTTTATCGTTTCAAACAACGTCCTGCCGCTCGGCTCGCTTGTGCTGACGTTGTTCTGCTGCAACAAATTCGGCTGGGGCTGGGATAATTTCGTCCGTGAAGCAAACACCGGCAGAGGTCTCAAGATCCGTCCGTGGATGCGCCCGGTTTTTCAGTATATCACTCCCGTCATTATCGCTTTCATCTATGCCTACGGCATGGCAACGTTCCAGTGGCGATAAAATTTATTTACACATAATGAAATCTTCGCGCAGCAGTACGCATTGAAAAGCGTTTGCGCGCAAACGCATGAAAACCGAGGGTGTGTACCTCGGTTTTCATGTTTTTAGAGGGAGAATATTTCTGTATGGGAACCTTCGGACGACTGGTGTTCTGCGAAGGCAAAATACAGATTGTCGGAAAAACGAAGTTTTTCGACAGCCTCTTTTTTATCATTACGTATTGCGCACGCCCGTCTGTTTATGATACTATAATACAGCAAAGAAAGACATTTGCACCGCTCCGGCGGCGCAATGCGGAAAAGGACTGATGATCTACTATGCAGAAGGGCGATATTGCCAAGCTGAAGCTGCTGCTCGCAGGCATTTCGGCGCGAATGACGAAAAATCGTGATTATTTTATCCGTGCGGTCTGCACATTCACTTCTGGAAAGAAAAAATTTGATGCCGAACTTTCGCTCGACGGGCAAAACTGGGCGCTTCGTTTTCAGGGCAGTACCTCGCCCACGGATGCCGCTGCATTCTGTGCATTTTTTGCCTCTGAGGCTGAAAAATTTGACGAGAGCGTGCTTGTCTATACCGAGCGCAGCGCTGTCGTGACGCTCTCCGCTACTGCGCGCGGCGTGCAGATGAAGCAGGCAGAGCGTGAGGCGAGTGATGAGGAAAAGGCGAACGCCGCCAATCCCCTGCTCGACAGCGGCCGTCAGTATTTGATTCGTGTCGATCAGGCCGCCGCGCTGCTGCGCGAGATCGGTATTCTGACCGCAGACGGCAAGCTGAAAAACGATATGATTCGCAAATACAATCAGATCGACCATTACGTCGAACTGGTTGCACCGATGTTTGAGCAGGATGACAGCGACGAGATTGTGCTGCTCGACTGCGCTTGCGGCAAGTCCTATCTCAGCTTTGTCATGAATTACTATCTGCACGAGGTGCTCCATCGCCGCTGCCGCGTGATCGGCGTAGATATTAAGGAGCATGTCATCGACGAGAGCCGCGCGATGGCGAAGCGTCTCGGCTATCATAATATGAGCTTCCAGTGCGCCGATCTGCGCGTGTATCAGCCGCCGAAAAACGTTACCGCTGTCATTTCGCTCCATGCCTGCGATATTGCGACCGATCTTGCCCTTGCGACCGCGCTCCGTGCCAGAGCGAAATATATCGCGTGCGTGCCCTGCTGTCACAAGGAACTGCTCGATCAGTATACCATGCCCGGCCTCGAACCGCTGACCCGTCACGGCGTCTTCAAGGCGCGCTTCAATGATGTGCTGACCGACAGCATGCGCGCACTCAAGCTGGAGGCTGAGGGCTATAAGGTATCGGTCGTCGAGTACATCTTGCCGCTCGACACGCCGAAAAACCTGCTCATCCGTGCCGTCCGCACAGGCCGCGAAAACCGTCGTGCGAAGTCGGATTACGAAGCTGTGCGCCGCACACTCGGCACAACCTCTGAGCTTGATCGCCGCTGCATGGACATGGAAAACGAATTCTTCGTTACAGACGAGGATCTGATACCGTAACATAATGATCCCTCCGGAATACACTGATAATACAGGCGGCTGAGGCAAAACACCGCCTGCGCAAATCATGTGATCCGGAGGGATAAATCATGGCTGAAAAAATCTGCTGCCCCGGTCCTCTCGGCACGTCGGGCGGCAACACCGCATCCGGCGGCGCGTTCCGTGAGGCTGTGTGCGTACACACGAGCAAGGTCTATGATTCCTGCCGCAGCAAGGAATGTCTGCGTGACATCCGCGTTTATCTGACACGCGACGCGCAGGATATGCTCGATTCCGGCGGCATCGTTTCGGTAAAACCGCGTACAGCTGATCTGCTCTGTGTGAAAATCGACGTTGAACCGGTGCAGTTTAATCGTGGTCTGTACAGTGTGGACAGCCGATTCTTTTACCGCATTGAGTGCGAGGTGAGCTGTGCGGTCGGACGGCCGCGCATTGTAGACGGTCTCGCTGTATTCGACAAGCGCGTCATGCTGTTCGGCGGCGAGGGCGGCGCGCGGATCTTCTCCTCGCACTATATCGAGGATGGCACGGACGTACAGCTTCGTCCGAATTCCAACCGTCCAACCGCAGTGATCGAGGTCGTCGACCCCGTTATGCTGGATGCCCGGGTCGTTGCTCCCGAGACGAAATGCAACTGCTGCTGCTGTGCTCTGCACGAAGTGCCGAAGCAGCTCTGCTCGTGCTTTGACGGGGATGATCTTGTGCTTGCGAACGACGGCTACCAGCTGTTCGTAACACTCGGCCAGTTCTCCATCATCCGCCTTGAACGTGACATTCAGCTGCTTATGCCTGCCTACGATATCTGTCTGCCGCGCCGCGACTGCTCGAACAGTAATATCGGCGGTGAGACCGACCCCTGCGAGGTTTTCTCGAACTTCGAATTCCCTATTGACGCTTTCTTCCCACCGCGCGGAGAGCGTGCAAACTGCCTTTTCACGGGCGCGAATGGCGTGAACGGTGCAAACGCAAATTCCGGCTGCGGCTGCCGTACAAACACCGCAAACAGCTGCAATAAATAAGGACGGCACTGCGAGATTTAATCTGCGGCGCCTTGCGGAAATCCTGTTCGCTGCCTTTGGTACAGTCTCATGGTAATTCATCAGGTATTACCGCAAGACCATAAATAAGAAAACGGCATGGACGTGCGTCCATGCCGTTTTGTATTGCGGAGTGTATCAGTAAGCGATCGTTACCATAACGTCGGAAACCTCCGGTTTAGCAGAGATCAGACCCTCATCGTACATCCAGTCGATATTCTCCTGCCAGCAGGCCTCGGTCTGAGACAGGAACTTTGCATCTGCGGTCTCCATGAGCGGAAGCAGCGTTTCACAGGACTTCTTCTCTACATCCGGGTCCAGCGCAAAGTTCGCCTCATCCTGATTGTCGAGCAGAACCTGCAGAACCTCGTCCGTGCTGTTCTTGAAGTCCTCGAAGCCCTTGCTGCATGCGGTCAGAAAGCCAGCAAGCACATCCGGCTCGTTATCGATCATCTCATCGCTTGCAAGGAAAATGCCCTCATAGTATTTCGGCACACCGAAATCATCCGGGAAGAAGTAATTGACTTCGAAGCCCTCTTTCTCCATCTGCGGCACCTCGTGGTTGACCAGACATTCGATGGTAGCGTCAACGTTGCCGGTGGTCATCGAGCTCATCAGATCAAAGCCGACATCTACCAGTTTTACGCTGTCCGGGTCTGCGCCGGAGTTCTTCATGATGCTGCGGATCAGGGCCTCAGAAAGCTCCGTACCGGCATAACCGACCGTCTTGCCCTCCAGATCCTTCGGAGAGGTGATATTTTTATCCTTGAGCGAGAGAACGATATTCAGCGGGCCCTGCACAACCGCACCGATCGACTTGATCGGCACGTTCTGCTCAGCGCGCGCCTGAATGACATCCTGCTGATAGTACAGGCCAATATCAGCTTTGCCTGCTGCGACCATACTCATCGCATCGTTAACACCGGCCGGAGACTGAATGTCGACATCCAGACCCTGCTCAGCAAAGTATCCCTTCTCCTGTGCTTCATACAGGAATGCGTGCAGAGCATTCGGATACCAGTCGAGCACAACGGTCAGATGGTGCAGATTATCCTTCGCGCCGCCGTCTCCGCCTGCTTCGGCATTGCTGTTTGCAGCGCCCTGTGCGCCGCAGCCGGTCAGCAGCATTGCGCCTGCTGCCAGAAGTGCAAGAAATCGCTTTTTCATAAGTAATTTTCTCCTTGAATATTCAAAAGTTTGTTTTTCTGTTGTTTTCTGATTGCATGATATGTGTGCGTGAAATCAGCATAACGCCCCGAGCGTCGTTACAGGCTGCTTCTCCAGGTCACAATCTTCTTTTCGAGCCAGCTGACGATGCCGACCGCAATCATTGCGACTGCGCTCAGCAGAACGATCGGCGCGAAAACACCTGCGCCGTCGAGCTGCGTCATCATGCGGCGGCTGAAATATCCGAGGCCCGCCTGCGCGCCAAGCCATTCGCCGATCGCAGCGCCGATGATCGACATCGGGATTGCCATCTTTATGGCTGAGAAGAAATACGGCAGTGCCGCCGGCAGCTTCAGCTTCAGGAATATCTCCTTTCGGCCTGCGCCGAACGTGCGCAGCATATCCACCATATCGGTCTTAGCCGAACGAAAGCCATCGAAAACCGTCATCGCGATCGGAAAGAACGTGATGAGTACGGTCACGAGCACCTTGCTCCAGATCGTATAGCCGAACCAGAGCACAAATAACGGCGCGAGCGCGGTCGTCGGAATGGTCTGCGACGCGATGATGAGCGGATAGAGCATGCGTTCCGCCGCCGGACTGGCGTCCATCACGATGGCAAGCAGCAGGCCGAGCGCGACCGAAATCGCGAGGCCTACGCCTGTGCACAGCATGGTTGCGGGCAGATGTGCAGTGAAGAGCGGCTTCCGCAGTTCCCACAGGCGCACGAGGATCTGCGTCGGAGACGGAAGAATGTATGCTGCGTTCATACCCATCGCGCCCGCCTGCCAGATGATCAGCAGCGCCAGCATGAAAATAAGGACGGGCAGATTTGCATTCGTATTCTTTTTCATTCCGATACCTCCCTGCGCAGCAGCGAGATAAGGCTTTCGCGCAGCTCGAGCATCCGCGGCTCGGTAAGACACGCACGGGTGCGCGGATATGGTGCCGGTACCTCAAAGGAACGCAGTCTGCGGATGGGCGTATCTTCGACCACGAGCACGCGGCCGGAAAGGAAAATCGCCTCTTCTACATCATGCGTAATAAACAGTACGGTCTTGCTGTCGCGCTCCCACTGATCGAGCAGCCATTCCTGCATGGTGATGCGCGTGAGAAAGTCGAGCGCTGAAAAAGGCTCGTCCAGCAGCAGCAGTTCGGAGCCGGTCAGCAGTGTACGCGCAAAGGCCGCCCGCTGCCGCATTCCGCCCGAAAGCTCCTCCGGACGCTTGTCACCCCAGCCGGCGAGACCGACATGCTCCAGCGTCTCTGTCACACGGCGGTCCATTTCCGCACGCGGAATACCGCCGCGCACCTCCATCGGCAGACGAAGATTTTCGTTCACTGTGCGCCACGGGAACAGCAGGTCGCGCTGAGGCATATAGCCGCAGTAGCCTCTCCTGCCGTCGATGCTCTCTCCGCCAACCAGGATGTCGCCGCTCTTGCGCGTGAGCAGCTGACCGGTCAGACGGAAAATCGTCGATTTGCCGCAGCCGGACGGGCCGATGACCGAAACGAACTCGCCTTTTCCGATGTGAAAGGACAGATCGTCAATGATATTGAAATCCTCGACGTCATATTGAAAGGTAACGTTGCGAAACTCAAGCATTTACAGTTCCCCGTTCCATGCCATTTCCCAGAACATACCCTCGTAGTGCGAGCAGTCGACAAAAATGTCGATGAGACGCTCGAGTTGCGGCTCGGTATAGTGTTCGGCCAGCTGCTCCATATATGCGATGAGGCGGCGGTTCTCTGCGGCGTAATCTTCGGAGGCATAGCCCTGTATCCATTCGCCGTAGAATTCATGCTTTTCCGCGTTCGGATAATTCGAGACGATCCATTTTGCGATATACTCGTAGCTGAGCGCGCAGGAAAGCACCGCTGCCATGATCTCCGCCGGGCCTTCCTCTGCCGCGACAGCGCGCATGTAGGCAGTATATGAGCTGTTCGGGAGCGACGGCTTAACGCGTTCGGCGTCCTCCTCCGTGATACCGAGACGCTTCATGTAGCCGCGATGAATGTTCATCTCGCCGCCGAGGATATTCGCGACCGAGGACGCAAACATGCGCATGACCTCGGGATCGCGCGACTTGACAACGCCCTGTGCAAAGACCTTGGCATAGTCAAACAGGTAAACGTAATCCTGCAACAGATAAAAACGAAATTTCTGAATTTCGAGGCTGCCGTCGGCAATACCGCGCACGAAAGGATGCTTGAGATAGCCCTCCCAGATCTCGCGCGTTGCATCGAGCAATCTTTGGGTTGTTTTGTTGTTTTTCAAGGTGGTACCCCCAATGAATTGATGTTGATCGTATCCTAAGACCGTCGGCATACTCTGCCGGCAGCACTTTCCGTCTGCATCAGATCAGACGGATGCGCGACGTCAGTTCATCCGCTGAAAGCAGGCTGACTGCGTCGATCAGGCGTGTCCGAAAGGAAGCGGTGCCCTCCATCTCTTTACGCACACGCGCATCTGCGATTTCTCCGCAATGCTTCATCACCTCCGATGCCGTGACTGCGGCTTCAAATAATCTATCGGGTGCAGCGCCGCAGTACACGCCAGCAAGCGAGGTGAGCATACACCCTGCCCCGGTGATGCGGCGGAGCAACTCACTGCCGCCGCACAGCACTGCGGTGCGTTTTCCGTCTGTGATCACGTCCATCGCACCGGTCAGCAGTACGACCGTACCGGTACGATGCGCAAAATCGCGCAGCCAGGCTGCGGATTCCGCAAGATTGTCCTCGTCAATGCGGTCGCTGAGGTCGGCCTCAACGCCGCTCTCCTGCTCCGTCCCACCGGCCAGCGCACGGATTTCAGACACGTTGCCGCGAATGACTGAGACAAGGCCTTCCGCGAGAAGCTTCGCGCACATATCACCGCGCAGATGGCTCGCACCTGCGGCAACCGGATCGAGTACGACCGGATGTCCGAGTTTTTTTGCGGTTGCTGCCGCGCGCAGCATGGCTTCCTGCGCGCGCACCGCGCCCATGTTGAGAACGAGCGAGGAGGCGTGCGCCGTGATCTCCTCGACCTCGCGCTCATCCTGTGCCATGATAGCCGTTCCGCCGGCCGCGAGGATGATATTCGCGCAGTCATTAACTGTCACCGGATTGGTGATACAATGGGTCATCGGACGGCACGAGACCGTTCTCTCAATCACTTTTTTCAGTTCTTCGATCAACGCAGAGCCCCCTCAAGGCTGCTGAACACATGCGTGCGCTTGAGCGCGGACAGCACGAGAACAGAAATCGCCGCGCCGACCGCAGTCGAGATAAGGAAGCTCGGTACAAAGGTGAACAGCGCTGCCTTGGTGTTGCCCATGAGGACAGCGGCGATCGGGTAGGACGCAAGGCCGCCCAGAATGCCGGTGCCGAATACCTCGCCTGCATATGCCGCAGGCAGCTTCGGACACAGCTTGTATGCCACGCCGCACAGCAGCGCGCCGATCATGGAGCCCGGAAAAGCGAGCAGGCTGCCCAGACCGAGGAGATTTCGGATGAGAGCGGCGGCAAACGCCATGCCGACCGCATAACCGGGGCCGAGCAGGACCGCGCCGAGTACATTTACCATATGCTGTACGGGCGAGCACTTCGCGCCGAGCACCGGGATGGAAAACAGGCTGCCGACAACAGCAACAGCAACAAGCACGCCTGCGATGGTCAGTTTACGGATGTTTTTCGCTTTCATTTTGATTCACTCCTGTTAAAAATACGGCAGAAATGGTCGAGCGGTCCGCAGCCGTGTCCGAGACCGGGCGCGTGACGGATTGCATCGGTGACATACTCCTTCGCGAGGCGGACTGCCTCGGGCACGTTTTTGCCGAGAGCGAGGTTGGACGCGATGGCAGAGGACAGTGTGCAGCCCGTGCCGTGCGTCGAGGTACTATCGATCTGCTCGATCTCGATACGATGGCAGGTCTCACCATCGAACAGCACATCCACAGCGCCCGGAATGTTTTTTCCGCCTTTGACCAGTACGTTTTTACAGCCGAGCGCACCAATTCTGCGCGCTGCGGTCTCCATATCTGCGGGCGTGTGGATCTCCATGCCTGCCAGATACTGTGCTTCGGGCACATTCGGTGTCAGCACATCGGCAAACGGCAGCACGGTCTCGATCAGCGCGCCGACCGACTTCGGGTCCATCAGCGGATCGCCGTTCTTGGCAAACATGACCGGGTCGATGACAACATTCGCCGGTCGATACTGGCGCAGCTTGTCTGCGACTGCCTTCATGCATTCCGGCGAGGAAAGCATGCCGATCTTGACCGCATCCGGCACGATGTCCTCAAACACCGCATCGATCTGTTCCTCGATCATTCTCGTACTGATGTCCTGAATGTCGATAACGCGCGCGGTGTTCTCTGCGACGACCGACACGATGACGCTCATGCCGAACACGCCGTGCGCCGCCATGGTTTTGAGGTCAGCCTGCACACCTGCGCCGCCCGAACAGTCCGAACCGGCAATCGTAAGCACTTTTTTCATAGAATTCTCCTCTTTTCCGGAACAGCTCCGCAAGTCCGGATACCGTTCCTGCATAAAAATGCCGCAGTCCTCATCCTCTGACGAAAACTGCGGCATTGTAATTGCGATGCGACAGCTCCCTACGATGGTTCTAACCAACAGGTTCAAAAGGTTGGGGGTATTCCCTCTCAGCCGCATCCTGCGGCACCCTTGCTTCTTTGTCAAGTATAGACCTGTGTCGCCCTGTTTGTCAAGTATTTGTCAGTGTTCGCTCTGTTTTTCTCGTGAAAAAGGCTGTTCAGCCTTCATATTTCAGCAGCTTCCGGTATGCTGCATCCATGCCGAGTGCGCCGAGGGGCGCAGTGATCAAAATCGCGAGCACCGCCACAGACAGCACGATCTTGCCGCACGGCAGCCCCATCGCGAGCGGCACAGAGCCGATCGCTGCCTGTACGGTTGCTTTCGGCAGGTAAGCAATGACGCAGAACAAGCGCTCGCGTCGACTGAGCTTCGTGCCTGCAAGGCAGAGCACAACACCTGCTGCACGGAAAATCAGTGCTGTAAACACCATCAAAACCGCTGCGAGACCGGTCTCGGATACATATCTGATATCAACTGCGGCACCGACGAGCACAAACAGAATGAGCTCCGCCGCGATCCAGAGCTTTCCGAACTTTTCGCTGAGGCGTGCGCGGACTTCGCCGGTCGTTTTTCGTGCAAGCATGCACGCCATGCTGGTGACCGCGAGCAGGCCGGACAGCGCGATCTTTCCCTTGAGAACAGTCTCGAGCGCCACGAGTAGGAAGGAAACGCTCAGCACGATGATAATCTTGACGCTGCCGCGAACCATGTGGTTGCGGGCAAATGCCGCTTCAAAGAATCTCGACAGAGCATAACCGGCTGCCGCACCGACTGCGATGCCGAGCACGATCGAAACCGGAATGTTCAGAAAGTCTGCCGCTCTCGCATTTCCTCCCTGCGCGATACCAGTGAAGGTCGTGAACAGTACGATAACGTAGATGTCGTCACACGATGCACCGGCCAGCAGCATTTGGGGAATGCTCTTGTCCGTGCCCCATCGATTTTCCATAAGAAAGACCATGCGCGGCACGACAACGGCCGGAGAGACAGCTGCGAGTACGGCCCCCATAACAGCGGCCTCGATGCGGTTGACACCGAGAAGATACGGCGCGAGCAGTATGTATCCGGCGAGTTCGCAGGTAGCAGGCAGGCACGAGAGCAGGACGGCAGGACGGCCAACCTGTCTGAGGTCGGACAGGTTGAGCGACAGACCGGCCTTGAGCAGAATGATGATAAGCGCCATCTGTCGCAGCTCGGACGAGATTGACAGGATCGAGCCGTCGAGTACATTCAGTATGTGCGGGCCAAGAACAATGCCGACGAGGAGCATTCCGATGATACGCGGCAGCTTGATTGCCGAACAGACTGCTGCGGCAGCCAGTCCGGCAAGAAAAACGAAGGCAAGTGATGTTAACATAGTTTTTCTCCTTCCGGGGGCATAAAAAAAGCTGATACCCCCTGTGAAATATCACAGAAGTCATCAGCAGTAACTGCGGTTTCGGCATGCGCCGCGGGAGAACTTCATTCCCTTTTTATTTGCAGACCTATTATAGCATAAATATAACTGCATGGCAAACGTTTTCTTGACCGGTTGAAAAGCGATGTTTTCGGCAGTCTCAAAAGGCCGGTTTGATCCGGCCTTTTGAGATTATCTGATATGGAAAATGTATCTGAGAATGCCGCACAGACACTTCGGGCTCTTCCAGACAGCAACCTTCATCACGCTCTCCTCCCTTCTCACAGGCTTTGACACAGGAGCAGACCCGCTGCAATGACTGCCGCCGCCAGCAGCCGTACTGTCCAGCACGGCGTCAGCAGACTGCCGATGAGTACGCCTGCGCCGAAGAACAGCACCGCAAGGCCGATAGCCTGACCGCGGCAGAGCATTCCGCATCCCCCCCTGCTTTCAGTATAAGCGCGAAGAAGGAAAAATGTGCATAACAAAGGGAAACCACCTTTCGGGCGGTTCCCCTTGCTGTTCTTTTGACTTATTTTCCGGTGGTCGAGCCGAAGCCGCCTTCGCGCTGACCCTCTGCATCATCGTCTACCGTGATGCCGTAGGGCAGAAAAATGCCCTGCGCGAACGCATCGCCAGACTGTACAGACAGCATCTTGCCGTTCAGATCATCACTTGTCATCTTGATCAGGATATGACCCTCGTTTTTTGCCTCGAAATAGTCGCTGTCGATGACGCCGACCGTGTTATCGAGCTGAAGGCGATGACGGAAGCCCAGACCCGAGCGCGGGTAAAGCTGAAGCACCCAGCCGTCCTCGATCATGACACGGATACCGGTCGGAATAAGGATCGTCTCGTGCGGGACGAGCGTGAAGCTCTCGGGCGCGAAGAAGTCGTAGCCTGCGGAGCCTTTGGTCGCGCGGCGCGGCAGACGGATGTTCGCATAGACCGACTTTGCCTCTTCAACGCTGCTGCCGGTCGCGGCGCGCCAGTCGTTGATGAACTGTTCTTCACTTACCTTATAAAACTGTGCGATTTTTTCCATCGTTCATGCTCTCCTGTTTATTTGTCAGTATTTTCATGCAGACAGACCGTGCCGGTCTCCCGGGTACGCCGAACATCGATCACGCGCTGATTGGCGCTGCCGCGCCAGCAGAGCTGTGTGTTCTTCTGCGATTCGATGAACGGCCCGTCCACGATAACATCTATGGCATCAAGGAACGGCAGATCTGCGATCTGCTCCCAGCGGTAGCCTGTATACAGCCAGATGGTCTTTTCCGGAAAACGTGCATGGACTTCGCGGGCGAGCGCACCGACCTGTTCCCGGTTTGCCGGATAGAGCGGATCGCCGCCCGAAAACGTCACGCCGGACACATAGTCCTTGGCGAGTTCGGTGAAGATCTCTTCCTTTGCCGCCTCGTCGAACGGCAGGCCGCCGTTTTCGTCCCACGTGATCGGGTTGTGACAGCCGGGGCACGCATGGCCGCAGCCCGCGACCCACAGCACAACGCGGAGCCCGTCGCCGTTCAGCATATCGTCCTTGGTGATATTATGATACTGCATGGTGTGTTACATACTCTTTCTTTCTGCAATTTCTGCCATTTTTGCATCGTTCAGGCGTGTGTCGCCCTTGACGCGGGAATAGGACAGATACCCGTTCATTCGCTCGATCTTGGTGAGGTTGCGGCTGCCGCACTTCGGACAGACATCCATCGCGAGCTCCTCATGACCGCAGTCGTCGCAGTATGCGAGCGAGAGATTGACGCCCTCATAGAATCCCTTCCTCATTGCACGGCGCACGAGCGAGCGGATGGCCTCGCGGTTATAGCTGATGGGATACTTGACATACTGGATCTTGCCGCCGTTGCACAGATTCCAGAAACGGTCCTCCAGATCCTGCTTTTCGATCGGAGTCAGATCCTCGGTAACGTGGCAGTGGAAGCTGTTGGATACATACGGACGGTCGGAAACGCCCTCGATGATGCCGTATTTTCTGCGGAACTGCTCGACCTGAAGGCCGCACAGGCTCTCGGCCGGCGTACCGTAGATCGCATACAGGTTGCCGTCCTCGTGCTTGAACTGCTCGACCTTATCGTTGATGTACTTGAGCGTTTCGAGCGCGAACGCACCGTCCTCGGCAAGCGACTTGCCGTTATAAAGCTCCTGAAGCTCGTTCAGGGCCGTAATGCCGAACGAAGCCGTCGCAGTCTTGAGGATAGGCTTGATCTTATCGCCCGGCTTGAGGTGGCCGCCGTAGAAGCCGCCCTCGCAGTATGCGAGCGGATTGGTGGAGGCACGCATTTCACCGAGGTACGCATAGGTACGGATGTGCAGTTTACGGATCAGCTCCAGATAGTAGTCCAGTACCTCGTGGAACGGACGGTTTTCCTGCTGCGACTTGGCGTAGATCATCGGCAGATGCAGCGATACTGCGCCGATATTCCAGCGGCCGACGAACACCGGCCTGTCCTCCTCGTCCGCCGGCTCCATGCCGCCGCGTTCAAACCACGGAGACAGGAACGCGCGGCAGCCCATCGGACTGATGATCGCGCCGTATTTTTTGTACATGGAGGGCACGTAGCCTTCGCCGGTCAGCGACAGCCAGTCCGGGTACATCGCGCGTGCAGAGCATTCGATGCCGGCCTCAAAGACGTCTTCGAGTTCGCCGCCGGGGCCGTGCAGGTTCTCGTCGTACAGAAATACGATCTTCGGGAACAGAACCGGCTTTTTGTTGCCCTTCTTACCCTGACCCTTGCGGCGGACGTTGAGCATGGTGATGGAAGCAAGCTTCGCAAAGCGGCCCGTGCCGGTGCCCATCGTCATGGTGATAAACGGATAATCGCCGCGGCTGGATGCGACCGTGTTGAATTTGTACTCCCAGCCCTGGAAGCCCTGCTCAAAATCGTTCAGGATATCCGCCATGACGGCTTTTTCGACCGTCTCCGGATCAAGGCCGAGCGCACTGTATTTTTCGGTCAGCATTTTATAGCTGCGCTCGGCATACGGCTCGAGCAGCAGATCAACGCTCGGCACAGTAAAGCCGCCGTACTGCTGACTTGCCGCCGAAAGCACGATATCGCCGATGACATCGAACGCGACATTGAGTGTTTTCGGCTCATTGTACCACAGATTGCCCATCTCAAAGCCGTCCTTCAGCACGTGCTTCACATCGAACAGACAGCAGTTCATCGTGTCGCGGCGCGCAGACATATCATGGATATAGATATAGCCGTCACGGCAGGCCTGCAGCTCCTCGGTATTCATGAAGAACTTCTGATACAGCTCCTTGTTGAGCTGATTAAAGATCAGACTGCGCTTTGTCGAGACAAGCGCGGAATCGGTATTTGAATTTTCGCGGTCGCCGATGTACATGATGGACTGACTCTTTTTATAGACGCTGTCCAGCATGCCGACGAAATCCTGCTTGTAGTTGCGGTAGTCGCGGTAGCTTTTCGCGACCTCGGGGCGCACGGCCTCGAGGGCAGACTCGACGATGTTGTGCATCTGCCAGATCTGTACATCTGTCATGGCATGGTCACGGATATAACCCTCGACATGATCGCAGATCGATTTCAGCTCGTCGTCGGTAAACGTGTAAAGCACGCGGTTCGCACTTTTATTGACGGCGGTCACAACTTTCTGGATGTTGAACGCCTCTCGGGTATGGTCTTTCTTGATGACGCGGACCATCGTCGTCACTCCTTTTCTTCCTATTTTGTAGCAGTGACTATTATAACACACAAGATATTGCGATGGTAGACCAAATTCGCCGAAATCTGTCACAAAAATTCGGCCGTAAAATCGGCGATTTTCTGCTTGACGGATTTTGGACCATCTGAAATTTCCGCTTGCGCATCGCGTTTTTCGACGTTATACTGTATTATATATAGTAAGAGACGCGCGTTTTCAGACGCGCTTCCCTGCGCCTGACATTAAGCCGCCCTGCGGGCGACTGCGTGAAAGGTGCAGCTGACAGAAAATAGCTCCCTGCCCGTTCCATTTTTTCCGGGCAGGACTCTCTGCGGCTGCGCCTGCTTTCGGGTGCAGCCGCAGTTTTTGTCTCGGAGGAAAAGTTATGCAGACAAGAGTCGCCGTCATGGGCATCATCGTAGAAAACACGGATTCGGTCGAGCAGCTGAACCATCTGCTGCACGAGTACGGTCATTATATCATCGGGCGCATGGGTATCCCCTATCGCGCACGCAGCATCAACATCGTCTCCATCGCCATCGACGCGCCGCAGGATGTGATCTCTGCGCTTTCCGGCAAGATCGGCAGCCTCGACGGCATCAGCGTCAAAACCGCTTACTCCAATGTGCTTGCCGATGAATAACGACGCAAAAAAACTCATCGACCGTCTTGCGCGCGAGCACAGCCTCTCAAAGGAGGACTATGCGTTCCTTGTGCGCGCGCAGGACGAAGAGACCGCAGCGTATGCGGGGGCGCTTGCCGCCGGTGTCCGGCGTGAGGTCTATGGCACGGACGTTTATATCCGCGGTCTGATCGAGATCGGAAATATCTGCCGCAACGACTGCCTGTACTGCGGCATTCGCCGCTCCAACACGCACGCCGACCGCTACCGGCTGACCGAGGACGAGATCTTCGAATGCGCGTGCGAGGGCTATACGCTCGGCTTCCGCACCTTTGTCATGCAGGGCGGCGAGGACGGCGCGTTCGGCGTTGATCCGATCTGCCGCACGGTACGCCGCATCAAGCGAAAATTCCCGGACTGTGCGGTAACGCTTTCGCTCGGTGAATTTCCGCGGGAAGCTTACGAGGCTATGTTTTCCGCCGGCGCAGACCGCTATCTGCTGCGGCATGAGACAGCAGACCGGACGCACTATGAAAAGCTGCATCCGGCGGAAATGTCGTTCGAAAACCGTATGCGCTGCCTGCATGATCTGAAGGAAATCGGTTTTCAGACCGGCTGCGGCTTTATGGTCGGCTCGCCGTTCCAGACACCCGAAACACTCGCTGAGGATTTTAAATTCATCGAAACCTTCCGCCCTGCGATGTGCGGCATCGGCCCGTTCATTCCCCAGAAGGACACTCCCTTCGGCGACAGACCCGCAGGAACGGCGGAGCAGACGGTCTACCTGCTCTCGCTGCTGCGGCTCATGCAGCCGAAGCTGCTGCTTCCGGCCACTACCGCCCTCGGAACCATCCTTCCGGACGGACGCGAACGCGGGCTTGCCGCCGGAGCGAATGTCGTCATGCCCAATCTCTCGCCGCTCTCCGTGCGAAAAAAGTACGCACTCTACGACGGCAAGCTGTGCACCGGCGAGGAGGCGGCGCAGTGCATCGGCTGCCTGTCGCGGCGTGTGCAGTCGGTCGGCGCGAATATCGTCATCGACCGCGGCGACGTAAAACCGTGAAATCTGTTTCGAACAAGAAAGGATATAATATAAATGGCTGTTTATAACCCGAAATCCATGTATGCTGATGATTTCATCAACCATGAGGAGATTCTCGAAACGCTCGAATACGCCGAGCGCAACAAAAATAATCTCGAGCTGATCGACAGTCTTCTCGAGAAGGCGCGTCCGAAAAAGACCGCCGGCGGCGTTCACTGCGCCGGTCTGACCCACCGTGAGGCATCCGTGCTGCTCGCCTGCGAAAACCCGGAGAAGATCGCCGAGATGTACAAGCTCGCCGAGGAGATCAAGCTCGCCTTCTACGGCAACCGCATCGTTATGTTTGCGCCGCTCTATCTGTCCAATTACTGTATCAACGGCTGCGTTTACTGCCCGTATCATGCAAAAAACCGTCATATTGCGCGCAAAAAGCTGACGCAGGATGAGGTGCGCGCCGAGGTTATCGCACTTCAGGATCTTGGACACAAGCGTCTTGCCATTGAAGCCGGAGAGGACCCGAAGAACAATCCGATCGAATATATTCTCGAATGTCTGGACACGATTTACAGCGTCAAACATAAAAACGGCGCGATCCGCCGCGCGAATGTCAATATCGCTGCAACGACGGTCGATGAGTACCGCATGCTCAAGAATGCCGGTATCGGCACCTACATCCTGTTTCAGGAAACCTACCATAAGAACAGCTATCTTGAGCTGCACCCGACCGGTCCCAAACATGACTACGACTACCACACCGAGGCGATGGACCGCGCGATGGAGGGCGGTATCGATGACGTTGGTCTGGGCGTGCTGTTCGGTCTGGAAAAGTACAGATATGAGTTTGCTGGTCTGCTGATGCACGCTGAGCATCTCGAGGCGGTGCACGGTGTCGGTCCGCACACCATCAGCGTACCTCGCATCAAGCGCGCCGACGACATCGACCCGGACGTATTCGACAATGGTCTTGCCGATCCGCTGTTTGAAAAGGTTATCGCGTGCATCCGCATTGCCGTTCCGTATACCGGCATGATCATTTCCACCCGCGAGAGCGAAAAGGTGCGCGCGCGTGCACTGCATCTCGGCATTTCCCAGATCAGCGGTGCGTCCCGCACCTCGGTCGGCGGCTACACCGAGCAGGAGCGTCCGCACGACACCGAGCAGTTCGATGTTTCCGACCAGCGTTCGCTCGACGAAGTCGTCCGGTGGCTGATGGAGATGGGATATATTCCTTCCTTCTGCACAGCATGCTATCGTGAGGGACGCACGGGCGACCGCTTCATGAGTCTGTGCAAGTCCGGTCAGATCCTCAACTGCTGCCATCCGAACGCGCTGATGACGCTTGAAGAATTTCTCGTCGATTACGCGAGCGAGGATACACGCCGCGTCGGCATAGAGCTGATCGACCGCGAACTGCACAAGATCCCGAACGAAAAAGTCCGCACGCTTGCAGCTCAGCACATCAGCGACATCCGCTCGTCCAACCGCCGCGATTTCCGCTTCTGAGGAGGGCTGAGCCATGAGTCTCAATGCACAGGTATCTGCGGAGCGCGTACACATCGGCTTTTTCGGTCTGCGCAATGCAGGCAAATCCAGTCTGGTCAACCGTGTGACCGGGCAGGAACTTTCTGTAGTCTCCGAGGTGCGCGGTACAACGACCGACCCTGTCCGCAAGGCGATGGAGCTGCTCCCCCTCGGTCCGGTCGTTATCATCGACACGCCGGGACTGGATGATGAGGGAACGCTCGGTGAAGAACGGGTGCGCCGGGCGCACCTCGTGCTCGACCAGACCGATATCGCGGTTCTCGTGGTGGATGCGGCCGCCGGTCTCTCACGGGCCGACCGCGGCCTGACACAGCTGTTCGAGGAACGGCACATCCCTTACGTTATCGCAATGAACAAGGCGGATCTGATAACGGTTCCAGAGAACATCCCGGAAAATATGATTTTTGTCTCGGCACGCGAAAATGGAAACATCCATGCGCTCAAGGAAAAGATCGCTGCTCTTGTACATTCTGTGCCGCCGGCACGCGAGCTCATCGCCGATCTTGTATCACCCGGTGATGCAGTGGTTCTTGTCACCCCGATCGACTCCGCCGCTCCCAAGGGACGTCTGATCTTGCCGCAGCAGCAGACCATCCGTTCACTGCTCGACGCAGGCTGTATTCCGGTCGTCACACGCGAGACCGAGCTCGCACGCACGCTCAGCCGGCTGCGCGAGCCGCCGGCACTCGTTGTCACCGACTCGCAGGCCTTCGGCATGGTCAGCCGGATCGTGCCCGATTCCGTTCGCCTTACCTCGTTTTCCATTCTTTTTGCACGGTATAAGGGCGATCTGCGCACGGCGGTGCTCGGCGCGGCCGCACTGCGTCGGCTGAAGGACGGCGATACTGTGCTGATCTCCGAGGGCTGCACCCACCACCGCCAGTGCGGCGACATCGGCACGGAAAAGCTGCCGCGGTGGGTCAGACAGTATACCGGCAGAGACATTCGCTTTGTATTTACTTCCGGCGGCGAGTTCCCGGAAAATCTCTCACCCTATGCGCTCATCATCCACTGCGGCGCGTGTATGTTGGGCGAGCGCGAAATGCAGTCACGTCTGCGCCGCGCAGCGGAACAGTGTATTCCTGTCACCAACTACGGCATTGCCATTGCGCAGATTCACGGCATTCTCGACCGTGCGCTGCGCCCGTTTTCCGCGCTTCACGCAGAGTGGGAGAAACAGCAGCAGTAAGCAGGGGTTCTGCTTGCTTTTCGCACGTTTTTATAGTATAATGCAGGCATACAGGTGTATCGAATTGGAAGCGAGGTGCGCATGAATCTTTTAGAATTACCGTTCTTTTCCGGCTTTACTGCCCAGGAACTGCGGCTTCTCCGCAGTCTCGGCTGCATGCGCACAGACCGTTTTCCGCATGGCGCGCTCATTCTGCGCGCCGGAAGCCGTACACGCGAAATGGGTATTGTCGTTTCAGGCTGTGTGCACATTGAAAGCAGCGATTTCTGGGGCGCACACAGTATTTTGAGCAGCGTCGAAGCCGGAGGCGTGTTTGCGGAGACTTATGCGCTCTGCGGTGAAGCACTTATGGTGGATGCCGTTGCGGCGAAGGACTGCGAAATCCTTTTCCTCAGCCTGCTCCCCCTGCTTGACGGAGACAATGCAGCTGAAAGCTGGCACGGCAAGCTGATGCAGCGCATTCTTCTGCTTACCGCGCAGAAAAATCTGACGCTGTCGACCCGTATTTTCTGTACATCGGCCAAAAATGTGCGTGGCAGGCTGCTGACTTACCTTTCCGGCGAGGCCGCACGACAGGGCCGGTATGAGTTCGATATTCCCTTCAACCGCCAGCAGCTCGCAGACTACCTCAATCTCGATCGCAGCGCCCTGTCCAAGGAGCTGAGCCGTATGCGCGATGAGGGAATGCTTGAGTATCGCCGGAACCACTTCAAGCTGAACAAAAACGAAACGTAAAATTTAAGGCTGACCGAAAAATAAGCGGTCAGCCTTTTCTTGTGCGCAAAAACAGGACCGGATGCGTATTTCTGCATTCGGTCCTGCTTTATTTATGCGGTTTTACGGTGCATTACGCACATTTTTCGTTTATCTGTGCGGAACGGCTTAGTACATGCCGCCCATGTCCGGAGCTGCCGGAGCCGGAGCAACAGGTTCCTTCTTGTCAGCGATCAGGCTCTCAGTGGTCAGAACCATAGAAGCAACAGATGCTGCGTTCTGGAGTGCAGAACGATTTACCTTGGTCGGGTCAACGATGCCGTTTGCAATCATGTCGCCGTAGGTCTCGGTTGCAGCGTCGAAGCCGTAGCCGACCTTGTCGGAGTTCTTAACCTTGTCGAGAACAACAGCGCCCTCAATGCCGGCGTTGGCAGCAATCTGCTTCATCGGAGCTTCCAGACCGCGTGCAACGATCTGCATGCCGGTCTTCTCGTCGCCGGCTGCCTCTGCTGCCAGAGCCTCAACAGCTGCGATAGCGTTTACATATGCAACGCCGCCGCCTGCTACGATGCCTTCCTCAACGGCTGCACGGGTAGCGTTCAGTGCGTCCTCGATGCGGAGCTTCTGCTCCTTCATCTCGGTCTCGGTCGCAGCGCCGACCTTGATAACTGCTACGCCGCCTGCCAGCTTAGCCAGACGCTCCTGCAGCTTCTCACGGTCAAAGTCAGAGGTGGTGCGCTCGATTGCGCCGCGGATTTCAGCAACGCGGTTTGCGATAGCCTGCTTGTCGCCTGCGCCGTCAACGATCGTGGTATTTTCCTTGGTTACCTTGATCTGACGAGCGGAGCCCAGCATATCCATGGTAGCATCCTTCAGCTCGATACCTACCTCCTCGGAGATAACGGTACCGCCGGTCAGAATGGCGATGTCGCGGAGCATATCCTTGCGGCGGTCGCCGAAGCCCGGAGCCTTGACAGCTACGCAGGTGAAGGTGCCGCGCAGACGGTTTACAATCAGGGTGGACAGCGCCTCACCCTCGATGTCCTCTGCGATGATGAGCAGCTTCTTGCCGCTCTTTACGACCTGCTCAAGAACCGGCAGCAGCTCCTGAATGTTGGACAGCTTCTTGTCGGTGATGAGCACCAGAGCGTCGTCCAGGTTTGCTTCCATCTTCTCGGTGTCGGTGCACATATACGGAGTAACATAGCCGCGGTCGAACTGCATGCCCTCTACGACCTCAGAATAGGTCTCAGCGGTCTTGGACTCCTCAACGGTGATAACGCCGTCGGTGGAGACCTTCTCCATAGCCTCTGCGATCAGGGTGCCGATCTCGTCCGAGCCGGAGGAGATAGCGCCTACGCGGGCGATGTCGCCGGTGCCGTTTACGGTCTTGGAATTCTTTGCGATCGCTTCAACAGCAGCCTTGACTGCCTTGGAGATGCCGCGGCGCATAACCATCGGGTTTGCACCTGCTGCAACGTTCTTCAGACCCTCGCGAACGAATGCCTGCGCCAGAACAGTAGCGGTGGTGGTGCCGTCGCCTGCAACGTCGTTGGTCTTGGTTGCAACTTCCTTGACCAGCTGTGCGCCCATGTTCTCGAATGCGTCCTCGAGCTCGATCTCCTTGGCGATGGTAACGCCGTCATTGGTGATGAGCGGACCGCCGTACTTCTTGTCGAGTACAACGTTGCGGCCCTTCGGGCCGATGGTTACCTTAACGGTATCAGCGAGCTGATCAATGCCGCGCTGCAGAGCCTTGCGCGCGTCCTCGCCGTAAATAAGCTGCTTAGCCATGATGAATTACCTCTTTCTGAAATTACTCTACGATTGCAAGAATATCGCTCTGGCGAACGATGATATACTTCTCGCCGTCGAGCTTGACCTCGGTGCCGGAGTACTTGCTGGTGATGACCTTCTGGCCCTTCTGGACCTCCATCTTGATTTCCTTGCCATCAACGACGCCGCCGGGGCCGACCTCGATGATCTCCGCTACCTGCGGCTTTTCCTGAGCGGATGCGGTCAGAATGATACCGCTTGCGGTGGTCTCCTCTGCCTCTACCATTTTAACGACGACACGGTCGCAAAGGGGCTTGAGTTTCATAATGGATTACCTCCTATGAAAAATAAAAATATACATTGTCGGGAGCTTAGCACTCAAAACACCGGAGTGCTAACTCGAGTATTATATTACATCAACTCTCGCTATTATGCAAGGGGGTAACGCCAAAAATTTTTGAATTTTTTTTGAACAATGCGTGTTGTACCTGTGTTTTAGCGGCCGTTCCCCTTGTTAGCACTCAATCGAAAGAGTGCTAATGGATGTTTTGTTCTGCTTTTTGTTTGTAATCGGTATAATTTTGAGTTTATACACCATAAAAAGTTCGAACCATTTTTGCCCATTAAAACAGTATTGATGCATTGTATATTCGCGTATATTTAAGGAAAAAGTGAATAAGTTCTCATAAGTTCTCGTAAGTTACCCTCAAAAGTGTGTAAAAAAGTGTGTAAGCTACAGAAAATCAAACTTCACCAAAAGCTTTCTGAAACTCGTGTTGTGCGCTGTCTAGATCTGCATGGCTGTACAGATCTAAGGTCATTGCCGTGGTGCTGTGTCCCATAAAATATTGCAAACTCTTAATATTCATATTTGACCTCTGAGCGTTAGTGCAGAAGGTGTGTCTTAACACATGAGGTGTCACATGAGGGAAGTCGTTATGCTCCTTCGTTAGCTTCTTTGTCATTCGTTCGAAACCAGAGCAGAGGTTTGATGGAGCTATCGGATTGCCGTTGTTCGAAAGGAAGAGAAAACCACAGATGCCATCCAGAGACGGCTCAACGGTCGTATCCCTACGTTCTCGTAACACCTTCTTCAGGGTTTGATATGCCCTGCTCGTCATCGGGATGTAGCGATCTCCACTTTTAGTTTTAGGAGTTTCGATTTTTAACCCTTCTTTGGTGTATGAGATCTGTCTGCTTACATGAATGCGCCTGAGCTTAAAGTCAATATCCTGCATCGTCAGCCCACACAATTCTCCAGCTCTCATTCCTGTATCGATCAAAATGACAGCTACATCGTGCCATCTCCCGCCCTGTGTGGCTAGAAATTCAAGGTATAATTTCTGTTGCTTTGGGGTGAGCGCCTCTCTAGTTTCAGCATCGTTTGCAATTATAGAACCGAGCTTAAAATGGAACGGATTTCGTTTAATGTAGCTATCTTCTACGGCCATTTCGAAAGCCGGCCGAAGAATATTTTGAAAAGAAGCAATAGTACCTCTAGAAAGTCCGCCCGCACTCAGTTCCTTGAACCAGGCTTTGCATTCGCTGATTCTGACATCGTGTATCTTTTGTTGAGCGATTGGATACTGCTTAATTCTTCTAACAATGCTGGTGACCGCATTGAGAGTTCCTGCTTTCGCCCATTTGTGCAATGTCACATAACGGTCGACCTGCTCAGCGACAGTAACATGAAGTCCGTCGTAGGTGAGCCCTTCATGTAGAATTTCCTCGAGAATAGACTCTTTTTCTCTTAGTTCATTTAGTTTTTTTGCATAAATATACTTCCATTTTGTAGTATATGGAACTTTGTATCGGTAGTAATACGTTCCGTTAGGGCGTTCGCCCTCTCCTTTGTGTAGGACCCGTCCGTTTTTGTCCTTGCGTCGAGTCATTTCAACTCCTTCCTACTTAAAATGCTCAATCTAATATTATTATACAACATTTTAAGATTATTTCAAATACTTATAACGAAAAAGAAGTGTCTATAAACGCAGACATCTTTTTTCGCTTTATCATCCTTTTGCTGCCGATCCAGAGAACGTATGGACAGTCTTCACCTTCTGTTAATTCTCGGATTTTATTTTCTCCCAAATTAAAGTAAGCCGCGGCCTCTGGTATTGATAACAGCTCCTTCTCCCAGATCGGTATATCAATTTTCTTCTATCTGCTGATGGAAATCTCTCCTCTTGATTTTCTCGAACACACGTTCTATAATAAACGTGAGGTGATGATATGAACATTCGATATAACGGCACCCCGCCCGATGCTATTCGATTCCGGCCAGAGTACGAAGTGGTCGAAGTTTTCTCCGAGTCTGCTTCGAACCTCCCGACTTCACTTAGATACAAAGGCAAGATGTTTAACATTCAGACTGTCGGCCGCAAAGTATTGAACTGCGAGCTTCAGGCAATCGAGTACCATATCACGATCGGTAAGCACAAAACCAAACTCTGGCAAGATAAAGCCGGCACTTGGTATGTCCGCCCTAAAGTTTGAGGCACCCCGAAGGGTGCCTTTTTTTTACGAATATCCGTTCGATTTAAGCTCCGGTCGAGCCGATGCCGCCGGTTCTCTTCCCTCTAGGTTCATCGTCAACAGTGACGCCATATGGGACGAACACGCCCTGCATGAAGCGGTCGCCCGCTCGCAGATGAAGCGTCTTGCCTTCGCGGCCATCGTTTGTGATCTTCGCCATGATGTGACCTTCGTTCTCGGCGAAAAAGTAATCACAATCCACGATCCCCGTGGAGTTGTCTAACTGCATGCGATACTTGAAGCCCATGGACGAGCGCGGAAAAAGCATCAGCACCCATCCTTCCTCCATGTGGCAGCGCATACCGGTCGGGATCATTGCCGACTCACCCGGCTCAAGGATGATGTCATACGGCACGCGGAAGTCATATCCTGCACTGCCTTCGGTCGCGCGATCAGGGAAAACGAGGTCGCGCCACATATCTTCGATGCAGCTCTCTGAGATCAGAGGGTTGCATTTTTTTACGTCTGCCGTGAACTGTGGGTAGCTCACGGTGTCAAATTCTGCTACGGTTAAATACAATGTTTGTCCTCCCATAAGGTAATTTTCCCGCTCGCCGCGGTCTTTTTTATATCAATTACGCGCTGGTTGGTACTTCCGACCCACGGCGCGTTTATGTCTCTTTTGGTCTCCAGATATTCTCCATCGACAATGACATCGGCCAGTCCCACGGCAGGTAAAGAGCAAACCTACTCATAGGAATAGCCAGTGTACAGCCAAATGGTCTTATTCGGAAATTCCTCACGGATTGTCTGGAGCAAGCGAGTCACTGCTCCACGATTGCCCGGGAACAGAGGGTCGCCGCCAGACAGTGTAATTCCGTCGATATAATCTTTCTGAAGCTCTGCACGAATCTCGTCCATCGCTTCTTTGTCAAATGGGATACCAGACATCTGTTCCCATGTCTGTGGGTTCTGGCAGCCGGGGCACGCATGAGCGCACCCCGATACCCATAATACGACACGCAGGCCGGTTCCGTTCAGCATGTCATCCTTGGTAATGTTATGATAATTCATGTTTCACCTCTTACATGCTGACGCGGTCTTTTATCTCTGCGTTCTTAGCGTCGTTGTATCGTGTCTTGCCGTGGACACGAGTATAACCAAGATAGCCATTCATCCTATCAATCTTTGTGACGTCAGTCGATCCGCACTTCGGGCAGACATCCATATCTAACTGTTCATACCCGCACTTCTCACAGTACGCCAACGACAGGTTTACGCCTTCGTAGAATCCTAGTTTCATCGCTCGGCGAATCAGCGAACGGAGGGCTTCTTTGTTGTAAGATACCGGGTACCGACAATACTGGATTTTGCCGCCATTGAACAAATCCCAGAAGCGATTTTCAAGATCCTGCTTCTGTGGAGGAGTAATGTCCTCCCAAACGCCGCAATGGAAACTGTTCGACACATACGGTCGGTCGGATACACCCTTTACAATGCCATACTTCTTGCGGAACTGTTCAATCTGTAATCCACAAAGGGACTCGGCCGGTGTTCCGTAGAGAGCGTACAGAATGTGGTCTGCTTTTTTGAACTCCTCAGCCTTCTTGTTGATGTACTGCATCACTTCCAGCGCGAATGTGCCATCCTCGACGATAGACTTGCCATTGTATAGCTCCTGCAGTTCATTCAAAGCAGTAATGCCGAATGATGCGGTCATTGGCGGGAGCAGCTTGCCAATCTTCTCATCCGGTTCAAGATGGCCGCCGAGGAAGCCTCCCTGACAGAAGCCAAGTGGATTAGTAGAAGCCTTCTTCTCGGCCAGATAATCGTAGGTCTTCTTATGAAGATTCCGAATCATCTCGAGATAGTAGTCAAGCAGCTCGTAGAAATCACGGTTCTCCTGACGAGCTTTTGCAAGGATCATCGGGAGGTGGAGCGAAATTGCGCCGAGGTTAAATCGGCCAACGAAGACGGGTTTGTCGTTCTCGTCTTCTGGGTGCTCTCCTCCTCGTTCAAACCAAGGCGAGAGCGAAGCTCTACAACCCATGAGTGACACGACGCGGCCATACTTCTTATACATAGAAGGAATATAGCCCTCGCCGGTTAACGAAAGAAAATCTGGATACATTGCCTTGGTGCTGCAATCTACTCCGCACTCAAAGACATCTTCCATCGGTTTCCCCTCACCATGAAGCTCTTCATCGTAAAGGAACGTCAGTTTCGGGAACAATACAGGCTTCTTATGACCAGCAGCTCCCTGACCGCCTGCTCGGACATTCATACAAGTCATGGATGCCATTCGACCAAAACGAGAATTGTCAAGACCGAACGAAACTGCAATGAACGGATAGTCGCCGCGACTGGAACCAACCGTGTTGAAACGATATTCCCAAGACTGGAATCCCTGCTCCATATCACGCTGAACCTTCTTCACAGCATACTCATCGGCGGCGGTCAGTACATCCTCGTGGTCGCCAAGATTGTTGTAAGCCGCAATTTCTGTGTACTCCTCAAAGTATTTCTGGTACGATTTTTCGGCATAAGGAGCCAAAATCTTGTCTACTTCAGGGATGGTGAATCCGCCATACTGACAAGCGGCCGCGCTGATTGCAACATCAGAGATAACATCGAACGCCACGTCAAGCGTCTTTGGCTCGTTGTACCAGACATTGCCCATCTCAAAACCGCCAGTTAGGACGTTCTCCATGTCGAAAAGGCAGCAGTTTCCGGTGGAGATTCCACCGTCCAACAAGAAACTATGATCGTCTTCTACCTCAAGACACCATACCTGAGCATTGCTGTTCAGTTTTGCAGGTTCAATTTCGATAACACGCCAAGCACCGTTTCTCATCTGCGACGAAGAGCATCCATACATAACGGTAGTGTCGCTCCGTTTCCCGTAATTGGTCGCACGATCTGTAATGTCTTTCTTGTTCGTGACATAATAGCCTGAGATATTCAACAGGTCTTCGATAAAGTGGTTGACATACCCAGTAACCTGAATACCCCTGTATTCACTCGAAGCGGTAGTCGCGCGCTTATGACCATCTGCGCACATGAGTCCGTTCATAAAAAAGACGGCGTTGTTGTAATCAATTTCCAAATAAGGAATGTCTTTTACTCCTACTTGAAGCATTGATACAAAGGAATCTCCGGCGCACGACGGTGGATTTGTTATACTGTATCCGCACTCAATGAAACGTGAAGCAAACTTTCTTTTTTCTCCGCATAATCTTACAGTTATGAACTTACGAACGCACCCATCGCTTTTTGTTTCTCCGTTTAAGGAACCATCGCCCATGGCAAAACCTTTACACCAAAGTTTCTTCTCCATCAACGACATTTCTTCCCATCGAATGTTGGTAATATCAGGCACTTGCCACAGAATATCTCCAACTTTTAGATCCGTTGTTTCTGTGCCGTCTTTTAGAATCCAACGATGATTGGGTGTGCAATAAATTTCTTTATGATTGCTGGTCGGAGTCCCTTTTGAAATCACGACTTTCTGAATCGGCTGATGGCCGTAGGCATGAACAATAGCCTTCTTCCACCTTCCTTTGTGTGTCCGGACGATTACCTCATCTCCGTCACAGAAATCATAAAAAGATTTTACTCCAGATGATGTAATGAACTTCGTGTCTCGTCTAAAACAATTCATCGTGTCAAGTCGTGCAGATCGGTCATGAATGTAGATGTAACCGTCTTTCATAGCTTCACGCTCTTCTCGATTCAAGAAGAATTTCTTATACAATGCACTGGACAGCTCATTGTAAATCAAACTACGCTGAGTCGGAACCAGAGCGGAGTCCGTGTTGGCATTATTTCGGTCACCGATATAACGAATTGCCTGACTCTTGCGGTATACGTCATCGAGCATATGGACAAAATCCTGCTTATAATTATGGTAATCACGATAACACTTGGCCACATTTGGAGCTACATCGTCCAGAGCTCTCTCGACCGCATTGTGTACGTTCGCGACCGGAGCAACGTCCCCGCCATGTTCTGCAAGATGAGCCAACGTCAAATCAACAACGCGTCGGCACTGTTCGTCGGACAGGTCATACATAGCACGATTAGCGGACTTACGAATCGCGGAAACGATCTTTTGACTGGAGAACGCTTCGATAGAACCATCTTTCTTCTAGATATTCAGCATAGGCACCCTTCTTACTTAACTTCCTCGCGGCGCTTTTCAAAGTAGCCGCTGATTACCTTTTCTACAAAATCGTCGGCCTGCTTGCCGAGATCATCCAACGTCCCGTTATTAACTACGAGATAATCGTAGTCGTACTGGTCGACGTCGCGGTCTGCATGGTTGCTCTGAATTGGCTCGACGCCTGGCCTCTTGATCAGAAGCGTCAATGCGTCAAACTTCTTTCGAGCTTTCTCAATCTCCTCCGGCTCTCGGATGTGCATGAAGATAATCATGTCATCCTCAGCTGCATAGCGATTGTAAACCGACTCGAGATACTTCATCGGAGCATCGGAATAATCGGTCGCGAGATCCTTCAGGTCGGACAGAAACTTTCTAGACTTCTCATCCTTCTCCCCTGCCCAACCAAGGATTTCCGCGGCGTCTTTCACCCGGTCGACGGAACTGATCTGAATGGTCAGCGCATCGTGGAAATAGGAAGCGTCCTGACAAAGCTGACAGAACGTATCCTTTCCGCTTCTCGCTGCGCCATTTACAATAACTGCTCTCGCCATATCACACCTCTGCCTTCTGCGGATGGCCGCAAGACATCTTGCCTTCGGGACATTTTCCGCTCACACACGGAGCGCCGGCGTTATCAAAGATATTCGGAGCAACCTGCTGACATAAAACTAGCATTTGGGACGCCAACTCTCTAATCTCGTCCTGAGCGCGATTACAGCACCGTAGAGAGAAGAAATGGAGCAATTCGCGTGCATTCATGGTTACAGTGAAGTTCGTTTGAGCGGCATTAGGGAGCACGCTGCGGGCATTCTCGTTAGCAAACTTCTCGGCCGCCGAGCGATCCTTTTTGAACTCCTTGTAGAGCTTCTGATCTTCCTCGGTAGCGTTCGGGTCTGTGTGCATTGCCTCCATCTTGCTGTCCAGAGCAAGGTAAAAATACTTCGCGTTGTTCTGGAAGGCGATGTTCAGGCCGTCATGCGTGATGAACTTCGCATATTTCTCGCGGAGCTTTTCGCTCATCAGATACGCATGAATATCGCGGTAGGCCGATGTGATGGTCTGCATGCAGTCGCCAAAGATGCGAGCTGTGTTGATGTTGTTCTTGACCGCTTCCGGGATCGAAAAGTCCATGTTGTTGCTGTTGATGTAGCGCTGACTTGCGACGCTGAAGGAGGCGACACGGTGTCGCGTAATCTGCGCGAGCAATGCACGGGAAACTCCTTCCACGCCGAACGTGAAGTTCGCGTGTTCCAGAACAGAGAGATGGCCGGACTTCTTGATCTACTGAATGAACTTGGCCGCGGCCTCGTTATCAATACCCTCCAGGATGTCATTGGACGGAGCCGACGAGTAACAACCCTTGCCGGCTGCAGCGACTACAAGCTCCGGTGCCGGAGTCCATGCTAAAAGGTTTACCTTCATTCGCTCACCTTCTTTGCTTCCCGAAGAGCCTTCAGTCGTGCAGCGCCTGCCGCCTTCTGCTCATCAGTCATATTTGACTTTCGCGGCGGCGTAATCTTGAACCACTTCTTCGGGAAAACGTAGTTCTTTGAGCCGTTGCATTCGACGGTCATCTTGATTTCATCTGGACGCTCTGCACAAAGCTTATCCAGCTTGCGCTGAAGCACGGTGTCGTAAGTAAATACACATGCCTCAGTCTCCTGCTGATTGTAATTCGCAATGGTTTCGCGTTCCAGTGCTGAAAGATTTGACATTCTTATTCCTCCTTCGGCTTGTCTGGGTTCTTTACCTTCATCGCGCACAGCCTTGCGATATCGCCGAGCACCTTCTGATAGTCGGCGAGCTTCTTGCGTGGCTTCTTCTTGAACGTGTCGATCAGCTCATTGATCGCACCCGTCAGGCCATAAGCCGCAGTATACATACCGCGCTGAAACTGCTGCTCGAGCTGAGTGCGGAGCATTGTTTCAAATTCTTCTCTGGTTGGCTTCTTGTCTTCTTCCATGTGTGCCTCCTTAAATATCGTCTACTTCTTCAATTCCGTGATACTGGATCGCGCAATCTTGACAGCAGAAAAGGTTGTCATCGTCGTCTCGCCAGAGTTCCCAATCCAGCGAGAGTTCTT
Source organism: Butyricicoccus sp. OM04-18BH (assembly GCF_003481705.1). GTDB lineage: Bacteria > Bacillota > Clostridia > Oscillospirales > Butyricicoccaceae > Agathobaculum > Agathobaculum hominis. The sequence goes on from NZ_QULN01000002.1 coordinate 297,771, forward strand.
CTCCACATCTTTCGCAGCGTCCGATGATTTCGGGAACGTAATCGGGATCGCGCGGGCTTTTCGAAAACAGCGGTTCAGTCATCAAGACAGCAACCCTTCATGCTCGTCGCTGCAGCATTCACAGTCACAGCACTCATCGTAATCGTTGTAGTCGGCTTCATCGATGTCGGCGGTGATGCGGGTGGTCATCTCGCCCTTCTCGCTGAAATATTCCGTAACCTGATGGATATGTCTCTTAATCATGTTTGCTCCTTTACGCGCTGGTGATATGGTACTCGTCGAGATACCAGTATCCGGATTTATTTTTTGTGCATTTGCTTACGTAGATGATGTCGCCTTCAGCGATCGGCTTCTGGTTGTACTGCCGAGACCTCAACGTCATTCGGACGCGCTTACCAGAGCCAAGGGATTGAGCGAAGCAGGCATAACCCCAAGGCTTTCCTTTCTCTTTGTCGAGCAATGGTCGAAAGTCCGTCACAAGAACTCGACGGCGGTCTTCTTCTCTGCCGGTCTGAATGTCTACATATCCGAGAACGTCTCGCTGGTTCGCGATCTTCGTCTTAAACGGCAGATCTTGAATTCCCGCAGAGAGAACTCTCTCTTCACATTCATGAAGCACCTGCGTAATCACGAGCTTCAGCTCTTCCTCAATCTGTTCGTCTATCATGGTGAGCTGTTCGACCGCTTCTTCCGAATTAGTCTTCTTGATCTCTGCTCGGAGACGTTTCTTCTCGTCGCGCAAAGCGCTCAGCTGAAGACTTGCGAAGGTATGGGTTGACCTCACCCCCGGTTATGAGACAGAGGCGGTATTTACTACGCTGTCGGCGGCTGCTTGGAGTAACAAGACGCAGGCTCTGACGATCAATGGGCTCGCCGCTAATCAGAACGGGATTATTAGTCTTACGCAGGACATCTCTTCTGATGCGCTGAAGGCTGCTAAAAAGGCTGCACTTCGTGCGACCGGTCAGGCTAAGAATTCTCTGACCATGACTGCTGATGGGGCTGTTCCTGCAGTGGATATTCCTGTTGTCGTTATCTTGATGTCAACTGCGAATTAAAGGAAGCCGGGGTCTCCCCGGCCTTCTTTTACGACTTTTCTGTGAAACTAGATTTTGAAAAGTTCTAAAAATCCGATAAATCAATAAAAAGGAGAACTTATGGCTCGTAAAAAGAGAAAGAAAAAGTTCGAATTTTCCAAACTGATCCTTGTGTTTGAAACGGTGCTTGTGGCCTATGTGTCACATCGCGTTCTCGGCTTCGTCGGCCGGGCAATTGAGCTGGATTACACCGGTTCCCTGCCCTACCTCACTACGTTCATCTCTGCTGTCTGGGCAGCATATGGCGCAAGTGTGAGCTTCTATCAGACGAAGAGCTGCAAGGAGAATGTAAGAAAGATCGAGGTCGCGCCGCCAGTTTCTTATGCTGAAGATTACAGCAACGACGACCGCGACTGTTAAATAAATGAATTTGTAAGGAGGTTATCTCATGGATACCAACCAGATTGTACAGCTGATTGTGGCTATTTTGACGGGTCTCGCGACCTGTATTCCTCTGGCCGTTAAGCTCGTCTAGTACGTGCAGAACGCAACCAAGGAAAAGAACTGGGCGAATCTGCTCGGCCTCGTTATGTCTCTGATGGAGCAGGCTGAGAAGAAGTTCGACGATGGTGCAACCAGAAAAGAATGGGTTATGGCGATGGTCAAGGCCTCGGCCGATTATATCAACTATCCAGTTGACGAGGATACGCTGTCCAAGATGATCGACAGCCTCTGCGATATGTCCAAGGTAGTTAACGGCTCAGGCGGAGACAAGGGCAAAAATCAGGAGGCTGACGCTGAATGAAGACTCAGTATGGCTTTACACTTATGACAATCGGAGAGTTTGAGACTTGGCTGATCCAGTAGAAGGTGACTCGCAGGATTACCGTAATTCAGGAGCATCATACTTGGTCTCCGAGCTACAAGCAGTTCAATGGCTCGAACCATCTCCAGCTGCAGAAGAATATGCGAGACTACCATGTCAACAACGCAGGCTATGCAGACATTGCACAAAATTTCACTGTGTTCCCTGATGGTATGATCTGCACCGGCCGCTCGATGAACGTTGCTCCGGCTGGTTGCCGAGGAGCTAATACCAACGGCATCTGTATTGAAAATCTTGGCAACTTCGACGTTGGTGGCGACAAGATGAATGCTGCCCAGAGGGATGTTATCGTTCGCATGGCCGCGGCGCTTTTGAAGAAGTTCAAGCTCTCGCCGGAGACCGGCATCACCTATCATGCGTGGTGGACGGACAACGGCAAGTCGTTGGGAACCTACATCGCGGGACGTTCTTGCAAGACCTGCCCGGGGACTGCTTTCTTCGGAGGCAACACTCGCGCAAGCTATGACAAGAACTTGAAGCCACTGATCGTGAAAGCTATGAATGGCACCTACAACGTACCGGTAAAGGAGGAAGAAGAAGTGACTCAGGAACAGTTTAACAAGATGATGGATAACTATCTGGCAAGCCTTGCTAAGCAGCAGCCGCAGGCCTGGTCTAAAGAGGCTCGCGATTGGGCTGAAGGTTCTGGCCTGATCAAGGGCGACGAGCACGGCAACAAGCAGTACGAGTCTTACTGCAGCCGCGAGCAGATGGTTCAGTTTCTGTATCGTTTTAAGGACATTGTCAAGTAAGTCTAAATTTCGGGGCGCGAATGCGCCCCATTTTTTTAGGAATTTTCTCAATAGAAAAAGACGACATTATCGCAGTGAATAACGTCGTCTTTTATGTTAAAATTTTGAGCATTTTAAGGTTCTCCAAAAGTGTGTAAGTTGTGTGTAAGCTATTACATTTTTTGAACTAAGAACATCAAATTAAACGAAATAGAACTAAACTACAAACTTTTACAATCCCTAAACGCGTTACATAAAAATTTTTGAATAATTTATGAATTATTTCTTTCAGAAAATGGCAGTTTTAGCAGACGATATATTCGAGTGCTTAAACCTGCGGGCGCGGTTTACGCGGCGCATTCTTGAAATACATATGAAGTTCGCACTTTATCATGCCGTTATACAGCTTGCGGCGTTTGTCTGCCGGACGGCCGTAGCAACGTTCAAAGAGCGGGTCCGAGCTGAGAATATACTGCTTCATCGGCGAATTTTTCGTCGCACGGCCGAGCGTCGTATAAAGCTGCTCTGCCTGCTGTTGGTCGAGCAGCCGCTCACCGTAGGGCGGATTGGCGAACAGGATACCGCCGCCGCTGTAATCGCGCTTCGTCGCGTCCGCCTGCTCGAAGAATACCGTGCCTGCGACGCCTGCCTTGTGGGCATTCGAGATAGACAGCTTGACGCATTCCGGGTCGATGTCGCTGCCGACAATATCAAAACGGGCGGCCGCATCCGCCATGCAGAGCGCATCCTCACGCGCCTGCTGCCATACTTTTTTATCGAAGCAGCTCCATTTCTCTGCGTCGAAGCGGCGCAGCAGACCGGGAGCGCGGCGCTGCGCGATCATCGCAGCCTCGATGGCGATCGTGCCCGAACCGCAGAACGGATCGAGGAACGGCTCTCGGCCGCGCCAGCGTGCGAGCTTGACCATTGCAGCGGCGAGCGTCTCGCGCAGCGGCGCGGCATTGCTGTTTGCGCGGTAGCCGCGCTTGTGCAGACCGGCGCCCGAGGTGTCGAGGTAGATTTCCGCCGTGTCGTGCATGATGGCGAACTGGATCTGATACTTCGCGCCGCTCTCCTCAAACCAGCCCTGGCCGTATTTCTGGGAAAGGCGCGAAACGACCGCCTTCTTGACGATCTTCTGACAGTCCGGAATGGAATGCAGCGCAGAGTCCAGGCTGTGTCCCTTGACCGGAAATGCGCCGTCCGCCGGGATGAATTCCTCCCACGGCAGCGCCTTCACGCCTTCGAAAAGCTGGTCGAACGTCTTTGCGCGGAACGCGCCCAGTCGGATGAGCACGCGCTCTGCGCAGCGCAGATTAAGGTTCGCCCACGCAAGCGTGCTCTCGTCGCCCTCGAAAAATACACGGCCGTTTTCCGCGCGTACATCGGTCAGCTTGCCGCCGAAGCGAAGCTCGTCCGCGACGATGCCCTCAAGCCCGAACAGCGTCGGGCAGCACATGGTAAGTTCCATTTTTGTTTCCTCCAAAAAGGCCCCTGCCTCCGAGGCAGGAGCCGCTATCTCGATATTATTTCTTTCTTATGATAGCTTTTTTACGCGCATTTGTCAAGATTTGCTGCGTTTTCTATTCTCTCCGAGCGGCAAGATAACGCAGCGGATGCAGGCCGCACAGCCGCAGCAGCGCAAGACAGAGCATTCCTGCCCCGGTGAGCGTCATCGCAAGCGCAAGAACAGGACTTGCTACATGATCAGAAAACAGAAGCGCAAACAGCCGCGTCCAGAGGCCAGCCGCCGCGCCGCACATCAGCGGCAGTCCGAGACGCCGCATCGGACGCAGCGCAAAGCCGGTCGCATGATGCAGAACGGCAAGATTAAAAACGGCCGCTCCTGCGCCGCTCAGCAGCATCGCGAGAAGATACCCGTAAATGCCGAGCGCCGGGCGTGAGCACCATCGAATCACAAGTACGAGCTGTACGCATTCCGCCAGAACGGCGGTCAAAACGCTCCGGTTCTGCAATCCGAGTGCGTTCAGCAGGCCGGAGGTGATCATCTGGTAGTACGTGACAACTGCCGCTGCGCCGGTGAGCGCTGCATACCGCAGTGTGAGCGGCTGCGCGAACAGCAGCAGGCTGAGCGAGGGTGCGAGCGGAATGAGCACAGCGGTCGCCGGGATGCCGATCAGTCCGACCGTCATGACCGCCCGGCCGACGAGGGCGCGCACACGGGCGCGGTTCCCCGTAGCGTGCGCCGCCGTCACAATCGGCAGCAATGCAGTGCCGATCGAGCCGATAAGCGCCGAGGGCAGCAGCATGAGCGGCAGCGCCATGCCGGAAAGCGTTCCGAGCGCGGCAAGCGCCTGCTCTGCGTCCAGTCCTGCCGTCATCAGCCGCCGCGGCAGGATGACCGAACCTGCCGCCGAAAGCAGGTTGGCCGCGAGTGCGGACAGCGAAAGCGGTATGGCAATTACCGCAAACTGCCGCGCAAGCGCAGCATCGACTCTGACAGCCGTGCAGCGCGCCTCTCCCCGTTCCCGGCGGAACAGAAGGCTGAGCAGCAGCACGCTGAACACCTCGCTGACTGCCATTCCGGCGAAGATCAGCTTGGCCATTGTCCCGCAGTCGCCGCCGACCGTGTGCAGCAGCACGCCGACTACTGCAATGCGCACCAGCTGCTCGCCTGTTTCACTGATCGCGGTGTACTGCACGCATTCCAGTCCGATGAACAGCGCCTTGAGGATATTTTCAATCCCGGTCAGCATAAGGCAGAGCAGCATGAACGGAAACGCCTGTGCCGCGTGCGGATTGCCGAGAATGCCTGCTGCAATTTGGTCGCCGCACAGCAGCAGCCCTGCTGCGCTTGCGAACGCAAGCGTAAAAAACACTGAAAATGCGAGACGAAGCACCGCACCGGTTTTCCCTTTCTCTCCTGTTGCCTCGCACGCCGCCGACAGCCGTGAGCACGCCATCGTCACACCCGAAAGGCAGCCGGTGTGCAGCACCAGATACACCGAATTAGCGAGCCGGTACATGCCGAGACCCTCTGCACCTGCAAAGCGGCTGAGCATCACGCGATAGACAAAGCCGAGCGCCTGCAGGGCGATATTGCCGCACGCGAGCACCCCGGCCGCATACAGCACTGTCTTTTTCCGAAACCGCACCTGCCTGCACCTCCCCCTCGGGTCAGCATATGAACGAACACAGTTCCGTAAAACCAGAAAAGCGCCTGCCCTCACAGCAGACGCTTCCTGTTGTATCCTGCGCGTCCTTAGATGCGCTTGGACATTTTTTCGCTGTATTCTGCACGGAATTCCTCGAAGCGGCCCTCGTCGAGCGCATCGCGGATCTCCTGCATCAGATGGTTGTAGAACCAGAGGTTGTGCATGACCAGCAGACGCTGCGACAGCATCTCGCCGCTCTTGAGCAGGTGGCGCAGATACGCGCGGCTGAACCGGCGGCAGGTCGGACACTGACAGCCTTCCTCGATCGGGCGGTCGTCGGTCTGGTACTTGGCATTCATAAGGTTCAGGATGCCGCTGTGCGTGAACAGATGGCCGTGGCGCGCGTTGCGAGTCGGCATGACGCAGTCGAAGAAGTCGATACCGCGCGCAACGCCCTCGATGATGTTGCTCGGCGTGCCGACGCCCATCAGATAGCGCGGCTTGTTCTGCGGCGCGTGCGGCAGGACGACATCAAGAATATGGTACATGACCTCGGTGCTTTCGCCGACGGCCAGACCGCCGATCGCATAGCCCGGCAGATCAAGTTCGGAGATCGCCTGCATGTGCTCGATGCGCAGGTCATCGTAGGTGCCGCCCTGATTGATACCGAACAGCAGCTGATGCGGATTGACGGTATCAGGCAGGCTGTTGAGACGGTCGAGCTCGGTCTTGCAGCGTCTGAGCCAGCGCGTCGTGCGGTCGATGGAGTTCTTGACGTACTCGCGCGGCGCCGGGTTTTCGATGCACTCATCAAACGCCATGGCGATATCCGAGCCGAGATTGGACTGGATGCGCATGCTCTCCTCGGGACCCATGAAGATTTTGCGGCCGTCGACGTGCGAATGGAAGGTCACGCCCTCCTCCTTGATCTTGCGCAGCGTCGCAAGCGAGAAAACCTGAAATCCGCCCGAGTCGGTCAGCATCGGGCCGTCCCAGCGCATGAACTTGTGCAGACCGCCCATCTGACGAACGATCTGATCGCCCGGACGAACGTGAAGATGGTAGGTATTGGACAACTCGATCTGGCAGCCAAGCTCCTTGAGGTCGAACGCATCGACCGCGCCCTTGATCGCGCCGGCCGTGCCGACGTTCTGAAAGACCGGGGTCTGCACCACGCCGTGTGCCGTGCAGAATTCGCCGCGGCGCGCGCGGCCTTCGGTTTTGATTAGGTTAAATTTTCCGATTTCCATATATTCCTCACAAATTACATATTACATACTGGGTTTGCGGCATCAGTACAGCATCATGCTGTCTCCGAACGAGAAAAATCTGTATTCCTCCCTGATCGCTTCCTGATAGGCGTTCATGACCATTTCGCGGCTTGCGAATGCGGAAATGAGCATCATCAGCGTGCTCTCCGGCAGATGGAAGTTGGTGATCAGATGATCGACCGCCTTGAAGCGGTAGCCCGGATAGATAAAGATCGCTGTCCAGCCGGACTGTGCGCGGACATGACCGGTCTCGTCTGCGATGGTCTCGAGCGTGCGCGTCGCCGTCGTGCCGACCGCCCAGATGTCGCCGCCTGCATCGCGTGTGTCGTTGATGATCTTCGCGGTCTCCTCGTCCATGACATAGAACTCGGAGTGCATGACATGATCGGTGATCTCGTCCTCCTTGACCGGGCGGAACGTGCCCAGACCGACGTGCAGCGTGACGAATGCGAGCTTTACGCCCTTGTCCTTCAGCGCTTCGAGCAGCTCCTTCGTAAAGTGCAGACCTGCGGTAGGCGCGGCAGCCGAGCCGGGCGTCTTGGAGTAGACGGTCTGATAGCGCTCCGGGTCATCGAGCTTTTCCTTGATGTACGGCGGCAGCGGCATCGTGCCGAGCTTGTCGAGAATCTCAAGGAAAATGCCCTCATAATGGAAGCGGATCAGTCGGTTGCCGTCCGGCTGCACCGCCTCGACCGTCGCGGTCAGCAGGCCGTCGCCGAACGTCAGCTCAACGCCCGCGCGGGTCTTTCTGCCCGGACGGGTCAGGCATTCCCACAGGCCGTCGCCCTTGTCGGTCAGCAGCAGCACCTCGATCGGCGTCACATGACCGACTGCGTGGCCCATCAGACGGGCCGGAATAACGCGCGAATTGTTGAAGACAACGCAGTCGCCCGGTTTTACATACTCGAGCATATCATGAAAATGGCGGTGCGTCACCGAGCCGTCCTTGCGGTCGAGCACCATCATCCGGGATGCATCGCGCTGCTCGAGCGGATGCTGTGCGATCAGCCGTTCCGGCAGATCAAAATAAAAATCACTCTTTTTCATCACAAAAGCATGGGCGCAGACAGTTTTTCTGCCCTGCGTCCACGCTGTACCTCCTGTCTCATATTATTTCGATATTTCGATACCGGTGAAGTAGAATTTCAGAATATCCTCATAGCTGAAGCCCTGCTTCGCCATCGCATACGCGCCCCACTGACTCATGCCGACGCTGTGGCCCCAGCCTGCGCCGTTGAACGTCCAGCTGGCAGCAGTTTCTACGGTCTGACCGTCATTTCCGGTATTGTTATTGCTGTTGTTTCCGCCGTTATTGTTGTCAGACGTATCATTTTTGCTGTCGCCGGTCGTCTTTTCGGCCGAGCGGATCACGACCACGCCCTCCGGGTCCCAGTCCACCGCAAAGCCGAGCGCATCGCCGATGTCGCGCAGCTTGTAGTAGTTGTTATCGTTTACATTATAGCCGGTCAGCTGCACGGTCTTGTTTCCCACAGCGACCGCCGCTGTCGAGGGCGAGAGCTTCTTGACCGCCGCGATGGTATCGCTCATCTCGCCGCCCACCTTGACATAGGGCGCATTGGGACTGAGCAGGATACGGTTGTTCGCGCCGTCCCAGGTCACGTTGAACTCGCTGCCCGTACCGTTCAGGATCCACGCCACATCGCGCAGCTTATAGTAGTTATTGTCGTTGATGTTGTAACCCTGCGGCTTCACCACCTTGCCGTCAACCGTGACCGTATGTACCGACGGGGAGATTTTAACGCTCGTCTTTGTCGCGGATGCGGTTTTCTGCACAGCGGTTTTGGTCTGCGAGCTCGTCGCCGCAGCGTTCGCGGTGATCGAATAATTGATGCTCTTGAGTCCGAAAACCGTGCGCACGTTGCTGCGCGTCAGCGTTACCGTCTTGCTGGCGGTATCGGTGACGGTCACCTCGGCAACGTTGTTCGTTGCGGTGCGCTTTGTGACCTCGACCTTCGCGACCGTGCCGATCGAATAGCCGGCATTCGTCAGCTTGGTCTTGACCTCGGCCGGCGTCAGCGTCACGCTCCACTTGTCCTTGCCCTTTTCCTCATAGGGGTCAGCCTTGCCCTTGAGGTAGCTGTATTCGCCGCCCCATACATTGGCCGCGTCCTCGGTCGCGCCGCCGTCCGACGAGAAGAAGTAGCCGATGACCTCCTTGCCGTCGCAGGACAGCGTTTCGCCCGCCGTTGCGCTGACCGCAGCATCCGACTCGCTCGTCGCGCGTGTCGCGCCGAGATATACCTGACAGTTGGTGGTATTGCACAGGTCATAGCCGCTGTCTGTATGCTTGTGCGTGCCGAGCGCGAACGAGCGCGTGCAGACTGCCTGCGCCTTCTGTGCGTCGGCCGGCCAGTCCGGGTCGATCTCATACGGCAGCACGCCCTTCACATAATCCTCGACATTCACATAGTTTATAACGGTGATGTTTCCGTTCGAGGCGCGGCGATAGACAAAGTCGCCGTACCACTTATAGCCCTTGAACCAGGTCAGACGGCTGTTCGGCCGGATCGCCAGCTGCTCAAGACCCTCGGCGGACGTAAACAGCACCTTGCCCGTCTCGGTGTCGCACACCTCAAAGGCGTTTTTATCATTCAGCCGGATGGTCAGCTGAGAAGAAGCCAGCGAAGCGGCGCTCTTGAAGGTCGTGCCGCTTACCGTTCCGACCGTATAGCCGGTGCTCTCACCGGAGACATTTTCCAGCATGGGCGTGGCGAACGAGGACGCGCCGCCGACCGTCAGACCGACACGAAGCGTGGTATCTGTGCTCGCAGCACCCGCCGCAGGCACGGCCAGCGTGCCGGTCAGCGCCGCCGCGCACAGCAGCGCCGAAAAAAAGCGTTTCATTTTCTGTTCAACTCCTGTTAGAAATCACGTTTATTTTGCCGCCTTCTATTGACAAATATATCGCCTTATCTTAAAATAAGAAGGAAAAGTATCTGATACAGATAGAGGCGCGGTTTTCATCAGTATCGCCTGACAGGGTCCGCAAACCCGTTCATCAGCCGAAAAAGGGTCTTCCGCCGAAGTCGGTCGTTCTGTTGCGGCAGGACCGTACTGGATGCTGCGGATAAAATCCCTGCGTCTGTCATCAGCAGAAATGCCGGTGGAGAGCTAAGCTGTGTTAGAAAGCGGCGGCGATTTTTCCGCTCTTTCTATTATAGTATAGGTCATACCGGTTTTTCAACCGGTATTTTTCATATTTCGGCACAGGATGCAGATTTTCCCGCAGAAACGCGGCAGGTCTGCTCCGCACAGGGCGCATTTTTTCGATGCGTATATCCGTTATTACACCTTTCTGGAAGGATCTGATAAACATGAAGCAGTACAAAGTAGGCATCGTCGGCGCGACCGGCATGGTAGGTCAGCGTTTCTCCCTGCTGCTGGAGAATCATCCGTGGTTCGAGGTCGTTGCTCTCGCAGCATCTGCACGCAACAAGGGCAAGACCTATGCCGAGGCTTGTGAGGGCCGCTGGAAGATGACCGTTCCGATGCCCGACAAGTACAAGGACATGGTCATGTACGACGCAACCGCAGACGCAGAGGAGATCGCCTCCAAGGTCGATTTCATCTTCTGCGCGGTCGACATGAAGAAGGACGAGATCCGCGCTCTCGAGGAAAAGTATGCGAAGCTCGAGTGCCCGGTCTGCTCCAACAACTCCGCACACCGTTTTACCCCGGACGTTCCGATGATCATTCCGGAGATCAATGCCGACCACGCTGAGATCATCCCGGCACAGCGCAAGCGTCTGGGCACCAAGCGCGGTTTCATCGCGGTCAAGTCCAACTGCTCGATCCAGTCCTATGTTCCGGCTCTGTCCGCCCTGATGGACTTTGAACCGACCGAGGTTTCCGTCTGCACCTATCAGGCAATCTCGGGCGCCGGCAAGACCTTCGAGACCTGGCCGGAAATGGTCGATAACGTTATCCCGTATATCGGCGGCGAGGAAGAGAAGAGCGAGAAGGAGCCGATGAAGATCTGGGGCCGCATCGAGGGCGACCACATCGAGTCGGCGACCTCCCCCGTTATCTCCGCGCAGTGCCTGCGCGTTGCCTGCTCGGACGGCCACATGGCTGCCGCTTCCGTTAAGTTCAAGAACAAGCCGAGCAAGGAAGTCATGATCGAGCGCTGGAACAACTTCAAAGGCCGCGCACAGGAGCTGAACCTGCCATCCGCTCCGGAGCACTACCTCACCTACTGTGAGGAGGATAACCGTCCGCAGACCAAGCTCGACCGCATGACCGAGAACGGCATGGGCGTCACCATCGGCCGTCTGCGCGAGGACACTATTTTTGATTACAAGTTCGTCAGCCTGTCGCACAATACCCTGCGCGGCGCAGCGGGCGGCGCTGTCCTGATGGCAGAGCTGCTGTGCGCTGAGGGCTATATGGACCGCTAAGGAGGAGCATTCTTACTATGAAGAAGCCTGTTTTTACCGGTGCGGGTGTTGCGATCATCACCCCGTTCAAGTCCACCGGTGAGGTAAACTACGAGGAGTTCGGCCGTATTATCGACCACCAGATCGCACATCATACTGATGCGATCATCGTCTGCGGCACGACCGGCGAGGCCTCCGCCCTGCACGACAAGGAGCACCGCGAGGTTCTGGCCTGGTGCTGCGAGTACGTAAACCACCGTGTTCCCGTCATCGCCGGCACCGGCTCCAATCACACCGATTATGCCATCGCGCTGACCAAGTTCGCCGCTGAATGCGGCGCGGACGCAGGTCTGTCCGTTACTCCGTACTACAACAAGACCACCCAGCGCGGTCTGATCGCGCACTACAACGCGATTGCAGACTGCTCTGACCTGCCGATCATTCTCTACAACGTGCCGAGCCGTACCGGCGTATGCCTCGCTTCGGACACGATCGCCGAGCTGTCCAAGCACCCGAACATCAACGGCATCAAGGCTGCTTCCGGCAACTTCACCCTGCTCGCTGAGACCATGGCGAAGTGCGGCGACAATCTCAATGTCTGGTCGGGCAACGACGACCAGATCGTTCCGATGATGTCGCTCGGCGCAAAGGGCGTTATTTCCGTCCTTTCCAATGTTGCGCCGCAGGAGACCCACGATCTCACGCAGCTCTGCCTTGAAAACCGTTATCCCGAGGCCGCTCAGATGCAGTTCAAGTATCACAGCCTCATCGACGCACTGTTCTGCGAGGTCAACCCGATCCCGGTCAAGAAGGCAATGGAGCTGCTCGGCTGGAAGGTCGGCGATCTCCGTCTGCCGCTCGTTGAGCCGAGCGAGGAGCACATTGCCTACATCAAGCGCGAGCTTGAGAACGCAGGCTGCAAAATCTAAAACAGGCGTTTTTCCCTGCATAAACAGATAGGAGAACAGATAAAGATGTTGAAAATCGCGCTTTCCGGCTGCAGCGGCCGCATGGGACGAGTCATCAGCGACATTGTTTCCGGCCGTGACGGCATGGAGATCGTTGCGGGTTTTGATCTCCGCACGGAGCAGTACGCCGATTTCCCGGTTTACAAGGATTTCGCGGAATTTCAGGGTGACTGCGATGTTGTGATCGATTTTTCGAACGCTGCACTGACCGAGAACCTCCTCGACTACTGCGAAGCACGCCGTCTGCCGGTCGTTATCTGCACGACCGGCCACAGCGCCGAGCAGCTCGACCGCATCCGTGCCGCGTCCGCCTCCATTCCGATATTCCGTTCGGGCAATATGTCCATCGGCATCAACCTGATGAGCGAGCTGCTCAAGAAGTCCGCGTCCGTCCTTGGCGACAAGTACGACGTTGAGATCATCGAGAAGCACCACAATCAGAAGCTCGACGCGCCGTCCGGCACGGCGATCATGCTCGCAGACGCAGTCGCCTCCGCCCTGCCCTACAAGGCTGAATATGTCTACGACCGCCACGAGCGCCGCGAAAAGCGTCCAGCGCACGAAATCGGTATCTCCGCGATCCGCGGCGGCACGATTGTCGGCGAGCACAGCGTGCTGTTCTGCGGCCGCGACGAGATCATCGAGATCAAGCACACCGCGCTTTCCCGTGAGGTTTTCGCGGTTGGCGCTGTCGATGCAGCCGAGTACATGGCGACCCGCAAACAGTCCGGTATGTATGATATGAACGACGTTATCGCGTCCAGATAAACAAAAACCATGCGCCCCTTCGTTCGGGAGCGCATGGTTTTCTTTTGCAGCAAAAAGGCATATCCGAGAGTTTTCCTCGTCGGATATGCCTCTTTTCTGTTTATACGCCGAAAACGCTGTCCGCAAAGTGAACAGTCGCCATCGCGTCCTTCGCGTAGCAGTCCGCACCGATGGAGTCCGCATATTCTTGCGTCAGCACCGCGCCGCCGACGACAACCTTGGTGTCCGGCTTTTTCTCACGCAGCTGCCTGATGGTCTCCTCCATGCTGACAACGGTTGTCGTCATCAGCGCACTCAGACCGACCACCTTGATATCCTCCCTGATGGCGGTGTCTACGATCACCTCGGGCGGAACGTCCTTGCCGAGGTCGAGGACCTGATAAGCGTAGTTTTCAAGCAGGACCTTGACGATATTTTTGCCGATGTCGTGGATGTCGCCCTTGACCGTCGCGAGGATGATCTTGCCCTTGGTCTGCTGATCCTCACCCTTCATCGCTTCCTTGACGATCTCGAACGCAGCCTTAGCCGCCTCCGCACTCATCAGCAGCTGCGGCAGGAATACAGTTCCCTTCTCGAAGCCCTTGCCCACGCGGTCAAGCGCCGGAATGAGCTCACCGTTTACAACATCGAGCGGCGCCGCCGTCTGAAGCATTTCCTTCGCGGCCTGCACCGCTCGCTCGCCCAGACCGCGTTCAATGCTCTCGCCGAGGGGCATTGCCGCGCCGCCCGCCGCCGCGGGAGCCGCCGAAGTCGCTGGCTGATTGCCGTAGGCGGCGATATAGCCTGCGCACTGCTCATCGAGGTTCGCGAGCGCGAGGTACGCGCGATAAGAGCGCATCATCGCATCCATGTTCGGGTTGATGATGGCGCAGGATAGGCCGCTCTGGAGCGCCATGGTGAAAAAGTTCGAGTTGACGATTTCGCGCTGCGGCAGACCGAACGAAATGTTCGAAACGCCAAGGATGGAGTGACCATGCAGCTCGTCGCGCACGCGGCGCAGGGTTTCGAGCGTAACGAGTGCCGAGCCGCTGTCCGAAGAAATCGTCATGGCAAGGCCGTCAATTACAATATCCTCGTGCGGAATACCGTACTTTTCGGCGGTGTCGTAGATTTTCTTTGCCACCTGAATGCGTCCCTCGGCAGTCGCCGGAATGCCGTTTTCATCGAGCGCCAGACCAACCACAACGCCGCCGTACTTGCGCACGAGCGGAAAGACCGCTTCCATGCTCTCCATCTTGCCGCTGACCGAGTTGATCATCGGCTTGCCGTTATACAGACGCATGCCGCGTTCCATTGCCTCGGTGTTCGAGGTGTCGATCTGGAGCGGCAGGGCAATAACGCTCTGAAGGCGCGTCACGACGCGCTCCATCATGAGCGGCTCGTCAATTTCCGGCAGGCCAACGTTGACATCAAGGATATGTGCGCCGCTGTCCTCCTGCGCCATGCCCTCACCAAGGATGTACTCGATGTTGTTCTCGCGCAGCGCCGCCTTGAACTTGCTCTTGCCGGTCGGGTTGATGCGCTCGCCGATGATGACCGGCTTCGGGCCGATCTCGACTGTCTGCGAGAACGACGAAACCACCGTTCTGTGCTTGGGAACCGGCGCGGCGAACGGCTTTTTGCGGCACACCTCGATCATTTTACTGATGTGCGCCGGTGTCGTGCCGCAGCAGCCGCCGAGCGCGTGCACGCCCATGCCGGCAATCTCTCCCATGAGAGTCGCAAACTCCTCTGCGTCGATATCGAATACCGTCGTGCCGTTTTCGCTGCGCGGCAGACCGGCATTCGGATTGACAACGATCGGAAGAGAGGAAACCTCGGTCAGGCGCTTGATGATCGGCTTCATCTGTACCGGGCCAAGGCCGCAGTTGACGCCGAGCGCGTCTACGCGCAGACCTTCGAGCATGGCAACGACCGAATCCACCGTGCCGCCGGTGAGCAGCTTGCCCTTTTCGTCAAAAATGGTGGTGACAACAACCGGCAGATCGCAGCTTTCCTTAGCTGCGAGCACCGCTGCCTTGGCCTCGTAGCTGTCGCTCATGGTCTCGATCAGAACAAGGTCGGCGCCTGCCGCCGCACCGATGCGAATAGTCTCGGAAAACAGCTCGACCGCCCGCTCGAACGGCAGATCGCCCATCGGCTGGAGCAGCTTGCCGGTCGGTCCGATGTCGAGCGCAACAAAAGCCTCCTCGCGCCCTGCAAGGCTGCGCGCGGTCTTTGCATGGTTCACCGCCGCCTCGACGATCTCGCGCAGGTTGTCCGGATACTTGAGCGCATTCGCGCCGAAGGTATTGGTGTTGACGACATCACAGCCTGCCTCAAAATAGCTGCGGTTCAGCGCGATGATCTCATCCGGATGCGACAGGTTCCACGTTTCGGGCAACTCTCCGGCCTTCAGCCCGTGCGCCTGCAGGATCGTGCCCATGCCGCCGTCAAAAAACACCCATTCTTTTCCTAAACGTTCGGTCAGTTTCATTTCTCTTTATCTCCTGAAGTTGCAATCTGTTTTGCCGCATTCCTCGCAGCCCTTGCGATGGCAGTCCTGTTTTTCGGGCGAAAGACCGATGACCGCTGTCACCGATTTGATTGGCGCGAGCAGACAGCTTTCGGTCACGGTGAGACCGATCTTGCGCGGTGTATCGAGCAGACGGGAAAAATCACGCTGATGCTCGATGGAAAAATCGCCGTAGCCGGGACTGAAGCGCGGACGGCAGTACAGCCCCTCCCGCTCCGCCATGTGCCGCAGCGCATCGTTCACCTCATCGCAGCAGGTCTCGATCATGGCCGCCGCCACCGCCTGCAGAATAACAGCATCGCTCATGCGGACTGCCGAAGCGCGCGCAATCAGCCGATCTGCGCCGATGCCGAGCGTCGCCGCCATCAGGTATACTTCCGTGCAGCCCCTGAGGTTGCGCGCGAGATTCGCGCTTGTGACGGTGAGATCGCCGATCTGCATCGTATTCTCCCCGATGAAGGGCAGCGGGAAGCGGGCGGAGATGCTTTTCGGCTGCACAGCCGTCTGAAGCTCAGCGGCACAGCGTTCGAGGCTCTCCGCTACTGCTGCGTCCGGCTCCGCACCGTGATACCCCATGTAGCGCAGCGCTTCTCTGCGGTCAAAGGAGATCATCCGAGGATCTCCGACAGGCTGGCCTGAATACCGGCGGCAATCTCCGGCTTGTTCATCGAGTAAACGTGGATATGGTTTACGCCGTTCGCGATCAGGTCGATGATCTGCTCGGTCGCGTAGATCACGCCCGCCTGCTTCATCGCCGCCGGGTTGTCGCCAAAGCGGTCGACAATCGCCTTGAAGCGCTCGGGCAGATAAGTACCGGACATTGAAGTGATGCGCTTGATCTGGTTGACGTTGGTTACCGGCATGATGCCTGCGATGACCGGGACCGTGATTCCCTTCTCGCGAATGCGGTACAGGAAATTATACATGATATTGTTGTCAAAGAACATCTGCGTGGTCAGAAATTCGCAGCCTGCTTCGACCTTTTCCTTCAGATGCAGAATGTCCTCGGTCTTGTTCGCCGCCTCTACATGACCCTCCGGATAGCATGCGCCGCCGATGCAGAAATCGCCCTGTGACTTGATGTCGCGCACGAGCTCGGCTGCATAATGGTAGTCGCTGTGCGGAGCGCCGCCCTCCGGGATGTCGCCGCGGAGCGCAAGGATGTTTTCGATACCGTTTTCCTTGTATTTCTGAACCATCTTTGCAACATGCTCACGGGTCGAGGACACGCAGGTTAGATGAGTCAGCACGGTGACGTCATACTTCTTCTTGAGGTCAGCCGCAATATTGACCGTATGCTCGCTCGTGCCGCCGCCTGCACCGTAGGTTACGCTCATGAAATCCGGTCTCAGCGCCGCAATCTCCTGCGTTGCCCTGGCTACCGACTCATAGCTGCTGCTCGTCTTGGGCGGAAACACCTCAAAGGAGAGGGTGACCTTGTCCTGCTTCAAAAGTTCAGAAATTTTCATATCCTGTATCTCCTACATAATCGCTCTGTTATTGTCGTATAATTTTTCGGCATTATGATTTATTATAACACGCCGCCCCCTTTATTTCCATACAAAAATGCGCTATAATATATCTTAATGGAGGGAACGAATTTTGATGAGTCTGCTGGAAAACTGCAAGCTCTGTCCGCGCGCCTGCGGTGCGGACAGGACGAAAACGCGCGGCGTCTGCGGTGCAGGCGCTTGCATCGAAGCAGCGCGCGCATCGCTGCATCTGTGGGAGGAGCCGGTCATTTCGGGAGCAAACGGCTCCGGAACGGTATTTTTCTCACACTGCTCGCTTGGCTGCGTATTCTGCCAGAATCGTGCCATCAGCCGCAGAGAGGCCGCAGGCCGAATGATTACAGAGGAAAGTCTCGCCGCCACCTTTCTCTCGCTTCAGCGCAAAGGCGCCGCCAACATCAATCTCGTTACAGGTGCACACTATGTGCCGCAGATCATCCGCGCGCTCACGCTTGCCCGGAACGAAGGCCTTACCCTCCCTGTCGTTTACAACTCGAGCGGCTACGAATGTATCGAGACGCTGCACCTGCTCGACGGACAGATCGACATTTATCTGCCCGACTACAAGTATTACAGCAGCTACTACGCCGGCCTCTACTCGCATGCACAGGATTACCGCGATTTCGCGGTTCCTGCCATCGATGAAATGGTGCGTCAGACCGGTGCGCCGCAATTTGATGAAAACGGCATGCTGACGCGCGGCACGGTCATCCGTCACCTCATGCTGCCCGGTCTCGGCGGCGACACCTCGCAGATACTGCGTGATATTGCTGTGCGCTGGGGAAACCGCGTGCTCGTCAGCCTCATGCGGCAGTACACCCCCTTTGATATGGGCGAATATCCCGAGCTCGACCGGACGATCACCGCCGAAGAATACGAAACAGCCTGCGGAGAGTTCCGTGAGCTCGGTCTTGGCGGCTTCTTTCAGCAGGACGAGTCGATCAGCGAGAGCTTTATTCCTGCCTTTGATGGCAGCGGACTGGAGGAAACAGAACAATGAAAAATGTACTCAGCATTGCAGGGACCGACCCGACGGGCGGTGCGGGCATTCAGACCGACCTCAAGACCTTCGAGGCACACGGGGTATACGGCATGGCGGTCATCTCTGCTGTCGTCGCACAGAACACCTTTCATGTGACCGGCATGCAGGCTGTGCCGGCCGATCTCGTGGGCAGGCAGATCGACTGCGTTTTCGAGGACATCCGCCCGGATGCGGTCAAGATCGGCATGCTGTACGATAAGGAGATCATACATAAGACCGCAGAGTGTCTGCGTGCGCATCACGCGAAAAATATCGTGCTCGATCCGGTCATGATGTCATCGAGCGGTCAGACGCTGCTGCGCCGGGACGCCGCCGAAACGCTCATCCGTGAGCTTTTCCCGCTCTGCACGCTCGTCACGCCGAATCTGCACGAGGCCGCCGCCATCTGCGGCCACGAGATCACTGACCGAGACGGCATGGAGCAGGCAGCAAAGGAAATCGCAGCGCAAACCGGCGGCGCTGTGCTCGTCAAGGGCGGGCACCTTGCCGACTGTGCAGATGACCTGCTGTTTGACGGTGAGACCTGTCACTGGTTTCCCTCGCCGCGCATCGACAACCCCAACACACACGGCACCGGCTGCACGCTGTCCTCCGCGATCGCCTGCAACCTCGCCGAGGGACATTCTCTTGCGACGAGTGTCCGCCGCGCCAAGCAGTATCTCACCGCCTGCATCGCCTATGGTCTCGACCTCGGTCGCGGCTCCGGTCCGCTCCAGCACAAGGTCAGCTGGGAATAATTTCAGAAAAACAGCAGTCCTCCGTTCCGGCAGTCAAACCGGCGGAGGACTGTTTTCTGTTATTCTTCCAGCTGTTCCAGCAGCAGCTTTCGAAATCCGTCACAGACGTGCTGCGGCGCAACGATGCGCACCGCGCCGTTCAGGCCGACGACCCACGCATAAAACTGCGGACTGACCGCAACGGTCACACTCGCAAAGAAATGTGTGCTGTCGTCCGGCTGCACCATGAGCTCGGAGCCGAACCGGTCGCGCAGAATGTTGATGGCATCCTTGCGGCAGCGCAGACGCACGATCTCCTCGTGTCCGGAAAACATGCCGAACATCTTGCGCGCATACGCTGCCGGGCTGAAGCTGCCGCGGAAATGCTGCGCACCCTCGCGTTTTTCTTCAGTCAGCTGAATGTTCTCCATCTTGTCAACGCGGTAGTTGCGGATACGCGAGCCTTCCGGCGCAGATGGGTCGTAGGCGATGAGATAATAATTTTCGTTGTCCCATGTCAGCGCCCATGGGCTGACGCAGTAATATGCGCCGTCATGGCGGTAATTTCGGTAGATTTTATCCCGGCGTGTAAAATCGAGCGCCCAGTTGAAATACAGAAATCGAATTTTTACGCCACTCGACACCGCGCGGTGCAGGGCGTCGATATTGTAGTAGATCCTCTCATCTATGTTTTTCAGACGGTCGCTGACATAGACCTGGCGCTGAAGCTGACGCGCTTCTTCCCTGCTTGCAAGAGACTCGATCTTGCCGATCAGCTCGCGGCTTTTCTTTTCTGTGATAAACCGTGAGCACTGGATCGCGTCTACGAGCAGCTTGAGCTCGGGGAGTTCGAACTCGCGTGAGGAAACGCTGTAGCCGCCGCCCGGACCGCGCTGGAGAAAAATATCCATGCCATAGTCCTGCAGGGCCGCCACATCTGCATAGATCGTCTTTCGGTCGGCATTGATACCCAGCTGTTCCAGCCTGGAGACCAGCTGTTCTGCATTCAGGTGATGAGTATCGTCGGTCTCTTCGAGCAGGATTCGCCGCAGGTAAAGGAGCTTCAGCTTCTGGTTCGAGCTTTTCGGCATGAAAGCGCGCCTTCTTTCCGGGTGTTTTATTGGACTTATTATACCGCTGCGCGCGTGAACAATCAATAAGTTCTCGAAATCCCGCAGGCTTTGTGCTATACTTATTTTGAAATGATATGCCCCATACAAAGGAGGTTTTCCGCATGGAGCGACCGATGTCCGAATACGCCGCCGATGCGCCGCGCATCCTGCGCGATTTTCTGACCTATATTTCGACCATCCAGGGCAAGTCCGCCAAGACCGCCCACGAATATTATCTCGATCTGCGGCTATTCCTGCGTGTGCTCAAGCACAACAAGGGTCTCGTGCCGCGCGAGCTGCCGATCGACCGCATTGCCATCGACGATGTCGACATTGACTTTCTCAAAACCGTGACGCTGAGCGATGCCTATGATTATCTGGAATACATGTCCGGCGAGCGCCCCACGCAGCAGAACAGCCCGGATACCGAGTTCGGCCTGAGTGTAAATTCGCGCGCGCGCAAGGTCTCCGCGATCCGCGCATTCTTTCGCTATTTGACTGACAAAAAGCATATGCTCGAGACCAATCCGATGGCAAGCCTCGAGTCCCCGACCATCCGCAAAACGCTCCCGGTCTATCTCACCGCCGATGACAGCGTAAAGCTGCTCGAAGCCGTGCAGGGCGAATACGCCGAGCGCGATTACTGTATTCTGACGCTGTTTCTCAACTGCGGCCTGCGTGTATCCGAGCTCGTCGGTCTCAATCTTACCGACTTTCAGCGTGATACCGTGCGCGTCACCGGCAAGGGCGGCAAGGAGCGCACGGTTTATCTGAACGAGGCCTGCGCCGACGCGATCAACCAGTACCTGCCGCACCGCCTCCGTCCGCACGATAGGGATAAAAACGCGCTGTTCATCAGCCGCAACCGCAACCGCATCAGTGTCCAGACGGTGAAATGGCTTGTCAAGAAATACGTCGGTCAGGCCGGTCTTAACACGCATAAATATTCCGCACACAAGCTGCGCCACACCGCCGCGACACTCATGTATCAGAACGGCGTTGACATCCGCACGCTCCAAACCATTCTGGGGCACACAAGCGTCAGCACGACCATGATCTATACCCATATCGAGGACAGCAGCCTGCGCGAGGCTGCGCAGAAAAATCCGCTCGCATCCGTTCGCCCTCATCGTCAGAACGGCGGGAAGGCTGCTTCAGAACAGGAGGAAACCCATGAAGATACTTAATTTCGGTTCGCTGAACATTGATAACGTTTACACTGTCGAGGAATTTGTCCGTCCGGGAGAGTCTGTTACCGCAAAGAGTCACACGGTCTTTGCAGGCGGAAAGGGTCTCAACCAGTCGATCGCCGCGGCGCGTGCCGGTGCGGCGGTCATCCACGGCGGCGCGATCGGCCCTGACGGCGGCTTTCTTGCCGCTCTGCTCGAAGATGCCGGAGCGGATGCCGGTCATCTGCTCAAGCTCGACATCCCCACCGGTCACACTGTCATTGAGGTCGATGCCGGCGGACAGAACTGCATTCTCGTCTGGGGCGGCGCAAACCACGGGCTGACGCACGCATACCTTGAGGATGTGTTCGCCTGCGGCAGCGACGGAGATATCGTCCTGCTCCAGAACGAGACCAGCCTCACCGACAGCATCATCCGCCGTGCGCACGGTCTCGGCTTCCGCGTGGTATTTAACCCCTCACCCTTCCCGGCGAATCCCGATGCGCTGCCGCTTGACGATGTGGATATGTTTATCGTCAATGAAAGTGAGGCGGCGCTTCTCGCAAACGCCGCCCCCGGCACTGCACCGGCGACCCTGTTAGAGCATCTGCATCTCCGGTTCCCCTCGGCGGATCTTGTCGTGACAGCAGGCGAACGCGGTACGATCGCCCTTCTCGGCGGCACAGAATACGCGCAGGAGGCCTTCCCGGTCAAGACCGTGGACACGACCGGTGCAGGCGATACCTTCTGCGGCTATTTCCTCGCGGCCGCCTGCGCACACAAATCGCCGCAGGCAGCACTCTGCGAGGCCTCTGCCGCTGCCGCCCTCGCGGTTTCCCGTGCCGGCGCAGCACCTTCCATCCCGCAGGCCGATGAAGTACGCACCTTTCTCAAGAAGCGTATGTTCCTCCAGCAGATCGAGTGACAGCGGCGCAATAAGTCCGCTTTATTTCCCTCATTCTCCGGTATAATGAAACCATCGAAAACGAGGGGAGGCGCGCAACATGAACTGCACGCTGGAATATGTAAACGGACACATTGAGGTATATGACGCAGACGGCGCGTTCCTGTTTTCCGCCGACACCAGACAGGAAGCGGTCGAGGAACTCCAGGACGCCGCATGAATACAAAAAAGCTCCCGATTACGCTTTCGGGAGCCTTTTTTATTGCAGTCTGCATTTATTCGGTACGCATTTTGTCGAATTTTTCCTTGATATGCGCTGCCGCGGCGGCAGGGTCCGCCGCCTTCATAACAGCGGAGACGACCGCAACGCCTGCGATCGGACTTTCCGACAGCACATCCATGTTGTCCGCATTCAGTCCGCCGATCGCGACGACCGGGATCGGCACAGCGCGGCAGACATCGTTCAGCACGGAAACCGGCGTTACCTTAGTGGTGACATGCGTGGTGGTCGGGAAGATCGCGCCCGTACCGAGGTAGTCAGCGCCGTCCTCATAGGCCGCCTTTGCCGCCTCGACCGATTTTGCCGTCGCGCCGACGATCTTGTCCGGGCCGAGCAGTTTTCGGCAGACCGCGACCGGCAGATCGCTCGCACCGACGTGAACGCCTGCGGCATCGCACGCAATCGCAACGTCTACACGGTCGTCAATGATGAGCGGCACCTGAAAGCGGTCGGTGACCGCCTTGACCTGCTGCGCCAGCTCCAGATACGCGCGGCCGCCCGTCTCCTTCTCGCGCAGCTGGATGAGCGTCGCGCCGCCCCTGCAGGCCTCCTCGACCGCGTGCAGCAGCGTTTCGGTCGTGTGATAGGTGCTGTCCGTAATGACATATAATGTGGGATCGAATTTCATTCTTCTTCTCCTTCTTCCTCTTCCTCTGTTCCTGTGATTTCCGTGACGAGCAGGCCTTCTCCGGCGCCGAGCGATGCGAGCGTCGTGCCATCCGGGGCAAAGACTGCGCTATGGCCGATAAAATGATCCGCGCGATACTGGTCCGCACCGATGACCGTCACGCCGTTTTCAATGGCGCGTGCGCAGAGCAGCGTATCCCAGTGAAGCGGCTTGTTTTCGCCGCAGACCCAGCCTGCCGGTACAAAAAGCACTTCTGCACCGCGTTTTTTCTGCTCGGCTGCAAGCTCCGGGAAACGCAGCTCATAGCAGGTAATGATGCCGAGCCTGCCGGCCGGGGTCTCGACAGGTTCAAAGGGCTGCTCTCCTGCCCGGCACTCCTCCGACTCGCGATAGCCGAAAGCATCATAAAGGCGGTTTTTGCGGTGCGTGCCGCGCAGCCGCCCCTCATCATCGATGACGACAACCGTGTTGTACGGCAGGCCGTCGGTCTGCTCGTACATGCCGGCGCAGATCCAGAGGCCCTGACCTGCTGCAAGCTCGCTGAGCGCGGTGACGAACGGGCCGTCGAACGGCTCCGCGGCCTCCATGTTGCGCGCCGCGCGGTCGCTTCCTGCACAGAACATCGCATATTCCGGCAGGAACAGCATATCTGCACCGGCCTCCGATGCACTCCATGCAAGCCGTTCGATCATATACCGGTTCATCTCCTTGTTTTCGCCGGAACCGATCTGAGCAACTGCAATCCTCATTCTTCTCTCCATCCTTTGCATATGTCTACCCATGCCTTGAAGCCGGAATATTTTTCGAGCTCCGGGATAGTCAGTTCAATGGCGGAATTGGACGAGCCGCAGGCCGGGAAAACTGTCTCGAAGCGTCTCAGCGATTCGTCGAGGAATACGGTCACGCCCTCGTTGACGCCGAACGGACATACGCCGCCGACCGCATGTCCGATTTCCGACTCGACCTCCTCAAAGGCGAGCATACGCGCCTTGCAGCCGAAACGCGCCTTGTATTTCGGGTTGTTGATCTTGGCATCGCCTGCCGCGACGATCAGGATCACGCCGTCGTTCGTGCGGAAAGACAGCGTTTTGGCAATACGCGCCGGTTCGCAGCCGACTGCCTCCGCAGCCAGCTCCACCGTCGCAGACGATACGGGAAATTCCACGATGCGGCTGTCCGCATCAAATTTTTTCAGCCATGCACGGGCTTTTTCAATCGACATTAAGTCTCAATCTCCTTTTTCCTCCGAGGGTATCGCGTCGATCATGCTCTCGCACAGGCGGCGCAGGTAATTGGCGATCTCGCTGAGCGCAAGGCACAGACGCAGGCGGTCATTCGGGTCGCTCGCGTCGTTTGTGAGCTGGCTTCGCAGCAGCTCGGGGATAAATGTGCGCATATGCTCCTTGTCTTCAAGCAGTGCGGCATAACAGGCTTCGAAATCCACATCCGTCCGGCCTGTCAGTGCCTTGACGTCGCTCAGACGCAGCGTCTGCTTGAGATGATACACGCACAGCAGTTGCATGATCTGCTCCCGGGTATACTTTTTACCCCGGACCGGTGTCATCAGTCCTTCTTTGACATAATTATTGACCATCGTCTTAGTCAGCAGCTTGTCGCCCGGCGCACGCTTGCTCTCGGAGAGCGTGCGGTCGAACAGCGTGAGCACCTGATCCATATACAGATCAAGCTGCGGGACGTCAGACGGTGTGATGTCGCGGTCGGAAAATACCGCGTCTATGGTCTGTTCCAGCCGTGGCATAGGTTCCACCTCTTTACCATATAGTTTACTGTACTATTATATCCCCTTCGTACGCCGTGTGCAAGAGCCGCGAAGTACGAAAGTAGACAGATGAAGAAATTTGTGCTATACTTGTTTCGGCTCCGACGTAGTAAGGATTTCCCTCTCCGCCGGACAGAAAGGCAGGAAAGAAGCGATGAATCAGTTTTTTCAGCGGAGCATAGCCGCTGCGGCTGCGGCACTCGCGCTGACGGCAGGGCTTGCCGCCGGTGCGGCAGAGACGCAGAGCAGCTCAATGCCCATTCTGATGTACCACGATCTGACTCAGGACCCGAACAAGACCTCCAGCATGACGATCACAGATGAGCGTTTCCGTCTGGACATGGAGTTTCTGGCGTCGTTTGGCTATACGCCGCTGCTCCCGAGCGAAGTCGAGGAGATCGGCGAGGGAAAGCGCAGCCTCCCCGCCCGTCCCGTGATGATCACCTTTGACGACGGCTACCTCTCCAATTATACGATTGCAGCGCCCATCCTTCAGCAGACCGGCATGAAGGCGACCGTTGCACTCATAGCAAGCCACATCAAGGACGCGGACGATACCGACAGCAGCCGCCATTCGCTGAACTGGAACGAGGTAAAATCCATGTATGACAGCGGTCGGTTCCAGTTCGGCTCCCATACCTATGATCTCCATAACCCGAAGTACGGCGGTGCAAATGCGCCGGACGGCATCAACGGCATCATGCGTGAAAAGGGCGAGAGCCAGTCACAGTACACTGAGCGCGTCGGGAACGATCTCGCGCAGAGCATTTCCCTGATCAAGCAGCACACCGGTCAGACGACCGTCAATTACTTTTCCTATCCTTACGGCGCGTATGACCGCTGGATGCAGCCCATCCTGGAGAAAAACGGCATCAAAATCTCAACGCTGACCAATGCCGGCATGGCGCGTCCGACCTACGGTCTTTACAATCTGCCGCGCTACGGCATCCGCATGGACCGCACGGTTCCGATGGTGCTGCGTCAGAGGGCGACCGCCGCCCCGACGACCGTCACGGTCTCTCTGAACGGGAAAAAGACCACGCTTCAGGCTTACAGCATCGGTGATGAAAATTATGTTCGCGTGCGCGACGCGGCGCTGCTGCTGAGCGGCTGCGAATGGGATTACGCAGTTGGCTGGAGCGAGGAAGAGCAGCAGGTCACGCTTTCTCCGCGCGAGCAGTACACCCCCATCGGCACGGAAAACAAGGTGCTTTCTCCTCAGAAGCGCACTGTGCAGTCGGTCACAGAGCCGACCATCGTGGAGGGACAGAGTCACATGATCGCAGCGTTCTGCATCGACGATTACAACTATTATCGTCTGCGCAGCCTCGCCTCGGTGTGCGGTTTTGACGTGGACTGGGACGAAGCAAACCAGACGGTTAAAATTGTTGCATAACGTAAAATTCCATATTTTTCGCAAAACGAGAGCACAGAATTAAGTTCTGTGCTCTTTTTTGTTCCCGGTGCATACTGTTCGAAAAAACGGTAAAAATTACATACAGACTTTCTCTTGCAATCTCTCAGAAATATGGTATCATATTAAGTGTTACATAGTATCAAACTCTACATCACTTCAAGGAGGAGTCCATATGCCTCGTGCATTTCTCAAGGCCAGAGATCCGTTTTCCTGTTATTCACACTTTGTCGGCGCCGTTCTCAGTGTATCCGGTCTGTTGATTCTGCTGCTGCGGCTGCTGTTTGATCCTGATATTTCCGGACAGCTTGCAGGAGCAGCCGTGGTGTTCTGTCTCTCGCTCATCGCGCTCTATTCCGCGAGCAGCGTATATCATTTCTCGCTGCGCGGAGAAGCTGTGCTTCGCCGCCTGAAAAAGCTCGATCACAGCATGATCTACGTTCTGATTGCCGGCAGCTACACGCCGATCATCCTGAAATTCATGCCTGCGCCGCGCAGTTTTCTCTTTCTCGGCGTCATCTGGCTGATCGCATTGACCGGCATTGCGGTCAAGCTGCTCTGGATCGACGCGCCCCGCCTGATCGGCACAGCGCTTTATCTGGCCCTCGGCTGGGCCATCGCTTTCGATTTCGGTGTCGTACTTTCCATGCCCTCCCCCGCCATTGCGCTGCTCGCAGCCGGTGGTCTTGCCTACACGGCCGGCGGCATTATTTACATCTCGAAGCGGCCGAATTTCAGCACCCTTCTCGGCTTTCACGAGCTGTTTCACCTGTTCGTTATCGTCGGCAGCATCTGCCATTATCTGATGGTCATGCTGTATGTACTGTAATCTTTCCCTAATTTCCTTCCTGCTATTGACAGACCTGCTAATAGGATATATAATCTAATTAAGATTAAATATCAATTAGAAAGTGAGGTCATATTCATGCAGACAAGAAACACCGTTCAGCGACAGATTGTTTTACAGGCGGTGCGCTCGCTGCACGACCACCCCACAGCGGACAGCGTTTATGCTGTCATTGCAGCCGAGCATCCTTCCATCAGTAAAGCGACTGTGTACCGCAACCTCAACCAGCTCGCCGTTCAGGGCGAAATCCTGCGCGTTCCGGTGCCGACGGGCGCTGACCGCTTCGATTTCAACACGCAGGAGCATTATCATGTGCGCTGCACCGAATGCGGCAATGTCTACGATGTATTCATGCCGCCCATCTCCGACCTGCTTGACCGCGTGACCGACTCCTCGGATGTCGAGCTTACCCATTATGACATTCTTTTTGAGGGCGTGTGCGCGGCCTGCCGGAATAAATAAACGTCAGAAGTCGAAAGGAGCAAACCATTATGGCTGATCTGAAGGGCACAAAAACCGAGGCGAATCTCCAGACGGCGTTCGCCGGTGAGTCCATGGCGCGCAACAAATACACCTACTTTGCCTCCAGAGCGAGAAAGGACGGTTATGTCCAGATCGCAAAGATCTTCGAGGAAACGGCGGCAAACGAAAAGGAGCACGCAAAAATCTGGTTTAAGCTGCTCAACGGAGGTATCGATGACACGATCACGAACCTCAAGGCCGCAGCAGCCGGCGAAAACTACGAGTGGACCGATATGTATGCAGCCTTTGCAAGGGAAGCGCGCGAGGAAGGCTTCGACCATATCGCAGACCTGTTCGAGATGGTCGGCGCGATCGAAAAGGAGCACGAGGCACGCTACCTCAAGCTGCTCGACAATGTAGAAAACGGCCTGGTGTTCTCGCGCGACGGCGACTGCATCTGGCAGTGCTCGAACTGCGGTCACATTGTCGTCGGCAGACAGGCGCCCGACATCTGTCCGGTCTGCGCCCATCCGCAGGCATATTTTGAGCTCAAGGCTGATAATTACTGATACTGATAATTACTGATATCTGTTGTACCGATAATAAACAAAGGGGAGAAGCGAAGGCTTCTCCCCTTTCCCATTCAGTCTGCCGCGCGGACGGCGTTCTTCATGCTCTCAACGTATTCCTTTACATACGGCACACAGTCCTTGCCGTACTTCGCGCACAGCTTGACGATGGCCGAGCCGACGATCGCACCGTCCGACTGAGCCGCCATTTTTGCGGCCTGCTCAGGCGTGGAAATACCGAAGCCGACGGCGCACGGAATGTCCTGTGTTTCCTTAACGAGCTTCACCATCGCGCCGATGTCGGTCGTGATGTTGGAGCGCACGCCGGTAACGCCGAGCGAGGATACGCAATATACGAAGCCGGAGGCTTCCTTCGCGATCATGCGAATGCGATCATGCGAGGTCGGCGCGATGAGCGACACGAGATCCAGACCGTACTGACGGCAGAGCGGATCGAACTCTGCCTTTTCTTCGAACGGTACATCCGGCAGGATAAGACCGTCCATGCCGATCTCAGCCGCGGTGCTGATGAAGCGCTCCGAGCCGTAGGAATAAACCACGTTCGCATAGGTCATGAACACCATCGGAATGTCAGTCTTCTGACGGATGCGGCGCACCATGTCGAAAATCTTATCCGTTGTGGTTCCGGCAGACAAGGCGCGCACATTTGCCTCCTGAATGACCGGTCCCTCCGCAGTCGGATCGGAGAACGGAATACCCAGCTCGATGAGGTCTGCGCCGGCGTCCGCCATCGCATACACGATCTGCTCGGTGACCTCGAGCGACGGGTCGCCACAGGTCACGAACGGGATAAACGCCTTGCCGTTTGCAAAAGCAGTCTGAATCTTACTCATGGATATTCTCTCCTCTGTAACGCGCAATCGCAGCGCAGTCCTTGTCGCCGCGGCCGGAAATGTTGATAACGATGATCTTGTCCCTTCCCATCGTCGGCGCAAGCTTCATCGCGTGCGCAACAGCGTGTGCAGACTCGATCGCCGGGATAATGCCCTCGATGCGGCTGAGATATTCGAAGGCCTCTACCGCCTCGTCATCGGTCACCGGTACGTACTCCGCTCTGCCGATATCATGCAGATAAGCGTGCTCCGGGCCGATGCCGGGGTAATCCAGACCGGCCGAGATGGAGTAGACGGGCGCGATCTGGCCGTATTCGTCCTGGCAGAAGTAGGACTTCATGCCGTGGAAGATACCCAGACGGCCGGTCGCGATGGTCGCAGCGGTCTCCGCCGTATCAACGCCGCGTCCTGCGGCCTCACAGCCGATCAGACGAACGCCTTCATCCTCGATGAAATTATAGAATGCGCCGATGGCGTTCGAGCCGCCGCCTACGCACGCGAGCACTGCGTCCGGCAGACGGCCTTCCTTCTCGAGCATCTGCTCCTTGATTTCCTTGGAAATGACCGACTGGAAATCACGGACGATGGTCGGGAACGGATGCGGACCCATGCAGGAACCGAGGCAGTAATGCGTATCGTCGATGCGGCTCGTCCACTCGCGGAACGCTGCCGAGCAGGCATCCTTGAGCGTGCCGGTACCGGTCGTGACCGGAATGACCTCCGCACCGAGCAGGCGCATGCGGTACACGTTGAGCGCCTGACGCTCGGTGTCCTCGACGCCCATGAATACGACGCACTCCATGCCCATCAGTGCAGCGGCGGTCGCGGTCGCAACGCCGTGCTGACCGGCGCCGGTCTCCGCGATGAGACGGGTCTTGCCCATCTTCTTGGCCAGAAGCGCCTGACCGAGCACGTTGTTGATCTTATGCGCACCGGTGTGGTTGAGATCCTCACGCTTGAGGTAGATCTTCGCGCCGCCGAGATCGTTTGTCATATGCTCCGCGAAATACAGACGCGAGGGACGGCCGGCATAGCTGTTCAGCAGCTCGGTCAGCTCCGCGTTGAATTCCGGATCGTCCTTATAGTGGTTGTAGGCCGCTTCCAGTTCGATGACTGCGTTCATCAGCGTCTCCGGCATATACTGACCGCCGTGTACGCCAAAACGTCCCTTGCTCATTGGTGTGCTCCTTTCACAAGTGCCGCAACACGGCGCATCTTGTTGATGTCCTTGGTGTCGTCTGTCTCTATCCCGCTCGAAAGATCGAGCGCATACGCGCCGGTCTGCGCCGCGCGCGTGATATTTTCTTCGTTAAGCCCCCCTGCGAGGAAATACGGGTGGCTGGTCTCCCCAATCAGCGACCAGTCGAAGGTCTTTCCGCTGCCGCCGTAGGCATGCTTTACATAGGTATCGAGCAGCAGATAGTCGACCGGAAGCTGGTCCGCCTCTTCAATGTCGCGATGTGTCTCGACGCGCACCGCATAAATGATGGGAGCGTTCGTCAGACGGCGCAGCTTTTTGATGTAGTGTTCATTTTCGTCGCCATGCAGCTGAATGAGGTCGATGACCTCGTCCTTCACCAGCGCCGCGATATGCTCAGGCTCGTCGTTTACGAATACACCGACCGTTTTAATCTCCGGATCGAGATGCTCCTTCAGCCGTGCCGCGTCCAGATCGGACACATGACGGCGGCTGTCCGCAAACACAAAGCCGATATAGTCAGGGCGGGTCTCATTTGCCGCCTCAATATCCTCGATACGAGTCAGTCCACAGAATTTCAGTTTCATTTTGCTACCTCCCGAAGCGCATTAAGCGCCTGTTTTTTGTCTGATGCGCGCATCAGGTACTCACCGACGAGAATCGCGTCCGCGCCCGTTCTGCGCAGCGCCGCAGCGTCCTCCGGCGAGGAAACGCCGCTCTCTGCCACAAAAACCGTGCCTTTCGGCGCGCCGTTCCGCAGCTTAGCCGCGTTTCCGAGATCGACCGTAAAGTCCTTGAGGTTTCGGTTGTTGACGCCGATGAGCCGCGCGCCTGCCTGTACCGCAGACTGCATCTCCTGCGCGTCGTGCGTTTCCACCAAAGCGCTTATGCCAAGTTTGTCACAAATGCCGATGTAATCGCGTATCGTTTCGGTGTCGAGCAGCGTGCAAATGAGGAGCACCGCATCCGCGCCGAGCACCTTTGCCTGATAGATCTGGTACTCATCCACTGTAAAATCCTTGCGGATCATCGGACGGGTGACGATCTTTCGAACCTTTTTGAAGATCTCGTCCGAGCCGAGGAACCAGTTCGGCTCGGTCAGGCAGGAAACGCAGTCCGCACCGGCGTCCTCATAGCTGCGCGCGATGGCTTCAAAGTCAAATACCGGGTCGATGACGCCCTTGGACGGGCTTGCCTTCTTCACCTCGCAGATGAACGCGCAGTCCTTCCCTGCCAGCGCCTTCTCAAAGCGAAAATCGCCCTTCGGCATGGCTTTCGCCTGCGCTTTTATATCCGCGAGCGGCGTTTTCGCCTGATCTGCCGCGACCCGTTTCCGGGCAAAAGCGGCCAGTTCGTCGAGGATCATGCCTTCGCCGCCTCCTGCGTTGCGGCTGCGAACTGATCGAGCTTGGCAAGTGCCGCACCGCTGTCGATCAGCTCTGCGGCCTTTTTGATGCCGTCTGCGAGCGTCAGGCCGTCCAGGCCGAGATACAGCGCGATGCCCGCGTTCAGCAGGATCTCTTCACGCTTTGCGCCCTGCTCCCTGCCGGAAAGGATGTCTCTGGTGATCTGTGCATTCACCTTGGGCGAGCCGCCGCGCAGATCATCCACCGTGCACAGCGACAGTCCGTATTTCTCGGGGCTGAGCTGGTACGGGATCAGCCTGCCGTCACGTATCTCGCAGACTTTGTTCTCTCCGATGAGGCTCGCCTCATCCATGCCGCCGCCGCATACGACCATGCCGCGCGTTACGCCGAGGTTGGAAAGCACCTGTGCCATCGGCATGACCAGATTTTCGTCATATACGCCGAGCAGCTGCATGGTGGCGCGCGCCGGGTTAGACAGCGGGCCGAGAACGTTGAAGATCGTGCGCTCGCCCATGCCCTTGCGGACCGGCGCGACGTTCTTCATGGATTTGTGGTAGCCCTGCGCGAACAGGAAGCAGATTCCGGTCTCGCTCAGCACCTTTTCGTTCTGTTCCGGTGTGAGGCTGAGCACGACGCCAAGCTCCTCCAGAACGTCTGCTGCACCCGACTTGGAGGATACCGAACGGTTTCCATGCTTGGCTACCGGCACGCCGCCTGCCGCTGCAACGAACGCCGCCGTAGTCGAGATATTGAACGAGCCGACCTCGTCTCCACCCGTGCCGACAATATCCATGACCGCGCCCTTCGGTTCGATGTGCGCACCCTTCTCACGCATGACCTCGGCGCATGCCGTGATCTCGGTGATGGTCTCGCCCTTCATTCGCAGCGCGGTCAGCAGAGTCGCCATTTCAATATCGGTCGCCGTGCCGTCCATCATTTCCTCCATCGTTGCGCGGGCGATGGCGTAGTCCAGATCGCGCCCGTTGATTGCTTCGTGGATTGCAAGCTGTATCATGATATATCAACCTTTCTGCTTCAGATGTTATACATTCAGGAAATTCTTCATAATAACCGTTCCCTGCGGCGTCAGAATGGACTCCGGATGGAACTGCACACCGTAGATCGGCATGGTTCTGTGCCGCACGGCCATAATTTCACCGCGCTCGTCGCGCGAGATGACCTTGAGGCAGTCGGGCAGAACGTCCGGTGCGGCAACGAGCGAGTGATAGCGTGCGACCTTTACCTTTTCCGGCAGGCCCGTGAACAGCGGCTCCGCCGGATCGACCGTGACCTCGCTCTGTTTGCCGTGCATGAGCTGCTGCGCGTGCTCGATACGGCCGCCGAATGCCTCGCAGATAGCCTGATGGCCGAGGCACACGCCGAGGATCGGAATGCGTCCGCCGAGCTTTGTCACGACCTCCTCGCAGATGCCGGCGTCCTTCGGATAGCCGGGACCCGGTGAGAGGATGATGTGTGAAGGATTCAGCCTCTCGATCTCGCTGACGGTCAGCGCATCGTTTCGCACAACGCGCATATCCGGCTCGATGGCTGCCGCCTGCTGATAGAGATTATAGGAAAAAGAGTCGTAGTTATCGATCAGGAGTATCATTATCCGTCTACCTCCGAAGCGCCTTCCAGTGCATTGATGACCGCGCGTGCCTTGTTCGCGCTTTCCATGTATTCATTATGCGGCACCGAGTCTGCCACGATGCCGCCGCCGGCCTGCACGGTGACGATACCGTTCTTTTTCGCCGCCATGCGGATGGCGATGCAGGTGTCCATGTTGCCGGCAAAATCCAGATAGCCGAGCGCACCGCCGTATACGCCGCGCGGCTCGCTCTCCTGCTCCTCAATGATCTCGCAGGCGCGGATCTTGGGCGCGCCGGACAGGGTTCCTGCCGGGAGCACCGCCTCGATGGCGTCGCAGGCGTCGTACTGCTCTGCAATATCGCCCTCGACCTGCGAGCAGATGTGCATGATCCTGGAGTAGCGGTGGATCATCATATAATCCGTAACCTCGACCGTGCCGACCTTGGACACGCGGCCGAGATCGTTTCGTCCGAGGTCGACCAGCATGTTATGCTCGGAAAGCTCCTTCTCGTCGGCGAGCAGTTCCCGCTCGAGCGCCCTGTCCTCTTCCTCCGTCTTTCCGCGCGGACGGGAACCGGCGACCGGAAAGGTAGTCAGGCGGCCGTCCTGAAGGCGTACAAGCGTTTCCGGCGAGGAGCACATGATCTCGTCCCCGTCAACGGAAAGGAACACCATGTACGGCGAGGGATTGGTGGTGCGGAGCACGCGATACGCGGAGAGCAGGCTGTCTGCATAAGGGCTCGTGAACTGCCGCGACTGAACCGCCTGAAAGATATCGCCATTGAAGATATATTCGCGCGTCTTTTCCACGATGTCCGTGTACTGCTCTTCCGTTACGTTGCAGGTGAACTGCGGCTTTGCCGTGACCCTGAGCGGCGGCAGCGGCGTCTGATCTCCGATGAGCGCCGCCATTGCTTCGAGTGAAGCGCAGGCCTTTCCGTAATTCTCCAGAACGTTGTCGGTCTGCATATTGACGATGAGCACGATTTTCTGCTTGAGGTGGTCGTATGCGATGACCTTGTCGAACAGCATCAGATCGAAGTCGTCCCATGCGCCGCGCTTGATCCTGAGCGTCGGTTCGGCATAGCCGAGCATCGCATATGCGAAGTAGCCGACGAAGCCGCCCGTAAACGGAGGCAGGCCTTCGATGTGCGGCGCACGGTACCTGCTGAGCACCTCCCGCAGTACGGAAAGCGGCTTGTCTGTCTCGACCGTGCGGTTCTCTGCGCCCTCGAGCGTGACCCTTCCGTTCTTGCAGGTCGCCCGGAGAATGGGGTCGTAGCCGAGGAAGGAATAGCGGGCCCACTTTTCTCCGCCCTCTACGCTTTCCAGAAGAAAGAAGCGGTCAGAGCGCGTCTGAAGCCGGCGCAGAAGCGCGATCGGCGTAATCATATCAGCATAAATCTCACGGCAGACCGGAATGGTCGTGTATTTTTCTGCGAGCTTTACGATTTCATCACTGCCTGGAGTAATCATGGTGTCTAACCTCCACATCGAATTTAAGTCAAACAAAAAAGGCTTTCGTCCTCATGATACATGACTGTATCATGGGACAAAAGCCTTGAAAACTTCTGCGGTACCACCCAGATTGACGCATAGCGCCCACTCACCAGTGTGCCATCACACACCTTCCCCTCTAACGGCGGGATACCGTCAGCCATACTCTCCCTTCGGATTTCAGACCACCCTCACAAGTCCATTCAGAATCGTCCTGCGATACTGTCCTTTCACCACCGGACAGCTCTCTGGGAACGCGGTTTCGTTCTTACTTACTCTTGCTCTTCGGTTTTCGTGTTCAACTGTGACCAAGTATAATACCAGAATTCGGAGTTGTCAAGCACCTTTTAACATTTTCCCCCTTTGGCGGACAGCTGCCTGTTTTGTCCGTGTCAGCGGAACATCGGCGGCAGGCAGAGTTCGTGTCTGGGAATACGCGACCAGTCGAAGTCCCGCACAAGCTCCCGAACACTTACCGGCTCTGCGCGGTCGGTGAGATGCGCGGCGAAGGCAAGCGCTCCGATGACCTGCTCGGGCGTAAAGCGCTCGCGCAGCAGGCCGAGATCGAGATCCTCGTCCCGCTTGGACAGACGGCGTCCGTCCACGTCGCACAGCAGCGGAATATGTACGAAATGCGGCGGTTCGAAGCCGAACAGGCGGTACAGCCAGATCTGACGCGGCGTGCTGAAGATGAGGTCGCTTCCGCGAACGACCTCGGTCACGCCCGACAGGCCGTCATCGACCGTCACGGCGAGCTGGTAGGCGAAAACGCCGTCCGAGCGCCGGATAATGAAATCACCGCACTCCTCCGCCAGGTTTTCGCTGTACGCGCCGAACACGCCGTCGGTGAACGAGATGATCTCGTCGGGCACGCGCACACGCGTTGCAGGCGCACGTTTTTTCCGTTTTTCTTCGATCTCCGCAGGTGTGAGATCGCGGCAGGTTCCGGCATACAGCACGCGGCCGTCCGAAAGATGCGGCGCACTCGCGGCGTGCAGCGCGGCCCGGGAGCAGAAGCACGGATAAAGCAGCCCCTTTTCACGCAGAATCTGCTCGTATTTTTCATAAATCGGCGCCCGCTCGGACTGATACGGCACCTCGCCGTCCCAGTCGAGACCGAGCCAGCGCAGATCGTCCATAATGAGATCCGCGTAGCTGCGCGGACAGCGCATCGCGTCAAGATCCTCGATCCGCAGCAGGAACGCGCCATTCTGATGCCGTGCGCTCAGCCACGCAAGCAGCGCGCACAGCACGTTTCCAAGGTGCATACGCCCGCTCGGACTGGGCGCAAAGCGTCCGACTGTCTGCATCGGCAGTCTCTCCCTTCTGTCTTTTCACTCCGACTATTCTACCACATCGCGCATATACATTGCAACAGTCCGGTATTTCTGCTATAATGAAGCGCACAAGGATTTGTCACGAGGAGGAACCGTTATGGCCGTACGAAAACACCTTGCTCTTGCGCTGCTGCTGGCACTCGGCCTTTCCGCGTGTGCATCGAGCGAGCCGCCGCAGGCGGAAACGCCGCCCACCCGGCAGACACAGCCCGAAGCACCTGAGCCGACGCTCGAGGAGCAGCAGCAGGCCGCCGCTGAGGGATACACCGAAAAGCTTACCCTTGAGCAGCAGACTGCGCAGCTGTTCTTTGCACGCTGTCCGGACACGGACGCCGCCGCTGAGGCCGCTGAATACAGTCCCGGCGGATACATCCTGTTCGGCCGCGATTTCGACGGCAGGACCCGGGAGCAGGTGCAGGACGGCATCGCCTCCTGTCAGGCTGCCGCAGCCGTTCCCATGCTCATCGGTGTCGACGAGGAGGGCGGCACGGTCGTGCGCGTGAGCGCGAACCCCAATCTGCGCAGCACGCGCTTTTCCTCGCCGCAAAAGCTGTACGCTGAGGGCGGTCTCGATCGCATCCGCAGCGACACGGAGGAAAAGGACGCGCTCCTGCTCTCGCTCGGCATCAACGTCAATCTCGCGCCGGTGTGCGATATTTCATCCGATTCGTCGAGCTTTATCTATCCCCGCACGCTCGGTCAGGATGCCGAAACGACGAGCGACTATATCCGCACCGTTGTCGGGCAGATGAAGAGCGACGGTATCGGCATGGTACTCAAGCATTTCCCCGGCTACGGCGGCTCCGCGGACACACACACCGGACAGGCGCTCGATCCGCGCCCGCTGAGTGACTTTGAGAAGAACGACCTGCTGCCCTTCGAGGCCGGCATCGATGCCGGTGCGCAGGCCGTGCTCGTCAGCCACAATATCGTCGCCTGCCTTGACGCAGATTATCCGGCATCGCTCTCCCCTGCCGTACACGCTCTGCTGCGCGACCGGCTCGGCTTTGACGGCGTGATCATGACCGACGACCTCGCCATGCAGGCGGTGACCGATTTTACAGGCAACGAAAACGCCGCCGTGCTCGCTGTACAGGCCGGGAACGACCTGATCATCTCGTCCGATTTCGTCACGCAGTACCACGCGGTGCTCGACGCCGTAAAAAACGGCACGCTGCGCAAAAATGACATCGAGCAGGCAGCACAGCGCGTTATCCTCTGGAAGATACAGCTCGGTCTGATCTCTTTCTGAAATCACTTTTTCTTCGATATGGAGGCAATCTATGAATATAACCGTATATCTCGGCGCAAGCAGCGGCAATTCCCCCGCTCTTGAACAGGCGGTGCGCGCACTTGGCGCATGGATCGGCGAGAGCGGCAACGCGCTCGTCTACGGCGGCTCGAAATCCGGTCTGATGGGCGTGCTCGCGGAGAGCACACTGCATACAGGCGGCCGCGTCACCGGCGTCGAACCGCAGTTTTTCATCGACGCAGAGCTTCAGTACGACGCGATCGACGAGCTGATCGTCACCGAAACCATGGCGGAGCGCCGCACGAAAATGATCGAACTCGGCGATGCGTTCATCGCGATGCCCGGCGGCACGGGTACGCTTGAGGAGATTTCCGAGGTGATGAGCATGTGTGCGCTGGGTCATCTCGACGCCCCCTGCATTCTGTACAATCTGAATGGCTATTACGATGACCTCCGCTCGCTGCTGCGCCGCATGGTCGACGCCGGACTTTCGACCGAAGACCGCCAGCGCGGTATTTTCTTTGCGTCGACGCTCGACGAAATCCGAGAGCTGCTGAAATAAGGTTTCGCTGTCTGTAAACTGCGTTATCCGCAGTCTAATCCCCCCTTTCTGTGCATATGCTGAAGCAAACGCATGGAAAGGGGTCTTTTATTTGCTGTTTCCTGCTCTGGCGGCGCTCGGCGGCGCATTTTTCCTCTTCGCTCTGCGCGTGCAGGGGGCGGACGGCTGCTTTCCCAGGCCGCTCTCCGCCGAGGAAGAAGCGAAGCTGCTGAAGAAAATGCGCGAGGAAGGCGATACATCCGCGCGAAACCTCCTGATCGAGCATAATCTCCGGCTTGTTTCGCATATCATCAAAAAATACTACTCTCCGGAGGCAGAACGCGACGATCTTGTTTCCATCGGAACGATCGGTCTGATCAAGGCGGTCGACACCTTTCGGTCGGAGCGCGGCATCCGTCTGACTACCTATGCCTCCAAGTGTATCCAGAACGAGCTGCTGATGCACTTCCGCCGCAAGCGCAGAACGGCCGGCGAGGTCTCGCTTTCGGATACGCTCGAGACCGACGGCGACGGCAATGCGCTTTCGCTTCAGGATACGATCAGCTGCGAGGACGAGGGACTGAACGCCGTGGACGATCACGACCGCTATTATTCGATGTACCGCGCGCTCTTCTCCTCGCTCAGCCCGCGCGAGCGCGAGGTCATCCGGCTGCGGTACGGTCTCGGCGCTGCCGCTCCACTGCCGCAGCACGAGATCGCCCGCCGTATGAACCTGTCTCGCAGCTATATCTCCCGTATCGAAAAGCGAGCCCTCGAGAAGCTGCGCGGCGCCATCGGCGAGATGCCTCCATAAAAAATCCTGCTGTTCGGAGAAAAAAACTTGACACCCGGCTGCGGATGCGCTATAATAATGAAGTCGCAGAGAGCGGCAAGCATTCAGCCGAATTGTGTAAAGGTAGCACGACAGACTCTGACTCTGTTTGTGAGGGTTCGAATCCTTCTTCGGCTGCCACATGGACCACTTGAAACCACAGGGTTTCGAGTGGTTTTTTATTTATCTTTGAAAAAGGACGTGAACACCATGCGCATATCCTCGGTCATCGGACTGTATTTCAGTCCGACCGGAACCACACGCACACTCGTCACCGCCGCTGCGGAGCAGGCTGCTCAAACGCTCGGTGTCCCCTGCCGTCTCATCTCGCTGAATACCCCGGCAGAGCGTGAAACAGAATTTCACTTTTCTGCTGATACGCTTGTCATCGTCGGCGCACCGACCTATGCAGGCAGGCTCCCGAACAAGATTTCGCCCGACCTGCGCCGCATCCTGCATGGCAGCGGCTCTCCTGCGGTCGCACTCGTGACCTACGGCAACCGCGCCTATGAGAACGCGCTTGCAGAGCTGTTCCGTGTGCTGACCGACGGTGGCATGAAGCCGGCTGCCGGTGCAGTCTGTGTCTGCCAGCACTCCATCGCCCGTGCGCTTGCGGTCGGACGCCCGAATGAAGAGGACTGCGCTGAGGTGCGCCGCTTTGCCGCCGAAGCCGCAGAACGCATTCAGGCTGACGAAATCGTTCTCTCCCCTGCCGTGCCGGGCGACGCAGACAGCAGCTATTATGTCCCGACCGGTACGAGCGGGAAGCCCGCGAAATTTCTTAAGTCTGCACCGCAGACCGACCCTGAAAAATGCGACGGCTGCGGCCGCTGCGCGGCACTTTGTCCGATGGGCTCGATCAGCAGCAAAGATCCGTCTGTTGTTTCCGGTATCTGCATCAAGTGCCAGGCCTGCATTCTCGGCTGCCCGAGGGGCGCAAAATTTTTCGACGACGAACAGTTTCTCTCCCATGCGCGCATGCTTGAACAGAAGTTTGCCGGGATACATAAGGAAAACGAGTTTTATCTGTAAAAAAGAGCGAAACCTGCTTCCGCATGGTTTCGCTCTTTCTTTATTTTCGGCCCTTGACGCGATCCCAGTACGTCTTTGCTGTCTGCTCGGTCTTATTCGGGCCGAATTCATAATATTTCGCGCCGGAAAGCTCCGCCGGGAGATAGTCCTGTTCGACCCAGTGATTCGGATAGCTGTGCGGATATTGATAGGTCAGTCCGCGTCCGAGCTTCGCCGCACCGCCGTAATGCGCGTCCTTGATATGCGCCGGAATGTCGCCGCTTTTGCCTGCGCGAATGTCTGCGAGCGCCGCGTCGATCGCCATGCAGGCACTGTTGGACTTGGGCGCGGTCGCCATGACGATCGCCGCCTGTGCGAGCGGAATGCGTGCCTCGGGCAGACCGAGCTGAAAGGCGCTGTCTACGCACGCCTTGACAATCGCCGCGCACTGCGGATAAGCGAGGCCGATGTCCTCGCTCGCGATGACCAGCATACGCCGCGCCGCCGAGATCATGTCTCCAGCCTCGAGCAGACGCGCGAGATAATGCACCGCTGCATCCGGGTCCGAGCCTCGAATGGATTTTTGCAGCGCGGACAGAATGTCATAATGGCTGTCGCCGTCGCGGTCGTAGCGCATGTTCGAACGCTGCGCCGCCTGCTGCGCATCTGCGAGCGTGATGCCGTTCTCCCCGGCTCCGGAGACAAGCAGCTCGACCGCGCCGAGTGCCTTGCGCACATCTCCGCCGACCGCCTGCGCGATATGTGACGCAACGCCGGCCTCGACCGGAATATCGCGTCCGTCAAGCGCGAGCACGAACGCCCGGTCGACCGCGCGCTGCATATCCGATGCTTCCACCGGCTTGAACTCAAACACCGTGCAGCGGCTTAAAATCGCGTTGTAAATATAGAAATACGGATTTTCCGTCGTGGACGCGATGAGCGTGATCTTGCCGGTCTCGATAAACTCCAGCAGGCTCTGCTGCTGCTTTTTATTGAAATACTGGATCTCGTCCAGATAAACGAGCGCGCCGTTCGGCGTCAGAAAGGTATCGAGCTCATCAATGATGGCCTTGATGTCTGCGATGCCTGCGGTCGTCGCATTGAGATGATACAGCTTGCGGTCAGTCTGCTTCGCGATAATAGACGCGACCGTTGTCTTGCCTACGCCGGACGGGCCGTAAAAGATGAGGTTGGGAATGCTGCCGCTCTCGATGACGCGGCGCAGAAGTCCGTTTTTCCCGAGAAGATGCTGCTGTCCCACAACATCATCCAGCGTTTTCGGACGGATTTTATCGGCTAAAGGCTGATACATGGCAAATTCCCTTCCAATCATAGAATGTAAATCAATTATAGCACACTCTCCCCGATTTCACAAACTTCTCTTGACTTTTCCACTTTATCATGGTAAACTAATGACATCAACAAAACCGACAGCAAAGGAGCCTTCTCATGAACAAGCCTTTTCTCGATAAGCTGCGCAGGATCGACCCGTATGTGCCAGGCGAGCAGCCTAAAACCGCGAACATCATCAAGCTCAACGCCAACGAAAACCCGTATCCGCCTGCGCCGGGCGTGACCGAGGTGCTGCGCACCTTTGACGCGGCGAAGCTCGCTGTCTATCCGGACGCAAACGCCAAAGCGCTCAAGACCGTGCTCGCGGAGCGGGAAGGCCTCAAGCCCTCGCAGGTTTTCCTCGGCAACGGCTCGGACGATGTGCTCGCGCTCGCGTTCCAGTCGTTCTTCTGCTCGGGCGAGCCCATCCTCTACCCCGACATTACCTATTCGTTCTACCCGGTCTGGTGTGATCTGCTCCGCATCCCTTACGAGACCGTGCCGCTCGATGAAAGCTTCTGCATCAATCTGCGCGATTACGACAAGCCGAACGGCGGCGTTATCCTGCCCAATCCGAACGCACCGACCGGCCGTGCTCTCTCGCTCGCGGAGATCGAGGATCTGCTTCAGCACAACGCCGACTGCGTAGTTATCATCGACGAAGCCTATGTCGATTTCGGCGCGGAAAGCGCGATTTCGCTGATCGAAAAGTACGAAAATCTGCTGGTTGTACAGACCTCGAGCAAATCCCGTTCGCTCGCCGGCATGCGTATCGGCTATGCCTTCGGCTCGGAAACACTCATCTCCACCCTCGAAGCGGTCAAAAATTCGTACAATTCCTATACGATGGACTCGCTTGCGCTCGCAGTCGGCGAGGCATCCATTCGCGATGAAGCGTATTTCCGTGAGACCTGCCGCAAGGTTGCTGCGACGCGCGACAGAGCAGCAGACGAGCTTCGCGCGCTCGGTTTCGAGGTCACGCCATCGCTGGCCAACTTCCTGTTTGCGACCCACCCGAAAAAGGC
Source organism: Butyricicoccus sp. OM04-18BH (assembly GCF_003481705.1). Taxonomy (GTDB): domain Bacteria; phylum Bacillota; class Clostridia; order Oscillospirales; family Butyricicoccaceae; genus Agathobaculum; species Agathobaculum hominis. Next base: position 339,730 of record NZ_QULN01000002.1, read on the forward strand.
GGCGCCCGAAATTTTCTCTGCCCTGCGCGAAAAGGGTATCTTCATCCGCTATTTCAAACTGCCGCGCATCGACAATCACCTGCGCATCACGGTCGGCACGGACGAGCAGATGGACGCGCTCATTGCTGCGCTGAAGCAAATCCTGTAACCGTATCGACATAAAAAAGCTGAACCCGCGGAACAAAACGGGTTCAGCTTTTTACTTTTTATTTGTCGATGAGCTTGATGATCTCGTCAATTTTCTGTTCGCGTGCCTGTTCGTCGCCGTTTTCAAAGGCGTCCCGGACGCAGCCGTTCAGATGTGCGCGGAGTACCTCCCGCTGCGCCTTGTGCACGAGTGACTCGACCGCCTGAAGCTGGGTCACGATGTCCATGCAGTAGCGGTTTTCGTCGATCATACGCAGCACGCCTTCGAGCTGTCCGCGCGCGGTGCGCAGCAGCGGCTCGACACGCTTGCGGTCTGCCATCATTCGATGCCGACCACCTTATAGCCTGCCTCGGTGACTGCGCTCGTCAGCGCTGCATCGTCCGGAAGCTGCTCCGCTCTGACGACTGCCCTGCCGCCGTCGAGATCGACCTCGGCGGTCACGCCCGGCAGCTCCTCAAGCGCCTTTTTAACATGTGCGACGCAGTGCATGCACATCATGCCTTCCACCCTGATTGTCTTTTCCATAACATTTTCCTCCTTATTTTTCGCCGTTTCCGACGGATTAGGCTGTTCACTGTGCGGCAGAACGACCGGATCGCCTGTCTGGCTGACGCGCTCGCCCGCTTTGAAAAAGCGCAGGCGCAGCGCATTGGATACCACGCACACCGACGAAAGGCTCATCGCGGCCGCGCCGATCATCGGGCTGAGCTTGATGCCGAACGGCACCCACAGCGCACCCGCTGCGATCGGAATGCCGATGCAGTTATAGAAGAACGCCCAGAACAGGTTCTGACGGATGTTGCGTATGGTCTGCCGCGACAGACGGATCGCGTCCACTGCGTCCATGAGGTCGCTCTTCATCAGCACAACATCCGCAGACGAGATCGCGACATCCGTGCCCGCGCCGATGGCAATGCCGACATCGGCCCGCGCGAGCGCCGGTGCATCGTTGATGCCGTCGCCGATCATTGCGACCCTGCGGCCTGCGGCCTGCTTCTCACGCACGATGCGCTCCTTGTCCTGCGGCAGGACCTCTGCGATGACCTCGCCAACGCCAAGCTCAGAGGCGATGGTCTGCGCGGTCTTTTTATTGTCGCCGGTCAGCAGCGTGACCTCGATGCCCATGCTCTCGAGCGCCTTGACCGCCGCGCGGCTCGTCGGTTTGAGCACATCTGCTACCGCGAACGTGCCGACGACCTGACGGTTCGCCGCAAAGAATAGCGGCGTCTTGCCTGCGTCTGCCAGCTTTTCGCCCAGCTCCTGCATGGAGCGCGAGAGCACGAGACCGTTTGCGAGCAGCATGCGCTGATTGCCGGCCATGCACGGCACGCCGTCGACTGCTGCACGGATGCCTTGTCCCTCGACCATCTCAAAATCAGTCACACTGCGCTCCTTCGCGCCCTTTTCGAGAGCGTAGCGCACGATCGCGTCCGCAAGCGGATGATCCGAGCGTTTTTCGAGCGACAGCGCGAGCGACAGCAGCTCCTCCGTGTCCACGCCCCAGGTCTGCACATCGGTCACGACCGGACGGCCTTCCGTGACCGTGCCGGTCTTGTCCATGATGGCGCTCGTGACGTTATGCAGGTTTTCAAGTGCTTCAGCAGACTGGAACAGCACGCCGTTTTTCGCGCCGACACCCGTGCCGACCATGATCGCGACCGGAGTCGCGAGGCCGAGCGCACACGGGCAGGAGATCACGAGAACAGAAATCGCGCGGGTCAGTGCGAACGAGGGGGTCTCCCCTGCCAGCAGCCAGATGACCGCAGTCACGAGCGCGATACACATGACGACCGGCACGAAAACACCGGCAACCTTGTCCGCGAGCTTGGCGATCGGCGCCTTGGATGCACCGGCCTCCTCGACCAGACGGATGATCTGGCTGAGCGTGGAGTCATCACCGACGCGCGATGCACGCATCACGAAATAGCCGCTCTTGGAAACCGTCGCGCCGATGACTGTACCGCCGACATGGCGCTCAACCGGCATGCTCTCTCCGGTGATCGCGCTCTCGTCGAGAAACGCGCTGCCTTCGGTGATCACGCCGTCCACCGGCACCGACTGACCGCCGCGAACGACCACGAGATCTCCCGTCTGCACCTGCTCGATCGGCAGCTGAATGGCCCGGCCGCCGCGGATGACCTCTGCGGTCTGCGGGCGCAGATCCATCAGCGCCGCAATGGCCTCGCCGGTCTTGCGCTTAGCTCGCGCCTCGAAGAACTTGCCAAGCGTAACGAGCGTCAGGATCATGCCGGCCGACTCAAAGTAAAGGTCATGCATGAAGCTGTGCGCCGCCTCGGGCGTCGGTGCGGTGCCGATGCGGACGAGCGCATAAATACCGTAGACGAGCGCCGCGCCCGAGCCGACCGCGATCAGTGCGTCCATCGTTGGCGCGCGATGCAGCAGGGTCTTAAAGCCGTTGATATAGTATTTACGGTTGATGAGGACGATGGGGACCGTCAGGACAAGCTCGGTCAGCGCGAGCGCAAACATGCCGTCCATGCCGGCGGCATACGACGGCAGCGGCAGTCCGATCATCTCTCCCATGGAAAAATACATGAGAACGATCATAAATACAGCAGATACGATGATGCGCTTTTTCATCTCGCCCAGCGCCTCATCTGCCTGTGCGCCCTGCGCCGGCGCTGACTGCTGTTTTCCGTCGTCAACAGCAGCGGTATAGCCGCCGGACACGACAGCCGCAATGATTTTCCCTGCATCACAGACAGCTTCATCATATTCCACGGTCATGCTGCCCGCGAGCAGATTGACCTGTACCGTGCTGACGCCCGGCACGGCGGACACGCTTTTCTCGACATGTGCCGAGCAGGCCGCGCAGCTCATACCGCCGACCCGGAAACGTTGCTTCATATCGGTTATCTCCTTTTTATTTCCCCGGAAAAGCAGCATGGGCAAAGGCTTCGCCCTCTTGCCCCTCCCCCGGGAGGGGGTATTTGTTATCTTGAGTATACGGCACGGACTGCGCGTTGTCAAGAGAAAGTTTGCTCTTGCTAACGCACTTTGTTCTTGACACGGACGGGCTGACCATGGTATACTTCAAACAATTAATGGTAGTTAATCTGTCCGAACGGGCGAGGTAAGCGAAAGTTTATCTCGCTCTTTTTTTATGTCAATCAAAAATTTTTATACATATAAAGGAGAGCAATCAATAATGCCCAAGAACAAATTTCAAGACGTCGTTTTTACCATCATCATGGCTTCCGTCATGGTCTACGGCATGGTCGCGTACAACATCGTGCTGAACACCGGTTCGCTTGAGAACTGGGTATTCGGCGCCGTTTTTCACGAGTGGCCCATCATGGTGCTCATTGCTATCGCACTCGAGCTCGTTTTCGTCGGCAGACTCGCCATGAAGGTCGCATTCCGTCTGGTCAATCCGCGTGAGGCCGGCCAGACCCAGATCATGCTCGCGATCTCTGCTGCATCCGTCTGGATCATGTGCCCCTGCATGAGCTTTTTTGCGACCCTGCTGTTCAAGGACAGCCACAATGCGCAGTTCCTCGCCATCTGGATACAGACTACCGTCATGAATTTCCCGATGGCGCTCCTGCTCCAGTTTTTCTTTGCAGGCCCGATTACGCGCCGCATCTTCGGCGCGCTGTTCCGCGAGAAAAACGCCGCTCCGGCCCCGCAGACAGAGCGCGGTTAAACCGATATAGCAAAAGGCACCCTGAGACTGTCGAAAAACTTCGTTTTTCCGACAATCTGTGTTTTGACTTCGCAAAACACGGACGTCCGAAAGTTCCCATGCGGAAACCTTCTCCCTCTTAGAGTACGAAAACCGAGGTACACGCCCCCGGTTTTCGTGCATTTGCTGCGCAAACGCTTTTGAATGCGCGCTGCCGCGCGGCTGCCGTTCCTGCATGAAAATAAGCTTTATCGACAGACTGAGGCACCCTTTCGGGTGCCTTTTCTCGTTTGCAGCGCCTTATTCTGTAATCGTGGTCCGGAATGCGAGGGTTTCGCTCTCGCCCGGAGCAAGTCTGCGGATTCCCTGCTTGTTCTCGATGGCGTGATCGAGATGCGTACCGTCCGGGAGTGTACTCCACGGCTCCAGGCAGGTAAACGGCACATCAAAATCCTTGTACGGGCTCCAGACGGCGAAGTACGGGAAATCCCCGAATTCCATCGTCACCCGGCGGCTGTTTTTCGTGCTGCCGATGGACGCGCGGCGGACGGTCAGTCCCTCGGTCATTACCGCATCGGACGCAAAAAGCTCACGCGAAATATGCAGCCTGCCGCCGTCGAGCGGCAGACGGCTGCGCTCTGCGGTCAGCATAACGCTCTCGTCGGTAACAATACGCGTCAGCGCGTCCGTTCCCTCGAACTCGACGAAATAATCCGTGATTTTCTCGTCCTTCTGCCAGCACAGCGTATAGGCATCGTGGCCGCCGATCTCATAATACATCGTGCTGCTGCTGTCGTTGCGCGTGATGTGCTCCTTGAGGAGCGAGCCGCCGTCGAGCGTGAAGCGAAGCGTACAGGTGAAGTCCCACGGATACATTCTTTTGGTATACTCGCTCTGCGTGAGCGTAAATTCCGCACAGGTGCCGCTCACCTGCTTCGGCTCCCACTCCAGATCACGGCCGAAGCCATGCTGCGTGATCTCAAAGGACGCGCCGCCCACCGTGTAGGTCTTGTCCTTGAGGCGGCCGACAATCGGGAACAGAACAGGCGCGTGGCGCTTCCACGCCGCCGGATCGCCTCCCCAGACATATTCCGTTCCTGTCGTTTTGCTTCTGAAGCTGGTCAGCTCCGCACCGAACGGGTTGATCTCCGCGCGGAAGCCTTCGTTTTCGAGTACGATCATGATTTTTCCTCCTCTTTGCTCGTTTCTATGCGAAAAAGGCGCAAAGTCTGGTACTCTGCGCCTTTTCGTTTTACTTGTTGATGTATGCCTTGAGCGCCTCAGCCTTGTCGCGGTCCTCCCACTTAACGCCAAGCTCCTCGCGGCCCATGTGGCCGTAAGCGGCAAGCTGCTTGTAGATCGGCTTGCGCAGGTCGAGCTGCTCGATGATTGCAGCCGGACGCAGGTCGAATACGTGCTCGACCGCCTGCTCGATGACGCTGTCGTCAACGATACCGGTGCCGAAGGTCTCGACCATGATGGAGACCGGCTCTGCAACGCCGATCGCGTAAGCGAGCTGGATCTCGCAGCGCTTTGCCAGGCCTGCCGCAACGATATTCTTTGCGACCCAACGGGCAGCATACGCGCCCGAGCGGTCAACCTTGGTCGGGTCCTTGCCGGAAAACGCGCCGCCGCCGTGACGGCCGATGCCGCCGTAGGTGTCGACGATAATCTTGCGGCCGGTCAGGCCGGAATCGCCCTGCGGGCCGCCGATAACAAAACGGCCGGTCGGGTTGATGAAATACTTGGTGTTCTCGTCGAGCAGCTCGGACGGGATAACGTGCTTTACGACCTGTCCGATCATATCCTCACGGATCTGCTGGAGCGAAACCTCCGGGCTGTGCTGGGTGGAGATGACAACGGTGTCCACGCGGACCGGGCGGTTGTCCTCGTCGTACTCGACCGTAACCTGACTCTTGCCGTCCGGACGGAGGTAATCGAACATACCGCTCTTGCGTACCTCAGTCAGACGCTTTGCCAGCCTGTGCGCCAGAGAAATCGGCAGCGGCATAAGCTCCGGCGTCTCGTCGCAGGCATAGCCGAACATCATGCCCTGATCGCCGGCGCCGATCGCGAGGTCGGCCTCGGAAGCACCTTCCTTGCTCTCGAGCGAGTTGTCAACGCCGAGCGCGATGTCTGCGGACTGCTCGTCGATCGCAGTCAGAACGGCGCAGGTGTCGCAGTCGAAGCCGTACTTTGCACGGTCGTAGCCGATCTCGCGCACGGTGTCGCGTGCAATCTTCGGAATGTCTACATAGCAGGAGGTCGAGATCTCGCCCATAACCTGAACCATGCCGGTCGTGCAGGTGGTCTCGCAGGCGACGCGCGCATACGGATCCTGCGCTAAAATCTCGTTAAGGATTGCGTCCGAAATCTGGTCGCAGATCTTGTCGGGATGGCCTTCTGTTACCGATTCAGAGGTGAAAAAATGATGTGCCATTTGTGTCATTGTCCTTTCTGTTTCTCGTGGAAGCGGAATAAAAAAACGCTCCCGTTTGGGAGCGAAAAATGCGTTCTGCTCCCTCATCTTTCGTGTTTCTACGCCGGATTTGGCACCTTACAGCGCTTTCGCGCGCAGGTTGCCGGGTTTCACAGGGCCGTTCCCTCCACCGCTCTCGATAAGGTAGATTATTCACTTACGGAGTATATCTTATATAAAATTTCAGTGTTTGTCAAGGGAAAATTTCGGCATCTTCGGAAAATCTAACCGCATTGACATTTTACACGAACGAGTATATAGTAAATAAGTAGCATTTTGCCCGCTTTTTTACGCAGGCGCATCTACCCGCATTTTCACGCGCCGTGGCAGCAGCAGCTGTCCGTCGGCGCATTTATTATCATGGGAGTACGATTAGGATATGTATGTAAATGTTGGCATCGACATCGGTTCAACAACGGTCAAGATCGTCGTTGTGCGCGATGGAGAGATCATCCACAAACACTATGAACGCCATTTTTCCAAGGTGCGCGAAAAGGCTGTCGAGCTGGTTCGCGCCGCGCGCGGGCTGATCGGCGAGGATACGCCGATTCACTGCTCGATCACCGGCTCGGCCGGTCTCGGCGTTGCCAAGGCGGCGGACATCGACTTCGTTCAGGAGGTCTTTGCCACGCGCAAGGCGGTCGGCGTGCACGTACCGGCGGCAGACGTCGTCATCGAGCTCGGCGGCGAGGACGCGAAGATCGTCTTTCTGACCGGTCAGCTGGAAGAGCGCATGAACGGTTCCTGCGCCGGCGGCACCGGCGCGTTCATCGACCAGATGGCGGTACTGCTCGACGTTACCCCGTCCGAGCTTGACCATCTCGCGCAGGGTGCAGAGCGCATCTACACCATCGCTTCGCGCTGCGGTGTGTTCGCCAAGTCGGACATCCAGCCGCTGCTCAACGAGGGTGCACGCAAGGAGGATGTCGCAGCCTCGATTTTTCAGGCGGTCGTCAACCAGACCATCGCCGGTCTCGCACAGGGCCGCGAGGTCAAGGGCGATGTGCTGTTCCTCGGCGGCCCGCTGTTCTTCTTCAAGGGTCTCCAGAAGCGCTTTCAGGAGACGCTCGGTCTGGATGATGAGCACGCACACTTCCCTGCCCTCGCGCCGTATGCCATCGCGGCCGGCGCAGCGGAGTATGCAGGCACCACTTCTAAGACCTACACCGTGTCCTCCCTGCTCAATGCGCTCGAAAAGGCCGCCGGCGCACCGGTCGTTGCGAACTATCTGCCGCCGCTGTTCGAGTCCGAGCAGCAGTATGAGGAGTTCAAATCGCGGCACAGCTCGCATGACGTCATGACCCAGAACGTTACCGTTTACGAGGGCGACGCCTATCTCGGCATCGACTGCGGCTCGACCACGACTAAGCTCGTGCTCATCGGCGAGGACGACCAGATCCTGTTCCACCACTACCAGTCCAACAAGGGCAACCCGGCAGACGTTATCCGCGAGCAACTGACAAAGCTCTACGAGCTGTGCGGCGACCGCGTACATATCGTCTCCTCCGCCGTCACGGGCTACGGCGAGGCGCTCATCCAGAACGCCTTCGGCGTGGATTTCGGTCTGGTCGAGACGGTCGCGCATTTCCGCGCGGCACGCCATTTCAACCCCGACGTCGATTTCATTATCGACATCGGCGGCCAGGACATCAAATGCTTCAAGATCCGCAACAGATGCATCGACAACATTTCGCTGAACGAGGCATGCTCGTCCGGCTGCGGCTCGTTTATCGAGACGTTCGCGCGCTCGATGGGCTACTCCATCGAGGAATTCTGCAAGCTCGGCTTGTTTGCGAAGCATCCGATCGACCTCGGCTCGCGCTGCACCGTGTTCATGAACTCGTCGGTCAAGCAGGCGCAGAAGGACGGCGCCGGAATCGACGCGATCTCGGCCGGTCTGTCCGTGTCGGTCGTCAAGAACGCGCTCTACAAGGTCATCCGTGCCCATTCGCCCGATGACCTCGGCCAGCACATCGTCGTACAGGGCGGCACCTTCCTCAACGATGCCATCCTGCGCTCGTTCGAGCAGGAGATCGGCCGCAACGTCACCCGTCCGGCCATTTCCGGCCTCATGGGCGCCTATGGCGCGGCGCTGCACGCCAAGGACAACCGCTGTGACACCACCACGCTCATCGGCACGGACATCCTCGCGGGCTTCGAGCACAACGTGCGCTCCACGCGCTGCGGTCTGTGCGAAAATCACTGCAATCTGACCATCAACAACTTCGGCGGCGGCCGCCGTTTCATTTCGGGCAACCGCTGCGAGCGTCCGCTCGGCGGCACGAAAAAGGCCGACCTGCCCAATCTCTATAAATGGAAGCTTGAAAAGCTCCGCAGCTACGGCGAGCCGTCCGGCAACCCGAACCCCATCGCGACCATCGGTCTGCCGTTCGGTCTCAACTTCTTCGAGCTGCTCCCGTTCTGGACAAAGCTCCTGCGGACGCTCGGCTTCGAAACGGTGATTTCCGATGTCTCCACCCGCGACATGTATATGAAGGGGCAGCATTCCATTCCGTCGGATACGGTCTGCTACCCGGCCAAGCTCATGCACGGTCACATCGAAAATCTGCTCGAGAAGGGCGTAGACGCGATCTTCTATCCCTGCATGACCTACAATCTCGACGAGGGTCGCGCGTCCAACTGCTACAACTGCCCGGTCGTCGCCTACTACCCCGAGCTGCTCAAGGCCAACGTCTCCGCGCTCACGGACTTCGATTTCATGATGCCGTATTTTGAGCTTGCAGACCCCAAGCGCTTCCGCAAGCACGCAGTCAGCTATTTCTGTAAGAAATATCCGCAGCTGAAAAAGAAAAAGGTGCTCGAGGCAGCCGATGCCGCCTATCAGGCGCAGCAGGAATACTGCACCGCCGTCCGTCTGGAGGGTCAGAAGGCCATTCGCTACGCCGACGAGCACGGTCTTGACGTCGCGGTCATCGCAGGCCGTCCGTATCACGTTGACCCCGAGATCAACCACGGCATCGATCAGCTCATCTCGTCGTTCGGACTTGTCATTGTTTCCGAGGACGCGGTATGGCAGCTGACCGACGCGCCCGAGGTGCACGTTCTCAATCAGTGGACCTACCACTCTCGTATGTACGGTGCTGCGAAATACGTCACCCAGAAGGAAAACGCGCAGCTCATCCAGCTTGTATCGTTCGGCTGCGGCATCGACGCGATCACGACCGATGAAATGCGCGCCATCTGCGAAAATGGCGGCAAGATCTATACACAGCTTAAAATCGACGAGATCAGCAACCTCGGCGCGGCAAAGATCCGCATCCGAAGCATGCTGGCTGCCGTAGAGGAGGGCAGAAAACTTGCAGAACACAACGCCTAAAACCTATGATTATCCGCAGTTTACCGAGGAGATGCGGCGCGATTACACCATCCTTGTGCCCAATATGCTCCCGGTTCAGCTCGGTCTCATCTGCCGTCTGATGCGCAACTACGGCTACAAGATGGAGCTGCTGCATACCGAAGGCCCGAACATTGCCGAGCAGGGCCTGCGCAACGTACATAACGACACCTGTTACCCCGCACTGCTCGTCATCGGTCAGCTGATAGACGCCATTCAGTCCGGCCGGTACGACGTGCATAAGATCGCGCTCATCCTGCCGCAGACCGGCGGCGGCTGCCGGGCATCCAACTATATCCACCTGCTTCGTAAGGCGCTCGAAAAGAACGGCTACGGCTTCATTCCGGTTATTTCTCTGAACTTTTCCGGTCTTGAGAGCAACCCCGGCTTCAAGCTGACCAAGACCATGCTCATGCAGGTGGCGTATGCGCTGCTCATCGGCGACCTTATCATGATGGTCGCGAACCAGTGCCGGCCCTATGAGATCGTCGCCGGTTCGACCGACAAGGCCATCGAGATCTGCATGGATGCCGTTACAAAACGTTTTACCGGCGAGCGCGTCATACGCTACGGCGAGGTCAAGCATCTGTTCCAGTTCGTGCTCGATGTTTTCGGCAAGGTTCGTCTCGACAAGACGCAGAAAAAGAAACTCGTCGGCATCGTCGGCGAGATCTACGTCAAGTTCTCTCCCCTCGGCAACAACCGGCTGGAGGAGTTCCTGCTCTCCGAGGGCTGTGAGCCTGTCCTGCCCGGCCTGATGGATTTCTGTCTGTACTGCATCTACAACTCGGTCATCGACCACGATCTGTACAGCCGCAATGCCAAAACCGCGATGATCTACAAAATGGTCTATCAGTTTGTGCTCTCCAAGCAGACTGACATCATCAAGATGATGAAGAAAGACGGCCATTTTCGTCCGCCGATGGCCTTTGACGAGGTGCGCAGGAAGTCGCACGCCATCATCGGTCAGGGCGTAAAGATGGGCGAGGGCTGGCTGCTGCCGGCGGAGATGGTCGAACTTATCAGCGAGGGCGTTACCAATATCGTCTGCACACAGCCGTTCGGCTGCCTGCCCAACCACATTGCCGGCAAGGGCATGATCCGCAAAATCCGCGAGGTCTACCCTCAGGCGAACATCGTCGCGGTAGACTACGATCCCGGTGCATCCAAGATCAACCAGGAGAACCGCATCAAGCTCATGCTTTCGAGCGCGGAATAAGAGGAACATCATGAAACAGCTCAAACCAAACGATATTTCCGTCATGCGCACGGCAATCGGCCTCTATGCGCAGCCGTTCGGTGTCGAATCGTTCGCAGTCATGCTGAACGAGGACAAGACCGAGCCGAAGAGCGAGGAGGAGCGCGTAACGTGCGATCTGCTCCACCGTCTCGACCAGTACGAATACGGTCTCGCGCCCGAGTTCACGCTCTCCGAGGATGAAGCAAAGTTCGTCACGGACGCACTGCGTCAGCTGATCGTGCGCGACAATCAGTCACTCCGGTACGAAAAACGCCCGAAGTGCATTCGTGAATGCGAAAAGGAAATCCGCGCCGCGACCGTCTGCATCTCGCGTATCGGCTGAATACAAACATTTAAGGCACGCCTGCGGCGTGCCTTTTAAACTGTCGAAAAACTTCGTTTTTCCGACAATCTGTGTTTTGACTTCGCAAAACACGGACGTCCGAAAGTTCCCATACGGAAACTTTCTCCCTCTTAGAGTACGAAAACCGAGGTACACGCCCCCGGTTTTCGTGCATTTGCTACGCAAACGCTTTTTCATGCGCGCTGCCGCGCGGCTGCCGTTCCTGCATGAAAATAAACTTTATCGACAGTCTCTAAGGCACGCCCACGGCGTGCCTTTGTTGTTCTCTGCTGTAACCGGTGATCATGCTTTCGCATAGGCTGAAATGACCGCCCAGACGGTCAAATCTACAATACTGGACTGATTCTATGGAACAAAATACTGTTCTCACGCTGGCGCAGCTCCCCGAAAACCGCTCGGCACGCATCTCCGCGCTCCGCCTCTCAGGCGGCATGCGGCGAAGGCTGCGTGAGCTGGGTTTTATTGCCGGGACGCGCATTATCTGCCTGCACCGCGTGTCGGGCGGTGCGGCTGCCGCATACCTTGTCCGCGGCACGGTCATTGCCCTGCGGCGGAACGATGCAGAGCGCATCGAGGTGTTGCCATGAAGAATGCAGGCTCTGCGGTCGCGCTGATGGGCAATCCAAACGTCGGAAAGTCCACGGTCTTCAACGCGCTGACCGGCGGACGACAGCACACGGGCAACTGGAGCGGAAAGACGGTCTCGCTCGCGGAGGGACGCATCACAGGCGAAAATATCACGCTCATCGACCTTCCGGGTACTTATTCGCTGCACGCGCGTTCGCAGGAGGAAGCGCTCGCACGCGAATTCCTGACCTGCGGCGGTGCACAGGCCGTCATTCTTGTCGCAGACGCCGCCTGCCTCCAGCGCAGTCTTGTTCTGGTCCTACAGGTGCTCGAGGTGCAGCCGCACGCCGTTCTTTGCCTGAATCTGATGGATGAGGCACGGAAGAAGCATATCCGCATCGACACCGCGGCGCTTTCGCGTGAGCTCGGCATTCCGGTCGTACCCTGTGCTGCACGGTCAAAAAAGGGGCTGAACGAGCTGAAAAACACGCTTCGTGCCGTGCTGAGCGGAACACTTCCTCCCTGCTCCGAGCCGCCCATCCGATATCCCGCGGACATCCGGTGCGGTCTGTATGCCGAGCCGCACAAGGGACAGACGCGCGACGAGCTTGACGATATTCTGACCGCCGCCGCGGTGCTGCGCGCCGAGGAAATCGCTATGACCTGCGTCACCGCGCCGGACGATCCGCACGCCCGCGACCGTGCCATCGACCGTATTGTGCTCAGCCGCCGCTTCGGCATTCCCCTCATGCTCCTGCTGCTCGCGCTCGTTTTTTGGCTGACGCTCTCCGGCGCGAACACCGTCAGTGCTATGCTTTCCGGATTTCTGCTCGGGCTCGAAGCGCCGCTCAGGCGTGCGCTTGTCTTGCTCAGTCTGCCGCCCAGCGCTGTCTCGCTGCTCACCGACGGCGTATGGCGCGTGCTCGCGACCGTCGTTTCGGTCATGCTGCCGCCTATGGCGATCTTTTTTCCGCTCTTCACCCTGCTCGAGGACGCAGGTTATCTGCCGCGCATCGCGCTTCAGCTGGATCATGCGTTCTGCCGCGCCGGCGCCTGCGGCAAGCAGAGCCTAAGCATGTGCTTGCGCGCGCTGCGTGCGCAAAAAAACAGAACCGGATGAGGTTTCCGATCCTATTGAAGGCGATATTCAGATTTCTCTGCCCCGCGTGATGAGCGCGTGCAGTACGAACGGGATAAACAGCGTGATGAGCGCCGCATAGCCGAGATATGCATAGCCCGGCTTGACCACGGCCATCAGACCGAACTGCGTGATGGCGAACGCGATAAAGGTGAAGATAAGAAGTGAACACGGCGTTGCGCGCCAGATGTCCCTTCATGCGCTCTGCATCGCTTTTGCGGCCGCGCTCAACAGCGTTGACGCAGCGTGTGACGATGCCGGAGATCATATTGACCGCAGTCGAAATCGAACCTAGGATGATCAAAATGGAGATGATCGGGGTGAGCACGCCTGCGCCCACGCCGTTCTGGATCAGAACGAGCATCGGAACGGAAGCGTTGCAAGATCTGCCGCATAGGCAATCGCCAGCAGGCCGATGATGGAAAGCTCCATCGCTGCGAAGTTGCAGACAAACATGCCGATGGCTGCGCGGTTGATCTGCTTGACGTCCGTGACCGGCTCCATGTGCTGATACATGACCGAGACCGACGCGAGCTGGAAGAAGAAATACAGCACCTCCATCCAGAGCGCCGAACCGAACGTGCCGTTCGCCTTGGAGATGGTCGGCATCTCGCCGCCGGCCAGACGGCCGATCGCATCCGCAATCCGTAATTGATAAAATACTGGTAGATTTGCGCGCTGGAGGCAAAGCCGCCGCCGAACTGCGTGGTGAATGCGACAAACGCGATGCCCATGGCAAGCGGCATCCTGCTTTTATCAACGAGCAGTGTTTTTTCTCGTTCATGTTTCTTTTTCCCCTTTTAGCCCTTATTTATTGAATTCAATGACCTTGCCCGGGTTGAGGATGAGCCTGTCATCAAACGCCAGCTTGATGGACCTGTAGAGCTCTATCATGCGCTCGCCGACGAACTACTCGAGAAATTCCAAACGTCCGTTGCCGATGCCGTGCTCGCCGGAAAGCTGGCCGCCCAGCTTTTTCGACAGCGCATACAGCTCGGTCAGGCTCGCGTGGGTGGCGCGCTTCCACTCCTCGTCGCTCATATTGGCTCCGCGCAGCATCTCGGTATGGATGTTGCCGTCACCGCAGCCGCCTGCACATCGAGCAGCAGCGCGCCCGGCTCGCAGGTGATGGTCTGGTTTTTGTGATCGACCGGAAAAATACGGTTCATGCGCATGATGGACAGCATAATTCCGCCGTATTTGCAGGTCGCGCCGCCCGCAAGGCCGGTGCCCGCGCCGCGGCACACCACAGGGATATTGTTCTCATAGGCGTATTTCATGATGGCGGAAACCTCGTCGCGGTTCACCACCTCAACGTAAAGCTCAGGCGGAAAAACGCCGTATTCCGGCATTTCGTCGCGGTAAAACTCGCAGGCGATCTCATCGCCGACCCACACGCGGTCCTCCGAGGTGACAGAGCAGATGTACGCAAAATCCTCCTCAGTCATTTTCTTATAGGGATACGGCACGGCTCAGTCCTCCTTTCTGTTCTGCACGAGCGCGGTCAGACGCGGTACGACCTGATACAGATCGTCCACGATACAGTAATGCGCAGTCTTGAATATCAGCGCGTCCGGGTCGCTGTTGATGGCGACGATGCATTCTGCGTCTTTCATGCAGGAGGTGAACTGAATGGCGCCCGAAACGCCGCAGGTGATGATAAGCCGTGGACGCACCGTGCGGCCGGACAGGCCGATCTGGTGCATCTGGCCCATAGTCAGCACAGTGACCGTGCCGCCCAGTTTTTCGCGAAGCTGAAGCGCCGTCTCCAGCGCAAACAGATCATACGGATTGGTACGGGTATCGCCCGAAAGGCGCTTCATCGCGCCGGTTTCCGGATCAATATCGACCTTTGTGCCCGCAGGGACCTGTTTCATGCAAACAATAATTTTTAAAGCAGTTTCCCTTCTTCCCCTGTGGTGCCGGCCGCGCCGGCATGCGCGCTGCCGCGCGACAGCGGCCATATGATCTGTTGCGCGAAATCGGTTTTATGAGCAGCGGCCCATGGGCGGCTGCTTTTCTCGCAGGATAATTTTCAATCCTCGTCCCAGCCGAACAGGGATTTTCCATCGGCAAGCGTGCCGATACGCTCCATCTCCTCATCTGACAGCTCAAAATCAAACACGCTGAGATTTTCCTGCATACGCTCGCGATGCATGGTTTTAGGAATAACGCCGATGCCGCGCTGCACGAGAAACCGCAGTGCGATCTGCGCGGCTGTTTTACCGTGCTGCGCCCCGATTTCCCTCAGCACCGGCTCCTCAAAAATAAGGCGTTTCCCTTCTGTGAACGGCGACCATGCCTGCATGACGGTGCTGTTCTCGACGAGCGCGCGCCGCAGCGGTTCGCGCGGATAGTAAACGTGCGCTTCGACCTGATTGACCGCCGGAATGATACCGCACGAGCGGCAGAATGCGCGGTACTCCCGCTCGTTGAAGTTGGAAATGCCGACTGCGCGCACCGTTCCTGCGCGATACGCCTCACAGAGCGCACGGTACATTTCAAGCGACGCATCATACGGCTCGTGAATAAGCAGCAGGTCGATATAATCGGTCCCAAGTGCTGACAGCGACTTTTCGATATCGCGCTTCGCATTTTCGTAGCTCGCCGAAGGCTCGAACAGCTTGGTCGTCAGAAAGATCTCATGCCGTGCCAAGCCGCTTTCGCGCACCGCTGCGCCGACAATACCCTCATTTTCATACATCTGCGCGGTATCGAGCAGACGATACCCCGTTTCAAGTGCGTCCAGAATGCAGCGCTTTCCCGTTTCACCGCGCAGCGTCCATGTGCCGAAGCCGACAAGCGGCATGCGCACCCCGTTATTTAAAGCAAGATATTCCATGCTTGTCTCCTTTTACCGTTTTCCCTTATCATATCATGTTTTCCGCGTGTTTGTAAGGTGTGTCATCCGCGTTTTCACAGTCTGTATACGAAGGCTCCGAACTTTTTTCGCGTCCTGCGCATTTTTTCATTGCAATTTGCCGTCATTCGTCGTATACTGTTTATTACAGCTTTTTTAGAAAGGACTTCGTTTCATGACGTTTTATCAGGAATTACAGCTTGGTCAGGCGGGTTCAAAAAACCTTATCCGTGCCTGCGAAACGCCGCGCGACCGGCTTCTGCACACGCTCATCTATCTTTTCAAGATCGCGCTTACCGTCGGCTTCTGCTTCTGCTTTGTCACGCTTTACAGCATGGCCTTCGGCAGTGCGAACAGCATCGTGGGCGTTGTCGTGCTTCTGTATCTGCTCGTGTTCCGCGCGGCCGATCTCTGCCTTCATATCGGCCAGTCCACCGCCCTGCTTGCATCATTCCTCGTGCTCTCCGCGGCAGCACCTCATCTCGCACATCTCGCAGGTCCGCTTCCCGGCTTTTTCATCAATCTCGCGTCTATCGCCTTCCTGATCCTGTTCGGCTGCCATGAGCCGCGCATGTTCAACCAGTCCACGCTCGTACTCGGCTATCTGCTGCTCTATGGCTACGATGTGAGCGGCCGCGATTTCACGCTCCGTCTGGCGGGCATCGCCTTCGGTGCGCTGCTCGTCTGCACCGTATTCCTCCTCAGACACCGCAGCCGCAGCATTCCGCTTCGCATCCGCGATATTCCCGTCGCGTTCTCCCTGCATCATCCGCGCTCGCGCTGGCAGCTCTGCCAGATTTTCTGCGTGCCGCTCGTCGTGCTGCTCGCCGAGCTGGCCGGTCTGCCCCGCGCCATGTGGGCAGGCATCGCCGCCATGTCGGTCATCCTTCCGGTTGCCGAGGATATGCACTACCGGGTGCGCCGCCGCGTGCTCGGCAATATTGCCGGCGTGCTGTGCTTCGTCATTCTGTATTTTCTTTTACCGTCCTCCATTTACGCCTTTATCGGCGTGATCGGCGGCATCGGTGTCGGCCTGTCTGCAAAATACGGCTGGCAGGCTGTGTTCAACACCTTTGGTGCGCTCGCCATCGCAGCAGAAGCCTACGGTCTCAAGGCCGCGCTTGGTCTGCGTCTGCTTCAGAACGTATTCGGCGTGCTGTTCGCACTCGTTTTCTGTCTGCTGTTCAGCCGTATGCTCGCGCGTTTCTCTGCTCCTGCGGAAAACAGCTGAGCCTTACCGCTCCTCCCTGCATCGGGATGGAGCGGTTTTTTTGTGTCCTTTTACATTTTTCCTGTCTTTTTCCGTTTTGTTCCTTGCTGTCCGTTTGGGATAATGCTATACTGTTTTTGACAGCGGTGCATGCGCGCCGCTGCATTCCCGGATATAACAAAAAGAGGTAACCTGTATGACACTCAAAGATCTGCCCATCGGCAAGACTGCAACCATCCGTTCGGTTGGCGGCGAAGGCGCACTGCGGCAGCATTTTCTTGATATGGGTCTTATTCCCCACGGCGATGTGACGATGGTCAAGTTTGCTCCGATGGGCGACCCGATGGAACTGCGCATCCACAGCTACGAGCTTACGCTGCGCTTGGCGGACGCAGAAAAGATCGAGATCGAAAACGTCCGCGACGCGGTTCCGCTGACGTCGCCTGAACGGCGCGCGCCCGTGCCGCATCCCGGTCTGGGCGAGGGCGGCCGCTTCCACGAAAAGCAGACCGAAAATCCCCTGCCCGAAGGCACCGCGCTGACCTTTGCCCTCGCCGGCAATCAGAACTGCGGCAAGACTACGCTGTTCAATCAGCTGACCGGCTCCAACCAGCACGTCGGCAATTTCCCCGGCGTCACCGTCGACCGCAAGGACGGCGGCATCCGCGGCAAACCCGGTACGCTCGTCACCGACCTGCCCGGCATCTATTCCATGTCGCCGTATTCCAGCGAAGAGCTCGTAACGCGCAGCTTTCTGCTCGATGAGCACCCGCGCGGCATCATCAACATTGTTGACGCGACCAATATCGAGCGCAACCTGTACCTTACCATGCAGCTGATGGAGCTTGACATTCCGATGGTGCTCGCGCTCAACATGATGGATGAGGTGCGCGAAAACGGTGGCTCCATTATGGTCAACCGTATGGAGGAAATGCTCGGCATTCCGGTCATCCCGATCTCAGCGGCAAAGAATGAGGGCATCGACGAGCTGATCGAGCACGCGCTTCATGTCGCGAAATATCAGGAAAAGCCGGTCGAAATGGACTACTGCGATGCAAACGACGACGGCGGCGCAGTACACCGCTGTCTGCACGCCATCATGCATCTGATCGAGGATCATGCTGTGCGCGCAAGCCTCCCTGTCCGTTTTGCGGCGGCAAAGCTCGCTGAGGGTGATCCGCTGATTCTGAAAAAGCTCGACCTTGACGAGAACGAGAAGGAAACGCTCGAGCATATCGTCAGGCAGATGGAAACCGAGCGCGGCCTCGACCGTGCCGCTGCTATCGCGCATATGCGCTTCGACTTCATCGATAAGATATGCGATGAGACCGTTGTCCGCCCGCACGAGAGCCGCGAACACCTGCGCAGCGTCCGTATTGACAAGGTGCTCACCGGCAGGCACACCGCCATTCCCTGCTTCGTCGGCATCATGGGTCTCGTGTTCTTCCTCACCTTCGGTGTGATCGGCAAGCTGCTGTCCGCGCTGCTCAGCATGGGCATCAATGCCCTCGGCGGCGTTGTGGACAGCGCGCTCACCGCGTGGAACGCTCCCTATGTGCTGCGTTCCCTCGTCATGGACGGTATATGGGGCGGCGTAGGCAGTGTGCTCCAGTTCCTGCCGATCATCGTGACGCTGTTCTTCTTTCTCTCGCTGCTCGAGGACAGCGGCTACATGGCGCGCGTAGCGTTCGTCATGGACAAGCTGCTGCGCAAGATCGGTCTTTCCGGACGCAGCATCGTGCCGATGCTCATCGGCTTCGGCTGTACGGTTCCGGGCGTCATGGCGAGCCGCACGCTGACCTCGGAGCGTGACCGCAAGATGACCATTCTGCTCACGCCGTTCATGAGCTGCTCGGCCAAACTGCCGATCTATGCCTTTTTCTCCGCCGCATTTTTCCCGAAATACAGTGCGCTCGTCATGACCGCGCTCTACTTCGGCGGCATCCTCATGGGACTGCTGATGGCGCTCGTGCTGCGCGGCACGATGTTCCGCGGCGAGGCGGTTCCGTTTGTCATGGAGCTGCCAAATTACCGTTTGCCGGGCGCGAAGAACGTCTGCCGGCTGCTCTGGGACAAGGCGAAGGATTTCCTGCAGCGCGCGTTTACCGTCATTTTTCTGGCAACGCTCATCATCTGGTTCCTTCAGACCTTTGATCTGCGCTTTGCCATCGTATCCGATTCCTCGCAGAGCATCCTCGCGATGATCGCAGGCGTGATCGCACCGGTTTTCCGCCCGATGGGCTTCGGAGACTGGCGCATTTCGACCGCGCTCATCTCCGGCTTTATGGCCAAGGAGAGCGTCGTTTCCACGCTGACCGTACTGTTCGGCTCAACTTCTGACATTCTCGCCTGCCTCACGCCGCTCGCAGCAGCCAGCCTGCTGGTTTTCTGCCTGCTGTATACGCCGTGCGTCGCGGCAATCGCCTCCATCAAACGCGAACTGGGCGGCAAATGGGCGGTTTTCGTTGTCATTGCACAGTGCGTGATCGCATGGCTCGCCGCCTTTGTCGTTCACGGCTTCGGTACGCTGTTTGTATAAAATACATAACAAAAGAGCATGGAATTGTTTTTCCATGCTCTTTTGCTATTCATATGGCATCATGCGGATTTTTTCCTTCTGACAGCTGCCGCACGACCGGAAGCGTGACGCAGAGCGCCAGAATAAAGGCGCACAGGTCGCTCGCTGCCTGACAGCACTGCACGCCGGCAAGGCCGAACAGATGCGGCAGGATAAGCGCAAACGGCACGAAGAACAGTCCCTGCCGCGCCGCCGCGACGATGCTTGCCCGCAGCGTCATGGCAATGTTCTGCAGCAGCATATTGCTCATAACGACAAAGCCGGTGATCGGGAACGAGATGCACTGCAGCCGCAGCGTCAGCGCACCGATACGGACAACCTCGGCATCGTCACCCCGGAACACCGCAATGATCTGCGGCGCGAAGAGAAAGCCGAGCACCGCAAGCGTCAGCAGGATCAGCGAGGAGGATCTGACGCAGAAACGGAAGCCGCGCGTAACGCGCTCGTACTTGCGTGCGCCGTAGTTGAAGCCGCAGACCGGCTGAAATCCCTGACCGAAGCCGATCATCGCCGAGCCTGCGAACTGGCTGACGCGGGTGACGATGCTCATCGCCGCGATAGCCGCATCGCCGTAGGGCCGCGCCGCCGTATTGAGGCAGGTCACCGCAATCGAGGCCAGTCCCTGACGGCACAGGCTCGGAACGCCGCCGCGCGCGAGGTCGGCGTAGCGTGCAGGCGAGGGCGAAAACAGGCACAGCCGGATACGGATGCCGCCCGAAACGTATACGCCGGTCAGCAGCAGGCAGAAGCCGACAAGCTGACTCAGAATGGTGGCGAGCGCCGCGCCCCGGATGCCCATGCCAAAGGTGAAGATGAAAAGCGGGTCGAGCGCCATGTTCAGCACGCCGCCGGAGACCAGCCCGATCATCGCATATACCGCATTGCCCTGCAGGCGAAGCTGATTGTTGAGCACGAGCGACGCGGTCATATACGGTGCGCCGATCAAAATAATGCACATATAGTCGAGCGCATAGGGCAGAATGGTGTCCGTTGCGCCGAGGAGATGTGCGAGCGGATGCCGCAGCAGCAGCCCCAGAATCATGATAACGTAGCCGGCGCAGAGTGCGGAGAAAAAACCGGTCGCCGCCATGCGTTCAGCCTCCTCGCGGTGCTGCGCGCCGAGCTGACGGGAAATGTAGTTGCCCGAGCCCTGTCCGAAGAAAAAGCCGACCGCCTGGATGAGCGCCATGAGCGGAAACACGACACCGACTGCGCCGGTCGCGCTCGTACCGAGCCGCCCGACAAAAAAAGTGTCGGCCATGTTGTAAATGGATGTGATCAGCATGCTGATGATGGTCGGCACGGCCATTTTACAGATCAGCGGCTCGACCGGAGACTCAGTCATCTGAATATATTTTCGTCTTTGTGCATCTGTCTGCAACAGAGATATGCCTCCTTCTCTCTTTCTAAAGGCGACCTCCCCAGTCGTTCTCGGGAGAATTCTATGTAAATAATAATCCTTCGCGTTTTGATTTGTCAAGCTGTATTCTCCTGAAATTATTCATATGCAATCGTTTTCGCAATCTCATTCTGTTCGAAATACAGGGAAATGCGAATGTTCTGCCGGCGGGCGGCTCCCCGCTCCGTTCCCTCCTCGACCTCTATACGCCGCACAAAAGCGCGAACAAGCTCTCGTGTAAGCCGCTTCGGACAGCAGCACTCATCGATCACGCTCTCCAGACGCGCTGTATCGGGCAGGTCCGTTTCTCTCATGTCCAGACGCCGGCGCAGCGCAGCCGCCTGTTCTTCCAGACGATGCAGCGCGGCATAAAAGCTGTCCGCCGCAACTCTGCCCGATGCACGGTCCAGGTAGAGCGCCGCAATCGTATCCTCCGTGCGTGAAAGACTGCGCCGCAGACCGTGCGCGTCCTCCCCTTCCTGAGAGCAAAGACTGTGCATCAGCCGCTCGCGGAGCTCGGCTTTCTCGCGTTCCGTCAACGCAAGATGCCTGTGCAGCACATCCAGAACTGTCGCTTCGAGCGCTTCATAATTCGTTCCGTGCCGAGTGCAGGCGCTGCGTCCGTGCTGCTTGTACCCGCCGCAGGCAAGATCGGCGCGGCTCCCCTTCCGTCTCGTGCCGACCGTGCTCATTGCCCGTCCGCAGTCCGCGCAGAATGCGATGCCTGTAAACACATTGACGAATCCGCCAGAGCGCGAAATGCGCCGCACACGGCTCTGCTGCTGCACCTGCTCGAAAACCGCCTGCGAAACGAGAGCCTCGTGGCAATGGGGTACGATAAACTGCTCCTCTGGTGCTGTCCGACGGACTTTTCCCGATTTGAAGGACGGTTTTCGTGTTTTTCCCTGAATGAGCGTGCCGAGGTACACCTCGTTTTGCAGGATACGCCGCACCGTTCCGGCTGTCCATTCGCCGCGCGGTGCGCTGCCGCGATAGACCGAGGGCGGTGCTTCTCCCTGAGCATTCAGCCGCGCCGCAAGCACCGACGGAGCTGCGCCCCCGGCCGCCCTTGCAAACAGCCGGCGCACCACTGCCGCTGCTGCTTCGTCCGGCACAAGCCTGCTGCGCTCCTGCGGGTCGCGGCGGTAGCCGTAAGGTGCATAATGACCGATGAAGCGGCCGTCCTTCATTTTCGTCTGTAAGGCTGCTCGGATTTTCCCGCTCGTATCCCGGGCATACAGCTCATTGATGTAGTTGCGCATCGGAAGGAAAATATCCTCGTGCGCCGTGTCGACCGCGTCCCCCACCGCAACGACGCGCACGCCGTGCTCCGGGAAATAGCGTTCCAGATAGCGTCCGGTTTCCAGATAATCCCGCCCCAGACGGGACAGATCTTTGATGAGAATGAGATTGATGCCGCGCTGCGGGATTTCGCACAGCATTTTCTGGAACTGCGGTCTGTCGAAGGTCGTCCCGGAAACACCGTCATCTGCATATTCCGCCACGACCGGCCAGCCCTGCCTCAGGGCGTAGTCGTGCAGCAGCCTGCGCTGATTGGCGATGCTCTCGCTCTCTCCGGCACGGCCGGTATCATCGCGGCTGAGACGAAGATACAGCGCCGCGCGGCAGTCTGCCTCCGCCGTCATATTTCCTCCCTGTACCGCTCAAGGATAATGCGCTCGAGCGCTTCAAGCAGCAGTTTTCGTTCTCTCTGCGTCACAGTCATCCCTCCCTCACCACATCATAGCGGAAATCCCGGCAGATATGACATGGAACACGCCGCGAGCATACCCCCTCAGCTGTTGAAACCCTATGTTTTCTGTGAATCGGACACAGTTCCAGAAAAAAATGACACTACTCTGTCAAAAATATGCTATACTATAAATAGAGACTCTCTGAGCCGGAAACAGCACAAGTAAGGAAGTATGATAAGTATGACCAGTCTGCAAATTGCCCTGTGTGATGATAACAGCCTCTCCCTTCAACTCGCACAGCTCGCTATTCAGGAATACGAACGGCAGCACGCCGATCGCCTCTGCCGCCTGCATTGCTTCAACAGCGGTACTGCTCTGCTCTCTTTTCTGGACAAACACAAGGATTTTTCCTTCGATCTATTCATCCTGGACGTCGTGATGCCGAAACCCGACGGCATTCAGACCGGCCTCGAGCTGCGCGCACGCGGCGACAAGGGACGCATCGTATATCTCTCGGCAAGTCCGGATTTCGCGCTGTCCGCCTACGATGTGCATGCCTATTCCTATCTTCTGAAGCCGATCGACCGCAAAAAGCTGTTCGAAATTCTGGATAATACTCATCTTTCTCCACGCAGGCCGCAGGCGCGTATGTTCGCCATTCATATCGGCTCGTCTGTCCGCTTGGTATCGTTTGATGAACTCATTTCGGCTGAGCTGAAATGCCGTACCATTCTCTACACGCTTGCGGACGGCAGCGTGATCCAGACGCCGACGATCCGCAATTCCTTCAAAACCGAGGTAGCCGCCCTGCTCGCGCACGAGCAGTTCGTACAGTGCAGCGTTTCCTCGGTCGTCAATCTGCGATATGTGCGCTGTCTTGAAAAAAACTGTCTGTTTCTGCTCGACGGACGCCAGATTTCCATTTCCCGTCAGGCCGGCGCCGGCGTCAGGAGCAAATGGCAGAAATACTGGAGCAGCACATCTGAAATGAATGGAGAGTTCTGATCTTCCGCCGCAGATCGAAAACACCGCAGCGACAGCATTTATGCTGTATTTTGCGGTGTTTTGATTTACGCTCCCGGTATCTCTCATTTAATTTGTTCCCAAAAACGTACTTTTCGTGACTTGTCCCGTGCTATTCGAGTTTTCTCGACAAAACCGGACTGCGAGACCGGTCTCTATATCTATTTTAGCGCACAGAACGCACGCAAGCATGTGCATGGGGTTCGGCTGCAACGCCTGCGGCGTAACCGGCTGCCGCATTATCGACTCACCCCGTGAGCGTCTGATCGCCATCCTCACCAACAGCTTTGCACCGTGCAACGGGCGCTTTCCCCTGCTGATTTTCCTGTGCGCAGTATTCTTCGATGCCGGATCAGCCGGCGGCGCACTGCTGCTGACCGGCGTGATCGCCGGGAGCGTCCTGCTTACGCTTGCAGCCTCCCGGCTGCTCTCAGCCTTCTTTCTGCGCGGTCTGCCCTCCTCGTTCGTGCTGGAGCTTCCGCCCTACCGCGCGCCGCAGCCGGGCAGGGTGATCGTGCGCAGCGTGCTCGACCGCACGGTGTTCGTGCTCGGCCGCGCGATGATTGTTGCGGCGCCTGCCGGTGCGCTCATCTGGCTGCTCGCAAACATCACGGTCAGCGGCAGCTCCCTGTACGGCAGCATGACCGCCTTTCTCGATCCGTTTGGGCGCTTCTTCGGTCTGGACGGAGTCATTCTGGCGGCCTTTCTGCTCGGCTTCCCGGCAAACGAGCTCGTCATGCCGCTCATCGTCCTCGGTTATCTCTCCGGGGGCACACTTGCCGATGTCTCCGACCTGCTCTCTTTTCGCGCCCTTCTGCTTGCAAACGGCTGGACCGCCTGCACCGCACTTTGCACACTCCTGTTCACCATCTGCCACTGGCCGTGCTCGACGACCTGCCTTACAGTTTTCAGGGAGACCCGCTCGGTGCGATATACGCTTGCCGCCATCGCGCTCCCGACCTGCTTCGGACTTGCGCTCTGCGCACTCGTGCGGCTGCTCTGTGTGCCGCTGTAAAAAGACACCCTCCGTCATCTAAAAAGATGTTCGGAGGGTGTTTTACGTTATTCCAGTTCAAACGCACCGGTATAAAGCTGATAGTATTTGCCGTGCTCTTCGATAAGCTGCTCGTGATTGCCGCGCTCGATGATATGGCCGAGCTCGAGCACCATGATAACATCTGCGTTCTGCACGGTGGACAGGCGATGCGCGATAACGAACACCGTTCTGCCGTGCATCAGACCATCCATGCCGGCCTGAACAATCGCCTCGGTACGGGTGTCGATCGAGCTGGTCGCCTCATCGAGGATCATGACCGGAGGATCTGCGACCGCAGCACGGGCGATCGAGAGCAGCTGACGCTGACCCTGGGACAGGCTGCCGCCGTCACCGCCGATGAGTGTATCATAGCCGTCCGGCAGGCGGCGGATGAAATCGTCCGCACCGGCAAGCTGCGCCGCTGCGACGATCTCCTCATCCGTCGCATCAAGATTGCCGTAGCGGATATTATCCCGGATCGTGCCGGTAAACAGATTGGTGTCCTGAAGCACGATGCCCAGCGAACGACGGAGATCGGACTTTTTGATCTTGTTGATATTGATGCCGTCATAGCGGATTTTACCGTCTGCTATGTCATAGAAGCGGTTGATGAGGTTGGTGATTGTGGTCTTGCCCGCGCCGGTCGCGCCGACAAAGGCTACCTTCTGCCCCGGCTCGGCGTACAGCGTCACATCGTGCAGAACGATCTTATCCGGATTATAGCCGAAGTCCACATCGTAAAAGCGCACATCGCCGCGCAGCTGCGTGTAGGTCGTCGTACCATCCTCATGCGGATGCTTCCACGCCCAGATACCGGTTTTATCCGTCGTCTCGACGAGGCTGCCTTCGTGGTCGTAGCGTGCATTGACGAGCGTTACATAGCCGTTGTCGACCTCCGGTTCCTCGTCCATCAGCTCAAAGATACGCTCCGCGCCTGCGAGCGCCATGATGATCGAATTGAACTGCTGCGAAATCTGTGTCACCGGCATGGTAAACGATTTGGTCAGCTGGAGGAAGGATGCGATCACGCCGATGGTGATGCTGTCGCCGACAACACCGGACAGTGCGAGTGCGCCGCCGACTACCGCGACCAGAACATACAGCAGATTACCGATGTTGCCCATGATCGGCATCAGGATGTTCGCAAAGGTGTTTGCATTGCAGGCCGCCTGACGCAGCTCATCATTCAGCGTGTCGAACTGCTCCCTGCACTTGTCCTCGTGGCAGAACACCTTGATGACCTTCTGACCGTTTATCATCTCCTCGATATAGCCGTTGACCTTGCCGAGAGAGGTCTGCTGTGCAAGGAAGAAGCGCGCGGACCTGCCGCCGATGCTCCTGACCACGACGAGCATGACCGCGATGCCAAGCAGCACGAACAGAGTCAGCCAGACGTTCGTGACGAGCATGCCGATGAACACGGAAATAATGGTCATGGCGGACGAGAACATCTGCGGCACCGACTGACTGAGCATCTGCTGGAGCGTATCGGTATCGTTCGTGAAGTGGCTCATGAGGTCGCCATGCGTATGCGTATCAAAATAACGGATCGGCAGCGTCTGCATGTGCTCGAACATATCGTCGCGGACGCGCTTGAGTACGCCCTGCGAAATACCGACCATCAGCCAGTTATAAAGGAAGGTCGTGCCGATGCCGATGAAATAGATGACCGCCATGCCCATCAGCGCGTGGATAAGCTGCGTGAACACGGGAGACGCCTGCAGGAGCAGCGGCGCGACATAATCGTCGATCAGGCTCTTGAGGAACATCGAACCGGCAACGTTCGCGACGGCCGACAGCGCAATGCAGATCAGAACCACGCCAAACTGAATGCCGTAGTCCCTGCCGATATATTTCATCAGACGGTTCAGCGTTTTTTTCGGATTCTTGCTGCGCTTTCCGCCCATCGGTCTGCGGCCGCCGGGACCGCGCATCTGAGGTCCTGCCATTATTCCTCACCGCCCTTTCTGTTCTGCTGGTTGTAGATTTCCTGATAAATTCGATTATCTGCGAGCAGCTCGTCGTGCGTGCCGATCGCCTGCACCGCGCCGCCGTCAAGGATAACGATCTGGTCGGCCTCCTGCACGGAGGAAACACGCTGCGCGATGATGATCTTGGTGGTGTTCGGGATTTCCTCTGCGAATGCCCTTCGGATAAGCGCATCGGTCTTGGTATCGACCGCGCTCGTCGAGTCATCGAGGATAAGGATCTTCGGCTTTTTCAGCAGTGCGCGCGCGATGCACAGACGCTGCTTCTGGCCGCCCGAAACATTGCTGCCGCCCTGCTCGATGTGTGTGTCGTATTTATCCGGCATCTGCTGGATGAATTCGTCCGCCTGTGCGAGCCTGCATACACGCACAAGCTCGTCGTCCGAGGCGTTTTCATTGCCCCAGCGCAGATTTTCCTTGATGGTGCCCGAGAAGAGGACGTTCTTCTGGAGGACCATTGCGACCTCGTCGCGCAGTGTCTCGATGTCGTAGTCGCGGACATCTACACCGCCGACCTTGACCGAGCCGCGCGTTACATCGTACAGGCGCGGAATGAGCTGCACCAGCGTAGACTTTGCCGAGCCGGTGCCGCCGAGGATACCGATGGTCTGACCGGAATAGATGTGCAGATTTACATCTCGAAGCGCGAGCTTGTGCTCGTCGCCCTTGTAGCTGAAATCGACCGCGTCAAAGTCGATCGAGCCGTCCTTTACTTCGCAGACCGGCTGCGCTGGATTGTGCAGATCAGGTTTTTCGCTCAGGAGCTCCGCAACTCGTTCTGCGCTCGCCTTCGCCATCGTGATCATGACGAAAACCATCGCGACCATCATCAGACTCATCAGGATCTGCATGATATAGGAGAACATGCTGGTCAGCTCGCCGGTCGTCATCGAACCGCTCACGATCAGACGCGCGCCGAACCACGAGACGAGCAGCATGCACGCATACATGCAGAACTGCATGAGCGGCATATTGCACGCGAGGGTCTTCTGCGCCTTGGAGAACGTGCGGTACAGCAGTTCAGAGACGTTCTCGAACTTCTCGGCCTCGTGATCCTCGCGGACATATGCCTTGACCACGCGGATACCGTGCACGTTTTCCTGTACGACCGTGTTCAGACGGTCATAAATTTTGAACACACGCTCGAATACCGGGCCGACCATCTTCATCAGAATGCCCAGACCGATCGCGAGAACCGGCAGCACGGCAACAAAGATGAGCGCCATGTTTCTGTTGATCTTTGCGGCCATGACGAAAGCAAAGATCAGCATGACCGGGCATCGCACTGCGATGCGCGTGCACATCTGAAATGCGTTCTGCACGTTCGTGACATCCGTCGTCAGACGGGTAACGATAGAGCCGGTGGAGAACTTGTCGATGTTGGAGAACGAAAAGTCCTGCACCGCATAGTACATATCGTGTCTGAGATTGCGCGCAAAGCCGGTCGAAGCGCGCGCAGCATAGGTGCCGGCCGCCGCGCCGAATACGAGCGCGAGCATCGCACACGCCACGAGAATAAAGCCGTATTTCCCGATGGCGCTCATATTCTGTGCGTCGATGCCCTTGTCGATGAGCTCCGCCATGACAAACGGAATGAGTACCTCCATGACGACCTCGAGCACAACGAAAAGCGGCGTGAGAAGCGCGTCTTTTTTGAACTCACGCACGCTTTTCAACAGCTGTTTTACCATTTTTTCTGTCCCTCCCGGCATAATTTTCCTTGGTACTGCTCCAGATTGGAGCGAATTTTCTCGCTGACGGAAAACCAGCCCTTCAGCTCCTCCTCTGTGATGCCCCGGCGCAGCAGCTGCTCCATCTGCGCCATGCGCTCGGTAATTCGTTCGTCCATCGCGCGCGCACGGTCGGTCAGCACCAGACGCTTGAGCCGTCCGTCATGCGCGACCGGCTCGCGGCGCAGGATACCGTGCTGCTCCATGAGCTGCAGAATTCCCGTGGCGGTCGAGCGGCGCATCTGGAACGCGCTCTCGATATCCTTTTGAAACAGATCGCCTTCCTTTTCGCGCAGGATCAGATGATGCACGATCATCGCCTGCATGCCGGTCACATTGGCCGAGTCGGTACTTTTTTCTATCATGCACGCCATCTGACGCCGAAGCAGGTTGTGCAGCATACCGATTTCTGCCCCGATGCGGTCATTCGAGTGGCCGCAGCATTCGTTATGGTCACAGCGACACATTGTTAGCCTCCTTACTGTTAGTTTGCTAACATATTATACATCACTCATTCTCAATGTCAACCGACTTCACAGAATATTCACAAAATCGGCTGCAATGCAAAAACGGAGCGCGGCGACATTCCATGGAGCGACAAACGCGCGGCAAAAAAATCAGGATATGCGCCTGACTTTTTACAAACACAGAGACCCCCCGAGAACCGGAAAGTTCTCGGAGGGTCTCTGTGCAATAGCCCTTGATTTGAAGGGCCTTGACCCTTCAAATCGAAGAAGAAAGTCTTAGCAAACGCCCTGTGCGAGCATAGCGTCAGCGATCTTCTCGAAGCCGCCGATGTTAGCGCCCATGACCAGGTTGTCCTTGTGGCCGTACTTCTCAGCTGCGGTGATGCAGGTGTGGAAGATGTTGACCATAATGTCGTGCAGACGCTGGTCAACCTCCTCGAAGGTCCAGGACAGACGCAGGGAGTTCTGGCTCATTTCCAGACCGGAGGTAGCTACGCCGCCTGCGTTAGCAGCCTTTGCCGGGCCGAAGAATACGCCGGCTGCCTGGAATGCTGCAACAGCCTCCGGAGTAGACGGCATGTTGGCGCCCTCAGCTACGAACTTGCAGCCGTTGGCGATCAGAGCCTTCGCGTTCTCCTCGTTCAGCTCGTTCTGGGTAGCGCACGGCAGAGCGATGTCGCACTTTACGCCCCACGGACGCTGACCCTCGGTGTAAACCGAACCCGGAACGCGCTCAGCGTACTCCTTGATGCGGCCGCGCTTTACTTCCTTGATGTCCTTGACAACATCGAGGTTGATGCCGTTCGGATCGTAGATGAAGCCGTTGGAGTCGGACATGGTAACGACCTTAGCGCCCAGCTGGGTAGCCTTCTCGCAGGCATAGATCGCTACGTTGCCGGAACCGGAGATAGCAACGGTCTTGCCCTCGAACGAAGTGCCCTTGTATGCGAGCATTTCCTTCATGTAGTAGCACAGGCCGTAGCCGGTTGCCTGCGTGCGTGCCAGAGAACCGCCGTAGGACAGGCCCTTGCCGGTCAGAACGCCGGTGTACTCGTTGCGCAGACGCTTGTACTGGCCGAACATAAAGCCGATCTCACGGCCGCCAACACCGATATCGCCGGCCGGTACGTCGGTGAACTGGCCGATGTGCTTGCACAGCTCGGTCATGAAGGACTGGCAGAAACGCATGATCTCAGCATCGGACTTGCCCTTCGGGTCGAAGTCGGAGCCGCCCTTGCCGCCGCCCATCGGGAGGGTGGTCAGGCTGTTCTTGAAGCACTGCTCAAAGCCGAGGAACTTGATAACAGAAGCGTTAACAGAGGGATGCAGACGCAGGCCGCCCTTGTAGGGGCCGATCGCGGAGTTGAACTGAACGCGGAAGCCGCGGTTTACGCGAACCTTGCCCTCATCGTCAACCCACGGAACACGGAACTGAAGCACACGCTCCGGCTCAACGATGCGCTCCATGATGCCGTTCTTCTCCAGCTCGGGACGAGCTTCTACGACCGGCTCCAGGCTCTCGAGGACTTCGTAAACTGCCTGCTGAAACTCAGGCTCGTTCGGGTTGCGCTTTTCGACAGTCTCGTAAACGCTCTTCAGATAGGAATTGGTAAGTGCCATTTTGGTTTTCCTCCTTGCATTTCTGCCGCAGTGCCTTTTCATATTACAGGAAAAGTGCGGGATAACTTACATACATGCGGTAGTATGGTTATAGTATATAATATTCCTCGGAAAAGTGCAATAATTTAGCAGGTTAAAATTATACATTTTTTTCATGGAAAAACAGGTCTGGAATTGGTGGTTTTCCTCATAAAATGAAGTCTGACTTTTCTCGACTTGCAAAATGGCGGTATTTCAGTGAATATCTGGCAGCCGCTCCTGTCCGCAGCACCGGGATATAAGGTATGCTGCTTGCTGTTTTCCCCGTTACGGTGATATAATCTTTTCAAAAAAGGAGGCTCTTTTTATGATAAATATTTCCGCGCTTGCCGCCGCGGCCGCCCATTATGATGCCGGAGACCCGCGCCGCGTACAGCATTTCATCAAGGTCTACGGCTACTGCCGCCTTCTCAGGCTGAGTGAAAGGCTGGACGCACATACGCAGAACATGCTCGAGGCCGCGGCGCTGCTGCACGACATCGGCATCCATGAAGCCGAGCGCCAGCACGGCTCGTCTGCCGGTCCGTATCAGGAGCAGGAAGGACCTGCGGTCGCCCGTCCGCTGCTCTCTGCGGCAGACGCAGACGAAAGCGAGATCGAACGCATCTGCTGGCTGATCGCCCATCATCATAGCTGTCAAGCCGGCGAAGACACCGATTTCCGCATTCTGCTCGAAGCGGACTTTCTCGTCAACGCAGACGAGGACAGTCTGCCGCGCGAGAGCATTGCCTCTGCGCGCGAGCGCCTGTTCCGGACGGACAGCGGCAAAAAGCTGCTCGATGATATTTTTCTCTCAGAGCCATACATTATATAAGGATATAAGGACAGAAAGAGCGCGGACACAACGTTCGCGCTCTTTGCGTATCTCTCCGAAATTATCGCTTGTTGGAGCGTCTCCACAGACGCATCTTCTCTGCGTCCTTGATCAGCTGCTCGCGGAAATCCGGGTGCGCAACCGAAATCAGCGCTTCCGCACGCTGCCATGCAGTCAGACCCTTGAGGTTGACCTTGCCGTACTCGGTTACGAACCAGTGTGCGCACGGACGGGCATCGGTAACGACCGAACCTGTCTCGAGCGTCGGACGAATGCGGCTCTCAAGCGTGCCGTCCTTCTTCTTGAAGGTGGACGAGCAGCAGATGAAGCTCTTGCCGCCTCTGGACAGGTATGCGCCGAGCACGAAGTCGAGCTGACCGCCTGCACCGGAGATCTGCTTGATGCCTGCGGACTCCGCATTCATCTGACCGAACAGGTCAACGTCAACGATGTTGTTGATCGAAATGAAGTTATCGATCTGCGCGATGGTGCGCGCATCGTTGGTGTAGGAAACCGGAGCGGACATGCACTCGGGGTTGTTGTTCACATAATCATACAGCTTCTGGGTGCCTGCGCCGAATGCGAACACCTGCTTGCCGGTGTCGATGGCCTTCTTCGAACCATTGATCTTGCCTGCCTTTGCGATGTCAACAAAGGCGTCGACGTACATCTCGGTGTGGACGCCGAGATCCTTGAGGTCGGACTCTGCGATCATTGCGCCGACGGTGTTCGGCATACCGCCGATGCCCAGCTGGAGGCACGCACCGTTCGGGATCTCCTCAACGATCAGCTTTGCAACCGCCTCATCGACTGCGGTCGGTGCAGCGCCGCCGCCCATCTGCGGCATGGGCTCATCATTCTCGACGATCATATCGACCTCGGAAACATGGATTGCTTCCTCGTACAGACCGAGGCAGCGCGGCATATACTTGTTGACCTCGACGATAACAACATCGGAAGCCTCGCAGACTGCCTTGAGGTGGGACGCCTGCGGACCGAAGCTGAACCAGCCCTGCGCATCCATCGGAGCGACCTGGATCATGGTAACGTTGATGCGGCCGACGTTCTCGCGGTACCAGCGCGGCAGCTCGGAGTAGCGCAGCGCGGAATAGAAGCCGAAGCCCTCCGTGCAGGCCTTGCGCTCGATGCCCGACAGATGCCAGGAGTTCCAGGTCAGCTTGTCTGCAACATCCGGCACATCGAAAATCGCCGGCCGACGCATGAGCACGCCGCCGCGGAAGTTTACGTTCTCCAGCTCGTCCATGCGTGCGGCGAGCGCCTTGTCGAGCGCGTTCGGCGTGCCGGTGCACCAGCCGTAATCGACCCAGTCTCCGCTCTTGACGACCTTGACGGCCTCCTCGGGCGTCGTCAGCTTGCTTTTATAAAGTGCTGCGAAATCCATTGATATGACCTCCTGATGCGGAGCGTGTTTTCGTTTCGCGCTCCTTGTTTATTCTTTAACAATCGCATACATTATACTATATTCCTCTGTTTCGGTCAAGCAATCCCGGGCAATATACCCATCATTTTACCAGAACAGTCCTGTTTTGCCACCGTATCGGTTAAAATATGCACATCACTCCTCCCCTGACGTTTTTTCTGCGCCGTAAAAAAATTTTTTAATTTTCCCTCTTGATTTATCACAGTAAAGTATTATAATAGTAAACAAGTTAACCACTGAATTTTAGGAGGATATCCCTATGAAAACCAAGAGACTGCTCGCGCTGCTCTCCGCAGGCGCACTGAGTGTATCCATGCTCGCCGGCTGCGGCTCCACCGCGAAGACCGACGACACCGCTTCTGACAGCGCTGCCTCTGATACGTCCGCTTCCGCAGACAGCGATCTGGAATACGTCAAGAGCCAGGGCAAGCTGGTCGTCGGCATCACCGATTTCGCACCGATGGATTATAAGGAAGACGGCTCGGACGAGTGGATCGGCTTTGACGCCGACATGGCAAAGGCTTTCGCCGAGAGCATCGGCGTAGAGGCTGAGTTTCTTGAGATCAACTGGAACAACAAGATCATGGAGCTTGACGGCAAGGGCGTTGACGCTGTATGGAACGGCATGACGCTGACCGACGAGGTCAAGACCTCCATGAACTGCTCCAACCCGTATGCGACCAACGCACAGGTCGTTGTCGTTCCGTCCGATAAGGCGGACGCTGCCAAGGATCTGGACGGCGTTAAGGAGTTGTCCTTCGCAGTTGAGGCTGGTTCCGCAGGCGCTGCTGCCGCTGATGCGCTCGGTCTGACCGCTACCGAGGTACAGTCTCAGGCAGATGCCCTGATGGAAGTTGCCGCCGGCACCTCTGATGCCTGCGTCATCGACCTGCTGATGGCCGGCGCGATGATCGGCGAGGGCACCAGCTACCCGAACCTCGTTTACACGCTCGACCTCAACGAGGCAAACGGCGACGAGCC
This sequence comes from Butyricicoccus sp. OM04-18BH, assembly GCF_003481705.1. Lineage (GTDB taxonomy): Bacteria > Bacillota > Clostridia > Oscillospirales > Butyricicoccaceae > Agathobaculum > Agathobaculum hominis. Next base: position 373,547 of record NZ_QULN01000002.1, read on the forward strand.
GGAAAACTACGTTGTCGGCTTCCGCAAGGATTCCGATCTGACCGCTGCATTCAATGATTTCTACAAGTCCGCTTACGAGGACGGCACCGTTGAAAAGCTCGCAGAGAAGTACGGCGTACAGGAAGCTATCGTCGCTCCGTAATCCTGCAACTAAACAAAAAATCAGCGCAAGGCAGAGGGCATCAATTCGTCTTCTGCCTTTGCATTCAGAGAGGATAAAGAGAGGAACCAACCATGTTTGCTAACGTAACCCTAAGCCTGATGGGCGGCTTCGTTACCACGATACAGCTTTTCTGTCTGACGCTCGTGTTCGCGCTGCCGCTCGGACTCATCATCAGCTTCGGCTCGATGAGCCGCTTCACGCCGCTGCGCGCTCTCGTCAAGACCGTCGTCTGGGCGGTACGCGGCACGCCGCTCATGCTCCAGATCATCGTCATCTTTTACGGCCCCGCGCTGCTGTGGGGCATGCAGGCGCCGCGCTTCGGCGCCGCCCTGCTGTCGTTCGTCATCAACTACGCCTGCTATTTCTCCGAGATCTTCCGCGGCGGCATTCAGGCCATCCCGAACGGTCAGTATGAGGCCGGTCAGGTGCTCGGCATGACCAAGACGCAGATCTTCTTCAAGATCACGCTGCTTCAGGTCATCAAGCGCATCATCCCGCCGATGGGCAACGAGTTTATCAACCTCGTCAAGGATACCGCGCTCGCGCGCACCATCGCGGTCTACGAGGTGCTGTGGATGGGCGAAAAGTTCATCAAGAGCAAGGGCATCATCTGGCCGCTGTTCTATACCGCGGTCTTTTACCTCGTATTCAACGGCCTTCTCACCCTGCTGTTCGGCTGGATCGAGAAGAAAATGGACTATTTTAAGTAAGGAGGCGCCGAAATGCCTATTCTTGAGGTCAAGAACCTGTATAAAAACTTTGGCTCGACCAAGGTTCTGAAGGATATCAGTTTTTCGCTCGAGCGCGGCAAGGCGCTCGCCATCATCGGCTCGTCCGGTTCGGGCAAAACGACGCTTCTGCGCTGTCTGAACTTTCTCGAAACGCCGAACGAGGGCCAGATCATCGTAAACGGCGAGCCGCTGTTCGACGCCGCCGACCACGCGGCCAAAAGCGACGCCGAGATCCGCCGCAACCGTCTGCACTTCGGCATGGTTTTCCAGTCCTTCAACCTGTTTCCGCAGTACACCGCACTCGAAAACGTCATGCTCGCTCCCCTGCTGCTCGCAAAGGAGCAGCCCGACTATAAGAAGAACAAGCGCGAGATCCACGAACAGATCGAGCACCGTGCGATCGACCTGCTCACCCGGATGAGCCTCGAGGGCCGTATGAGCCACTATCCGCACCAGCTCTCCGGCGGCCAGCAGCAGCGCGTCGCCATCGCGCGTGCGCTCGCCATGACGCCCGACATCCTGTGCTTTGACGAGCCGACCTCGGCGCTCGACCCTGAGCTGACCGGCGAGGTCCTGCGTGTCATCCGCTCGCTCGCCGACCAGCACACCACCATGATCATCGTTACTCATGAAATGGAGTTCGCGCGCGACGTCGCTGATCACGTTATCTTCATGGACGGCGGCACGATCGCTGAGGAAGGCACCCCTCAGGATGTGTTCGAAAACCCGAAAAACGAACGAACCCGCGCCTTTCTGTCGCGTTATTCTGCCAATTCATAAAAATTATTACATTTTTTCGCTCCGCTCTTTTTCTGAAAAACATTCCCATGTGAACGCGCACGCACAGTAAAATGCAGCGAATTCACCAAAGAAACGGAAATACTTGCAAAAACTTTTCGGTAATATTCACTATTACCCCATTTACAAATGCGAAAAAATACGATAAAATAGTCCCGTACTAATAATACGGGACTTTGCCTTGCTTTTTTGTACAAGTTGGCGTGGTTAAATTTTGATGATTTTTTTGTGTGTTTGTGTTGAAGTTCTGGCGCAAATTTGCTACAATAAGACTGTACAGGAGCATGGCTCCCGATACGGCGAGGCACAGAGCAGTATATGCCCCGCATTGACTTATGATAAAAAGCCCGCATGGCCTTTTATAAAATTTTTGATTGGAGATGTTCAACTATGGCTATGGATGCTTTCAGCGCGTCCCTGATGAAGGACAAGAGAGAGATCGTCATCGCCCCGACTATTTACAAGTTTGATACTTTCGATGCATTTGCAGAGGAGTTCCAGCTTGGCGAGCGCGACGTCGTTCTGACCAACGAGTTCATTTACAAGCCGTTCATGGAGAAGCTCGGTCTGAAGAGCAACTTCGTATTCCAGGAGAAGTTCGGCGCAGGCGAGCCGTCTGAGGCTATGATCGAGACCATGTACGAAGCAATTCCGTACGACTCCTACGACCGCGTAATCGCAGTAGGCGGCGGCGCAATCATGGACCTTTGCAAGCTGCTCGGCTGCAAGCGCCCGTCCTCCGTACATGAGCTGTACTTCAAGCGCGAGCCTGTTGTACACGAGAAGGAAGTTATCGCTATCCCGACCACCTGCGGCACCGGTTCCGAGGTCACCAACATTTCCGTTGCTATCGTCAAGGACGAGAAGGACGGCAAGCTGACCGGCGGCGACACCAAGCTGGGTCTGGTTTCCGACGACATCATCCCGAACAAGGTTTGCCTGGTTCCGGATCTGCTCAAGACTCTGCCGTACAAGCCGTTCGCAGCATCCGCTATCGATGCTCTGATCCACGCTACCGAGTCTTTCCTCTCTCCGCATCGTAAGACCGTTACCTCCGAGATGTTCTCCGTAAAGGCTATGGAGATGATCCTCGAGGGCTTCCGCCGCATCGCTCTGGAAGGCCCGGACGCTCGCATCGATTACCTCGGCGAGTTCGTTCACGCTTCCCTGTTCGCAGGCATCGCCTTCCTGAAGGCCGGCTGCGCTACCGTACACGGCATGTCCTTCCCGCTCGGCGGCACCTATCACGTTCCGCACGGCGAGTCCAACTACGCTCTGTTCGGCAAGATCCTCGAGATGTACGACGAGTACGAGCCGGCCGGCGAGCTGGGCAAGTTCAAGGAGATCGTTGCTCGCTGCCTGGGCTGCTCCAAGGACGACGCTCTGCGCACCCTGAACGTAACCCTCGAGAAGGTTCTGCCGCTCAAGCCTCTGCATGAGTACGGCTTCAAGGAAGAGGATGTCAAGGCATTCGCTCTGTCCGTTGATGCTAACCAGCAGCGTCTGATCACCAACTCCTACCGTCCGTGGAGCATCGAGCTCAGCGAGCGCGTTTACAAGGAGTGCTTCTAAGCGAAAGCTTAAAGGCGTAATAAGCGAACTAAACGTCTGATAGGGCGGGGAGCCCCGCCTCCCTGCCCTATTTTCGTTTTTTCCGGCCTGTTTTCACAGGCTGCGTTCCTGTCCGGTGCGTCCATAGCGGCTGCACCGAAAACCAAAAAAGAAAGGATACCAAACGCTATGATGACCAAAGAGCAGTATATTGAGTCTCTTCGCAAGCTGCATCTGAACCTTTACATGTTCGGCAAGAAGATTGAGAACCCGGTTGATGACCCGGTGATCCGTCCGTCGCTGAATTCCTTCGCCGCTACCTACGAGCTGGCTGAGGATCCGCAGTATGAAGATCTGATGACCGCTACTTCCCACATCTCCGGCAAGAAGATCAACCGCTTCACCCACATGCATCAGTCCACCGATGACCTGATCAAGAAGGTCAAGATGCAGCGTCTGCTCGGCCAGAAGACCGCAGCATGCTTCCAGCGCTGCGTAGGTATGGACGCTATGAACGCTGTATTCTCCTCCACCTATGAGATCGACGAGGCATGCGGCACCAAGTACCACGAAAACTTCCTCAAGTTCCTGACCCGCGTTCAGGACGAGGACCTCGCAGTTGACGGCGCTATGACCGACGTCAAGGGCGACCGCTCCCTGGCTCCGTCCAAGCAGGCTGACCCGGATCTGTTCCTGCACGTTGTTGAGCGCACCCCGGACGGCGTTTACGTCACCGGCGCTAAGGCTCATCAGACCGGCTTCGTAAACTCTCACGAGGTTCTGGTCATGCCGACCATCTCCATGCGCGAGGGCGACGAGGACTACGCGATCTCCTTCGCAGTTCCGACCGATGCTGAGGGCATCACCCTGATCTACGGCCGTCAGTCCTGCGACACCCGCAAGCTCGAGGAGTACAACGACATCGACGTCGGCAACAAGGTATACGGCGGCCACGAAGTTCTCGTTATCTTCGACCGCGTATTCGTTCCGAACGACCGCATCTTCCTCAACGGCGAGGTTAAGTTCGCCGGCATGATCGTAGAGCGCTTCGCAGGCTATCACCGTCAGTCTTACGGCGGCTGCAAGGTCGGCGTAGGCGACGTCCTGATCGGCGCTACCGCACTGGCTGGCGATATGGCAGGCTCTGCAAAGGCTTCCCACGTCAAGGACAAGCTCATCGAGATGACTCACCTCAACGAGACCCTGTACTGCTGCGGCATTGCATGTTCTTCTCAGGGCACCAAGACCAAGGCAGGCAACTATCTGATCGATCTGCTGCTCGCAAACGTCTGCAAGCAGAACGTTACCCGCTTCCCGTACGAGATCGCTCGTCTGGCACAGGATCTGGCAGGCGGCCTGATGGTTACCCAGCCGTCCGAGGCTGACTACCGCAACCCGGCTCTCAAGCCCTACATCGAGAAGTACCTCAAGGGCGTTGCATCCGTTCCGACCGAGGACCGTATGCGTCTGCTGCGTCTGATCGAGAACATGACCATGGGTACCGCAGCTGTCGGCTATCTGCCCGAGTCCATGCATGGCGCAGGCTCTCCGCAGGCTCAGCGTATCATGATTGCCCGTCAGTCCAACCTCGAAATGAAGAAGGAACTGGCTAAGAAGATCGCTCGCATCCAGTAATCCAGAGCAATTCACAGGCACTCATGGACCATAAACCGTGAGTGCCTGTATTTGCGATACAGTATGAAGGGGGATAACATACACATGCTGCACTGCACCGTGAAGTTCTGCGGCGGCTGCAATCCGCGCCACGATCGCGGCGAATGCTACGGCACTGTGCGTTCCGCCCTTTCGGACGCCGCCTCATTCTCCCTCCCGGAGGAGGGCGCGCATTACGACGTGCTGCTTATCATCCGCGGGTGCACCGGCTGCCCCTACCTCTATGAGGAGATCGAAGCCGACCGCCGCGTTGTCATCACATCGAGGGACGATATGCAGAGCGCAATCGACGAGATCCGCGCTGCCGCGTCGCATTCCGCCGGATAAACGGCGGAAACATTGGCCGCAGGAGGTTTTCCTTCCCCCTGCCCCGGCCAGGATTGCATTAACATTTAGGAGGAGATCAACATGAAGAAAGTAAGCATTATCTCCGCAGAGGAGGCCGCTCTCAAGGTTCAGGACGGCGACACCATCGCTACCGGCGGTTTCGTATCCTGCGCATGCCCGGAGACCCTGTCCAAGGCTCTTGAGAAGCGTTTTCTGGAGACCGGTCATCCGAAGGATCTGACCCTGTTCTTCGCAGCAGGTCAGGGCCACCGCGACGGTACCGGCGGCGACCACTACGGTCACGAAGGCATGGTCAAGCGCGTTATCGGCGGCCACTGGGACCGTGCTCCCCGTCTGGGCGAGCTGGCTCTGAACAACAAGATCGAGGCTTACAACCTGCCGCAGGGCGTCATTTCTCATATGTACCGTGATATTGCCGCTCACAACATCGGCACCATCACCCACGTCGGCCTGAAGACCTTTGCTGACCCGCGCAACGGCGGCGGCAAGCTCAACGACGTTACCAAGGAAGACCTCGTAAAGGTTGTCAACATCGAAGGCCAGGAGCGCCTGCTCTACAAGGGCTTCCCGATCAACGTTGTATTCCTGCGCGCTTCCTACTGCGACGAGTACGGCAACTGCACCGTACATCGCGAGATCGGTCCTCTGGACGTAACCGCAATGGCTCAGGCCTGCAAGAACTCCGGCGGCAAGGTAATCGTTCAGGTCGAGAAGATCGTTCAGGGCGGCTCTCTGGATCCGAAGCTCGTTGCTATCCCGGGCATCTACGTTGACTCTGTCGTCGTAGGTACCGAAGAGGAGAACATGCAGTGCCTCGGCATGCCGTATGACGGCGCTCTGACCGGCGAGTTCCGCATTCCGGTTGACGCTATCCCGCCGATCCCGATGGACGCAAAGAAGATCATCGCCCGCCGTGCTGCTATGGAGCTGCCGAAGGACGCTATCGTCAACCTCGGCACCGGCGCACCGGAGAAGATCGCTAACGTTGCAGCTGAGGAAGGCATTTCCGACAACATGACCCTGACCGTTGAGGCAGGTTCTATCGCAGGCGTTCCCTACGGCGGCACCCAGTTCGGCGCTGCTGCAAACGCAATGTGCATCATCCCGCACAACGTACAGTTCGACTTCTATCAGGGCGGCGGCCTTGACGTTGCATTCCTCGGCCTGGCTGAGACTGCTCCGAACGGCGACCTGAACGTTTCCAAGTTTGGCACCCGTCTGGCTGGTGCAGGCGGCTTCATCGACATCACCCAGAACGCAAAGAAGGTCGTATACTGCGGCACCTTTACCGCAAAGGGCCTCAAGACCGAGTGCAAGGACGGCAAGCTCGTCATCACGCAGGAGGGCGCGAAGAAGAAGTTCGTAAAGCAGGTTGAGCACATCACCTTCTCCGGCGACTACGCGAACGAGGTTCATCAGCCGGTTCTGTACATCACCGAGCGCTGCGTATTCGAGCTGCGTCCGGAAGGCATCACCCTGATCGAGATCGCTCCGGGCATCGACCTCCAGACCCAGATCCTCGACCAGATGGAGTTCGAGCCGAAGATCGCTTATCAGGCAGACGGCACCATCAAGCTGATGGACGAGCGCATTTTCCACGAAGAGCTGATGGGTCTGACCATCGAATAACGGCTATATTTTGTGCATGATATGCAAGCGGCATTTATTATTTTCATGCGAATTATATGAATTTAATATTTGCCCTTGCATTCTGTTCAAGAGTTTGATAAAATATTAACGAACTCAGAAATCAATCGAGTTTTCATCACCGTGCGGCGGCATAGTTTTTTCGCCGCATCAGTAGAAAAGGAGAAACAGCTAAATGAACGTTTACATCTGTTCCGCTGCCCGTACCGCAATCGGCACTTACGGCGGCACCCTCCGCGATGTACACTCCTCCGAGCTTGGCACCGCTGCTGCAAAGGCAGCTATCGAGCGTGCAGGCGTTGACAAGGAAGCAATCGACGAGGTTCTGTTCGGTCAGGTACTGCAGGGCGGCGTAGGCCAGAACGTAGCACGTCAGGTTTGCCTGAAGTCCGGTCTGCCGATCACCACCCCGGCTATGACCCTGAACAAGGTTTGCGCTTCCTCCATGCGTGCCATCTCCCTCGGCACCCAGATCATCCGTTCCGGCGAGAACAAGATGATGCTGGTAGGCGGCTGCGAGTCTATGTCCGGTGCTCCGTACATCTCCCGCGATACCCGCTGGGGTGCTCGCATGGGCGACAAGAAGCTGGTCGATATGATGGTATACGACGGCGTATTTGATGTATTCAACCAGTATCACATGGGCATCACCGCTGAAAACGTAGCTGAAAAGTACGGCATCACCCGCGAGATGCAGGACGAGATCGCTCTCGCTTCCCAGCAGAAGGCTGCTGCCGCTATCGCTAACGGCCGCTTCAAGGACGAGATCGTTCCGATCGAAGTCAAGAAGAAGAAGGAAACCGTTATCTTTGATACCGATGAGCACGTAAAGCCGAACACCACTCTCGAGATCCTCGGCAAGCTGCGCCCGGCATTCAAGAAGGACGGCGGCACCGTAACCGCAGGCAACGCTTCCGGCATCAACGATGCAGGCGCTGCTATGATCATCGCTTCCGAGGAGTTCGTCAAGGCAAACGGCCTCAAGCCGCTGGCTAAGGTTCGTGCCTGGGGTTCTGTCGGCTGCGATCCGTCCATCATGGGCGTAGGTCCGATCGAGTCCACCCGTCAGGCTCTGTCCCGTGCAGGTCTGACCGTTGCTGACCTCGACCTGATCGAGTCCAACGAGGCATTTGCTGCACAGGCTGCTGCTGTTAACCGTGAGCTTGGCTTCGACATGGACAAGGTTAACGTAAACGGCGGCGCAATCGCTCTGGGCCACCCGATCGGTGCAGCAGGCTGCCGCATCACCACCACCCTGATCTACGAAATGATCAAGCGCGACCTGACCATCGGTCTGGCTACCATGTGCATCGGCGGCGGTATGGGCGAAGCTATCATCGTCGAGCGCGACGAACTCTGCAAGTAACGCTTGCTATAGGGGGCTTCAAAAGTCCCCTATATACCAAAATCAGTTCCGTAGAAACTGATTTTGGATACCCGAACGACGCCGCCCACGGCGGCTGGGTCGGGGTGTAAAAACCCACGCGCATGTCGCGGGTTTTTACGAACAGAAGCTCGCTTCTGTTCTATTTTGACTGCAAACATCCTTTGGATGTTTGTCCGTCTCCGCATGGGGACGATCTCCGAGGGTCAGCCTTGGAGAACATATACTGAAAGGAAGTCTTAAAAATGACTGACGTAGTAATCGAAAAAAAGGGCCATGTTGCCATCGTTAAGATCGAGCATATGAAGGCCATGAACGCTCTGTCCACCGACATGTACGCTCAGCTCGAGGAAGCTTTCGACGAGCTGGCTAAGGATCTGGACAACGTTTACGCTGTCGTTCTGACCGGTTCCTCCACCGTCAACAAGAAGGGCAAGACCGTCAACTCCTTCGTTGCAGGCGCAGACATCTCCGAGATGGCTACCAAGACCTGTGAGGAAGGCAAGCTGTTCGGCAACGAGTCCAACCGCGTCTGCTGGAAGATCGAGAACTTCAAGCGCCCGGTCATCGCTGCAATCAACGGTTTCTGCCTCGGCGGCGGCTGCGAGCTGGCCATGTCCTGCGACATCCGTCTCGCTTCCGAGAACGCAACCTTCGGTCAGCCGGAAGTTGGTCTGGGCATCACCCCGGGCTGCGGCGGCACCCAGCGTCTGGCTCGCCTCGTAGGCGCAGGCAAGGCGAAGGAAATGCTCTACACTGCACGCGGCAACTACTCCGCTCAGGACGCTCTGGACATGGGTCTGGTTAACTACGTATATCCGCTCGAGAACCTGCTCGACGAGGCTGTAAAGCTCGCTGAGGAGATCGCTGCTCAGGCTCCGATCGCTGTTTCTCTGGTCAAGGAAGCTGTCAACGTTGGTCAGCAGACCGACCTGAACTCTGCTCTGAAGTTCGAGGGCAATGTCTTTGCACAGTGCTTCGCTACCGAGGATCAGAAGTACGGCATGGCTTACTTCCTCGACAAGAACCGCGACAAGCCGGCCAAGGAATTCAAGAACAAGTAATTTCCCCTGTGTACATCCGCATGAGGGGGAGCTTCACCGCTCCCCTTCTGCATTGATTTCCGAGAAATCACAATCAAAGAACCGATGAGTGAGTAAGAGAGAGGTTTTATAACATGAAAGTATGTGTATTCGGCGCAGGCAATATGGGCGCACGCATTACGGAAGTTTTCCTGAACGCTGGCCATGACGTCACCATGATCGACATTAAGCCGGAGTTCACCGAGCGCGGCAAGACCGTCATCGCTCATGACTACGACTTCCTCGTAAAGAAGGGCAAGATGACCGAGGAGCACAAGGATGAGCTTCTTGCTGCCCTCAAGACCACGGTAGACCGCAACGCCGCTGCCGACGCTGACTTCGTCATGGAAGTTATTCTGGAGCGCATGGATCTGAAGAAGGATCTGCTTGAGGATCTGGACAAGATCTGCCCGGAGCACACCATCTTCGCTTCCAACACCTCCGCCCTGTCCGTAACCGAAATGGCTGCATGCATTCCGCACCGTTCGGACAAGTTCATCGGCTGCCACTTCTTCAACCCGGCTCAGATCATGAAGCTGGTTGAGGTTACCCGCGCACTTCAGACCTCGGATGAGACCTTCCAGACCGCGTTCGATCTGATGGCTTCTCTGGGCAAGACTCCGATTGCCGTTCACGAGGGTCCGGGTTTTGTTGTTAACCGCATCCTGATTCCGATGATGAACGAGGCTATGGGTATCGTTGCTGACGGTATCGCTTCCCCGGCTGACGTTGATGTTGCTATGCAGCTCGGCGCCGGCATGAAGTCCGGTCCGCTTCACACTGCTGACCTGGTTGGCCACGACGTTAACCTCGCTATCATGGAGACCCTGTACCACGAGACCGGCGACCCGAAGTACCGTCCGCATCCGCTGATGCGCAAGATGGTTCGCGCAGGCTGGCTCGGCGTTAAGACCGGCAAGGGCTTCTTCGAATACGACGGCCCGTTCGGCAAGGAGATCGTCAAGTAAATACAGTATTTTACTGAAATTTACATAACAAAAAAAGACTACTTTGCACAATGCACAGTAGTCTTTTTCATTTGTGATAATATTTTCTCGTGCGCTTTTATCTACTTTGCACAACTAACCTCATATATCTTTGTTGTAAACGACAAAGTTGCTGAAATCATATGGTTTTTCGACTTTAAATGCGTTATAATATTAACAAATTGGGAATAATTTATCAGCAAGCGCTGCGGACATCATAAAAGCTGCCAAATCTGCGCATAATGCTGCCGGAATTGCGTAACGAGTCCTCTTGAGCCCGAGATGTCCGGCATATAGGCCTATGGTATAAATGCTTGTTTCCGACGATCCGAGCATGACTGCTGCGACGCGGCCGACATAGCTGTCCGGTCCCGCAGTACGGATGAGTTCGCTCCCGAGCGCAAGTCCTCCTCCTCCGCTGATTGGTTTGAGCAGCGCGAGAGGAACACACTCCTGCGGGATGCCGAGCAGATGGAACAGCGGCGCCAGCCACGCTGACGCAAGATCGATCGCGCCGGAAGCGCGCAGCATATATACTGCCGTCAGCATGCCGATCATCGTCGGCAGAATGCCGACAGCTGTCTGCATTCCCTTTTTAGCCCCTTCTATGAAAACCGGAAATACTGCCGTTCCTCTGTATACAGCGTACATTGCCGTAAAGGCAAGCAGGAACGGTACGACCGCCGCCTGTATGGTTTGCAAGGCATAACCTTCTTTCCTTAAACCGCAGGCAGCACTATTTTTGATACGCAGCCTTCTCAGACGGAAAAACTGCACGGCCTGCTCTGCACAGCAGGAGCGCTGTCGCAACCGATACGATGGAGGCACCCCATACCGGCAGCATAATGTCAAACGGTTCCTGCGCCCCGCAGGCTGCCCGCACTGCGGCAACTGTGGACGGCACGAGCTGAATGGAAGCCGAATTGAGCACGATCAGTGTCAATACAGCGTCCGAAGCCGTATCGCTGCCGGACAATTTATGCAGTCGCGACGCGGCACGCAGACCAAGCGGAGTGGCGGCGTTCGATAGGCCCAGCAGATTTGCCGTGACATTCGCGCTCACCGCCTGCATCGCTTCGCTGTCCTCAGAGGCTTTTCCGAACAGCGGACGCAGCACCGGCATCAAGAACCGCGCGATAATATGGGTCAATCCGCTCTGCTGCATCAGTTCCATAATGCCGCTCCAGAAGCACATCAGTCCGGCGATGCCGATCGCAAGCGTTACTGCGCCTGCGGCTCCTTCTGTGAGCGCGGCGGATACCTCAGACAGCCGCCCCGTCACTGCTCCGCAGACAAACGCGAGGGTGAGAAATGCGGCCCACAGCACGTTCAGCATACCATGCTGTCCCCCCTTTCGACGCGAAATCCTTTGACGGATCGTGTATAGATGAAATGGAAAAAGAAATGAAATTGAAGGAGTGTTTTAACATGAAATCCACCGGTATTGTCCGTAAGGTTGATGAACTCGGCCGTATCGTTCTTCCGATCGAGCTGCGCCGCACCATGGGAATCGACGTCAAGGACGCACTCGAAATCTACGTTGAGGGCGACACCATCATGCTCAGAAAATACGAGCCGTCCTGCGTATTCTGCGGCAACGCAAAGGATATTATCCACTTTAAGGGTAAGAATGTTTGCAGCACCTGCGCTCGCGAGCTTGGAATGCTCTGATACACATACCTATTCCGTTTATATGGGATTATTTCGCTGCGCGGAGTTGCCCCTTTTCAAATCTGCGGAACCGGCTTCCCTTCTGGGCGGCCGGTTTTGTTTTGCGTGCGCGATGCACGCGAAGCAGCTGCCCCCCCTTTTGCGCGCTTCCTCGCGGTATTTATCCCTCGTTGCATTGCCGCCGCGGATATGCCGCTCGCTTTTGTTACGCAGCAGCACCGCCTGCACCTCGGCGTACAGCACGGCGTTCTGCCGCTTGAGGCGCGTGGTAATATCCTTATGTACCGTCGATTTCGATACGCCGAATCGCGCAGCGGCCTGACGCACCGTCGCGCCGCTGTCGACCATATAATGCGCGAGTGCTATCGTTCTTTCCTCGGGTAAGCCTTTCACCATCGTCCCCCCTCATCACTGCCACTTTATGAGGCGGTGACGCCGGTTAGAACTCCCCTGCGCATAGAAAAAACCGGAGTACAGGCCGTTTTCGTGCCCGTATTCCGGTTTTCTGTTACTCGACGCGAAGCGCATGTATCCCCTTTGTGTGATAATCGAGCAGGCGGTTCATGCACACGCGCACCTCACGCGGTCTTACGCGATTTTTAAGGATCTGGATGATGCCTCCCACGAGATTATCTGCCATGATCTGCGCGAGCAGCAGCGCGTTCTCCTCGTCCGCAAGCAGCGGTTCGATCTGTTGCGCGATAAGCGCGACCATCGTCGGACGCAGATGCTCGTAGCGTGTGCCCTTGCCCTGCTCCATGATGAGCAGCAGACCGTATTTTTCGGCGAGCAGGAGACTAAGGATCTCCTCCTGCAGCAGGAGTTGGAACTCGCGCGAGTCCGCGATATTGGAAAAGCGGCCGCTGCGCGAGCGCAGGATCAAATTTTTCAGTCCTTCCGCTGCACTGTCCGTCAGCTCGTAGAACAGCTCCTCCTTGTTTTTGAAGTAGTGGTACAGGTTTCCCTTGCTGATATTCACCTTGTCCGCGATCATCTGCATCGAGGTGCGGTCATAGCCGCGCTGCAAAAACAGATGCTCGGACTCAAGGAGAATCCTGTGCCGCAGCTCATCCTTCAGTACCTGCATGTTCTTCACCCGTTCATTCTGAAAATTCAGCCGAAAAAGGAACGGTCTCTCATGCTGAAACCGTTCCTTCGCTCGTTTTACGGCTTATTTTGCGCTCTCAAGCGCCTGTCGAACGCCCTGCGCGAGCTGATCCGAGCAGCTCGTACCGCGTCCGTTGCAGGAAATACCGCGGAAATAGCCCTCGATCTGATCGACCGTCATGCCCTCGACAACGCGGCTGATGGCCTGAAGATTGCCGTTGCAGCCGCCCGTAAAGCTGACGTTGTGCACGGTATCACCCTCCAGATCGAACGAAATTCGCATCGGGCAAACCCCATGCGGCTTGTAATCAAAATGCTGCATCCTGTTCCTGTCCTCCTAAGTTAAAAAAGCGTGCGGATATGGTCCGCGGCCTCAAGGAAATCGTGCGCCTCGAAGCAGCCTACCTCGCTCTCGGGGCGTTCCTTGTGCGTCCAGTTGAGCCAGATACCGGAAATACCGGCCCCATGTGCGCCGCAAACATCATGTGTGAAGTTGTCGCCCACCATGAGCGCTTCGTCCGACTGCACGCCGCATTTGCGCATAGCGAGATCAAAGATCGTGCGGTGCGGCTTGTCAATGCCGGCCTCCTCGCTCGTTACAAGATAGTCAATGCGCTCGGAAAGGCCGAGGCGCATGAGCTTTTCCATCTGAATATCCGCAAGCATATTGGTGACGACGGCAATCCTGATGCCTCGCGCGTGAAGCTCGTCCATAAACTCGGGAGCGCCCGGACGCACAGTCATTTTCGCGAACACGGCATCCCAGTAGACGGCAGCCGCTTTTCGGGCATACGGAACGGCATTCAGACCCATGTTTTCCAGCGCACGCTGCGCAAACAGCACGCGGTCGTGGATCGGCGGCATATCCGGCTGCTCGGCGGCGAGCTGCTTTCTTGCGCTCAGAAACGCGGCGTCGAAGCCGTGTCCGGCCTCGCCAAAGGTCTCCTGTGCCCACTTTTCCATGCACTCATAGGCGTAACGGTCACCAGCCTGGAAGCTCGTATAGAGCGTATCGTCCAGATCAAAAAATACTGCTTTCAGCTTGCTCACACACGCACCTCACTTGAGCTCGTCGTTATAGACAGCACGGCTGCCGCCGACGAACTTGGGTCTGCGGCGTGCGCAGACGAGCGGCGCTTCTCCGATCTTCTTCGTCTCGATGCGCAGCGGTACAACGACCGGCTTGATGTGCATGCCGATCAGCGTATTGCCGACATCCATGCCTGCGGATGCGGACTGTCTGACGCTCTCGACGGCCACCGGTTCCTCAAAGCGCTTGTATGCGGTCGTGCCGAACGAGCCGCCCGCCTTGGGCTGCGGGATGACATTGACCTCATCAAGACCGAACTTCTCTGCCGCTGCGCGCTCAACGATGAGCGCACGGTTCAGGTGCTCGCAGCACTGCGCCGCGAGGAACAGACCGTGCTTCTCGATCACGCTGTAAATGCCCTCAAACACAGCCTCAGCGACCTCAACGCTCGAATGCGTGCCGATCTTTTCGCCGCAGACCTCGCTCGACGAGCAGCCGACAACGAACAGATCACCTACGCGCAGCTTTGCCGCCGCGCAAACCTCCTCAGCTGCTCTGGCAGCCTGTTCTCTGATCTCAGAAAGTTCCATAGTTATTCTCCTTTACCGGCGGAATACCGCCGTGAGTTCTATTTGCGGCCGGGAGCACGCTTTCTGTGACCGGCCGCCGCCTGTTTATCCTATTATACTACATTTTCCGCGTCTTGTTAAGCACCCTGCGGTTTTTTCATAAATTCTCTCCATTCTCCCTTGCAAAACCGCGCGGCGCGGCCTATAATCTTTTTTAAGAGAACAGTTCTGCGGCAGCGAGCCGCATGGAAAGGAAGAAAACGTTATGCATGACGATCTGACGGCGCAGGATATTGCGATGATGCAGAAGGAGCTTGACCACCGCAAGCTGGAGCTGATGCCCGAGCTGATCGAAGAGGTCAAGCGAACCCGTGCGTTCGGTGATCTGAGCGAAAATTTTGAATACAAGGCCGCAAAGCAGGCACAGAACCGCAACCGCAGCCGTATCCGCTATCTGGAGCGCATGATCAAGTCGGCGCATGTGATCGAGGATAAGGCCGGTGCGGACGAGGTCGGTCTGTTCGACAAGGTCGAGCTGCTGTTCGAGGACGACGAGGACACCGAGACCGTGCAGGTCGTTACAACTGTGCGGTGCGATCCGCTGAGCGGCCGCATCAGCTGCAAGGCGCCGCTCGGCAAGGCGCTGCTCGGCCGCAAGGCCGGCGATGAGGTAAGCGTCACCACCGAGGAGGGCGGCAGCTACACGGTCAGGATCAAATCGATCACCAAGGAAGAGGACAACGGCGACGGTCCGATTTTGTAAGCAGTCTGCCGGTTTTTCGTGAAAAAGAGGGGATAAGATGCCAGTGGCGTGTCTTATCCCCTCTTCCCTTTTTCTTTCGCCCTATCGAATGCTGACCGCCTTCAGATGCCGCGGCAGCGAACCGACCACGACAAGCCTGTTCTCCTCGTCGAGAACGAAATAAATGCGCAGCAGATTTTCCGGATCGTTTCCGACCTTCAAATGCTGATCAAGCGCCGTTTCGCGCTTTTTGCCCTGCGCGTTGGTAAAATACTTGATCTTGTACTGCGCCGGCGTGAACTGAATGGTCATATCGCCGATCGAGGAGACCTCGAACGGACGGCCGTACTTGCGCGAGCAGTTGTCGAGCACCGCGTTCCACGGCAGACGCTCAAAGCGGCTCGACCAGTAGTCCGTCGCGAGAAAATCCAGAGCGTCGCAGATAAGCGGAAGACTGATCTCCCGTGCGCTCTTTTCCTCGAGCATCGCGGCCGCTTTGGGTACAAGAACCACACGTCCGGCAAACTGCCGCTGCACCCAGTCGGCGATCTTCGCGTGCTCGCTCGGACGATCCATACAGCGCCGCAGATAGGCGACCTCCTCCCGGTCCTGAATGGTCTTATGGCGCAGTTTTTCATCTGCCTCCACGACTCTGCGCATCAGCTCATCCTTTTCATTTTCCAGCCGCAGGCGGTACTGTTTTGCGCGGTCAAGCTGCTCTGTCAGGCGTATTTTCTCGTCCTCCAGTGCAGAAATCCTGCTTTTATATGCGGCTGCATCCTGTTCGAGCCTGTGTCGGAATCTCTCTTCCGCCGCCTCGCTGAGCCGCAGCGCATTCTGTGCCGCTGCCCGCTCGCGTGCTTTTGCCTGCACGACAAACAGGCAGGGAGAAAGCGCAATATCACGGCCGCGGGCGTGATTTTTTCCACGTTCCATGAGCGCGGCAAGCAGCTTTTCGCGCGAAGACGTACCCGGCGGATATGGGAAACGCTCGCTCGAGCCGCCAAGGCTCTCGCTCTCCCAGTAAAGCGTTTCGCCTGCCTCAAGCGTCTTGTCCGTGACAGACGGAAGGCGTCTGCGTATCTCGTCCGTCAGCAGAAACGTCCGGTAATACGCCAGTCCGCTTCTCGCAAACGAGGCAAGATCAAACGCCGGGTCGACCGGCTGCTTCAGCTCGGAGAGCGTCATGCGTTTCGGCAGGTCAGGCAGCTTGACCGAGAAAGGACTGATGCCGATGCGCAGGTCGGGCGGAACATCGCGCGGCGCGATGTCGAGCGGCGTGATCTCCCGTTCCTCGAGCGTCTGCGTGAACAGGATGAGCGGCATATGGCTTGCCGGATTTTTCTGCAGCGATACAAGCTGACGCAGCTGCTCCATGGTCTCGACGCGCGTAACCGATGGAGTGAGCGGCGCGATCTGGCGCAGACCAAAGCGCGGATTGTCCGCGAGCAGGCGGATAAACGCCGGACGATAGACCTCGCACAGCTCTTCTGTGTCCTCGGGATCGGAGATCATCGTGCGGAAGCCGCAGTGCAGCTCTCCGTTTGAAATGGTAAACGCAATATTGCTTTCAATAACGCGGCCGGGCACAGCCTGACGGCGCTGCTCCGGGTTGCCGGGGTCCGAGCCGAGGTCAGGCTCGACGATCTGCATCGTCCATGCTCCCTGCTCCGGCAGCGAAACAATGTCGATGACATAGCCTTGATTTATGTATAATGAGCGCAGATTTTCCCACGAAAAGTCTGCATACTGCTCGGGCTGCGGCGCTGTGAGCGTCTCGGGAGCATCCGGACCGAGTCGGTGCCGCAGCCAGTCGAGTATAGTCAGCACACCAATTTTGAGGCCATCCTCCGGCGTCGTTTTGCGCGCCGCCATAACGGCATGCAGCTGATAAGTCGGGTACAGCCGGTTTTTCATCAAGCGCACCGTGCGGTAGTCGGCTGGCATAGGCTCGTCCTCCTTCATTCCTGCATGGAATCTGTGATGGTTACAGTATACACCAAAAATGCGCACAACGCAAACGATATTCTGCCGTTTTGAGCGCCTTCATCGAGCTTTTTCGACAAAATTCGGCAGTTTTATTTGTGACAAATACTCATCCCAGTTCATCGAGCAGCGCACGGCAGCCCTCCTCGATATCGCGCCATGTGGCTTCAAATTCTCCGGTGTACCACGGGTCGGCTACATCTCCCGGCCGGCATGTGTGGTCAAGCAGACGCGACATTTTGCCGTCCGGGTCGCCGCCGCAAATGCGACACATTCGCGTAATGTTGGAGCGATCCATGCCGATCAGCAGATCGTATTTTTCGTAATCCTGCGCGGTCATCTGCCGTGCCGCGTGCCCCTCGCATCGGATGCCGTGTGCAGCCAGAATCCGGCGCGCCGGCGGATAGACCGGATTGCCAAGTTCCTCCCTGCTCACTGCCGCCGATGAAACGGCAATCTCCCCTTCTTTGCCCGTCCGCTCGAGCATGTCTCGCAGAATGAACTCCGCCATAGGACTGCGGCAGATATTGCCGTGGCAGATAAACAGTATTTTTATCATCGTCTTATATCTCCATCGAAGTATCGTATTTCTTCTCAAATGCCCAATATTGCAGGTTTTTTCGGTATTTTCCTGTTTCTGTATTTCCGGGGTATCTTCTCAAATCTTCCCGTATTTTCTCGTGCTTTTCCCTGCAATATTGGTAAATTCGTTGGTAAATAAATGCTCTGCACCAACGGGGTTAGGCTTCTGCTACTCGAAGCAGCTCTGCCTGTGCGTCATCAAACTGCACATGGGTGTAAACATTCAGCCGCTTTCTGTCTTGGGTTCCTGAATCACATACTGCATCTGCGATGTCCGCTGAAGCTGATGGTCTACCTTGATACGCTTCTGGTCGAACTCAAGATCGGAAAAGGTCAGCCCACAGAACTCCGAGATACGCAATCCTGTATTGAAAAGAATATAGATCGCATCATAGTATCGGCAGAAATGCTTATCTTCCTTGAGAAATTTCAGAAGCTCACGCTCCTGCTTACGGGTAATTGCCGCCACGGGTAACGATATTGAAATCTCTCCTTTCAGAATAAGGAGAGCCAGACTTGCTGGTCTTATTCTATCACAAATCCGACTCTCCGTATAGCCATGCCATAAGATTTCGGCAATTCTGTTTTCCATAAAATATTGCTTATACAGCCGTTGCCTGATCGAGATAACGTTCAAATTTCTCACGCTTAATCAAAGCTCTATTGCCATTTATCACATAGAAATCTCCATTCGGGTGTTCATCAATGAGCATAGGTTTCCTTGGCTCTGCTGATAAAGGACTTAATATCCTCAATGCCTTTGACATTGGCGGTGGCAATCATCTCGGACATTTCGATAATCCAATGCCCCTGCATCTTGCGGTAAACATTGTCATCGTCAATCCGTTTCAGGTCATCGGAAAACCATTCGTCCCTGACCGCCAGCAGCCGGAAGAAGGTGGACTTTCCTGCACCTTGTCCTCCGACCAGACAAAGCATGGTTTCAAACTTGCTTCCCGGCTTGAATACCCGGCTGATTGCACCCAGCATGAACAGCCGCAGACATTCATAGGTGAACTCGCTTTCCTCCGCTCCGAGAAAATGGGGCAGGGCGCAGCGGATGCGCTCGGTGCCGTCCCATTCCAGACCATTCAGATAGTCACGGATGGGATGGTACTTGTTGCAGTCGGCGACAATGGAGATTGCTTTCTGGATTTTCTTTTCGCTGGTCAGTGTGTACTGATCTTCCAGATAAAGCATCAGATAACTCAAATCCGTATCGTTCAAGGTCGTTGTCGGCTTACTCCACCAGAGCGGCTTCACAATATCAATGCGCTCCGTCAGGATGTTGTAGCGGATCGCTCCTTCCAGCTTCGGGTCATTCTGAAATACAGTCAGACAGTTTCGGATGCTGTTTTTGACAGCGCCGTTATCGGTCGAGTCCAGACTTCCTCTGACTTCCTCCACGGTCATGCTCGTCTGGGCGTTCTGCAAATCGTTGCTCAAGATTCATTACCTCTTTTCTTTGCTCGGCAACCAGAGCCTTCTTTTCCTCGGCTGTGCCGTACAGAAGAACATCCAGCAGATATTCGATATGGCTTTCTCTTTGCAGGGCTTCCACAAAAAGCGGATGCCATTCATCCTCCGGCTGCTTTGGTGCGTATTGCTGCTTCCATGTCCTGAGATGATGGAAGTAATCAGACAGCACCTTGTAGCATCTTCTCCCCGTTGGTACGCTCGTGCTTTTCGCAGTCGTGGCGATACTTCGCCGGGGGCATATCCCATTCGGACGGTCATTCAGTTTTCAAGGTGCATCGGTGACTTGCAAGCACAATTTAGCGAAAAAAGACGCCCTTTCCCGTATATCCAAAAGGTTGGAAAAGTGCGTAAAAACGCGTGGATTTCCACGCTTATAGAAATGGAGATGGAATATGCAACCGAAGCTCACTGTTCAGGAAAGATTGAAAGATCTGCGTGTCGTGGATTTTAAGTTAACGCTGAAAGAATTGGCGGGGCGCACCGGCCTGTCCCGTGCCGCACTTGGAAAATATGAAGCCGACGAAACAGCAAAAGACATAGCCCCTTTGCGATTCTGACACTCGCCAAGTTCTATGGTGTGTCTACGGACTACCTGCTGGGTCTGACAGAAAATAAAAATCACCCAAACACAGAGCTGAACGCTCTGCATTTGAGTGATGATGCAATTACTGTATTAACTTCAACCACTGGTTGCTTTCTGAAATGATCTGCCACAAAGACTTTCATCGCATGATGCTAGATGCAGAAATTTATGTTGACCGCATTGCGGATATGCGGACCACCAACATGAATGCCGCTATGGAAGCTGTCCGGCAATCTGTGATTAAGAAAAAAGGAAACGAAAGTAATATTACGCTAATAATAAAACTGCATCTTCCATCTTGTACTGGGATGAAAATTGCAGCGGATTTTTGGGCTTGACTATTATCAAGAACAGAAAGTAATGATAGCGTATAATTAAGTTCGCAAAAGCAAACAGGAAATAGGCAAGCCATCAGGACTCCTGTAAAATGATAGTTGTCGAAAAAATCATGATGCAAAGGAGAGACCCTAATGGCTTACAAAAAGAATACCACAAATCTGACAGAATTGCTACTGCAATGTGTGACGCAGCCGGATTCGATGCTGAGTATGCTGGAATGGCTGTGCACAGAGCTGATGCGCGGGTCAAAGCTAAAAATGCTGGTGCCTCTGGCACTCATTTCTACGGCCTTGATACCGCGCGGTATCTCTGTGTCATACACTCGTATCGCCTTGCCGTAGGTATCCCGCACAAACCGGCTGATCTCCTTAGAGAAGTTCGTCCGGCTGCTGCCAGCCGAGCATCTCGGTCAGGTTCGCCTGGCTGTCTGCGTCAATGAGCAGGACACGTTTGCCCTGCCGCGTAAGTCCCGCACCCAGATGGTGTTTTCTCCTTAAAATTATAGATTTTCAGAACTTTTAATGGAACTAAAAAAATCCGGAAATGGCCTGTCCCATCAGGTTTTGTCATGCGGATTGTTTTTAGATGGTCGTACCATCTGCGGCCATATCTTCGAACAAATCGGTGATGGGGTCGCCCTTGGACTGGAAGGTTGCAGCCGACCACGGGATACCAGCGGCAGACTGCGGATAAATACCGGTTGTATGATCGACAAAGTAGGCATCGAAACCGCCTTCGCGGATTTGTTCCGGCGTAAGATTACGAGTAAGCTGATAAAGAATGCTAGAAATCATCTCCATGTGTGCAAGTTCTTCGGTACCAATATCGGTAAGGATTCCCTTGCATTCCTTATATGGCATGGCGTAGCGCTGGTTGAGGTAGCGCATCGAGGCGCCGAGCTCACCGTCCGGCCCGCCAAGCTGCGAAATGACGATTTTTGCGAGCTGAGGATTAGGATTTTTGATTTTTACCGGGAATTGCAGGCGTTTATCGTATGACCACATCAGTTATCCGCTCCTTCCCACGGCCACGGATCATCGATCCAGTTCCAATGACCGCCGCGCACATCGACCTCACGCGCGGTCAGCGGACCGAAAGCATCCTCGTATTCACTGGATGCCTTGTCGAAGGCGGCGCGCATTTCACGGTAGTATTTCAGAGCGGCTTCATTGTGCGGATGACAGTCGAGATATTCGATGACCTCGACAAGAGCAAAGTCATACATCCGTACACGGCCGAGCAGTTTTTCTCGTTCACTCACTGTACGGCCTCCTCTCCGACGAAGGGGAGGTCGAGAGCGGGGAAAATCGTTCCCCGGTTGAGGGCAAGCGCCGGTTCATAAGGCGTTCCGAACGGCTGCTCAGGAACGAACGCCATCGCCGGGGCAAGCAGACGGATCGGTATTTCGAGTACCGCCTGCGGTTGGTTCTGGTCCATGATTTCTCCTCGTTTCGGTTGATTTGGAAGAAAAAACGACGGTACCGCCGCTCTTTGCTTCCAGTGCATTCTATGCCGAGGGCCGAGGATGGTGTGTCGTCAAAACACCATCAAGTCTGGACACATTTCTAAAACAACCTCTATTTGACGGAAAGACTTTTGGGGAAGCCTGGCAAGACACGGAATGGGTAAACGAATGATGAAAGACTGACATATTGTTTCCTACATTTGCGTATTTCGAACAAATTTCATATACAACAACAGCCATTCACCTATAAAGCATTACAGGTGGGTGGCTGTTGTTTTTTTACTTTTTTTCTTCCTTCTTGGGGAAGGGGCCGCCTTTCCTCTTTGGCTGAATACATTTCTCAAATCTGGAGATTTTCGGCATACTCGTGCAAAGTGTAATAGTCCGTCAGTTTCTGAAGGTTAAAGGGGCTGATGTCAGTACAATCTTCTGATTCATATCTTCCAAGCAGCGTAGAAAAATGACGATTTTGATGGGTCAAAACCACCTGCCCCGGTTTTGGGGTGAAAGCGAAAAAGCAAAGGCGCGAGCGTGCCCTGTGCTGCAATACGGCGTGTCGTCACGACAGGCGGCTTGTCAGAAACGCAGCGCGGGAGGAACGGCAAAATTTGATACAATTATACTATATATAAGCAAATAAACATAGACTGACGCCAAGGAGGGTACGTGCCATGAACGAACAGCAAAGCAAGCCGTCTGTCTGCCGCAACATCTTCAAGACCGGCAGCAGTACCACCTCGGCCGCAGTTACGCGCAAGTGGATAGAACTCATCAACACAGTTGAGAAAGACAACGCAAACAAACCTTTTCGGACATAAAATGACAGGCCGTTTCCGCTATGGTATAATGATAGCGGAAATGGCTTGTTCTATCTCTTGAAAGGAGATACGAGCATGAAAGCAGCTATTTACTGCCGCCTGTCCGAGGAGGACAGAAATAAGCAATGCGAAACCGATGACTCCGGCAGCATCCGGAACCAGAAGGCGATGCTGATGCAGTACGCCGCCGGGCAGGGCTGGGAGATCTATCATATATACAGCGACGATGACTATACCGGCTCCGACCGCCGCCGTCCGGAATTCAACCGCCTTCTGGCGGATGCCAAGGCGCATAAATTCGACATCGTGCTGTGCAAGACGCAGTCCCGCTTTACCCGCGAGCTTGAGCTGGTCGAAAAGTACATACACGGCCTGTTCCCCATCTGGGGCATCCGATTTGTCAGCATCGTAGACAATGCCGATACCGCCAACAAGGGCAACAAGAAGTCCCGTCAGATCAACGGTCTTGTCAACGAGTGGTACCTCGAGGATATGTCGGACAACATCCGCAGCGTGCTCACGAGCCGCCGCAGAAACGGGTATCATATCGGCGCGTTCGCCCTCTACGGCTATCAGAAGGACCCCGACCAAAAGGGACACCTGATTATAGATGAGGAGGCTGCCGCCGTTGTCCGCGAGGTCTTTACCCTGTTCGCACAGGGCTGCGGCAAGACGGCTATCGCCCGTATGCTCAACGACCGAGGTATCCCGAACCCTACGGAGTACAAGCGTCAGCATGGCTTGCGATATAAGCAGCCGAAAACCAAAAACAGCACCTTATGGAAATATTTCGCGATTGCAGATATGCTCGAAAACGAAATCTACATCGGCAACATGGTGCAGGGCAAGTACGGCAGCGTGTCGTACAAGACCAAGCAGAGCAAGCCGCGCCCGAAAAGCGAGTGGTACCGTGTCGAGAACACGCATGAGCCGATCATCGACCGCGCGTTATGGAACAGAGTACAGGCGCTTCTCGCCCAGAAGGCGAAGCCTTTTGCCGCCGGCACGATCGGCCTGTTCGCCCGCAAGGCCCGCTGCGCGAGCTGCGGTTACACCCTGCGCTCCTCCGTGACGAACGGCCGCCGCTATCTGCAATGCCCGAACCGTCATGTCGCAAAAGACGCTTGCACGGGCGCTTTTATCTCGGTCGATAAATTGGAGGGGCTTGTCATTGACGAACTGAACCGTTTGGCGGCCGAGTATCTTGACAAGGACGAACTCGAACGCAGCGTCGAGTTTTGCGACGGTTTGTCCGCGCAGAGGTCCCGTCTGCTTTCCGATATTGCGGCCTACGAAAAGAAAGCCGCAGAATACGCCAAGGGGCTCCGCGAGCTTTATCTGGATAAGGTCAGGGGACTTCTGTCCGAGGGCGACTACATCGAGCTGTCGCACGACTTCACCGCCGAGCGCGACCGTCTGGAGCAGATGATTGCAGACGCACAGAGGCAGCTCAATGAAATCGAGGAAAGGCAGGCCGCCGGCGACAACCGCCGCGAGCTGATCGAGCAGTATACCCATCTGACGCACCTCACCCGCCCGATCGTCGAAACGCTCATCGACTACATCTCGGTCGGCCGCCGCATTCCGGGCACAAAGGACGTTCCGATCGAAATTCACTGGAGCTTTTAAGCAGAAGTTGTTCCTGCGCAGTCGTACCAGAACAAAAGGCGCGTTCGACCTACGACAACCTGCTTCGTCTAATCGACGACCCGGATGTGCGCGAACCGCTCAAGTTCCTGCGCGAACGCGAGGTCGTGCATTTTCAGCGCTTCGGCGACGCGCTTTCCGTCGTTCAGTCCAACCTTGACGCGAAAAACTACTACGCCTGGAATCCGGCGTTCGATGTGCGGCCGCGCGAACGAAGCGCTCCCGCTCCCTCCCGTCCGTACCCCATGCAGAACCGCAGCGACGTAACTGCGCCGCACGAATAAGCCGCTTCTCCCCGATCCGGTGCAGCCTTGCCTGCTGCCGGCCCGGGGAGTTTTTTTGCCGGTTTCCGGGAGGATTTTCCGTCTGATACCGTTTATATTCCGTAAATTTTATATACTTCTCTGTCTCTCCTGCTTGTTTTTGCACATTTTTTGCACAATTTGACGAGCAATGTCTCTTTTCTTTTCAAGCGTTTTCTGGTATAATTAGTTCATATGAGCATGGGCATATTTCCCGTGTGCACATATTCCGCCGCCGAAAAATACGGTGCGCGGCCACAGTATATATTCCGCCGTGCGTGGAGAAGCTTAGAGAATACGGCGGCGCATTACGATAATAAATGGGGAACAGTCATGAAAGAGAACAATTTGGTCATCACCGGCATGGGCGCCGTGACACCGGTCGGCATCGGCGTCAGCGAATACTGGAACGCGCTCAAGGAAGGAACGTGCGGTGTGGGCAAAATCACGCGCTTTGACGCAGCGGAAATGCCCGTGCAGATCGCGGCGGAACTCAAGGATTTTGATCCGACCGCCTATATGCCTAAGACGCTCGCGCGCACGATGGACCCGTTCATGCAGTTCGCCTTCATCGCCGCCGAGCAGGCAATCGCGGACAGCGGTCTGTGCATCGAGAGCGAGTCCGACCGCGTCGGCATCGTCATGGGTACCGCGATGGACGGCGTTACCACCGTTGCGCAGACGCAGGCTGCCTTCGATGAGGGAAAGCGCGTCGGTCCGCGCTTCGTCCCGATGACCATCGGCAACATCGCTGCCGCCCAGATCGCTATCGCGCACGGCATTCACGGTCCCAGTCTGACGCTCAACACGGCCTGCTCGGCAGGCGGTGACGCGATCATGACCGCGACCATGCTGCTGCATTCCGGCGAGGCGGATGCTGTGCTCGCCGTTGGCGGCGAGAGCATCCTCTGCCCTATCGTTGTGTCCGGTCTCGCGCAGGCCAAGGCGCTTTCGCGCCGCAACGACGATCCCGAGCACGCCTGCCGTCCGTTCGATGCGGACCGCGACGGCTTTGTCATCGGTGAGGGCGGCGGCGCACTCCTGATTGAAACCGAGGAGCACGCGGTAAAGCGCGGCGCGACCATCTACGCCCGCCTTGCAGGCTGGGCGAACACCTCGGACGCACACCACGTCACCGCTCCCTGCCCGGACGGCGAGGGCGCTGCGCGCTGCATGAAGCTCGCGCTTGCGCGCGCCGGAATGCAGCCCTCTGACATCGGCTACATCAATGCGCACGGCACTTCGACGCCGCTCGGCGACAAAGCGGAAACGTTTGCCGTCAAGTCTGTGTTCGGCGGCCGCGAATGTGCGCCTCCGATGTCCTCGACCAAGTCCGCAACCGGTCATCTTATGGGCGCGGGCGGTCTGACTGAGGTCATCGCGTGCATCATGGCAGTCCGCGAGGGCGTTCTTCCGCCGACGCTTCATCTTGACACCCCCGACCCGGACTGTGATCTTGACTATGTGCCGAATGCCGCTCGAAAGGCAGATATTTCCGCGGCAATGAGTAATTCTCTCGGCTTTGGCGGCCAGAATTCCAGTATTATCGTAGCAAAATACGAATGATAACCGAACGGGCGGCCGAATTTTTTTCGCGCCGCCTGTTGCATTTTGCCGAAAATGTGTTATTATATTCACATGATATAGTTTCGTACTCTATATCACGCATTTAAATTTACGAGTTATCTTTATGAAATGAGGCGACCCCATTTGAGCTATACCTATGACGTTACCATGTTCCGCGAAACATTCGAAAGCCGTTTTACCTATCTGAACGGTTTTCTGCGTAATGTTTCGCGTTTCGGAGACCGTCCCGCCGTATTTGATCCGCATTCTGACCGCCGCTGGACCTACCGCGAGCTGAACTGCGAGGTCAACCGTCTTGCTCACGCGCTCCGCGCGGACGGCGTTGGCAAAAACGACGTAGTCATGTTTGCTCTGCTCAACTCTCCCGAGTTTGTCTTTTTTTACCTTGCCGCACACAAAATCGGCGCGATCGCCTGTCCGGTGAATTACCGTCAGGGCTCGGGTGAAATTGCGCTCGTCATCGACGACAGCACGCCGAAGGTGTTTGTATACGACGCAGAATTCGGCGAGCTTTCGAGCCGGGCACTCGAGATGTGTGAGAACAGGCCTGCCGTTGAGCTGGTTGTCGGCGCAGAGGAGGATGCCGTCCTCCCCGCCGGTTACAGGCGCTACGAGGACTATGTTTTCGAGCAGCCGGAGACCGATCCTCCGATCGATTTCGCGCCGCATATCTACGATGAAACGACCCGTCTGTATACCTCCGGCACGACCAACCGTCCCAAGGGCGTGCCGATCAACAACATCAACGAGGTGCTGTCCGCACACGATGTCATGATGCACTTCCCGCTCAGCCCGGTCGACCGCACGATGAACATGACCCCGTGGTTCCATCGCGGCGGCATTCACTCCGGCGGCCCCTGCCCGACGCTGTATGCCGGCGGCGAGGTCGTCATCCTGCGTGATTTTGCGCCGCGCACCTGTCTGGAATATGCAGAAAAATACGCGATCTCCTTCCTGATCGGTGTGCCGACCATTATTGCGATGCTTGCGCGCACGCAGGAGCGCTCCCCGGCCGATCTGTCTGCTCTGCACGGCATCGTCACCATGGGTGCGCCGTTCGAGAAAAGCGCGTGCGAGAAATATATGAAGCTGCTGACGCCCAACATTTTCAACGGCTACGGCACGACCGAGACGTTCTGGAACACCTTCCTGCGTCCCTTTGACCTGCCCGACAACGCAGGCTCCGCCGGACGCTCGTGCACGGATGATGAGGTTCGTCTGGTTGCCCTGCGGCCGAACGGGGAGCGCTCCGAGCCGGATGAGACGGTGCCGCGCGACAGCGAAACCCCGGGCGAGATCATCATCTCCTCCCCTGCCAAGAGCGCTTTCTGCTATTTCAACAACGAGGAAATGACCGAAAAGAAGTTCTACAAGGGCTGGCTCTATACCGGCGACGTCGGCACATGGGACGAGAACGAGTTCGTGACTGTCTCCGGCCGCCGCGACGACATGATCGTTTCGGCAGGCGAAAACATTTATCCGGCGCAGATCGAGGCCGTGCTCAACGAGCATCCCAAGGTTGCGGAAAGCGCCGTCATCGGCATACCGGACAAGCTGCGCGGCGAGGTCGTCGCGGCATATGTCGTGGCAAAGGAGCCGTCGCTCACGGTCGAGGAGCTCAAGGATTACTGCACGCACAGCCCGATGCTCTCCTCGTACAAGTGGCCGCGCGCCTATCATATCGTGGACGAGCTGCCGCATACGGCAACCGGCAAGCTGATGCACTATAAGCTGAGAAGCTACGCGAAAAATTAAAAGCGCCCCTCTCGAAGGCGCGTCAGCCCTGAAATACGGGCAAAAAGAGGCAGGGTCACCGAAGTGACCCTGCCTCTGAGACTGTCGAAAAACTTCGTTTTTCCGACAATCTGTGTTTTGACTTCGCAAAACACGGACGTCCAAAAGTTCCCATGCGGAAACTTTTTCCCTCTCAAAGTATCAAAACCGAGGTACACGCCCCCGGTTTTGATATATTTGCTTTGCAAATATTATTTCATGCGCGCTGCCGCGCGTCTGCCGTTCCTGCATGAAAATAAACTTTATCAACAGACTGAGAGGCAGGGCCACCGAAGTGGCCCTGCCTCTTTCGTTTTGCCTTAGGCTGCATTTTACGCGCCGAACACCTTGAGCATAAAGCCTGCGGCTACCGCAGAGCCGATGACGCCTGCGACATTCGGGCCCATGGCGTGCATGAGCAGGAAGTTTACCGGATTGGCCTTCTGACCCTCGACCTGCGAAACGCGCGCCGCCATCGGGACAGCGGAGACGCCTGCCGAGCCGATCAGCGGATTGACCTTGCCGCCGGTGAGCTTGCACATGATCTTTCCGAAAACCAGACCGCCTACCGTCGAGAAAATGAACGCGAGAAGACCGAGAATGATGATCTTAATGGTATCCCAGGTCAGGAAGGTCGAAGCGATCGCCTTGCAGCCGACCGACAGGCCGAGGAAAATGGTAACGATGTTGCACAGCGCGTTCTGTGCGGTATCGGACAGGCGGTCGGTCAGACCGCATTCGCGCAGCAGATTGCCGAGCATGAGCATGCCGATCAGCGGCGCAGTATCCGGGATAAGCAGGATGACGACAGTCGCGACCGCGATCGGGAAGATGATCTTCTCGGTCTTGGAGACCGGACGAAGCTGCTCCATCTTGATCTCGCGCTCCTTCCGGGTCGTCAGCAGACGCATGATCGGCGGCTGGATGAGCGGAATAAGCGCCATATAGGAATACGCCGCAATGGCGATCGCCGGAAGATAATCCGCCGCAAGACGGGATGCGACAAGGATAGAGGTCGGGCCGTCTGCGCCGCCGATGATGGCGATGGCTGCGGCTACTGCGGCCGGAAAACCGAGCGCCAGCGCGAGCAGGAACGCCGAGAAAATGCCGAGCTGCGCCGCTGCACCGAGCAGCAGCGAGGACGGACGGGCGATCAGCGGACCGAAATCAGTCATTGCGCCGATGCCGAGAAAGATGATGGACGGATAGATCGCGTGCTGTACACCCTGATAGAAGACCCAGAGCATGCCGGGGCTCGAGCCGTCGACCGGCGCGTTCAGCAGACCGGTGAGCGGAAAGTTGGCGAGCAGCATGCCGAATGCGATCGGAATGAGCAGCAGCGGCTCAAATCTTTTGCCGATGCCCATGTAGAGCAGCACGAACGAAATCAGGATCATGATCAGGCTGCGCGGATCTTCGAGAAACGACGCGAAGCCGGAATCTGCCAGAATGCTGCCGAGCGCACTGAAAAACGAAAATTGCATATCGAGCGCCTCCCGTTACATCGTGCAGAGCGGTGCGCCGGTAGCGACGCTTGCGCCCTTCTGCACGCAGATCGAGCCGATCGTGCCGGCACGGGGCGCGCAGATCTCGTTCTCCATTTTCATCGCCTCGAGGATGAACAGGACGTCGCCTGCGTTTACCTGCTGGCCGACGGAGCAGCGGATGTCGAGGATAGTACCCGGCATCGGAGCCGCGACCGTCTCACCGCCTGCCGGAGCTGCGGCCGGGGCCGGTGCCGGTGCCGGTGCGGCGGCCGGAGCCGGGGCTGCCTTAGGCGCGGGAGCAGGCGCTGCGCCGACCGGCGTGCCCGTGACCGTGCCGCGTTCTACGATGACTTCATATTGCTTGCCGTTGAGCGATACCATATATTTCATTGTCGTTTTCCCCCTTAAACTGCCTTGATAGACTTAAATACAAGCTCGTCGAGCGGAATGCCGGTCTCGTGGCTGACGATAGCCATGACGCAGGCGGCCTGTGTCTCGTCGATACCCTCGAGGACAACGGCGGCCGGTGCGGCCGGAACAGGCGCCGGTGCCGGTGCAGCCGCCGGAGCCGAGGCCGCTTCACTGCCCTTCCCCGCGATCGCGCCGACCGCACGGGAAACAATGACGATGATGCCCCAGAGCACCGCGAGCATGAGAAAAACGATAAAGAAGCCAGAAACCGCGATCATGAGCGCGTCTAAAATTCCGAGAGGATCGTGTACCATGGATCAGTTTACCTCCTTAAAGGAATAGCTTGCCGTAAAGGTCTGCTCGCGGCGCGCGAAGAACTGCTCGCTCTGCTGCGGGAAAGCGATATAGGAGAGAACGTCCTCCTCGTTTCTCGCGCGCTCGCCAAGGTGCTCGCGCGCCGCCGGGAACTCCGGCTCGAGCGAATCGGCGTAGCGTCCGGTAATCGGCTTGTCGTCACCGAGCACCTTCGCCGCAAGCTCTTCGTTCACCTTGCCGGGTGCGCGGCCGTACTCGCCGTGGATATAGCTCTTGATCTCCTTGCCGATCGACTTGTACCGTCCGCCCAGCAGAACGTTCACGGTCGCCTGTACGCCGACCATCTGCGACAGCGGCGTAACGAGCGGCGGGTAGCCAAGGTCTGCACGCACGCGCGGCGTTTCCTCGAGCACCTGATCGAGCTTGTCGATGGCGTTCTGTGCCTTGAGCTGCGCGACAAGGTTGGAGAGCATGCCGCCCGGGATCTGATAAACGAGCGCATCGGTCTTGGTCGAGAGCACGTAGGGGTCGAACAGACCGTTTTCGGTGAATTTATTCTTGATCGGAACGAAATAATCGTTGATCTTCTTGAGCTCCTTCGTATCCACGCCGCAGTCGTAGCCCATCTGCGTGAGCGCATACACGAGCGACTCGGTCGCAGGCTGACTCGTACCGCCCGAGAAGGTCGAGGTCGCGCAGTCAATGCCTGCGGCGCCGGCCTCCGCCGCCTTGAGGTAGGTCATATAGCCAAGTCCGGTCGTCGCGTGTGTGTGAACGTAGATCGGAATGCTGATATTCTCCTTGAGAGCGGTGACGAGGTCGAAGCACTCCTTCGGACTCATAATACCGGCCATATCCTTGATGCAGAGCGAGTGACAGCCCATCTGCTCGATCTGTTTGCCAAGGGAGACAAACATCTCGAGGTTATGGATCGGACTGAGCGTATAGCAGATACAGCCCTGCGCATGACCGCCGGACTTGATGCACTCGTCCACCGCAGTCTCGATGTTGCGCAGGTCGTTGAGCGCGTCGAAGATACGGATGATATCCATGCCGTTCTCGATGCTCTTGCGCACGAAGCGGCGCACGGTATCATCCGAATAATGATGGTAGCCGAGCAGATTCTGACCGCGCAGCAGCATTTGCAGCTTGGTATTTTTCATGTGCGATTTGATGTTGCGAAGCCGCTCCCACGGGTCCTCGTTCAAATATCGCAGACAACTGTCAAATGTCGCACCGCCCCAGCATTCAACGGAGTGGTAGCCTGCCTTATCCATGTCATCAAGAATACCCTGAAAGTCGGAAAACGGCATACGGGTCGCGATCAGCGACTGCTGCGCATCGCGCAACACGGTCTCGGTGATGTGTATTTGTTTCACATTTTGCCCCTCCTTTGGCAGCAGAGCAGGCCGGGCTCAATAAATGCGCTCCCTGTTCCCACTTTTCTGCATAAATGTATCATATCACGTTCGGAGAGCGCGTGCAATGCTTTTTCACGCTGAAGTGCGTTCTGTTTTTCAAAATCATGCGAAATCTTCAAAATTACATTTCTTTGTGTAAAACTGTGGTTTTTTGATTGACTTTCTGTTTTATATATTGTATATTATATATGTTGTCTGAATTTTTAAGAGTCCAGATTCGTGTATCGCTTTGCCTCCGGGCTGCGGGAACATCGCGCCTCCCCCAAAAAGAATACCGCGCGCCATTTGATTTTTAACAATAGCTTTCAAAGGCCGAAAATCCATTCGCAAAAAGGCCATTTAATACCTGTCTCAGTAGCTCAGTTGGATAGAGCACACGCCTCCTAAGCATGTGTTTTATCACAGAGAATTTTCTCTTGTCGCGGACCGTTGTTAGATCAAGATACGGATGGATTTTGGAGTTTACTCGTTCTGGAGCGCGAAAAAACGTGAAATATGACGCGCAACAAAATTGTCCTTTAAACACTGCATTTCACGCAAATCACACTATTTTTAATACCCGTCTCAGTAGCTCAGTTGGATAGAGCACATGCCTCCTAAGAATATGTTATAACGACCGCCTTTCGGGCAAAGGCGATTGACATTGAGTAAGTTTAAGACTAAAATTGAATAGATTTTAAAGATGTTTCCGTAGCTCAGCTGGATAGAGCGACCGCCTCCTAAGGTTG
The DNA here is from genome assembly GCF_003481705.1 of Butyricicoccus sp. OM04-18BH. GTDB lineage: Bacteria > Bacillota > Clostridia > Oscillospirales > Butyricicoccaceae > Agathobaculum > Agathobaculum hominis. Next base: position 405,953 of record NZ_QULN01000002.1, read on the forward strand.
CGTTACAACGGCCACCTCAAAAAAAACTAAATAAGGGATTGCAGTTCGACTTTGATCGGGCTATAATCATATATCAGACACGTCCATATAGCTCAGCTGGATAGAGCACACGCCTCCTAAGCGTGGGGTCGGAGGTTCAAATCCTCTTATGGACGCCAGTGAACAACGCCGAAAGCCTTTGTTTTCAAGGGTTTTCGGCTTTTCTTATATAAAAAGCTACGAAAAAGCTCTTTCACTGTATGAGATAAAATTCTACTCCAAAATTTGATTTTTGACAACCCCTCCAGAATCGAACGGTTGTTATAAGACAAAATCGCCAGCTAATTTTTAGCAGAAAACGGGCTGTTCTTGCTAATGAAAATGCCCTTCCTGCTAATCAGCCCCAAAATCGTGCCAAAAATCCAGCTAATCAAAAAAGGCGGATGTTTTGAATACCATGCAGTTATAGCAGATAAAATTAAATATCGTTATGTACATAGAGCGTCTATTTGCCCCGCATTGGGGATGGATAGGCGCTCTTTTTTTATGCCCAAACCCATGGGCAAATACAAGAGATTGGAGGTGTTTTATTTGAGCAAGCCTGTTTATACCGCAGACAAGCCGAGCGACTGTCATTACTGCTACTTCTGGACGAATGGCAGAAAGGGCTGCCGTCTGGGTAGAAATAATTGCTACTACTTAATCTCTTTGCCGCCGAAACCCAAGTCGGAATGTGATGGCTGTCCCTATGGGCGAGATCACCCGTGCATTGGTTGGTGTACGAAGAAGGTTATGCGTGAAGTGGGGCTTCGTTGATATGGATGTGTATGAACAGGAATACCGCTTCTACTATTTTGCCCGATGTCCTTACGAAAAGACGGATACGACTTTCCGCAGCATTCCGCTGACAACAGAAAGTTTTCCGCAGAAAGAAGGTGGTGAAGCCGTGTGAGTTTTGATTATTTTTACGGTCAGCAATCCGATCTATTCACATTCTATCGAGTTCCGAAGGTGTTGTTCACGAACGAGAGGTTCTGGAATATTTCTGCCGATGCCAAGATGCTGTATGGCATTTTGCTTGACCGCATGAGCCTGTCTGCCAAGAATGGTTGGATAGATAAAAACGGTAGAGTGTATATCATTTTTACAATCGACGAAGCGAAGATGGCTCTGAACTGTGCTGAACAAAAGGCTATCAAGCTGCTCAGTGAACTTGAGAAGAAAGCAGGATTGATTGAACGTAAGCGCCAGGGTTTGGGAAAGCCCAACCTGATCTATGTGAAGAACTTTATCTCTGCTGTGGATTCACAACTCTTGAATTGTGAAAATCACAATTCTGGAACAATGGAAATCACAACTCAAGAACTTCCGAAATCACAATGTAATAATACTGATATTAAAAATACTGAATTTAGTGATACTGATTCTATCTTTCCTTCCGGAAATGGTGGAATGATGGACGAGAATGACCGGTATCAAGAATACTTTGATTATTTCTCGGATCAGCTCAGTATGGATTTGTTGAAGAAGGATTACCCTTACGATTCCGAAATGCTGGATAACATTCTGGAGTTGATCGTTGAAACAGTTTGCACGAAGCGACCGTTGATTCGCATTGGTGCAGAGGAGCGTCCGGCAGAAATTGTCCGCAGTCGGTTTATGAAACTGAATGCCGAACACATTCGATATGTTATGGACTGCTTCAAGGAGAACACCACAAAGATTAGAAATATCCGTCAGTATATGCTGACTACGATATACAATGCGCCGACGACAATAGACACCTACTACGATGCTCTTGTTCGGCACGATATGTCACACGGATATTTGGAAGGAGGATTTAAGAAATTGAAAATGAAGCGAGAGGAAGGAGAGTGACGATAAATGTCGAAAAAAGCAACCATCATTGCGGTGGTCAATCAGAAAGGAGGCACTGGAAAGACCACCACCACCGAGAATCTGGGCGTTGGCTTGGCTCTTGAAGGAAAAAAGGTGCTTCTGGTAGACACCGATCCCCAGGCTTCCCTGACGGTCAGTTTGGGCAATCCCTGCCCGGATGATCTGTCTCCGACACTTTCCGATCTGATGGGAAAGATTATGATGGAAAACCCTATTACTCCCGATGAAGGGATTCTTCATCATCCGGAGGGCGTTGATTTGGTGCCGTCCAACATCGAACTCTCAGGTATGGAGGTAGCACTGGTCAATGCCATGAGCCGGGAAACCATTCTCCGGCAATACCTGGATACAGTCAAACAGAATTATGATTACATTCTTCTTGACTGTATGCCGTCTTTGGGTATGCTGACCGTCAATGCGTTGGCAGCTGCCGACAATGTGCTGATACCGGTTCAGGCAGCATACCTTCCTGCAAAGGGTCTGGAACAGCTGCTTGGAACCATCAACAAGGTCAAGAGGCAAATCAACCCGAAACTGAGGATTGAAGGGATTCTTCTGACGATGGTGGACAGCCGCACCAACTACTCCAAAGACATCAGCAATCTGATTCGGGAGAGCTACGGCGGAAAGCTGAAGGTTTACAAGACCGACATTCCCCGCTCTGTCCGTGCAGAGGAAATCAGCGCAGAGGGAACCAGTATCTTCAAGCATGATCCCAAAGGCAAAGTTGCCGAAGCCTATAAAATTCTGACGAAGGAGGTGTTAAACAATGCAGAAAAAAGGCGCAAACATCAGCTTGAAGGGGTACGATGATATTTTCTCCACCGATCAATCCAGAGCTGAAGCCCAGCAGGAGCGTGTGCAGGAAATTCCGCTTTCTGAGCTACACCCCTTTGAGGGACACCCCTTCCGTGTGGTTGATGATGAAGAAATGATGAAAACGGCAGAGAGCGTCCGAGATTTCGGAGTTCTCACTCCTGCGATTGTCCGTCCTGACCCCGACGGTGGTTATGAAATCGTTTCTGGTCACAGGCGGCACCGGGCATCGGAGCTTGCGGGTAAGGAAACCATGCCTGCGATTGTTCGTGACCTGGACGATGATGCAGCCATTATTTTGATGGTTGATGCGAATTTGCAGAGGGAGAGTATCCTGCCGAGTGAAAGAGCATTTGCTTATAAGATGAAGCTGGATGCGATTAAACATCAAGGTCAACGCACCGATTTAACTTCATCCCAAGTTGGGATGAAGTTGCAGGCAATGGATATAGTCGGTCAGGAGGCAGGAGAAAGCAGAAATCAGGTACACCGTTATATCCGTCTGACCGAACTGATTCCGGAACTGCTGGATATGGTAGATACGGGTCAGATCAAATTCAATCCTGCGGTGGAGCTTTCCTATCTGGCAAGTGAAGAACAGAAGGATTTTCTTTCTGCAATGGATTATGCTCAAGCAGCTCCTTCCCTTTCGCAAGCACAGCGAATTAAAAAGCTCGCACAGGAGGGCGAGTGTACGCTGGATGCGATGTGCGAGATTATGAATGAAATCAAGAAGGGAGAGCTGGACAGAGTAACCTTCAAAACGGATTCGTTGCGAAAATACTTCCCGAAGTCCTATACCAACAAGCAGATGGAGGATAAAATCATTCAGCTTTTGGAGCAATGGCAGAAAAAAAGAGAAAAATCAATGGAAAGGTAAGGTAAAAAATGTTTACACCCAAAAACATTCAGGGCGCTTTGGAAGAACTCTACGACCTTTGCGATCCTGATTATATGGTAGATATGCTCGTAAACTACAGTGAGGAGTTCGATGATATTTCTCCTGCGCTTCTGGCAAAGTCGTTTCAGAAAAATGCCGAGATGATTAGCGAGTATCGAGTATTGTCCTCTGCTGGTGAGGGTATCGACTATCAGGGAAAGGTACTTCTGAACAGCAGAGCCGTGCGGCTTCTGTCCTATGTAGAAGATATGAGCGGCGATGAAAAAGTTCGCACGATTCAGAGCAAGGAGCTGTGGTTAGCAGAAGATATGACATTCTATGTGGTGTCCTGTATGTCTACGATCACGATGGACAAGGAAGAAGCCATTTGTCTTAACGAACACCGCAGCGTGGTTACTACGGTGGAATGCGAGGACGATATTTTCTTCGACATGGGTTCCCTGATTTGCGAACTGGACGATATTTGCTTGTTCGAGCTTTTAGCCGATGTGGATGCGACTATTTATGAACTGTAACAGGTTCATGGATGGTCGCTTTTCTTATTTCCAAAGAAACGGAGGTATCGAAACTTGAAAGAATACGATGTGAAGATCACCGAAACCTTGGAGAAAACGGTTACGGTGCAAGCAGAATCTCACGATGCGGCAGAGGAACAGGTTAGAGCCGCTTATTACAATTCGGAGTACATTCTGGACTCCGAAAACTTTACCGGTGTTGCGTTCGGCACGACCGAGGAACGGGAGGTTCAGAAAGAACAGGCAGATACCATGAATGTGTTGCTGGTAAAGCCGTTCATGTATCCGCAGGCTGTGCAGATCGGCTGTGAGCTGGAGGATTTGCAGAAAGCCGTAGGTGGCGATATTGAGGCAACTTATCCGTTCAATGAGCCGGTTGCACTGGTGATGCACGACGAAGGTAAACTCGTAGGCAAAGAACTGAACCGTGCGCTGCGTGATGATGACGGCGATATTTATGACATTATCGCCGGTGATTTTCTGGTTGTGGGATTGGGCGAGGATGATTTTTGTTCTCTGTCCCCGGAACTGATGAAGCAGTTTGAGGAACACTTTCATCAGCCTGAGACTTTTGTACGCATGGGGCGCAGCATTATGGCGCTTCCCCTGCCGGATGACATGGTGAAGAAAGAAGATGCACCTGTCAAAGCTGATTCGGTTCCCCACAAAAGTAACCCTGACCGAGATGTTCTGTAAGGAGGTTCTTATGCAAAGAAATTCGACGATTGGAGAGCTGATGGAGCGAAAGCGGATTCAGGATGGTGCCAAGGAGTACCAGGGACATACCTATATGGACTTGGCACGATTTGATGACGCCACCAAGCACATGATTATTTTCGATGTGCTGACCGATGAATCGCCTGTCGGTTGGAAAGGCGAAAGAAATCGCCTGTATTTGAGCGATGTGGGTTATCAGAAGGCTCTGGATAACCAGAAAGCTGGCAATATCAAGATTATCAGCCATGCCGCAGTTGCCAAGGGCAATCTGTATTACGACCACAGAGATATGGCACGATAATCTGTTCACTCTACTGCTTGCAGGAGGTGATGAATCATGCAGGAAGAAGTTGAAAACAGAACAGTAAACCTGGCGATCAGCACAACCAAGCTGACGGGGCGCACTATCATTGCCGGTATCCGCAAGTATTTGCAGCACCGGGAAAAAGTGAAGATGAAAAAGGCACGAGACCCTGCCGTTCATGGAAAGCAATCCGTGAAACAGCTTTTGGGACAGAATCAGGGTGCTACGAATGTTGAGATCGACAAAGAGAGTATCCGTGATTTTGAAAAGCTCGCCAAGAAGTATGGCGTGGACTTTGCCGTAAGAAAAGATAAGTCCGTTGATCCTCCCCGGTTTCTTGTTTTTGTCCGTTCTAAAGATGCAGATGCTTTGGATGCAATCTGCAAGGAACATCAGGCAAGGGCATTAACCAAGAATGAAAAGCCGAGCGTTCTGGCGCAGCTGAAGAAGTTCAAGGAAATTGTCGCAGCGATTCCGAAGAAGGTTCGAGAGAAGAAACAGGAGCGTGATCTGTGATGGATAAGAGAAAAATGAAAAAGCTCCTGATTCTGAATTTACCGTATTTTCTGGTAGGGTTGTTCGCTACGAATTTAGGAGAAGCATGGAGATTGGCTGAGGGGGCAGATTCATCTGCGAAAATCCTCAGCTTTTTTCATGCCCTTCCGATAGCCCTGAACAATCCGTTTCCCAGCTTTCACCCGTTGGATTTGCTGATTGGTATTCTCTGCGGCGCAGGACTTCGGCTGGCTGTCTATCTAAAAGGCAAAAACGCAAAGAAGTACCGACACAATGTTGAGTACGGTTCTGCTCGTTGGGGAACGGCAAAAGATATTGAGCCGTTTATTGCACCAAAGTTCGAGGACAATGTGATCCTGACGAAAACGGAGCGGCTGATGATGAGCAATCGCCCGAAGAATCCTGCCAATGCCCGAAATAAGAATGTTCTGATTATCGGCGGTTCGGGTTCCGGTAAAACTCGCTTTTGGTTGAAGCCAAACCTTCTCCAGATGCACAGTTCCTATGTGGTCACTGACCCGAAAGGCAGCATCGTGATTGAGTGCGGCAACGCCCTTTTGAAGCATGGCTACACCATCAAGATTTTCAACACCATCAACTTTCAGAAGTCGATGCACTATAACCCATTTGCCTATATCCATTCAGAAAAAGACATTCTGAAACTGGTGACAACGCTGATTGCCAACACAAAGGGTGATGGAAAAGCCGGTGATGAGTTCTGGACGAAGGCGGAAACGCTGCTCTACTGTGCCTTGATCGGATATATCCACTATGAAGCTCCGGTTGAGGAACAGAATTTCTCCACCCTGATTGAGTTCCTGAACGCAATGGAGGTGCGGGAAGATGATGAGGAGTTCCAGAACCCGGTGGATCTGATGTTTGAAGCCCTGGAAAAGAAAAAGCCGAATCACTTTGCAGTCCGTCAGTATAAAAAATACAAGCTGGCTGCCGGCAAGACCGCTAAGTCGATTTTGATTTCCTGCGGCGCTCGTCTGGCTCCTTTTGATATTCAGGAGGTCAGAGATGTGACTGCCTATGACGAGTTGCAGTTGGATACTCTCGGAGATAAGAAAACGGCGCTCTTTCTGATTATGTCAGATACGGATGCGACGTTTAATTTTTTGATCTCCATGATTTACACACAGCTGTTCAACTTGTTGTGCGAGAAAGCAGATGATGTGTACGGCGGCAGACTGCCGGTTCATGTGCGCTGCTTGATTGATGAGATGGCAAACATCGGTCAGATTCCCAATCTGGAAAAACTGGTAGCGACAATCCGAAGCCGTGAAATATCGGCTTGCCTTGTTCTCCAGGCACAATCACAGCTGAAAGCCATTTATAAAGACAATGCCGATACCATCATCGGCAACATGGATTCCCGAATTTTCCTGGGTGGTTCTGAGCCAACCACGCTCAAAGAACTGAATCAGGCATTGGGAAAAGAAACTATCGACACCTACAACACCTCCAACACCAGAGGTAACAGCCCGTCTTACGGCTTGAATTATCAGAAGTTAGGCAAAGACCTTGCGAGCGTAGATGAGCTTGCGGTTCTGGATGGCAGCAAGTGTATTTTGCAGTTGCGTGGTGTCAGACCGTTTCTTTCTGACAAGTACGATCTGACGCAGCACCCCAATTATAAGTACACATCAGACTTTGATAAGAGAAATGAGTTCAACATTGAGCAGTTTCTGAGTCGAAGGTTGAAGCTCAAGGCAGGTGATGAGTTTGTGGTAGTCGATGCGGATTAAGGAGGTTTCTGTTTGGAAAATCTGAAAACGGTATCTGCCCTGGTTAAGAACATCTTGGAACACGACCACAAGGCAAGAAATACCGACAATCATTTGTACCTGATGGTACTGGAACACTATTCCGGTCTGCGTGGCATCGACATTCATGCCATGACGGTTCCTGTGTTTTTGAAGGAACTGGATAGACGCAGCTTTCCGGGGTTTGAAACTGTCCGCAGAAGCAGACAGAAAGTGCAGGCAACCTACCCTGACCTTGCTCCCAGTGAAGCCGTAGGCAAGCGCAGAGCAAAAAATGAGGTTGTATATCGAGAATTTGCAGAAAGCGAGGTGTAAAAAAAATGACTTGGTGGATCACGGATACCTCTATTGGGCAGCGATTGAAGTTCGTTAGACGATTTCGCCGCCTTACCCAGAAAGAGCTTGGACTCCTGATGGGGTATTCCGAGAAAACAGCGGATGTCCGTATTGCTCAGTATGAGAAAAACGCTCGAACCCCTAATGCAGAAACCACAGCGAAACTCGCAGAGGTTCTGAAGGTTTCACCTGTCGTTTTTTCACCGACAATCTGTGCTTCTCGTGAAGATTTGTTGCAGTCAATGTATTGGCTGTTTCTTATGAAAGGTGGTGGTGATATATATGATTGTGAAACTGAATATGCAAGAAGCAGAATGGAACAGAAACTTGGCGTGATAACCGTCGAGGAGTTCCTTGAAAAGATTCTCGTAAACTAAGCCTTCCGTCCGGTTTTGATGCCGGTAGTACGGAGGGCTTTTTCTATTCTCAAAACAATTTCAAATTTTAGGAGGAAAATATTATGGCATTTTTCAATAGCGCAGTAACCGTTCTTCAGACTCTCGTTATCGCTCTGGGCGCAGGTCTTGGCATCTGGGGTGCAATCAATCTGCTTGAGGGCTACGGCAACGATAACCCCGGCGCAAAGTCCCAGGGCATGAAGCAGCTCATGGCTGGCGGCGGTGTTGCCCTCATCGGCACCACCCTTGTACCTCTGCTCTCCGGACTGTTCGGTTAATCACAAAACAAGGAGGTAATCGCCTTTGGACAGCATACTCCAACAGATCACAGACTGGCTGAAAGAAATGCTCGTTTCAGCTATTATGGGAAATCTGTCGGGGATGTTTGAGTCCGTCAACAACCAGGTTGGCGAGATAGCAACCTCCGTTGGCATGACCCCGGCGAATTTTTCGCCGGGTGTCTTTGCCATGGTACGAAACATCTCCGAGTCAGTGATTATCCCAATCGCAGGCTTGATTCTGACCTTCATTGCCTGTTATGAGCTAATTCAGATGATTATTGACCACAACAATCTGGCAAATTTTGAAACCTGGATCTTCTTCAAATGGGTGTTCAAGACTTTTGTTGCGGTCATGTTAATCACAAACACATTCAATATCACGATGGCTGTGTTTGATGTGACACAGCACGTTATAAACGCAAGCGCCGGTATCATATCCGGAAATACTGCCATAGATGCTTCGGCATTGGAAACAATGGAAGAAACGCTGATGGCAATGGATTTGGGTCCTTTGCTCGGCTTGTTCCTGCAATCCTTTATCGTGCAGGTCACGATGTCCGCTTTGGCAATCATCATCTTTGTGATCGTCTACGGTCGAATGATTGAAATTTATCTGATGGTCAGCCTTGCCCCGATTCCGCTTTCCACTTTTGGAAACAGAGAACAGAGCAATATCGGACAGAATTATCTGCGTTCGCTGTTTGCAATCGGATTCCAGGGATTCCTGATTATGATCTGCGTGGGCATTTATGCGGTGCTGATTCAGTCTATCGCATTCAGTGATGACATCATCGGTTCTATCTGGGGTGTTATGGGCTACACCGTCCTTTTGTGCTTCACCCTGTTTAAGACTGGTTCGCTTGCGAAGGGTGTATTCAGCGCTCACTAAGGGAAGGAGGAAATTGTTTGGCAGCGTATATTCCCGTACCTCGTGACCTGACGAGGGTAAAAACAAAAGTGTTCTTCAATCTGACGAAACGGCAGTTACTTTGCTTTGGTGCGGCGGCGCTCATCGGAGTGCCGATTTTCTTTCTGGTCAAAGCAACCGGAAATGTGAGCCTTGCAGCACTGTCCATGATGATCGTCATGTTACCGTTGTTCTTTCTGGCAATGTATGAAAAGGATAGTCAGCCGTTGGAAGTGGTTGTAGAACACTTCATTCAGACCAAATTCGTTCGTCCCAAGGTTCGCCCTTATCAGACGGACAACTATTATGACGCTTTGATGCGTCAGTACAAACTGGAAAAGGAGGTTGAACGAATTGTTTTTCAAAAAGAAGCCACAGGCAAGAAACATCAAAATGCCTGCAAATCTGAATCGGAAGCAGCAGCGAGAAATTAAAGCTGTTGTGGAACGGGCAAAGAAGGACAACGGTATTCCGCAGACTGCACAGCAGTCCATTCCCTTTCAGAGAATGTTCCCGGATGGCATCTGCCGTGTCACTGACAGTTATTACACCAAGACCATTCAGTTTCAGGACATCAACTATCAGCTGGCACAGCAGGAAGATAAGACTGCCATCTTCGATGAGTGGTGCAGTTTCCTGAATTTCTTTGACAGCTCCATTCACTTTGAGCTTTCCTTTATGAACCTGAGTACCGATGCTGAAAGCTTTGAAAAGAGTATCCGTATCCCGTTCAAGAAGGACAGCTTCAATCCCGTCCGTGCCGAGTATAGCCAGATGCTGAAAAAGCAGTTGGCGCAGGGCAACAACGGCTTGACCAAAACCAAGTACCTGACATTCGGCATTGAAGCCGAATCCATGCGGCAGGCAAAGCCGAGACTCAACCATATCGAAAACGATCTGCTCAATAACTTTCGGCGTTTGGGTGTCATTGCCACTACCATGAACGGCAAAGAGCGGCTGCATCTGATGCACTCTATGTTCCACATGGGTGATAATGATAAGTTCTTCTTCGATTGGAAGTATCTTGTGGAATCCGGGCTGTCCGTAAAGGACTTCATTGCTCCGACGGCGTTTGCCTTTAAGACCAACCGCACCTTCCAGATGGGCAGTATCTTCGGTTCGATGTCTTATCTGGCAATTACGGCATCAGACCTGTCTGATCGTATGCTGGCGGATTTTCTGGATATGGAATCCACGCAGATCGTGACCATGCACATCCAGTCGGTTGACCAGACTGCGGCGATTAAGACCATCAAGAGAATCATCACCGAGCTTGACCGTTCCAAAATCGAGGAACAGAAAAAGGCTGTGCGTTCTGGCTATGACATGGACATTATCCCATCTGACCTTGCTACCTATGGTAAAGATGCGAAGTCACTTCTGAAAGAATTGCAGAGCCAGAATGAGCGAATGTTCATGGTGACATTTCTGGTGCTGAACACCGGGCGCACCGAGCAGGAACTGGAGAACAATGTGTTCCAGGCACAGAGCATCGCCCAGAAGCATAACTGCAATCTGCGTCGTTTGGATTTTCAGCAGGAATCCGGACTGATGAGCAGCCTGCCTTTGGCACAAAACCTGATTGAGATTCGTCGTGGCCTGACTACCAGTTCCACGGCTATTTTTGTGCCTTTCACCACGCAGGAGCTGTTCCAGAATGGTGGAGAAACGCTCTATTACGGGCTGAATGCTCTGTCGAACAACCTTATCATGGTGGACAGAAAGAAGCTCAAGAACCCCAACGGACTGATTCTGGGTACTCCCGGTTCCGGTAAATCCTTTTCCGCAAAGCGTGAAATCACCAATGCGTTCCTGGTTACGGATGACGATATTATCATCTGCGACCCCGAAGCGGAATATGCGGCTCTGGTTCACAAGTTCAATGGTCAGGTGGTAAAAATCAGCTCCTCCAGTACCAACTATATCAACCCTATGGACATCAACCTGAACTACTCTGAGGATGACAACCCGGTAGCACTGAAAGCTGATTTTATCCTGTCCCTCTGTGAGTTGATTATGGGCAGTAAGGATGGCTTGCAGCCTATCGAAAAGACGGTTATCGACCGTTGTGTGCATCAGATTTACCAGAGATATTTCGACAATCCTGCCCCTGAGAATATGCCGATCCTTGAGGATTTGTATGATGCCCTTCTGAAACAGGACGAAAAGGAAGCCCACCATGTAGCGACCGCCTTGGAAATCTATGTTAAGGGTTCTCTGAAACTGTTTAACAACAGAACCAATGTGGATATTCAGAATCGTCTGGTGTGCTTCGACATTAAGGAGCTGGGCAATCAGCTGAAAAAAATCGGTATGCTGATCGTTCAGGATCAGGTCTGGGGGCGTGTAACTGCCAACCGTTCTGCCGGTAAATCGACCAGATATTATATTGACGAGTTCCATCTGCTTCTGAAGGAAGAACAGACGGCAACCTATTCCGTAGAAATCTGGAAGCGATTCCGTAAATGGGGCGGCTTGCCGACCGGTATTACTCAGAATGTCAAAGACCTGCTTCGTTCCCCGGAGATTGCCAACATCCTCGAAAACTCTGATTTCATCTATATGCTGAATCAGGCAAGCGATGACCGAAGTATTCTGGCACAGCGGTTGAACATTTCGCCGCATCAGCTGTCCTATGTAACCAACTCCGGTGAGGGCGAAGGACTTCTGTTCTATGGCAATGTGATTCTGCCGTTCATTGACCGATTCCCGACAGATCTGGAACTGTATCGCATTATGACCACGAAGTTAAACGAGGTGGCACAGGAAAAGGAGGCGTAATGTATGGCGAAAAGACCTACACGACTCCGTTTTACCGAAGATGACCTTGCAGATTCTCATGTGAAGAAAGCTGCCGACCGTGCAGATAAGGCGGTTGATAGGGCTGAAAAAGCGGCAGACAAATTGGCTTCTAAAAAGGCAAAGCCGAAGCTAAAGCTGGAAACAGATGCAGCCGGTTCCCGTAAAGCAAAGCTCCGTTTTGAAAAAGCGGAGTTTACGGAAATCGAGCGCCCATCTGTGGCAAAGCACATGGCAAGCCGTGGTGCCGCAGTCACGCTCACATCCAAAGCACATCGGGCGGTGTCAGAATATGAGGATGATAATATCGGCGTTCAGGCTGTGCAGGAAACGACCAAGGCTGTTGAATCCACTGTCTATACCGTCGATCATGCCGTTTACAGTCACAAGCTGAAAGCCTACGACAAGGCGGAAAAGCTGGTTGAGAAGTCAGATAAAGCAAATGTAAATGCCCTGTATGAGAAGTTCAAAAAGGACAACCCCGATGCCGGTTCCAATCCCTTTTCCCGTTGGCAACAGAAAAGGGCAATCAAGAAAGAATATGCTGCCGCCAAAGCCGGTAAGAATACCGCTTCGACAACGGCTTCTGCATCTAAGGGTGCAGGCAAGGCAACGGGCAAAGCAGCTCAGGGAGCCAAGAACATCACAGAAAGAGTAACGGAGTTCTGCACCACACACTCTAAAACGATTCTGTTTGTTTTGATTGCCGGACTGCTTTTTATGATACTCTCAGGGATGTTCTCGTCTTGTTCGGCTATGTTCCAAGGCGGCACACAGATCATTCTGGGAACTTCTTTTACTGCAAAAGAGGAAGATATTATTGGTGCGGACAATGATTACAAGGCTTTGGAAGCTGCGCTCCGCAATAAAATCAATAATATCGAGCGTACTCATAGCGGATATGACGAGTACCGGTATGACCTTGATGAAATCAACCACAATCCTTATGAGCTGGCGGCGTATTTGACGGTGAAGTTTGAGGATTACACCAGAGATGAGGTGCAGGCTACCCTGCAATGGCTATTTGAGCAACAATATGAGCTGACCCTGACGGAAGTAGTAGAGATTCGTACACGAACAACATCTTCTACTGATCCCGAAACGGGAGAGACAACAACAGAGGAAGAAGATTACGAATATTATATTCTGAATGTGAAGCTCAGAAATAAGGGCTTGAACAGTGTGATTTCAAATTCCGGCTTGTCGGAAGATGATATGGAGCGATATAGAATTTTGCTTCAGACAAGGGGCAACAGACCGGATATTTTCGGAAATGACATTTACGCCACCCCTGGCGGCGAGTACACCGATTATGATATTCCGGGCGAAGCGCTGACAGACACAAGATTTGCCAATATGATTCGGGAAGCTGAAAAATATCTGGGATACCCGTATGTGTGGGGCGGCAGCAGCCCGTCTACCTCCTTTGACTGCTCCGGATTTGTTTCCTATGTAATCAATCACTGCGGAAACGGTTGGAGTGTTGGTCGTTTGACCGCAAACGGTTTGATGGGCGTATGCGACATTATCCCGAAAAGCTCTGCCAAACCGGGAGATTTGATTTTCTTCCAAGGCACTTATGATACCTCCGGTGCATCACACGTTGGTATCTATGTTGGCAATGGTATGATGATCCACTGCGGAAACCCCATTTCCTACGCTTCTATCGAATCGAATTACTGGCAACAGCATTTTTACTGCTTCGGCAGAATCAGAAACTAAAGGAGGGATGGCGATTGAGTGCCAAGTTAGACAGAATAGGTGCAGACCTTGAAAAAGCCCGTAAGAAACGGGCAGAATGGGATGCTAAGGTGAAAGACCTGGAACGCAGATACCGTGAGGAGGAAAATTCCGAAATCCATGAGATGGTTCATGCTGCGAACCTGAATCCCGAACAGCTTTCCGAGCTGCTCCGTATGTTTGCTGCGGATATGGCTCCGAAGCCTGATACGATCAATACTATGAATGAGGAGGAAACGCAGAATGAGATTTAAGAAAATTGGAGCCGCATTGCTGGCGTGTGCAATGTGTTTTGGCGTGTTTTCTACAACGGCATTTGCCTATGTAGATGAAAGCGTAGCGACTGAAGAACCTGCGGTCGAAGAAAAAGTTCCCGAAACAGAGCCGGAGGAGCCGATGCTACCGCTTACTCCCGACGGCAATCTGACTTTGGTTGATGACGCTGGCTCGCCTACGAAAAGCGGAAAGCAGTTCATTACCGCTGTAACCAAAAACGGAAACTACTTCTATATCATCATTGACCGTGATGATAAGGGCGAGGAAACCGTGCATTTTCTGAATCAGGTGGATGAAGCCGACCTGCTCAAGCTGATGGACGAGGAAGAAGTTGCAGAGTTCACCAAGCCGGTTGAGGAAACAAAGCCGGAAGTAGTTGAAACAGTTCCTGAAATTACAGAACCGACACCGGAGGAAAAGCCGAAATCCACAAATATGCTCCCGGCGATTCTTACTCTGATTGTGCTTGCCTGTGGTGGTGGATTCTTCGTATTTAAGAAAGTCCAGGAAAAGAAGAAGGCACAGGAAGCGGCAAAGCCTGACCCAGATGCTGATTATGTGGACGATGACGAGGACTATGGGTACGATCCGGAGTTTGAGGACGACGATGAAGATAGCTCCGTCGATGAAGATGATAATGAACCTGTGTAAACAGGATAGGCTTGATGCCTGGGGCAGCCTTCGGGTTGCCTTTACATAGTTTCCGCTTTCAAAAAATAAAAAAATTTGCGTTTTTGAAAGTGACATCTTGCATATACTATTAGCAGACAGTATAATAAGTACAGCGAAGCGGTTTCGAGAAATGAAAAAACTTCAATTTTTGAAAGCGGGTGACTATATGAAAACAATCACGAGAGCAAAATATCTCGATAGAATCATTGAACTGAATGGTACTCCTGACATCAAGATCATCACGGGCATTCGTCGATCTGGTAAGTCCAAATTGATGCAGGCGTATATTGCGTATCTGAAAAGCAATTTTGAAAACATCAATATTATCTTCATCGACTTCATGGATTTGGCGTATGAAGAAATCAAGGAATACCATGCCTTACACGCCTATGTGGAAGAACATTATCAGGAAGGAAAAACGAACTACCTGTTTGTAGACGAGGTTCAGATGTGTCCCAAGTTTGAGTTGGCAATCAATAGCCTGTACTCTAAGGGAAAATACGACATCTATGTAACAGGCTCTAATGCTTTCCTGTTGAGTGCAGATCTGGCAACTCTGTTTACCGGACGCTATATTGAAATTCATGTGTTTCCTTTCAGCTTCCAGGAATATTGCCAGTATTATGATGATATTAGTGACAAAGATAAGCTCTTTGATGAGTACGCTATCAAGGGCGGTTTAGCAGGTTCCTATGCTTATAGAACCGAAAAAGACAGAACAAACTATATCAAAGAGGTCTACGAAACGATTGTTACAAGGGATTTGGTACAGAAATATACTCTCCCGGACACTTTGGTTTTACAACGTCTGAGCGAGTTCCTTATGGATAATATCAGCAACCTGACTTCTCCGAATAAGGTCAGTCAGCTACTGACAGCAAATGAGACTCCAACCAATCATGTAACCGTCGGCAAGTACATTAAGTATTTGTGCAATGCTTTTGTATTTTATGATATTAAGAGATATGACATCCGAGGTAAGAAATACCTTGAAAGCTCTGAAAAGTTCTATTTGTGTGACAGCGGTATTCGATATGCAATACTGGGAAGCAGAAATATAGACTATGGCAGAGTATATGAAAACGTTGTTTGTATCGAGCTTCTTCGCCGTGGATATGATGTCTATGTCGGCAAGCTCTATCAAAAGGAAATCGACTTTGTTGCTCAGAGAGGTAGCGAAAAGATTTATATTCAGGTCAGCGACAACATTTCCGGGCAGGAAACATTTGAGAGAGAATGCTCTCCTCTGCTTCAGATTCGAGACGCTTATCCGAAAATGATTATTGCCAGAACCAAACATCCCCAATATAGCTATGAAGGAATCGAAATTCACGATATAGCCGATTGGTTGCTACAAGAATAAGCAAGGTGAAATATCTCCGTCATTCTCTTTTGAAATGATGGAGATATTTTTATTATGACGGAGATTGTAGAACAGAAAATTGTATCAGGTTGCAAAAATCCTTTCCGAACTTTTTACATAGCAGTCATGCACTACGGTGTGTGGCTGCTTATTTTTTTGTGAAAGGAGCAGATGCAAATGAAATTAGTTTTGGCTGAAAAGCCTTCGGTTGCACAGAGTATTGCCAAAGTGTTAGGTGCTGCCAAGCGTGAGGATGGCTACTTAGAGGGAAACGGATATGTGGTCAGCTGGTGTGTAGGGCATTTGGTGGAGCTGGCACAGCCGGAAGTCTATGATGCGAAGTACAGCAAATGGGCTTATGCAGACCTTCCTATCTTCCCGATGGACTGGCAGTATGAGGTTTCTGCCGGTACGAAAAAACAGTTTGGGATTCTGAAAAAGCTCATGGCCAGAGAAGATGTTGCGAGTCTTGTGTGTGCAACAGATGCCGGTCGTGAGGGCGAGCTGATCTTTCGGTTGGTGTACCACAAAGCCGGGTGCAGAAAGCCGTTTGAGCGGCTTTGGATTTCCTCGATGGAAGATGTAGCAATCAAGGAGGGCTTTGAAAATCTCAGGTCTGGAACGGAATATGATGCTTTGTATGAAGCAGCACTGTGTCGAGAACGAGCCGACTGGATTGTTGGTATTAACGCTACTCGACTTTTTTCGACCCTTTACGGGCAGACCCTGAATGTTGGTCGTGTTATGACCCCTACCCTTGCTATGGCTGTTATGCGAGAAGCTGCCATTTCCGCATTCAAGCCTGAACTGTTCTACACAGTTCAGATTGGATTGGATGGTTTTACGGCTGCAAGCGAACGCTTCAAAACCAAGGCAGCAGCCGAAGCTGTCAAACAAAGCTGTTCGGTGGCAATCGTTCAGAAAGCTGAATGTAAGGAGAAAACAGAAAAGCCGCCTGCGCTCTATGACCTGACCAGTTTACAGAGAGAAGCCAACCGTGTGCTTGGCTACACGGCACAGCAGACCTTGGACTACACGCAGAACCTCTATGAAAAGAAACTGGTCACTTATCCCCGTACCGACAGCAGGTTTCTGACGGAAGATATGGCACATAGCCTGACCGACCTCGTAAAGCTGGCTTTCCACACATTCCCCGTGGAGGATGTGGATAACATACCAGTTCATGCAGAGCAGGTTGTGAATAACAAAAAGGTCACAGATCACCATGCCATCATTCCGACCAGAGAATTGCAGAAATGCAATCTGAGCGAACTTCCCAAGGGTGAACTTGCAATTTTGCAACTGATCTCGAATCGGTTGTGCGTAGCTGTTGGCGATCCGCACCGATACGCAGAGACAGTTATTGAGCTGGACTGTGGCGGTACCGTGTTTTCCACCAAAGGCAAAACTGTTGTGCAGGATGGATGGAAAGCTCTGGTTCAGAAAAATGATTCGACAAAATCCGACGAAAACGTGCAGACACTCCCTTCTGTTTCCGTTGGTGACGAAATGACCGTCAGCGGCACGGAAATCAAGGAAGGGAAAACATCTCCCCCTAAACACTTTACCGAGGATACTCTGCTTTCTGCTATGGAAACTGCCGGTGCGGACGAAATGCCTGATGAGGTGGAGCGCAAAGGTTTGGGAACGCCTGCGACCCGTGCCGGTATCATTGAGAAGCTGGTTCGCATCGGTTTTCTGGAGCGTAAGGGTGATAAGAAAACCAAACACCTGATTCCGACCCACAAGGGTACGGCTCTGGTAACAGTCATGCCGGAACAGATTCAGTCCCCATCCATGACGGCGGATTGGGAAGAAAAATTGTTGCTCATTGAGAAAGGCGAATATGCCAGCGAGGACTTTATGGACGAGATCAAAGATGTGATTGCCGGTCTGATTCAGAACTATGAAGTAATCCGTGATTCCGAGGTTATGATGTCGAAAGAAGCCAATTCTATCGGCAAATGCCCGCTCTGCGGCAGTGCTGTAGAGGACAAAGCCAAGGCATTTTTCTGTTCCAACAGAGCTTGCAAATTTGCCCTCTGGAAAAACAATCGCTACTTTGCGAGCATCGGCAAGAGCATGACTTCTGCCACGGCGCAGAAATTGCTTGGTTCCGGCAAGGTAAAGCTCAAGAATTGCAAGTCCGAAAGAACGGGCAACACCTTTGATGCCACCGTCTTTATGGAGGTATCAGATGATGGCAAAACGAAGTTCAGTATGGAATTTGAAAATGGAGGAAAGCGCAAATGACAAATGAGTACAACCCGGATGGTAAGGAAATCCGATTTATCGACAGCCATTATAAGGATTTGTTTCATATCCCCGATGGCAGCTGTGTGCAGATTCACTACCCGGATGAAATGGTTGTGAAGCCCTGCACCTTCATTGACGAGTATCATACGCAGATCGGATACAATGTGTTTCATATCTGCCAGTTTGCAGAAATTATGGAGCGCAACGGCGCAAGCTATATGCCGGAGCCTGAGATTATGGGCGATGAAGCCGCATGGAAGGTCGGAAAGGATAGAATCCTTGCGGTGCAGACCTGCGAAGATGGTTACGACTACACCCTGTTGGATGAAAACTACAACGAGATTGATGGCGGTCAGGTTGATAACCCTGAACTGTCCATGCTCGAAGTCCGCCGGGATATTCTGGAATCCTTCGGGCTGGAGCGCCGGGAACTGCGGGCAATGTTCTATGAGGATGTCATGGAGCAGGCTTTTGAAGTCGGCAGACAGGCGGTGGTGGTCAATGACCCTATCGCTGAGCTTGCTTTTAAGCTCGACCGTTTTGCAGAGAACTTCGACCCCTATGAATATATGGATCAGGTCGATGATGTGCAGGCGCATATCCAAGAAATCAAGGCAGATCTTGCCGCTGGTAATACGGCTCCGTATCGTGAGTTCCTGAATACAGCCATTGAAGAAGCCCGTGAGGAAACTGCGGTTGAGGTTGCCAAAGTGCTGAAAAGTCAGCTGGATAAGCTCGACTCTCCGAAGCGTGAGTCGGTCATGGAAAAACTGGCACAGGCCGCAGAAAAAGCTGCGCCTGCCAGTCCCTCTCCCAAACGCAAAGAGCCTGAACGATAAGGAGGACACGGATATGAAAAACGAAAAATGGGATGATGTTCACGGAAATACCACCCCGGATGACAGAATGGTTGCTTTTCTGGAAAGCCCCACGGATTCCTATGCGATTCTTCAGCTGCGGGAAGATGTAGACGATAATATCCCGCTCATGTTTGCAAATTACAGCTACCTTCAGAAGAAAGAAATGGAGCCTGAGATTGACCGTTACGAGGTGGTCTATCATGGCTCCATTTCTATGTCCGAGGATGTGAATCGGCAGCTGGAAGATTTGTATGTAAAGTTCAATATTGACCACCCGGATGATTTCCGTGGTCACAGTATGTCGGTCAGCGACATCGTAGCCTTAAAGGTAGTCGGTGAGGTATCCTTTCACTATGTAGATTCTGTTGGGTTTCAGAAGCTGGAAAACTTTATGAAGTCCGAAAACTACCTGAAAAACGCAGAGATGGCAATGGAAGATGATTATGGGATGATTGACGGTATCATCAATAACGGAAAAGCGTCCGGATTAGAGGAACGTCCTTCGGTGTTGGAGCAGTTAAAGGAAAAGCCCGTGCCGGATGTTTCCCATAAGCCGCCCAAGAGCCACCCGGAAAGGGAGATTGAATGATGGATTTCACACAGGATGAGCGGAACATGATGATGCTTTACAGCCCTGGCACAAGGTCAGGGCTGTGTGAAGCACTGACACTGATGAAGGAACAGCTTTCGGAGGACGAGTCAGAGCTTTTTGCTTTGGCAGACTCGGTTCTCCGTAAAGTTTCAGCCATGGACGATGCCGCCTTTGAGAAGCTGAACCTTTATCCGGATTGATAGGATTGGAGGGATACAATGAACGCAAAAGAGCGATTTTATTCCGGATTAGCAAAAGAAACGATTGGGAAAATCACCTCGAACACAGATAACTGGACTTCGTTTTTGAGAACGATGTCCCGCAACTATGAGTTCACCTATCCGGAACAGGTGATGATTTATGCTCAGCGCCCCAATGCGACCTTTTGCAAGCCCTATGAGGACTGGAACGCTGAAAATTACCGCAGATATGTAAAGCGTGGCTCTACCGGCATTGCTCTGTTTGTGATGAACAGGGATAAACCGTATCTGCGCTATGTGTTTGATGTGGCGGATACCGGCGTTCGCCGTTCTTCCCCGGAACTGAAACCGTGGGAGGTGACGCCTGAAAACCGCTCCTATGTCATGGAAGCGATGGAGCGTACCTTCGGTGTTGCCGCTGACGGGGTACTGGAAGCACAGCTTGAAGATATTGCATCCGCACTGGCGGCTGAGTATTGGGACGATTACAAAAAGCAGTTCCTCGACATCGTTGCCAACAGCTTCCTTGAGGAGTATGATGAACTCAACATCGAAGTAGCTTTCAAAAATGCGGTGGCAAACAGCGTATCCTATACGATGTATTGCCGGTTCGTGGAAAGTCCCGACAACTACTTCGAGCATGAGGATTTCCAGAAGGTGTTTGATTTTAACACCAGACAGACGGTAAATGCCCTTGGTACTGCGGTGAATGCCATCAGCACAAGGATGTTTCAGGAAATCGAAAAAGCGATTGGAGAACATGAGCAGATTAAAGCTACCGAAAGGAGTACAGATTATGAGCGAGATGACTTACAGACAGGCCGGAGATTATCAGATTCCGAACCTTCAGTTGGAGAACGAGGGAGAGAAACCTCTGGGCAAGTACGGCAGGATGCGTCGAGCATTTTTGGAACAGAACAATCCGATGCTCCTGAACGACATGATTCTGACGGAGAGCCTGTTCCCGCACCTGTGGGAGATCGAGGAAACAGCGAAAGCCAGAGTGGAGTTTCTGATGGAGCAGTACCTGAAGGACAGCCCCGCACCGGACAAGGAAACGCAGCAGATGGCGTGGGTGCAGCACATGAACAGCCTGAAAGCACAGGCGGAGGAAGTCGTGATGACGGAGCTTATCAACAGCTGAGTCTGAACCTTTTCCTCTCCGAAAATGAACAAATCAGTTTTATCGACCGAGCAGAGAGCTTTACGCCCTCTGCTTTTTCTTTTGCCCAGGAAGAAATCGACCACTTCCTTCTGCTTGGTAGCAATACCGATGAAGCCCGAAAAGTCGTAGCGCTGGAATATATGAAGCAGAAGCCGTTGGAAGAAATCGTTCAGACCTTAAAGCAGGTCTATCACGGCGGCTATGGTCTGAAAGAAGATAGCGGGAATATCTGTGCGTGGTATGCCGAGGACGGTATCCACCTTGCCAAAGGTTCCTCTGCCATTGACAGCCCCAGAGCGCAGATCGTTTCTTGGGAAACGGTTGCCGAGCGCATTGGAGAACTGCTTGAAAATGGTCGGTTCGCAACTAATGTGGAACTGGTAGAAGCATCCGGATATGAGCGTCAGAAGTTGGCAGAATCCCTGTGGCATCTTTATCACGATTTGAGTGAAGAAGCCCGTTCCAGCAACTATCTGGCAATTCTTCATCAGGAACCGTTTCGTGGTTTCCCTGACGAAACCGCAGACTTGGCTGAAAAGTTGGATGACCCTCGTTTCCACGCAACCTTGGTACAGCAGTATTCGGAATTTAGAAAAACCCTTGCGGAAAATCCCGATCTGCTTCGTTTTCACTATCACAAGCTGAATCTCATTCAGAAACAGCTGTATGAGTTGAATATGCCTTTGCGTGAGTATCAGACCGATATGATGCAGATGCCCCTTGTCCGCCAGTTCATTACGGATGATGAAGTCAATGCAGACTTGACCCGTGGAAGCGGCTTTTCCGGTGGTAAAGCCCGTATTTATAACTACTGGCAGGAGAATCATTCTGCCAAGGAAAAGATGGACTTCCTGAAGCATGAATACGGAACCGGTGGTCATTCCCATGCCTGCTCTGGTGCAACGCACAGCGGTCAGGATCACGATGCCAAGGGTGTTGCTTACACCAAGAGCGGTTGCGATAAATTGCAGATGTCCTGGGCGCAGGTGGTGCAGAGAATCGACGGTCTGATACGAAAGGGACGCTACCTCAGCCCGGAGGAAGAAGCGGAACGACAGGCTATCGAAGAAGCTAAAACTGATCCGTTGGAAGATGTTTATGACCGTTTCGCAGTGATTGATACCGAGGATGGCGAGTATGCGATCTGGGATAATCAGACCGATGACTACTATGTAGACCCGGAAGGCGTTACGGAATACTTCACGGACGAATGGCTTGCCAATGACTATTTGGAGGAAGTTCGTCAGTCCGTAGCTGCGATGGAGTCGGTTCAGCCAGAAGCGCCTGTGGCAGAGCCTGCCGAAGTTGTGGAAGCATCTGCTTCCGAGGAACCGAAATGGAATTATCAGGTCGGTGACACGGTATATCTGGACGATACAGCTTTCCGTGTGGAGCAGATCACGGACAGAGAAGTTCAGCTGCGTGACCCTACGCTTGCTTATCCCATCTTCCGTGCCGAGAATCGTGAGAATTTCGAGCGTATGCTCTCTCAGGACGAAAGAAACCATGCGGTAAGGGTTGATGCCCAAACCGAAGAAAAGCCCGTTACAGAGGATTTTCTGGGCAAAACCGAACCGAGGGACTACACCCCTGAGTATCAGCTGTTAGACCGTCTGCGTATGGACTGCGAATACTTCCTTGGTGCAGGACAGCACAGCGAAAAGCATCTGTGGGCAGGCAACCGCCATGCACAGATTGCCAAGATGCGTGAGCTGTATGAAATGATTCCCGACAAACCAGAATGGCTGACACCTGAGATGATTAACAGCTACGAGGAGCGCATGGCTCCCCGCTATCTGGTTGCCGCCTACCATCACTTTGAAAACGGCTTCGATGATAAACTGGACTACTACACTCTGGAAGAAGCGGAAAAAGCTGCCCAGGGCTATGTGGACGGAACCATGGAGGATGACGGATTCAAGTACGATGGTGCTGCCGTTTACGATCAGCAGGAGCATAAGTGCATCCGTATCTATGGGGACTACCCTGACGAAAAGGCACACGCACAGGTCAGAGCCAGTGCGGAACCCGAACAGCAGGAACCGGAACACTTCATCGATCATTTTTATGTTGCCGAGGACATTCAGAAGCGGGGTGCGCTGGACATCAAGGAATACAGTTCCTTTGATGATGCCCTGCGAGCCTACTATGCACTTCCTGACACGCAGAGAAAAGCCCTGGGTGCAATGAATACCAGAGATCTGCCGGGTAGTCTGGACTTCGTACAGTGCGTAGATGGAAAGGACACCATCATTCAGGATTATGCCCAGGTGGACGGATGGCAGAATGCCGAAGTCATGGACATTATCGCTCAGCTTGAGCAGTCCATCACCACCAGAGAAATCCCACCTGTTCCTGCGGTGAACTTCCACATCACGGATGACAACATCGGTGAAGGTGGACCGAAGCAGAAATTCGCAAGAAACATCGCAGCCATTGAAACTCTGTTCAAACTGGAAAGCGAGAACAGGAACGCCACTACCGAAGAACAGGAGATTTTGTCGAATTATGTCGGTTGGGGCGGTCTGGCAGATGCCTTTGACCCGGACAAGGGAAATTGGGCGAAGGAGTATCAGACACTGAAAAACCTGCTTTCCGAAGATGAATATGCTGCGGCAAGAGCTTCCACCCTGAACGCACATTACACCAGCCCTACGGTCATTCGCTCCATCTACGATGCGGTCGGACAGATGGGCTTTGAAACAGGAAATATTCTGGAGCCTGCTATGGGTATCGGCAACTTCTTTGGTATGCTCCCTCCTGAAATGCAGAGCAGCCGTTTGTATGGTGTGGAACTGGATTCCATCACCGGCAGAATTGCTCAGAAGCTCTATCCCAACGCAGAAATCAAAGTAGCCGGTTTTGAAACGACAGACCGCCGAGACTTTTACGATCTGGCTGTGGGTAATGTCCCTTTCGGCAACTACAAAGTGTCCGACAAGCCGTATGACAATCTGGGATTCTCCATTCACAACTATTTCTTTGCCAAGGCTTTGGATCAGGTTCGTCCCGGTGGTGTGGTCGCTTTTGTGACAAGCCGTTACACCATGGATTCCAAGAACTCTGACGCAAGGCGATATATGGCGCAGAGGGCGGAACTGCTTGGTGCAATCCGTCTGCCAAACGATGCCTTTAAGAAAAACGCAGGCACGGAAGTCGTGTCCGACATCCTGTTCCTGCAAAAGCGTGACCATCCGATTGACATTGTACCGGAATGGGTAAACCTTGACCGCACCGAAGAAGGACACACCATGAACAGCTACTTTGTCGCTCATCCTGAAATGGTTCTGGGCGATACGGTGGAAGAAAGTACCGCCTACGGCATGGACATTACAGTGCGTCCCATTGAGGGCATGGAACTGTCCGAACTTCTGAAAGAAGCAGTTTCCCACATCCAAGGAACCTATCAGGCTGTGGAGCTTCCCGAAGCTGACAAGGGTAAGGAAATCGAAACCATTCCTGCAACCCCGGATGTAAAGAATTTCTCTTATACCGTGGTGGATGGCAATGTGTACTTCCGTGAAAACTCCCTGATGCGCCGTGTAGACCTGAATGAGAAAGCAAAAGACCGTGTGATGGGCATGGTGGAACTTCGTGGTATCGTCAACGAGCTGATCGAATATCAGCTTGAGGATTACCCGGATGAAATGATTACTCAGAAACAGGCAGAACTGAATGATGCCTACGATGCGTTTGCCGCAAAGAACGGGCTTATCAATAATCGAGCCAATGGTCAGGCATTTGCTGACGATTCCTCCTACTATCTCCTGTGTTCTCTGGAAAATGTGGATGAGGACGGCAATCTGAAAAGCAAGGCGGATATGTTCACCAAGCGAACCATCAAGCCGGAACGCAGAGTGACGAGCGTGGATACGCCGTCCGAAGCTCTGGCAATCTCTATCGGTGAGCGTGGCAAGGTGGATTTGCCGTTTATGGCACAGCTGCTTGGAACACCTGGAGAATACGATGCGATTCAGGCAGAGCTTCGAGGGGTGATCTTCAAAGACCCGATGGCTCCCGATGCTGTGGAAGTTGGATGGCAGACTGCCGATGATTACCTTTCCGGTGATGTAAGAAGCAAGCTGCGTGTCGCACAGATGGCGGCAGACAGGGATTCTTCCTTCCACATCAATGTGGAAGCCTTGCAGAAAGCACAGCCGAAGGACTTGGATGCGTCCGAGATTGATGTGCGTTTGGGTGCAACATGGATTGATGCCGATTATATTCAGCAGTTCATGGAGGAAACCTTTGAAACGCCGTATTACTTGCGCCGTTCCATTGAGGTCAAGTTCTCCGAGCTGACCGCAGAGTGGCGCATCAACGGTAAGAGTTCTCCCAACTACAACGATGTGGCGGCGTATGTCACCTACGGTACAGAGCGAGCCAACGCATATCGGATTCTGGAGGAAACGCTGAATCTGAAGGATATTCGTATCTATGATACGATTGAAGATGCAGATGGTAAGCAGAAGCGTGTCCTCAATAAAAAAGAAACTACCCTGGCACAGCAGAAACAGCAGGCAATCAAGGATGCGTTCCGAGATTGGATTTGGAGAGATCCGCACAGACGAGAAACCCTTTCCACCAAGTACAACGAACTTTTTAACTCCACCAGACCTCGTGAGTATGATGGCTCTCATATCCGTTTCGGCGGCATGAACCCGGATATTACCCTCCGTGAACACCAGAGAAATGCTATCGCTCATGTGCTATATGGTGGAAATACGCTGCTTGCACACGAAGTTGGTGCGGGCAAGACCTTCGAGATGGCTGCATCGGCTATGGAGAGTAAACGGCTTGGATTGAGCCAGAAATCCCTGTTCGTTGTGCCGAATCACTTGACCTTACAGTGGGCAAACGAGTTCCTGCACCTCTATCCGAGTGCCAAGCTCCTTGTTGCCACCAAGAAGGATTTTGAAACAGCAAACCGTAAGAAGTTCTGCGCTCGTATCGCAACGGGTGACTATGATGCAGTCATCATCGGTCACAGCCAGTTTGAAAAAATCCCGCTTTCTGCCGAACGACAGGAACGGCAGCTGCGGGAGCAGATTGATGAGATCGAGGGTGCGATTGCGGAGCTGAAATGGCAGCGTGGCGAAAACTTCACGATCAAGCAGATGGAGAAAACACGAAAATCATTGGAAGCCAGACTGGACAAGCTCCTTGCCGCTGACAAGAAAGATGATGTCATTACCTTTGAGCAGTTGGGTGTAGACCGGCTGTTTGTGGACGAAAGCCATGCGTTCAAGAATTTGTTCCTCTACACAAAAATGCGAAATGTGGCAGGTCTGTCCACCTCCGAAGCCCAGAAATCTTCGGATATGTTTATGAAGTGCCGCTATATGGATGAGCTGACCGGCGGGCGTGGTGTGATCTTTGCAACCGGTACTCCAGTAAGTAACTCGATGACCGAGCTTTATACGGTCATGCGCTATCTCCAGTACAGTACGCTCCAGCAAAAGAACCTGACCCATTTTGATTCCTGGGCATCGACCTTCGGAGAAACAACAACTGCGATTGAGCTTGCACCGGAGGGAACCGGCTATCGTGCCAGAACCCGATTTGCGAAGTTCTTCAACCTGCCTGAACTGATGAATATGTTCAAGGAGGTTGCCGACATCAAGACCTCTGACCAGTTGCATCTCCCTGTTCCCGAAGCAAAGTTTGAAACGGTTGTGGTTCAGCCCTCTGAGTACCAGAAGGATATGGTGGCTTCCCTTTCAGAGAGAGCAGCAGATGTTCATGCCGGTATTGTAGACCCGTCCGTCGATAATATGCTCAAGATTACCAGCGACGGACGAAAATTGGGACTGGATCAGCGGCTAATGAACACCCTGTTACCCGATGACCCTGACAGCAAGCTCAATGCCTGCGTGGGAAATATCCTGCGTATCTGGCAGGACGGTCAGGCTGACAAATTGACCCAGTTGGTGTTCTGCGACCTTAGCACACCGAAAAATGATGGAACCTTCAATGTCTATGATGATGTCAAAACCAAGCTGATTGCAAACGGTGTGCCTGCGGAAGAAGTTGCCTTTATCCATGATGCAGATACCGAGGCAAAGAAAAAAGACCTCTTTGCCAAGGTTCGTACCGGGCAGGTGCGAGTGCTTCTTGGCAGTACGCAAAAGATGGGTGCAGGAACCAACGTCCAGGACAAATTGGTGGCAGTTCACCACTTGGATGTGGGTTGGCGTCCGTCTGATATGACCCAGAGAAACGGTCGTATCATCCGTCAGGGCAACCGGAACAAAGAGGTTCAGGTGTATCAGTATGTGACCGAGGGAACCTTCGATGCCTACCTGTATCAGACCTTGGAAAACAAGCAGAAGTTTATTTCTCAGATTATGACCTCCAAATCACCGGTTCGCTCCTGTGACGATGTGGATGAGCAGGCGCTGTCCTATGCGGAGATCAAGGCGCTGTGTGCCGGCAATCCGCTTATCAAGGAAAAGATGGACTTGGACATTGATGTGGCAAGGCTGAAGGTGCTGAAAGCTGACCACCAGAGCCAGCAGTACCGTATGGAAGATAAGCTTCTGAAATACTTCCCGGCTGAGATTGAAAAGCAGACAGGCTATATTCATGGCTTTGAAGCTGATATTAAAACCGTGGAAGCACACCCGCAGATTGCCGATGGCTTTTGCGGCATGGAAATCATGGGCAAAGCCTACACCGAAAAGGCAGATGCCGGTGAAATCCTCCTTGCGGCTTGTAAGGACACGAAAAGTGCCGATCCGGTTCCTCTTGGCAGTTACCGTGGCTTTCAGATGGAGCTTTCGTTTGACAGTTTCCGGAACGAGTTCGATGTGACCCTGAAGGGCGCTGTGAGCCACAGAGTAGCCCTTGGAACGGACGCACGAGGAAATATCACCCGACTGGACAATGCCCTTGCAGGCATCCTTGAGCGCTTAGAACGAGCCAATGAGCAGTTGAATAATCTCTACAATCAGCAGGAAGCAGCCAAGGCGGAGGTTGGAAAACCGTTCCCGCAGGAAGCAGAGCTGACAGCCAAAAGTCAGCGACTGGCAGAACTGGATGCAGCCCTGAATATGGAGGACTCTGTGGAAAATCGTGACGAAAGAAGCGAGTCAGAGCGTCCTTCTGTGTTGGCTGATCTGAAATCCAAAGCGGAGCATATCCCGCCTGCAAAATACTCTGAAACCCGTGAGGAGGTGTTGTAATGGCAAAGCGAGATCAGGATGTTCATTTCCTTGCATCCAAGGAGGAGGTCGAGCGAATCCATGAGAAGATGGACGAGCTTGGCATCCGCAGCATGGGAGCCTATCTGCGGAAAATGGCTCTGGATGGTTACTGTATCAGACTGGATTTGCAGGATGTGAAAGCCCTGGTTTCGCTCCTGCGAATCTGCTCCAACAACCTGAACCAGTACGCAAAGCGAGCGAACGAAACAGGCAGCATCTATCGTGCTGACATTGAGGATTTGCAAAAACGGCTGGAGGAGATCTGGACGGACATGAGAGAAGTTCTTGTTCGCCTGTCCTCAATCCAGTAATCCGACACCTTGTTGGGAAGTCGCAGTTTCGGCTGCGGCTTTTACATAAGGGTTGACATCATTGCGTTATGGCAGATACCCTTGTACAATATAATTAAAAGAAAGGGGTTGAGCCTATGAAGCTGGTATTGAAGATATTGGCACTGCCGGTGCTGTTCGTTGTAAAAGTGATTTGCATTCTTGGAAATCTGCTTACAAATGTTGTGTCCTATGTAATTGGTTTATTGCTCTTGGTCATTGGCGGATCTGCGATTTACTGCATTGTAAAGGCTTTGTGGCAGTCCCTGCTTATTCTTGTGGTTCTTGGAATTGCGACAATAGCAGCGGTGTTCTTGCTCGTCTGGGCTGTTATGAAAGTCGAGAATATTGGAGAAAGTCTGGGAGCATTTATCAGGTCATAAGATAATATCAGAGAAAAGTCACCGACCGGTGGCTTTTTCTTTTTGGGAAGGAAGTGATGGGAATGGCAGCGACAAGATTGATTGCACTCCATGTGAATAAGGGAAAGACGGTCGCTCAATGTTTGGCAGACAGAACCGACTACTCACAAAATGCCGCAAAAACCAATGATGGCGAATTTATCAGTTCCTATGAGTGTGATCCAAAGACAGCAGATGAGGAATTTCTGCTTTCCAAACGGCAGTATCAGCATATTACCGGCAGACAGCAGAAGAACAATATCATCGCATACCAGATACGCCAGTCCTTTAAGCCGGGAGAAATCACCCCGGAAGAAGCGAACCAAGTCGGCTATGAAACAGCGATGCGATGGACAAAGGGAAAACACGCTTTCATCGTTGCGACCCACATCGACAAATCCCACATTCACAATCATATCATTTATAATTCGACCTCGCTGGATGCCACACGGAAATTCAAAAACTTCTTTCTTTCCGGTCTGGCGGTGCAAAGACTCAGTGATATGGTTTGCCTGGAACACGGGCTGTCCATTATTACACCGAAGCCGTATCGGGAGCGCCAGAAAAGAACTGTTTATCCCAAGAAGCGTACCCAGCGTGACGAATTATGTGATGCGATTGATGCGGTGCTGAAGCAGAAACCAAAGAGCTTTGATGGCTTTGTTCAGGCTCTGGCTGACATGGGATTTGAGTTCAAGGATGGAAAGCAGCCTGCGTTCAAGGGCGAGAATCAGAAGCGTTTCATTCGGCTGCGTTCCCTGGGCGAAGGATATAGCAAAGAGGAAATTCAAGCGGTTATCTCCGGCAAGAACCTGCACAAATCAAAAGGCGGCTCTGCCAAGGCTCCTGCCCCGAAGCAGTTCCAGATGCTGATTGATATTCAGGCAAAGATGGCCGAGGGCAAGACGGTCGGTTATGAAAAGTGGGCGAAGAAGTTCAACCGAAAAGAAGCTGCCCGAACGGTAATCCTACTGAAAGAAAAAGGCTTGGGCAACTACGACGATCTGACTGCTCATATTGAAAATCTGTCTGCCCGGTTCGATGCGCTTTCTGATTCTATCAAGGTCGCAGAGAAACGTATGGTTGAGGTTCAGGCGTTGCAGCAGCACATCAAAAATTATCGCAACACAAGGCAAATTTATATCGAGTACCGCAAGTCTGGATATAGCAAAAAATTCTTTGAAGAACACCGTCAGGAAATCACAATTCATAAAGCGGCGAAGCAAGCCTTTGATGAATTGCAGATTACAAAGCTCCCGTCCATGCAATCATTGTATGAGGAGTTTCATCAGCTGGCAGTCCAGAAAAAGCAGGACTACGCTGAGTACCGTCAGATCAGAAAAGAGAAAGAAGAACTGCTGATTGCCAAACGGACGGTTGAAACGATTTTGAATATCGACAGGCAGAAAGAGCAGGAAAAAGAGAAAGAGAAAGAGGAAAAGAAGAACTTCCGTTAAAGCAAAAAGCCACGGTCTGCACTCCCCAAAGGGTGCGGATCGTGGCTGCTTTTTTGCTTTTCGATTTCGGTGCTTTCAACCATGGGCAAATTTTTATTCTACTGTTCTTTGAGAAACGATTGAAAATCGTGTAGCCATCATCGGCAGATGATGTTCAAAGGGGATTGGGGATGCTTCCCCAACAAGCAAATTTGCGAAGATTGCACCGAAGGGAAAATCGAGAAAATGAGTGAACCTGTACAGGTTTACACTGCTTGCCAATTTGTGAGATTATGAATTTAGTATCGAGAATAGGGTACACCTAAATTTTGCAATGCTGCAACCCTATCATCGTTGCATGGATGAGTTGAGTATATTGCACTGAGAAAACCATCATGCGGAACATCTGAGATATGTTGGTCTAATACCGTCGCTAATTCAAGACCAAAACCAATTTTATAAGCAAATTCATCAGCCAGATACTCATTTTGTCTCATAGACCACATCAGAAAAAGCATACAGAACTTTACCCATAACCAAGAAAGTGCTGTTGATATTCCTGCGAAAACTGCGGTAATTATACCCATTACACCACTACGAGAGCATATTGCGAACAGCCCCATGATTGCAGAAAAAATCCAGTAGGATATTTTGATTAACAGGAGGCACCCGGATATAAATATATTGCCCCCGCCAATCAATAATTGGATAACAGTATGTCCGTATGAGAGATGTCCGATCTCATGGGCGAGAATTCCAAGTATCATATCATCGGAGAGTAAAAGCAATCCGTCAGTTATGCATAGTGTTTGCCTACCTAGAGCAAATGCATTTGGAGCAGGATCATGGATAATCTTCACTTTCACTTTTTTAGGACAGTATGATGTGTTCTCTTTTGCTTTATCTAAAACATATTGAACCAGCGGGACAACTCGAAGTTTTATATCTACTCTTTTTATATCGCTTGCTCCTGCGAAGGCAGCCAGGCACATTTCGCCTAATGGGGATAAGCTGATAGCTACTGTGAAAAAGTAAATACAAATCAGTTCAACAATGCTTCCTGACGAACCGAACACAGCAACAATCAGCAGAATATTAAGAGTAAAGAACAGAAGAGTTCCTAAGTTTGAGAAGCGAACAATTCTGCCTACACGATGCCAAATATCCATAATGCACCCCCCTTTTATCGTGTTGTTGGTTTGAGCTTGCATTGTTTAATTACTCAAATGTAAAGAAATCTTTGTTTCGCTCTTTGAACAGAGCAAAGACAGTCTCTAACACAAATTCGTTTTCAACACCAACATATTCTTCTGTTTCATCGTCAATTTCTTTCAGCTGCAAAATAACAACTTGCCCATCCGAATCTCCAATAGGAAGCAGGACAACATATTCGTTCTGGCGATACGGTATTAAGTCAAGAAATTCAAATTCAACTTCGTTCCCATTCTCATCATTCAAAGTTATAATGTTGTCTTCATCCATGTCGTCGTTCCTTTTCTTAATATAAATAATTATCGTTGATAATGATGCCTAATAGTTCAAAGAGATTATCCTTTTTGGAAAGAATGCATTTTTTCATGGCTTGTTTAATTTGTTCCGTTGAAATGCTATCAGGCAACATTTCCCTTGGGACACCATGACCGAATTGCCGAAAATACTGTTCTTCGATTTCATAATACTCATTATCAATTTTCGGTTCAGGTGTATTAAGGAAGCTATTCATAAAATCTGCAACGCTCTTGTTTTTGTCCATTGTATGCACCTACCTTTCTCTGCTCAAGACCCTAACATGATTATCTGGTCTAATAGAATCAATCATTGAAGAAAAAATACCAAACGCTGTAGGAAAGAAATTTGCTAATAGCTCTAATTTGCCTTGGTCTCCCATAGACGCTTCAAAAAAGTGGGCAAAGGCTTCTGCTTGTAGATTGCCCGGTCTCGTCCAATAGTTCCTTGAGTGACCATAATTTCCGTGCAATTGACCATTTGTTGTCGCATCAATTAAGTCCGAGAAGGAGTGAGCTGAATCCTGCCTAATACGGGTCAGAAAAGCAGTTTGCTTTTCCACTGGAAGATTGTTATATAAGCTCAGGATTCTTTGTCCGTCCTCAACCAGTGCCTCAGCAAATTCTGGAGTATTGGATAGATTGCTCCGATAGTTGCACGAAGCATGGTCGATCATGTGAGCAAGCTCGTGGAAATAAGTTGTTCCTGCACCTCTTGGATTTGTCATATCAGAAGCTGCATTGTAGTAGACTCCTCGTGAATGCCCTATATAATTTCCCGGTGAGTAATGTGCTGTCTGATCCGGTGGATATTCAGAATCTTGTATCATCAGTTTACCAGCGAAATGGTCAAACACTTCTCTGACATTCTGCTCTGCATTTTCATGGCGTTGTGATATAACAGCGATATATCCGTCTGGTGTGCTACCTTGGGTTAGCACGCCAAGGCAATACTGATAAGACGAATTACCAACATTAGGTGTTTGCAGACCCTGGAGGAAAGAATTTCGTGCAGAAGGAGTGTCCAAATTAACATTATCATATTCTTGTACACTTTTGGCAAGTGAAGCAACGTATTTTTCGGCCTGAAGCATAATCTGTAAAATATCATTCAGGGCTTTGTTGCAATCTTTTACGATAGTTCCCAGCTCATCGTACTTCTTGTCATTCCATCCAATTCCCAATTGCTGATATTTCATCTTCACAGAACTTCTTGTAGTTTCGATAGAAGAAATGGAGGTCCGCATATTTTTCAGTATTGTCAGTAATTGAGTTGCATCAGCATTTACGTTGCTCAAACACTCACCTCCTCATTTGTTAATCATTTCGAGTGTAGCTACCTGTTACTAAAACCGGGATATATGTATCAAGCGATTGAGCTGCAAGTGTTCGATGTCGCCCATCACTCTGAAATACATAATAAGAACCTACCTGCGCAACCTGGACAGGATTATTGTAATAGCTACGAATGGTATCATCTAACACTGGGTTTTGTGAAAGCTCATCCAAAGACATTCCTGACTCAGTATTTTGACGAACATCTTGGATGTGCGAAGCTCGCCTTAGAATGTTTTCTCTCGACCATCCCTCTCGACCATTCCGTGTCCAAAATCCTTCCGGGTTCCCAAGTTCTCGGTCACTGAGATAAACTCCTTCAATATCCCTTGCTCTAACGTATACGAGTTCTGGATTTTCATTTCGAGAAAAGGTATAGTTCCCGTTCTCCCAATAATCTCGATATTCTTCATAGTGATTTCCACGGGAAAAATATCGTTCAGCTGATAGTCTGTCTTGAACAAATGCAAGATTAGAACCAAAGGTATTTGACTCAAAGGTGGTTGTATCTGCACTTGATGGTGTAACAGCAAAACTACTGGTCTGAGGTGTGCTTGCAGATATTCCATTTGTAGATCCTAGTTGAACACTTTCGTATTCACTAAGGCTCTTGGCGAGTAAAGCCACATATTTTTCTGCTTGAAGCATAATTACCAATATGTCATTGAGAGCCTTGTTGCAGTCTCTTACAACCACGCCCAACTCGTTGTATTTTTTATCTTGCCATCCAGCACCTAACTGTTCATATTTCATCTTTACAGATTTTTTGGTAGTTTCGATGGAGGAAATGGAATCCTGCATTTTTTTCAGCATTGCGAATAGCTGAACGGAGTCAGCATTTACCATACTCATTTCATCACCTCCTGGCAGCGGATTTTGTGAAGTGCAAAGCGGCGATGTGTCAGGAAAGTCTGACACATCACTGCTTCGGCAAGATTTAATTTAGAGAGGAAAGAAATTGTTCCAACTCAGCAGCGGTCGGTGCAATGTACGGTTTCATCTGGTAAGTATCCTTAACACCGTCTGTGAAGTATACGCTCCTTTCTTTTTTCGTTTTGTTGGTTCATTTTCGCCAGTGTGTTCGTGTCGTTTGCTGTGACGAGAACGCAACATAGACACAAAGAAAACACAAGGGCGAGCTTGCTCGTTTATATACCCTTGTGTTTTCGACTGGATATGTTAAGGTAACAAACAGTAAATGACACGTTACAGACTGCAAAATGTACCAACTGAAAAAAGAAAGAATACCGTTGTGTGCTTTATTTCTCGATCAGCTTTTCAAACATGAGGAAAGGTTTTTATAAAAAAAGAGTAGTTACCGTTTTTTGGTAACTACTCTTTTCCTTTTTTAAGGTTTAAAGTCCTGGAAGTTTAGGTGTTTTGGGTATTGGTGGTGTAGGTAGCTGCAAGCTTTCCAATTTTTGTTGAATTGCTTTAAATTCAGGGGTTTCTTGGTGTTGATTTTGAACCATTTTTTGCTCTATTCTCTCCAAAGTCGGTTGAATTTCTTTCCCTGATACTTTACGATTTAATTCTCTTTCTAAGGTCTCTTTCGGACTAATGGAAGGCGTTTCTAAACTTGAATAGAAGTTTCACTCCTTCTCTATTATAAAGCCTTATATCGCTAAATAAGCCCGTTTTATGAAGGGTTTCTAAGCTGAAATGAACGGGTTTACACCCGGCCTTGACCTCCGCCCGCTGTCCCGCTGAATGGGTGGACAAGGCGGCCAATCCCTCAAAGTGCTTGGACGCTCTCTTTCTGATTTTGGAGCGTTTCTTTTCTAAAAATTGAAATGGGCGGGAAGCCATTTTAGGGCTTTCCCGCCTTGATTACTTTTTAGCAAAGACGGGCGTGACTGTCAACGGCGGCGCATGAAATGCGCCGTTCATCTTGACCGTTGACTGGCTCGGCTGGCTTTGCTATCTTCCTGACAAATGGGAATGTCTAAGATAGTAAAGACGTCCCACATGCAACTCTTTCTTTTATTGCGGAAACCGTATCTTTAATTGTGAATGTAGTTGTGTCTATGACATTTGATTCATATATCCCCAAACCGGAAAATTGCTCCCACATTGTTTCCACTAATTCAATATTTGTTTTTCTATCTAATTTTGAGCGTTCCACAGCTCGCTTCATAGTTTCTTTTTTACTCGCTCTTAATACAATATAGTGTACCTCGTAATCTTCTTGGGCAAGAGCTTTCCATGGCTCCAAAAACCATGGCCCGACAATCCCATCTACAATTACATCATATCCGCCACGAGCATATCGCTTTGCAGCTTCTAAAAAGGCTTCAATGACAACCAGATTTTGCTTGTTGGATTCTGGCAAATGTGGTGGTATTGCGCCTTTGCTTAAGTAATGAAAAAAGTCATCGGTGTGCATATGCACTGATTTATCCATATCTGATTCCTTTGCGACAATTGACGCAGTTGTTGTTTTTCCTGTCCCCGGTGAGCCTGTAATCACAATAATTCTTCCTTGATTCATCTGTATTTTCCCTCACAATTTGAATTTATCACTTTGTTCCTGCCTGCTCAATCATCTTCTTCGCAAACTGGTTTTCCCTGACCCTGATTGCCCACCAAGTAAAAAAGCGGTTGGCGATTCAACCGCTTTTTTACTTGAACCAATTCTTCTAAATTATCATTTAAGCGATTCTCAAACTGTTTGTCAGTAAAATTGACTATATTTGCCATATTAAGCCACTTTCTCTTTATTCAAAACTTGTTTTGAGTAACGATTCATTGACCGCCAATACTCATGAACGGCTTGTAATTCTTCTAAAGAATAATCAAAAAGATTTACACGTTTTGCAAGCTTTAATTGGTTTAATAAATTGACTTCCAATAATTGAGAGTCATTTTTATTTAATTCATGGTTCAAAACATAGTTTAATTATTTCCTCCCGTTAAATAATAGATAACTATTAAAAATAGACAATACTTGCTCATAAGTAACGGTACTTAAATTGTTTACTTTGGCGTGTTTCATTGCTTGATGAAACTGATTTTTAGTAAACAGTTGACGATATTCTCGATTGACCCATTTTGAAACAAAGTACGTATATAGCTTCCAATATTTATCTGGAACATCTGTGGTATGGCGGGTAAGTTTTATTAAGACACTGTTTACTTTTGGTTTAGGATGAAAGCATTCCGCTGGCAGCTTAAGCAATTGCTGAATCGAGACTTGAGTGTGCAAGAGCAACCCTAGTGTTCGGTGAATATCCAAGGTACGCTTGTAGAATCCTTCTTCAACAATCAGATAGATGTCAGACGCATGGCTTTCAAAAACCACTTTTTTAATAATTTGTGTGCTTAAATGGTAAGGAATACTCCCAACAATTTTATACCTCTGTTTGTTAGGGAATTGAAACTGTAGAATATCTTGGTGAATTAAAGTGACACGAGTATTCAGTTTTAATTTTTCTGACGATAAGTTGAATAGATGACTGTCTAATTCAATAGACGTTACCTGTTTACTTATTTTAGCCAGTTTCGTCGTTAAATGCCCTTTACCTGTTCCAATTTCGTAAACGGTATCGGTTTCTTTTAAATTCAATTGTTTTATTATTTGGTTGAGTACTTTTTCACTCGTTAAAAAGTTTTGAGAATATTTTATATTTTTGTTCATGTAATACCCCTTTTTATTTGCTGTGAATATTCGCTCATTTTTCTTCCTCAATAAAAACTCTACCAGCTAACCAACATTCGTCTAATTCATTTGGGAATAATTCAAGCTGGCGAATCATATAATGTGTACTTGGAATGTAATCAAAATAAAACAATAGTGCTAGATATAAACTCCATGGAATTGGGCGTGTCCGATTTTCGTAGGCACTATAAGTTTGTCGTGAAATACCAACAGCCGAAGCAATTTCTTCTTGTGATGCACCAACTTTTCCTCTGAGTGCGGGTAACTCAATCGCCAATTGAGTGGCCAAGTTCTCTTTCTCATCTTTACTAAAATTCCAAAACTGCTTATAAGCATCTCGCCCTACAAATTGAATCAATAAATCTCCTCCTGGGTATACTCTTTCGTAGAGTACATTACTCCACGAAAAAACACCGCCAAACACTGAAAACTCAGCATTATTTGACGGTGTTGACAATTTATTTGACGGCTAATAAATCAGAAAGCCGTTGCATATTTTCTCTTTTTAAATCCATGGATGGGTGTACATAGCGATTCATTGTAATATTCACGCTGGCATGACCCAATATTTCGCTGAGACTTTTTACATCGAATCCAAGCTCTATGCACCTTGTAGCAAATGTATGACGTAACGAGTGATAATTTGCGGAGGTGATTCCGCTGTTTTTCAATACCTTCTTAAAATGATTTTGCATGGTTCTTGGTTCTAATGGATTCTGATCGCTATTGGTTAGGATGTAGCCAGTAGAAGAAGCTTTGTGTGCTGTAAGAATAGTCATTAAGCCATGGGGTACTGGAATAGTACGGATGGAGCAAGCACTTTTTGGTGTGGTAACAACAATCCTTGTCTTGTATTCACTGTTGGTTCTATCTTGGATTCTCTGGAGCGTTTGATGCACGTGGATTGTGTAATCTGAGAATGAAACATCTTCCCATCGTAACGCACAAATTTCACCTACTCTGAGACCAGTGAATAAACATACTAATATACCAATATTGCAGGAATCAAGATTAGAATACAAGTATTGGCATAATTTTTCCTGTTCAGCACGACTCAAAACTCTCATTTCCTTCGTTTGACGTTTTATCTGTATAGATCGTGCGTCACAAGAAATGGCTTTCCCGTTTCGGGTGGCAAATTGTAAGACATTTCGAATTAGAGATAAAATATCTGAAACAGTTTTAGAGGAAAGTCCATTCTCCTTTAATCCACCAGAAACAAGGAAAAAATTACACTGCGTTTCAATAAACTCGTGTGTTATATCACGCAATTGTTTGCTTCCGAACACAGGAAGTATATACGAGCTGAGAAGATTCCTATATTTGTTGCTTGTAGATTCCTTCACTTTAGGACATATAGCTTGAAACCATTCCATAGCAACCTGTTCAAATTGATCTGAGCTAATTTCTGGATCGACAGTGACAGAATTACTCGTGCACGAACTTTGACTGATAAGTTTTGCCTTGACTTCTCGATATGACTTTGCATAAACATAACCGTAATTGGCTTTGCCTGTAGAAGATCGGGACTTAATGTATCTTCCTTCCCATCTGCCGTCTTTCCTTTTGTAAATATTTTCTCCTTTTCGTGCCATAAGGTACACCTCCTTCAATATGACTATAATTCTGACGGCAAATTGTGACTTTGGAACTTTCTAAGATGGATTTTTGTGCAAAACCTCGTGTTTTATGTCCCTAACATATTGACAAACAGTGCGACAATTTGTAAAATAAAGATATAAACTAAAAAAAACAGAGAAGAATGCGATTCGTGGAGTAATGTACTCTACGAATTTTTTATTTTAAAGAACCTCAAGATAGCTCATATTGTCGTCTTGGGGTTCTTTTCATTCTATCATTTAATGCAATCTGCCTATAAAATTTTATCATATTGCATTTATAAATGCAACTTGCACCCGATGTTGGTTGTTGAGATTTTTGGTACATTTTATAATGTATAGCAGAATCATACACAGCATGGAGGTGATTGAAACGCAACCGGAAATTGATTACGTTAAGATTGGTCAGCGCATTAGAGCTGCCCGACTGGAAAAGGGTTATAGTCAGGCTGATTTGGGTGCGTTGGTTGGTTGCTCGAACAATCATATGAGCCATGTTGAAGTTGGACAGACGAAAGTTTCTTTGGCAATGCTTCTAAAACTGGCATTCGTCTTGGAAAAGAACTTTGACTATTTTTTACTGGATACCCCATATGCAAAATGCGACAGCATCATTGATAATGAGATTGCTGCAAAACTGAAAAAGTGTAATGTAACAACATTGATAACCGTAGGAAAGTTGATTGATGTCTTGATTGACCAGCAAGAGATGATAAAAAAAGCGGAGCTTGATTGATATAATGAAAAAGAAGCCCATTGACGGTACAGAGTGAACTGCTATGGGGTTCTTTTTTGCAGCACAATATACTGATTCTTTAAGAAGCAAAAAGTCCACCAGTCATGATGCACTACGCATCGTACTGGTGGACTTTTTCTGTAAAGATATAAAAATAGATATTCATATATCGCCATAACCAATGTCGTTATCGTAGGCATGAAGATCTTCTTTCAGGAAATCTGCTTTACGAATATACATCGAATTTACCAGCTCTCCTTTTTCGTGGAGCAGGCTGAATTTGTAGTCTAATAATGCTGCCGGTACATAGAGCATTTTAGCCGTTTCAAAAAATGTGTGTTCCGAAAGGCATTCCAGGACTTTCCCATCTTCTAACAGAAGCTCCGCCGCAAAGAAGTTTGCTTCATTTTCTTCGATTGATCTATCATCAAAAACTTCCATTTCTTGAAAGCCGTGCATCATAGCGATTTTTGTATGCAGGACAGCGTGTCCTAATTCATGTGCGACTAATATACGCTCCAGGATACCGTTCACATTGTGATCTATCACGATATTCTTTTGTCTGGACTGGTAATAGAAGAAGCCCTTCAATTTCTTCTGTAAATCGTAATAGTGGATTTTGATACCTAACAGCTGACATAGCTCGTAAGGGTCTCTGGTGTGATATTTTCGCACAAGCTTATCGACAGTTTCAATGATATGCTCTGCCGTTTTCATTTGCTTCACCTCCGAATCGCACACAGAAAACATATTCTGTGCTTGAGGATTTTACTCTTTATCTTTATGCTTTCTGTATTTCTTCGGAGTGTACTTTTCCCGTGCTGTTTTCTTAGAGTCCATATAAACTGACATAATCGCCTGGAAGAATACATCTTTTGCGTCCTCGTCCAATTCTCCACCGGCAAACAGAGAATTTACACGACCCAACACTTCCTGAGCTTCTTTTGCTCCTTTTGAACCGAAGTTTTCCTTTGCCTCTAAAATAAACATATCCTGATCTATATGGCTCTGGCTATCCGTTTCAGATTCGTCCAAAAGATAGGACACAGAGATATGCAGTGCTTCAGCAAGTTTTCTGATGTTGCTTTTTCTGGGGAGTGTTCCGAGCTGCTCATAGGTGTAAAGGGATCTTTCGGAAATGCCGGTCATCTGGGCAAGCTCCGTTTGAGATAGGTTCATAGCCAAACGAGCTTCTTTAATTTTTTCTCCAAATGTCATGGTAGTATCCTTCCTTTCAAAAAATATTTATTCGTAACTTCCGATTATTTGTTGACAAACTTCTGGAAAATGCTATAATAAGAATCATAACAGAAGTTTTAATTCCACTTAATTATATATCGGAACTTTTATAAAGTCAAGAACTTCCGATTTCACTTCTGTTATTTTAATCAAATATCGGAAGTTATAGTCATTCTTGTCCCATGGTATTTGTTTCCCTTTAGCCAAGTGACAGGAGTTAGAAAGGAATTCTTATTTTATGGATTAGGCTGAAAGGAGATTCTGAATGAGCAGATATAATACACAGGTATTAAGCAGTATTCGAATGCTTTGCCGGATGCAGAACATTGACGAGAAGGTTCTGTATGAAAGAGCAAAGCTGATTTTATCCATATATCGAGAGGTGTGCTGGTCTACCATTGATCGTGCGAATGATGTATGTGATACCCTTATTTGTACTTACGGTGACAGCTTAGATGGTGCATTGATTTATCTGGAGAACTTTGCTCCGGATGAAGCGAGAGAACGATTTGAAGAACGCATTCGCAGCTTATTTGAGACAAAGTGGATCATTGAACTGGTAGATATGGCTATGTTGAAAATCAGAGAATATCCAGATAAAGGCGCTCTGTACTGTGAGATTATCTCAAAGGCATATCTCAACCGCTTCAAGTACAGGGAATCAGAAATGCTGGAGGTTTTGAATATGGAACGCAGCACCTACTATGACCGAAAGAAAGAAGCGATACTGTTATTTGGTCTGTCACTTTGGGGAACAGCCATTCCTAAATTGAAAGATTTCCTGGAAAGTGCCCGGGAGGAAGAAGCATTGTGTTATTGTGAATGCTAAGACAGGATTTTAGTCCGACTAAAATCCGATGAAAATACGACGGTTCCCCTACTGAAAGTCCGACTTGTCCAGTGTTAAAATGGCTATGCTGGGAGATAGCGGCATAAAATTGAATAGAGAGAGTTACGCCTCGTGCCTGTAATGGGTACGGGGCTTTTTTTATACCTGCCTATTTTCCCCCATAATTAACACAAAGGCATGAACGAGAGCTTGGAGTAATTTACTCCGGCTCTTTTTTTATGCCTGCAAGGAGGACAGGCAGATGGCAAAGGGTATTGAGAATCGGGCACGATCTCCTCCCGCTGTTTTTGATTTTGCAACTTCACAAATTCAAAAACACGGAGGAACGAAAATGTATTACGACTTGGTTGAAAGCGGAAAAAGAATTAAAGCCTTGAGAAAGGAACATGGGCTTACACAGGAACAGCTTGCGGAGCAGTTAGGTGTTGCCGCAAACACCATTGCACGAATTGAAACCGGCAACAGAGGTATCTCTATTGATTTGGCAATCGAACTGGTTGTGCGCTTTGAGACAACCCTTGATTACATATTTTTAGGTCGTGAATAACCTCAAAACTATACCTACGAGGCAATAAAAACTTGC
The DNA here is from genome assembly GCF_003481705.1 of Butyricicoccus sp. OM04-18BH. Taxonomy (GTDB): domain Bacteria; phylum Bacillota; class Clostridia; order Oscillospirales; family Butyricicoccaceae; genus Agathobaculum; species Agathobaculum hominis. The sequence continues at coordinate 448,110 of NZ_QULN01000002.1, forward strand.
ATGAGGAACAGGTACAATTTAGATACAGCCAAAGAAAATCGGCTGCTTGATCCTTGAAAACTGAATACACAGTCATCGAATACGTTCCTGTTGCCGGTGCGAGAGCATCAGCCACATCAGCGGTACGCCGAGACGTATCGGATAGAGAAACAGAACGACTTTCTTCTATAAATTAAGCGCTTGTCTCTCTCCCGATGCCAGCGATCAATACTGGCTTGTAAATATTGGGTTGCTCCCAATACGGCCATGAAAGCAACAGGATTAAAGATACTTCTCTACGGAGCTGGCGGAGAACCCGGCAGAGGTTAGATTCCTATGGAACTGATTCGCAATCAGTCGTTCGGTGATTCCCTGAGGGCGTAAGCCCTCTTTCCCAGGGGTGCGTGGCAAATATGGGACACATAGACTTTTGGACTGACTGCCTGATTCCTTTCTGGCAGTCAGTTATTACATAGCCAACGAAAGGAGGTCATGGCACATGATGAAAGAAAATTGGGTATATTGCCGTGGTGATATTTATTGCGCCAAGCTGGACCCGGTAGTTGGGTCGGAACAAGGCGGCATCCGTCCGGTTATCGTCATTCAGAACGATACCGGTAATAAACACGCTCCCACATTGATTGTGGCAACGGTCACCACCAGAATCCATAAGAAAGCGAATATGCCGACGCACTTTGTTATTTACGACAATCCTGCATTCAAAGAAGCGTCCGTTGTTCAGCTGGAACAGATTCGTACCATTGATAAAAGCAGGATTGATAATTACTTAGGTAAGGTAACGCCCCGTGAAATGGTAGCGATTGAGAAAGCCTTATCTGTCAGCCTGGCAATGGAACAGCTGAAAAAGCGTTCCCCAAAACATAAAGCAAAGAGAGCGAAGGAGTGAACATAAATGTTTGAAGAAAGAATCGCTGCCATGAATCAGCGCACCGAAGAAGCGATGGCTGCTAACGCAGTTCAGTTTGATAAGAGAACCTATACGGTTGATGAGATTCAGGATATTCTGGGCATCAGCAGAACCAGCGCATACAACCTTGTGAAAAAGAAAGTTTTCCATAGCGTCCGCATCGGTGGCAGTATCAGAATCTCCAAAAAGAGTTTTGATGAGTGGTTGGATCATCAAATGTAAGATTTGTCAAGGGCGTCGTACAACCCGGCGACAAACTTCAAAACATATTGAGAGTTCGATAAAATGTAGCCATGACAAGAAACACATGGCTACATTTTTTACATAGGAGGTTGTACGATGGCGGAAATGAGAAAACGCACGAGTATGTCTGTTCTGGAAATGGGCAGGATGCTCGGTCTTGGTAAAACGGAGTCATACTGGCTCATTAAGAAGAATTACTTCAAAACCATTCTTGTCGGCAACACCATGAGGGTGATGATCGACAGCTTTGAAGAATGGTATGCCAATCAGTTCAAATACCAGAAGGTCGATGGAACCCCTCCCGGCGAGGAATTGAAGAAAACTACATATTCAATGGAGGAGCTTGGACAGCGCCTTGGGCTGAAAGAAGCGACTGCTTACGAACTGGTTGCCAAAGGGCATTTTGATGTGGTCGATGTCCTGGGCAAGCGCAGAGTGACAAAGGAGAGCTTTGAAAGATGGTATGCTTCTCAAACCGATTACCGCACGGTAGAGGATCAGGAACTGGATGCAGATATTATGGCATCCACCTACGGTCTGCCGGAAATGGCAAGAATGCTTGGGGTACATCGTCAGACCATTTACTATATCGTTGCCAATGAAGATTTTGAGCTTATCAAGGTTGGCAGGTATAAGCGAGCTACCAAAGAGAGCTTTGAAAAATGGTATCACAATCAGACCCGCTACCAGTTAGCGGAAGATAGACAGGAAAGGAGCTGATTACATGGCATCTATCGTTAAGAGAAAAAAGAAGTATTCTGTGGTTTATACATACACCGATGAGAACGGCAACAAGCGTCAGAAGTGGGAAACCTTTGAAACGAATGCCGAAGCAAAGAAAAGGAAGTTGCAGGTTGAATATGAGCAGGAGTCCGGAACCTTTATTCCCCCTTCTGCTAAAACCGTCAATGATCTTTTGGATGAGTATATGTCAATCTATGGTGTGAACACCTGGGCGATGTCTACCTATGAAAGCAGAAAGAGCCTGATTGCAAACTATATTCGTCCCCTCATCGGTGATATGAAGCTGGAGGATGTCACGCCGAGAATCATGGACAAGTATTACCGAGATTTGCTTTCTGTCAAAGCGGTTTCTTCTAAGTATGTAAAAGCCCGTACAGAATATCTGACTCCGCATACTGTCCGAGAGGTTCACAAGACATTGCGAAATGCTTTCAATCAAGCGGTCAAGTGGGAATTGATGACCAGAAACCCTGTGGAGCACGCTACGCTGCCGAAAGAAGAACACAAGACCAGGGATATCTGGACAGCAGAAGTGCTCCAGAAGGCTCTGGAAGCCTGTGACGATGATATTCTTCGTCTGGCTATTAACCTTGCCTTCTCCTGTTCCCTGCGAATGGGCGAGCTTCTGGGGCTTACCTGGGACTGTATTGACATTTCCCCCACCAGTATTGAACTTGGTCAGGCAAGCATCTTCGTTGAAAAGGAGTTGCAGAGAGTAAATCGTGAAGCGATGGCAGATCTGGACGGTAAGGACATCATGTTCAAGTTCCCACCGACCTTCGCCAGTACGCATACCGCATTGGTTCTCAAAACTCCTAAGACCAAAACAAGTGTCCGCAAGGTGTTCTTACCGAAAACCGTAGCGGAAATGTTGGTACAGCGAAAGGCTGACATCGAAGAACTGAAAGACCTTTTCGGTGACGAGTTCGTAGACTTCAATCTGGTTTTCTGTTCTTCCAATGGCAAGCCGATTGAGGGGCAGGTTATCAACCGTGCTTTCAATAAGCTGATTGAGGAGAAGGGACTGCCGAAAGTGGTTTTCCATAGTCTCCGACATTCCAGTATCACTTACAAGCTGAAGCTGAACGGCGGCGATATGAAATCCGTTCAAGGCGATTCCGGTCATGCACAGGTCAAGATGGTAGCGGATGTTTACTCCCATATCATCGACGATGACCGCAGACTGAACGCTGAAAGAATGGAAGCTGCGTTCTACTCAGGCAGACAGGCAACGCCTGAGCCGGTTCAACCAGCCGCAACGGAAAGCTCCGCTGATGATAAAGAACTTCTTCTGAAGCTTCTGCAAAATCCGGAAATGGCAGCACTCCTGAAGTCGCTGGCAAAAACATTATAGTAACTGCAAGGGCAGATCCTTTTACATAGCTACAATAGCTGTAAAAGGGTCTGCCCTTATTTTTTTGTTATGGAGGTCAACGAGTATGGATAGAATCTTTATGGACGAGTATTACGAGCATCTGAGAGCTGACAATATCGAGGCATTTTCCAAGGAAAGGAACGACGAATATGTTGGCAGAGCTGAGGAATACAAAGCAGCAAAGTCGGCATTGCTTGAAGGATTGGGACTTGAGCATTTGTTTGACCATAGCCATGAACTGACTCCGAAAGAGAAAGAAATATGGATGCTGTTCGATAGGGTTGATGTAGCAGAGCTTCTTGCAAGGGATGCTTTTGCCAAGGGTGCTTATATGCTCGGCGCTGAGGATAGAGAGATTATGCTGAAATAAAAAAAGACCTGCTTCGGCGGGTCTAAATTACATAGAATCATTGAGTCTGAAAAACCTTTGAAATTCTTAATAATTCTGGTTGAAAAATTCATTTTGAAATGATATATAAAACAGACTGAAATCTGTGTCTAAGGACACCCGCACCCTCACACGAGAATGAATAGGATTTCCTATCATTTCGCATCACGAGAAGTTACATAGTGACATTTACTTGCACTTGCAACGTCCACCAAAAATCGAAAGACTTGCTAATTTCGAGCCAATCGGACGGTGTAAAATCCCTCTGAATTAGCTATCACAGCGTAGTATCAGATGGGATTTGAAATGCTGAAAAACCTTGTATTTCCAAGCATTTTTAAGCATTAGATGCCACTTCCCGATGTCGTATCGGGTCTACTCCTAAGCGGTAGGTCGGGTGTTCGAATCACCTCGGGAACGCCAAAAACTCCGCCGGAAAACCCAGTAAAATCAAGGGTTTCCGGCGTTTTTTCATTTTTACGGAAAAAGTGAAAAATCGTAAAATTCACAGATTTTCATTAGCAAAATCTCCGTCAGCTAATGGAAATTAGGACGAATGTCGTCCGCCTTTCAGGTGAACGACTTGCTAATAAAAATTAGCAGGATTTTCGCTATTTTGCTAATGAAAATGCCCTCTCTGCTAATGGCAGAAAAATTCGAGCAAAATTCCTGCTAATGAATAAGGCGTTCGTTACCCTGTTAATTCGTTCATTTAGGGGTGGTCAAGCGACAATCGCACACTACTTCTATGCCATTTCTTATTATATAATTGCGGTAACAGGAGGTGGTTGTTTTGAAAGAACAAAAATATCATTTATACCTTTCCAAGGACGAATACAGCGAAGTGCTGCAATCACTTATCCGTTTGAAGAACAGCCTGATAGCACAAGGCAGATACACGGACGCAGCAGATGATATTATTTGCAAGGTGCTTTCAGCCAAGAAAAGAAAGTTCAAAATCAAATATATCTGAACACGAATAAAGACCGCCTACACTTTTGTAAGCGGTCTTTGCTAATTTAGAGTAAGTTAGACAAACTGGAATTTATTAGGCAAACAGAATAAGTGCAACACCTGTGATAAGCAGAACTATACCAACAACAAACTCTATCATTCCCACTTTCTTTGCGTATTCTTCTTTCTTCCGACCGGCTTTGAAATCCGCCTCAAAACCGTTGATAAGATTGTATTTCTTTTTAAAGTAAATGAAGTATCCAAACAGAAGGAATGCCAATCCCAGAACTACAGCCAATACCTTTAGGAATATCATATAAACACCTCCACAAAAAATTCAAATTTGTCTTTCTCTTAATTTCCTATTATACACCAAAATTATGAATATTTCTACCCGCCGTCTATTGACCTCAATTAAGAGGAAAGTAGGTGGCTTTTTTTGTTAGCAAAAAAATTTTCAAGAAATTTTGAAAAAACACCCCCCAAAAACGCTCTCCCATTTCAAACAAGTGAAGGGGTTAATTCCGAGCCACGAAAAGGTCAGCCCTTTCACTTGTATTTTGACAACTGAATAAACCATTCACTAAGACTTTAATTCTGATGATTTTAGCCACCTTATCGGGTACGCCGTGACTTCTGCATTGCAGAACAGCGAGAACTCCCGGTATAGGTAACAGGTTGCCCCTGTTACGGCGATGACAGTCAGAAGGATAATGATACTTCTCTACGGAGCTGGCGGAGTACCCGGCAGAGGTGAAATTCCAAAGTTCGCCAGTCAGATTATGACGAGCAAATCCCCGGTGCGTTCTGCCGAGGATATTGATGAAACCGCCCTTTCCTATGCAGAGATTAAAATGCTTGCCACCGGCAACCCGTATATTAAGGAGAAGATGGATTTGGACATTCAAGTTCAAAAGCTGAAGCTCTTAAAATCCAACTTTCTATCTGAAAAATACGCTTTGGAAGATAAGATAATCAAATATTATCCGCAGCGAATTACAGCTTTGGAAAACCGTATTGAAGGATTGAAGCAAGATGTAGAAACTGCGAAACAGCACCCGAAACCAACGGACGACCGATTTGTCGGTATGGAGGTTAAGGGTGTTTTTTATTCCGAAAAAGCCGACGCCGGTAAAGCAATCATTGAAGCCTGCAAGCAGATGAACAGCCCCGACCCTATTCCTCTCGGCAAGTACCGAGGGTTTGAAACGGAACTGCTTTTTAATACCGCAGAGCGAAATTATGAGGTTCGACTGAAAGGTGCGACAAGCAGAAATGTTCCTCTCGGTGATGACGCACACGGCAATATTATCCGTCTTGATAACGGCATTGAGAGATTTGCCGAGAGCTTGTCGCTTGCGGAAAATGACCTTGAGAACACCACAAATCAGTTGGAAACCGCAAAGAAAGAAGTCCAAAAACCGTTTATCCAAGAGGAAGAACTAATCTTGAACGAGGTGAAGAAAGGCGATCTTGAACGGGTCACCTTCCGGAATGAGCAGCTGCGAAGATTTTTTCCGCGATCCTACACCGCGCAGCAGATGCAGGACACCATCATCAAACTGCTCGATCAGTGGCAGAAAAAGAAATCCCGCGAACACGAACGATAAACACTATACCGCAAAGGGCTCTCCGAATATTTTGGGGAGTCCTTTTATTATCAGAAAGGGCTGAATTTATATGAATTTCCATGAATTTACGACACAGGTTATTTCTGAGATGCGCCGCCGCTTTCCCGGCTGCGACATCCAGCTTCAGGAGGTCCCCAAGCTGCAGGGCGAGTCCTACACCGGCATGGCCATTCATCCGAGCGGCGGTGACATCGCGTTGACCATGAATCTGGAAGCGCTGTTCGACAGGTTCCGCAATGATCTCTATCTCGGAAATACGATGAAGGCGATCGCGCGCGAAATCAAGGAAGCGGTCGCCCAGATGCCGCAGTTTGACACGGAAGCGCTCACGAATTACGAGCGCATGAAGGAAAAGCTGACTCTCCAGCTGGTGCCTGCCGCTAAAAACAAGGACCTGCTTGCTGATATTCCGCACAGGAACATCGAGGATATGGCGCTTGTTTACCGCTTTGACATGGGCCATAACGAGCGTACTTCTTCCAGCATTCTCGTTACGAATAAGATGCTGAACGCCTACGGCATTTCCGCCGCGCAGCTGCACGATGATGCTCTGGAGGCGGCATCTCACAGCTGTCCGGCAACGCTTCGCAACATGAATGAAGTGATTCGCAACATGCCCGGGCAGACAGACCCGTCTCCCATGTGGGTTGCAAGCATCGAGAACGGTCAGAACGGCGCGTGTGTTATTCAGTATCCGCATTTTCTGGACGACGCAGCAGAAACGCTGGGCGGCAGCTTCTACGTTCTCCCCTCCTCTATCCACGAGGTTCTGCTTCTTGCCGATGACACCAGTCCGTCACTCAGCGAGTTAGAGAACATGGTCCGCACGATCAATCAAGCTGAGGTCGCGCCCGAGGAAAGGCTTTCAGATAATGTGTTCCACTATGACTGCGAGTCTCATATTTTCGAAAACGCACGTACCTTTGAAGCGCGTCAGTCGGCTATGGAGCAGTCTGTTGCAAACGCAGAGCCGTTCGAGGCTGTGAAGCCCGACACCATGACCGTTCTTCTCGTTCAGCCGAATGCGTACCCCAAGGTGATACAGATTGGCTCAGCGCTCGAGGACCTGCAGCATGCGGTCGATGGCGACATCGAGGCAGTTTATCCGTTCGAGGACAGCGTGGGCGTAATCTGCAACGAGGAGGGCAAACTGCGCGGACTTCCGGCAAACCGTGCGCTCCGTGATGAGGGCGGTCATATCTACGATGTGATTGCCGGTTCTTTTCTGGTCGTTGGTCTGGGCGAGGAGGATTTCTGCTCGCTCTCTGCGGAACAGATTGACAAGTTCGAGGCGCTGTTCCATCAGCCCGAGGCTTTCGTCAGGATGGGCCACAGCATTACGGCGGTCCCCATTCCCGACAGCGTGCTGCAGGCGCGTGATGAGCACAGGGACGCGCCGAAGCTCACCCATTCCAGCCACGATGACCGCTGATGGTACTGACAGCGAAGGAGGTGATGACTCATGCAGGAGGAGATTGAAAACCGGACGGTGAACCTTGCAATCAGCACGACCAAGCTCACCGCTCGCGGCATTATCCGCCTTGCCGCAAAGGGACTTGCCTATATCAAACGAAAATCCCGGGAAGCGGCGCTGAAAAACGAAAAGCCGGACGGCAGGCAGACCATTCAGCAGTTGATTGGCCAAAATCAAGGCGTAACAAATATTGATATTTCGCAGACCGATCTCAAGGGATTCGAGAAATACGCCCGCAAATACGGTGTTGATTACGCCATCACAAAGGATAAATCTGTGTTTCCGCCGAAGTATCTGGTATTCTTCAAGGCGCGCGACGCAGATGCCATGACAGCGGCATTCAACGCCTACCCTGCAGAAGTTCTCGCAAAAAGCAAGCGCCCGAGCACGCTCAGCAAACTCCGCAAGCTGATTGATGCGGTGAAGAGCATCCCGACGAAGGTGACATCCCGTGACAAGCAGAGGGAGCAGAGCCGATGAGAATAGATACTGTAAAGCTGAAAAAGCTGCTGCTCAAGGTACTTCCCTACCTTCTGTTTGGTCTGTTCTGCACCCATTTCGGGCAGGCATGGCGCATGGCGGATGGCACGAATGCTTCTGAACAGCTGCTGTCGTTTTTTTAAACGGCAGCAGTTGCCTTCCGCAGTCCCCTTCCGAGCCTTCATCCTGTCGATCTGCTGACAGGACTGCTTTGCGGTGCAGGTCTATGGGCCGCCGTCTATGTCCGTGGAAAGAACGCAAAGCATTTCCGGCACAACATCGAATACGGCTCTGCCCGCTGGAGTGCATAATTTTAAGTGTAAATGACACATACATGGACGCACAGGAGGTTATGCACATGACTGATTATAGCAAAATTACAGCCCTTTACTCCCGCCTTTCCGTAGGCGACGAGGACAGGGACGGCGGCGAAAGCAACAGCATACAGAACCAAAAAATATTTTTGGAGAACTATGCCAGAGGGCAGCACCTAACCAATATCCGGCACTACATCGACGATGACGAAAGCGGCAGGTTTTTTGACCGTTCCGCCTACTCCCGCATGATGGACGATGTGGAAAACGGGAAAATCGGTGTCTGCATTATGAAAGACCTTACCCGCTGGGGGCGCGACTATCTCCAAGTAGGCAACGCGATGGAGATATTCAGACGGAACAATGTGCGTTTTATCGCGGTCAACAACGGGATAGACAGCGAGAAGCCCGACACATTGGAGTTTGCGCCCTTTATCAATATCATGTCGGAGTGGTACGCAAAGGACATCAGCAAGAAAGTGAAAACGGGCATTAAGACCAAAGGCATGAGTGGAAAGCCGATTGTCACCGAAGCCCCTTACGGCTATGTCAAAGACCCGGACAACAAGGATTTTTGGATAATCGACGAGGAAGCCGCCGAGGTTGTCCGTTTGATTTTCCGTCTGTTTATCGGCGGGAAAAACCGCAACCAAATCGCCGTGCATCTGACACAGGAGCAAATCCCAACCCCCACTTTCTACATGAAAGACCGAGGGAGGGGAACTTGTAAAAATAAGACGCTCAATGAGGATAACCGCTGCAAGTGGAACAAAGCCACCTTGACCCATATCCTCACACGGCAGGAGTATTGCGGCGATGTAGTCAACTTCAAGACTACAAAGCATTTCCGGGATAAACATAACCACTATGTAGACCGGAGCCAGTGGCACATCACAGAAAATGTGCATGAGCCGATTATCAGCCGCAGCGATTTTGAAACCGTACAGCGGATTTTGGAAAACGCACCCGTCAGACGCCCCAACGGGGACGGGGAAATCCACCCTCTGTCTGGCTTGCTTTTCTGTAAGGACTGCGGCGCAAAAATGCACATTCGTATAGATTACCGGAACGGCGGCAAGCGGCATGTTGCTTTTTGCAGCGAGTACCACAAGGGAAAAGCCAAGAACCCCAAATGCCATTCCCCGCACATCATGGACGCGGACTTGCTCATGCAGACCATCGCGGAAGTGCTGAAGAAAATCGAGGACTATTCTATCAGCAATCGGGCGGAGTTTGAAGCCTTAGTGAAAAAGAACCTTGCCATGCAGCAGACCAACCAGACCAAGAAACAGCAGAAGCGTATCCCGCAAATCACGACGCGCCTTGAACAGATTGACAAGGTGCTGAACAAGCTCTATGAGGACAACGCCCTCGGCGCGATCTCACAAGACCGCTATGAGCAGATGTCGCAGAAGTATTCAGAAGAATACTACACGCTGAAAGCGGAGCTTGCCACGCTCCAAGAGCAGCTATCCGCTTATGAGAACGCGGGAGGACGGGCGCAGAAGTTTTTGAAGCTGACGGAACGCCATGCTGCCTTTACCGAGCTTACCCCCGCCATTCTCAACGAGTTTATCAGCCGGATTGAAGTGCATGAGCGCGACCAGAAAAGGGCGAGATACGCAATCCAGCACATCAGCATATATTTCAATTATATCGGCAAGTTTGAGAACGAAGTGACACAGCTTGCAGAGCCGACCGAGCAGGAAATCCAGCAAATGCGGGGGGAAATCGAAGAAGCCAAAAAGGAAAAGAGCCGCGCCTACCACCGGCAGTATTCAAGGGAGTACCGGGCGAGAAACCTTGAAAAGCAGCGGGAGTATGACCGCATGAAAGCGCGGGAATACCGGGCAAAGAGAAAGGCGCAGGCAGCCGCCGCACAGCCCGCACAGTAAAACAGAATAACCGTCAACCAAGAGGGATTTTCCGAACTACGGGAAATCCCTCTTTTGCGCCCAAAGAAAGGAGCCGCCTATGGCAGAACAGACCCCCGACAGCATCATCACGACCCAGAGGAACGGGCAGACCATTGTTGCGGAGTTGTTTTTCAATCACAGCAGCACAGAAACATTCCGCGACAAGCTGCTCAAACTGGTGCTTGCCGACAGCTCGCGTTTATCCGCGTCTGACGGTCAAGAGCCGGAAAAAACAGAAATCTTGCGATAACAGCCGCCCTGACGAACCATTCCCTGTCCGGGCGGTTTCTATTTGAAAATCCTCATTTTCCCCAAGTCAAGAGCCGGGAAAAACACCCGAAAAATGCCCCTATTGCGTAACAGGGGCGCAGAAAGGAGAGTTTATGAAAACAGGGCTTACCAAGCAGGAAAAGACCACCGATATATGGTTTGACGAGAAAGACACCCTTATCCATATCCGCACCCACAACACCGCCTTAAAGAAGCGTCTGCTTGCATACAGCCGCCGTTATCCGGCAATCTGCCAGCAGACGGACACAGACCCGGAAACGGGCTGCATGGAGTTTGATATTGCAAAGGGGCGTTTCTCTTTCCGTCTGACCGCCCCATACAGCAAGGAACGACGGAAAGCCGCCAGCGAAGCGGCAAAAGCTACTGCAAGCAATCTCCGGCGAAGTGTGATATAATTTTTTTGAAAAAGTTTGAGATTTGATGTAGTATTCGCCGCTAAAACCGTAGTATATAGGTGAAGCCAGAAAGGAGGCGGTGCGATTGATAGACGATGAAAAAATCATAGAAATGTTTTTCGAGCGTTCAGAACAGGGCATACGGGAATTGGACATAAAATACGGAAAAGTCTGCCACAATCTTTCCTACCATATCGTAGGGAGCAGACAAGACGCGGAGGAATGTGTAAACGACGCTTATTTAGGCGCATGGAACGCCATTCCCCCGGCGCGGCCTCACCCGCTTCTGTCCTACATAGTGAAAATTGTTCGGAACATTTCACTCAAAATCTATTGGAGAAAGGAAGCTGCAAAACGGAGTAGTCACTATACGATTGCTTTAGAAGAAATCGAAGCCTGTATCGCAGACCAGAAAACCGTTGAAGATGAAATTGAAGCCAGAGAGTTAGCCCGTATTATCGAGGACTTTTTGGACACGCTGACCGTTGAAAATCGCGTTATCTTCATGCGCCGCTATTGGTTTTCCGATAGCTACAAGGATATAGCCGAGCTTGTGGGACTTTCGGAGAAAAATATCTCCGTCCGGCTGACCCGTATCCGCGAGAAGATGAAGCAATACTTAATTGAAAGAGAGGTATTCGTATGAACGCAGAGAAATTCTCCGACGCTATGAGCGAGCTTGATACAAAATATGTTGACGAAGCACTCAACTACAAAAAGAAAATGAAAAAGCCTGTGTGGATAAAGTGGGGAGTTATGGCAGCCTGTCTTTGCCTTATAATTTGTGTAGCTACAATTCCTCGTTTACTTAATGGCTCTAATCCCCCTGTTTCTGGAGATTTGGCTCCTATGGTTTATGTAAATAACAAGTTGTATCAATATGCTGATAGTCAACCCAGTCTTACAGACAAAGAAAGCCAGTTCATTTATTTAGGGGAAATCGAAAGCAAAGTTAGTTCATCACAAGAGCCAAAAGAAAATTTCCAAGCTAATGACGATATTGTAGGCGCTAAAGTATATCAATATGAAAATGATATTGTGATTTTAATTGATGGTAAATATTTCTTATATAGTAATTTGGAAAATGCAGAAAATGAAACAGTTGAATTTGAAGGACAGTTATTTAACAAATCGGACTTATCCGAAGAAACCCTTAAATGGCTTGAGTGGTATAATTCATTACCGCCAGAAAAACAGCTTACTGTCAGTTCAATTCCAGCCGAGCTATATATTGATGACGGTGCCGGAACGGTTGACGCAGACCAAGAAAAATAACTTTGATTGACACCCACAAGGGACAGCCGAGAAAATCGACTGTCCTTTTTCTATGCCGACAGGCAGAAAGGAGCGACCAGCTATGACGAAACCGAGAGAGAAAACCCGCGAGGAATTGACCGCCGAGATTGAGGACAGCAAGAAGAAAATCCAGCAATACGAAAACAGAGAAAAGATTTTGCGGCAAAAGCTGTCCCGCGAGGAACGCCGGGAGAGAAACCACCGCCTTATCGTCCGGGGCGCAGTCTTTGAAAGCATTGTGCCGGAAGCAAAGAACATGACCGACGAGGAAGCCACAGCACTTCTCCGGCTTGCCCGCGAGATCGAAGCAGCCCTGCCCCGTGAACTGTCCGGTGAACAGCAGCTTGCCCTTGTGCGCGCCTATGTGAAGGACAACTTTGTAGACAAAGGAATGTGTGCTGACTTTGCTATCCATGACAAGGGAACCGGCAACCCTCATGTCCATATCATGCTGACGCTCCGGCCTCTGAAAGAAAATGGACAGTGGGGCGCAAAGTGCCGCAAGGCATACGATCTGGACGAGAACGGACAGCGTATCCAGGATGGGAAAGGCGGCTGGAAAAATCATCGGGAGGATACGACCGACTGGAACGATAAAGGAAATGTGGAGATTTGGCGGGCAGCGTGGGCAGCCTACACCAACCGGGCGCTGGAATCTGCCGGTAGACCGGAGCGCATTGACCACCGCAGCTACAAGCGGCAGGGCATTGATAAAATCCCCTCTGTCCATCTGGGGGCAGCTGCCAGCCAAATGGAAAAGTGCGGTATCCGCACCGACAAGGGGGAAGTAAACCGACAGATCGCCGCCGACAACAAACTGCTGAAAGAAATTAAAGCCCGCATTACCCGTCTTTATCGCTGGTCGAAAGCCGAAACGGAAAAACCACAAACACAGCAAAGCAGCTTGACAGCTTTGTGGGAGGCTCAGCAGCAGTTGAACGCTCCCCACACCCGCACCGGCAAAATCCGGGCATTGCAAGAAAGTGCTGCACTATTCAGCTTTTTGCAGGCAAACGGCATCCAGTCTATGCAGCAGCTTCATGAAAAAATCGCTGATATGAACAGCCGTTACTATGACCTGCGCGGAAAGATCGTCAAGGCCGAGCGCCGGATCACTACCCTTACCGAGCGCGGGGAGATGTGGGAACAGTACAACCAGTACAAGTCCATCCACAAGCAGCTTGCCAAAGTAAAGCTGGAAAAACGGGAACAGTTTGAACAGCGCCACAGCCGGGAACTGATTCTGTATGACGCAGCGGCCCGGTATCTGAAAGAACTGAAAGACAGCGGCGAGGCAATCACCCCAAAGGTATGGCAGCGGGAAATTGACCAGCTGGCCGCTGAAAAGCAGACGGACACACTTGCCATGAAATCCATGCGGGAGGATTTGAAAGCAGTGGAACGGCTCCGCAAAACCGCCGAGCAGCTGTCCAGACAGGAACAGGACAAGTCTCACGACCGGGAGCCGGAGCGGTAAGGGCTACCGCGTTTCACGACATACTTTTGCACACAGAAAAACCGCCGTACAGGTTTCCCCATACGGCGGCAGACTGTTTATTTGCCGAACAAGTCGCTGTGTGTGCCGGTGCGGGCCAGCGTCAGCACCAGAACATCATCTTCTATGCGGTAGACAAGCAGCCAGTCCGGGAGAATGTGACATTCCCGATGGCCTGCCCAATCGCCGGACAGGTCATGGTCGCGGTTCTTATCCGGCAGCGGTTCGCCCATTGCCAGCAATGCTACGGCCTGCTCCAGCAGTTCGATCTTCAAGCCACGCTTGATGGCTCGTTTGTAGTCTTTTTTGAAACTGGTCGTGTACTTGACGGTATATTTGGTTTCTTTCATCTTTTCAGGTCAGCAAACAACTCGTCAAGGTCATTGTAGCCCTTTACAGACGGGTCTTTTGCAATCCTTTCCGCTTCCAGCATGGCAGCAACCGTTTCTTTGTTCGGCTGTTCCAGCCTTACTTCAAAGGGAATGCCTCCTTCACGAAGCGACTGGCGCACAAAGATGTTAAACGCCGTAGTCAGATTCATGCCAAGTTCAGTAAACAGTGCGTCCGCTTGCGCTTTCAAATCTGCGTCCATGCGGATACTGATGTTTGTGGTATTTCCAGCCATACGATCAACCCCTTTCTGCTGGCAATTATAGTATATGCCATTTGCACGAAGAAAACAATACTTTGCACGAATATTTAACAATAAATTCATTCAAGGAGGTTACCTGCTTTGTGAAAGAAATCATTTATGAAGAACGACAAGACTGAACCTATCCCCGTCATGGATTACCGCCAGTACCGCAGAGCGCGGAGGCTGGTGCATGAGTGCTGCAACTACATCGACGGAAATTGTATCGCCCTGGACGATGGGGAGGAATGTGTCTGTGTCCAGTCTATTTCCTACTCCCTGTTGTGCAGGTGGTTTCGGGCGGCAGTATTACCGCAGGATAAGGAACTGGAAACGGCGCTGTTCCACCGGCTGAATGCGAAGAAATGCGCCGTATGCGGGGCGCTGTTTACCCCCGGTTCCAACCGGTCCAAATACTGCCCGGAATGTGCCGCACGCATGAAGCGGATCAACGCCGCAAAGCGCAAGCGGAAACAACGGGAGAAATGTCACGCTTTAAGGGCTGAAAAATCCTTGTAAATCAAGGGTTTTTTCGAGGGTATCAAAGGCAGGCTGATAGATTTATCCTCCGACCCCTAAAACGGTCTTAAAATGCGTACAGAATCCCAAGAGAAACCCCAAGGAGGAACCCTATGTCAGACAACCGAAAATATTATTACCTGAAACTTAAAGAAAACTATTTTGACGATGATTCCATCGTGCTGCTGGAAAGTATGCAGGATGGTGTGCTGTATTCCAACATTCTGCTCAAG
>NZ_QULN01000002.1:463405-473629 GCF_003481705.1 Butyricicoccus sp. OM04-18BH
AGGGCTGAAAAATCCTTGTAAATCAAGGGTTTTTTCGAGGGTATCAAAGGCAGGCTGATAGATTTATCCTCCGACCCCTAAAACGGTCTTAAAATGCGTACAGAATCCCAAGAGAAACCCCAAGGAGGAACCCTATGTCAGACAACCGAAAATATTATTACCTGAAACTTAAAGAAAACTATTTTGACGATGATTCCATCGTGCTGCTGGAAAGTATGCAGGATGGTGTGCTATATTCCAACATTCTGCTCAAGCTGTATCTGAAATCGCTGAAACATGGTGGACGGCTTCAACTTGACGAGGACATTCCTTACACGGCGCAGATGATCGCCACCATTACCCGCCAGCAGATCGGCACTGTGGAGAGAGCCTTGCAGATCTTTTTGAAGCTGGGTCTTGTGGAAGTGCTGGACAGCGGCACATTCTACATGAGCAACATCGAACTTTTAATAGGCCAGTCCTCTACCGAGGCCGAGCGAAAGCGGGCTGCAAGGCTTCAAAATAAGGCTCTTTCTGCGCCCCGGACAAACGGCGGACATTTGTCCGACATTCGTCCACCAGAGATAGAGATAGAGTTAGAGAAAGAGATAGATATAAAGAGAGAGATAGAGAAGGGACGCTCCGCCCGCGCCTATGGCCGTTACCAGAATGTTTTCCTGACGGACGAGGAACTGGCAGACTTGCAGGCCAGTTTTCCTGTTGTATGGGAACAGTACATTGAAAAGCTGTCCGAGTACATGGCTTCTACCGGCAAGCGTTATCAGAGCCATGCAGCGACCATCCGGCGCTGGGCCGGTGAGGACGCTAAAAAAACTGTCACACCCTCACGCAACCGGGATTACAGCGTAAAGGAGGATGAAACTGTATGATTGAGATTACCGCAGAAATCCGGGCGTTCATCGACAAGGCAGCTGCCGGTGTGGAATTGGCTGAGGACGAGTATATAGACCCGTCAGATGGGCTCATTCACTGTAAGAAATGCGGCGGCCAGAGGCAGACCGTTGTGCCATGCTTTGGGAAATCTGGCTACTTTATGCCGCGCTGCATCTGCCAGTGCCAGCGGGAGGCTGAGGAGCAGCGCAAGGCTGCTGAAGAACGGCAGCGCCGCATGGAGCGTATCAAACGCCGAAAGGCACAGGGCTTGCAAGACCGTTATCTCTATGACTACACATTTTCCAATGATAACGGGCAAAACCCATTGATGGACAAGGCTCACGCCTATGTTGAGAACTGGAAGGAGGCATATAAAAACAACACCGGCCTGCTGTTGTTCGGGGATGTGGGAACCGGCAAGTCCTTTTTCGCCGGTTGTATTGCCAACGCCCTGCTTGACCGGGATGTGCCGGTGCTGATGACGAACTTCCCCACCATCCTGAACCGCCTGACGGGGATGTTTTCCGAGGACAGGGCCGACTTTATCGCCAGCTTTGATGAGTACGACCTGCTTATCATTGACGATCTGGGTGTAGAGCGCAGTACCGAATATGCTATGGAGCAGATGTTTTTCGTCATCGACAGCCGCTATCGCAGCCGCAGGCCCATGATTATCACAACAAACTTGAAACTGTCCGAGCTGAAAAACCCGCCTGATCTGGCCCACGCCCGTATCTATGACCGTATTTTGGAACGGTGTGCGCCGATTCTTTTTGACGGGAAGAATTTCAGGGAAGAAAATGCCGGTGCTACCCGACAGGCAGCAAAAGACATTGTAAGCAGTAAGCACGACTGATTTTTTACCGGGCGGCACAGACCCGTTCGGAGAAAGGAGCGCCATGAACAGAGAACCCCGTACTATGCAGGTGGCAGACGCCGCTACTGCGTCCAGAGAGCCGGAAAACACGCCAGCGATGGTAAAGAAAATCGGTAAGACAACCTACAAGGTTCATGTCCATTTCAGCAATACCAGCACAGAAACCATGAGCGATAAAATCAAGCGTATGCTCAAAAATGAAATTCAGCAGATGTGATAGACTGATAAACGAAGCCACCTTGTGCTAAACTGATGATGGTACGCACCAAAATTTTTGTCAAGGAGGACACGAAAATGCTTTACACAGAAAAAGAGAAGCATGAAATTGAACGAGTAAAGGAGGTCTTTGCGGAACATCTGCGGCAAAGCCCTGATTTTGAACTGCTCTGGTCGGACAAGGTAGGCTATGTTTGGCTGGCGATTGGCGTAAATCCGCTTTATGTGGATACCGGTATCAGGATAGAATCAGCTGCCGATCTCTGCGGCAGGTGTTTGGACGATGTTGCTACGGATGTTTTGTATATGACGGGCAACGATCATGCACTGGAAGTAGCTGACCCGCTGGAATTAGCCGAAATCAAGCGGCGCTGGGAGCCATATATCAACCAGCTGCCAGACTATGCGTATCTCTGCAAAGACCTGCTGAACGGAAAAATGTAATCTATCAAACGAGGTGTCAGGAGCCATACGGTGCTTCTGGCACCTTTTTTGTGGATTTTTTGTGAATTTGATGAAAAAGTCCTTGACAATTCGTCTCTGGAAAAACGCTCAAGAGCATACTGATTTCCGCCGGTGCCCGTCTTGCACCCTTTGATATTCAAGAGGTCCGTGAGATCACCATGTACGACGAACTGGAACTGGATACGCTCGGAGATGAAAAGACCGCTCTGTTTCTGATGATGTCCGATACAGACGGCAGCTTCAATTTCCTGATCAGCATGATCTACACGCAGCTGTTCAACCTGCTGTGTGAAAAAGCAGATGATGTCTATGGCGGCAGACTTCCGGTCCATGTACGGTGCCTGATCGATGAGGCAGCGAACATCGGTCAGATCCCGAATCTGGAAAAGCTGGTTGCCACCATCCGTTCCCGTGAGATCAGCGCCTGTCTGGTGCTGCAGGCCCGGTCTCAGCTGAAGGCTATTTACAAGGACAATGCCGATACCATCATCGGCAACATGGACTGCCAGGTATTCTTGGGCGGCTCCGAACCGACCACGCTGAAAGAACTCTCCGAGGCGCTCGGCAAGGAAACCATCGACACCTTCAACACCTCGGATACCCGAGGCAGCAGTCCAAGCTGCGGCACGAACTATCAGAAGCTGGGCAAGGAGCTCATGAGCCGTGATGAACTCGCGGTTATGGAGGGCAGCAAGTGTATTCTTCAACTGCGCGGTGTCCGCCCTTTCCTGTCAGAGAAATACGATCTGACACAGCATCCGAATTACAAATATACAGCCGATTTTGACAAAAAGCTCACCTTTGATATTGAGAAATATCTCGATACCCGGGCAAAACTTCACCCAAGCGATGAGTTTTTCGTCATATCAGAACAGGAGGTAAACAGCCATGACAGATAACAAAAATTTAACGGAGTCTCCCGACTTCGTACAGGAAAACGACAAACCCGCAGCTCGTACCGAGATAACGATCAAGTTCGGCAGGGGTTTGATTGGCGATCCCTTCACCTCTAAGAACGGCAAGGAGCTGGTCGAGGTGAAAATCCCGAACGCCGATAAGTCCGATACCCGTCCGTGGGAGTCTTTCGTGATCTCACCGAGGATGATTCACGACAATCAGTTTGGCAAAGGCGTCTGGATGAAGCTCCCCGAGGGCGGCACGACCCGTCTTTCCCGCATGACGAAGACCGGAATGGACGAAGCCGGAAAGCCTGTCTGGAACCGAGAGACCCGAACCGTTTCCAACTCCGAGCTGAAGGCTCTGATGGAATCCTACAAAGACAAAACCCGCGGCTCTGTCCTGTCGGACCTGTCCGGCCGCAAAGTGCAGGATACCGCGGGCAAGAATTTCGGACGCACTGCTAATGCTTGCGAGATTGACAGGTAAAGGTACTCCTCATTGCGTATTCCGCTACATTTCCGTTTCTTTTACTATTATTTCAATTTGCGATAATAAAAAAGGCTGATAAGCCGCGTTCCGTTTGAAACGGACAAAAGAAAATCACTCCTGCTTCTGACTGAGAAAGCACATGCTTTAAGGATACGAAGGATTAAGAAAAAGATTTATTTCTGGGGCAGCCTTCGGGCTGCCTTTACATATAGAAGTAGTTTTTCAAAAACCGGTGTGATATAATTTGCAGTATAGACAAAGCGACAAATCGGGATTTACCTCTATTCAAACATACAAGCTCTTGACAATAAAGCTCCTATATAGTATGATTTTATAAACTACTATATAGGAGCTTTTGCATGAAAACAAATGGTGGATTTCTTGTCACCAAAATAAAACAGCTTGGTGACCGGATTTTTGAGAAGATTCTCAGCGAAAAAAATATCGATGCGTTCAATGGAGCCCAGGGGCGTATTCTTTATGTGCTGTGGCAGGAAGATGGAATCTCAATCAGGTCACTCTCGATTAAATGTGGATTAGCGATAACTTCTCTTACTACGATGCTGGAAAGAATGGAACATCAAGGGCTGATAAGACGTGTTCAGTCTGAAACGGACAAAAGGAAAACACTCCTGTTTCTGACTGAAAAAGCACATGCCTTAAAGGACGAGTACGATTCTGTATCTGATGAGATGGGCAGCATTTACTACAAGGGTTTTTCAGAGGAAGAAATTACCCGGTTTGAGGAATGCCTCGACCGCATCAGAAAGAATCTTGAGGAGTGGCAGAAGTCATGAGTATTTGTATCAAAGATCAGATTCAGAACATGAATCTCGTCATCGGCTGCACAGTGGGGTGTACATATTGCTATGCCCGCAATAATGTGAAACGCTGGCATATGATTAATGACTTTGCTGATCCTGAGTTCTTTCCGGGCAAGCTCAAGATGATGGAAAAGAAACGTCCGCAGAACTTTCTTCTTACCGGCATGAGCGATCTCTCCGGATGGAAGCCGGAATGGAGAGACGAGGTATTTGCAAAAATCCGTGAAAATCCACAGCATCAGTTCCTGTTTCTTACCAAGCGCCCCGATCTGCTGGATTTTGATACAGATTTGGAAAACGCATGGTTTGGCGTTACGGTGACGAGGAAAGCAGAACTGTGGCGTATTGACGCACTACGGGAAAATGTCAGAGCAAAACACTATCATGTTACCTTTGAGCCGCTATTCGACAATCCAGGTTCAGTTGATCTTTCCGGGATCAACTGGATCGTTGTCGGCACCATGACGGGAGTTCAGAGCAGGAAGGTTCATACGGAGCCGGAGTGGGCATGGTCTCTGACAGATCAGGCGCATGTGCTTGACATTCCGGTATTTATGAAGGAAGATCTTGTCCCTATCATAGGGAATGAAAATATGATTCAGGAAATGCCGGATGAATTCAATAAAGTGTTGGAGGTACAGAGATCATGGCAGAAGTAATAAATGGAATCCTCATTCGTGAGGTGGAAACAAAGAACATCATGACCAAGTCCAGTCTGCCGGTAGGCGGTTACTCGGTCAATCCTTATGTAGGCTGTACACATGCCTGCAAGTATTGCTATGCTTCTTTTATGAAGCGTTTTACCGGACACACGGAGGAATGGGGCACTTTCCTTGATGTGAAGCATTGGCCGGAAATTAAAAATCCGAAGAAATATGCCGGACAGCGGGTGGTCATCGGTTCTGTGACAGATGGCTACAATCCACAGGAGGAGCAATTCAGGAATACCAGAAAACTTCTGGAGCAGCTGATCGGCAGTGACGCAGATATTCTGATCTGCACAAAGTCTGATCTTGTGGTACGGGATATTGATCTGCTGAAAAAGCTTGGACGAGTAACCGTTTCATGGTCGATCAACACACTGGATGAAAATTTCAAGAACGATATGGACTCTGCTTCGAGCATTGAGCGGCGCATCGCTGCTATGAAGCAAGTATATGATGCAGGTATCCGTACGGTCTGTTTCGTATCTCCGGTATTCCCCGGCATCACGGATTTTGAAGCCATCTTTGAGCGGGTAAAGGATCAGTGCGATCTGTTCTGGCTCGAAAATCTCAATCTTCGGGGCGGTTTCAAGAAGACAATTATGGATTATATCGCCGGAAAACATCCTGATCTTGTACCGCTTTACGATGAGATCTATAACAAGCATAACCGCAGCTACTTTGAAGCACTTGAAGTAAAAGCTGAGGAAATGGCTAAGAAGTATGATTGTCCCTTTGTGGATAATGAAATGCCTTATGGCAGAGTCCCGCAGGGACATCCGGTAATCGTGGATTATTTCTATCATGAGGAAATCCGAGGGACAGAGAATACCGGAAAAAGAAATCGCTAACTTCCAGTTTATCAAACTAAACAATACTTACATAACCGAAACAGACCGATCCTCTGTTTCGGTTATTATTATGCCCTTTTCCGTCTTGCAGGTGCACCTGCGGTCTGGAGAAGGGCTGTATATATCACTTTTTCATTTTCAAACCGTCCGTTGTCCCCTGGCGGATGCGGGCAAGAGGAGGAACTTATTATGGAATTTTTCAACAGTGCAGTCGAGGTACTGCAGACTCTCGTCATCGCACTCGGTGCTGGTCTCGGCATCTGGGGAGCGATCAACCTGCTGGAGGGCTACGGCAACGATAACCCCGGTGCCAATGCTCATGTGCGATAAAGTAACACCACAATATGACAGGCAGCCGCCCTTGCTATTCCGAACAAAGGGACACAGTATTAGAAGAGTTCACGACTTTATGCTATACTTAAAATACTAAAAAAGTTTGTAACGATTGCTTGTTTCCGCAATCTTATTTATAAAGGGGGTGAGATGGTGAGTGATTTTGACGCTATATATCAAGAATACGGAAAGACCGTATATTGCTTTCTGCTTTCATTATCACGAGATGAAACATTATCAGAGGAATTGACGCAGGAAACAATGTTTCGAGCAATTATGAATATCAGCTCTTTCCGTGGCGATAGCAAAATCTCCGTTTGGCTCTGCCAGATTGCAAAGAATTTGTATCTTGAATGGATGAAAAAGAACAAACGAATAGTCCCCATTGATGAAAGCATAGACCTTTACGATAGCGGCAGAGATATTGCGGCTGAGTTAGCAGACAAAGACATTGCCGACAGAATCCTGCAACATCTGCATGAACTTGAAGAACCATATAAAGAAGTTTTCACACTTCATGCATTGGGAGATATACCACTGAAACGCATCAGCCAGCTTTTCGGAAAAAGCGATAGCTGGGCGCGAGTTACTTACTATCGAGCCAAAGCTATGATTACTGCCAAGTTAGAGGAGGGAGAAAAATGAAAAAGATTGAGTGCTACATCGTTCAGGACTTGTTGCCTCTCTATATAGACCATGCTTGCAGCAAACAGACTACTGAGGACATTGAAGGTCACTTGCAGTCTTGCGAAAGCTGCAAAAAGCTATATGAGGAAATGAGTTCAGATATTTGTTCTGCATTGCAAACTCCGGAGTTTGACAGCCGAAAAATATTTTGTCATGCAAAGAAAAGCGTTCTTGCTATCATCCTTGCTTTGGCTGCTGTCATAAGTTGTTTCGTGATTAACGCAGGCGGCGCTTGGATGGGTGGAAGAGCAGACATATCAAACCTGATTGTTACCATCCTCTATGTAATCTTCTGGAGTGTTTTCTCCGTTCGGTCAAGGGGATATGTACCACTTATCAAGGTTTCATTTGCGATTAGCTGTATTACCTTTGTTTCTGCCGCTGCCGGACTGATTGCACGGGCGCTGCATATCGGGGGATTTATCACTGGAATACTCAGTGTTTTTTCCTCAATTCCCTTTTATGGACTCAGGTTCTTTATGGACTGGACTGGACTGTATGTAATTGCAACGGCATTATCGCTTGCATGGCTTATCTACACTTGGCATTCCAAACGCAAATTGGAACATACCACAGATTTGAAAGGAGATTGAACTATGAGCAAGAAAGTATCAAGAATCGTCGGAGGAATCATGTTGGCAGTCGCTGTTGTCTTTGTTGCCGTAGCACTTGGACATCCCGAAATGAGTTTCCCATGGAGTAACACCGTAACTTATTCTCTGTACGCTGTTTATCTTGTAGCTGCGATAGTCTTATTAATCGCACCATTTAAAAACAAGTAACTATCAAGTAGCAAAGCCAGCCGAGCCAGTCAACGGTCAAGATGAACGGCGCATACTGCGCCGCCGTTGACAGCCCCGCCCGCCTTTGCTGGTAGGCAATCAAGGGGCGACAGCAAGGAATGCTGCCGCCCCTCACATTATTCAGAAAGGGGGATTTTCCATGACCGAATTTGAAGAATACCAAGAGCATACCCAATACACACATAATGCTTTTTGCAGGATTGTTATTCGCCATGCGTCCATTGACGCAGCTCGCAAGCTGTATTCAAAGTGGAAGCGGGAAATCTCCCTTGAATATTTGTCCGAAGAAAAGTTCATGCCGTTTGCTGCCACCGATGAATACTTTGCACAGCCGCCGTCAAGCGAGGAATACCTGTTCACAGTCTGCGGTCAGACTGTCATGTTGAGCAATACAGATCTTGCCGCCGCCCTGTCCTCTCTGCCGGAAACAGAGCAGGAAATCATCTTCCTGTACTTCTTTGAACATCTAACCCATGCGGAAATCGGCAAGCGGTACGGACGAACACGCAGCACAGCCGGACGGCACATTTACCTTGACTTGTGCCGACTGCGGGAGGAAATGGAGGTGTTAGCCCATGAGCAGACTTCTCCCCTATGAAACAATCATACAGGCTACCAACGGAGAGCCGGAAGCGGTCAACGCCGTCCTTGCCCATTATGCCGGATATATCCGCTATTACTCCCACATTTACGGACATTACAACGTGGATATGGAGGACTACATCAAGACGAAACTGATAGAAAGCCTATCTAAATTCCGGCTTGACCGATAACCCCACAACTGAATAACCGCCGCCATGCAGCGGCACACCGAGCAGGAAATCAGCTAAAGGTTTCCTGCTTTTTTTGCGCCTTGCGGTTGCCGGAATCGCCTTTTCTGCATTATCTATGCGAAGCAAACCAGAGAAAAATTCCTGTTTCATTCGGCGTTTTCGGAAAAACCCTGTATTACCCAGCGAAAAGGGAAAGGAAATCAAAAACATCTGAAAATCTCCGTCCATTTTGCCTTGCCCCGTGTTGAAGGTAGTGAGGGAAGATATTTCACAAAATGCCGTCCATAGAGTTGGCAAAAATTTTTCTTCTCCGTGGAGGGAAATAGCGGGCAGAAAAGCCATTTTGATTTGTCTTGTTAGTGAAAAGCGGGCAGAAACCGCCGCTTTAATCGCTTTGTTATTGGAAGCCGGAGAAGCCAAAACGCCCCGCCGGAATTGTAGTATTGGCAGACGCAGCCGAAAGCGTCACTTTTTTAGAGCAAGATTCTACCACGGTGCCAAAATCCGCATATCTGCGGTTTTGCCCCTTTGGTAAATCTTGTTGGGGAGTGCCTTCCCCAAACCCTGCTCATGCGCCCTGTCGGGCGAGAAAGGAGGTCAACGCTTGAAGAAAAAATACAACACACCCCACCGCTGCCATGTGGTCAAAACCCGCATGACCGAGGAAGAATACGCCGAGTTTGCGTAAAGGCTTTCTGCTTACCACATGAGCCAAGCCGAGTTTATCCGGCAAGCCATAACCGGGGCAGCCATACGCCCCACCATAACCGTTTCCCCCGTCAACGACGAGCTGCTTGCCGCCGTCGGGAAGCTAACCGCCGAATACGGCAGGATCGGCGGCAACTTAAACCAGATAGCCCGGACGCTGAACGAGTGGCACAGCCCCTACCCGCAGCTTGCCGGGGAGGTACGGGCGGCGGTTTCCGACCTTGCCGCCTTGAAGTTTGAAGTCTTGCGAAAGGTAGGTGACGCTGTTGGCAACATTCAAGCATATCAGCTCTAAAAATGCGGACTACGGTGCAGCCGAGCAGTATCTAACCTTTGAGCATGACGAGTTTACCATGAAGCCCACCCTTGACGAAACCGGGCGGCTCATACTCCGGGAGGATTATCGGATAGCCACGCTGAACTGCGGCAAGGAAGATTTTGCCGTTGCCTGTATGCGGGCAAATCTCCGATACGGTAAAAACCAAAAACGGGAAGATGTGAAAAGCCACCACTATATCATTTCCTTTGACCCCCGTGACGGCCCGGACAACGGCTTGACCGTTGACCGGGCGCAGGAGTTGGGCGAGAAGTTTTGCGCCGAGCATTTTCCCGGACACCAAGCCCTTGTATGCACCCACCCGGACGGGCATAACCACACCGAAAATATCCATGTGCATATCGTTATCAATTCTCTGCGGATAGAGGAAGTTCCGTTCCTGCC
>NZ_QULN01000020.1:0-9987 GCF_003481705.1 Butyricicoccus sp. OM04-18BH
ATGCCGCCGTATACGAACGCAGACAGTGCATTAGAGTAGTAGCTGTTTACCTGCACATCGGAGAAGCCGCTGCTGTTGGTATACTTGCTGCCGCTTGCGTTGGTCATGCGTGCAAGGAGCTGTACCGCTTCGGCGCGCGTGAGGTTCTGCTTCGGATTGAACTGCGAGTTATAACCAACAAAGAACGGCGTTTTAACCGAACGGTCAATGTAAATCTTGCCGTTTGCACCATTACCGGTGGTCGGCTTGACCGTAGAACTCGATTTCACAGCGGTCGCGGAAATCGTGACATTGTTCTTGATGTTGTCCACATAAACTGTCACATTGCCGTTGGAATTGCGCGTCATGTCGTAATCAACGCCGTTTACGCGGATATAAGACGCGCCTGCCGATACGGTGTTGGACTTCGTGCCGATCTTGAGTGTAATATCATCGACCGCATAACCGGAAGACGGCTTAACCGTAAAAGCAACATCCTTACCGTCGCGCACCGACGAGCCGGAAATATCCTTGCTGATCGTGAGGTGCGACGCCGACTTGATGGTAATGCTGTGGCTGGTGTCGATGCGCTTTGCCGTAGCCGATACAGACACCGGCTTGTCTACATCGTTCACATACAGGTGCAGCACACCATCGCTGTCAGTTTCCATCTTGCAGGTCTTGCCCGCAACGCGGATAGAGGTCGCATCTGCATCTACGGTGCGGCTGCTATCGTCCAACCGGAGAGTTACTTCGTCCAGCTCGTAGCGGTCATCATCGGTGACGTAGATTTCGAACTCAATGTCTGTGCCGTTGTCTACGGTGCTGCCGCAGTCCTTGCGGATACGGACGCCGGAGCCTGCCGAAGTGTCAACGGTGAGGTGGTCGGTGTCGTAGCTGCTTTCGGCGCTGACGGCGATATTGCTCTGGAGGTCGGTCAGATAAACAGTGCAGCCGTCGCTGTTACCGGACACGCGATAAGCGTTAGACCCTACAAATACCGTATTGGTGTTCGGCGTGCTGTACGCTGTCTTGCCGTCTGCTTCGAGCGTCAGCGCGTCAATCGTATAGCCGCGCTTTGCCGAGAAAGAAACGGTATAATTGCTGCCTTTCTTGACAATATCGCGTGAAATTTCGCTGCTGATGCCGCGCCCGGTGCGAACGGTAACAAGCACCTCGTCGCTGTCCGGCTGACGTTCTGCGGTTTTCAGTTCAATCGTGGTCGCAGAGGTAACACCGCCGGAGTAAACCGTCAGCACACCGGCTGCATCCACACGAAAACGGAAACCGTTAGAGGTCACATCGCAGCCTTTGGAAAGCTGGACGGTGGACTTGCTGCCGCCGATGGTGAGATCAGCGCGTGTAATGGTATACAGGCGGTCAGGCGTTGCCGTCATGCTGTATGCATCGCCCTTATTGAGCGTAGTCGTGGCAGCGGATACGGTCGCGCCGGTCTGCGAGGTAGCTGTAACTGCAAATGCGGTGCTTACCGCTTCGGCAGACAGCGTAACATCGTCCGATGCTGCCGGAATATCGACGGTCGCGCGGATCACGCTTTCGCCGCCCGCATCCGTCTTGGACTGATAATGGACAGGATAAGTAATGCCATTGAGCTTCAGATCGCCGTCAAGGTGAACAACATTGGCGCGGTCGGTATACTTGCCGTCCGAGATAATAAGCGTAGACAGATCGTAGCCGTCCAGCGGCGAAAAGTCGAAACTCTGGCTGCTGTCAGACACCGGGATGATATGCCGCCCCACAGAGGACACCGAGTAACCGGTGCCGTTCTGTGTGGTGACGATGCGATCCGTTTTCGGCGTGTCCGCCGCAAAAGCGGCGGGACACAGGGCGAGCGATGCGGCAAGCGCCGCACAGATCAATCGTCTGATTTTCATAGTCTTTCTCCTCTCTTTTCCTTACCAGCCGGTAGTCGGCAGGGTCGGCTTTTTATAAGTCGGTGCGCGGTAGATGGTGGTAGTCCATGCGTCATTCGACATGATCCACTGCTGGCTGTCATTCAGACCGCCAACATCTGCCTTATTAACAAACGAACTGCCGGAAGCCGACTTGCGAACCGTACCGTAAATATAGGCGTTATCCACCATACGGAAGCCGGACGGTACCGTACCGAAAATAAACATAATCTGCGTTACCGCTTCACCGGATTTCAGACCGAGCGCGGTCGGCGTCGCTTGCAGTACGCGGTTGACAGACGGGTCGAGGTTATCTGCCAGTGTACGCGGTGTCTGATTGAAGTTGGTCTTATAAACCACCTTATAGGGGATACGGGTGTTATAAGTGCCGGTTACGATCTTATCCAGCTGTACCGCCTGATACGGCAGATTGTCGCGCCAGTAGAAGCTCGTCAGACGAATGGAGGAATTATTGGCCACGCGGCTGATCGTCCACTTCATCTGCATACCCGGCGTTACCTGCTTCGGACCGGACTTGCCGATTACAACATTGGTGTAAACGCTCTCGTCCAGAACCTCCAGACGAACGATCTGGCTTGCAAACTCGATTTCCGCTTCAAAGGTTTCGCCGGATACACCGTAATAGTTCGGTGCCTTGGTTTCCTTGATGGTGTAACGACCCAGCGGCAGCAGCTTGGAGATTGCAAGGCCACGCTCGTTGGAAACCACAGTGTCTACAACATTCTGTGCCTTGTCGTAGATCTCAAAGGTTGCGCCCTGCAGGAGCGTACCTGCGGGCAGACCATTGATACTGTTGTAGTCCTTGGACTTCTTCGTAATCTGGATCTGACCGTACTGCGCGGTATTCTCCCAGACGATTTCGGTGGTTTCACCACGCTTTACACGGAAGGTACGCTCCTGCGTGTCGCGGATATATCCCTGCGCCGCCTGAATTTCTTCTGCGTAATATTTTCCCTCTTCCAGATCGTTTTCCAGCTCGATATAGCCATCGCTGTCGGTGGTATACTCGCCAACGATGTTCTTATTCTTGTCTTTAATCAGGAAACGCACGCCCGGAATGGGGTCTTTCGTCACGCTGTCAATCTTCTTAATGCGGACGCTGGACATCTTGGCATTTTCAAATTCCACTGTGGCCAGTTCACCAGCCTTTACAATAACATTCTTCGGATTTGTGTCGATACGGTAGCCATCGGGCGCCTTGATCTCGGTTACGACATAGATGCCGTCCTCCAGACCGGAAATGTTGACCAGACCGGCAGAATTGGAGGTATACTCACCGATGCGCTCGCCGGACACCTTCTCAACCTTGAATTTCGCGCCTGCGAGTGCTTCGCCGGTGCCCTTGACCGTCTTGCGAATTTGCAGGCCATATGCCTTGCGGTTCGTAAAGGTCAGCTCATAATTCTGACCGGCCTTGACCTCGATGGTCTTGGGGGTATCCTGCAAGATATAGCCGGTCGGCGCGGCGATCTCGGTCACTACCAGCGAGCAATCCGGCAGACCGTTCAGCGTAATCGTGCCGTTTACATCGGTTTCTGCTTCCTTAACCAGTTCGCCATTGGACTTGGTAATCTTAAACTTTGCGTTTTTCAGCGGCTGACGGGTTTCCTCGTCGATTTTCTTGATGGTAAGGCCGGACTGCTTCTTGTTGGTAAAAGTCAGCTCATAGCTGCCGCCTGCCTTGACCTCAATCGTCTTGGGCGTATCCTGCAAAATGTAGCCGTCCGGGGCCTTAATTTCGGTTACTACCAGCGAGCAATCCGGCAGGCCGGTAAGCGTAATCGTACCGTTTTCGTCCGTTTCGGTTTCCTTGACGAGTTCGCCGTTCGACTTCGTGATTTTGAATTTCGCGTTTTTCAGCGGCTGACGGGTATCTTCGTCCACCTTTTTGATAACAAGCTGCGACTGCTTGGTATCCTTAAAGGTGACTTCATAGGTCTGACCCTTGCGGAGCTGTACCGTTTTCGGCGTTTCGTCGATCACATAACCGGACGGGGCCTTAACTTCGGTGATGATATATACGCCAGTATCCAGTTCGGGGATATGAACAACACCGTCCACATCACTTACAACATTCTCACGGACAACGCTGCCATCGCCGCGCGTGATCTTGAACGATGCACCCGCCAGCGGCTTGCTGGTTTGTGCGTCCACCTTCTTAATCAGCAGACCGGGCTTCTTGCTGTTCTCAACAGTAAGAGTGTAGGTCTTACCCTCTTCCAGCGATACCGGGTGCGGGGTCTTGTCGATGATGTAGCCGCCGGGTGCGGTAATCTCGGTTACGATGTAATCCGCTGCATCAAGGCCCTCAACGAATGCGGTACCGTCCTCGCCGGTACGAATATCTTCCTTGACTACATCGCCGTTTGCGCGAGTCAGCTTAAAGACTGCACCGGACAACGGCTTCTTGGTTTCGGCGTCGATCTTGGTGATGGACAGTCCCGGCTTCTTGGTGTTCTCAATAGTGAGAGAAGTGTCCTTGTCGGTCGTGTGTTCGATCTCCAGCGGTTTGTCGTTGAGGATATA
Organism: Butyricicoccus sp. OM04-18BH; assembly: GCF_003481705.1. GTDB lineage: Bacteria > Bacillota > Clostridia > Oscillospirales > Butyricicoccaceae > Agathobaculum > Agathobaculum hominis. Next base: position 4,440 of record NZ_QULN01000020.1, read on the forward strand.
TTCTTTCAGCGTCGCAACTTCCTGCACCTTGTAAGTGCCTGCCGGAGCCTTTTCGATGGTGATTTTACCATTCTCATCGGTGGTGTAGTCACCGAGCAGAGTTGCATCACGCCAAATCTTAAACTGTACACCCGCCAGCGGCTGCTTGGTCTGGCTGTCCACCTTGATGACCTCGAACTTCTTCTGTACGGTATTGTCCACTACGAGATCAACATTTCCGTCCGTCGTATGCTCGATGGTGATCGGTTCCTTATTCAGCACATACCCGGCGAGAGTGTGATACTCGCGGAAAGTATAAGTGCCGCTGTCAGCATACGGAATGGTAAACTTGCCGTCCGCGCCGGTCGTAAAGTAGCCGATGCTCTTGCCGTCCTTGAAGCCTTGGAAAACAACACCCTGCAACGGCTTGCCGGTATCCTTGTCGATCTTGGTGACGGTAATATCCTTCTTCATCACATTGGGAATAGTGAAGAAAGTCGGGTACTCGGAATTGTTTTCGATGGTGAATACCTTTTCATTCAGCACATACTTCGGGTCGGTAATGACCTCCTGCGCCTGATAAGTACCCGGCTCTGCATACGGGAGCCAGATACGGCCATCTGCACCTGTGGTGTAGTTGCCGAGCAGCTTGCCGTCCTTGTAGATGGCAAAAGTTACACCCTCAATCGGCTTGTGAGTTTCGCTGTCGATTTTGAGAATACCGAAGTGTTTCTTGATGGTGTTGGCAAAGGTAAGGGTCGGGATTTCAGCCTGATCCTTTACCAGTTCGACCGTCTGCTCACCGGCGTCCATGTTATAGTGTTCGGTATCGCCGCCGGTTTCCTTAACGCGGTAAGTACCCGGCTGGAGATTTTCAACCATCGCTTCGCCGTTCTGGTTGGTCGTTACCGTCGTGAGGTGAGCATCGTTGTAGTAAACATCAAACTTCCAGCCGGACAGCGGAACCTTGGTTTCCTTGTCGATTTTCACAATACGGATGGCTAATTTTTTTGTATTTGCAACATTGACCTCACGGATGAGCTGGGTCGGGTCGGCGGTCGGGTCAATATAGACCTCGTGAACCTGCTCGTCGCGGAGATAATTCTGCGGCGGCTCTACCTCTACCACTTGGTAAAATCCCTTTGGCAGATCGTACAGGCCGGCATTGCCGTTCACATCGGTTTTTACGGTTGCAAGCACCTGACCGTCGCGGCGCACCTCGAAAGTCGCTCCGGCAAGCGGCATCTTGGTGTCCTTATCGTACTTGTAGATTTTAATGCCCGGTCGCGGAGCGTCCTTGAACGACAGCTCAATGTCCTTGCTGTTGTCCCACGCAAAGGTCTGAATGTCCGAACCATCGGTAGCGTATCCCTCCGGTGCAGCAACCTCGTACACCTCAAAGGAACCGTTAGGCAGGTCGCGTCCCTGAATGGTGAACTCGCCCAGAGCATCAGTGGTGTAGGTGTGCTTGAAGTTGTTGTCGATACCGCGAACCTCAAAGGTTGCGCCCATCAGGTTGCGACCATCGGCGGACGAAATCTTGTGAACCTTAAAGGTGTGATCGTCCGAGTTAGCGAGCTTCAGCTCGACCGTCTGACCGCCCTTGGTGCCGGTATTGACCGTCTTGGACGGGAGCAGGGTGTAACCCTCCGGTGCTGCGGTTTCCTTGACGGTTACGGTGGTATTCAGCGGCAGACGGTCAAAATTAGCTTCACCGTTGCTGTCTGTTGTTTCTGTGTGAGTTACTGCCTTGCCACTATCGGTATAGCTAATCTGGAAAGTACAGCCCTCCAGTGGAGCACCGTCCTTATCGGTTTTCAGCACTTTCAGATTAACTTTATCTGCTGTCGGCTGCGGATTAGAACTAAACGCCAGCTTATTGCTGGACAGCTTAACCGCAGGCTCAACCAGAATGACCGGCTGAATGCCAGAACTGCTGGTCGATGCAATATAGACATTGTAGCGGTCAACATTCATGCTGGTTAAGAAAGAAGTGGTCAGCTTAGTACCTGCTGTGTCCATCTGTTCGGCAGTAGATTTGGGGATGCAGAAGTAAAACACCTGACCAAACGCCATATCATTGCCGTTCTTATACAGGGTCTTATCGCTGTGTACCTTGTTCAGCGTCAGCAGACCGTCACTGCCGTTCTTGTTGCCGTCCTCGTCCATGATAAACGCGCCAGACGGAAGATTCGATGCACGCACAAAGATACGATTGCTGCGAACGAAAGTCGCAGAAGCCGCAGCCATCGGCAGAACGAGATAATCTGTACCATCAATCGACTTTTCGGCAAATACACCGGACTTCACAATACCATTCGGCAGGTCAACGGAGCCGGTCTTGGCATTGGCTGCGTTGTAGGTCGCGCTTCCGGGAGTATAATTGATGGTATTGCCGACCCATGGAGCATGACCCTTGCCGCTGCTGCCCCAAACGCCGTCAAACTCATTGCCGTATTTCAGCATCTCAATGGCGGCGTAAAGAGTAAGAGCTTCCGAAGTAGTGGATGCACTCAGTGTCTTGCCGGACGAACGGTAGCCGAGCGAGGTGGAACTGGGATAGGTGATACCGAACTTGCTGTTAGCCGCGATCTGTGCATCACCCAACGCACACCAGATAGCAGCCTGCGAAGCAGAAAAATACATATCTGCGGTAAAGTTACCGGCGTTAAGCACCTTGGAACCGCTGATAAAGGTGTTCAGAGTGTTACGGCTGTCCGACTTGACAACAACGCCGTACACACGCATATCCTTGACCTGCCCGGTTACGGTGTACGGCTTGCCGCCTGTACCGGGATTGCCCTTGGCGTGATCTGCGCAATATGCGCGGATTTCCGTACCGTCCGATGCTTTGGTGAACATCGGCCAAACATTACGCGGTGCGCCATTCTGCTGAAACCACGCCTTGCTCACGCCCTTGTCGGCTACATTGTAGTTTTCGCCTACTTTGATCTCGATAGCCGATGCCTTGTTATCTTCTTCCGCAGCGAATGCGGTAGGTACACTGACCGCCATGCTGCTGACAAGCGTCACAGCAGACAAAACACCCGCCAATGTACGCTTAAAGAAGTTTTTTCTCATTTTTTCATCTCCTTTTGCAAATAAAAAGCGATTAGGATAGAAAATCCTAATCGCTCTAAAACGATTATTAAATTTTAACGACCGAAGTGCTGACAACAATAAATCTGACCGTCAGCAGATACGGCAAATCCAATACCAACACGAGTATAATCTGTGTTAAGCAGCGTATTCCGGTGTCCCTCGGAAGCCATGAAATTATTCATAGCGATAGTCATAGGGTCATATCCAATACCCGTCAGACGTCCCGCTCCGGTGATATTCTCGCCATTGATTAAATCCTCAATATTAGACTTAACCGGAATGCCCTGTGCATCTGCGAGTTCCTTAATCTCACCATATACCGCATGACGCCACTCGGTAGTCAAATGCTGTGCCCAAAACTGTGCGCTCCACATCAGATCGTTGTCCTGCACCAGTGCCGGAGCACCGACCTTTGCGCGTTCCTCGTTGATACGCACAATCATTTCCTGCTCCCACTGACGGAGCATCGCATCGGTAACGGTCACACCGGTCGAGGTTTGGTTATCAGATACGCTCGTATCGTCCTTGACGGTTTCGCCGTTAGCCTTGCGGAGCTGCTTTGCCCAATACAGGCTGACAGGTTTGTTGTCGAACGAGATCGCATCAACCGGCGCGCCGGTCATGCTCTCCAGCGCGGAGATCACATCAGCGGTGGTGGCGTTAGCCTTGCCGGTAATGGTCGTGCCATACTTGGCAGCGATAGCAAGCAGCTTGTCCTTGTCGCTGTGGTTCTGGATCATTTCCTCGTTAAACTCGTCCATGGTGCTGTTCCACTTGGTAATGGCAGCGGCCGTAGGCGTGGAGGGTGTCGGCTTGACTTCCTCAACATAAGTACCGTTCGGGTCGATGCCGACCGCCTTGGTAGCCATGTTAAAGGAAACACCGAAATTGATGGTCTTGCCAATGTCGCGCAGCTTGACATAGTTGTTGCCCTTGATCTTGTAGGCTGTCATGCTGACTTCCTTGCCGTCCACAGTGATACGCTGGTCGGTCGGCTTGGCGGTCGCGCCGGTTACAGCAGTGTCTGCAATTCCGGTCAGCTCCGGTGCAGTGCGCGTAGTGCTGATCTCGACAGTGCGCGTGTCCTCGTTCCAGTCCACGCCAAAGCCTACCAGCTTGCCAACATCGCGCAGCTTGAAATAGTTGTTGTCGTTGATGTTGTAGCCGGTCGGGTACACACGGGTAGAGCCAACATAAACAGCCTGTCCCTTAGTTCGGGTCGGCACAATGGTTAATGCGTTTGCTGCACCTGCGGTCGGCAGCGATGTTGCGATTACCGCCGCAGCAATGGCAGTTGCGAAAATCCTCTTGGTCATGGTCAGAACCTCCTCTTTAATGGTTATCAGTTGTCAAGGCGGCGCTTGATAGCGCGAACCAGCGTTACAATCCACGACACAATCACCAGTCCAACCAGAATGAAAAAGATCGTGTCAGCCAGCGTTTTGTGCGCTTCGCTCCACTCAGGGAATCGAAACACTACGATTGCCGCATACGCCATTGGAATGATAAAGCGTGTTTTGATGAGCAGCAGGATCAACTGCGGGATCAGGAGCAGAAGTCCAAATCCACCGAGCATTATAGTATCTACTGCTTCAACCTCCGGTGCTCTCCATCGTACATACCTCATATAAGCCGCCTCCTTTGTTTTGCGATATGCTCTATTTCTTCAAGTATATCATATCATAATTTCCATTATTTGTCAAGCATTATTGACGAGGTTTTTCATGTTTTTATGGTAGCACAGAGTGTGTACCATAAAACGGACTTTCTCGCTGCCGAGGTTACTTTGTTAGGTAGTCGCTTAAATTGCCATCGCCTGTACGCACCAGCGCTGGCTGGGCACATCACGCACGCAAGTAATCAGTGTGATGATGTTCGCATCGGATGGGTCAAGCACGCTTGTATCGGTCTTAGCAATCTTGCGAACGCTGTATACCTTGTAGGTGCGCGTTCCGAAAATGGTGGTATAGGAGATTGTATCACCGTTTTTCAGCGTGTGGATATTGCCGAAGTAGCCGTAGCTGCCCCGATTGTGACCGCACATTGCGACATTGCCGTCCCAGCCGCTTGTACCCTCAAAGTGTGCCGCACCGAGCCGCATATTGGCAATGGTTTCGCCGTCGTATACCTTTTTGTTTACACCGATGGACGGAATAGACAGCTTTCCGATACTGCCGTCCGAATACTTCATACCGGAGGTAGAAGTATAACCGGAGCCGTAGGCTGCATCTGCGCCGCCACCCGTATAACCGCCGAGTGAATCGGTTGCCGATACAGCTCCCGTACCAGTGCTGATCTCATAGATCGGTGCACTGGATACGGTTGTATTCTCTGCGTCCGGCGGCATTACAATATCGCCGCCGCCCGACATTGCACCATTCGAGGTGACAGTCTGACCGAAATTCGCCTGCGTGGAGTGCGGGAACATCGGCTCAACACCCGAAATATCCGGCGTAAGCAGCTCACC
>NZ_QULN01000020.1:9997-12348 GCF_003481705.1 Butyricicoccus sp. OM04-18BH
TTACACCGATGGACGGAATAGACAGCTTTCCGATACTGCCGTCCGAATACTTCATACCGGAGGTAGAAGTATAACCGGAGCCGTAGGCTGCATCTGCGCCGCCACCCGTATAACCGCCGAGTGAATCGGTTGCCGATACAGCTCCCGTACCAGTGCTGATCTCATAGATCGGTGCACTGGATACGGTTGTATTCTCTGCGTCCGGCGGCATTACAATATCGCCGCCGCCCGACATTGCACCATTCGAGGTGACAGTCTGACCGAAATTCGCCTGCGTGGAGTGCGGGAACATCGGCTCAACACCCGAAATATCCGGCGTAAGCAGCTCACCCGTGCCAAGAATATCAGCCTGCGGCGAACCAAATTCCGGCGGGATAAATGCGCTGTTCTTGGAAATATCGCGGTTGACACTATCCGCACCAATCGTCGTTACCGGGTCAATCGAGGTGGACTTGCCAAAGTTACCAGCCGATGCACCCGAAAAATTGTAGGTCAGGTTAGAGGCGAATGCCGGGGTACTCGCCATCATCGTCAGCGCCATCGCGCTGGACAGGAGCGTCCTGCTGAGAGAACTCCGGCTCCACATCTTCCAGACCGGCGTAATCCTCGGTTTCGTCCACTGCATCGGCGCTTTCAGCAGCGATTTCATCGGTGTTGCCGAACTGCTGTTCTTCTGCCGGAGCTGCGAGTGCGGGGATACTGTGCTTACCGCCCTTGCGTTTCCTGCGGTTTCGGATCGCGGCTTTGACTTTTTCAAGCGGCCCGAAAATCTGCTGGCGCTCGCGCTCCCGTTCTTCCTCTGCTTGTCTTTCACTTTTTATCCTCTCCGTTTCATTGTTGATTTTTTCGCGGACAGCCTGCGCGCCCATCTGCATCTGCCGCATCATACGGCGGCACATCGGAGGTCGGAACGCGAACAGAAGCATCAGGATACCAAAGACGGCACACAGCACCCAGCTGATAAGCGGCGCTTTGTGCTCATCATTCCGGCTGTCCTGCTGCTCCTGCTCCGGGTCGATCAGACCGGTTAAGTCCGGCGGATCTTCCTCGTGTCCCTGTTCTTCCTCCGGGATTGCCGGAATTTCTTCAATCGGTGTGCCGTTGTAAACCGCAATGTAGCGCACACCTTCGTTGTTCCGGCGAGATACCTCACCGGCATAGGTAGCTGTAACTGTATAGCCGGTCGTGCGGCTGGAGGTCGCGGTACCGGTATAGCTTACAACAGCGGTGTAAGTGGTCTGAACTGTTCCGAAGTTATCCGCTTCGTCGTTTACTTCTTTCCACTCCACATCGGCAAAGCGCAGGGTATGTCCGTTTTCTGTAATGCTCTTTGGAATACTCTCCATGTCCATTTCGGACAAACCGGGGTATTCACGGGTCGCGCTCAAATCACTTGATACGCTTTCCGTGCCTGCAACCTTGGTTGATATACTGGAAATATCGAGATAGGCTGTGCCGGTATAACCGTCTGTTGTGCTGACGGATTTGCTTTTCGGCAGCAACGACAGCACATCATTGGTGTTATTGCTGCTGGAGCTGACCGTCACCGTTTCCGAATGAACCTTGCGATCCATCTCTGGCAGTTCGATTTTCAGAAGATCTTCAAAGGTGTACTTGAAGCCGCCGCGCTCAAAATCCGCTTGCGGGATTTTATCCGGCGAGGTGGTTTTGCCCACATCGTAGATCTTCTTCAGCTGCAAGCCGTCCGAGCTTGTCTGCACATCGCTGGGCAGCAGCTCTCCGGTGGCCGCATCGGTGCTGGCTGTCTGGTTGGTCGCTGTAACCGCCGCACCTACGGTGCTCTGGGTTGCAGTTCCGGTCGCTGCCGGTGCTTCTGCCGCCAGTGCTCCGGCCTGCATTGCGCACGCCGCTGCCAGTAGGGTGGCGGTCGCGCAAAATTTTTTGACCTTCACTTTCTCACTCCTCGTTATTTTGTCAGATCGTTGATAGAATGTTTCGGCTGATACTGTTTATCCTTGGTATGCTGCGGCGTATGTGTGGCACGCGCTTTAATATCCGCAACGCGCTGCCGGATAGATACCTTTCCTTTGCCGCTCGGCTTCGGGGCCGCAGCCTTTCTTTCCTCGGATCTATCCTCCGACTTAGACTGCTCCGCTTTGTCCGTTTCCTGTGTCTGTTCCGGCGGCATCAGCAAACGCTTCAATTCATCTGTGACCGCAATAAGTGCTGCCTGGCACTCATGAACATTGCCGCCGTTTGCCAGCACACCTCTCAGAGCGGTAAGCTGTGTCAGCATCATATTTGCCTGATCCTGCGTGATACCATTATTCGTAGTTTGAATAGGATTGATCGTCGGACTGTTCTTCGTCATCGCCGTAGTCATTGTTGAT
>NZ_QULN01000021.1:0-361 GCF_003481705.1 Butyricicoccus sp. OM04-18BH
TAAACCGGGGATGAAAGGCTTCCTCCGGGGAGTGTGGGGCGTAGTCCGTTCTCCATGCCATAAGCAAGTGAAGATAATCAGTAAGAATACGGAAGCAACGGTTTTTTGCTTCCTGAAACTGTTCCTCCGGGGATTTCTGCCGGGGCTTGGGCTTTTTTACCTTCCCCGGCGGTTTCCAGTCCTCATAGGAAAGCCCGAAGTCCTGTGCCAGCTGTACGACAGCTTCTTTCTTTCCCAGCCCATACAGGGCGGCGGCAAAATCAATCACATCCCCATCCGCACCGCAGCCGAAGCAGTGGTAACGCCGATCCAGCTTCATGCTTGGGGTTTTATCATTATGGAACGGGCAGCAAGCCATCCC
>NZ_QULN01000021.1:371-9859 GCF_003481705.1 Butyricicoccus sp. OM04-18BH
TATGGAATGGGCAGCAAGCCATCCCGTTCCGACCTACACGGATTCCATAATGCTCCGCTGCCTGTCTTGTTGTGACAGACTGCTTCACAGCTTCAAATACATTCAAATCTATCCCTCCTTGAAAAAAGAAAAAACACCTGACATTCTCTGATTGAAAATGGCAAGTGCCTGTTAAAGTTCCATATCCTGTTGTCTGTGTTTCGCCTGTGCCGGGGCGGTTCTTTGAGCCTTTTTCTCGTCTGCCTTATCCTGCAAGACTTCCTTGATGGGCTGCTTCTTAGGCGGCTCTTTACTTTCCTCTGTGCCGGGTGTGGCTTTCCGTACCCAGTAGCGGATGTCCCGCAGCTTCTTCAAATCCTCCTGTACCTCGGTCAGCGGTACTTTCAGCTCTGCGATTTCGCTGAGAAGGGTTTCCTGCTCCTCTTGCAGCTCCTTTTGGGTACTATCCTTATCGTCCGGGTGCTTGGCAAGGTAGGCGGCGGCTTTCGCATACCGGGCGACCTCCGGGTGTTCCTGTTTGAATTTCTCCTTTGTTTTCTTGAAAAATATCTTCTGGTACTTCTCATAGACAGGCTTACATTCCTTGCAGTCTGTCCGGCTGGCAAGAATCCCGTCAATCACTTTGCTGCGGGCTTCCTTTGGCTTCATCTGACTGCGGTAATCTGCGGCTGATTTCCCGGAAGATTCCAGAAATACTTCTAAGTCCTCCACAGTGGAAAGCCCCTTTTGCCGGAGATAGGACAGGGCTTCGCTGACTGCCTTTAAGTCCTGTGAAGTCCCCCGGTTCTGTCCAGCCCTTGTCCAGTCCTTCCGTTCTTCCTTTCGTATCTCCATATACTTCATCAGCAGATTGGGAAGAAGTGTTGCTTCCTCCGCCGCCTTTTGTGCAAGCAGCTCTTTCCGTTTTTCGCCCAGCTCGGTAATCCAGCCTTTGAGGTTTTGGATAAGCTGCCGGATGGACTTCATCAGGCGGTTGGCGGCTCTGATTTCCCGGTTCAGGTTTCCGATATTCGTCTGGATACCACGCTTTTCCATCTGCCGGACAGCAGCCCCCTCATGGACAGTGGGGACAATATCAAGCCCCTGTCTGGCATAGGAACGCAAGTCCACACGCTCCGGACGGTCATTGGCTTCCAGATAGCGGTTCTGGATGACCTCCCATTCATGCCGCCAGATTTCGCAATACTTCTGGTCGTTCCAATCCACCGTATCCTCCTTGTGGCTTTTCCATCTGCCGGACGGAAGTTTTATCCGTTCCCCGTTTTCGTCAAGGTCATAAACCTTGCGGCTCTTGGGAAGCCATTTTCCATGTTCGTCCATTGCCCTCATAGTGAGCATGACATGGGCGTGGGGATTGTGTCCCGGCGGATGGGGGTCATGGATTGCAAAATCAGCAATCATGCCTTTGGAAACAAACTGCTGCTCACAAAACTCCCGGACAAGGACAGCATACTGGTCGGGTGGTATCTCTCTTGGGATGGTAAGCACCCACCGCCTTGCAAGCTGGGAGTTCCATTGCTTTTCCACCGCTTCGGCGGCGTTCCATAAGGTATTGCGGTCTGCATACGACCGTGGGGCGTTTGCCGGGAGCAGAATTTCATTGTGGACAATACCACGCTTTTCCGGGTAGTGCTTCACTTGCTGGTCGTATTCACAGAACAGCTTTTCGCCACTCTGGTAAGCAGCGGCGGCAACCGCAGACTGCCGCTGGCTGCGCTGAACAATCGTGATTTCGTTGTGTGGGCAGGGCATTTCGTGTCCCTCCTTTCGGTAATTGGTGGATGAGGTGGCGTTTTACCACCCCACCTTGGGCAGAAAAAAAGCAGGAGACCTTTTCAGATTTCCTGCTTGGTGTGCCACTGTGTAGGCGGCGGGTATTTAGTTGTGAAAGTTCGGGGCAAGTTGACCCGATGTGTAGGGAATGAAAAACTGGAAATTATTTTTCTTTGCATTTTATACCGTAATTTCCCCTACTACCATTTTCGTAGCCCCGATATATTTCATATCTTTTTCCATTTATATCCACTTCGTCATCGTTAATAAATGTATAAGACTCGCCATTTTCTTCACAATATTTTGAAATTGCTTCCATAGTTTTTGCAAGAGTTGGGTAATTGGTACTATCCTCATAAGGAACCCAAAAAGCCTTTTTAAACATATAAAATACCTCCTTCTAATTTGTTAAATAATCCACGAATTTTCAAATCTTTGTAAAATAATAGTATCATACAACTTCGCAAAAGTCCACTTATAACTTCTAATTTGTTGCTGTCTTTATTATACTGCATTGCCTATCGAAAAGATAGTATATTTTATGAAACTTGTCGGCTGGGAACAGCTTGTAGCGCAAGGTGTCCCCAGATGGCAAGTCCACAAAAGGGTAGCTGGCGGCAGCCAGCGCAGGGGAAGCGTAGCGTCCCCTGTTTGATTTGGAGCAGACCATGACTGCGGAAAATCACAGCCCTCCGGCGAGGAGCCTTCGGAGAACGCAATGCACCAACCTCTGGGTGGTGTATAATTGCGCCCTCTTTCAGAGGGGCAGTTCACGGGCTGCGGCTCTGAAAGCAATCATGGCCGTTTCCGGCCTGCGTCCTCTCCTTGAAAATTACCGTTTCCGGCGAATACTTTTTCCATAAGCTGACGGGTGCTGTCTTTGTGGAACAGCAGCTTCAAAAACAAACTGACCTGTTCATCCGTAATGGCTTCCGGGTGGGGAAGGTAGCTTTCCAGCATGGCGGCTCTGGTGCAAAGCCGGTGTGTCCGTTCCTTCCGTGTCAGCGTCTTTATCTGGTGTTCCAATATCTTTTCTTCATGCTGCGCCCTCCGCAGCTTCTTTTCCGTTTTCTCTATCTCCTGATTGAGTTTTTCCAGCTTTTCATTCATAGGCGGCTGTCCTCCTTCTTGGGAATGAGTACATATATTTTGTTGGGTTCCCCGAAGCCCTGACGCACTCGCAGTATCAGTCCGGCGTCCTCCAATTCATTCAGGGAACGCTTCACGGTCATGGTGCTGCGGGCAAGTGCCGCCGCCAGTTCCACGATGGGGAAATGGATAAATAAAATCCCGTTGGCGTCCTCTATGCCGGACAGGAAAACTAAATCCAACATCCGGGCGTACATGACCTTGGCGGTGCTGCTGATCGGGAGCCGCAGCAAGGCTCTCGGCAGCGGCATACAGGGCGGCAGGGCGGTGTCTGCGGTCATAAATTCAACTTCCATTCACTCTGTGTCCTCCTTTACTTTTCGTTTTGAGCGTTTGGAAAGATAATGGGGGCAGTCCACAATGACCGCCCGGAAACTCTGCTTGCAAGTGCGTTGGCATTTCCGGCAAAGGCCGTTGTACGTTACCCGCCCCCGTTCATTGAGGAAGAAAGACAGTTCCAGCTTCCTCTTTTTCGGCATTCTCGGCATGGTGCCTCCTTAAACAAAAATCCGCCCATTTCAGCCGTAACAGCCGCAATAGACGGATAGCAGATTTTAGTGTCGTGTTTCGGGGCGATTTTTAAGGAAAAAGCGGTCATAGAGCCGCCCGGAAATCCCCCGTAGTATTACGGATAGGGTAGACTATACCCTATCGGATTGTTGTGTTTCGGTATCAATTCGGTGTTCATTTTCGCCGGTTCTCCCTGATGTCGTTCCTGCCCCTGGCTCTCACAACGGCGTTTCGCTCCCTTTGGTACGCTCGTTGCGGTCATGGTTCCTCCATTTCCCTGCCGCAAGTCGTTGCGCTACATCGCCGGGGAGCATATCCCATACAGGCCGGTCATTCGATTGGAATAATCCATCGATGAACTAAGCCCATTATGGCACATTTTTGAGCCTTCTCCCGTATATCCACAAAGTAGGAAAACCGCCCCCAAATCGAAATTTTCCACGATTGCGGAACAGGTATGGTATAATGGGATTGACGGCGGCAGCCAGCCGCAGGAAGGAGCGATGTATCTATGAAAACCCGCATTTCCGTACAGGAACGCCTGAAAGATTTACGGGTGGAACAGGGCTTAAATCTGGAAGAACTGGCGCAGAAAACCGGCATTTCAAAATCAGCCCTCGGCAGCTATGAAAACGACAACGATGAATACAAGGAAATCAATCACGGCAGTCTGTTGAAGCTGGCAGACTTCTATCAGGTGTCCGTTGACTATCTGCTCGGCCTGACCAACAATCGGAAATATGAAAACACGCCGATAGAAGAATTACATTTGAGTGATGAAGTCGTGGAACTGCTGAAAAGTGAACGCTTCAATAACCGGCTGCTGTGTGAGATTATCTCCCATGAAAAATTCAAGGAACTGCTGGCAGACGCAGAAATCTATGTGGACGGGATGGCAACCATGCGTTTCCATGACATGAACAGCTCGCTGGCTGCTGTGCGGGCGATGATACTGGAAGAACATCCCGAAGCGGTGACAGACCGGGCAATCAAAGTGTTGGAAGCCGGTCAGGTAAAGGAAGAAGATTTCTTCTGCCATGTGACGCACAAAACATGGGATGTTATTCTTCACGACATACGCAAGGCGCACGAAAATGACAATGAAAGTGCGCCTGATACCACTCCCGCCGATGAACTGATACGGGAAGTACAAAAGGCCATGCAATCGCCGGGGGACAGGGTTCAGCAATTCACGGAGATGTTCTGTAAGGCGTTCCAGCTTAAATATAAGCGGCTCTCACAAGAGGAACGAAGCCTTTTGAAGAAACTGTTCAAGAAATCCCCGCTGATAAAACAGTCCGGTATGAACTTCCGGCGCAGGCCGTGGAAATGAAAAACTGCCGTTGTGGGAATGGGTGTTCCTGCAACGGCAGCTTTGATTATATATGAATTTGGAAATCCTGAAACTTAAACAATCCATTTCCCTGTTTGAGTTTTCCGGCTCTCTCTAATTGTGCAAATCCGGCTTCAATATCGGCTATCAAAGAAACGGGAATATCCAACTGATGGTGTCCGGGCAGAACTTTTTTTATATTGTATTTCCGTATTCGCCTTATAGATTGATAGAATAGCTTCGGGTCGGTAGTTGGGTAAAATGCGTCCAGGCTTCCCTTGTATATCAAATCCCCGGAATACAAATAGTTTCGTTCTGGTTCGTAAAAGCAACAATGTCCGGGAGAATGTCCCGGCGTGTGAACAACTTGAATTTCCCGCCCGCCTAAATTTAGAAAATCGCCATCGTGTAAAATTCTTTGTGGGATACCTTGAAAAATCTGATAAGCGTTAATATCAAAATCTCTTGGAAAATCACAAGGAAGCCTTGTCAAATTATTCTTCACAACTTGCAATGGTATCGGAAACCTGACCGATAGCCAGTCCTTTTCCGCTTCATGTACGGCGATATTATCAAAATACTTATGCCCGCCAATGTGATCCCAATGAACATGAGTTGTAACTGTCATAACAGGCAGCTTTGTCAGAGAGTCCACAATTTTTCTGATGTTGGAAACGCCTAAACCTGTATCAATGAGAATAGCATATTTTTCCCCACATAATAGATAACAATGTGTTTCTTCCCAGTGCTTGTATTCGCTAATAGAGAATGTATCACGGTCTATTTGCTCAATGGTAAACCAATTATCCATTCCGCATAATTACCTCCAGCAACTGAATTTCCAGTTAAAACCACTTTGCATTTTCATCTCTGAAATGTGGTATATTGCCATCTTTATAAGGGTCATACCGATTTTCGTTACAACCAAATTCTTTTAAGAGAGCAATCTTGCCATCTGGCGTCCATTCTATCAGTGACATTCCATCAAACGCTTCTACGTTACCGGCATCCATCTTATTTTTGAAATACCATTCAACAATGGTTTGATTGCCTTTATGGAAAAATTGCTTGATGTCCCATTGCAAGACAGTTCCACGGGTATTCCATTCCTCAAACCAAAGTTTTATTTTCTTGGAGCCGTGGTACTCTGGCCCCCAACTTTCAATATATACGGCATTATCAGAAAATACATTAAATATACCCAAATCTTTTTTTGCAAGCCACATATCAAACCAAAGTCTGATAATTCTTTCTCTATTGTCCATTTCGCAGCGCCTTCCTTGTCAATTTAATTTTTCAGCGTCTTTGTCCTGCTCTAATTCAATTACATCCAAAATGCCACAATTCAGGGCTTCGCAGATACGAACCAGCGTTTCCATGCTGATGTTTTTGCCTTTACCCATGTTGGCAATCATATTTGTGGTAAGACCGGCGGCAATCCGCAAGTCCTCTTTCCTCATATTGCGCTCAACCAGCGTGTGCCAGAGGGGTTTATAGCTTATGTGCATTTATCCTCCTGCCTTTCTCCCGGTTCCGGGGTTTCTGTTCCCATTATATCAAAGTTCTTGCTATTCCACAAATATTTCTTGACACAACCGCCGGTTCCGTCTGGATTGTGCTTTTCCTTTCTTTTCTTGATTACATCTACTTAGCCATCAGCTGCTTCATGCCCTGGGACTTTACTGATGTGCGATAAAGAAGTAATAGAAGTGTAAAAAATTTTGCCGTTCCTATCCGGCACTTGCGCATTGTGTCGGATAGGTCGGGCGGTTATTCGGGCAAGTCCACCTTGCCAACAAAAGAATAATAAATCTCAATGTCCTGTCTGCGGGTCTTGTTCTCGTCATAGCTGCACTCATGCACAACGATTTTCTCTACAAACTCCCGCAGCAGAGTAGGGGTAAGTTCTTCAAAGCTGGTATGCCGCCGGACAACATTCATAAACTTTTCTGCGTTCACGGTGGCTTCCTGTGCTTTGGAAAGCTCCGCTTGAATAGCAGCGGCTCTTTCTTTCAGCTCCCGTTGCTCTGCTTCATAGTCTGCCGACAGCTCTGTGAAACGCTCGTCTGATATGCGCCCGGTCACGCTGTCCTCATACAGCCGCTTGAAGATAGCGGATAACTCGGCTATGCGTTTCTCGGAGGCTTCCAGTTCCTTTTTCTTGGCGGCGTTCCTGCGTTTGCCCCCGTCCTCGTTCTGCTCAATCAAGAGTTTCATAAACCGGGCTTCATGCTTTGCCGCATAGCTGGTCACTTTCCGCAGATTGGAGAGTACACCAGCGGTCAAGAGGTCGGTGCGGATAAAGTGCGCCGTACAGTCATGGGTGCGTTTCTTGTAGTTGCCGCAGATATAACAGTCCTGCTTGCGCTTGTCCGTCTGGTATCGCTGCTGATACATCACGCTGCCGCAGTCCGCACAGAACAGTATGCCGGAGAACAAACCCACTTCATCATAGCGGTTTGGGCGTTTGCGCTGTTTGCGAAGCTCCTGCACCCGTTCCCATGTTTGGGTGTCTATGATAGGCTCGTGGTGGTTCTCGAAAATCACTTGCTTTTCCGGGGGATTTTCTACACTGTGCTTGACTTTGTAAGAAAGTTTTTCTGTCTTGAAATTTACCAGACAGCATGTGTATTCCCGGTTTTCAAGGATATGCACTACGGTATTGGTCGCCCACTTGCACTCATAGCCGGGGTGGTAGCGGCGGGTGCTGCCCGTCCTGCGGTATTCAAGCGTTCCCGGCGTGGGGATTTGCTGCTCTGTGAGCATACGGGCTATCTTGGTCGGACCATTCCCGGCAAGACAGAGGTTGTATATCTGCTTGACTACGGGTGCAGCTTCCTCGTCAATAATGAAATTTTCATCCTCGTCCATGAGGTAGCCATACACAGGCTTGCTTGTGATGGGCTTGCCATTCATGCCTTTTGAGCGTTTTACTGCTTTGATTTTCTTGCTCGTATCTCTCACCAGCCATTCGTTAAAGATATTCCGCAGCGGGGCAAAGTCATTGTCGCCCTGTGCGCTGTCCACTCCGTCATTGATAGCGATGAAGCGGACACCTTTCTGTGGGAAAATCATTTCCGTGTACATTCCCACTTGCAGGTAGTTTCGCCCTAACCTCGACATATCCTTTACGATAACTGTCCCGACTTTTCCGGCTTCAATGTCCGCAAGCATGGCTTGAAAACCGGGTCTTTGAAAGTTCGCACCAGAATAACCGTCGTCCGTGTACCAGCGCAGATTGGAAAAGCCGTTCTGCTTTGCATAGGTTTCAAGGATACGCTTCTGATTGGAAATGGAATTGCTTTCGCCTTGCAGCTCGTCCTCATGGGATAGTCTTGGGTAAAGGGCGGTAATTGGTTGTTGGTTGGTCTGTCTTAACATAAAATCCTCCGTTTCCGACAGCCAGCCCCACTATTCCGTACCTTGATTGTACCACATGGGGCGGCTGTCTGTATAGCGGCAAAAGCGTCAAATCTGCTTCTTTATGGTCGGTCAAATCGCCGTTTTTTGTGTAGCAGCTTCCGCTTCCAGCACTTTCATCATCTTGTCGGCTGCGGTGTCGGTTGCGCCCTGCTTGAAGAAGCCGGAAACGGTAAGGACGGAGTTGCCCATGCGGATTTCCGTCACACAGTCCGGGCGGCGGTCTGTTTTGGTGGTGCTTGTCTGTTTCGTTTCTGTCATAGGCTCTCCTTTCGCTGCTTCATCAGTTGCTTTAAGCGTTCCAGCTTTTCCTGTGCGGTTTCCTTTCGGAAGTTGCTGCCCGTGAAGCGGACGGGGGCGCACATGGAAGTCAGCCTGTCATAGATACGGGCGTGGGGCGTGTCCTGCGGGTGCTGCAATTCCTCCAGCGTGAGGTTGGTCGTGGCGATCAGCGGCTTGCCGCTTCGGTAACGGCTGTCAATCACGCTGTAAACCTGTTCCAGCCCGTATTCTGTTCCTCGCTCCATACCGAAATCATCAAGTATCAGCAGAGGGTAGCTGCAAAGGCGGGAAATATATTCGTTCCTGCCCTCAAAGCTGGCGGCAAGGTCACCCAGTATCGTTGCAAAGTTTGTCATGCAGACGGCAACCTCTTTTTCCATAAGGGCGTTGGCGATACAGGCGGCAAGGTAGCTTTTTCCCGTCCCCACGCCGCCCCAAAACAGGTAGCCGATATTTTCAGCCTGCATGGTTTCCCAGCTCTCCACATAAAAGCGGGCGGTTTCGGTCTGCGGGTTTCTGCCGTTGTCATGCTCAAATGTCCAGTTCCGCATAGCAGGGTCGGTAAAGCCCCGGCGTTTCAAGTCCTCCACTTTTTCAAGGTGCTTCTGTCGGCTTTCGGCGGCTTGCTGCTTTTCACGGGCTGCCCGCTGGCAGTCGCACTCTGCCGGGTGGCGGTCACGCCCGAAACAAGTCTTTCCCTCTGCAAAATAGGCTTCTTTGGGCGTATGGCACTTACCGCAGTATAAAAGCCCGTCCTCGCCTGTGTAGTCCTCCGCTTCGGCGGTAGTGGCTGTAATGTCCGTAATCATAGCTTCAATTCCGTTTTTCATAAGCTCTCGCCCTCCTTGCATGAATAATCGGGTATGCCCTGTTTCGGGGCAGCCTTGCCTTTGGCAGCGTCCTCCTGCGCCCACTTGTAAATGGTGGCTGCATGGCTGTGGTACTGTTTCCCGGTGGAAGCGATATGGCAGGAAAGCCGGTCAATATAATACTCCCACTTGTCGGGCAACTCTGTTTTTAG
>NZ_QULN01000022.1 GCF_003481705.1 Butyricicoccus sp. OM04-18BH
ATCGATCAAACTTCCGGCATCGCTATAATTTCGTGCGAAGCGGGACAGGTCTTTTACTACCACGCAGTTGATTTTCCCGCTCATTACATCGGAAAGGAGCCGCTGGAAATTTTCCCGGTTGGCGTCCGTTCCTGTGTGTCCATCGTCTACATATTCGGAAACACTTTCAAATTCTCCGATATGCTTCTGATAAAAGTCATTGAGCAGATCACGCTGGTTGATGACGCTGTTGCTGTCGTCCTTTCCCTTTTTCAAGTCCTCCTTGGAAAGCCGGATGTATTCGCCCAGCCGCCAGCGGCGGACGGTATAAGAGGGAGAGAAACTCTGTTGCAATCCTCTGTTTTTTGTTCGTGCCATTGTTCCTCCTTCCCTATCACATTACATCTATATTATACCTCTGCCCGGGCGGGACAACAAGGATGCCTCCGCCTCGGGACACTTTGTCTCGAAGTAGTAACGGGCCATAACCGAAGTTACAGCCCGCTTTTTTGCCGGAGCAGGAAGTCCGTCAGCGTGTCCTGTAAGGACGGCCCGCTTTCCGCAAATTCAATTTTTACACCGATCCCGCCGATGCAAAAGCAGTATGGATTTTCTACCGCCTGCAAAAACAGAGCGATCCGCTCCTCCCGGGGGAGAGAGGTGTCAAAGGTCATACCGCTCACATCCGGCAGGGACTCGGGAGCCACTGCGCCGATGTCAACGCTTTTCATTTGTTCCAGTTCCTTTGCCGTTAATCTCACGGTAAAACCTCCTTATCAAAAATAGGATACGCCTCCCGCATATCGTGGGGAAACGCAAGAGGGCAGCACCTAAACGATGCCTCCCTTTTACCTTTTGTGTGGATATAAGCCTATCCGCCAATCCATCCGTCGATTTGACGGAAAATGGGCATAGAAAAAGGACAGTCGATTTCTCGGCTGTCCTTTCGATATGAAGATAGCTCATTCAGTTTGCGGCAGGGTCTTGTTCTGATACTTCTTCAGCAGAAGTTTGGTTATTGGGGAGCGGGTCATACCCGTCTGGGTTTCCGTCGAGGTCTGTGCTATGATAGTTTTCATACAACCAGTATTTCCCGCCAATCCCAACGACGATGTTTTCGCCATATTGATAAACTTCTGAGCCAACAATAGGGTGATTTGCCTGGAAGTTTTCCTTGGGTATACCGTCCAAATAATTACCTGCGTCATTTGTGCCTTGGAAGTTGGTGACATCACTTTCGATGACGCCTAAATAAACAAAATCGTCTTTCAATTCGTTGAACGATGTTTGCGAAGTGGACTGCTTATACAGGGTGTCGTTAACATAAATCATCGGTGCCGCGTCTGCTATATCCGGAGTAGTAACACTATTGTTGTGGAAAAAAAAGGGAATTGCCACAACGCATACTAAAACCAAACAAGCTGCAATAGCTCCCCATTTAGCCCAGATGGGCTTCTTTGCTTTTTGATATACCCTTGCCTCGCTGACATATTTCTCGTTGATATCGCCGAGGACTTCATACAGTTTTTCGTTAGTCATAGTTCAAAGCCCCTTTCTAAAAGGTAGTTGTGTAGTTTAAGGCGGAGGCGGTTAAGGGTCATTGATACTGCCCCATCATTCATGCCGTGTCGGACAGCAATTTCTGAAATGCTATCGGTGTACCAGTATCGGCTGATAAAAATACTTCTTTTCTCTGGAGAAAGACTATCCAGAAATGTATCAATGGCTTTCGTGAGTTCCTTTTGGTCAAATGCCTGTTCAACCTCATCCTTGCCAGATACCAGGTCTGAAAGTTCCTCCAAAACCACAGGCAACTCTCCACCACCTCGTTTGTCGGCAGTGTTATGCTTGTATCGGTTAAACGATAAGTTGCGGACTATTTTCCCAAGGAATGTAGATAGAATGCTCGGCCTATGCGGTGGCATGGAGTTCCATGCGTTCAAGTATGTATCGTTCACGCATTCCTCTGTGTCCTCATGGTTGCCCAGTATGTTCTTGGCAATCGAGGTACAGTAGCTTTCATACTTGTCTGCTGTTGCGGGGATTGCCTGCTCATTCCTATCCCAGTATAACTGGACTATATTTGCGTCATCCATCAGTGTTCACCTCACTTTCAAACTTACCCTTTCACCTATATACACAACTTTTGAACTCAAATCTCACATATTTTTTCAAATATTTTTCTATCCCATAATACCACAATGTTCTACAATTTGGGCATGAAAAGATGCCAAAGTTGCCTTCGGCTCTTTTCGGTATCCAGTACCGGTTAAGTGCGTGATTTAGTGAAATCACCGGAGTTCTACCCTATCCACACAAAGGTTAAAAGGGAGAACGATGCTGCCCTCTTGCCTCACTCCATGTAAGTATAAATATAGGGAACGCCGCTCCCATTTTCTTGCCCTGTCCAAAGACAACCATGCTCAGAGCGGCGTTCCCTCGCAGATAAGAGGGCGGCCCGGAGTGACAGGCGGCCAGCCTGTCCTATGCCGGATCGTGGCCGTGGGGTGGCCGGCCCAGTTGCGGTGTTGGTGTTGTTCGCTCGTTCTTCCAAAGAAAAAGTCACAGCGCACCCGCCGCCCGGCTCCCCGGACTATGCCCGGGGCCGCCGCTGTTTATCTGCGGAAAGAAGAATATCCCCTTTCATAAACCGAGACATTTTTTCATCATTTCCAAGTGGGGAAAATGAAAAAATCAAAAAGTTTTTTTCATGCGCTCAAGGCCACGCTTGATCGACTGGCGGACAGACTCCTCATGTACGCCCTCGACCTCGGCAATTTCCTTGATGCTCTTTCCGAGAATGATGTGGGCATCAATCCTGCGGCCCTGGATCTCCGGCAAAGAGTTGAGTGCATTCCATAGACGGATGAACAGCTCCATACGCTCCAGTAGCTCCTGGGGCGTTGGCTCATGCAGGCAGGCGGAATATTCGATCCCGTCATCGCAGTCCAGAGAATATTGCGCCTTATGCCGGGAGAGCCGCCGCTGGTAGGCCATTTCGTGTCGGGCATCGGACACAAACACTTCGGCTACCTCGTCAGAAACCTCGATAAACTGATCCTGTGTGTACCAATAATAAAAACCCTTCAGATTGATTGTAGTCATAAATAAACCTCCGTTTCGGTGTTGGGTGGATGAGTGACCGAAACGGGGCTTGGCGGAGAGCGGCATCCTGGGGAGCCGCCCCGCACCTCGGGACAATTTGTCTCGAAGTACAAAAAAGCGCCCGCACAGCAAGACACTATGCAGACGCATGAAATTACATTATCATAATTGTACTGATATATTGTACCTTCATAGCCAGACTGTCCCGGAGGGGGAGCTACGCTTTTTTTAGCTGGTGAAGGTCATGGGAATTGTGAGAAAGTAAGATGGACACGGCGACACCCTCCTATGGGCCGCCGTGGGGTTACTGAATATCCAAAGAGAAACGGCGGCTCTGAAAACTGAGCCGCCGTTTCAAATAGACGTATTGATAGGCTGCTGTACGACGGCTTTTTTTCTTTTGCCGTCGTGCGGCAGATAGATGGTTTGTTTAGTTATGGCTTGCATTACCTATGGGCTGATTTCCAGACATTCCGGCCTGTGTATGCTCGTCAAATTCCTCTTGACTGTATTTCTCGATGCCAGTTAATATTCCGTGATGTTCGCTGTTCAAGTGGCCGTAATCACGAACGGTATAAATGTCTATTGTGCCAACACCACTTCCAAGCGTTCTCATTTCGCCTCGGAATTTTCCGCTGGTGAGGCTTTCACCATTAGAAGTGAGAACATCCCGGAAATAGCGGACTTCCTCACCATTGAAATACCACTGATCTTTTTCGGCATCATAGGTTACTCCAAATGCCTCATACTCTGCAACGAGCTTTGCAGTTTCGCTATCTTCAAGCGGCGTTCCTGCCATAGCAACGGATGTGCTGTTTTTCAACGCCTCAATATCCCGTGCGTCAAATTCCTGCTGGGTAAACTCTTTTAAGCCAATCAGTTTACCTGCCGGATCAACGGAGCCGTCAGCCGCTTTTGAAAAGCTCTCTAAATCCCGTACAGCATACACATCTACTGTGCCGTTCTCATTTAGAAAATCAATACCGGCGGTTTCGTTGTTACTGATGGGATAATAGTCCTCAAACCAGCGAACCAAATTCCCGTTATAGGTAAGTTCATCTTTGACCGCGTCATAGGTCATCCCGTATTGTTCATAAGGTGCAAACATTTTTTCTTTGTCTGCGGCGGAGAGTGCCGAGCTGTCCTCGCTGTTTCCCAGCGCCTCAGAACCGCCAAGAGGTTGACTGATTTCTTCCTTGATAACGGGATTACCTTGTTCCTGGCTGTTCTGTGGTGTCGTGCTGCATCCAGCCAAACAGCCTAATAAGAGCATAGACGCAGCGCATAATGCCATTCTTCTCATAGTGTTTACCAATCCTTTCTTTGAATGTACCCCAAGTATAGCAAAGCATTTTGGGATACCTTTGGGATTAGTTTGTGATTTATGTGTAGTTAAAAAAAGCGGCAGGTTGTTCACCTGCCGTTGATTGTCCGCTAAATCGTGAAGAAGAATTTAACACCGTTTTCTGTGTTGCAAGCCTCACAATAGCTGTTATGTTGTTGTAAAATTCTTTGAACCATATAAAGCCCTAAGCCGCTACCGCCTGTTCTTCTACTGCGGGATTGCTCCATACGATAAAAAGCGTCAAACAATTTGGGAATATCATCTTCTGGTATATGTGTACCTGTGTTCTCTACGGAGAACAAAAAGCGTCCGTTGGTATTTTGCAAAATAATATCAACGCTTGCTCCATGCGGCGAATACTTTACAGCATTTGAAATCAAATTGGAGAACACCTTTTCAATCAGCAATTTGTTCCCGTTTATAAAAGCGGGAGACTGTATAGCAAGATGTATTTGCAGTTCTTTTGTTGCCACTAAATCATCAATCTCCCTCAAATAGCCATGTATCATGGGAGCGCAATCAAAATGCTCCATTTTGAAATCAACATTGGTTTCCAGCCTTGAAATCGTTAATATTTCCTGCACCATCGTTTCAAGCGTAGCCGCAACTTCCAAGGATCGGGTAAGATACTTTTCGTGGTCTTTATATGCCCCTATACCCAATAGCATCCCCTCTAATTGACCCTTGATAATGGTGATAGGGGTTTTCAGTTCATGGGAAGCAGAAGAAAAGAAATCCTGTTGTGCCCGTTCCAGCACCTTTTGATGTTCAATATCCTTTTGGAGCTGGAGATTTGCACTTTGCAACTCCTCCAAGGTAGCAGACAGTTTCCGGGACAGCGTATTCAAGCTATTCTCCAGTACACCCAGCTCGTCAGAACGGCGTTCCTCAAGTTGCCATTCCAGCTTCATATCAGACATTTCTTTAGAAATCCGACTGATTTTTAATACCGGGTTTGTAATGATACGAGAATACACCCAAGCAGTTGCCAACGATACAAGGAGAATAACGCAAAACAAAATCGGTAATACGCTTACAAATGATTGCCGCAGTTCTGCGATTTGAGAGGCTTCTCCGTAAACTGTTAAAATATATTGGCTATTATCATCTGCAAATGAGAAGTAATAGCTGTTGGATATAATCGGCGCACTTTCATAAGATGCTCCGCCAAGAGCCTCCCCCGTGATCCCATCGTTAAAGCTATTTTGGTTAGACGGTGTTTCCACCAGAACACCATCAGCAGTATAAAGCTCCACCATGCTAATTGTTGTGTTTTGAAGAAACTGATCAAAAAGTCCGCCGCTATCCTGCATACGGATATGTTCTAATTCATAAATAAAGTCGCTGGTCTGTTCATCTAATGCCGCATTGAGATTGTTAGAATAGGTTTGAGGCATATACCAAGCCAAAACGCCATAGACAAGAAAGCTCACGCAGAGCAAAACTGCCACAGTCAGAATAAAGACTTTAGCAAACAGACTGCCTTTAATTCTCTTTATCAACTTTATATCCCACCCCTCTGATTGTTTGAATGAAATCTATTCCCAATTTTTTTCGTAGATTTTTGATATGGGTATCAACAACACGCTCGTCCCCATAAAAATCATATCGCCACAGCTTATCCAACAAGTTCTGCCGGGTCAATATCCGGCCCTGATGGGTCAGCAGTTCCCGCAGTATTTCAAATTCCTTTTGTGTCAGTTCAAAATTAGCTCCGTCCACTGTGGCGGTGTAGCCGTCACAGTTCAAACGCAAATTGCCATAAGTAATGATTTGATACTTTTCATCTGTTCCCCGGTTACTGCGCCGAAGTACAGCCGCAATTTTGCGGAGCAGGACAGGCATAGAAAACGGTTTTGTAATGTAGTCATCCACCTGCAAATCCAATCCTTTAATCTGATCTTCTTCTCCGCTTAATGCGGTTAGCATGATGATAGGAACATCAGATTGTTTGCGTATCAATTCACAGACACCGTAACCGTCAATTTTGGGGAGCATAATGTCCAACACAATCAAGTCATATCGTTCTCCCGCAAATAAAGATAGTGCCTCGACACCATCATTTGCAACAGCTACTTCATATCCTGCTTCTTGTAAAAAATTCTGTAAAAGTTCTTGAATATCAAAATCGTCCTCAACGACTAAAATCCTTTGCATAATAACACCTCCAAAGATAGCGTATCATAGATTTTTGTGATTAAAGTGTAGTTTTCAAATTTTCTTTCTGTTATTATACCTTGTCCGTGTAACATCGGCAACCTTGCCGACAGGCAATAAAATACTACTAAAACATAAAATTGTGTTTCGTTCTCATAGTCAAACCCGAAATGTAAAATAATATAGGGGTGATATGAGAATGTACCAAGACACCAGACGGCTTGACTTCCACGCATTAGGCCGGGAGATCAAGCGCAAGAGAGAGGCGAAAGGCTGGACACAGGAATACCTTGCACAGCTCGTAGACCGTACCCCTCGTTCCATCATGTATTTTGAGAACCGGGGCCAGCATCCAAGCCTGAACACCTTTTACCAAATCGTCACCCTGTTGGATATTTCCGTAGACCAGTTCTTTTATCCTGACAGGCAGAACGGCGAAAGCGACTGCCGCCAGCATATTGACAGGCTGCTCAATACAATGGACGAAAAGGAATTGACGGTCATGGAGGCCACAGCAGAGGGACTACAAAAAGCCAGAGAAACGGAGGTCAAGTAAAAAGGGCCTTCGTTTTTCTCGTTTTTAGGGGGCTTTTCGGGGGTGCCGCTAAATGGCAAGCAATTCGGGTGTGGCCACACTCCGAAATTTTTGCAGGGCGCAGGGCCCGCAAAAATGCTTGTTGGGGAGCTCCCCAAACCCGCTGTACTTCGGGACAAATTGTCCCGAAGTCTCGGTGCGCTGCACCGTAGTCTGCGGCCCGTCACTATCGTTCCTGGGCCTTATTCTCACGCTCGTCTGTTATGCCGAGCAGATGATCAATGTTCGCTTTTATTGCCACGGCCTCCCGCATTTGCCGCTGGGCCTCCCGGTATTCTGCATAAAGCTCTTTTTTCTGTCCTGCCAGCTCACGGCGGGATTTTTTTAGTGCTTCAATCTTAGGGAGCTTTGCGCCGTTCAGTATGGTGTTCATGGTATCTTTTGCCGCCCGGTAAGTGGCAAGCTCTGCTTCATGCTGGGCCAGATACTTTTTGCTGTACCGCGCAGCCTTGTACCCATCGAACACCGGGCGGGTCTTGGCATAGTCCACCGTGGCAGCCATCAGCTCCGAGGTTTTGGAAAGAGCCTCCTCCGTTGTGCGGAGCTCGTCAGACAGCTTGTGAAAGTGATCCACCGCAGCCTCGGTGCTGGCCGTCAGTGCCGCATAGTCTGTCAGATGATGCTCCTGCAAATACTGGAGCGCGGCGGCCATTTGTTTTAGGTTGTAGACCTTGGCCCATCGTTCATAGGCCGGGCCCTTGCCTTGGATCATACGCTCTTGAATGTCGATGATGAGATTAACTCGCCGTGGCGGAACCGTGGGCTCCTCGGGCAGTTCGGGGAGTGGACGTTCCTCGGCAATTACCGCCTTGATGTCCTCCGGGTCAAATCCAACTCCAAGTGTAGAAGCCCGGAGCCGGGTCGGTTTTTCCTGCCCGGGTGCAAGGAATGAGATGACACCGCCCCGCCCATGTTTCACCGCAAAGCCGGACTCCTCCATGAGACGAAGAAAGTCGGCAAAGTCCGTGGGCTTTTTCTCCAAAGCGGCGAGAACAGCCAGCCGCACCCGCTGCTTGGCAGAGGGTGGCTTTTCTCCGATCCACTGGCCATAGTGAAGAAAGCGGCCCTTGCTGTGCTGGCGCGGATTTTGAATGACAGACAATTCATGTTCAATGCACACGCGGTCAGAGAGCCGCCGCAGGGCAAAGGACGAACCAATAAAATTATGAAATTTCCGGGAGCGGTCAAAGGCCGTTGCATTAAAATAAATGTGATTGTGGATATGGGCCTTATCGGTATGCGTACAGACAAAGAATTGATGTTTTCCCTTTGTCCAGCGCATCGCCGTTTCATAACCGATACGGTTTGCTTCTTCCGCCGTAACCTCCCCGGGCAGAAACGCCTGCCGGATCTGAAAGAACAGTGCCCCGCGAGATACGGCCCGGCCTGTCTCTGCAAGGTATTGACTTTTTACCAGAAGAAA
>NZ_QULN01000023.1:0-958 GCF_003481705.1 Butyricicoccus sp. OM04-18BH
GAAAAACTGGACGATGAGCAGAATGTAATCGGCAAGACCGCCATTTTCAGCAAGCGCACGATCAGTCCGCATATTGTTGCAACACACGCAGAAACGCCAGAGGATGCGCTCGGTCTGTCGCTGGCAGAACGCGGCAAAATCGACTTTGCATATATGTCCGCACTGCTTGGCGGTATGCCGCAGGAACAGATTACTTCTTCGCTGCGACAGCAGATCTTTCTCGACCCGCAAACACAGGAATGGCAGCCTGCGGACGAGTATCTTTCGGGCAATGTACGTGCCAAACTTGATATTGCACGCGCAGCCGCGCAGAGTGACCCGGATTTTGCTGTTAATGTGCAGATGCTGGAGCGCGTGCAGCCGGAGCCGTTGACCGCCGCAGACATCAATGTAAAGCTCGGCACAATATGGATACCGCCGGAAGACATCGACCATTTCATCCGCGATGTGCTTCATCCGCCGTTCTATGCACTGAACAAGATTAAAACCTCGTATTCTGATGCTGCAAAGCTCTGGTATGTATCCAATAAGAGTGTAGATAAAGACCCTCATTCGCTGGCATATACGAAATACGGCACTTCCCGCGTGAATGCTTACGAACTTCTGGAACTGTCACTCAATCTGCGCGATGTGCAGGTCAGTGATGTAAAAATCATAGACGGCAAGGAAAAGCGTATTCCGAATACCAAGGAAACCATTAAGGCAAGAAACGCACAGGACGCACTTCGTCAGGCGTTCAAGGACTGGGTATTTGATGATCCTGCGCGCCGCGAACGACTTGTGGGTTATTACAACGAACATTTTAATACCACCCGTCCGCGCGAATTTGACGGCAGTCACCTCACTTTGCCCGGTATCAATCCAAGTATTCAGCTATATTCTCACCAGAAAGATGCAGTTGCTCGTATCCTTTACGGCGGCAATGCGCTGCTTGCACACTGTGTCGGTGCTGGCAAAA